>NZ_PENI01000030.1 GCF_003688995.1 Streptomyces shenzhenensis | reverse complement strand
ATGGAGCGACTTGCGCGGATCCTTGTCACGGGTCACGAGCCCGTCGAACAGATCCGTCTCGTCCTTGTGCACAGTGATCGCGCGGTACGACTCGGGAAGCGGCAGGGCGGCGAAGTCGGCGGACACGACGTCCGCTGTGTCCAACGCGAGTATCGCGTCGAGGATTTCTTTCACTTGGGCCTCCAAGCCGCTCTCCGAGCGCTGCGGCCGTGAGATGGGACAGTGCGTGGGATCTTGCCTGCCGCTGCGGAAGCGACAGCATGCGTCGACCGCAGCCGGGCTCTCCGGCCTTTGTTCACACCCGGATGAGCACGGCCTCCAACTGCATCCCCAAGCTGACGCCGGCGAGTACGACGTACTCGGTGGAGATGCTGTCGAATGCGTAGGCGAGGTTCACGGGATATGTTGCGGCGATCATGTGGCCGAACTCGGCGAGCGTGTCCACGTATTCCTTCGGGCCGATGCGCTCAGCCCAATGGTCGAGGAGGATCCGCACGCTCTGATAGGTGATCAGAGTGATCTGGTCGCCGTTGATCCCATGGCGATCGAGCAGTTCGTTGACGAGTTCGGGGATGCCGTTCTTGATCCAGGAGGACACCACCTCAATACCGGACGGAGTGAGTTCGAGTGTCGCGATGGGCATCCCGGCCTTGTCGACCGGCACCTGGCGGCGGGAGTGGACGGTCAACGGCCGTACGGCCATGGTGGCATAACGGTAGTACGACGTATTCGTCGTCGACGCGTGATCGATCACTACGAAGCGGTCGGACGGACCTATGAGTGTCGCCCCCGCTCCATCGCCGATGGAGGTGGAATGGCCCTGGCTGTAGTCGACGTGCTGGCTCCAGTTGCTCCCGCACGCGACAAGACAGTACGTGGCACTTCCCGATCGAACGGCCTCGGCGGCGTGTACCAGCCCGGACAGGAAATTGGCCTGTTCGCCATTGATCGGTACGACCATCGCGTTCCGGCTGAGGCCCAGGTCGTGATGGACCTGGTACAGCTCGTTGGGTGCGTTGTACTCGGGCACGCTTATGTAGCCGTAGAGCCGGTCCACGTCGTCCGCTGAAACGCCGGCGGAGTCGAGGGTGCGCTGACAGGATTCGGTGACCAGGTCGGTGATGGACTCGTCCGGGCCGAGGCAGTGCCGGCGGTCCAAGTCGCGAAACAGCAAGGACTGATAGATGCCCTGTGCGTCGCGCGAGGTGTCCAGGCACTCGAAGACGGGGTCATTGTTGCGTCGTACGTTCCTGGGCATTCGGTAGCCGCAGCCAAGCAGGCCCGCTCCGCGTCGCTGGCTCACAGGTCGCCTTCCTCGTAAGTGATGACCGGCTTGATGATCTTTTCGCCCTTGTCGGACATCAGCTGGAACGCACGCTCGACCTCCGAGAAGTGGAACCGGTGGGTCGTCAGGGGCGTGGGGTCGACCTTGCCGGTCTGCAGCAGCCGCAGCATCCGGGTCAGGTGTTCCCGGCCTCCCGGCGCCAGCAGCCCACGGATGGTCTTGGCGTTCATGCCCATGCCGAACGAGACGATGGGAATCGGCAGCGGTGCCTGGGACTCCCATCCGTGATAGCCGGCATTGGCCACGGTGCCGCCGGGCTTGATGAGCCGCACACATTGCTCGAACGTCTCATGGGTGCCCAGGGCCTCGATCGCGGAGTCGACCCCTTCCGGCCCGACCAGCGCGCGGACCTCCTCCACCACGTTGCACCGGCGCGGGTTGAGCACCACGTCGGCGCCGAAGCGTTCGGAGAGCCGGGCCCGCTCGGGCCTGGTCGCGGTCGTGATGACCAGACCCGCTCCGAGGAGGCGTGCTCCCATCGTCGCGCACAGGCCCACCGGCCCCTGCGCGATGATCGCCACCGTTCCGCCCACCGGGATGTCGGCGAGTTGCGCCGCGGCTATCCCCGTCCCCAACACGTCCGTCGCGTAGAGGGCTTGCTCATCGGTCACGTCGTCAGGGATGTGTGTGAGGTTGTAGGCAGCGTCGTTGACGACGAAGTACTCCGACAGGTTGCCCTCTCGCTGCGTCGTCCACTTGAAACCACCCAACGCTCCCCCGCACTGGGTGCTGTGGCCACGCTGGCAGTAGTCGCAGTATCCGCAGGGCGTGAGGGCGCCGACAACGACCCGGTCACCCTCGTTGAACCCGGTGACCTTGTCACCCACCCGGTGTACCAGGCCGACGCTCTCATGCCCCAGCGTCCGGCCCTGTGGGATGGCGATGCCGCCGGCGATGGTGTGGATGTCGCTGGTGCAGATGCTTGACGCGGTGGTCCGCACCACCACGTCCCATGGCCCGGGCTCCGGAATCGGCTTGCCGACCAGCCCTACCTTGTTGGTATCGAGGAATACCAGAGCTTTCATCGGTGTAAGGCTCACTTCCTGTCATGGCGTGCGGGACGGAGCGGGTTGTGGACGCAGGTGGTCTGCACCGTGTCGGCGGCGGCCTGGGCCAGGCCGCCGCCGTAGCCGCATTCCACGAAGCAGCTGGCACCGTGGCGGGCCAAGGCGTGCAGAGCGCTGGTGATGTCGAGCGGGAGGCGGAGGTTGTCCGCCAGGCGCCGGCGCAGGTCGTCGTCCGCGGTGTACCAGCGTCCGGCGCACGGGGAGTAGACCGGGATACGAAAAGGGGCTTGGGCGATGCTGGTGAGGCGGGCGCGGTAGCGGTCGGCGGATTCGGCGGCCTCCGGGTGGTGGGACAGGCATCGCACCATGGGCAGCCGGGTCGTGGGGATACCGAGGTCGCGGGCGGCCGAAGCGGTCATGTCGAGATCCTCGAAGGGCCCGCTGATCACTGTTTGATACGGGCCGGTCCGGCAGGAGATCACGACGCGGGGCAGGCGCAGAGTGTCGATGACTCCCTGGACGGTGTCCGGGTTGTCGTGGAGCAGCAGCATGCCGCCGCTGCCTCGGACCTTGTCCAGGACCGACTCCAGTTCGCACACCGCTCTGACTCCATCGGCGAGCGTCCATGCTCCGGCGACGACGAAGGCGGCGATCTCGCCGAAGCTGCATCCCATCAATGCGTCCGGCGGTGCGTGCTGGGACATCAGAGTGCGGGACAGCGCGATGGAGGTGGCGAACATGATGAGTTGGGGCGTGCCAAGAGGCTGTGCGTCTTCAGGGTCGGCGGCGCCGGATCGGTCCCACCAGTCGTTGGTGGACATTCCGAAGGGGCGAGCAAGACCGTCGACGACCTCGAACACCTCGCGTGCTGCGGCCCGGTCCTCGGGGCGCTGGATCGCCTCGCGCAGGTGGGCGCCGTGGAGGCGGCCCTGGCCGGGGAAGAGGAACACCCTGCCCACGGCGAACGGCTTGGTCACGGCGCCGAGGTCGTGCCGTCTATTTCCTGTGCGAACAGGGCGACGGTCTGCGCGACGGTGAGGGAAGGATCGGCCTTGCCCTCGTCCACGTGGATGTTGAACTTGTCCTTCAGATGGAGGAAGAGTTCCACTGCGGCGAGTGAGTCGCATCCGAGGCTGTCCAAAGTGGCGTCGGGTGCGACGGTGTCGTGCGACACCTGAAGCTGCCCTGTGAGGAATTCTGTTGCGGTCGTGTAGATCTCGTTACTGGTGACCATGAGAAGCTCCTGGCTGCGTGTGAGAGGGATGGGGTGCAAGGATGAGGGTGATGCCTCTTCGGTGGTGTTGCCGCGACGCCGGGACAGGACGTCAGGAGAGCGCGTGGTCGGCGGTTCCGCTCCAGGTCAAGACGGTGCTGCCCCAGGTGAGGCCGGCGCCGAAGGCAACCATGAGGACCTTGTCGCCGGGTACGAGCTTCTTGCTGACGGCGGCTTCGTTCAGTGCGTGGGGCAGTGCGCCGGCACCGAGATTGCCCACCCGGTCACCGGTGACGACCAACTTGTCCGGCGGCAGAGCGGTGTTGGCGTAGGCACGGCGGAGGAGAATCGGGTTGGGCTGGTGCGCCACGACCGCGGCGAGTTCCTCTGGGTGGGTACCGGTGCGAGCGAGGGCCTCTGTGACGAGCTTCGGAAAGGCCTCGTAGACGAATACCCGTGCGGCGCGGCCGTCCATATGCACCGTGTGGGAGCGCTCGCGCACGCTTTCCGCGGAAGCCGGGATGCGGCTACCGCCGCCGGGGATCCAGGCGAAATCGCCGCGACTGCCGTCCGACCCCAGGATGATGGGAGCGAATCCCTCGCCCCCAGCGACCCGGCTCACCACGGTGGCCGCGGCTCCGTCGCCGAACAATGCGGCAGTGGCACGGTCGTCGGGGTTCAGGAAGCGGGAGTACGTCTCGCTTCCCACGACCACGGCGTGCTCCACCTCGGGGTTGGCCGTGAGCCATGCTTGGGCCACTTTGGCGGCGAACAGCCATCCCGAGCACGCCGCCGCCACATCCATGGCCACCGCCTGCGCCGCGCCGATCAGGCCCTGGACCCGGCAGGCCGTCGAGGGGCAGGGCTCATCCGGGGTAGTGGTGGCCACCAGGATCAGCCCGAGCTGCTCGGCCGTGAGTCCGGCTGACATCAGGGCACTGCTGACCGCCTGCGCAGCCATGTCCGACGTGGCCTGGTCATCGTCGGCGACGTGTCGACTGCGGATGCCTGTTCGCTCCAGTACCCACTGCTCGGGCATCCCCACCATCGTGGCTGTGTCCGCGAAGGTGCGGACCCGGGGCGGCAAGTACGTGCCTATGCCGGTAATACCGATAGACGTGCGTTGTTCGTGAACCGCAAAATCGGAAGACACCGGGTTTCCTCCCCATTATTCGAAAAGTGCGTTCTGTGGCGCGGGCGTCAGCCACTGCTCGGACGAGCCGGCACGCCATGAATCGGTTTGACATCGGGCCAGTTCAGCGCAACTGAACCCCAGGTCAGTCCGCCCCCGAAGGCCGTGAGCAGGGTCCGGGCCCCCGGCTCGACCCCATCGCGGGTCGCCGCGTCCGCCATGGCCAAGGGCAAGGACGCCGCAGCGGTGTTGCCCACCTCGGCGATGTTGCCGAACCGATGACTCGAATCGACGCCCAGCCGGTCACCGACGGCGTCGACGATGCGCTGGTTGGCCTGATGGCTGATGAAGACATCGACCGATTGGGACGGCCACCCGGTGCGGGACAGTACGGAGAGGCAGGAAGAGGTCATCCGCTGAATCGCCTGCGCGAAGACACTGTGGCCCTGCATGCGGAAGTACCTGTCCTCCTTCGGGGCAGGCACGTCACGATGCGGAGCTCGCGAGCCACCCGCAGCGATCGCGATGAGATCGCTGTTGCTTCCGTCGCTTCCCAGGTCGAAGGCGCGGATCGCTCCGGGCTCCTCCTCATCGCCCTGTTCCAGCAGCACGGCTCCGGCGCCGTCGCCGAATATGACCGCAGTCCCTCGATCCGAGGGATCAATGATCGACGTATAGACCTCTGCCCCGATCACCAGAGGACGGGCACACACGCCGGAGGAGATCAGCGATGAGGCCAGTGCGAGCCCGTAGACAAACCCGGAGCACACAGCCGAGATGTCCACAGCCGGCACATCGACCAGGCCGATTCGGGCGGCCACCTCGGGCGCGGTCGCGGGGCATGGACGATCGGGGGTGGTCGTGGCCAGCAGAACGAAATCAGCGTCCATCCCCGCGGAGCTCAGAGCTCCGGCCCCGGCGACGGTCGCGAGGTCCCCGGTGCCCGTCCCCGGTTCGACCCAGCGACGGCGATGGATGCCCGTGCGGGTACGGATCCAGGTATCCGACGTCTGCAATCGGTCCTCGAGATCCTCATTGGCAACGACACGTTCCGGCAGACACACACCCATCCCACGAATCACACTGGCAGACATGGCTATACCTCCCCCTCGCTTTTCGCATGCTCCGCTGGCCCAACCTGGGCCGACGCATGGCACAGGTGAGCGAGACCGCCTACGCCAAGGCGCATTGCCACGCCCGCAATCACTGCGCGTACGCGTCGCTTCCACCTGTCTCCCGTGCGCCATCAGGAAACCCCGCACGCGAATCGCCGGGGAAGAGCATCCGGCACCGAGCGCGTGAACGCGTTGAACGGCGCTTCACGGGACCGCGCAGTGATCAGTTCGGTGGGTCGCCGCAGCCCGAAAAGCGGTGATCAGTCGCTTCACCTGGGCGGATGCTTTATCGGCACCCCCAACCTAGGGTGGGGAGTACAGGTCGTGACACAACCTGGGACGAGTGACGAAGCAGAAAGACCCGCATCGGACGTCGGGGACGCACCAAGGGCAGTTGTGAACCATGAGGGATGCACATCGGCTCGAACCCATCCCGGTGCACCCGGGCGGCGGCAGCGTGCTCGCGGCGTGGGAACGGTTCGTGCAGGGCGAGGATCACGTCCTCGGGATCCGGCCTCTCGTCGCGATCTCCTGGCATCGCTGCCGGGAGCAGTACCAGGTCGATCCGCACCTCGCCAAGGCTCCCGTGGCCGTCGCGGAGCCCGACCACACGCCCGAGCACGACGTCGTATTCGCCGAGCTGGGTTTCCGTGCCGCCTCGGTGGCCCACGAAGTCGGCAGCCTCGGTGGCGCGGTCACCGTCACGGATGCCACCGGCCGGATCCTGGCCGAGTGGGGTGATCAAGCCACGCTCGCCCGCGCCGGCGACTCCAATCTGGCGCCCTGGTTCTGCTGGTCCGAGCGCGCGGTCGGCACGAACGGCATGGGTACGGCGCTCGAGACGCACGGCCCGGTACCGATCAGGGGCGCCGAGCACTGGTGCGAGGCTTTCCACAGCTGGGCCTGCGCGGGGGTCGCGGTGCGAGACGTGGTGACCAGGGAACCGATCGCGGTCCTGAACATCTGCTGCTGGCGCAGGCAACTCCCCGCGTCCGCGGAAAGCTGGCTGGCGAACGCGGTCACCATGACCCAGGACTCGCTGAAGAGACGCGCCCGTGACAGCGGCGCCGAGTTGGTCGCGGCCTACACACAGGCCAGGGCGCGTTCCGGTACGGCGCTCGCGGCGGTGGACACCGCGGGCAAGGTGGTGGTCGCCGACGACGTGGCCAGCGTGCTCCTGGGCGTGCCCGCGTGCACCCCGGCGGTCGATCCCACGCTGCGCTGGAACCCCGGGCTGCCGGAATTGATCACAGCTGCCCGGTACGCCACCAGCCAGGCGGCCCGCAATCCCGACTGGGTCGGCTCGACAGAGATCTTCGCCCGCCTCGCCGACGAGCCGACATCGGTCAGCATCCGCCCCGTCTTCACCTCGGGACGTCTGATCGGGAACCTGGTCTCGTTCGGTGCCTCCGACGGGGCAGAGCTGCCGCAGGCGGAGGGTCCCGCGCACCCCCGGGTACAGCCGCGCCGGCTCGTCGCGATGCGCGACAACCGGATGGTGCTGCTGCGGCTGCCGGAGGTCTCCTTCGCCGAGTCGCAGGGAAACAACGTGTGGCTCGCCACCGATCAGGGGCGACTGCGAGCCGCCTCCCTGAGCCTCGACAAGCTCGACAGTGAGCTGGCGGATGCCGGCTTCCTGCGGGTGCACCGCCGGTATCTGGTCAACCTCAGCCGCGTCCGGGAGATCGAGCGCGGGCTCAAGGGCGAACTGTCTCTGGTCATGGACGACCGGGCGGATGAAATGGTGCCGGTCTCCCGGCGGAACGCGCCGGCCGTGCGTCGTGCGCTGCACCTCTGAGCCCCTGTTCCCGGAAGGAGGTTCCCGTGTCCGACAGTCCGAACGCCCTTGTCGGCGAGATGCACACCGGGCGCGCGGGCGGCCTCGGCCTCTCTGTCCCGGCCGGGCACCGCAGCCACCCGACCGGAGGCGCGAGCAACCGCGACTGGTGGCCGAACCGGCTCAACCTGGCGGTCCTCCGGAAACACCCCGCCATGGCCGACCCCATGGGCGAGGACTTCGACTATGCCGAGGAGTTCCGGACGCTCGACCTCGACGCCCTTGCGCGGGATGTCGACGAGGTCCTGACGACGTCGCAGGAGTGGTGGCCGGCCGACTTCGGCCACTACGGGCCCCTCGTGCTCCGGATGGTGTGGCATTGCGCCGGGACGTACCGCGTCGGCGACGGCCGCGGTGGCGCGAGCGCCGGCATGCAGCGTTTCGCGCCGCTGAACAGCTGGCCGGACAACCGCAACCTCGACAAGGCGCGCCGGCTGCTCTGGCCGGTGAAGAAGAAGTACGGCCGCAGGATCTCCTGGGCCGACCTGATGGTCTTCGCGGGCAACCGCGCCCTGGAGACGATGGGTTTCAGGACGTTCGGCTTCGCCGGCGGCCGGGCGGACGTCTGGGAGCCCGACGAGGACGTCTACTGGGGTCCCGAGCACGCCTGGCTCGGCGACGAACGCCATGGCGGCGTCCGGGAGCTGGAGCCCCCGCTGGCCGCCGACCAGATGGGCCTCATCTACGTCAACCCGGAGGGACCGAACACCGTCCCTGACCCGCTCGGCTCGGCCCGGGACATCCGCGAGACGTTCCGGCGGATGGGGATGAACGACGAGGAGACCGTCGCGCTGATCGCGGGCGGCCACACGTTCGGCAAGACCCACGGCGCGGCCGATCCGGACGCCTGCCTCGGCCCCGAACCCGAGGGCGCCCCTCTCGAGGGGCAGGGCCTGGGCTGGAAGTGCGGCTACGGCACCGGAAAGGGCGCGGACGCCGTCTCCAGTGGGCTCGAAGGCACGTGGACACCCACGCCGACGAGATGGGACAACAGCTACTTCGAGACCCTGTTCGGCTACGAGTGGGACCTGGAGCTGAGCCCCGCCGGTCTGTGGCAGTGGATCCCGAAGGACGGCGGCGGGGCCGGCACCGTGCCGGACGCCCACGACCCCTCGACGACACACGCCCCGACGATGCTGACGACGGACCTGGCGCTGCGATCGGACCCGGTCTACGAACCGATCTCGCGGCGCTTTCTGGAGAACCCGGACCAGCTCGCGGAGGTGTTCGCCCGGACCTGGTTCAAGCTGACGCACCTCGACATGGGCCCGATCCAGCGCTACCTCGGACCGCTGGTTCCCCGGGAGACGCTGCGCTGGCAGGATCCGGTCCCCCCGGTGGACCACGAACTCGTCGGGGCGACGGACATCGCCGTGCTCAAGGGCCGGATCCTCGCCTCCGGACTTTCGGTCTCCCAGCTCGTCTCGACCGCGTGGGCGTCGGCCTCGACGTTCCGCGTCAGCGACAAGCGGGGCGGGGCGAACGGCGCGCGCATCCGCCTTGAGCCGCAGCGGAGCTGGGAGGTCAACGACCCCGGCACACTGGCACAGGTGCTGCGCACCCTGGAGAAGGTCCAAGAGTCCTTCAACGGCTCCCCGACAGGGGGCAGGAAGATCTCGCTCGCCGACCTCATCGTGCTCGGCGGGGCCGCAGCCGTCGAGCAGGCCGCCAGGACCGCCGGCCACGACATTCAGGTCCCCTTCGTGCCGGGACGCACCGACGCCACGCAGGAGTGGACCGATGCGGAGTCCTTCGCGGCGCTCGAACCGCTCGCGGACGGATTCCGCAACTACCGCGGCAGGGGCGGCCGGCTGCCGTCGGAGCACCTGCTGATCGACCGCGCGAACCTGCTGAATCTGAGCGTGCCCGAGATGACGGTCCTCGTGGGCGGCCTGCGGGTGCTGGGCGCCACCTACCAGCAGTCGTCGCTGGGCGTCTTCACCTCCACGCCCGGGGCGCTGACCAACGACTTCTTCGTGAATCTGCTCGACACCGGCACGGAGTGGAAGCCGGCCTCCGCGACCGCGGAGATCTTCGAGGGGCGCGACCGCGTCACCGGCGAGGTCAGGTGGACCGGTAGCCGCGTCGACCTCGTCTTCGGCTCCGACTCCGAGCTGCGTGCCGTCGCGGAGGTCTACGCGAGCGACGACGCACGGGAGAGGTTCGTGCGGCACTTTGTCGCCGCGTGGGACAAGGTCATGAACCTCGACCGGTACGACCTCGCCCGCCCCTCCGCCGGGGCCCGGATATCGGGAGACGCGTCGTGACCGGTCCGGGCCGGTGAGCGATCTCGTCGCACCGACGAATCGATGCCGGCGGTGGCACATCGGCTGCGAACGGCGGCCGGCTGCGGACGAACGGCATGAGCGGTCCGGACCTGCCCGCTGCCTTGTCGGTGTGATCCAACCGGCGTAGCGTGTTTGTTGACCATCATTTTGTCCGCCTTTGTCGGTGTGATTCACCCGACGTAAGGCGCTCTTGGACTGCCGATTGCAGCCGGGTGCCGGGCGACACAGAAAAGGAAATTTCGAGGTCGATTCGGAGACCGTTTTCACCCCAGAGATATTCGGGACGAAGAGATATTCGGGACGAGGAGAGTGAAGCCCGATGACGACCGCGCAGGAGCGAGCCGACCTGCTGGACAAGATCGGGTTGGCCGCACAGAACAAGGCAGCGCTGGGTCAAGTGCTGGGAACCGGACGTATCGGGCGGGCCGTCGAGAGGTCGGATGGCCACATGGAGGCCACCATCCGCATCAACCCGGATGAGCTGACCTGGGATCCCTCCATTCTGGTCATGCCCCATGGAGGCGATATCGAGCTCGAACTCGTCAATGACGACCTGAACACACACTGCGCGCTCCTGCCGAGCAACGGGGACCGGAAGTTCATCTGGTTGGTGAACCATTCACGGGGACACGCGACCCTCAACCTCGACGGGCCGGGCTACTACTGGTTCGGCTCGACCACGGGCAATGACGAGGGCCGGGGGCTGACCGGGGCCGTCGTCGTCCTGGGGGACGCTCCGCCGGAGGCTCGCCTGGACCGTCCCGAACAGCCGCGGCCGTAGGAAGAAGCAGGAGGTCGAGGAACATGACCGTCGACTACGTGGACGCGGGTGTGGCTGTCGACCAGGGAGCCCTGAGCGGCAAGGTCGCGGGCGGGGATGTCGCGCCGCCGGTAGTGGCCGGTGTCGACTACGAGCGCATACTCAATGCCCGCGAGGAACCTCAGAACTGGCTCACCTACTACGGCGCCTACGACGGGCAGCGGTACAGCCCGCTGGACCAGATCAACACGGAGAACGTGAAGCGCGTCGTCCCCGCCTGGGTCTTCCAGGCCGGCACGACCGGCCTGATCGCGGGCGCGTCGACCTACTCGTTCGAGGCCGCCCCGATCGTCGTCGACGGGGTCATGTTCCTGTCCGGCTGGGACGGCTGGGCGTGGGCCCTCGACGCGAAGACGGGCGTGGAGATCTGGCGGTACAAGCACGCGGTCCCCTTCGACGTGTCCTTGTGCTGCGGGAACGTGAACCGTGGGGTCGCCGTGGCTCAGGGGAAGGTCTTCTTCGTCACGGCCAATGCCCGGCTGCTCGCACTCGACGCCACCACCGGCAAGCGGGTCTGGGACAAGACCTATGGAGACGTCCGGGCCGGGGAGAGCGCCACCCTCGCCCCGCTGGTCGTGAAGAACATGGTCATCGTCGGAAGCTCCGGCGGCGAGTTCGGCGTACGCGGCCACCTCGACGCGTTCGACCTCACCACCGGCGAGCACCAGTGGCGCTGCTACACGGTGCCGAAGCCCGGGGAGCCCGGCTCGGAGACCTGGCCCGCCGAGGGCGAGGCCTGGGCACGGGGCGGGGCGAACTGCTGGGTCACCGGCACCTTCGACCCGGAGACGAACCTGCTATACGTCGGCACCGGCAACCCGGCGCCCGACTTCGACGGGGGCGTCCGCGAGGGCGACAACCTCTTCACCGACAGCATCATCGCCGTGGACGTGGACAGCGGTCAGATCCGCTGGCACTACCAGTGCACCCCGCACGACGTGTGGGACTACGACAGCATCGCCGAGTGCATCCTGTTCGAGGAGGACGGGCGCAAACTGCTCGGGCACTTCGACAAGAACGGCTACTTCTTCGTCCTCGACCGCACGAACGGCGAGCGGGTCAGGATCACTCCCTTCGTGGACCGCATCACGTGGGGCGCGATCACCAGGGACGGCCAGGTGACGGCCAAGGTGTACCCGGACAAGGAGGGCGAACCGGTCCACTTCTTCCCGGGTCCGGCCGGCGCCAAGGAATGGACACATGCGGCCTACAGCCCCAGGACCGGTCTGTTCTACGTCCCGGTCCAGGACACCGGGGCCACGGCCACCCGGTGGCGCCGGGAGTTCAAGGAGAGCATTCCGTACTGGGGCGCGGGCGTTCAGGTGGACATCGAGGACATGGCCGGGTCCATCAGCGCGTTCGACACCACCGGCGAGGAGAAGTGGCGCTGGCGCAACGAACTCCCGATGTGTGCCTCGGTGCTGGCCACCGGCGGTGACCTGGTGTTCGCCGGTGAACCCTCCGGAGAGTTCAACGCGTTCGACGCCCGCACCGGGGAGCTGCTGTGGCAGTTCCAGTGCGGAAGCGGCCACCACAGCAGCCCGACCACCTACATGGTCGACGGCAGGCAGTACATCGCTGTGCCGGTCGGTTGGGGCGGGTGGGCCGAGGGGTTCCTCCCCGGCATGCTCGGCGCGGGGCACGGAAGCGCCCTGATCGTCTTCGCCCTCCCGGAATCGTCGTAGCGCGTGACCGGAACCTGCCGCAGTTCGGGGCAGAGAGGAGGTGGACCCATGGAGTCGCAGCTCGCTGTGTGGGAGACGCCCGAATTCGAGGAGATCGGAGTCGCGGCCGAGGTGACCATGTACGTCGCTCGGCTGGCGGACTAGCCGAGGTGGGACGGCGCCGGACCTGGTCCGGCGCCCTCCGGCCGTTCGGGGCGGCCACAGACGGCCGGGCCGGCGACGGACCCGGATCTTCGACCAACGGAGTGTCGGTGTGATCCTGCGAGTGCTGGGCTCGGCGGCGGGGGGCGGCTCCCCGCAGTGGAACTGCGGCTGCCCGGTGTGCACGGCGGTCCGCTCCCGGGCCGGGCTCGCGCGCACCCAGTCGTCGATCGCTGTCAGCGCCGACCGCCGCCGGTGGTTCCTCATCAACGCCTCGCCCGACATCCGCGCCCAGATCGAGGCCTTCCCCGGTCTGCACCCGCACGGTGACCGGACGACGCCGCTGGAGGCGGTGCTGCTCACCGACGCCGAGCTGGACCACACGCTGGGCCTGCTTCTGTTGCGCGAGGCCCGCGCCCTGCTGCTGTACGCCACGCCGGCGGTGCACGAGACCCTGAGCGCCGGCTCGGGGATTCTGCGCACACTCGAACGCTACTGCCCCGTCGATTGGCGGACAGTGACCCCCGGCGCCCGCCTCGCCCTGGCGGACGGGCTGTCCTGCCGGGCGTTCGACGTGCCCACCACCAAGCGCGCTCGGTTCGGCCCCGGGGCGGACCACGGCCGCGTCGTGGGCTACCGGCTGACCGACGAGCGCAGCGGCGGGACACTCGTGTACCTGCCGGCGGTGCAAGCGCTGACGGCGGCCCTGCGCGCGGAGATCGAGGGCTGCACATGCCTGCTGATCGACGGGACCTGCTGGCGCGACGACGAGCTCGTACGGCTCGGTCTGGCCGGCAAGACGTCCCGGGAGATGGGCCACCTGCCCATCGACGGCCCTGACGGCAGCCTGGCGCAGCTCCCGTCGCTGGGCGTGGAGCGGACGATCTTCGTACACCTGAACAACACCAACCCGGTCCTCCTGGAGCACACTCCCGAGCGGCGTACGGTGGAGGAGAGGGGCATGGAGGTAGCCATGGACGGCCTCGAGGTCCAGGTGTAGGGCCGTGACAGCGCCCACCACGAGCACCGGCGCCGACGCCTTCGTCGAGACGTTGCGGGCCCACTCACGGCGATACCACGACCAGCACCCGTTCCATGTCCGGATGAACGCAGGCTGGCTGAGCCCCGGGCAGATCCGGGGCTGGGTGGCCAATCGCTTCTACTACCAGGAGAACATCCCCCGCAAGGACGCCGCGATCCTCTCCAACTGCCCCGACGTCGAGGTCCGCCGCCGCTGGATACGACGGATCCTCGACCACGACGGCACCGCCGCCGGCGAGGGCGGCATCGAGGCGTGGCTGCGTCTCGGCGAGGCCGCCGGGCTGACCCGCGAGGAGATCCTGGACCACCGGCACCTGGTACCCGGAGTGCGGTTCGCCGTCGACGCCTATGTGAACTTCACGCGGACCCGGCCGTGGGTGGAGGCGGTGGCGTCCTCGCTCACTGAGCTGTTCGCGCCCGACCTGATGGCGGCGCGGCTGGCCGCGTTCGAGCGGTGGTACCCGTGGCTCGACCCCACGGGCCTCGCCTACTTCCGCGCCCGTCTGGAGCAGGCACCCCGCGACTGCGAGCACGCCCTCGAGGTGGTCACCGCGCACTGCCTCACCGCCGAGTCCCAGGCGCGCGCCGTCGACGCGCTGTCGTTCAAGTGCGACGTCCTGTGGAGCCAGTTGGACGCCATCGACCATGCCTACCCGGAGTGACCGCCATGGACCTGACCCCTACCGGAGCGACCCAGACCAGCGCCACGACCCGACCCGGTGTCACGGTGTCCGACGCGGACCGGCCCCGGCTGGCGCGCCATGTCAGGCTGACCTTCTCCCGGACCCGGCAGTGTCAGGTCCTGCTGCACCCCGAGACGGTGGTGGTGCTGAACGGCACCGGCGCGGACATCCTCGAACTGTGCGACGGCCGGCACACCGTGGCCGAGATCGTGACCGAGCTGGGCACCCGCTACCAGAGCGTCCCCGACGACGAGGTACGGCAGTTCCTGACCCGGCTCGTCGCCCGACGCTGGCTGGAGGTCGGCGATGGATAGCCCGTTCGGTCTGCTGGCCGAGCTCACCTACCGCTGCCCACTGGCCTGCGCGTACTGCTCCAACCCGCTGAACCTGGCCGACTACCGGGACGAGCTGACCACCGACGAGTGGCGGCGAGTGCTGGCCGAGGCCGTCGACCTGGGGGTGCTGCAGTGCCATCTGTCCGGCGGGGAACCGCTGCTGCGCCGCGACCTGGTGGAGATCGTGGCGGACGCCCACGATCTGGGCCTCTACACCAACCTGATCACCAGCGCCCTCGGGCTCTCCCGTCCGAGGGCCGAGCAGCTGCGGGCGGCCGGTCTGGACCACGTACAGATCAGCATCCAGGCCGACGAGCCGACCAGGTCCGACCGGATCGCCGGGACTCCGTCCTTCCAGCGCAAGATCGAGGCGATGGGCCTGGTCAAGGAGCTGGGCTGGCCGCTCACCGTGAATGTGGTGCTGCACCGGCTCAACATCGACCGCGTCGCCGACGTGCTGGCCCTGGCCGAGAGGGTGGGCGCCGACCGGGTGGAACTGGCCAACACCCAGTACTACGGCTGGGCCTGGCGAAACCGTGACGCGCTGCTGCCGAGCCGGGCCCAGCTCGAAGCGGCCGAGGTCGTCGTACGGGCGGCGCGCGAGCGGTTGCGGGACCGCATGGACATCATCTACGTCCTCCCCGACTACTACAGCCGCTTCCCGAAGCCCTGTATGAGCGGCTGGGCCTCCCGGCAGCTGACCGTGACACCGAACGGCGACGTCCTGCCCTGCCCGGCCGCCCATTCCCTGCCGTTGCCGCGGGCCAGCGTGCGGGAGGATCCGTTGGCGCGGATCTGGGCCGAGTCCCCGGTGATGACCGCGTTCCGCGGGACCGACTGGATGCCGGAGCCCTGCCGGAGCTGCCCCCGGCGGGAGCTGGACTTCGGCGGCTGCCGCTGCCAGGCGTTCCTGCTCACCGGCGACGCGGCCCGTACCGACCCGGTCTGTCATCTGTCGCCCGACCATGCCCTGGTCGCCCGGGCGGTCGAGGCCGCCAACGCGGACTCGCGGGCCGACGAACTTCCGCTGGTCCCACGCCCGCACGGGGTTCGCCGGCCGGCCGGGGTCCCGGGTGGAGCGGAGCCGGCTAGCCGCCGAACCACAACGGCAGCGCCACAGCGGCGATGATGAGGGTGACCCCGCTCAGCAGGTCCGAGCGGATCCGGACGAGGCGCGCCGCAACCCGCCCGAGCCGGAGCCCGACCAGCGACATCACCGCCGTGATGACGCCGAAGACGGCGGCCGAGAACCAGGGCGAGAGCCCGATGATCCCCAGGCTCGCCCCGGCGAACAGGTTGTCCAGGCTCAGTGTCAACGGGATACCGAACAGCGCCCACGGGTGGTCCAACTCGTCCGGCTCGGGGTTCCGCAGGGCCGAGATGACGAGATAGAGGCCGTACCCGCCGAGCGCGGCCGCGCCCACCACATCGGCGACGCCCCCGAGGGACTCCCCGATCTGGCGCCCGATCAACAGCCCCACCAGCGGCATGATCGCGTCCCACAGCCCGAAGGTCAGCGCGACCTGCACCGCACGCTTCAGACCGAATGGGACGGTGCCGAGCGCGATCGACACGCGGAAATTGTCGAGACTGAGCACGAAGCCCAGGACCAGCATTTCCCAGATCATGGCAACGCCACTTCCCGACGACGACCGACGCCGGCAGGAATGGCCCTGTATCGACCAGCATTCGCCACAACTAAATATGATATCGCAGGCGATCCACCCAATAAACCAACCAAGCCGCCCCTCGAAAACACGGGATAGCACGAAAATCCCAGGCTTCGACGGCTCCGGCCTAGTGCCAGGCGTAGACGCGAACAGGGTCCAGGTGGAGTTCATTGGGACCCAGGCAATCGGCGGCCCAGGTAGCGAGACGCGAGCCGCAGGAGCACGCCAGGTTAGGGCCGTGCGCACCGGTGGGGCCGCAGCACCCGCTCCAGTTGTCCCCGCAGGTGAAGTGGGTGAGGCGAGGCAGGATGTCGTCGGGGTGGACAACGACGCTGTCGCGCTGGCCCGCGGAGACAGTGGCCCAGGTGTCGAGCCGCAGCAGCTCGCGGCCCGTGTTGTGGGGGTGACGGCGGGGTGCGGCGGCCAGGGCGAAAGGCGCGCCCCACGGGTCGGGGTCGATGGCGTAGTGCCCGCGCGGGACGGTGGATCGGGCCCGCCCGGTCTTCTTGTCCCGGCCGTCGTCCGGGTCGCCGACGTCGGGGACAGAAGACAGAACCACCAGGTCCCCGGTAAGCGCCGTCCCGCACTTGGCGCAGTAGAAAACAGTCACATGTGAGCTTCTACCGCGTTGCGGACCGGCCCGGCACGTGGAATATCGCCGGCCTGACGATCGCCACATGAGAAATCCGCCATCCTGCCGCGGCTTGGTCGGTAGGTGTGATCGTCGGCGTGCCGGGACGGGTATAGTCGATCTTGGGCTGGTCGCCGTGACCGAGGGCGGCTGGTGCTGCGTCGGTGGTCCAAGGAAAGACGTCCCGCTTCCTGCGGGGAGATGCAGGTGCAAGGCCTGCCCGGCGCTCGATCGCCCCGGCAGCTCTGGGTGTGTGCTGCCGGGGCAGGGCCGCTCGGGCAACGGCGCTTGAACCGAGCGCTCGCGCGGAGTGTCAGAGGAGTTCTTTGCTGGTCTCTTTCGACCAGCAGACGGCCGCGATGGTGATGAGAGAGGCCAGGGCGCTGTAGCCGGCTACGGCCTGCCCGGTGCCGAAGCTGCTCAGCAGGGCGACGCCGATGAGCGGGGCGACGCTGCCTCCGGCGATGCCGGCGAGCTGGTAGCCGATGGAGGAGCCGCTGTAGCGGACGTTGGTGGGGAAGAGCTCGGTGATGTAGGCGCCCATGGGGCCGAACATGGCCGCCTGGCCCACCAGACCGACGGTGATCGCGAGGATCGCCGCTCCGGCCGATCCGGTGTCGAGGAGCGGGAAGAAGGCGAAACCCCAGAGTCCGACGGCGGCCGCGCCCGCGAGGTAGACGGGGCGTCGTCCGACACGGTCGGACAGGACGGCGAAGGCCGGGATGGCGACGAGTTGGAACACTGAGGCCACGATCACACCGTTCAGCACGAGGGACCGTTCCAGTTCCAGCTGCTGGGTGACGTAGGTGATGGAGAAGAGGGCGAACGTGTAGTAGGAGACGTCCGAGGCGATCCGCATGCCGATGGTGACCAGCAGCGGCTTGCGTTGGGTGCGGAACACCTCACGCAGGGGGTGATGCGAGGCGGGTTGCTCGGCGATCTCCTTGAACAGGGGGGATTCCTCGACGGTCTTGCGGATCCAGAAGCCCACGCCGATCAGCAACGCGCTCAGCAGGAACGGGATGCGCCATCCCCAGGCGTTGAAGGCATCCTCGGAGAGGACCGCGTTGGCGAGGGCGAGGGCTCCGACGGCGAGCAGGTTGCCCATGGGCATGCCGATCTGGGGCCAACTGGCGTAGTAGCCGCGGCGGGCGGCGCCACCGCTGGCTTCGCCGTGTTCGGCGACGATGGCGACGGCGCCGCCCCATTCGCCGCCCAGGCCGAGGCCCTGGCAGAAGCGGAGGACGACGAGCAGGAGGGGGGCGGCGATGCCGAGGGTGCCGTATCCGGGCAGCAGCCCCATGAGGAAGGTCGACAGGCCCATAAGCATCAGGGTGGCCATGAGTGTGGACTTGCGGCCGTGCCGGTCGCCGAGGTAGCCGAAGAGGATGCCGCCCAGGGGACGCGCGATGAAGGCCACGGCGTAGGTGGCGAAGGACAGCAGGGTGCCGGTGAGCGGGTCGACGTCGGGAAAGAAGACCTTGTTGAAGATCAGTGCGGCGGCCGAGCCGTAGAGGAAGAAGTCGTACCACTCGATGGATGTGCCGACGAAACTTCCGATGATGGCTTTACGGAGTCTGGTGCCGGAGCCGGCGGCGGTTGGCACGGGTGTGGCGACGGGCGCTGGTCTCACTGGCCTGTCCTTTCGTCGAGTACGGCTGCCAGTTGCTCGATCGCCCAGGTCAGGTCTGTGGTCTCGGCGATGATGGGTGGAGCGAGGCGGATGGTGGCGCCATGGGTCTCCTTCGCGAGGACTCCGCGCCGCATCAGCCGTTCGCAGATCTGCCGCCCGGTGGCCACGGCGGGGTCGATGTCGACACCTGCCCACAGGCCGCGGCTGCGTACGGCGGTGACGCCGTGGCCGATCAGCTGGTCGAGTCGGCCGGCCATGTCCTCTCCCAGTCGCTGGGCGCGCTGTTGGAGGCTGCCGTCGCGCAGCAGGGCGATCACGGCGCGGCCGACGGCCGCGGCGAGCGGGTTGCCGCCGAAGGTGCTGCCGTGCTGGCCGGGTCGGAGTACGCCCAGGACGTCCCATCCGCCGACGACCGCGGAGACGGGGAGGATGCCTCCGCCGAGTGCCTTGCCCAGGAGCATGAGGTCGGGGCGGACGTCTTCGTGGTCGCAGGCGAAGGTGCGTCCGGTGCGGGCGAGTCCGCTCTGGATCTCGTCGGCCACGAACAGGACGTTGCGGTCGGTGCACAGGTGCCGGACCGCGCGCAGGTAGCCGTCCGGCGGTATGACGACACCGGCCTCGCCCTGGATCGGTTCGATGAGTACGGCGACGGTGGTGGCGTCGATCGCGTCGGCCAGCGCGTCGGTGTCTCCGAAGGGCACGGAGCGGAAACCGGGTGTGTAGGGGCCGAAGCCGGCGGTGGCGTCCTTGTCGCCGGAGAAGGAGATGATGCTGGTGGTACGGCCGTGGAAGTTGCCGTCGGCCACGACGATGGTGGCCTGGTTCTCGGGCACTCCCTTGATCTCGTAGCCCCATTTCCGGGCGATCTTCAGGGCGCTCTCCACCGCTTCGGCGCCTGTGTTCATCGGCAGGACGGCTTCCGTGCCGGTGAGGTCGGCGAGTTCGGCGCAGAACGCGCCGAGTTGATCGTGGTGGAAGGCCCTGCTGGTCAGGGTGACGCGGCTGAGCTGGTCGACGGCGGCCTGCACGAGCCGGGGGTGGCGGTGGCCGAAGTTGAGGGCCGAGTAGCCGGCCAGGCAGTCGAAGTAGCGGACCCCGGTGGTGTCGGTCACCCAGGCTCCGTCCGCCTGGCTGATGACGACCGGAAGCGGTGCGTAGTTGCGGGCGGTGTGGGCCTGTTCGAGAGCGAGGGCCGTGCTGCCGCTGGGCGTGTTCTCCATGGTCAGTTCACCACCGTCAGCTCGTGCGGCAGTCGGTGCAGCACCTCGTGGCCGTCCGCGGTCACCAGCACGAGATCCTCGATCATGATGGCTCCGGTGTCGGAGGAGTAGGCGGGGGTCTCGACCGCCAGCACCATTCCCGGCCGCAGCAGCCGGTTCTCGGCCGCGCTGATGTAGGGCGGCTCTTCGTGGAAGGTGTCGATACCGACCGAGTGGCCGTAGTGACCGCGGGTGAAGGCAGGGTAGCCGCCGGCGCGGATGTGCTGCTCGGCCGCGCGGAACACCTCGCGGACCGGCGTACCGGGGCGGATGGCCGCGCGGGCCTTCTCGTGTGCTTCGAGGAGGACGTCGTACAGGCGGCGCGCGGCGGGCCGGATGGTGCGGTAGGCGTAGGTGCGGCCGCCGTCCCCGCGGTAGCCGTCGACGGTGACGCCGCAGTCGAATTTGATGAGGTCGCCGTCGGCGAGGCCGCTGTCCGTCTCCGAGTCGACCCCGATCTTGGTGGACGAGCCGACCGCGGGCAGGATCCACTGGTCCGAGTACCCGGCGTAGCGGGGAGCGGCCATGGCCGCGGTGAGTACGCCCTGTTGGTAGCGGTGGCGCAGGTCGAGGGCGGTGAGCCCCGGGCGCAGGTCCGTGACCGCATGTGTCATACCTGCCTCGGACAGCTCGGTGGCCCGCCGCAGCCGGTCGATCTCGAAGTCGAACTTCACACTGCGCAGTTCATAGAGGTCGTCGGTCATGTCGGTCCACGTCAGCTCCGGGGCGAAGGCGGCGACGCGGCTGATGGTGTCGTGCAGGACATAGCGCAGATCGGTGCCGATGGTGCCGTTGAGAAGGCTCCGGTCGGCGAGCACCGAGCGCAGCACCTCGTCCTGCTCGGCCGTGTCGTACTGAGCCGGCCTGGCATGCTGCACCGTCGGCGCGGAGGCGCCGGTGAGATCGGCCGCGTCCCGCAGTTCCACCCAGACGCGGAAGGGGCGGACGTCCTCGAAGCCGGACACCTGCCGGGCCTGGTCGGCCTCGAAGTCGCTGATCACCAGGGCAGGGGGCTGCGCGGGGTCGGCCGGGACGACGGCGACGACCGTCCCCAGCATCCGCCACCACTCCATCAGGAAGTAGCTCTGGAAACCGGTCACATAGAAGACGTTCGAGGGGGTGTAGGCGACGTAGGCATCCAGGCCCCTGTCCTGCAGCCGTTTTCGGATGGCGTCGATGATCTGAGTGCGCATGAGTCGTCCTGGAAGAAGGCATGGCGGCAGCCGCAGAGATCATGACCGCCGGTGACCCTCCTACCGTGGCGTCCGCTGTGTGATACGTCCAATATCTAACTGTTGGCTCTGTGAGTCGCATGCGATATGAACAGGGTATGGAGATCAGACAGCTGCGTTATTTCGTGACTGTTGCCGAGGAGTTGCACTTCGGACGGGCCGCCACACGCCTGCACATGTCCCAGCCGCCGCTCAGCCAGCAGATCCAGCGTCTCGAACGGCAACTCGGCTTCGCTCTCTTCGAACGCACACGACGCTCGGTCACGCTGACCCGAGCCGGCCGGCTCCTGCTGGAAGAGGCGCGCCGCGCCCTCGCGCAGGCCGACCGCACCGAGGACATCGCTGAACTGATCCGCTCCGGCACCGCGGGCACCGTCCGCATCGGTTTCGTCGGCTCCGCTCTGTACGGAGTGCTGCCGCGCGCGTTGCGCAGTTTCCGCGAGCAACTCCCCGAAGTGCACTTCTCCGCCCGGGAGATGGAATCCAACGACCAGATACGGGCCCTTCAGGACGACATCATCGACCTCGGTTTCACCCGTCCCCCGCTCCCCCTGGGCGGCCTCAGCAGCCTGGACATCCACGAGGAGGAGCTGCTCGTCGCCCTCCCCCACGATCATCCGCTGCACCGCCGTGGAGGCCCTGTGGCCCTGGCGGAACTGGCGCAGGAACCGTTCGTCCTGTTTCCCCCCGAGCACGGCAGCGGCTTCTGGTACACCGTCGCACGGGCCTGCGGCGACGCGGGTTTCTCACCACGTGTCGCCTACGAAGGCGAACACATCCACACCATGATCGGCATGGTCGCGGCCGGCCTGGGTGTGTCACTTGTCCCTGCCTCCGCGAGTCAGCTGCAACTCGCCCAGGTCCGCTACGCGCCGCTGGCAGGACCACCCGTACGCCTGGGACTCAGCCTCATCTGGGACGAAACCCGAGCGGTACCGGCCTTGAAGAACCTCATTTCCGTGGCCGCATCTGCCGCACACGAAAGGTGAAGCGGGCAGCTCCTTGTGGTTCGTCGGTGACCGGCGACCCTGCTCTCCGGTTCAACGCGTTCACGCATCGGCGTACGGGGTGGGTCGCGTCCCGGCATGCCGATCATGCCTACTGGTAACCAGCCACGCCACCTTCTGGAGGCTCAGGTGGGTGGGCCACCTACAGTCGACATACTCGTCCGCTCTCTCGTCCCGTGCGCGGATAGGCCTTCCCTAAGGGCAACTCCCCTACGCGCATCCCCGGCCGTGCCCGGTGGCCGCCTCTTCGATCCTGGAGACCGAGATGACAGCTGCGCCCACCGCTGAGTCGATCGGCGTACTCGGCATGGGGACATACCTCCCTGCCCACCGCCGGAGCAACGAGGAGGTGGCGGCCATGGCCCCAGGTATCAGCGCCCAGTGGATCGCCCGGCGCACCGGCGTCCTCCGTAGACATATCGCGGCCGCTCACGAAGCCGCTTCCGACCTGGCCGCCGCAGCCGTCACGCGAGCGTTGGCGGCGGCCGGTCTCGACGCCGAGCAGCTCGACCTGATCATTGTGGGCACCGGGACCCCTGACGAGTTGGGCCCCTCCACGGCCTGTCGTGTCCAGGCGCTCATCGGAGCCCACCGCGCGGTCGCCCTGGACGTGACCGCTGCCTGCGCCGGGTGGGTCTTCGGTGCCCGCGTGGCACGGGACTGGCTGCTCCAGGACACAAATGCTCGCTATGCGGCAGTCGTGGGAGTCGATGTGTTCTCGCGTTTTCTCAACCCCGACGATCGCAGCACCGCCGTGTTGTTCGGCGACGGCGCCGCCGCGTCGGTGCTCGGGCCGGTGGCCGCCAGCGGCGGCTTCCAGGACTTCCACCTCGGAACGGACGGCAGCGGTGCCGACCTGGTCCTGATCCCCTCGGGGGGCAGCCGTCACCCGGCCAGCGCCGCCACCCTGGCAGACAGCGGCCACACCGTCCAGATGCGCGGACCGCAGATCACCTCCTTCGTCGATTCGGCATTTCCGCGCGTCGTCTCCGCATGTCTGGACCGTCACGGCCTCGGCGTGAAAGACATCGACATCTATGCCAACCACCAGCCCAACCCGGTTCTTCTCACCAGACTGGCCGAGAAAGCAGGTATTCCGTCCGACCGACTGGTCATCGTCGGTGACACGGTCGGCAACATCGGCGCGGCCAGCGCGCCGTACGCCCTGGCCGCTGCCGCCGACCGAGGTCGACTCGCTCCTGGTTCACGCGTACTGATCACTGCGTACGGCGCCGGGCTGGCCTGGGCCGGCTCTCTGCTCACCTGGACCGGCGCCCCCGTGCATCACCAGGCATCCGACGACGGCGACCACTCAGCGCCCGACCAGACCGGTACGCCGTCCACCTCACCCTGAGGGATCCTCATGAACTCCCCGTTTGTGCAACTGGCCTCCCTGGTCACCACCGTCCATATGACGCAGGTATCCGACCTGAACCGTGCGCGCGATATCGGCCGCCCGGACTTCGACGCCGGGGTCATCGACTGCCTGCTCAGGGTGCTTCACGCGGACCAGAGTCCTGCCCTGCGCCCCGACGCCCTGCCCACCGCGGCCCAGAAGTCGCATCGTGCGTGAGTGTGCACCGCACCCGCCCTGAAGCCACCTCTCCGTCCCCTCTCCCGCTATCAGAAGGGTTCTTCGATGAGTGCTATGGATCTGTTCCGTCTGGAGGGCGCCCGCGCCCTGGTGACGGGCGCCTCTCGGGGCATCGGCAAGGCCGTCGCCGAAGCCCTCGCCGACGTGGGCTGCGATGTCGCCGTGACCGCCCGCACGACAGCTGCCCTCGACGACACTGTGCAGGCGGTGGAAGGCCGCAACAGGAAGGCCGTTGCCATCGCCGGGGACCTCGCCGAGCAGGGTGTCGCGGCCGACCTCGTCGACCGGGCGGCCTCGGCTCTGGGCGGCCTCGACGTCGTGGTGCACAACGCGGGCGTCACCCCGGCTGATGAGAACGGCGCGCCCGTGGTGGCTCCGCTGCAGGACCAGCCCCAGGATGTCTGGGACGCCGTCATCTCGGTCAACCTCAACGCGACGGCCGCCCTCTGCCGGGCAGCCCACCCGTATCTGGCCGACTCGGACCGGGCCAGCCTCGTCCTGATGTCCTCCTCGGCCGCGCTCATCGGCTTCCCCATGATGGAGTCGTACGGCGCCAGCAAGGCCGCGCAGGTCTCCCTCTCCCGCAGCCTCGCGGTCGGCTGGGCCCAACAGGGCATCCGCGTCAACGCCTTGTGCCCCGGCTGGACACGTACGGACATGACCGCGTTCGCCACCGAGACCGGGCCGCTGTCCGACTGGCTGGCGAGCCATGTACCGCTCGGCCGGTGGGCCACCGTGGACGAGGTGGTCGGCGCCGCGCTCTTCCTCGCCTCACCGGCCTCGTCGTACGTGACCGGCCACGCGCTCGTCGTCGACGGCGGGCTGGCCGTTCCGGACGCGGGCCTGGCGGGTCGCTCCCTGCCCCCGTCGCCTTTCGCCGCGGCCTGACCGCCGGCTCCACCGGTACCCCCGGTCCGGGGGAAGGGCCGCGAATCGGCCCGCCGGCTCAACGGCGGTCGTCGCGGAAGACGGCGCCCTTCTCCCGGGCCAGACGAAACACCAGTGCCGCAGGACCTCGCCGGTCCTGCGGCTTCTCCGGTGGCCCGGGCCATGCAGCGCCGGTCCGATGGACTACGGCACTCTCACGGGCAGACGAACACCTGTCCGGCATAGGTAAGGCCGGCGCCGGCGGCGACCGCAACGACGATGTCGCCTGATTTCACCCGTGATTCCTTGCGCAGGTGGTCGAACGCGATGGGGATCGATGCCGCTGACGTGTTGCCGGAGTACTTGATGTCGTCAGCGACGATCACATCGTCTCGCATGCCCTGCGTCCGCAGCGCTTCCTCCGTGGCCTTGATGATCCTCAGATTGGCCTGGTGCGGCAGCAGGACATCCATGTCGGCGGGCGTGAGCCCTACGGCGTCGAGTGCCTGGACCGCCGCGGCCGGCATCCGCGTGATCGCCCAGCGGAAGATCGTGTTCCCGGCCTGCTGGATGTACCGGTTCTCGTTCAGACGCAGCCTCTCCGCCTGCTCCCCCGCGCTGCCCCACACCACGGGGCCGATCTCCGTCGTTCCGCTCGCCCCGACCAGCGCAGCCCCGGCTCCGTCGGCGAAGATGACCGCGGTTGTGCGGTCCCGCGGGTCCACGAAGTCGGTGAGCTTCTCCGCCCCGATCACCAGCACGTAGCGGGCCGACGCGGCACGGACCAGGTCGGAGGCGACCGCGAGTCCGTAGCAGAATCCGCTGCAGCCCGCATTGAGATCGAATGCACCGGCGTCGGGTATGCCGATCCGATGGGCGACTCTGGCGGCCGCATTGGGAATCTGCGCTTGCATCGAGCAGTTCGGCACGATCACGGTGTCCACCGACTCGGGTGAGACCCCTGCGTCGGCCAGCGCGTTCTTGCCGGCTTGTACGGCCATGTCGATGAGCGACTCGTCGCTGTCGGCGAAGCGTCGCTCGCTGATGCCGACACGCTGCCGGATCCACTCGTCGCTGGTGTCCAGACGGGCGCAGAGTTCGGCATTGGTGACGACACGGTCCGGTTGCCGGCTGCCCACGCCCAGGATCCGTGAGCCTCCGGACGGCCGTGGCCGCAGTACGGGGCTCATCGCGCACCTGCCATCAGCGAAGCATCTCGGTCCAGTTCGGCAGCGGCCACGCGTGGGTCATGTGTGATCGGCATGCTGGATGTCGCTCCTTTGCCACTCGTGAAAGAAAGAGATCATCCGCTCCGTGTGAATGCCCGGCGACTGGCCGAGGCCTATCGGTAAGACGGCTCTCATTCGGTGAGTGTTCGGTAGCGGATGAGGGTGCAGGTACTTCATTCAACGGAACCCACTCACACAGAGGCCAGATGCCTGACCATCCGGGCGCGTGAACGCGTAGAACGCTTGTGGCGCACGTTCAACGCGTTCACGCCCTCGCGAGGCGTTGGTCATTCCCTTCACGTGCGTCCATGGTGCTTCCTGGGGATGCACTGGAAGACGGGGACGCGGCCGGGCGCCGGTCGCCCCTGTCCCAGCGCTGCCGCGTCCACGAGCCACCGAAGAAGGATCACCATGTCCGACACGTACGACCGCCTGGCGCAGCTGCTGACGGCGAAGTTCGACGTACCTGCTCAGGCGATCGGCCCGGAAGCCACTCTCCACGACCTCGGTCTCGACTCGCTGGCCGTGGTGGAGCTGTTCGTTCATGTGGATCAGGAATGGCACATCCCGGTCGACGAGGACGAAGCCGAACCCGAGCAGACCGTTCATCAGGTTGCGGCCTACGTCGACGCATGCGCTGTCCGACAAGGTCCGAGAACGGTCTGAGGGGACGAGCGCACCACGCCAACGCCAGATATCGCTCTGATCGCCAGCCACCCGATTGCACGACGAGACGCAATGCCGGCACTTCACGTTCGAGGGGACAACATGGCAGGATCCACTTCCGTGCGCGAGGTGTTTGGCTCGCTCCTGCACAGCGGAGTCAGCGATTCCGTGCGGGAAGAGACGACGCGTCTGTTCAGTCACGACATTTTTCGGCCGCGCAGCAATCTCAACGATGCCGAGCGGAGCAGTCTGATTGTGCAGCGGCTTCGGCACATCTGCGAAGGGGCCTCAGTCCCCAACCTTGTCCTGGATCCGGAGCGGATGCTCGCCTACACCGCTGCCGCAGCCGTCGTGGACCCTTCGCTCTGCGTCGCCATGCTGACTCATTTCGGGCTGTGCCTTTCGTTCCTGGAGGACTCAGGGAGCGATTCTGACTGGTTGCAGCACTTCAAGAACAAAATCGCGAGCGGCCAGACCATAGGGTCTTTCCTGATCACCGAGATCGGGCACGGAAACAGTCACCTCGCGGGACGTACCGAAGCCGTCTACGACAAGGGCACCGACGGGTTCATACTCAACACGCCCGACATGGCTGCTCAGAAGTTCATGGGGGGGCAGCTGCGAGGATGCCGTGTCCAGGATCGGCGTGGTTTTCGCGCGGGTGATCGTCGACGGACAGGACCGGGGGTCCTTCCCCTTCATGGTCGAGCTCGCGGATGAGTCAGGTCCGCGTCCCGGCATCCGTATGACGACGGTGACCACCGACGTCGTACCCCAGCGATGCTCCCTCATCGAGTTCGACCATGTCTGGCTTCCCCGGGCCAACTGGCTGAGCGACAACGCGTCGATCGGTGCGAACGGCGAGTTCATCGATCCGCTGGAGAGTCAGGACGCGCGGCTGGCACGGTCCCTGTCGACGGGTCAGAACGTGTGGGCCGGCGGGGCCGGGGCGCTGGCGGCTGTCAGCCGTGTCGCTGTCGCATCGGCCCTGCGTTTCTCCACCCAGCGCCGTACCGCCGCTCGCATCGGGCCTGCTCTTCCGGTTCTCGACTACTCGACTCAGCAGCGCCCCCTCTTCAGCTGTCTCGCCGAAGCCACGGCCATTTCGTGCCTGGCGAACACCTTCCGCTCCGCGCGGATCGATCTCATCAAGGCCTGGCGGCGAGGTGAACGCCCCACAGTAGGAACGGACACCATGACCTGGGCGCCGTGGGCTTCCGTCCACCGGGACATGGCCATGGGCAAGGTGATTGCCGCCAGATCCGCCGAACGCATCACGCGCGAGTGCCGACTGCGCTCGGGAGTCCTCGGGACGATGGCCTCCAGCCGCTTTCTCAGCTACCAGAGCCTGGGGCACATGCTGAGTGTGGCCGGCGGTGACAATCTCCTCACCATCCTGGACACCGCGCGCACGCTCGTGGCCCAGGCCGCCGATCTTCCGGCTCCCGATCCCGGTCTCGACACTCAGGGCATGAGCCTTCACGATGCGTCCCTGTGGCGTGAACTGCATCAGCAGAGGGTTTCCCGTCTCGCCGGCCGCATCAGTGACGCCATGGCGCGCCTCGCCCCTGAGGAGCGTGCGGGCTTCGAGGCCTGGAACCCCCGGCTGACCCAGGTCCGCGAGCTGGGTGAAGCGTACGGGGAAAGCCTCGTCCTTGAGCATATGTTCGCTGCGGTCGATGCGCTGCCGGCGGGTGAGGGCGCCGATGTCGCCGGCCGGCTGTGCGCCGTGCAGGCGCTTGAGCAGCTGTCGAGGAATGCCACATGGTATCTGTGCGAGGGCCTGATGAGCGTCAAGCAGGTACAGGAGATCGCCCCGACACTCGATGAACTCGTCAGCTCCCTTGTGCCGTACACCGATGACCTCGTCGCAGCATTCGCCGTGGACAGCTCGTCCTCCCACGCGCTGCTCCTGGCCGACGACTACGTCCAAGAGCTCGGTGCGACCCGCTCCGAGCCCTGACCGGGCAGCTCCATGCACGCACCCTCGTGTTGATGAGCGAGTTGCACCCCAAGAGGCGGACATGAGAAGTGACGCTCCCGCGAACAAGCCCACGGTGATGCACGTCTTCCCTGGTCAGGGGGACTTCTCCCTCGATGCGCTGCGGAAGGCGGTGCAGGCTCGTCCTGTGGTGAACGCCGCAGCGCGCAGGGTGTTCCCCGAGGTGGACGCCGCCGTGGCAGACCTCGGCATACCCGCACTGGAGCCGTTGCTGTGGGCACCCGCCCAGCAGAACGTGCCTGCTTCGGCTCCGCCCGGTACGGCGCAGGTTGCACTCTATGCAGCCTGCGTCACCGTGCATGTCGCGTTGTGCCAGGCAGGTTTGCCCCCGGACAGACTTGCCGGGGTGAGCTTCGGTGAGATCCCGGCGTTGGCCGCCGCGGGGGCCTTCACCGTGGCTGACGGGGCCAGAATCGCGGTGGCGCTCGCTCGTGCCCTGCCACGGAACACCAGCGGAATGGTGTGGCTCGGCGTCGGCGAGAAGGACGCCATACGGTTCCTGGCCGAACTCGGCGACGAGCGAGTGGCGCTCGGCTGTGTGAACGGCCCTGATCAATGCGTGGTCGCCGGCACCTCCGCCGCACTCATGGCGGTCCAGCAGCTCGCGAAACACCGGGGACTGGCGTCCGGCAGGATCAAACTGCCCTACTACGCCCATCATCCCGAACTGGCAGCCGCCGCTGCGGAATTCGAGTCCGCGGTGCGCGCGTACCCAGCGCGACCGCCGGGCCTTGCCGTCTTCTCGGCCGCACATGGCCGAGCCTATCGCCAGGACGAGGACATTCATCACACACTCGCTCAGGTGATCACCAGGACGGCACACGTCCCCCGTGTGATCGCGGCCGCCTGCGCAGACCGGCCCGCGCTGCTGCTGGAGGCCGGAACGGGAGCGTCCGCGACCCAGAGCGCTCCACAGCTCTCGACCGGCATACGGGCCAGAGCGCCGCTCGCCGACGAGGACTTCCCCTGGCCTGCGCCCGGGCAACTGCCGGCTGCCGAGTCGTAGTCAAGAGGTGATGTGCGGGCCACGCAGCTCCGCCGCCCGATCCCACAAAGAGACGACGCGACGCTGTCGCCTGTGCGGACGAAGGGCGCTTCGCAGTCTGATGAAGGCTTCGTCCATGTGATTCGACCTGATGTGTGGATAGTGGTCGAGGAAGAGGTTCCAGTGCACACACGCCTGTTCCACATGGCCACCGTCCAGGAGCAGTTCGGCCAGCCGCGCCTGGGTCAGGGCCTGGCTTCTGCGGTGCGCCGGCGACCGGTGTCGTAGACAGTCCTGGAAGGCCACGACAGCATCGGCGCGCCGTCCCATACGCATCAGCGCCTGGGCTCGCTGGTAGTCGAGACCTGCCCGGGGGTAGGCGGTGAAGGGTCCGGACGGGCTGGTGGCCTGCCCGTGGCGGGTCTCGGCGTCGGTCAGATCCTTCAGGGCAAGGCGTTGCTCGCCCCCGTGCGAGCGAGCCACCGCGCGCTGGCTGAGCAGGAACGCCATGACGGCGTGGCCGGCGTCTGTGCCCACGGTCTGCAGCGCGCCCTCCGCGAGTTCGGCCGCGTATTTGTACTGGTGCATCCGAAGTGCCTGTGCGCTCATGGCGCGCAGGGTGATCGCGTACAAGGTGCGATGGCCCGCTTCGCCGGCCAGTCCGAGTGCCGTGTGGAAGTAGCGCTGGGCAAGGCCGGGATACCCGGCGTCGTCGGTTATCTGGGCCAGCAGATGGGTAAGTTCGGCGCAGGCGGCCAGCAGGTCGCGGCGTACCGGGGCGCTGGCGCTCAGGGCCAGTACGCGGCTCACGTCGTCTGCGAGGTAGGCGGCCAGGGCCGATCGGCCGTGACCACCGCCGCGGTGCTCCGCTCGATCGGCGACGAGGTGCACCATCTCCTGCATGATCTCCACGTCGGCAGTTGTCGCACGCCGCCCTCGGGTAGGTGGGGTGGTGCGCGGGAGTGACCAGTCGTGAAGGACGACGGCGGTCAGGGTATAGGCAGACCTCGTGAGGAAGGCACGCCGATAGGGGTCGGTGTCCGCGTGAGCGATGTCGACGAGGTACCGCGTCGGTGAACTCTGGGCGATCTCGGGGGATATGAGCCAATCGTCGTGCTCCGAGGGCGCCGCAAGTCCCGTGGCCTCCGGGGTGATCAGGCGGCCGGTACGTCGGCTCAGTGCCGCGGCGACCAGTTCCGGCACGGGAGGGCGTGGGCGGGAGCCTGCGATCCAGTGTGCCACCGAGGTGCGGTCGTATCTCAGGGTCAACGACTGTGCTCTGCCTAAGAAGTTGACGGCACGGGCCAGATCACCAGCGGTCCAGTCCGCCTCGGTGAGCAAGGCGGCGAGTCGTGGATTTCGCGCACGTCCAGTCACAGGTTGATCTGTTCCCGGAAGATCGCGCACCAAATCATGAACACTCGGCCGCGAGCTCACAAGACAAGCGGAGTCTACTACTCCTACAGCTGTTCGTCTCCTGGCTTGCGTCATCAAAAGTGGCAGCGGCGGGAGCCGGCTTGGCGGCGTCTTCGCCGGGCCGACCACGTCAGTGCTGTGCCGGTACCGGCTGTCGGAGTGGTGGAGCTCGTACGCATCCGGACCGCACTCGCGGACGGCCGCCCCGTTCACCGCGCCAACAGGCTCGTCCACCGGTAGCGGCCCGTCCTGCCGTCCGCGCTCGCGTTCATACCCACGTACGCGTGCGGAGGGGTCTCGGGAGTCACGATGACGCCGTCGGCGCGCACCGATATACGACAAACCTGCCGGTCAGGGAACTGCGGCAACGACCTACGCCGATCGACTGAATGACACAAGACTCTGCTCATGACACCTCGCAAAGCGGTCATAAGTGGATCATGAACGATCCCTTGGATGACTTAGTCGCCGCCCGCTCTCGCGCCGCACTGGCTACCGCCGCCGAGCCCCCTGAGGCCCTTGCTCAGACCGTTCCTCAACACCTCGGGCAGGCCACCGAGGCCGACTCGCAGGACTGGACCGATTTCAGTTCCCGCGACAGCGACGAGGACGGGCTCCGCCAGTGAACGGGAACGCTGCCGCGGCAGCGGGGAGTCGGGGCCGGCAGGAACGTGGGCTGTGACGCACAGCCAACTCACCGATGATCAGCCGGAAGTTGGTCGAGCCGTATCTGGCAATGGGTGAGTACGGCCCATGCCCGGAACGCCGCACCATCTACCGATACCGACACTTCCCGGCTAGCAAGCCCCCATTCGCCGGTCCCGGCCGCACCCCTCACCGAGGCACGCCCGGGACCGGCATGGGTGTCCCATTCACCGCAACTCAGGCCGGCCTGACCAAGCTTCGAGTGGCGCCCCCAAGAGCCCCGGCGACCTGAGTCAATCGAAGAGGGCGACGAGTCCGTTGACCCAGATAGCGAGAAACGCGAGGACCGCCACCTCGGGCAAGCGCCTCAGGGCCCTGCCAGGCAAGTGCCCGCAGGCGCTGCGGAGCTGTGTGGTATCTCGCCTCGAAGGCGGAGGTCTCGGCTGCGTCTCCGTCCTGTTCGAGGTACATCCACCGACCCGCTTCTGCAGGCTCCCCGTTCCACGGGTTCAGCGTGGGGAGCGGTCGCGGCCCGCTCTGGGGTGCGTTGTCGCGCCGCCATCACTCCCCCCCCGCGGCGACGAGCTTCGGCTTGCGCCCTGCGCTGCCGTCCGGCGGCGTTCGCCTCCGCGCCGCGAGGCCCGATCGGACCCCCGTGCCGCCTCCCAGCGTTGCGCCAACTCAGGGCGGCACGATCCAGGGCACGAGTCCGTCTCCCGATCATGCCGCCCACCATGGACAGTTCAGTCAGCCCCGTTCAACTTGCTGGGCGACGCTCAGCGGGCGGCCAGTACCAGTGCCAGTCCGATCAGCGCGGGAACGGTCTGCACGAAGACGATCTTTCGGCTGGCCGTGGCGGCACCGTACGCGCCGGCCACAGCCACGCACACCAGGAAGAACACCTTCGCCTGGAACCCCACCGGATCGGATGCCACCGCACCCCACACCAGACCGGCGGCGAGAAAGCCGTTGTACAGCCCTTGGTTGGCCGCGAGCGCCTTCGTCCCGGAGGCGAACTCGGCACTGGTCCCGAAGGCTGCCCGGGCCCTGGGGCCGGTCCACAGGAACATCTCCAGGACCAGGATGTAGACGTGCAGAGCGGCGATGAGCAGTACCACGGAGGTTGCGATGATCGACATGAGTAACAGGTTCACACACTCCCGCGCTGAGCTCGGCACCCGACATGTCGACACGCACTGGGGGCACGCGGTGTCAGGTGAGCGCCGTGACGACGCGGGAGGGGCTGGGGCGGCCCAGGTGGTCGGCCATCCAGCGGCTGGTGGTCGCCAGGGCGGTCAGATCGACCCCCGTGTCGATGCCGAGTCCGCGCAGCATCCAGACCAGGTCTTCCGTGGCGAGGTTGCCCGTGGCGCTGCGGGCGTAGGGGCAGCCCCCGATGCCGCCGGCGGAGCTGTCGAACTCGGTGACGCCCGCGGTCAGCGCGGCATGCACATTGGCGAGGGCCTGGCCGTAGGTGTCGTGGAAGTGAAGTGCGGTCCGCTCCAGCGGGATGCCCGCCCCCCGTACGGTGTCGAGGAGTTCCAGGACATGGCCGGGCGTGCCGGTGCCGATGGTGTCGCCCAGCGACAGGGACGTGCATCCCATGTCGAGGAGCCTGCGGGCGACCGAGGCGACCTTGCGGGGCTCCACATCGCCCTCCCAGGGGTCGCCGAAGCACATCGACACATAGCCGCGTACCGGCAGGCCCGCGGCGCGGGCCCGCCGCACGACGGGTTCGAACATCGCCAGCACCCCCTCCACGTCCCGGGCCAGGTTGTTCTGCGCGAAGGACTCCGTCGCGCTGGCGAATACGGCGATCTCCCGGGCACCGGCGGCCAACGCCCGCTCCAGACCCCGGTCGTTGGGAACGAGGACCGGAAGGCGGATGTCGTCGAGGGGCGCCACGGACGTGAGTACCTCGTGGGCGTCGTCGAGTTGGGGTATCCACCGGGGGGAGACGAAGCTGGTGACCTCGACGGTGGTCAGACCCGCGTCGACGAGCCGGCGGACGAACTCGACCTTGACGGCTGTGGGGACGCGGACCGCTTCGGCCTGCAGGCCGTCGCGGGGGCCGACCTCGTAGATGCGGACCCGTTCGGGCATGCCCGGTTGGGGGGCGATGCGGGGCAGTACGTCGGCGAGCGGGGTGTTCTGGGATGTCATGGTGTCCCCGTCAGGCGGTGGGAAGGGCGAAGAGGGCGGCCACGCAGGAACGTCGCGCGCGGCGAACGGCGTCTCGCGACGGCGGGCCGGAAGGGCGACGTTCCTGCGTGGATCCGTCATACGAGGGGCTTCTTGACGTTCCGGCGGGAGGGGAATTCGGGCGGACGGCGCTCGGCGAACGCGGCCAGTCCCTCATGGGCGTCCGGGGCGGTGAACGCCCGCTGCCCGTACAGCGCCTCGGAGTGGAAGGCCTGGTCCTGCGGGAGGTCCCCGAGGCGCAGCACCGACTCCTTGATGGTCTCCAGGGCGGTGCCGCTGCGGGCGGTGAGCCGGTGTGCCCGGTCCATCGCCGCCTCCAGCAACCGGTCGGCCGGCACCACGGCGTTGAGCAGCCCGTACCGCAGGGCGGTGTCCGCGGTGATCCGCTCGCCGAGCAGCATCAGCTCCATGGCCCAGACGTAGGGGATCTGTCGGGCCAGCCGGGTCAGGGTGCCGCCGGCCGGGACGACTCCGACGCCGCTTTCGGGGAGCCCGAACTCGGCCGTGTCGGCGGCGATCCGCAGGTCCGTGGAGAGCATGATCTCGAACCCGCCGCCGAGGCAGAGCCCGTTGACCGCCGCGATGACCGGCTTGAACAAGGTGGTGTGCTTCTGGTGCGCCTTGTCCCACCGGGAGATGTCGAACCGCCCCTCGGCGAGCGCGGGGATCGATTCGGTGAGATCGGCGCCGACGCAGAAGGCACGCTGCCCCGCGCCCGTGAGGACCGCGACGCCGATCGAGTCGTCGTCGCGGACCTCGTCGAAGGCCGCTCCCAGTTCCTCGTACATCGCCAGGGTCAGCGAGTTCAGCTTCTCCGGCCGGTCGAACCGGATGAGCGCGACCGGTCCGTCACGGTCGAGTGTGATCCCGCTCATCTCAGACCACCCCCGCCTCGTGCAGCGCGCGGATGTCTTCCTCGGCGAGGTCGGCGAAGGCGCGCAGCAACTGGTCGGTGTGCTCGCCGACTCGGGGAGCGAGTCCCCGCGGTTGGGCCGGGGTGACGTCGAGTTTGACCGGCGAGCCGACCATGCGCAGCTGGCCGAAGTCGGGGTACTCGACGTCTACGATCATGTCCCGGGCCTGGATCTGAGGATCCTCGATGACCTCCCCGATGTCCTTGATCGCGCTCAGTGGCACCAGGTCGCCTGCGAGTTCCTCGAGTTCGAGCTTCGTACGATCGGCGAACCACCGGTGCAGCAGCGGCCGCACCCGGCGCTCGTAGACCTCCGGCGTGAACCGCTTGGCCATCGTGTCGATCTCCGGGTCGCCGGCCAGTTCGGGTTCGCCGAACATGTCGCAGGTCAGCCGCCAGAACTTGTCGGTGTAGCCGCCGAAGAAGACGAAGCCGTCCTTGCACGGGTAGAGCTCGTAGGGCTTCACGAACGGATGCTCGTTGCCGAGGGGAGTCGGTACCTTGCCCTCGACGGTGTGCGAGACGACCGCGTTCTCGGTGAGGCTGAGCACGGAGTCCTGCTGGGAGATGTCCACCAACTGCCCCTCGCCGGTGTGCTCGGCGTGCCGCAGCGCGGCGAGCGTGCCGATCACGGCGTAGAGCGTGGCCGACAGGTCGCCGATGATGGTGCCGACCCGGACCGGCGGGCGGTCCGGGAAGCCGTTCATCGACCACAGACCGCCGGTGGCCTGCGCGCTGTTGTCGTACGCGGGCTTGCGCCGGTACGGGCCGGTCTGGCCGTAGCCGGAGATCGCGGTGTACACCAGACGCGGATTGATCTTCCGCAGCTCGCGGTAGCCGACGCCCAGCTTGTCCATGGTTCCGCCGCGGAAGTTCTCGACCAGGACGTCCGCGCGGCTGACGAGCGTACGCAGCAGTTCCTTGCCCTCGGGCTGGGACAGGTCCAGGGTCATGCCGAGCTTGTTCCGGTTGTACTGGGCGAAGAACCCGCTGAACGCCTCGCCCTCGGGCGATGTCAGCAGCGGGGGGAACGCCCGTGCATAGTCCGGGTCCTTCGGATTCTCGATCTTGATGACCGTCGCCCCGAGGTCCGCGAGCATCATCGAGCAGAACGGCCCGGCGACCACCCGTGTGATGTCGAGGACCACGACGCCGCGCAGCGCCCCGCGTGCGGGACCGCCCGGCAGGACGGCACCGAGGTCGAACTCACCGTTGAACTCCGTCACGCGACAACACCTCCTTGTTCGAGTACCACTGGGGAATCAGCGGGTCGTGGCGGCTTCGACCCGGATGCGTGCGTCGAGCAGGGTGCCGCACTGCGGGCTGTAGAACTCGTCGAGGAGCACACGCTGCCCGTTGTCCCGGGGGCGTACGCGGACGCCGTACTGGCCCAGCCGGTCGGCGGCCACCCGCGTGGTGACGACGGCGTCCTCCCGCCAGTCGTCCTTGGTGCTGACGAGGGCACCGCTGGCCGGGCAGTACCAGCCGTCCGCGGCACGGCGGGGCGCGGAGGCACCGGCGGTGGCGTCGGCGGCGACCGGCGCGGTCGGCTCCCCGCCGATCCGGGCGGCGCGCATCGCCTCGCGTGCGCGCGCCGTCGCGGCGGCGTCCACACCGCCGTCGACGAGCACCACGCCGTAGACGGCGGATGCCGTGCGGTCGGTGATGTACGCGTCCCGGACGTCCTTGGCGACGAGCCGCGGGTCGCGCAGGAGGGGGTCTCCGTAGCCGCCGCCACCGGCGATCCACTGCACGAAGACGTCGCCGGCCGAGACCTGCACCGAGGACTGGTTGATGGCCAGCAGGTCCCGCGTGTCGCAGGCGAGGCTGTCGTCGGTGGCCACCGTGCCCGCGGCGAGCAGGTCGGCGACGTTGGACCGGCGCAGGATCTCGTGCCCGCTGCCCCCGCCGGGGAGCCCGCCGCCGTATCCGTCGGCGACCACCTGGGCGCTCGGGGCGAACACGGTCTGGCTGGCGGCGGGCGCGCCGTGCAGGGTCCAGGCGAACTCCAGTCCCAGGCCGCCGCGGTGGGCGCCGTGCCCGGCGCTGGCGATGTTGAGCCGCTTCCACAGGTAGAGAACGGGATAGAGCATCTCGTTCATCTCGACGTCCGGGAGCATGTTGTTGACCTGTGTCATCATCCCGGCGCAGTCCAGACCGTCGGTGTCCGGCTGGGCTCCCGCCCCCATGCCTCCGCCGTCCATGTTGAACAGCACGAAGTACTCGCCGTCGTCCGAGGTGCCGGCCGAGATGCCACCGGTCCACGAGTCGGCCCACACACCCTGGGTGCGGCCGCGGACGGTCTCGTCGGCGCTGCCCCGGCAGGCCTCGTTCATCAGCTTGGTGACCAGCCGGCTGACGCGGGCGCCGGTCGTCAGGTGTCCGTTGCTGATCGGGGCCGGGGGCGTGGGGTTGACGATGGAGCCCGGTTCGGCGATGACCTCGAAGGCGGTCATCACACCCTCGTTGAACGGCACGTCCCAGGCGAGGATGGGTACGACCGCGGTGGCGACGCTTCCGACGAGGGCTCCGTAGCTGCAGTTGACGAAGCCGTCGGTCTGCTCGCTGGATCCGGTGAAGTCGAAGGTGATCTGCTCGCCCCGCTTGGTCATGGTGCAGGCGACGCGGTACAGCTCGTCCACGTGGCCGTTGTGCTCGGTCCACTCCTCGGCCGTGTACGTTCCGTCGGGGATCTGCGCGACGCGGTCACGGACCACCTGCTCCGCCAACTCGAAGCTGAGCCGGGTGTACTCGCGGAAGTCGTCGAGCCCGAACTCCTCGATCGTGGCGAGAAGCCGTTGGATCCCGGTGTTGTTGCTGGCGACCAGGCTGCGCACGTCGTTCCAGAACAGCGCGGGCACCCGGACGTTGTTGAGCAGGATGCGGCGCACCCATTCGACGGGCTCGCCCTTGTCGAAGATCTTCACTCCCGGCGGCAGCCGGAGCGCCTCGCTGTAACAGTCGTAGGCCCCGGGGGCGAAGCCGCCCGGCGTCATGCCGCCGACGTCGACGAGGTGGGCCTGGGACTGCGCCCACCCGATCAGCTCGTCACCGTGGAAGATCGGCGAGATCACGTTCGTGTCCGGCGGGTGACTCGCACCGGCGGTGTGCGGATCGTTGCAGATGAAGGCGTCGCCGGGGGCGAGCGGCTCGCCCGCGATCTCCTTGACCAGGTTCTGCACGGCGACGCTGCCGGAGCCGATGTGGAACTGGACGTAGTCCGAGTAGGCATAGATGCGGCCCGTCGGGTCGAACAGCGCGGTGTTGAAGTCGCCGGCCTCGGTGATCACCGGCGAGCCGGACGAGCGGATCATCGCGATGCCCATCTCCTCCACGATGGAGTCGAGACGCATACGGATGACCTCGAGCGTGACGGGGTCGAACCCGGCGGGGAGCCGGCCGGTGGCGGATTCGGTCATGTGGGTCTCCTGGGTGAGGCCGTGGCGTTCAGAGGGACGACTCGAGGCGGATGAGGAAGTGGCCGGCTTCGGTCAGCTCCACCGTGGCTCCGGTGGGCACGTAGACGGTGGTGTCGGGCTCTTCGAGCAAGCACGGTCCCTTCGCCCTCGCCAGCGCGGCGAAGCCGCGGTGCACATCCACCTCGGTCCGTGCCCCGGTGACCGGTTCGAGGATGGTGCGGCGCAGCAGTTCGTGGCTCTCCTCGCCGGCTTCCGCGATGCGCCGGACCTGCTGGACGTCACTGCGGCCGACCGCGCGCACTCGGGAGTTGACCAGCAGGATGTCGGTCTCGGTCCAGGCCGTGCCGGCCCCGAACTCGGTCTCGTAGTCGGCGATGAACCGTGCACGCAGTTCGTCCTTGTCCGCCTCGGTGAAGGTCCCGCCCTTGAGCCGCGTGGTGACCTCGAAGATCTGGCCGACGAACTTCATGTCGGCCTCGCGGTACAGCTCCCGCCGGTCCTCGGGGATGCCCTCGGTCTCGAACCACGCCTGCGCGCGCTGCTCCAGGGCCTGGAACTCGCGGTCCAGGTCGGCGGCCGGCTGCTGCATCGTCCAGGGGCTGGTCTGTACGGCGGAGTAGACGGAATCGGCGTGCATGAGTCCGTAGGCCGAGAACACCGCGGCGTTGCGGGGGATGACGAGTTCGGTCACACCGATCTCGGCGGCGATGCTCGCGGCGAACAGGCCGCAGGCGCCGCCGAACCCGACGAGGGTGAACTCCCGTGGGTCATGGCCCCGGTTGACGGTGATCTTGCGCAGTGCGTTCGCCATCTGGGAGGTGGCGAGGCGGTACACCCCCTCGGCCGCGGCGTCCTCGGTCAGTCCGAGGGGCTCCGCGACGTGTTCGCGCAGCGCCTCGCGGGCCAGGTCCTCGTACAGTTCGACGGTCCCGCCGAGGTAGTAGGCGGGGTTGATCAGGCCGAGCACGAGCGCAGCGTCGGTGACCGCCGGGCGGGTTCCGCCCTTGCCGTAGCAGGCGGGACCGGGGGTGGAGCCGGTGCTGTGCGGGCCGACCCGGAGCAGGCCACGGCCGTCCACCCAGGCGGCGCTGCCGCCGCCGGCGCCGATCGTCTCGATGTCGACGACGGTCAGACTTGTCGGCAGTCCGCCGATCTCGGCCCGCGGGAGCAGCCGGAACTCGTCGTCCATGATCGCGGCGGCGTCCAGGCTGGTGCCGCCCATGTCGGCGGTCAGGACTCGGCGCCGGCCCAGCTGTTGCCCGAGCAGCCGGGCGCCGGTGACGCCGCCGACCGGCCCGGAGTTGAACATGGAGATCGGCGCCTTGCTCGTCTCCTCGACCGACAGGAAGCCGCCGTGGACCTGCATGATCTGCACACGGGTACGCAGGCCGCGGGCGCGCAGTTCCTCGGCGAGGTGGTCGAAGTGGGAGGCGACGAGCGGTTTGACCGCGGCGTCGAGCGCCGTGGTGACCATGCGCTCGTACTCGCGGTAGACGGGTGTCAGGCTGCTGGAGAGGGTGAACGGGACGTCGGGGTGGTGCTCCCGCAGATACCGGCCGATGGCCTGCTCGTGTGCGGGGTTGCGGAACGACCACAGCAGACATACGGCGACGGCCTCCGCACCCGTGGCGAGCGCGGCGTCCACGGCTGCGGCGATGGCCTCCTCCCGCAGCGGCACGAGGACGTCGCCGTGTGCGTCGACGCGTTCGGCGACCTCGATGACGCGGCTGCGCTCGACGATGTCGGGCGGCGACAGCATCTTGTGCGGGTCGCGCTCGTCGGTCCGCGCCGACCGGGCGATCCGCATCGTGTCGCGGAAGCCCTGCGTCGTCAGGAGGGCCACCGTGGCGTACTTCTGCTCGTCGACCGCGTTGGTGACGATCGTGTTGCCGAGCACGAACCGGTCGACGGCCGGATAGAACTCCTCCTCGGACATGCCCGCGCGCTCCTGCAGCACGGCCAGCGCGCCCAGGATGCCGGTGGTGACGTCCTTCGTGGAGAACGCCTTCCCGCGGACGGCGCGGTCGTCCAGGACCGCGACCGCGTCGGTGAATGTGCCACCGACATCGATACCAACATGTAGTGCCATGTCTCAGTGTCTCCCTTGACTCATGAACATGCGGGCGGTGAGGCGAGGCGTCAGCCCTGGTCGCGGAGCTCGGCGAGGACTCTTTCGGCGTGGTCGGCGCGCACGACCCGGTCGGTAATCAGCCGGGCGACCACGAGCGGCAGCTCCTCGGGGCTGGCGCCGACGGTGACGGCGATGTTCCGGGCGTGCAGCGACATGTGGCCGCGCTGGATGCCCTCGGTCGCCAGGGCCCGGACCGCGGCGAGGTTCTGCGCCAGACCGACGGCGGTGATGACTTCGCCCAGCTCACGAGCGGTGGTGACGCCGAGCAGGGCCACGGCTGCCTGGGCGACCGGGTGCACCTTGGTGGCCCCGCCGACCAGGCCGACCGCCATCGGCAGCTCCAGCGCGCCGACCAGGTTGCCGTCGGAGTCCTTCTCGAAGTGTGACAGGGACGTGTACCTGCCGTACCGGCCGATCGCGTGCGAGTGGGCACCGGCCTCGACGGCGCGGGTGTCGTTGCCGGTGGCCAGCACGACCGCGGTGACGCCGTTCATGATCCCCTTGTTGTGGGTGGCGGCCCGGTACGGGTCCGCCTCGGCCAGGGCGGCGGCGTGCACGATGTCGTCGACCACCTCCGGCCCGCCGAGCGTGTCGGCGTCGAACACGGCACGCGCCCGGCACAGCCGCAGGTCGGCCTTGTTGCTGAGGATCCGCAGCAGCGTGCGCCCCTGGGCGATCTCCCCCACCCGCCCGGCGATCGCCTCTGCCATGGTGTTGACGGCGTTGGCACCCATCGCGTCGCGTACGTCCACGATCAGGTGCAGCACCACATAGGTGTCGCCGGGAGCCTCGACCAGGTGCACATCCACGTCCCGGACGCCGCCGCCGAACCGGAGCAGCTGCGGGTCCTGCGCGTCGGCCAGCGCGATCAGCTCGTGACGTGCTTCGAGCAGCCGTAGCCGGGCGGTCTGCGGGTCGGCGACGTCGAGGATCTGGATCTGGGCCCGCATGAGCGGGTCCGTGGTCGAGGCGGCGAATCCGCCGGCGACGCGGGCGATACGGGCGGCGTTGCTGGCGGCGGCGATCACCGATGGCTCCTCGGTGGCCATGGGGATCAGATAGTCGCGGCCGTTGACGGTGAAATTGGTGGCCACGCCCAGCGGGACGCCGAGGACACCGATGGTGTTCTCGACCATGTGGTCGGCCTGCTCGAGGGTGAGGCCGTGCTCGGGATCGAGCACGTTCAGACTCTCCGGCTCGACCGCGGCGCTCTGCGCGATGCGGGCGCGGCGCTCGCTGATCGACAGATCCTTCATGCCGGAAAGCCTGCTGTTCACTGCCATGGGTCCTCCTGTTTTCAGTTGCGGGCCGCAAGCGGGACGGGCCCGGCGGAGCGGGCGGGCAGCGGTATGGCGCCCGGGGCCCGGCGGTCGGGATGCCGTCGGGTGCCGCGGCCGTGGCTCATCCGGCGGCCGGGCCGGAGCCCTCCGCCCCGCCGGCCGACGACCGGTGTCCGCCCGGTTCGCGATGACGGTGCCGCCGGGCGTGGCGAGGGCGGCCCCGCATCGCTTCAACCGGTGATCGTGGGTTCCTCCGATGCGCGGCGGTGTCAGGGCGCCGCGCACCGGGATCGTCGGGGTGTCTTCTCGGTGATCCGGCCGGGCCGTTTCACCACCCGGCCGGCGGCCGGCGGCCGGGCAGGTCCTGCGGACGTCCTCGTGGCGTGGGAACCGGAATCCGCAGCTCGGCGCGGACGGCCGTGCCCTGTGCGTTCCGCTTCACCCGGCATGTCGTGGAGTAGGCGTGCACCAGGCGCAGCCCCCGCCCGTCCACCTGGTCGGGCAGCCCGGCGCCACGGCATCGGTCCTGCCACGTGCCGACGTCCTTGACCTCGACCGCGGCCGTGCGGTCGCCGACCGTAAGGAGCAGGCTGACCTCGGAGCTTCCGCTGTGCAGCACACTGTTGGTGACCAGCTCCGTGGCGATCACGCGCAGCGCGTCGACGGTCTCCTCGGGTGCCCCCCACCGCGTCGCCATGTCACGGGTGAAGGCCCGCAGAGCGGGGACCGCCCGGGTCTCCACGGCCATGGCACACACGGCGGAGCGGTGCCGGGGCACGGCCCCGCCGTACCGGCGGCGGTACGTGGGTTTGAGTGACTGTTCATCGATCATGATCATGTCCTGCGGTGAACACTCCGTCGGAACGCCGGAGCGTCGCACTGCGGTCGGGGTGGGCATCGGACACTGCGATACGGCCTTGTGACCAGCAGATGTTCATTGGATGACGCCGCTGTCACAACTCAGACTCTAGGTACGCCATGTGACGGCGACCATGTACGGTGAACACACAGGGCGGAGTTCTTAGTGGATGATTCACACAGGATGGTGAGCATGGGTGCACCCCGGGACACCGAACGGGCACCGCAGGCCGGCGTCTCGGTGGCCACTGTGCTGGCCCTGCTCGATCTCGCCGCGAAGGGCCGCCCGGACGAGCCAGACGCCGTGCTGGATCTGCTGCTCACCGAGCAGCTCGACACCGCCACGGCCGCGCAGGTGGGCCGCCGGGTCCATGAGCTCCAGGGCGCGGTGGCCCGGTTGCACCGGCGCGGTCAGGAACTGGCCGCACTGTTCTCCAGCGCACGGGAGCTCGCCGAACTGCACGACGTGGATCTGCTGATCACCCGGCTGGTGCGGCGCGCCCACGACCTGGCCGGTACCGATGTCACCTACCTGTCCGAGTTCGACGAGACCACCCAGGAGCTGCGGGTCCGTTCCACCGCCGGGGCGGTCGCCCCGTCCTTCCAGAAGCTGCGGGTGCCGCCCCACATCGGTCTGGCCAGCAAGGTCGTCGAGTCCCGCGCTCCGCAGTGGACCTCACGCTACGAACAGATGCGCGACGTGCCCCATGTCGACAGCATCGACCGCGCCGTGCGCGCCGAGGGCCTCGTCTCCATCCTGGGTGTCCCGCTGATCGCCGGCGGCCGGGTCCTGGGAGTCCTGTTCGCCGCCAACCGCACCGAGCACGCCTTCTCCCCGGAAGAGGTCTCCCTGCTGTCGGCCTTCGCCGACAACGTCGCCGTCGTCCTGCAGTCGGCCCGTCTGCTCACCCAGGCCCGCGACGCGGCCGCCGAGACGCAGCGCGCCTATGACGCGCTGGCCGACCATGTCGAGGCGATGGAACGCGCCAGCCGGGTGCACGAGGAGCTGACCGCCGCGGTGCTGCGCGGCGGCGGCGCCCCGGATGTCGCGCGGACGCTGGGAGCGGCACTGGAGCGGCCGGTGGTGATCCTCGACGAGGCCTATGCCGTGCTCGCCGCGTCCGACGACCGGAGCACGGCCTCGGTGATCGACCCGCCCGCCGTCCGGTCGGCGATCACGGACAGCCTGCGCTCCGGACGCTGCACTCCGCTGGACCCGCCGACCGGCGAGTTCCACACCGCGGTCGCCGTACTCGCCGGGGAAATGATGCTCGGTGGCCTGCTCATCGGTGACGGCGCGGTCGAACTCGGCGCGGTGGAGCAGCGGACCATCGAGCGCGCCGCACAGATCACCGCGCTGCTCACCCTGAAACAGGATGCGGTGCTCTACGCCGAGGACCATGTGCGCGGTGAACTGCTCGGCGACCTCGTCAGCCTCGATGTCCGGCGTCACGCGAGCCTGCCCGCCCGGCTGCGCGCCCGCAGACTGCGCCCGGACGAGCTGCGCACCGTCGTCATCACCGTGGTGGCGCCCGAACAGCGCCGTGCGGCGCTGCGGGCCGCGCAGACCGTGGCCGCGCCGTCCGGTCTGGCGGGAGAGGTGGACGGCATCGTCACGCTCGTCGTACCGGAGAGCGACGCGCAGCGTGCCGCGACCGCCGTCCGCGACCGGGTGTGTGCCGGCACGGGTGTCGGCGAGGTGCTGACCGTGGCCGCGCCCCCCGCGGAGAGCCTTGACGAACTGAGCGCACGTTTCTCGACGGCGCTGGACTGCAGCCGGGTGCTGACCGCCCTCGGTATCGAGGCGGCCGCGGTCGCGGCCGACGCCTATCTGCCGTACACGACCCTGTTCGCCCACGACCCCACCAGCGTGCGGGAGTTCATCGACCGCACCATCGGCCCGGTCCGGCGCTGGGACGCCGAACGGGGGACCGACCTGCTCGGCACGCTGCACCGCTTCGTGGACTGCAACGCGAGCCCTGCCCGCACCGCACGGCTGATGGGCGTGCACAGCAACACCGTGCTGCAGCGGCTCGACAGGGTCACACAACTGCTCGGCGGTACATGGCGCGAGCCGGAGTCGTTCTTCCGTATCTCGGTGGCGGTGCGCCTGCACACCCTGTCGGAAACCCTGCTGGGCACCTCACACCCGCTCCGGCAGCCCTGACAGGCCCGCGAGGTGAGTGCGGTCGGCGCGCTCCACCTCGGGGTTGGGCGTGGCCGTCGCCAACCACTCCAGTACGTCGCGCTGTTCGACGAGGGCGTCCCGCTGAAGGTAGTGGATGGCGCGCAGCGCCGCGTCATGAGCCTCCCGGCTCGAACCGCCTACGCAGTCGGTCACCACCCGCACCCGGTAGTCGTGCTGGTGGGCGTCGACGGCGGTGTAGTGGACGCAGACGTCGGTGAGTCCGCCGATGAGGATCACGGTCTCGGCGCGGTAGGCCTTGAGCACGATCTCCAGTTCGGTGCCGAAGAACGCGGAATAGCGGCGCTTGCGGATCAGGAACTCGTCGGGACGCGGTTCCAGGCCCCGGGACAGCTCCGTCTCCGGCCGGCCCTCGATGCAGTGCGGGCCCTCGGCGCCGTCGAGTTCGCGTCCGATGTCGACCAGGTTGGGCTTGTGGACCTCCTGGATCCACACGACGGGGATGCCCTGTTCGCGGGTGCGGGCGATGAGTTCACGCACCTTGGGAGCGCGCTCGGCGCGTCCGTCCATGTGCGGGATCTCGGTGCGGGCCGCGGAGGCCTCGACGTCGCCGCCCTGGATGTCGACCACGATCAGCACGACGTTGCCGGCTGCGTTCATCGGGGGTTGTTCCTTTCTCGTGGACCGCGGCGAACGGGGCCGGGCCCGGGCTGGGGTGTGCGGGGTGCTCACGTCGCCGCAGGGACTCAGCCGAGCGCCAGGCGGCGGTCGGCCACGACCTGGAGGATGTCGACCACGGCGTTGAGGACGACGTAGACCACGCCGAGGATCAGCGCGACCCCGGTGATGCCCGGCAGGTCGGCGGCGGCGACGGACGCGTCGAGGTAGGAACCGACGCCGGGCCAGTCGAAGATCTTCTCGACCACGACGAGTCCGGCGAGCAGGGCACCGGCCTGGATACCGACCATGGACAGGGCGGGACCGAGCGAGTTGCGTGCGGCGTGCCGCAACAGCACCGCGCGCTCGGACAGGCCCGCCGCGCGTGCGGTCCGGGCGTGGTCCGCCTCCAGGTTGGCGGTGAGCCCGTCGACCAGCACCCGGCCGATGGCGACGGCGGGGGCGATCGCCGCGCACACGGCCGGCAGCACGAGGTGGGTGACGGCGTCACCGAACACGTCGGGCCGCCCGGCGAGAAGACTGTCGGCCAGCAGCAGGCCGGTCGGCCCGGTGGGCGCGTCCCGGACGGAGGTGCGTCCGCCGGCCGGCAGCCAGCCCAGGTGGCCGTAGAAGACGAGGACGGCGACCATGCCGAGCAGGAAGGTGGGGGCGGCGGCGCCCGAGAACAGGATCGCGCGGACGATCCCGGCGCCGCGCGCGCCGCTCGCGCACAGGTAGGAGAAGACGGAGCCGAGCAGTACGGCCAGGAACAGCACGCAGGCGGCGAGTTCGAGACTGGCGGGCAGGACGGCGGCGAGGTCGGAGGCGACGGGGGTGCGGGTGCGCAGCGAGTTCTGGAGGTCGCCGTGGAGCAGGCCGGACAGGTAGTGCAGGTAGCGGGGCAGGACGGGCTCATCGAGGCCGAGCCGGGCACGGGCCGCGTCGAGTGCGGCCTGGGAGGCGTTGGCTCCGGCGTAGGCCTTGGCCGGGTCCGTGCCCGACACCTGCTGAAGGGCGAACAGGGCCACGGTCAGCGCGAGCAGGACGCCGAGCATCGCCGCGGCGCGGCGCAGGGCGAAGGTCACGGGGTTCGGTCCTCTCCGGGACGGGAGTGCGGGGTCACCGGCGGCGCAGCAGGTCGCGGACGGCGTCGCCCGCGTAGTTGGCGACGACGGCGAGCAGCATGACGGCGATTCCGGGCACGATGGGCACCCACCAGGAGGTCAGCAGATACGGCATGCCCTGGGCGGCCATGGCGCCGAGTTCCGGGGCCGGGGCGGGCGAGCTGAGACCGACGAAGGACAGCGCGGACAGGGCGACGACGAGTCCCCCGACGTCCTGGCTGGCGGCGACGACCACCGTGGGACGGACGCCGGGCAGCAGGTGGCGGACGACGCGCCGGCCCCAGGGGACGCCGGCCTGCCGGGCCGCCTCCAGGTGGGGCCGGGCCGCCCAGGCGCGGATCTCGCCGCGCACGAGGCGGGCGTACAGCGGCCACCACACGACGGCGATGCCGATGAGCGCGCTGCGGTAGCTCGCTCCGAGGGAGGCGGCTACGGCCAGGGCGATGACGAGTCCCGGCAGGGCCAGGAACAGGTCGGTCACGCGCATGAGCACCGCGTCGGCCCAGCCCGGCAGGGCTCCGGCAAGGACCCCGACGAGGCCGCCGAAGAGCACTCCGAAGGTGATGACGACGGCCGCGGCGAAGAGGCTGGCGCGCATCCCGTACAGGACACGGGCCAGCAGGTCGTAGCCGAGGGCGTCGGTGCCGAGCAGGTGGCCCGCGCTGCCCGGGGGCAGGAAGGCGTCGCCGCTGCGCAGGACCGGGCTGTGCGGGCTGAGGACCGGGGTGAGCAGGGCCAGCAGGACGAGCGCGGCGAGTGCGCCCAGGGCGAGCCGGCCCGCGACGACGTGGTGCGGGCGGCCGGCCGTGGTGGCGGTGCGCCGCCGGCCGCCGGTGAGAGAGCCGAGCGCCGTCACCGGGGGCCTCCGGTCGTGCTGGGCCGCCGGTGGCGGGGTCCGGGTACGGCGTCGAGGAGGGTGCGGGTGTAGTCCTCGGCGGGCCGGGAGCACACGCGTTCGGTGGGGCCCTCCTCGATGATGCGGCCGGCCCGCATGACGGCGATCCGGTCGGCGATGACGCGGGCCGCCGCCAGGTCGTGGGTGACGAACAGGACGGACATGCCCAGTTCCCTGCGCAGCCGGCCGAGCAGGTCGAGCACGGTGGCGGCGAGCGTCACGTCCAGGGCGGAGGTGGGTTCGTCGCAGAGCAGGACGCGGGGCGGCACGATCACGGCGCGGGCGATGACGACCCGCTGCCGCTGGCCGCCGGAGAGCTGGTCGCCCCGGGCGCGGGCGGTGTCGGCGGGCAGGCCGACGGTCGCGAGGGCGTCCGTCACCGCTGTCCGGCGTTCGGCGCGGCTCAGGCCGGAGGCGGTCACGGCGAGCCGTTCCGCCAGCATGTCGCCGACGGTCAGCCACGGGGTGAGGGAGGAACCCGCGTCCTGGAAGACCATCTGCGGTGTGCCGCCGGACACCCGTACCTCGCCGGAGGTGGCGCGTTCGAGTCCGGCCACGATCCGCAGCAGGGTGGTCTTGCCGCAGCCGCTCTCACCGACGAGGGCCACCGACTCGCCCTGGGCCACGTCGAGGTCGACGCCGCGCACGGCGTGCAGTTCCCGGCGGGCCCAGGGCGGTCCGGAGCGGAACACCCGGGCGGCGCCGCGCAGTCGCACGGCGAGGTCGTCCCCGATGACCGGCTCGGGCCAGCGGTCGGGCAGGTCCCGGTCGGCCGCCGCGACCCGGCCCGCGGTCAGCACCCCGTCCGCGGCGACGGCCCGGCCGCGCCCGCCGCCGGCCAGTTCGACGACGGTGGCCGCGGTCCGCCGCCCGGTGGTGCGGTCCTGTTCCCCGGGCGTGGCCCGGCGCAGGGTGAGCGGATGCTCCCGGGGTGTGTCGAGGCCGATCCTGGCGGCGAGCAACCCCTGGGTGTAGGGGTGGTGCGGGTCGTGGAGCACCTGCTCGGCGGTGCCCTGCTCGACGAGGACTCCCCGGTGCATGACGGCGATCCGGTCGCTGATCTGCGCGGCCACCCCCAGGTCGTGGGTGACGAACAGGACCGCGCAGCCGATGTCGTCGCGCAGCGACAGCAGCAGGTCGAGGACCTGGGCCTGGACGGTGACGTCGAGCGCCGTGGTGGGCTCGTCCGCGATGATCAGGGACGGTGTGCGGGCGATGGCCAGCGCGATCATCACACGTTGGCGCAGGCCGCCCGACAACTGGTGCGGGAACGTCTTCAGCCGCTGTTCGGGGTCGGGGATGCCGACGGCGGTCAGCAGCCGGAGCCGTTCGGCACGGTCGGGCTAAACCTCTCCCAACTGGGCGCCGATGGTCATCGTCGGGTCCAGGGAGGTCATGGGGTCCTGGAAGACCGCCCCGACATGCCTGCGGCGCACCCGGCGCGCGGTCTCCTCGTCCGCGGTGAGCATGTCGGTGCCGCCCAGCAGGACGGATCCCCCGGTCCGTGGCCGCGACCGGTGCGGCAGCAGTCCCATCGCGGCGAGCCCCAGCACGCTCTTGCCCGAGCCGGACTCCCCCACCATGGCGACGATCTCGCCGGGGTGTACGTCGAGGCTGACCCCGCGCAGGGCGTGCACCTCCTCGCCGTCGCGGGTGAGGTGTACGTGCAGGTCGCGCGCGGCGAGCGTGGGCTCGCGGCTGTCGGTGCTCATGTCGTCCGTCGCCGCCATGTCAGGAGCGGCCGAGGGCGGCGAAGTGCAGGACGTTGTACTCCAGCAGGTTCTGGGCCTCGCGGGTGCCGGTGATGCCGGGGACGGTGAGCAGGGTGGTGTTGAGTGAGCCGATGGAGAACCAGTAGCGGGAGTCGATGACCGAGCGGGCCACCGCCGTGTACGCCGATGTGTCGGTGGTGGTCAGCGCCTTGTCGAGGTTGGCCTCCAGTCCGTCGACCTCGGCGCCGAAGAGGTCCAGGCCGCCCTTGGGGGTGTAGATGATCCGGCCCCAGGAGTCGGGGTGGCCGGCGTCGGGGAAGACGCCGAAGACGGCGAGGTCGGGGGCGGCGCCGAGGTCGTCGGTGAGCTTGTAGATGGTGCCGGCCGCGTAGGCGACGGCCTCGGTCGTAAGACCGGCGCTGTTCATCCGGGAGGCGAGTTCTTCGGCGACCGCCTTGCCGTCGGCGCTGCTGGCCGCGTAACCGACGCGGATCGTACGGCCCTTCGCGGGCGCCGAGCGGGCGAGGGCGGCGAGGGCGGTGTCGTCGTGGGTGATGCCCTGGTCGTCGGCGGCGGGGTCGAGCATGCCCTGTGGGAACAGCTGGCCGGTGGGTTCCTCCAGACTGCCCATGGCGGCGGACAGGATGGCCTTGGTGTCGATGCCCGAGAAGAGCCGTTCGCGTTGCCCGGTGCTCCTGAACGCCTTGGACGCGGGGTTCACGTAGATCATCTGGGTGGTCATGTTGGGGAAGGTGCTGGCGCTGACGGCCTTGCTGCCGGCGTAGGACTCGAAGGCGGACTTGTTGAGGTTGCCGAGGATGGCGTCGATCTCGCCCCGCTCCAGCTCCAGTTGGGCGCCTGAGGCGTTCTGGGATATCTCCAGGTCCACGGTGCCGAAGGTGGGCTTGGTGCCCCAGTAGTCCTTGTAGGCGGTCAGTTCGTAGTGGCTGCCGGTCCTGGCGGCGGTGAGTTCGTAGGGGCCGGTGCCGGCGTCGTGGGTGGTGAGCCAGGTCTGCGCGTGGTCACCGCCGGCGTGCTGCTTCAGGGCGGTGGGGCTGATCAGTTTCAGGCCGAAGGGTGAGGCGAGGTAGTCGAGGAAGGCGGAGTCGGGGGCCTTCAGGGTGAGCACGGCCGTGTGCTCGTCGGGGGTGGTGACGCCGGTGACGTCGGCGGTCATGTAGGCGGGGCCGCCGTCGACGCTCGCGCGGCGTTCGACGGCCGCGGCGACCGCGGCGGCGGTGAGCGGGGTGCCGTCGTGGAAGGTGACACCGTCGCGCAGGGTGAAGGTGTAGGTGAGGCCGTCCTTCGAGACCTTCCAGGAGGAGGCGAGGGAGGGGACGATCTTGGCGGTCTCGCTGCCGTCCTGGTACTTCACCAGGCCCTCATAGGTGTTCTGAATGATGTTCAGACCCGGGCCGTCGTAGTTGATGTCGGGGTCGGGCGGCGTGGTGTAGGTCTGCACGACGGCCGCGGTGAAGACGTCCGTGCCGGCGGCGGCTCCGGACTGCGCGGCCGAGCAGCCGGTGAGCGCGAGGACCGTGGCGGCGAGGGCGGCCCTGGCGCCGCGGCCATGTCGTACGGGAAGAGCGCGTGGGCCGGCCGGGACGGCGGTCATGGCACTGGATCGCATCAGGACCCTCTCGGTGAGGAGGTCCGGCGGACGGGCCGCGCGGAGGACTCGGGGATTCCTGTCAACGACCGAAAAGTAGAGCCGCGATGGCCGGAAAGGGTTTCCCCGGAGTTGCCCGGAGTTGCCGAACGGTAAATTCTGTCATTGATAGAAAACCCTCCGGGGGGTTGGTACGGTGGCCGCATCCAGCCCCGAAAACCCGTGTTGCGCAGGCATGTTCGGCCGCCTCGCCCCGGGCGGAGCACCGGACCGCCGCTGGATCACGGACCACCGGAGGAGGCCCAAGGTGCCGCAGGAAGCCCAGCACACCGCTCCCGCGCTGCTGCTCAGGAACATCACCGTGCTCGACGGTCTGGCCGACGAGCCCGTACCCGGCCAGGACGTCCTGGTGGAGGGCGACCGGATCCACACGCTCGCGCCCACGGGGACGCTGCCGCTGCCCGCCGCGGCCTCCCCCGGCCGGCTGCGGGTCCTGGAGTGTGCGGGGCTCACCGTCCTGCCGGGCTTCTTCGACTGCCATGTGCACATGAGCACCTGCCCGGACGCCGACCGGTTCGACACACTCATGGCCCCGGAGAGCCTGCTCACACTGCGCTCGGTGCCCGCACTCGCCGCCACGCTCGACGCGGGCATCACCTCGGCGCGCGACCTCGCGGGCGCGGACTCCGGCTTCCGGGAGGCGGTCACGGCCGGACACGTGCGCGGCCCCTCGCTCCAGATCGCCCTGCGGATCCTCAGCATCACCGGCGGGCACGGGGACTGGCGGACCGTCCGCGGCACCCCTCTCGACTCGAGCCCCGGCGCGGGCGTCGTCGCGGACTCGCCCGCGGGGTTCGTACGGGCCGTACGCGAGGTCGTGCGCGAGGGCGCCGACTGGGTCAAGGTCGCGGCGACCGGGGGCATGACCAGCCCGCGCCGCACACCCGAGGCGGGCGGGCTGACGGAGGCCGAACTGCGCGCCGTGGTCGACGAGGCGCGACGCCACGGCGTCGTGGGCGTCGCCGCGCACGCCCAGGGCGCCGCGGGCATCGCGGCCGCGGTGCGGGCCGGTGTCCGCAGCATCGAGCACGGTTACCTGGTGGACGACGAGACGCTCCAGGACATGGGCGAGCGCGGCACCTACCTGGTGCCCACGCTCTCCGCACTGACCCGCCCGGTCGGCGCGGAGGGACCGTCCCGCGACGCGGAGCGGCGGCGCCGGCTCCGCGAGACGGCCCTGGAACGCCTGTCGGCCGCGCTCACCAGCGGCGTCCAAGTGGCCCTCGGCACCGACGCGGGCATCGCCCCGCACGGCCGGAACCTGCGCGAACTGGCCCTGATGGTGCGGCTCGGCCTCTCCCCCGCGGCGGCCATCGCCGCCGGCACCTCGGTCGCGGCGCGGATGTGCCGTCTCGACGACGAAGTGGGCAGCGTGCGCGCCGGGTTGCGGGCGGATCTCGTCATCACGGACGTGGACCCGCTCGCCGACATCGCGGCGCTGGGCGATCCCGGCGCGATCCGCACGGTGATCCAGGCCGGACGGATCGTCAAACACACGGTCACGGCGCCGGGGATCGGCAGGGCGGCATGACGGACGCCGGACGCCAGGCGGCGGTCCCGCCCGGCCGGCAGCCGGGCGAGGGCAAGCCGGGGCGGCCGCGGTCCGCGCCCAAACGGCACAACGGCCTGAGCACCCGGGAGGAGATCCTCCAGGCCGCCTCCCGGCTGTTCGGCGAGCAGGGATACGCGAAGACGACGACCCGGCAGATCGCCGACACCGTGGGCATCAAGCAGTCGACGCTGTACTACCACTTCGCCGACAAGCGGGCCCTCCTCGTCTCCCTGCTCTCCAGCACCGTCACCCCGGCGCTGGCGTGCGCCCGCTGGCTTGGCGAGCGGGATCTCGACCCCGTCGTACGGCTGTGCGCGCTGGTCTCCTTCGACCTGGACACGCTGCTGCGCGACCGGCACAACCTGCACGTCGTGTACCACCTGCCGGAACTGGAGACGGACGACTTCACGCCGACCCGCGCCGCCCAGACGGTGCTGCGCGACACCTACCGGGACTTCAGCCGCGCGGCCCTCGCGTCGCTGCATCCGCCCCGCGAGGCCGCCGAACTGGCCGAGGACATGGACCTGGTGTTCGCCCTGGTGGAGGCCTCGGTCTCGCAGCGTCAGTGGGGCGGCGAGGAGAACCGGTTCCGGTATGCCACCTCCGCCCTGCGCGGGTCGCTGCGCCTGCTCGGCGTCGCCCGAGCCGACATCCCGGACGTCATCACCCGAGCGGAACAGGCCCTGGCCGACTACCGGGCCGAGGTGGGCGACCCGCCGCTCCGAAGCGGCCATGACGCCGGCTGACGAGCACTCGTCCATGTCGATCCGCGCACAGCGGGACACACAGCGGGACACACAGCGGTACGCACAGCGGTGGCGGGATACAGCCAACCTCGCTGGTTAGCGCCGTATTGCCGCCGCGTAAAGGTACACGTGGCGCAGCCCGCACCAAGTCGGCGCGCATAGCCGCCCGTTGACCGGCTTTCGGACATCGATCTTCGCAGTGGTGACAACGTCCGGACGCCCTGAAACGATCTGTCCGCGCCCGAGCGGCACCCGCCTTGTTCCCACCGCAGGACCGACAGCCCGCGGTTCCCCCCTTGATCCCACCGCTGTCCGCCGACAGCCGGTGAGAGGAGCTGCCCACATGACCGACTCGCCCAGGAACGACCGCCGTTCACTCTCTTCTCCCCGTACGGGGCCACGACGTGGCCGTCTGGCCGTCATGCTCACCGCCACCATGACCGCGCTCGTCGTCGCCGCCCCGACTGCCCGGTCGGCGCCGATCCCGGAATCCCGTTCCACGACACCGGCGGCGCGGCACATCGACGCGGAGCCCAGACCCGGGGCGCGCGGCGTGCCGCTGTCCCGCGCGCAACGCGCCGAACTGATCGGCCACGCCGCCGAGTCGACGCGCGAGACGGCTCGCGGACTCGGCATGGGAGGCAAGGAAGGACTGGTCGCCAAGGACGTGGCCAAGGACGCCGACGGCACGGTGCACACCCGCTACACCCGCACCTACGCCGGACTCCCGGTGATCGGGGCCGACGTGATCGTCCACGAGCGGGCCGGCGAACAGAGCGTCACGCGTACGGCACCGCGGGCGCTGACCGTGCCCACGACCGAAGCCGTCATCTCCTCGGCCACCGCGAAGAAGACGGCGCTCAGGGCTGCCGACGAGGAGCCCTCCCTCGTGTCCGAGGGCGCGGCGTCGTCGCGGCGGGTGGTCTGGGCGGCGGACGGCTCCCCCCGACTGGCCTGGGACAACGTTGTCACCGGCGTCCGTGCGGACGGAACACCGAGCCGTCTGCATGTGGTCACCGACGCGGTCACCGGCGCCCGGCTCGCCTCCTACGACGACATCCAGGCCGGTGAAGGCCACAGCCAGTACAGCGGAACGGTCCAGCTGGCGTCCGTGCGCAACGGCGACGCCTACCAGCTCGCCGATCCGCAGCGCGGCAACCACCGCACCTACGACGTCACCGGCGGCGTACGCACCCTGCTGACGGACAGCGACGACGTGTGGGGCGACGGCAGCCCGGACTCGGCGCAGACAGCGGCGGTCGACGCCGCCTACGGCGCCCAGCGCACCTGGGACTTCTACCACGACCGCTTCGGCCGCAACGGCATAGCCGACGACGGCGTGGGCGCCGTCTCCAACGTGCACTACGGCACCGGATACGCCAACGCGTTCTGGGACGACCTGTGCTTCTGCATGACGTACGGCGACGGCCGCGACGGGCGGCATCCGCTGACCCAACTCGACATCGCCGCGCACGAGATGACCCATGGCGTCACCTCTGCCACGGCCGGTCTGATCTACACCGGGGAGTCCGGCGGGCTCAACGAGGCCACCAGCGACATCATGGGCACGGCCGTGGAGTTCTTCACGGGCAACGCCGAGGACACCCCTGACTACCTCATCGGTGAGCTGGCGGACGTCCGCGGCACCGGCAATCCCCTGCGCTACCTGGACCAGCCGTCCAAGGACGCCTCCGCGAAGGGGACCTCACAGGACTACTGGACCGCCGGGACGAAGAAACTGGACCCGCACTTCAGCTCCGGGGTGGCCAACCACTTCTTCTACCTGCTGGCCGAGGGCAGCGGAAGCAAGACCGTCAACGGTGTCGCCTACGACAGTCCCACCTACGACGGCAAACCCGTCGCGGCCCTGGGCCTGGCGAACGCCACCGAGGTCTGGTACCGGGCGCTGACCCGCTACATGACCAGCACCACCGACTACGCCGGCGCCCGCGCGGCCACCCTCCGGGCCGCCGCCGATCTGTTCGGCACCACCAGCGACGCCTACGAGGCGGTCGGCAACGCCTGGGCGGCGGTCAACGTCGGTCCCCGCTACGTCAATCACATCGCCGCCGATGCCCCCTCCACGCGCGACGCGGCCGTCGGCCAGCCGGTGAGCCGGCAGATCACCGCTACGTCCACCCGGCCCGGCGCGCTCACCTACGCGGCCACCGGTCTGCCCGACGGACTGGCCCTGGACCCGGCCGACGGCCGTATCTCCGGCACGCCCACCCGCGCCGGCACGTTCGCTGTCACCGTCACCGTCACCAACTCGGCTGCGGAGCGGCTCGACCTGCCCTACGCCTGGACCGTGCTGGACTCCGGCGGCGACCACTTCGTCAACCCCGACCGCTACGACATCCCCAACTGGCGGACGATCGAGTCGCCTCTGTACGTGACCGGCCGCACCGGGAACGCGTCCGCCGATCTCAAGGTCAGCGTCGACCTGGTGCACGACTTCATCGGTGGCCAGGTCATCGATCTCGTGGCCGAGGACGGCACGGTGATCCCCGTCAAGGACTTCGTCTGGGACACCGGGACCGAACTGCACGCCACGTTCACGGTCGACGCGTCGGCGCTGCCCGCCAACGGCGTGTGGAGGCTGCGCGTCATCGACAACACCCCGGGGATCTTCCTCGTGGACCCGGGCCACCTCGACCGCTGGAGCCTCACCTTCTGACCCGGACCCCGGCCGCCTCGACGGCTTTCCGGGGTCATCGCGACACGTGGCCGTGTCGATCAGGCCGCGAGCAGCTCACGCAAGACGCTCGGCCGGGATTTCCCGGCCGGGCGTCTTGCGTGCGCGGCGGTTGAGTTCAGCCGCGACGTGTTTGCCGGGATCTGGTTCACACGTCTTTAACCCATGGGACACAAGAGGGAATCGGGAACCACTGAGCATGCTTTTGGATCCAATCCAGCGTAGATTTAATCCATTCTCAGGATCGGTGCCCAAGGAGGCCCCATGCCGGACCAGACGCCCGGATCACCCTCGCCCGCCTCCACCTCGTCGTCGGTGTCGGCCATCGCCTCGCAGGATGTCTCGCGCCGGACGATGCTCCGAGGCGCCGGCCTGCTCGGGGTGGGCGTGGGATTCGGGCTGCCCGCCCTGCTCAGCGCCTGCGGCGCCGCGGCCGACGACGCGGGCGGCGGCAGCGGGGGCGGCACCCTCACGCTGGCCATCGACGCCACCAGCGCCGTCAACGACCCCGCCTTCTACACATCCCTGGGCGACTGGATGGCCGTCGACTGCATCTGCCGCGGCCTGACGTTCATCTCCTTCGAGACGAACGAGCCCGCACCGGACCTGGCGAAGAAGTGGACCATGTCCGACGACAGGCTGACCTATACCTTCACCCTGCGCGAGGGGGTGACGTTCCACGACGGAACCACGCTCACCTCCGCCGACGTACTCGCCAGCCTCGGCCGCCAGTTCGACCCCGAGGACAAGACCCTCCCCAAGGGCGCGACCCGGCCGCTCGCGCGTCTGGGCGCCAATGTCGCCTCGCTCACCGCGCCCGACGACATGACCGTCACGATGGTCCTGAAGCAGCCCGACCGGACCCTGCTCGCCAAGCTGTCCGACATCGGCGGCCGGATCATCTCCAAGGCCGCGCTGGACAAGTACGGCGCCGACATCGGCAAACACCTCGTGGGCACCGGGCCGTTCGCCTTCTCCTCCGCCACGTCAGGGCAGTCCGTCACGCTCAAGGCGTTCGACGGCTTCCGGCTGGGCAAGCCGCCCCTCGACCGGCTGGTGCTGCGCCAGGTCCAGGACCCCTCCACCATCGTCAGCTCGCTGCTCAGCGGCGATGTGTCCGCGACGCAGTTCGCCCCGTACTCCGCCGTGTCCCAGCTGCGCAAGGACAGCGCGGTCAAGGTGTACGACACCCCGCACAACGCGAACGCGATCATGATGATCGACGCCCGCCGGGTCCCCGAGCTGAAGGTCCGCAAGGCCATCAACCTCGCCATCAATCGCAAGGCGATCCTCCAGCAGGCGTTCTACGGCATCGGCGCCGAGCCCAAGGGCTACGCCATCCCGCCCGCCCAGACCGGCTACGACACCGCCCTGGCCGACCTCAGCACCCAGGACACCGCTCAGGCGACGCGGCTGGTCGAGGAGGCAGGCGCGAAGGGGCGCACGATCCGGCTGATGGCGGCCAGCGACTCCTGGCACCCCAAGGCGGCCCAGATCATCGCCCAGAACCTCACCGACGTCGGCTTCAAGGTCGCCACCACCTCCGTGGACCCGGCGACCTACTTCAGCCGCCTCCTCGACGCGAACGACGACTACCACGACCTGATGATCTGGGAGCGCAACACCTACGTGCCCGACCCCGACGACATGGTCGGCGCAATGGCGAGCACCACCGGCATCTACGGCTCCAAGCTCTCCGGCATGGACACCCTGAAGGGCGCGGCCTCCCTCACCGACGACCTGTACGCGGCGAAGAACCTCACCGATGCGACGAAGCGCACCGCCGCCTACACGCGCATCCAGCGCCAATGGGCCGAGGAGTACATGGTCCTGTCGATGCTGGCCTGCTTCAGCAACCTGGTCGTCAGCGGCTCGAACGTGACGGGCATGAACACCGACGCGCTGGCCAACCACCGCTGCTACCTGGAGAAAGCCAGTGTCTGAGACCCGGGCCGCGGCCGAAGCCGCCCCGGTGCCGGCTGCGGCCCCCGCGGCCCCTTTGCCGAAGCCGCCGTCCGGCGCACCGGGCCGGCGGCTCGTCGATGCACTGCGCCACCGCACAGTGGCCCGGTCCTGGCCCGCGTCGCTCGCCTGGCTGCTGCTGGCCGCAGTGGTGCTGGTCGCCCTGCTCGGGCCGCTGCTCGTTCAGGCCGACCCGCTGCGGCAGACCTCCGCCGCGTTGCTGACGCCCGGTTCGGCGGGGCATCCGCTGGGCACCGACGACCTGGGCCGGGACGAGCTGGCCCGGCTGGTGCACGGCGCCCGGCCGCTGCTGCTGGTGTCCTTCGCGGCGACCGCGCTCGCGGCCGGCGTGGGCACGCTGGTCGGACTCGTCGCCGGATACGCGGGCGGCATGGTGGAACAGATGCTGATGCGGCTGGTCGACCTGGCGCTGGCCTTCCCGTCCATCCTGCTGGTGATCCTGCTGGTGGCGGCGGCCGGACCGGGCACGGTCAGTCTGATCCTCGGCATCGGCATCTCCCTCGCGCCGGGACTCGCCCGGCTGGCCCGCACCCTGACCGCGCGCGAGGCCGCCAAGGACTACGTCGTCGCCTGCCGCCTCGGCGGCACGAGCGCGCCCCACATCCTGCTCCGCGAGGTGTTGCCCAACATCGGCGGTCCGCTGCTCGCCCAGGTCGTCATGACGCTGTCCGTCGCCGCCGGATTCGCGGCGGGCCTGTCCTACCTCGGCCTGGGCATCCAGCCGCCCCAGCCGGACTGGGGGTACATGGTGCAGGCCGGGCAGGAGTTCCTGTTCACGGCCCCGCGGCTGGTCGTGCTGCCCGCCACGCTCACCCTGCTGTTCGTCGTGGCGTGCAACTTCGTCGGCGACGACCTGCGCGACGCCCTCGACCCGAGGGGGACGGCATGAGCGCCGGCACCCTGATCCGGCCGCGGCTGCCCCGGCTCCCCCGGCCCGCGTGGCTGTCGGGCGGCACGGCGGTGTTCCTGCGCCGGCTGGCCGCGATCCCGGTCGTGCTGTTCGCGCTGGCGTCCGTGGTGTTCGTGGCGATACGGCTGCTGCCGGGCTCCCCCGCGACCTCGCTCGCGGCGGGCGGCAACACCGCTTCCGCCGAGGAGTTCGGCGCCAACGAGGAGCGCATCACCAAGGCGCTCGGCCTGGACCAGCCGCTGCTCACCCAGTACGGGCACTTCCTGGACGACCTCGTCCATCTGCGGCTGGGCACCTCGTTCTACGGCTCCAACAGCGTCCTCGGCCTGCTCGGCGACGCGCTGCCCGCGACCGTGGAACTCACCCTCGCGGCCATGACGGTCGCGGTGCTGATCGGTGTGGTCACCGGTGTGGTCGCGGCGCTGCGCAAGGGCAGTTGGATCGACACCTCCACCCGGGCCGTGGCCACCGTCAGTTTCTCCCTGCCCTGGTTCGCGCTCGGGGTGCTGGCCATCGTCGTGTTCGGTGTGTGGCTGCGCTGGCTGCCCGTGCTCGGCCGGCTGCCCAGCTCCCTGGACTACCGGCCGACCACCGGCTTCGTACTGCTGGACGCCATCCTCCAGGACCGGCCCGAGCTGCTCTGGCCATGGGTCCAGCATCTGATCCTGCCCGCCATCACGCTCGCGCTGTCGATGGCCGGGTTCATCACCCGGATCGTGCGCGCCTCCGTGCTGGAGGTGCTCGGCGACGACTTCGTACGCACCGCCCGGATGAAGGGCCTCGGCGAGGGCGCGGTGGTCCGCCGGCACGTCCTGCGCAACGCCTGGCTGCCCATCGTCACCGTCCTGGGGCTCCAGTTCGGCTCCCTGCTGGGCGGCTCGGTCGTCACCGAGACCGTCTTCTCCTACCCGGGCGTCGGACGCCTGCTCGTGCAGGGCGTGCTCCAGCGCGACTACCCGGTCGTACAGGGCGCGGCACTCGCGATCGCCCTGCTGTTCACCCTCGTCAACCACGCGGTCGACCTGCTGTGCACGGTCCTCGACCCGCGTCTGCGCAAAGGATGATCCGGATGGACATCGTGCTGGTACACGGCGCCGGCGGACGGCCCACCACCTGGTCGGCGGTGCAGCCACTGCTGACCGCCCGCGGCCACCGGCTGTTCACGGTGACCAACCCGATGACCTCTCTCGCCGACGACATCGCCGAGACCGCGGCCGCGCTGGCGGGGACGAGCGGCCCGGTGCTGCTCGCCGGGCACTCCTACGGCGGCGCGGTCATCACCGGCGTCGGACGCGACCCGCGCGTCAAGGGCCTTGTCTATGTCGCCGCGTTCGGACCCGACGAGGGCGAGACCGTCAACGGGATCGTCGAGCGCTACGAGCCCGCGGAGATCTCCACGTACATGCGGCGTGGTCCGAACGGCGAGTGGAAGTCGCAAGCGAGCCCGGAGTTCTGGGCGGAGATCGGCCCGGACCTGTCGGCCGGGCAGCGGGCGGTCGTCGAGGCCGAGGGACGGCAGGCCGACGACCTGATCTTCACCCAGGCCACCGGTGTCCCCGCCTGGCGGTCCCTGCCCAGCTGGTATCTGGTCGCCGACGACGACCGCACACTGCGCCCGGAGATCCAGAACTTCATGGCCGTACGGATGAAGGCGACCGTCGAACACGTGCCGGGCAGCCACTACACCACCCTCGTACGGCCGGAGCGGGTCGCCGACCTGATCCACCGGGCCGCGCTGGCCGTGGGCGGCGCCGTATGACCGCGCCCGAGGCAGTGCTCGAAGTCCGCGGCCTGCGCGTGCAGTTCGATGTTCCGGCGGGTCGGCTGCCCGCCGTCGACGGGGTGGACCTGACCCTGCGCAAGGGCGAGATCCTCGCGCTGGTGGGCGAGTCCGGATCGGGCAAGTCCGCGCTGTCGATGAGCCTCGTGGGTCTCAACCGTGGCCCGCACACCCACATCAGCGGATCCGTCTCCTTCCGGGGCCGGGAGCTGGTGGGCGCGTCCGAGCGCGCACTGCGCCAAGTCCGCGGCAAGGACGTGGCGGTCGTCTTCCAGGACGCGCTCGCCGCGCTCAACCCGCTGCACCGGGCGGGCGCGCAGGTCGCGGAGACGATCCGCGCCCACGCCGACGTGCCGCGTGCCACGGCCGCGAGCCGGGCCGTCGAGCTGCTCGGCGAGGTCGGCATCGCGGGTCCGGCGCGCGCCGCACGCGCCTTTCCCCACCAGCTCTCCGGTGGCATGCGCCAACGCGTGATGATCGCCATGGGGTTGGCCAACGACCCGGCGGTGCTCATCGCCGACGAGCCGACCACCGCGCTCGATGTGACCATCCAGGCCCAGGTGCTGACGCTGTTGAAGCGGGTCCAGCGCGAACACGGCACGTCCGTACTCCTGATCACGCACGACCTCGGGGTGGTCGCCGAGGTCGCGGACCGGGTGGCGGTGATGTACGCGGGCCGGATCGTGGAACAGGGCACACGGGACGAGGTGCTGTTCGACCCCCAGCACCCTTACACGATGGGGCTGCTCGGCTCGGTGCCCCCGCTGGACGGGCCGGTGCCCGAACGGTTGCCGGCGATCCCGGGCAGCCCGCCGAGCGGGGTGGAGCGGCCGTCGGGCTGCGGTTTCCAGCCCCGGTGCGCATTCGCCCACGACGGCTGCGGGGAGCGCCCCGCGCTGCGGCGGCGCTACGGCGGCACGGCCCATCTGGACGCCTGCGTGCTGCCAGAGCAGGCCCGGGTGCGGGCCCGTGCGACGGGAGCCGCCGTATGAGCGAGGTACTGCTGAGCGCGCGCGGACTGCGGGTGGACTACCCGGGCCGGGCGGGCGGCCGCGTCCGGGCGCTGCGGGACGTCGACCTCGACATCGCGCAGGGCGAGACGCTGGGCCTGGTCGGCGAGTCGGGGTGCGGCAAGTCGACGCTCGGCCGCGCCTTGCTGCGGGTCGTGGAGCCGTCGGCGGGCCGGATCGACTTCCTCGGCGCCGATCTGACGCGGCTGCGCGGCCGGCGTCTCAAGCGGACCCGGGCCGAGTTGCAGATGGTGTTCCAGGACCCCTTCGGCTCGCTCAACCCGCGCCGCAAGGTCGCCGAGATCGTGGCCGAGCCGATGCTGCGCGCCCGGGGTGCGAGCCGGGCCGAGGCCGAGCGTGCCGTGGCCGGGCTGCTGGACCTGGTCGGGCTCGGGGCCGAGGCGGGCGGGCGCAAGCCGCACGAGTTCTCCGGTGGGCAGCGCCAGCGCATCGGCATCGCACGGGCCCTGGCGTCCTCGCCGCGGTTCGTGGTGGCGGACGAGGCGGTCTCCGCGCTGGACGTGTCGATCCAGGCCCAGGTGCTGAACCTGCTGTCGGAGCTGGTCCGCGACCGGGGTCTGACGATGCTGTTCATCTCGCACGACCTCGGCGTCGTCAGGCACATCGCCGACCGGGTCGCCGTGATGTACCTCGGGGAGATCATCGAGATCGCCTCCCGGGACGCCTTCTTCACCGGACCGGCACACCCGTACAGCGGCGCGCTGCTGGCCGGCGTGCCGGTGCTGCGGCCCGGCCCGCCCCGCGAACGGCAGCTACTGGAGGGCGAGTTGCCCGATCCGGCGAATCCGCCCGCGGGGTGTCTGTTCCGCACCCGCTGCCCGTTCGCGACCGACATCTGCGGCACCCGGCACCCGGAGCTGCGCGAGATCGCCCCGGGGCGCAGCGTGCGCTGCCATCTGCCCCTCGACACCGCGAGTGAGGACCCGCATTGATCATCGACGCCTACAACACCACGCAGGACGTGCGCGGCCGCTCCGACTACCTCACCGGGGCGCGCAAGGGCGAGGCCCCGCCGCCGTACCGGCCCTTCGAGCCGCGGCGCATCCTCGACCGGATGGACGCGGCCGGGGTGGACATGGCGATGGTGTGCTCGCTGGCCCAGCGGATCGAGAACGACTTCATCGCCTCGCTGGTGGCCGCCCACCCCGACCGGTTCTTCGGCTTCGGGCAGGTGCTTCCGCAGGCCGACGACGCGATCGAGGAGATCGACCGGATCGCCGACGCGGGTCTTGCGGGCCTGAAGCTGCATCCGAGTCTGCACGGCTACCACGTGGCCGACCACGGTCTGCTGGACCCGGTGTTCGAGGCGTGTGCCAGGCGCGGGCTCATGGTGCTCGTCAACGCACTCGACGACGCGTTCTGCGCGCCGCTGGCCATCGAGGAGATCGCCCGCGACCACCCCGGGGTGCCGACGATCATCGCCCATATGGGCGCCGTGTGGAACGTGCCGGAAGCGATCATCGTGGCCGAACGGCAGCCGCACATCTACCTGGAGACGTCCGCGACGCTGATGAGCGACGTGAAGCGGGCGTACGCACGGCTCGGGCCCCGGCAGATCCTGATGGGCAGCGAGTGGCCGGGCTCGGACTTCGACCTGGAGCGCATGAAGATCGCCAAGGCGGTCGGGGACGAGAAGGACCGGGCGCTGATCGAGGGCGGCAACATGGCGCGTCTGCTGGGGCTGAGCGGATGAGCGCCGCGCCGGTGCCCGTCCCACCGGAGATGAGCGACGGCGACGCCGAACTTCTGTCTGTGGCCCAGGCGTTGCTGGCCCGGGTGTGGCAGCGGGACCGGCACGAGGTCGCCACCGCCCTGCGCACCGCGGACGGCCGGATCCATACCGGCGTGCACGTCGAAGGTTCCTGCCGGCGCAGTTCCGTCTGCGCCGAGGGTGTCGCCCTGGGCACCGCGCGGGGCGCGTTCGCGCCCGCTGCCCCGCTGGCGGTGACCGCGGTGGTGTCGGTACAGATCAAGCCCGCCGGGCAGTTCCGGATCATCGCCCCGTGCGGGGTGTGCCGCGAACTCATCAGCGACTACTGCCCGGACGCCACGGTGTGGATCACCACCGTCGACGGCGACCTGCCGGTCGCGGTCCGTGCCCTGGATCTGCTGCCGGAGAAGAGCCGGCGCCGCTGGTGATCCCGGCCGAACCGGACAAGTCCCTGAGGAGAGGAGAGAGATGTCGTCCGTCATCACCGGTCCGAACGGTCTGCGCGTCCCCACCGGACTGGACGTGCCCGCGCTCGCCGCGCAGCTCGGTGGCACCGGTGCGCCCCTGCCGTGGGAGGAGTTGACCTGGCAGGAGGCCGAGACCACGGTCGCCGGGCACGACGCCGTCGTCATCCCGGTGGGCGCCACCGAACAGCACGGCCCGCATCTGCCGCTCGCCGTGGACACCCGGATCTGCGAGGCGGTCGCCCTGGGTGTCTCCGCGCTGACCGGTGTGCCGGTGCTGCCGCCGCTGAGTTTCGGGGTGTCCGCCTCGCACGGCGGCTTCGCCGGGACGGTGGCACTGCGCCCCGAGACGCTGATCTCCGTCGTGGAGGATGTGATCGACTCCTTGTACGACAGCGGGGTACGGCAGTTCGTCCTGCTGAACGGCCACATCTGGAACAACGGCGCCCTGGACGTGTCGGCCGAGAAGCTGAGGGTGCGTCACCGGGACGCTCGGGTAAGGGCGTTGGGGTACGTGACGATGTACCCGGGGCCGGAGGTCGACGGTCATGTCACCTACGGCCGTGCACTGATGCACGCCAACTACTTCGAGACCTCGGTGATGCTGCACCTGGCGCCCGGACTGGTGCGGATGGAGCGGGCCACCTCGCACCTCGACGTCGATTCCTTCTGGGACTACCGCATGGACCAGGTCAGCGAGACCGGCGTGTGGGGCAGGGACGTCACCGAGGCGAACTCCGCACACGGGCGGGCGGAGTTCGACCGCTGTGTGCTCACCACCGCCCGTGCGGTCGCGGCGGCCGTGCGCGAGCCCTGGCCCAGCGCGACGCACCGGCCCGACGGCCCCGCCTGATCACCCGCTGCCGGACACGGCAGCCCCACCGCCGCCGTCCACAGCCTCACCACGCTGGCCCTATTCACAGACTATTCGCATCCCAAAGGAGCGTGTCATGCAGCTCGATGTGACCAAGGCGATCGACGTCTCCGTGCCGATCCACCCCGGCATGCTGCACTGGGGCCGCCGGCCCGAGGTGGAGGTCGTCGAGTCGCGGACGGCGGGTGATCCGTCCAACGTCAGCCGCTGGCGCGTCGGCGCCCACACCGGGACGCACATCGACGCCCCGGCCCACTTCATCGACGGCGGCAGGACCGTCGACCGGCTGGACCTGTCGGCCCTCAACGGGACCGCCCGGGTGCTCGACCTCACCCACGTCAAGGAGCAGATCACCGCGGCCGACCTCGACGCGGCGGGGCTCGGCACCGAGGAGCGGGTGCTGCTGCGCACCAGCAACTCGGAGGGCGTGCTGCGCAGCCCGTGGAAGGCCCGGCAGTGGGTCGGCCTGGCCCCGGACGGCGCCGAGCGGCTGATCGAGGCGGGGGTGCGCACGGCCGGCATCGACTACCTGAGCATCGAGGCGGTCGCCTACACCACCCACTGGGAGACGCACCAACTGCTGTGCGGTGCGGACGTGTTGATCCTCGAAGTGGTCGATCTGCTGCATGCCCCGGCCGGCGTCTACGACATGCTGTCGCTGCCTGTGCCCCTCCAGGGCGCCGAGGCAGCCCCCTCCCGGACCCTGCTGCTGCCCCGGGACACAGCGTGAGCCCCGGCCACGGGCTCGTCCTGGCCGCTCCGCACCCGGCGGCGCTCGACGCGGCCCGGCGGGCGGCCGGACGTGGCGGCAACGCCGTGGACGCGGCGCTGGCCGCTGCCGCCGCGCTGACCGTCGTCTACCCCCACCAGTGCTCCCTGGGCGGCGACCTGATCGCCCTGGTGCACCCGCCCGACGGCACGGTGCGCGCGGTGTTGTCGGCCGGGGCGGCGGCGGAGGACACCGACGTCGAGGCGCTGCGCGCGGCGGACTCCCGGATGCCGGCGCAGGGACCGCAGACCGTGACGGTGCCCGGGGTGGTGGCGGGCTGGGCGGCGCTCGCCGCGGCGTACGGCACGCCGGGCGCGCTGCCCGCCGCGCTGCGGGACGCCGCCGGGCTCGCCCGGGAAGGCGCGACGGTGTCCGCCGGGCTGGCCCGCGCCGTACGGGACAGTGCGCCGCGGATCGCGGCCGATCCCGGTCTGTCCGCGCTGCTCACCGGTCCCGACGGCCGCCCGGTGGACACGGGCGACCCGCTCCCGCAGTCTCGGCTGGCGAAGGTGCTCGACGAACTCGCCGACGATCCCTCGTCGTTCTACCGGGGCGCCGTCGCCGAGGCGCTCGCCGCCGGGCTGCGCCGTCTCGGCAGTCCGCTCACCGCCGCCGACCTGGCCGCCCATCGGGCCGAGTTCGCCGAGCCGTTGCGTGTCGATACGGCGGACGTCCGCTGGTGGGCCGCTCCCCCGCCCAGCCAGGGCGCCGTCCTGCCCTCGCTGCTGACCGCGGCGGCCGACACCGCGGACCTGTCCGCACCGGAACGTACCCGGCTATTGGCCGCCCGGTGCCAGGACGCCTCGGCCGCCCGTGACCGGCTGCTCGGCGACCCGCACGGGCAGTCGCTTGACCTGGCGGGGCTGCTGGACCCGGCGCCCCTGGCCGGCGCGCTCCCGCCGAGGCCGCCGTTCCGGCCCTCAGGTGACACCGTCGCGGTGACCGCCGTGGACTCCTCGGGTCTTGCGGTGTCGCTGATCCAGAGCGTCTACCAGACCTTCGGTTCCGGGCTGTGCGACCCGGGCACCGGGATCGTGCTGCACAACCGTGGTTCGGCGTTCAGTCTCGTCCCCGGCCATCCCGGCGTGCTGCGGCCGGGCGCCCGCCCGCCGCACACGCTGTGCCCGGTGATCGGCTCGTCCGGCGCGCTCCTGCTGGCGGCGGGCTGCCAGGGTGGCCGGGCCCAGCCGCAGATCCTGGCCCAGACGCTGCCCGCTCTGGCCGATCCGGACGCGGATCCGGTGGCCGTGCTGGCGCGCCCGCGCTGGGTGATCGGCGCCCGTGACATCGGCTTCGAGGAGCAGACCCTGCTCGCCGAGCCCGGCTCGGTCCCGGCCTCGACGGCGTCCGCGCCACCCGGACTGCCCGTCGTCGTCAGCGACGCACCCACCGATCTGGCCGGTCACGTCCAGGTGGTCCGGCTCGCCCGCGACGGCCGCCTGGACGCCGCCTCCGCCCCCCGCGCCGACGGCGGCACGGTCCGTCACACCCCGAGCGCCCCCGGCACCACCCCGGAAGGAACCCCCGTATGAACACCCTCGCGCCCCGGCCGGTGCCGGCCGCCGGTCGGCTCGCGCCACCTCGCGCGTCCCGAGGAGTGGCCGGGTGATGCCGGTGGCCCGGGCGCGGCTGCGGCTGGAGCCGGACGGCTTCTCCGACGGCGGGCACGGCTGCGGATGACAGCCGGGTACGGGCCGCTCTCGCCGGGTCGGCTGCTGGGCGGGCTCGCGGTCCTGGCCGTGACGGGCGCCGCGGCGGTGACGGGCGGCGGCGGTGGGCACGGCTCCCATGCGCACGCTACGGACGCTTCGGCCGCTGTCGGGGTGCTGGGCGCGGTCGTCTCGTTCACGCTGGCGTTCGCCTGGCCCTCGCTGCGGGTCGCGCTGGCACCCGAGGTACGGCGGCTGACCGGCCGCTCGGTGCTCGCCGCCGGGGCGGCCGCGTGTGCGCTGGGCGCACCGCTCGCCCTGACGCGGGCGCCGGACGGCGTGGACGCCCATGTGTGGGCGATGGTCCGCTTCGAGCTCCTCGCGGTCCTCGGGCCGGGTCTGCTCGCATACGCGGTCCGCGCGGCGCACACACCGGAGCGGGGGGAGGGTCGCGGGGCGCGTCTGGGGGCGGTCGTGTGGACGGTGTCGGCGTACGCCTGGCATCTGCCGCCGCTGCACACACTGGACGGCGCGGGGGCCGAGGCCGCGCGGTCGTTCACCTGGATGACGGCGGGCATGCTGATGTGCCTTCCCATGGCCGCCCGCTGCGGCCCTTTCCTCGCCGCGCACCTCACGGTGCTGCCACTGGCGGCGCTGATGGCGGCCACCGGACGGGTCGCGGCAGGACTGCTGATGGCGGCCACCGACGCGACCATGACCCTGTACCTCCACAACCGCCTTCGCACAAAGGGCCATCACCTCCCCGGAACCACGGGATCCACTCCTGACCCGATTCCGTGACGACCCCGATGAACCCACCCGGACCTCGCCATTGCAAGCCTGGGGAGGTGGTGTCCTTCCTGGTTGGGTGGGGCCGCTGGGGAGTGGTTTCCGGCAGCGGCCCCAGGCATCGGGGCGAGAACCACCTCCAGGCGGGCGGGCGCATCGTCTGCGCCGGTCGCGGCAGCGGTGGTGACGTCTACTGGTTGCCGGACGCTGTCAGGCGGTTGGCTAGGTCGCTCAGGCGTATGCCTTTCAGGCGCGGGTTGAGAGCGCCGGGTAGCTCGTCGACGTGGCGGCGCCAGGACTCGGGGACTACGGCGCCCGCGGCCCCGCACAGGGCACCGACCATGGCGGGCATGCTGTCCGACTGGCGGGAGACCAGGGCGGCTGCGCCGAGGGCCGTGGGCAGATCGCCGCCGGACAGCTCGGCCAGTGCGAAGGCCACCGGCAGGGTCTCCGGCGCTACGCAGGCATGGCTGTAGACAGCGGGAGCCAGCTCGGCGACCAGGTCGGGGACGGCCTCGAAAGGGCTGGCCGCCGAGTCCCGAATCCGGCGTGAGACGGCCAGGTTGCGGCCGAGCCAGCTCTCGTCGGGCACCGCGGACGCCGCGTCGGCCAGCGCCTCGGCCAGCGGGACACCGGAGACCAGCGCGGCAACGGCCCTGGCCATGGCCTGGGTGGCCCAGACGCCGTCCGCCGCGTGCGATATCCGGGCGTAACGGCCCGCGACCTCAGCGGCGGCAGCCGGGTCACCCGCGTAACGGATGCCGATCGGCACACCTGCCGGCACGACTCCGTCCGACCAGTGCTCGGGGTTGTCGTTGCCGGTGGCCGGGGGAACCAGTCCGCGGGCCGCGTTGATGACGGCCGAGCGCTCGGCGACACCCGTCCACACGCCATCACCGCCCGTCCAGTCCAGCCAGCCACGGAACAGGTCGGTATGGCTGTGGTCTTCCTCACACTCAAGCAGGACCAGCGAGGCGACGGCCGCAGTCTCGGCGTCGTCGGTGGGGCTCAGCGGAACAGGATCCCCCGCCCCCAGCGTGAAGGGCAGCAGTGGGCGGGAGACCCGCTGCTCGTCCAGCGCGGCGGAGAACTTCCATCCCGCCTCCCGCGCCCAGGCCGACCTCGCCTGTCGGTGAAACTGGGCCGGCAGTCCAGTCGCGTCGCCGACGGCCAGCCCGAGCAGTGCGTTGAGCGCGCGGTCACGAACATGTGTCATCCCGTGGTTCCCAGTTCCCTCAGACGATCGGCCAGTTCAACAAGGTCGGTCCCCGCTGTCGCCGTGACACACCGACCGCGCACCTTGGTGACCTGGTCACGCCATATGGGCGGGATCGCCTGGGCGCCGTGCAGAGCACCTGCCAGCGCGCCGATCACGGCGGCGATGGTGTCGGAGTCCCGGCCTATGTTCACTCCGGCGAGGACCGCCTGCTCGAAGTCCGCCCCGTAGGCGGAGAAGAGACCGAAGGCCAGGGCCACCGCTTCGGGGGCGGTGTCCCACCAGGGGTAGTGGAACAGCGATATCTCCGCGTAGAGCTCCTCGTCCGGGGATCCCGAAGACGCGGCGATCTCGAGCGCCCGCGCGACCAGCCGGGCGGACCAGGAGTCCACCGGCAACGCGGCCACCCCCGCTGCGACGACCTCGGCCGGGGTGGTGCCGGTGAGCGCGGCCGCAACGGCCGCGGCGACAGCCTGGGCTGCGTAGACGCCGTCCCTGGAGTGGCTGACGGACGCATCGACGGCGGCGATGCGAGCGGCTTGCGCGGGATCACCGGAGCAGAGGATTCCGACCGGGGCGACCCGCATGGCCGCGCCGTCGCTCCATGTCTCGTAGCTGTCCGAGCCGCTGACCGGTGGCCGCAGTCCGGACCGCAGGTTGGCGATGGCGACCATCTCGCTGAAGCCGGCGCCGTAGAAACCCCCTTGCTGCTCGCCGACCGTGGCCATCCACAGGTCGGCCACGTCGTCGCTGGTGATCTCTCGCCCGTGCCGTAGCAGGCCCAGAGCACACAGAACGGCGTACTCGGTGTCATCGGTGCCGGCCGCGTCGTCGGACAGAAAGCCGGTGACTCGGCCGAAACGTTCGCGGATGGCATGCAGGGTCATGCCTTCCGTGGGCGCGCCGAGTGCGTCGCCGGCGGCGAGCCCCAGTAGCGCCCCTCTGGCCCGGTCCTGAGTGGTCACTCCACCTCCTGAGTTGCATCGTTTTGCGCGGCAGATGTTACAACGAAGAATCTTCTTAACTGCGGAGACGCTAGCCCGTTGACTTGTCGGCACGCAATCATGCAGAGTACCGGCCAAATCGATTTGCGCACTGTGAGGCGGCGTGAGGGAAGCGAAGAAGCAACCAGGTATCGCGGAGGTCGCGGCGGCGGCCGGCGTCAGCGTGACCACGGTCTCGCATGTGCTCAGCGGGCGACGCCCGGTCAGCGCGGCGACCAGGGCGCTGGTGGAGACAGTCATCAAAGAACTGGGCTACCGGCCGAACCCGTCGGCTCGCGGCTTGCGGACACAGCGCAGCGAGTCGATCGCGCTGATCGTGCCCGACCTGACCAACCCGTTCTACACACTGGTCGCCGCCGGCCTCCAGGACGTGCTGATGGAGAGTGGATATCTGCTCTCCATCACGGACGCCGCGCAGCCGGGGCGGGCACTGCCCGAGGTGGTACGCCACGTCCTGGCGCGGCGGGTCGACGGGATCGTCCTGGCGTCGTACGGAGCGACTGACGACGACATCGCCTCCATCGCGGAGACCGGCACCAAGCTCGTGCGGCTCGGCAGCCGGTTCCGTGCCGACTTCGGCGACGTGGTCCGAGCCGACGACGTGGGCGGCATGCACGATGTGGTCGACCATCTGCTCGCCCGCGGATACCGGCGGATCGGGTTGGTCAACGGCGAGTACGACGCGCAGCCGAGCCAGATGCGGCTGGAGGGCTACACCCGGGCGCTGCGCGAGGCGGGCCGGACAGCCGACCCCGACCTCATCCACTTCGGCACCTTCAGCCGGGCCGGCGGCGCGGCGGGCGCCCGGCGGCTGTTCGACTCCGCACACCCGCCGGACGCCATCGTCGGCGGCAACGACCTGATCGCGGTCGGTGTGATGGACGCGGCCAGAGAACGAGGCCTCGCCATACCCCGCGATGTGGCGATCACCGGCTACGACGACATCGAGGCCGCGTCGCTCGTGACTCCCGCACTCACCACCGTGCACAACCCTGCCCGCGAGATCGGCAGGACGTGTGCGCGGATGCTGCTCGACCGGCTGGCCGGCAAATACGACGACGTGGCGCGCGAGGTCGTACTCGCCCACCGCCTGGTCATTCGCGAATCATCCTGAGGAGACCACCATGCCTTCCCCCATGTCCCGCCGCAGCCTCATCAAGCTGGGAGGCGGTCTGCTGACCGCAGGCACACTTGCCGCGTGCGGCAGCGGCTCGTCGTCCGGCTCCGGCACGGTGACCTACTGGGCCGCCTTCACCGGCAGCGACGTCGAGCGCTACTTCAAGAAGAACTTCATCGACAGATTCAACAAGAGCACCAAGAGCGTCCAGGTCAGAATGGATGTCAAACAGCTCCAGACACTGGGCAAGCTGACCGACACCGCCGTCGCCGCCGGCCGCGGCCCCGACGTGGTCTACTCCGACGGGCCGTCTTCGGCGCTGTCCTTCGCCAAGAGCTCCAACACCGTCCCGCTGGACTCCTACGCCAAGAAGTACGGCTGGCAGGACAAGTTCCTGCCCTGGGCCTGGGAGGCGAGCAAGGTCGACGGAAAGCTCTACTCCGTGCCCGTCGGATACGGCTCGGTGGTGCTCTACTACAGCCCGGCGGTTTTCAAGAAGAACGGCTGGGCCGTGCCCAAGTCCCTTGCGGAGTTCGAGGACATCTGCACCGCGGCCAAGGCGAAAGGGATGATCCCGGTCGGCGCCGGCAACAGCGGGTACACGGCACAGAGCGAGTGGTACCTCACCGCCTTCCTCAACGCGGCGGCCGGACCCCAGGCACTCTACGAGGCACTCACGGGCAAGCGCCCCTGGGACGACAAGGTGTTCGTCGACGCGATCACGCTGTACAAGCAGCAGATAGACAAGGGCTGGTGGGGCGGCGCCCCGGACCGCTACTTCACCAACACCGACACCGACATGTTCACCGGGCTCGCTCAGGGCAAGGTCGCCATGTACATCACCGGCACCTGGAGCTTCGCGTCCGCCGACTCCTTCTTCACCGGAGACCAGAAGTGGGAGTGGGCACCGCTGCCTTCCCTCAGCGACACGGTGAAGCCCGGTGTGTTTCCGCTCGCCATCGGCACCGCGCTGTCGGTCAACGCGCGGGCGAAGAACCCCGCAGGCGCGGCCGAGTTCATCGATTCCATGATCGCCGACCCGCAGGACATGCTCGACTACCTGGCTGCCACGGGCACCAACCCCGCCCCGCTCAAGTTCGATCAGTCCGCGTACCCGCCCAGTACGGACGACCGCGTGGCCCGCCTGTATCAGACGATCCAGCAGTCGACGAACCTCGGCTACGCGAGCTGGTGTTTCATGCCGCCGAAGTCGGACACCTACCTCTACACCGAGTTCGACAAGGTCATCACGGGCAGCATGAAGCCCGCCGAATTCTGCAAGGGCCTGCAGAAGACATTCGCCGACGAACTCGCCGCCGGGTCGGTCCCCAGCCCCTTCGAGCCCACGTCATGAGGGGTGCACAGCTCAAGGCATGGCTGTTCATGGCCCCGCTCGTGGCGGTGAACCTCCTGGTCATCGCCGGACCTGGGCTCATGTCGGTCTACTATTCGTTCACCGACTGGGACGGCCTCAATTCCCCTGGGCTGGTCGGCTTCGCCAACTACACCGCGTTGTTCGGTGATGCCGACTTTCTCCGGGCTCTGCTGCACAACCTGCTGTGGACCGCGTTCTTCCTCGTGGTGCCGATGTCGCTGGGTCTGCTCGGCGCCTTCCTGCTGACCCGGATCAAGCGGTTCCAACTCGTCTTCCGGGTGCTCTACTTCGTCCCGTACGTCATCGCCACCGTGGTGTCAGCCACCATCTGGCGGCAGATACTCAGCCCCACCAGCGGGATCGGCCCGGCACTGAGCGACCTGGGCATTCCATGGCTCAAGGATGTCAACTTCCTCGGCGACGGAGACATCGCGCTCGGGACTGTCGCGTTCGTCAACAACTGGCAGTGGTGGGGATTTCTGGTGGTCATCTTCCTGGCCTCCATGCAATCCATCGAGCCCTCGCTCTACGAGGCGGCCAGAATGGACGGCGCGAACACCTGGCGGGAGTTCTGGCACATCACTCTGCCGGCCATCCGCCCGACCTTCATGTTCCTCTCCCTGATGACGGTGATCTGGTCGTTCCTGGTCTTCGACTACATCTACATCCTGACCCAGGGCGGACCCGCAGGTTCCACCGACGTACTGAGTACGGTGATGTACCGCATGGCCTTCGAACAGCAGCAAGCCGGGTACGCGTCGGCCATCGGCGTCATCCTCGCTCTCATCAGCGCCGCGACAGTCGGCGGCTACCTCTACCTCCGCCGACGTTTGAAGTGGGAGATGTGATGGCGCGACGTGGCACAGCGAAACGTCCCTTCGCTTACCTCATCCTGATCATTCTTGCCGCCTATGCCGTCGTACCGATGGTGATTTTCCTCCTCGCCTCGCTGAAGACGCCGGGCGAGATCAGCCAGAGCCCACTCAGCCTGCCGGGCAAGTTCCGCTGGGAGAACTTCGCCACCGCGTGGTCCGATGCGGACATGGGCCGCGGTCTGGGCAACAGCGCCCTCATCGCGGTCTCCACGGGAGCCGGGGTTGCCGTGATCGCCGGGTGCGCCGCCTACGCGCTCACCCGGCTCGCGCTGCCCAAGCCGGGGCTGTTCATCATGTACCTGCTGGTTGCCAGTTCGCTTCCCATCCAGCTGTTCCTGGTGCCGCTGCTCTCGATGTGGACGAAGATCGGACTCTACGACAACAGGTTCGGGCTGATCGTCATCTACTGGGCGATCTACAGCCCGTTCGCCACGCTGCTGATCCGCACCTTCCTGCTGGCGGTGCCCAAGGACTATGAGGCGGCGGCACGGCTGGACGGGGCCGGTGAGATCACCGTCTTCACACGGATCGTGTTTCCGCTGATCTGGCCGGGTGTGCTCACCGCGGCACTGGTGGCCGGGCTGCAGGCATACAACGAGTTCCTCCTGGCCGTCACCTTCATCCAGGACAGCACGAAGCTGCCGGCCTCCGTCGCGCTCTACTCCTTCCAGCAGGGCCTGTCCCCCAACTGGGCACTCGTCAGCGCGGCCGGTCTCATCATGGTCCTGCCGGTACTTGTGCTGTTCATCGTTCTCAACCGCCGCTTCGTCGAGGGCTACACCTCGTCCGGCATGACCGGATGAACGACGAAGGTCACGCCCGGGCTCGCGCCGCCGTTGACCGAGTTCCGCAGCACATGCCGGGCTCCTTGAGCCCCTTCGAGCGCGCCGTACGCACTAGTCGGACTTCGAGGACCGCAGGACTCGGCCGATGGCCAGGGCCGGGTGGATGGCGAGGGCGAACAAGGGCAGCACGAGGTGCTCGACCGTGTCGCCGTGAACCAATGAGCCGAACAGCAGCCAGTGCCACTCCCCCGGCACGGCACCGGGGTCGCGCACCCACCCGGAAACGGGAAACCAGCCTGCGGCAGATCAGGCCACCCAGCCAGCGCAGCACGCTGGCCACGGCGAACAGCAGCGCCAGCAGCAGTGCGACCACGACTGGGATCCCGACGACGTGGCGGCCCTGGAAGCCCGGAGGCGTGGCGACCGACGGCTATTCCGCCCACGCCTGGACCCACAGACCAGCAGCCGTGAGGATTCGATACATCTGGGCCGGCCCCAGCGCGGAGTTGGCAGCGGCATCGTCGGCTACCTGGGGGTCCGGGTCAGAGAGCAGGCGCTCCAGCAACGCCTCCGTGATGTTGGGGTGACGGGCGACCCCGCGGCGCAGGAAGGACTCGGCAGCGGCGGCGAGTTGCTGAAGGGATCGGCACCTTGCGGTCCACCATGTCGCGGACAAAGTCGGTGTACGCGTTACGGATCGCCGGATCGGGATGCTCGGCGATCCTTCGGCGCATCTCCGGGGAAATCCGGTCCCCGTGCAGGCCCACCGCGGTGTTGTCGTCGCCGTGCGTCAGCAGAGCCTCGACAACGGCGTCCTCCAGCCGCCCGCGACGCAGCGAAATGCCGTGTCGGCCGGCCTTGTGTGTGGCCAGGCGCACCAGGACGTCCGGACGGGCTGCTGGGTTCCGCCCCAGGCCGGACAGTTGCGGATGCTCGTGGCTTGTCATGCGGTCAACCTAGTCGGGCCGCTGCGGGCCAGTTCTCCGTCGGTCCTTGGGCCGGGGAAGGCCTTCGTGTCGGCCCGATGCCGAGCACCCCCAGTTCGCGGGCCTGTGGCAACAAGTAAGCAGTTTTACGGACGTAGGCGGTCGCGCCCCTTCCTACTGTGCTCCCACGAGTTGCTCGGCCGGCACCGCCGGATCCGCGGGCGGCTCCGGACGGAGGGCACGCATGCATCGCTTGTCGGGAAAGGTCGCGCTGGTCAGTGGCGGCGCGCGGGGCATCGGGCGGGGCATCGCCGAGATGTTCGCGGCCGAGGGGGCGACCGTCGTGGCCGTGGACGTCCTCGACCCCGCGGCCTCCCCCACCGTGACCGGACCCGGGACCCTGGAGTCCGGCCGGCTCGACGTCACCGACGAGCAGGGGTGGGCGGCCGTGGTCCGGGACATCGAGGAGCGCCACGGCCGGCTGGACGTCCTGGTCAACAACGCCGGGGTCGGCTCCTACCAGGCCATCCACGAACTGGACACCGCCGAGTGGAACCGTGTGCTGGGCGTCAACCAGACCGGGGTGTTCCTCGGCATGCGGGCCGCGATCCCCGCGCTGCGCCGGGCCGGCGGCGGCTCCCTCATCAACATCTCCTCCATCTACGGCGCGGCGGCCGTGCCCGGCTCCCTCGCCTACCAGGCCACCAAGGGCGCGGTCCGCAGCATGACCCGCAACGCGGCCATCACCTACGCCACCGAGAACATCCGCGCCAACGCGGTGCTCCCGGGCTGGATCCGCACACCCATGACCGAGGCGCAGACCAGGGAGTTCAACGACGCCGTCATCGCCTCCACCCCGATGGCCCGCGGCGCCGAGCCCCGCGACATTGCCTACGGCTGTGTCTATCTGGCCTCCGACGAGTCGTCGTACGTCACCGGCACCGACCTGGTCATCGACGGCGGTTTCCTCGCCCGCTGAACGCCGGACGTGCCCCACGGCCGCAGCGGCCCGCACACCACCCACCCCCGGACCCCGTCGGCCCCGGCCGACCGCAGAAACGGAGAACACCCCATGGGCCGTCTGTCAGGCAAGGTGACCCTGGTCACCGGAGGCTCCCGCGGCATCGGCCGGGGCATCGTCGAAGCCTTCGTGCGCGAGGGGGCCGTCGTGGTCTCCGCCGACCTCAGCGGCGCGACCCCACCCGTCGAGGGCGCCGAGGAGGTGCGCCTGGACGTGACCGACGAGGACGGCTGGGCGGCCGTCGTCGCCGAGGTGGAGCGACGGCACGGCCGACTCGACGTCCTCGTCAACAACGCCGGGCTCATCTCCTACGAACCCATCCACACCCTCACCCTCGCCGAGTGGGAGCGCGTGGTGCGCGTCGACCAGACCGGGGTGTTCCTCGGCATGCGGGCCGCGATCCCCGCGCTGCGCCGGGCCGGCGGCGGCTCCCTCATCAACATCTCGTCCGCCTGGGGCGTCGTCGGCGGGGTCGGCACCCATGCCTACCACGCCAGCAAGGGCGCGGTCCGCAGCATGACCCGCAACGCGGCCATCACCTACGCCACCGAGAACATCCGCGCCAACGCCGTGATCCCCGGCTGGATCGCCACCCCGCTCACCGACGCCCAGCCCGCCGAACTCAACGCCGCCGTCCTGGCGGGCACCCCGATGCGACGCGGCGGCACTCCCGCCGAGATCGCGCACGGCTGTGTCTATCTGGCCTCCGACGAGTCGTCGTACGTCACCGGCACCGACCTGGTCATCGACGGCGGACTGCTCGCCCAGTGACCGCGGGCGCCACCGGAGGACCCGGCATCCCACCCCCGGAGAGGAAACGAAGACCATGCCAACGACCCTGACCGTCGCCGCGGTCCAGTTCGAGATGCGCGAGGTGGACGGCTTCGCGGCCTTCGCCCGCCAGGTGCGCAGACTCCTTGACCGCACCGACGACGCTCAACTCGTGGTGCTCCCCGAACTGTTCACCGCGGCACTGTTCACCGCCCGGCCCGGCTGGCGCGACGAACCCCCTTCCGCGCTGGGCCGCATCGCCGACTACACCGACGACTACGCCGCGCTCTTCACGGAGTCGGCCCGCACCCGTGACCAGGTCATCGTGGCCGGCAGCCACCTCGTGCGCGCCCCGGACGGCGAGGGCGTCCTCAACACGGCGTTCGTCTTCTTCCCCGACGGATCCGTCAGCCGGCACGTCAAGACCCATATATTCCCGGCCGAATCCGGCTGGGGTACGCGCGAAGGCGACGTCCTCGCCCCGTTCCCCGTCGGCCCGGTCACCGTCGGTGTCTCGGTCTGCTACGAGACCGAGATACCCGAGGTCTCCACGATCCTCGCCCGGCAGGGCGCCGAGCTGATCGTCAGCCCCTCGTACACCTTCACCGAGGCAGGTTTCTGGCGGGTCCGGCACTGCGCCCAGGCCCGGGCCATCGAGAACCAGGTGTATGTCGTCCACTGCCCCACCACCGGGAACCCGGGCGCCCCGCTGTCCCCGGGCTGGGCCAGGGCCTCCGTCCTGTCCCCCTGCGACAGCGGGTTCGCCGCCGACGGGGTGCTCGCCGAGGCGGCCACCAACACCGAGGACGTCATCACCGCCCGGCTCGACCTCGACCTCCTGCACGAGAACCGCCGCACCGGAGCCGCCACCACCCACGGCGATCGCCGCCGCCGCTCCGGCCTGTACCGCCGCTACGCCGAGGCGCTGCTCCCCCGGGCCTGAGCCGCCGTCACCGGGCGCGTCCCCTTCCCGCTGCACCCACCTCACTCACGGAGACACCTCATGCCCCTGCACCTTCCCGAGGGCAAGACCCTCGCCGTCAACATCGGCGCCGACTTCGACGCGCACAGCGTCTGGATGGGCACCTTCAACCTCAGCAGCCCCAGCTACCTCTCCCGGGGCGAGTTCTGCGCCGAAGTCGGTGTGCCCCGGCTGATCAGCCTCTTCGACCGCTACGACATCCGCGCCACCTGGTGCACCCCGGGCCACTCGATGGTCACCTTCCCCGAGCGGGTCCGGCAGATCGTCGACGCCGGGCACGAGATCGCCGCACACGGCTGCTACCACGAGGGCGTACCGAAGCTGGACGCCGACACGGAGCGGCGTCTGATGGCGGCCCAGCTCGCGCAGCACGAACGGTACGTCGGGGTCCGCCCGCGCGGCTACCGGTCGCCCGCCTGGGACTTCACCGACCAGACCCTGAGCGTGCTGGAGGAGAACGGCTTCGAGTGGGACTCCTCCCTGATGGGCCGCGACTTCGAGCCGTACCACCCGCGTCCGGTCGAGGTCGGCTGGGAGGAGGGCAGCAGCTTCGGCCCGGCCAGCCCGCTGCTGGAGTTCCCCGTCTCCTGGTTCCTCGACGACTTCCCCGCCGCCGAGTACATCCCCGGCGTCAACCAGGGGCTGGGGTCGAGCGAGGTCATGTTCCAGCGCTGGAAGGACCATTTCGACTTCGCCTACCGCAACGTCCCGGGCGGTGTCCTCACCCTCACCGTCCACCCGCAGACGATCGCCCGCGCCCATTACCTCATGGGTTTCGAACGGCTCATCGAGTACATGGCCGGCCACGAGGGCACCTGGTTCGCCACCCTCAGCGACATCTACGACACCTGGCGCGAGGACTGACCTCCGCGCTCTCTCCCCCCGACCGGCCCACCCGCACCCCGGCCCGCCCGCACCCACTGCGCCCCGCCCCACCGCGGTGCCTCCGTCCCACCCTCCGGCCCGCCCTTCAGGGAGAACCACCGCCATGAACGCTCCGCTCACCACACCGTCCGCCGGCAGACGGACCGCCCGTGCCCGCACCGGACGCCGGCTGCTGCGCACCGCCGCCGTCGCCTCCACCGCCCTGGCCGTCCTCGGCTCCGCCGCCGCCTGCTCCGTGCCCTCGCAGGAGGCCGGCACCCAGTCCGCGGCCACGGCGAAGGGTCCCGACAAGGTCTCCGACCTGAAGATCGCCTATTTCTCGGCCGGCACCAGCAACGCCTACCTCCAGGCCGCCATCGCCGCCGCGAAGAAGAAGAGCAAGGACCTCGGCGTCGGCCTTGACGTCTTCGACGGGCAGTTCGACGCGCAGAAACAGTTCGACCAGATCCAGACCGCGCTCACCAGCGGCAAGTACAACGCCTTCGCCGTCGAACCCAACGACGGTAACCTCGTCTGCAAGCTCCTCACCCAGCAGGCCCCGCGCAAGGGCATCCTGGTCTCCGTCTTCAACCTGCCCATCTGCGGCCGGGCCACCCGGCTCGGCGACGCGACCTGGGAGCCGGGCACCGTCACGTACGTGGGCGGCCAGACCCTCGATGTCTACGAGCAGTGGGTGGCCCAGGTCATCAAGGACAACCCGGACGGCGCGAAGATCGCGTTGATCTCGGGCCCCGACCTCAACGCCAACACCATCTGTTTCCAGAAGGCGGCCAAGGAGTTCGCGAAGCACAAGGGATTCGAGGTCGTCGCCCAGCAGACCACCGACTACACCACGCCCAAGGGCAACTCGGCCGCCCAGACCATCCTCCAGGCCAACCCCGACCTGAACGTCATCATGTCCAACTTCTCCGGCATGAGCCGGGGCATCGTGCAGGCCGTCAACAGCGCCGGGCGCAAGGGCAAGGTCAAGATCTACGACTTCGGCGGCGACAAGTGGGCGCTGAACTCGGTGCAGAAGGGCGACCTGGAGCAGAGCGTGATGATGCTCCCCGCCCAGGAGACCGAGGAGGCCATCCAGGCCCTCGCCGACCACGTGGCCGGCAAGAAGGTCCCGCACTTCATCAACCTCACCGAGTCCTCCGAGCTTCCGGGTACCCCCTTCGCCACCCGCGAGACCGTCGACACGTTCCGTCCCGAGTACTGACCGGAATGCGCCACGGCAGGACAGGAGCCACCATGCCCGACACACTCCCCGCGCCGCCCCCCGGCCCCACCGCGGCCACCGCCCACCCCGCCGTCGTCTGCCGGGGCGTCGCCAAGATCTTCGGCCGCACCTATGCCGTACGCGACGTCGACCTGGAGATCCCGGCCGGCACCGTGCACGCGCTCGTCGGCGAGAACGGCGCCGGCAAGTCGACACTCCTCGGCATGATCAGTGGCCGGCTCGCCGCCGACACCGGCACCGTCGACGTATTCGGCAACCCGCTCGGCGCGGGCGGTCCCCGCAGGGCACGCGGGCTTGGACTCGTCGCGGTCTACCAGGAACTCACCATGGTCCCGGCCCTCAGCGCCGAGGCCAACGTCTTCCTCGGCGGCACTCTCTCCCGACGCGGGTTCCTGGCCCGCCGCGAGATGCGCCGCCGCTATCTGCAGATGTGCGCGGACTTCGAGGTCAGCATCCCGCCCGACGTACCCGTGCGCACCCTGTCCGTCTCCCAGCAGCAGATCCTGGAGATCATGCGCGGGGTCCAGACCGACGGACGGATCCTGCTCCTCGACGAGCCGAGCGCCGCCCTCGCCGAGCACGAACGCGACATCCTCTACCGAGTCCTGGACCGGCTGCGCTCGCAGGGCACCACCATCGTCTTCGTCAGCCACAACCTGGACGAGGTGCTGCGTCTCAGCGACAGCATCTCCGTCCTGCGCAACGGCCGGCTCGTGCGCACCGGCCCCCGCGCGCAGTGGAACCGCCAGGAACTCATCCGCGCCATGGTCGGCCGGGAGATCGAGGTCACCGCGCGCGGCGGCACCCATGAACCCGGCGCCCCCGCACTCGAGGCGTCCGGGGTCACCGTCCCCGGTGTGCTCACCGACATCGATCTCCGGGTCCACGAGGGCGAGATCGTCGGGCTGTGGGGGCTGGTCGGCTCCGGCCGCACCACCTTCCTGCGCGCCCTCGCCGGACTCGACCGCACCTCCACCGGTGAACTGCGCCTGGCCGGCACCCCCGCATCCTGGCCCCGTTCCACCCGGCAGGCCATCGCCGGCGGCGTGGTGATGGTCCCCGAGGACCGCAAGAACGGTCTCGTCCCGGCCATGGACGGGACCGACAACATCAGCGTGGGCATCACCCGTTCCACCCGGGCCGGCCGCGTCGACCAGGGTGCCGAACGCCGGCGCGCCGAGCACTACACGCGTTACTTCGGCTTCGCCGCGGGCCGGCTCGGCTCTCCCGTCCGGCATCTGTCCGGCGGCAACCAGCAGAAGGTGCTGCTCGCCAAGTGGGCGGCCCGCGACCCCCGGGTCTTCCTCATCGACGAACCCACCCGGGGCATCGACGTGGGCGCCAAGTCCGAGGTCCTGGCCTCCCTGGTCAGCCTCGCCAAGGACGGTGCCGCCGTCGTCGTCACCTCCTCCGAGCTGGAGGAAGTGCTCGCCATCGCCAACCGTCTCCTTGTCTTCGCCCACGGCCGGGTGGTCCGCGAGATCCCCGCCGACTCGCCGGACTTCCGGGTACGCGACATCGTCCGCCTGGGCTTCCTCGACAAGGACCCCGACTGATGCCGCGCCCCGTCCGCCGGCCCCGCCCTGCCACGACCACCCACGAGGTGAGCTGAAGTGAACCCGTCCACCGTCTCCCCATCGCCCGCCGCTCCCGGCGGCGGGCCCGGCACCGCCGCCGTGGCCCCGCCCGCCACCGCCCCGGACGCCGACACCGGCCGTGCCGCCGGGCTGCGCTCCGCCGCCCTGCGGTTCAGCATGCTGTGGGTCCTGCTGCTCCTCGTCGCCGCGGCGACCGTGCTCTACCCGGGATTCCTGCGCCCCGCCAACCTCCAGGACATCCTGACCCAGAACGCCGCCGTCGGGATCATCGCCGTCGCGATGACCTTCGTCATCATCTCCGGCGGCTTCGACCTCTCCGTGGGCGCCACCTACGCGCTCGGCTCCACCATCTTCGCCGGCGTCACCAAGAGCACCGGCTCCGTCGCCCTCGCCGGGGTCTGCGCCCTGCTCGCGGGCCTGGCGGTGGGCGGCGCGAACGGCACCATCATCGCCCGCTGGAAGGTCAACCCCTTCGTCACCACCCTCGGCATGTCCTCGGTCATCGCGGGCCTGGCGTACGTCTACTCCAACTCGGCCCCTTTCATCGTCGACCAGTTCTCCTTCCAGTACCTCGCGCTCACTGCGGTCGCGGGCGTGCCGCTGCCGATCTGGATTCTGCTCGCCGTGTTCCTCGCCGGTGCCCTGCTGCTGTCGCAGACCGGCTACGGCCGCAACATCTTCGCCATCGGCGGCAACGAGGAGGCCGCCCGGCTCTCCGGCCTGCGGGTGCCCTGGCTGGTGGGCAGCGCCTATGTGATGACCGGGGTGATGGCCGCGCTGGCCGGCATGATCGACGCCTCCCGGCTGGGCGTCGGCCAGGCCGACGTCGGGGCCACGGTGGCGCTGGACACCATCGCCATCGTGGTGGTCGGCGGCACCTCTCTGCGCGGTGGTGAAGGCGCGGTGTGGCGTTCCGCGGTCGGGCTGCTCATCCTGGCGACGCTCACCAACGTCTTCTACAGCCTCAACATCAGCCAGCACTGGCAGCTCATCGCCAAGGGCTGCATCGTCGTCACCGCCGTCGCCCTGGACTCGCTGCTGCGCAGCCGGCGTACCTGACCGCGCCCACCCGCAGCCGCCGGCCCGGTCCGCTCCCGGAACGACAGCGCCGCCGCGCCCCACAGCCGGAGACGGACCGGGTCCGTACGCCCGTCACGCCGCTCAGCCACCCGCAAAATGTTCCTTACTCATTCGTTACGCGTAACTGTGTCGTATTCCTCCGGAGCTGTGCATGATGAATGCGCTCACCGCACCGGTCGTTGCGGCCCGTGGCTGTTCGAGCACCATGGACGGGAGGCACGCCTGTGTCAGATCGGAAACGGCCCGAAACCACCTGGCCCGCCCGGAGCCCCGCGCAGCCGCCCGCCGCCGCGGTCGTCCTGGCCGACGGGACGGTGGAGGCCGAGGACACCTCGGGCCGCATCGCCCCCAGCCCCGCCGTGCACTTCCTGCGCGCCCACCCCGACCTGACCGACCTCGTACTCGCCTGCGTCCGCACCGAACCCGGCAGGACCGGTTTCATGTGGACCGACGGCGCCGTCCGCACCCTGGTCCGGGTCTGGGTGGACCCCTTCCGGGACCCCCGGGGACGCTCCATGGGCCGGGTCCTCATAGAACCCTGCCACCCGTCCCCGTACGGCCTGACCCTGCGCGAACTCGACGTGCTCACCCTGGTGGTGGCCGGACTCACCAACAACGAGATCGCCGAACGCCTTGTCACCAGCCCCCGTACCGTGACCACCCACGTGGACCGGCTCCTGACCAAGCTCCAGCTCTCGGGGCGCGCGGCGGCCGCGGCCCTCGCCCTCGACCAGGGCCTGGTGCGGCTGCCCCTGCCCGGCGGCAGCACCCGCTTCGAACGGCTGCGCCTGGGCCGGGTCGCCACCGTCGCCCAGGGCGGTGCCCCGGTGCCCTCCCCGGTCCCCAGCAGCCCGCGCCCGCTGCGCCGCCGTCCCCTGCTCCTGGGCGCCGCGCTGCCGCTGACCGGGCCCGCGGCCGACGACGGCCGCGAGATGCTGCTCGCCACCCGGCTCGCCCTGGAGGAGATCAACGACCTCGGCGGCATCGCCGGCCGCCGCATCGAACTCGTCACCGCCGACTTCGACGTCACGGTGCACGAGTCGGTCCGCGCCGCCTTCACCGAACTGGTGGAGCAGGAGGTGGACGCCCTCACCTCGGGCTACATCGGCCCCCAGGACGTCGCCCACGAGATCGCCGCCGACTACGGCTGCCCCTATCTGCACGCCGCGACGCTCGACTCCATGGTCTCCCGGGTGGCGGCGGACCCCGACCGGTACGGCGGGATCTTCCAGGTCTGCCCCAGCGACACCTGCTACGGCCCGGGGTTCGTGCGCTTCCTCACCAGGCTCCGCGACAGCGGCCAGTGGCGGCCCGAGTCGAACCGGCTGATGGTCGTCCAGGGCGTGTGGCCGCTCGGCAACCTCGGCCGTTCCGCGATGGCCACCGCCGTGGAGAGGGGCGGCTGGACCCTCCAGGTGATCTCCGACATCGGCATGTCGGACGACGCGTGGCAGCGGACCGCCCGTCAGGTCCGCGCCGCGGCCCCCGCCGCGGTGCTCGTCGGCCACTACTTCATGCCGGGCAGCCTCGCCTTCCTGCGGGAACTCCTGTGCGACGGACCGCCGATCCTGCCGTACCTTCTCTACACCCCGTCCATCCCCAGCTTCCGCCACAGCCTGGGCGCGCTCTCCGAAGGTCTGCTGTGGGCCACCGTCACCGGCACCTACTCCGACCACCTCGGCCAGTCCTTCGCCGCCCGCTACCGCAAGATGCACGGCATCTCCCCCGGCCGCTCCCACGCGGGCATCGCCTACGACCGGGCCCGGATGATCGCCGGTGCCTGGGCGCAGGTGGACGACCCCCGTGACCACCGCCGGGTCGCCAAGGCCCTGCGTTCCACCATCCACCGCGGCGTCAACGGCTCCTACTACTTCGCCGACCCCGGCCAGGCCGCCCTCGCCTACCCGGAGATGACCCCCGACCCCTCCATCGGCCAGGCCCACCTCGTCTACCAGATCCAGGGCAGCCGGCAGCGGATCCTGTCGCCGTCCCCGTACGCCGACGGGCAGTTCCAACTCCCGCCCTGGTACGCGCGGAACGCCGTCACCTCCCTCGCCTAGGAAGGAACATGAAGAAATACCACCAGCAGGTGGCGGGTACCACCTATGCCTTCGACGGTCTCGTGGACGTCCTGGCCAAGGCCAGTCCCCGCCGCTCCGGCGACGAACTGGCAGGCTGTGCGGCCGAGTCGGACGCCGAGCGGGCGGCGGCCCTGTGGGTCCTGGCCGACCTGCCGCTCGGCCGCTTCCTGGACGAGCCGGTCGTCCCGTACGAGAGCGACGACGTCACCCGGCTGATCCTGGACCGGCACGACGAAAGAGCCTTCGCCCCGGTCGCCCATCTGACGGTCGGCGGGTTCCGGGACTGGCTGCTGGCCACGGCGGCCCTGCCGGACGCCGCGGCGCGGCTGACGGCCGTCTCCCGCGGTCTCACCCCCGAGATGGTGGCGGCCGTGTCGAAGACCATGCGCCACCAGGACCTGGTCGCCGTGGCCCGGGCCACCCGGGTGACCTCGGCCTTCCGCACCACGATCGGCACCCCGGGCACACTCGCCACCCGGCTGCAGCCGAACCACCCCACCGACGACTCCCGCGGCATCGCGGCGGCCGTGCTCGACGGCCTGCTGCTGGGCTGCGGCGACGCCGTCGTCGGGATCAACCCCGCCACGGACTCCCCACAGGCGGCGGCCGATCTGCTGGAGCTGCTGGACGGCGTCCGGCAGCGCTACGACATCCCGGCCCAGTCCTGCGTCCTCACCCATGTGACCACCACCCTGGACCTGATCCACCGGGGCGCCCCCGTCGACCTGGTGTTCCAGTCGATCGCGGGCACGCAGGGCGCGAACGAGAGCTTCGGGGTCACTCTTCCGCTCCTGTTCGAGGCCGAGGAGGCGGCCCGGTCGCTGGGCCGCGGCACCGTGGGCGACAACGTGATGTACCTGGAGACGGGGCAGGGGTCCGCGCTCTCCGCCGGGGCCCACATCGGAGCGGGTGGCCGACCGGTGGACCAGCAGACCCTGGAGGCCCGCGCCTACGGCCTGGCCCGCGAGCTGAACCCGCTCCTGGTGAACACGGTGGTGGGCTTCATCGGCCCCGAATACCTCTACGACGGCAGGCAGATCGTGCGGGCCGGTCTGGAGGACCACTTCTGCGGACGTCTGCTGGGACTGCCCATGGGCGTCGACGTCTGCTACACCAACCACGCCGAGGCCGACCACAACGACACCGACACACTGCTCCTGCTGCTGGGGGCGGCGGGATGCGCCTTCGTGATCACCGTGCCGGGCGCGGACGATGTCATGCTCGGCTACCAGAGCCTGTCCTTCCACGACGTGCTCACCGCGCGGAACGTGCTGGGTCTGCGTCCCGCGCCGGAGTTCGAACGGTGGCTGATCCGGACGGGCCTCGCCGACGGATCCGGCCGGATCCTCCCCGTCGACCCGGCCGCCGGCCCGCTGTGGGAACTGGCGGGCGCATGAGCGACCTCGTACCCGGCAACTCCGGCGACCCCTGGGCCGCGCTGCGTCGCCTCACCGGCGCCCGCATCGGACTGGGGCGGGCCGGTGACTCACTGCCCACCCGTCAGCTGCTCTCTCTGCACACCGCGCATGCCGTGGCCCGGGACGCCGTCCACCGTCCGCTGGACACGGACGCCCTGGTGGACCGGATCGAGGCCGTCGGGCTCGGCGCGCCGTACATCGTCGGCTCCCGGGCCGCGGACCGCGGGACGTATCTGCGCCGGCCCGATCTGGGCCGGCTGCCGGGCGACCTGGGAGGTCTGCCGGTGTCGGGCGCGGACGTCGGCGTCCTGCTGTGCGACGGGCTGTCCCCCGGTGCCCTGGAGCGGCATGGGCCACCGTTGCTGCGGGCGCTGCGCGAGGCGCTGCTCCCGCAGGTGTCGGTCGCGCCGCCGGTCCTCGCGACACAGGCCCGGGTGGCGCTCGGCGACCACGTCGGCGCGCGGCTGAACGTGACGACCATGGTGGTCGTGATCGGCGAACGCCCCGGTCTGTCCGTCCCCGAGAGCCTCGGTGTGTACGTGACCCATCTGCCCAGGCAGGGGCGCACCGACGCCGAACGGAACTGCGTCTCCAACATCCATCCGCCCGACGGCCTGGACTACGCGGAGGCCGCCCGGATCACCGCCTCGCTCATCCGGGGGGCGAGGGCGCTGGGCGCGTCGGGCGTGGCTCTCAAGGACACCTCACGGGAGCGTCCCGCCGTACCGACGGAGGGAGCCGGCGCCCCGACCGCGAACGACGGGAGTACGCCGACGGAACCTGCCACCGCCTCAGCCTCAGCCGAGCGGCCGCGGCGGTGACGCCGGAGGCTGTCCGCGCTCTTCGCGGCCCGGGGCAATACCCGCCTCGGCCATGGTCACTTGGGGACGGTGCAGATCGAGGGCCGGTGATTCGGAGCGGATACGCGGCAGCGTGACGAAGTTGTGGCGCGGCGGCGGACACGTGGTCGCCCACTCCAGCGAGCGGCCGTAGCCCCACGGGTCCTCGACGCCGACCATCGGCGCCCGCGTGGCGGTCTTCCAGATGTTGTAGAGGAACGGCAGTACCGACAGTCCGAGCAGGAACGAGCCGATGGTGGACACCGTGTTGAGCATGGTGAAGCCGTCGGCCGTCAGATAGTCGGCGTACCGGCGCGGCATGCCGTCGACGCCGAGCCAGTGCTGGACGAGGAACGTCCCGTGGAACCCGACGAAGAGGGTCCAGAAGTGGATCTGCCCGAGGCGCTCGTCGAGCATCCTTCCCGTGAACTTGGGCCACCAGAAGTAGAACCCCGCGAACATCGCGAAGACCACGGTGCCGAAGACCGTGTAGTGGAAGTGGGCGACGACGAAGTACGAGTCGGAGACATGGAAGTCCAGCGGCGGCGAGGCCAGGATGACACCGGTCAGGCCACCGAAGAGAAAGGTCACGAGGAATCCCGTCACCCAGAGCATCGGCGTCTCGAAGGAGAGACTTCCTTTCCACATGGTGCCGATCCAGTTGAAGAACTTCACCCCGGTCGGCACCGCGATCAGGAAGGACATGAACGAGAAGAAGGGCAGCAGAACACCGCCGGTGACATACATGTGGTGCGCCCACACCGTGATCGAAAGACCCGCAATGGAGATCGTCGCCGCGATCAGGCCCAGATATCCGAACATCGGCTTGCGGGAGAACACCGGGATGATCTCCGAGACGATCCCGAAGAACGGCAGCGCGATGATGTACACCTCGGGGTGACCGAAGAACCAGAAGAGGTGCTGCCACAGCAGTGCCCCGCCGTTCGCCGCGTCGAAGACATGCGCCCCGAGCTTGCGGTCCGCCTCCAGCGCGAGCAGGGCGCCGGCCAGGACCGGGAAGGCGAGCAGCACCAGGACACCGGTCAGCAGCACGTTCCAGGTGAAGATCGGCATACGGAACATGGTCATGCCGGGGGCGCGCATGCAGATGATGGTGGTGATGAAGTTGACCGAGCCGAGGATGGTGCCGAAACCGGAGAAGGACAGCCCCATGATCCACAGGTCGGCACCGACACCGGGCGAGCGGACCGCGTCGGAGAGCGGGGAGTACGCGAACCAGCCGAAGTCGGCCGCGCCCTGCGGCGTGAGGAAGCCGGCGACCGCGATCAGCCCCCCGAACAAGTAGAGCCAGTAGGCGAACATGTTCAGCCGGGGGAACGCCACATCCGGCGCGCCGATCTGCAGCGGCATGATCCAGTTCGCGAAACCGGCGAACAACGGCGTCGCGAAGAGCAGCAGCATCACGGTGCCGTGCATCGTGAACGCCTGGTTGAACTGCTCATGAGAGATGAGCTGCAGACCCGGCTGGGCCAGCTCGGCGCGCATGAGCAGCGCCATCACACCGGCGACCAGGAAGAACCCGAACGATGTCGCCAGGTACAGCGTGCCGATCGTCTTGTGGTCCGTGGTCGTCAGCCATCTCACGACCGCGCTTCCCACACGCGCACGGCGTAGGGGCAGCTGGCTCTCGTAGGCCTCTTCGGCCGCAGAGTCCGCGCCGCCACGAGGCTGGCCGACGGTGCCCATGCTCGGTCTCCTTTGCATCCTGAGCCCGCCACCGAATCGACCACCGCGCACAGCGGCATCGGACGACGCGCCCCACTGACCGGGCGCGACACTACAGACGCCATCGCCCGGATCAAGAGCAACGCGCTGACCGACCCGGTCGGTCACTTCGTCATACGGCAGTGCGTGAAATGCGCGCCCCAGTACGGCAAAACGATGCTCCTCCCGGACATGCGCCCGCGCGCCCCCGCACGCCGGCGTGCGGGACAGTCCCGGCTCCCCTCAAGCCGTGATTCCGTACGACCGCAACTTGCGGTACAGGCTGCTGCGCGCCATGCCGAGGTGCTCGGCGGCGGCCACCCTGTTCCCGCCGGTCTCCCGCAGCGCCGCGATGATCGCGTCGCGCTCGGCGGCCTCGATACGTGTGAGGTTCTTACGGGACCGGGTCTGGCAGTAACTGGGCAGGTCCTGGTTCTGGATCTCCCCGACCGGCCGCGACCGCAGCGCATGGGTCAGGGCCTCGCGCAGCTGCGAGACATTGCGGGGCCATGTGTACTGAGTGATGGTCTGCAGGGCCTGGGGGGAGAGCCGGACCCGCCGGCCCGGTGCGATCTCCCCCAGGACCCGGTTGACGATGAGCGTGAGGTCCTCGGTGCGGCAGCGAAGCGGCGGGATGGTCACCGCGACCTCGAAGTGCCCGAGGAGGGCATGGAACGGCAGGTCGGAGTCGAGGCTCGAGTCCGACACCGTCGCGGCGAACGCGACGGGTGCCGTCGTCGCGCCGAGGGTCGTGAAGAGCTCGTCGATGCGCTCGACCCCCTCCGTGCTCGCCTGGTCGATGTTCCGGACGATGCACAAGGTCTGCTCCCGGGCGCTGTTGAGCAGCGCGTCGAGATCGCTCTCCGCACCGGACCGCAGCTGAGACGCGTCCACGGAGACACTGCGCCCGCCGGGGTGGTCGGCGTGGAAGAGCTCGGCGACGAGGGTGAACTTGCCCGTGCCGGTCTCGCCGAGGACGATCGTCGGTGCTTTCGTGGCGAGAGCGTCGCGCAGCTCCGAGCAGGCCCGCATCCACCCCGGGGAAGAGCCGGACGCGATCGGCACGTGGGGCCGACGCAGGTCGCTGACGAGGACCCTGGTCTCGGCCCCCGCCACGGCCACCTGGGGAAGTACATGGTCGGCGAATCCCACGCCGGGGACGGGGATCTTCGGATCGCACGCCTGGTCGGTGACGACCTCGGCGATGACGACGATGCCCGCCGTGTCGGAGCCCGAGACGATACGGGTCCCGCGTATCCGGATGACCCGGCCGGAGTGGAGGGTCATCGTCTCGCTCACGCGATCGCTGCGCGCCATGAGGAAGGTCGCGTACTCCCGGACAGCCAACTGCTCGACCGGGTCGAAGACGGCTTGGGCGGCGCCGTTGGCCATGGACACGGAGTCCGCGAAGGCGAAGACCGCCTGCCGGGTCGAACGCGTGTCGGCCCGCAGGTAGGTCTCGAAGAGTGCCTGCTGAGCCTGGTTCCGGTCGAGCAGCAGGTTGCGCCCGATGTCCTTGGCCGCCGACTTGACGAGCGTGTGCATGAGCGGGCTCCACGTCTCGGCCAGCGCGGAGATGTCGAGGATGCCCTCGAGGCGTCCGGTCAGCGGGTCGATGATCGGCGCGCCGGTGCAGGCGAAGGCCTGCAGCTGCTCCGTGAAGTGCTCCGGCCCGACGACGGACACGGCCTGCCCCGCCTCGAGGACGGTCCCGACCCCGTTGGTGCCCATCTTCCCCTCGGCGTAGTTGAACCCCGGGGAGAACGCGACCCGGTCGAGCAGCCGCCCGACCGCGGAAGAGGAGTCCCGGCGCTGGATCAGGCGGGCCTGGTTGTCGGTGAGGGCGATGACGAGCGGCAGATCGGCGGTGTCGCTGCCGAGCTGGTCGAGGACGGGCTCGGCGCACCGGACGAGGCGGGAGCCGATGTCGAGGTCGGCGCTGAAGTCGGTGACCGGACGGTCGATGTCCACCCCGGCCTGCTGACTGCGCTCCCACGACGCGGCGAGCACATCAGGCACGCCGGCGGCGCCCTGCCGTCCGTACTCGAGGAAGTCGGCCCGGGCAGCAGCCGTCCTCAGGAGTCTGCTCTGACTCTGGGGCATAGGACCTCCTCGTCGAGGGCCACGGGCGCATGGCGTCCGTCACATGATGTCCCGGCGGGCAGGCCGAGCCAACCCGCGTTCATGTCCCAAGTTGGGACGGCCGCGGAGCGTGAGACGCGGGGACGGTGAATGTCACCGTCGAGGGCGACGGCCAGGCCGCGGCATCCGTGCCCGTCCGCGCAGAGGCCGAGTCGCTCCACGGATCCGCTGCGCCCAAGGAGTGGCATGGACACCCTCATCAACATCGACAACGGTGGGACCCTCACCGACATCTGCGTCTGGGACGGCACCGGCTTCACCTTCACCAAGACGCTCACCACGCCCCACGATCTGTCCGAGTGTCTCTTCGCCGGAGTGGAGAAGGCCTCCGCGGCGCTCTACGGCAGGGCCGACATCGAGCGGCTGCTGCACACGACCCAGCACATCCGCTACTCGACCACACAGGGCACGAACGCGCTAGTCGAGCGCCGCGGCCCGATGATCGGCATTCTCACGACGATGCCGGATCTCGCGGCGGCGATGCGGACGACCGAGGCCGAACGGGACCTCTTCGACGGCCTCGTGGGCGACCGCGTCCTCGTGGTCGACGTGGCCGCCGACGAGGAGTCGACCGAGTTCGATGTGGTCCAGAAGGTCAACCGGCTGGCGACGCTCGGGGCCGCACGCGTCGTCGTCGCCGGCGGCGACCCGGAGCAGGAGCGCCGGCTGCGGGCCGTGCTCCTGCGCACGTTCCCGCGGCACCTGCTCGGGTCCGTCCCGCTCATCTACAGCTGGGACCTCGCAGGCGACCGGAGCGCCCCCCGCCGGGCCTGGTCGTGTGTCATCAACTCCTTCCTCCATCCGACGATGGAGCGCTTCCTGTACGGCGCGGAGCGGCGCCTGAAGTCCTACAAGATCGTCAACCCGCTCCTCGTCTACCGCAATGACGGCGCGTCCTCACGGGTCGCCAAGTCCGTCGCCCTCAAGACGTACTCCTCCGGCCCCCGCGGCGGGCTCGAGGGCACGGCGGCCCTGGCCCGCGCCCACGGCTTCGAGCACACCCTCATGATCGATGTCGGAGGCACGACGACGGACGTCGGTGTCGTGGTCGGTGACCACGTGGCCGCGGACGAGCGGGGCACGATCAGGGGCGTCCCGATCTCCTACCCGATGAGCAACGTCCACTCCAAGGGCGTCGGCGGGTCCTCGGTCATCGCCGTCGAGGACGGACGCATCACGGTCGGGCCGCAGTCCGTGGGAGCCGCCCCCGGACCTGCCTGCTTCGGCTTCGGGGGCAGGCAGGCGACGATCACCGACGTCAATCTGCTGCTGGGCGTCCTCGATCCGGACACCTATCTCGACGGCACGTTCAGGCTCGATGCCGAGCGCTCCCGGACCGTCGTCACCGAGACCGTGGCGGATGCGCTGGGGATCAGTCTGGAGGAGGCACTGGTCCGGATGGAGCAGGCCTTCTTCGAGGCGCTGTCCTCCGCGTTCGCGCACCTGGTGCAGGAGAACACGACGCTGGCCGCGTTCGGCGGGGCCGGGCCGATGAGCGCCACCGGCGCCGCCCGGCCCGCGGGGGTGAAGCGGGTCCTCGTCCCGCGCACGGCGGCGGTCTTCTCCGCGCTCGGCATCTCCTTCTCCGACATCGGCAAGACGTACGAGGCCGGCGTGCCCGAGCCGACGACCGCGGCGACGAGGACGACGTACGACGAACTCCTCGGCCGGGCCGAGCGCGACATGTTCCAGGAGGGCTACCCGCTCGCCGCCTGCGCTGCGTCGTGGCAGCTGGTCGTCGAGGAGGAGGACGGGACGCCGGTGTCGCGTGGCCCCTACCGTCCGGGCGACGCCGTCGGGCACCCGGAAAGGCGGGTCTCCCTCCAGCTCACCATCACCGCGCCGCTGCCCCACCCGGAGCTGACTGCGGATCAGGAGGTGGAGACCCGGCCGGCGTCGTCCGTCGGGAGCCGCTCGGTGCGGTCGGCCGCCGACCGCGTCGACGAGGTGCCGGTGCACGTCCTCACCGAGCTCAGCCCCGGAGACACCGGCGCCGGCCCGGCGATCGTCGAGGGCCCCTTCTTCACCGCGCGGGTGCTGCCCGGCTGGACCTTCCGGGTCACCTCGGGCGGCGACCTGCTCCTCCACGACACCCACTGACGGCCGCGACCGCGAAAAGGAGGGCTCCCATGCGGGTCCCCATGACCGAATACCTCGTCATCGACCTCGACACCGAGCGTTGGGTCTGCCGCGTCTGTGCCCAGGACATGGGCAGCGCACACGGCACCTACAAGGAAGGCACCCTCGTCCACGACCGGGACCCCCGGCAGATCCACCAGCCGGTCATCGACCCCGAGCGGTACGAGTTCACCTTCTCCCCGGACCCGGAGTACTGCCGGATCCTGGAGTACTACTGCCCCGGCTGCGGCACCCAGATCGAGGCCGAGTACCTCCCGCCCGGCCATCCGCCGGCCGTCGACCTGCTCATCGACGTCGCCGCGCTCCGGGCGCAGTGGGCGGAGCGCGGCGTGGATCCCGAGGAGATCCACACCTACGGCCCCGGGGCGGACGCCCAGCAGCACACCGCCGCCCTCAAGGCCATCGGCCACGTCCGCTGACCCCGCACCCCGTCACGCGAGCCCTCCGGGAGTACCCATGAAACGTATCTCCGTCGACATCGGCGGCACGTTCACCGACTGCTTCTTCGTCTGGGACGGCCAGTACATCGAGGCGAAGGCCCTGACGACCCACCACAATCTCGCCCTCGGTTTCAACGAGGCCCTCGACCTCGCGTGCAAACGCGCGGGGCTCGACCGGGGCACCGTCCTCAGGAAGGTCGACTCGGTCCGCTACGCGACCACGCTCGGCACCAACGCACTCATCGAGCGCAAGGGCCCCCGGGTCGCCGCGATCGTCACCCATGGCTTCGAGGACACCATTCCGCTGTCCCGGGGCCGTGGCTACGGCGAGGGCCTTGACTACTCGATGCAGCAGAACCTTCCCGCGGCCCAGCGGCCGGAGCCGATCGTGCCCCGCCATCTGATCCGCTCCGTCAAGGAGCGCATCAACTCGGCGGGCGGGATCGTCGCCGCTCTCGACCCCGAGGACGTCCGTCTGGTCGTCCGCGAACTCGTCGACGCCGGTGCGGAGGCGATCGTGGTCTCCCTCGTCAACGCGACCGAGAACCCGGTGCACGAACTCGCGATCCAGGAGATCATCCTGGCGGAGTTCCCCGCCCACGAGCTCGGCGCCATCCCGGTCCTCCTGGGCCACCAGGTCTCCGGCCGCAAGGGCGAGTACGTCCGGGCGACGTCGACGATCATCGACGGCTTCCTCCACGAGATCATGTTCCACGCGCTCACACAGCTGTCGAACAACCTGCGCGACTCGGGCTACGACAAGCCGATGCTGGTCATCCACAACTCCGGTGGCATGGCGCAGATGAACTCCACCGACGCCCTCCAGACGATCCACTCCGGCCCGATCGCCGGCGTCGGGGCCGCCGAGCACCTCTCGAACGAGACCGGGCTGGGGCATGTCATCTCGACCGACATGGGCGGCACGTCCTTCGACATCGGGCTCGTGCCCGAGGGCGGCGTCAAGCACTACGACTTCCTGCCCACGATCGACCGCTGGCTCGTCTCGGTCCCGATGGTCCACCTCGACACCCTGGGTGCGGGAGGCGGGTCGATCGCCGACTACGACCGTATCCACGACTCGATCAGGATCGGCCCGGAGTCGGCGGGTTCGAACCCCGGTCCGGCCTGCTACGACCGCGGTGGTCTGCGCCCGACCGTGACCGACGCCGATCTGCTCCTCGGTTATCTCGATCCGGAGAACTACGCGAACGGCTACATCAAGCTCAACCCGAAACGCTCCCGGTTCGCCATCGAGGAGACACTGTGCGACCCGCTCGGCATGAGTGTCGTGGACATCGCGCGGGCGATCAAGGACGGCGTCGACGAGCAGATGGCGATCGGTATCGGCAAGGAGCTGCGGGTCCGCGGCTATCTGCCGGAGGACTTCACGATGCTCGCCTATGGCGGCAACGGCCCGCTGCACGCGTGTGGCATCGCCCGGCACGCGGGGATCAAGCGGGTGCTGGCGCCACCGTTCTCCTCGGTGTTCTCCGCCTGCGGCGCCGGAAACATGAAGCAGCTCCACTTCCACGAGCGCGGCGTCCACGTGACGCTGTACAACGCGACGTCCCGTCAGCTCTACGACGGATACGACGAGTTCAACGCCGTCGTCGCGGAGTTGGAGGCGCGCGGTCGGGAGGACCTCGTCCGGCAGGGCTTCGCGGCGGGGGACGTGAGGTACCGGCTCGAACTCGACATGCGCTACGGCAACCAGCTGCTCACCCAGGCGGTGGCGCTGGAGGACATCAACCGCATGAACGGCGTCGGCGACGTGCTCACCATGATCAAGGTCTTCGGCGACGTCTACAGCCACCGTTTCGGGGCGTCGAGCGCGGCGCCGGAGGCCGGCATCCGGTGCAACACGGTCCGGGTCGCCGCCTATGTCGACGGGGACGTCGTGAGCTTCGACTCCCTCGAAGCCGGCGGACACCGGACGGTCCCGGTCGAGCTGTCCCGCCGTGACGTCGTCTTCATCGGCCACGCCGAAGCGCTCGACACACCCCTCCACGACCAGAGCGCGCTCACGCACGAGCACGTCATCCATGGTCCGGCGATCGTCACCACGGAGAACACCACGTATCTCGTCGAACCCGGCTGGCGTCTTGAGCCCACGCGCCAGGGCGCGGTCTGGTTCCTCCAGGACTGATCCCGGCCCGCCCACGCGCAGCAGAAGGAGCCATTGGCATGACCACCATCGATGACAAGCCGTCGACGATCCTGACTCCCCAGGAGCAGGAGTGGGTCGACCAGTTCATGGACGAGACCACCCTGTTCCTCGGCCCGGACCCGGCCATCATGCGTGACCACGGCATCTCGTCGAGGTCCGGGCACGAGGAACGGGCGATCGCGGCCGGTGTCGACCGCCTCCAGGTCGAACGCATCCGCAAGCGCATCGCCGGCGCGCTCGACGAGGGCTACGAGATGTGCGAGGCGCAGGGAGCGGCGCCCGGCGCGAAGTGGGGCGACCTCACGACCGCCATCTACACCGCGGCCGGGGACGTCTCGTACCTCTCCTGCCATGGCGTCATCGCGTTCAGCGCGATCCTGCACCATCCGATCCGCTACATCATGAAGTACTGGAAGGACGAGCCGACCGTCGGGATCCACGAGGGCGACGGGTTCATCCACAACGACGCGCGGTTCGGGAACATCCACAACACCGACCAGTCGATGATCATGCCGATCATCAGGGGCGGCGAGATCATCGCCTGGGTCGCCGCGACGATCCACGAGGGCGAGAACGGCGCCTGTGAGCCGGGCGGTATGCCGTCCGGCTCGGAGACTCCCTTCGACGACGGGCTGCGGATGAGCCCCTTCAAGATCGTCGAGCGCGGGCGGCTCCGTCGCGACCTGCTGACCTTCCTCCAGCACTCGGTGCGTGACCCCAAGCTCCAGCTCGCCGACCTCAAGGTGAAGATCACCGCGGTGCGCAAGATCATGGAACGGGTCGACAAGATCATCGACGAGGTCGGTGTGGACACCTTCGTCGCGGCGCTGCGGACCACGGTCGAGGACGTCGACGCGGAAGTGCGCCGCCGGATCAGCGAACTACCCGATGGCACCTACCGGTTCGACCAGTTCATGGACTCGACGCTGAAGGAGAACATCCTCATCAAGTTCGCCTGCAAGATCACCGTCAAGGGCGACACGATGACCGTCGATCTGCGCGGCACCGGCCCGGAGATCCTCAACCGCGCCATCAACAGCCCGCTCTGCTCGGTCAAGTCGATGTTCATGCAGGCCATCCTCGCCTTCTGGTGGCCGGACCTGCCGCGCTGCACCTCGGCCATGAGCTGCATCGAGATCATCTCCGACGAGGGCACCTGGGCCGACGCCTCCTACGACGCGCCGATGGGACAGTCGCTCCAGGCCTCGTTCCGCGGGTTCTCGGCGATGCAGGCGCTCTACAGCCGGATGTCCTTCTCCACCCCGAAGAAATACAGCAACGTCGTCGCCAACTGGTTCAACCAGATCAACACGTTTCTCTGGGGCGGGATCACCCAGCACGGCGACATGGTCGGCAACCTCTGCGCGGACCTCAACGGCATGCCGGGCGGCGCCAAGCCCTTCCGCGACGGCGAGGACGCGATCTCTCCCCTCTTCTGCGCGATGGCCGACACGGCCGAGCAGGAGGTCATGGAGGAGGAAGTCCCCTTCATGCAGCTGGTGTCCAAGCGGCTGGTCCGCGACAACATGGGCTTCGGCAAGTTCACCGGCGGGATGGGCTACGAGATGATCGTCGCCGTCGAGGGCACCCCGCAATGGGGGTTCATGACGGTGACGTCCGGGGCGAAGTTCTCCTCCGTCTACGGCATGTACGGCGGCTACGGCTGCGGCACCTACCCGCTCGCCATGGTCAAGGGAACCAACGTCTACGAACACATCCGCCGGGACAACAAGAAGTTCGACCTGTCGATCGAGAAGGTCATGAACGAGCGTCCCTTCGAGGACGGCCGCTACGCGACCTACCACATGGGTCTGCAGTTCGACATCGCCAAGGACGGCGAGCTGTACATGATCAGCCAGGGTGCCGGCGGCGGCTACGGCGACCCGCTGGAGCGGCTGCCCGAATCGGTCGTCCAGGACGCCGAACTCGGGCGGATCAGCCGGCAGGTCGCGGAGGAGATCTTCGGCGTGCGCTACGACCCGCAGACGTTCCGCCTCGACGTCGAGGCCACCGGGGCCGCGCGGGACGCCGCCCGCAGGGCCAGGCTCCGGCGGGGCAAGCCCTTTGCCGAATTCTGCGCGGAGTTCGTCACGGCCGAGCCTCCGAAGGACCTGCTCTACTACGGCTCCTGGGGTTCGGACACCGCTGACATCACGGCGACCGTGTTCACGAACGACGGCCCGCAGCGAGTGACGGCTCCGCTCAAGGAACTCCCGCTCGTCATGGTCCCCGACCGCCGCGAGATCAAGATCGCCCGACTCGAGGAACGGGTCCGCGAGCTGGAGGACAAGCACGGCGAAGAGGTGCACCGCAAGTCCTGACCCGTCCTCGACTCACCCGCTGTGCCACGCACAAGGAGACACCGATGAAGGCACTCGTCCACCACGGCGCCGGTCACAAGTCGTGGGACACCGTCCCCGACCCGACGATCGAGGCGCCGACAGACGTGATCGTCAAGATCGACGCCACCACCATCTGCGGCAGTGACCTGCACATCCTCAAGGGCGACGTGCCCTCGGTCGCCGAGGGCCGGGTCCTCGGGCACGAGGGCGTCGGGACGGTCGTGGCGACCGGGAGCGCCGTCAGCACCCTGGCCACCGGGGACCAGGTGATCATCGCCTGCATCAAGAACTGCGGGCGGTGCGCCTACTGCCGCCGCGGGCTCCACTCCCACTGCGCGGGCGACGAGGGGGCGCCGGGCATGGGGTGGATCCTCGGACACCTCGTCCACGGCACCCAGGCCGAGTACGTCCGCGTGCCGTACGCGGAGACCTCGCTGCACAGACTGCCCGAGGGGGTCACCCCCGCGGAGGGTGTGATGCTCTCGGACATCCTCCCCACCGGCTTCGAGATCGGCGTTCGCTACGGGCGGGTCAAGCCGGGCGACACCGTGGCGGTCATCGGCGCCGGGCCGGTGGGCCTCGCGGTGTCGGCCACGGCGGGGCTCCAGGGCGCCGCGCGGATCATCGCGATCGACATCGACGACCACCGCGCACAGCAGGCGCTCTCCTTCGGCGCCACCCACGCGGTGAACTCCGGCGGCAGCGGCTGGCAGGACGAAGTCCGCGCGCTCACCGACGGAGACGGGGTGGACGTCGCGGTGGAGGCGGTCGGGATCCCGCACACGTTCGCCATGGCGCTCGACCTGGTCCGTCCGGGCGGGAACGTCGCCAACGTCGGCGTGCACGGCAAGCCGGTGGAGCTGCCGCTCCAGGACCTGTGGATCAAGAACATCGCGATCTCCATGGGCCTGGTGAACACCGACACCCTGCCCATGCTGCTCCGGCTGGTGCGCGACGGGCGGCTGCCCGTGGACCGGTTCGCCAGCCACCACTTCCCGCTCGACCGGATCCTCGACGCGTACGACACCTTCGCGGACGCGGCCAAGACCAACGCCCTCAAGGTCGTCCTGGGCGGCTGAGCCGGCCGCCCGCGCCCGGTGGGGAGCCGCACCGCGGCTCCCCACCGGGCCCCCTCCTCATCTCTCCTCCGAGCCGTATCTCGACGCCGGGAACACCCATGGCCATGGACTTCGCCTCCCTCCTCTCCGCCCCGCCCTCCGGTCGCCCGACCGCGCTGATCGTCGACCACCAGCACTACGCCCGCGCCGTCATCCTGCAGGGCCGCCCCGTCCCGTGGACCGACCCGGTGGCCTTCGCGCAGTACGCCGGGCAGGCCCAGGGCCTGCTCCGGTCCGACGCCACCCTGCTGGATCTGGGCGCCTACTACGACGACGCCCTCGCCCGCCAGGACACGCTGCGCGCCGCCCTGTCGGCCCGGCCGCGGACCGGGTACGCCCTGCGCACGCTGCTGGCGCACGAGCCCACCGCCGTCGCCGCTGCCGAGCTGACCGAGATCGTGGCGCAGACCTCTGCCGCGCCGCTCGTGGTACAGATCCCGTCCCCGCTGCTGTGGCTGGCGCGGACCCACGAGCTCAGCGGTGCCGGTCCGCTCACGGACCTGAACGCCGATCACCCGGAGACCGCCGCGATGTACGTCGCGGACTGGCTGCGGCGGCTGGCGGCACCGTCCGTCTCGATGCTGCTGCTCGACGAACGCGACCCGCGCTCGGGCCGGTTGCCGCAGGTCGACGACAGCGTTCACACACCGGTCGGCAATGTGACCGACCACTACCGCTGGGCGCTGGGCCGCCGGACCGGGCACGGCGTGCGGGTCGTCGGCGCCGGGCTGACCGGACCACGGATCCCGCAGGAGTTCTGGCACGGTGCCGGCGTGGCGCTCCCGTCCGGTGACTTCCTCCTGGCCGACATCCCTGCGGACGCCGCCCCGGAGACCGTCCTCGCCCAGCTCACCAAGCTCAACTGACCGGGGACCGGAGGGGCGGCGGGAATCGGTGGGTCGGGCGGGTGCGTTGACATGTCTGGCTAACGTCACTAGCTTATAGCTAACCGAGTTAGCCAGCCGGAGGACGTCATGACCGAGCACCTTGCCATCGGCAACAACACCATCGCCTACGACCTGATCGGTGAGGGCCCTCTCGTCGTTCTGGCGCACGGCCTGGGCGACAGCCGGCATTCCTACCGCTTCGTCGCCCCGGCCCTGGCCACGGCCGGTTACCGGGTCGCGAACGTCGACGTGCGCGGCTGCGGCGACTCCAGCCTCGGCTGGGACGGCTAAAGCCGCACCGACATCGCCGGCGACCTGGTCGCCCTGGTGCGTCACCTCGGGGGCCCGGCCGTGATCATCGGCCATTCGATGAGCGGCGGAGCCGCGACCATCGCGGCCGCCACCGCGCCCGACCTGATCACCGGCGTCATCGAACTGGCACCGTTCACCCGCAAACAGCTGAACGACCTCGGCGGGCTGATGCGGGTGAAGCGCTACCGGGCCGGCGCCACCCGGATGGGGCGGGTCGCCCTGCTGGGAAGTCTGCCAGCCTGGAAGCAGTACCTCGACCTGGCGTACCCGGTCAAGCCCGCCGACTGGGACAGCGAACTGGCGCGCATAGAGGCCAAGTTGAGCGAGCCCGGCCGGATGAAGGCGCTCCAGGCCATGTGCCAGTCCGCGGCCGACGCCGGCGCGCAGTTGCCCAACGTCGCCTGCCCGGTCCTGGTGATCGAGGGCAGCGCCGACCCCGACTGGGCCGACCCGCGCGCCGAGGGCGAGCGGATCATCGCCGACCTGCCCGAGGGCCTCGGTGAGCTGGCGGTCATCGAGGGCGCCGGTCACTACCTGCACGCGCAGACCGCTGAGCAGGTCGTCGCGCTGACCCTGCCCTTCCTGGCCAGGACGGTGACCCGTGCCTAGGGCCGGCCTGGACCCGGCGTCGGTCACCGAGGCAGCCGCCACGCTGGTCGACGAGATCGGGTTCGCCCAGCTCAGCATGGGCCTGGTCGCCGAGCGGCTCGGGGTCAGGACCCCCTCGCTCTACAAGCACGTCACCAGCCAGGCCGACCTCGCCCACCGGATCGCCGTCCTGGCCGCGACCGAACTCGGCGACGCCATCCGCGACGCAACGCAGGGCCGCGTCGGCGGCGACGCCCTCGCCGCCGCCGCGCAGGCCATGCGGACGTACGTACGAGAACATCCCGGCCGGTACGCGGCACTCAACAGTGCCCGCCCGGACGGACCCGACGACCCGTTCGTCCCCGCCAGCGCCCGGGCACTCGACTCCCTCTCGGCCGTGCTCCGCGGATACCACCTGGACCCCGCCCAGGAAATCCACGCCCTGCGGATGCTGCGCAGCACGCTGCACGGGTTCGCGACCCTCGAAGTCACAGGCGGCTTCCAGCACGACACAGACGTCGACGACAGCTTCATCTGGATGATCACCTTCATCGACCGAGGACTCCGGGCCGCCACGGCAACCCCCGGGCCCGCCGCGCCCACACGCTGACAAACGACAGGCGGCCACTACGGTGATCGACAAGAATCCGTCCCAGAACGACTACGCCAGAGGGGCACTTCGCTTCCTCACCGAACTGATCGCGTGGGTGGGCGCTCCCTGGGCCCTGTGGCCGCACTCGCCGGCCCTGGCGATCGGCGCCGTGGTGCTGCTGATCGGGCTGCCCATGGTCTTCAGCACGCCGGGCGACAGACCGGGCGGCGACACACCCATAGCGGTGCCCGGCATCGTGACGATCCTCCTGGTGCTGATGCAGCTCGCAGCCGCCACAGCGGCAGCGTGGGCGCTCTGGCCCTGGTGGGCCGCCGCGGCAACGACCGTGCTGTGCCTGATCGTGACAGTCACCGAACAACCGCGCTGGCGCTGGCTGCTCCGCGCGCCAGGTCGAGACCGAGCCTGACAGGGCCTAGGGTCTTTCGTTTGGATCAGGCCGGATCAGGGAGCGGGGTCTGGTGCCGTGGATCGCAAGGCGGAGGAGGGCGGCAGGGCGGAGCCCTGACAACCGACGACAACGCCGCGAGGCGCGGTGCCAGGGCCCGCGAGCCCGGCCTGATCCAAACGAGAGGCCCTAGCGCCATGAGCAGGCCCTCGGCCAGTCGGGAGGCCTGCGGGCCGTCGTCCCGCGCCGTCGTGGCGCGGACGACGGCGCGCAGTTGCGCTCCGGGGTAGGTGTCGGCATAGGCCCGCGCGTCACCGGCCGCGTACGCCGAAGCGAGCGCGTCACCGAGTGCCTCGGTGTGGGCCTCGGCGAAGGCCCGGGCATTGGCGTCAGTGCTCAACTGTGCGTACGCGTGGCCGTACGTCCGGGCCTCGGCTGCGGAGAACCCGTTGGCCAGCGCGTGGTCGCGGGCGCCGGCATGCCCCTCGGCGTAGCTGCTCGCCCGGTCGTAGGCGGCGGCGTGCAGCCACAGCGACACCGGTCCGAGGGCCGCCCTCCAGGTGTCCCGGCCGGCCGGTGTCCCGCGCGCCGCCGCGCGGTGCAGGGCGCCCAGTGTGTCGAACGCGCCCGGTTCGGCACCGGTTGCCGTCTCGGTGAGGAGCGGCAGGACCGTATGCGCGTGCCAGACGTGCACGGCGCGCAGGCCTGCCGGGTGTTCCGCCGCGGTCAGCAGGCCGTGCAGACGGGCCGCCCAGTCGGCCCCGGCGGCCGACGGCAGATGCTCGTGGACGGCCGTGGCGAGGCGCCACAGCCAGATCGGCGGCGGTGCCCCGGCCACGCCCGCGCCGGGAGGTTCGTCGGCCGGGGCCCGCAGCGCGGCGAGGAACGCCTCCGAGTCGGCTGTCGTGGTCATGGGGCACCTTCGCTTCCGTCGGCGGGAACCGGTCAGGCGTGCAGGCTCGTGCCGTCGATCGCGACGCGACGGCCCTCCCGGGTGTGCGGGAAGTAGTCCCACACGGCGTGGTGCTGGACGCTGCGGTTGTCCCAGAACACGAGGGTGCGTTCCTGCCAGCGGACCCGGCAGTGCAGCAGCGCGGTCCGGGCTATGTGCGCGTACAGCAGCTCCAGCAGGGCGTCGCTCTCGGCTCGGGACAGCTCGGTGATGTGCGAGGTGTAGGGGGCGTTGACGAACAGCAGCTTGCGGCCGGTCTCCGGGTGCCGGACGGCCACGGGATGGACGGTGCACGGCACGTCGTACTCGGGCGGCGGGGTCTGGCCGGCCGCGGTCCACGGCAGGGCACCGTCGTGGACCGCGGTCAGCCCGTCCAGGAAGCCGCGCATGGCGGGTGAGAGCAGCTCATAGGCGAGGTGCATGTTGGCGAAGAGGGTGTCGCCGCCGCTGCCGCCCTCGGGGATCGTGGTGATGTACAGCATCGAGCCGAGCGAGGGCTCGGCGTCGGCGGTGCCGTCGGCGTGCCAGCCGTTGCCCGCGACGGCCCGGGACTCCTTGGTCGCCTTGATCTCCAGGATGTACGGGTCGGAGCCCTCGGGTGCGAGGGCGACAGGGTGCAGTTCGCCGAAGACGCCCGCGAACCGCTTGTGTTCCTCCGGTGTGATGTCCTGGTCGCGGAAGACCAGGACGTGGTGGGTGTGGAAGGCGTGCTTGAGTTCCTTCTCCTGCTCGGGTGTCAGCTCCCGCGCGAGGTCGAGGCCGGTGACCTCGGCGCCCAGCAGCGGGGTGATGGGGGCGACGGTGAGGGTGGCGTAGGGCTCGGCGGGGCGGGTGGTGAGCCGTTCGACGGCCCGCAATGCGTAGTCCTCCATGAGGGACCTCCGTGGGATCGAGTGGGCGGGTGCGGGGTCACACTCCGCGGTCGAGGAGTTCGGCGACCACGAGGCGGCCGAAGGCGAGGTTGCCGTGGATGGTGTCGTCGGTCCGGCAGAAGGCGGGACGCTGCCGCCGCGATCCGTCGGTGACGCGGGCGCGCAGGTCGACGATCTCGACGCCGCGTGCGGCGAGTTCGGCGCCGATGACGTCCTGCGCCGCGAAGAAGACACGTGCGTCGGAGATGCCGGGGACGCGTTGCGGGGGCAGGGGTGCCAGCACGCGCAGGCCGGCTTCGGCGGTGTGCTCGTAGAAGGCGAGCGCGCCGCGGACGGTCGCCCTGACCAGGGCGGCGAACAGGCCGCTGCGCAGGAAGCCGTCCGGGACGGTGCCGTGCCGGTCGCGGTGGATGTCCCAGTTCTGCCGGGTGGCCACGGTGTGGGCGCTCAGGCCGAAGGTGCACACCAGCGGCACGGGCAGACCGGCCAGTGCGCTCACCTCCAGGGTGTCGAGGAACTCCCGGAACAGCCGCTGGGCCTGTGTGTCCCGGAAGGCGAGGCCGTCGCCCGCGATGTCGAAGAAGGGGCCGAGGAAGTCACGGCCGGACCCGACCGGGCCGCCCGCGAAGGGGAGTTCGGCGGCCCGGGCGGCGCGTCCGACGCAGCCGGCGTGGGAGTCACCCAGCAGGAGGAACCGGGCGGGGGGCGTAGTAGTCGAGTACCGCGTCGTCACACCAGTCGTCCTCTCCGCCGGCGGCTGGGGTGGTCTCCTGGGCCGCGGGCCGCCCCGGACCGGGCGGGCCGTCGTGTGCCGGGGCCGGACCGGCCGGGCCGTTCACGAGAGTTGCCGGGCCGGTTCGGCCCTGCACGGCCGTGAAGAAGTGCCGCATCACGAAGGCCACACCGCCGGGACTGACCGTGCGCAGGTTGGGTTCGTAGCACGCCGCCCGGTAGGGGAAGCCGGTGACGATCTCGTACGACGGGAAGTAGTCGACGTCGTCCGACTCGTCGGCGAGCTGTCCGGCCGCCGCGCGCAGGACGGACTTGGAGTGCGTGGTGGCGACGAGGGCGTGGCGGCCGGTGGCGGTCGCCGTCAGCGGCACCGGGGAGACCGTCAGGACGGTGCGCAGCCGCGGGTTGACGCCGCGTGCCATGTCGAGGACAGCGGTGAGGTCGCGGTGCACCCGGGTCACCGTGTGGTTGTGCAGGACGTGCCGGGCGGGGTCATAGGTGCCGCGGACGGTTCCTGGGCACATCGGCAGCACGGTGCCGGTGCGGCTGTCGTGCCATGCCTCGGTCAGGCCGAGGGTGAACACGAGGACGGTGGCCTCGGTCAGGGCGGTGCGGACGGCGGCGAGGGTGACCTCGCGGGAGCGCAGCAGGGCCTCGGGCGAGGCGAACCCGTCCGGTTCCACGGTCGGCCGGTAGGGATCGTGGCAGGCGCCGGCCTCCGCCCACACCTCCTCGGGCGGTCTCTCCTCGCCGAGCGCCCAGGCCACCCACTGGCGCAGGCCCGCGGCGGTGTAGATGTTCCCGGTGCGGAACGAGAAGCGGCGGTAGCCGCGCGCCGCGTGCTGTGCGGGGGTCAGTCCGGGGGGTGGCGGCTCGGCGTCGTACCAGTGCATGCCCTGCTCCAGGAGGGCACGGCCGATGTGTCCGGCGAAGCAGGATCCGGCGGTGACGACCGGATCGTCCTGGCCGATGGCGAACTTCGGCGTCCACAGGTCGGTGATGTCCGCGGGTTCGGGTTCGGCGACCGCGGTGCGCCAGAAGGACCGCGCGGGCAGGCGCAGGTAGGGGTGCTGCACGGTGGTCACCTCCTCAGGACCGTCGGACGGGGTCCGGCTCGTCGGGCGGGGCCGCCGCCGCGAGGACGGCGGCGATGTCCCGGACGTGGGGCTCGGTGACGAGTTCGTAGTGGTCGGCGTCGATGCGGTGGACGCGCAGCGGCCGGGGCAGATGGTCGTCCCAGTCGTCCGGGGCGGTCGGTTCCGGCGCGAGGTGTCCTTCGGCAACGAGGCGTTCGGCGAGCCACACGGTGGTGGGTGTGGCGTCCAGGCGCGGCACCCGGTGCTCGGCCATGGCGGCGAGGTTGGCACGGCAGCAGCGCGCGAGGCGTTCGGCGTAGCTGCGGCCCGGCTCCGTCAGCGGTCCCGCGCCGTTGCCGCTCAGCTCGCGGGCGAAGACGGCGTCCACCTGCTCCTCGTCGTAGGCGGCGAGGCGTCGCCCGGCGCCGGGCGGGGGCGGGTCGAGGAGGTACAGGGCGGACACCGCACGGTTCTCGGACTCGGCGAGCGCCGCCATGGACAGGGCGGTCCACGCCCCGAACGACCAGCCGGCGAGCCGCAGTCGGCGGTCGGGGCCGGGAAACGCGTCCCGTACGGCGGCCAGATAGCGTCCGGCGCGGTCGGTGATCGACCAGGAGGGCAGCGCGGGGTCGCGCAGCGCCGGGTCGGCGATCAGACAGACCGTCAGATCGTCCGGCAGGGCCGCGACCAAGGGGCGGTAGGCCTGGATGTCACCGCCCACCGGATGCACCAGGCACAGCACGTCTCCGCCCGTGCCGGGCTGCCACACCTCCACGTCCACGGCGTCCGGCGGCCGGGCGCCGGTGCCGAGGTGGCCGAGGATCTCGGCGAGACTCACCCGGTGGCTGAGGCGGGACAGTTCGATGTCGGTGCCGAGCCGGCGCTTCACCTCGTCGAGGAGTTCCAGGAGGGTCAGCGAGTCGGCGCCCAGGTCGTACAGTGCGGTCTGCGGATCGATGGTGTCCACGCCGAGCAGGTCGAGAAGGATGCCGGTGAGTTCGGCGGCGGGGTCGTCGACCGCGGCGGCCGGGCGCGCGTCGGGTACCGGTTCGTAGAAGACCGGCGCGGTGGCCAGGTCCGTGGTGTTGACCATCAGGTGCGGCAGTTGCAGGTGCAGGGCCCGCTCGAACACCGCCGCGCCCTCCGCGGGTGTGAGCGCGACCGCGAGATGTGCCTGGTGACGGGCGTCACCGCGCAGCGCGTCCCGCGCCATGCCGACGTCCCGCCACACGTCCCAGCCGATGCTCATCCGCACGGTGGTGTCTCCGTCGGGGGGCGCGTGGTGGGCGTAGGCGTCCAGGCAGGCGTTCGCCGCCGCGTAGTCGAACTGGCCGACCCCGCCGAACCGGGCGGCCATCGACGAGCAGAAGAGCGCGTGGTCGGGGTGGTGCCGGGCGATGAGGAGTTCGACGAGCAGCGCGCCGCGCAGCTTGGCCGCCGTGGCGCGGCGCGCGGTGCCGGGCTCGCGCCGGGCGAGGAGGCCGCCCGCGGCGGTTCCGGCGGCGTGGACGATGCCGGTGAGTGCGCCGAGGTGCGGGGCCAGCCGCTCCGCGACCGCTTCCGGTTCCTCGGTGGCGAGGTCGGCGGGTACCAGGGTGACGCGGTCGGCGAACGCCCTGAGCGCGGCCGGCGTATCGGTGCCGCGCGCCACGAGGACCACGCGGTTGCCGGGGTCTTCCAGCAGGCGTGCGGCCAGGGTGCTGCCGAGGCCGCCGGTGCCGCCGAGCACGAGGTGGGTGCCTGCGGCGGCCGGGCGGACCGCGGCCGGAACGGCTTCCGGCGCGGGGACGGGCTGGATCGTGCGGCACCACCAGAACCCGTCGCGCAGCGCCGTCGCCGTCACCGTCTCGGGGAGGGTGGTGTCGAGGAGCAGGTCCGGCAGCCGGGCCGCCCAGTCGACGGGGCGGGGTCCTGGCAGGTCGGCCCAGCGCAGGGATACGCCCAGTTCCTGCCGGGGGACTTCGAGGGCCGCGGCGAGCAGGCCGACCTCGGGGGTGCGGACGGCGCCGGTGACCGGCTGTGCCCCGTGGGACAGCAGCCAGGCGCGCGGCCGTCGGCCGTCCGGGAGGTCGGCCAGCGCCAGGGCGAGCGCGGCGACCGTGTCGAGGCAGGCCCACTGGGCCGTCTCCAGGGCAGAGGTGCGCGGGCGGCCGTCCAGGGCGAGCGGCAGCGCGTGCAGCCAGTCCACGTCGGGTGCGGTGGGGCCGGTGACGCGCGTGAGCAGGGCGGCGAGGTGTGCGGGCTCGGCCGGGTCGGCCTCGTAGCGGTCGTCGTCGAGGCGGACGAAGGCGTCACCGGCGCGCACGGTCACGATGCGGGCGTAGTGCGGTGCGAGGAACCGCCGCCACGTGCCGTCCGACTCGGGTGCGGTGACGACCACGGCGGTACGGCGGGGTTCACGGGCGGCGACGCGGGCGCGGCGCAGACGCGTCCACGACGGCTGGTGCAGCCATTCGGCCGCGGGCAGCCGGACCGCCCCCTCGGATGCGGGTGCTCCGGCCGGTCCGCCCGCCGACGGCGCGGGCTCCGGCCGATCGGGTGCGCGCGGGAAGTCGTAGTCGGCCGTCTCGAAGGCGGGCGGCGGGAAGTCCCAGGGTGCGGAGGCAGGGCCCGCGGGCCATACGAGGGTGTGTCCGGCCGTCCATGCCTCGGCGAGGGCGTGCGGGTCGAGGCCGTCGACGGGCAGCGGGGTCGATGAGGGTGGCGCGGTCACCGTCAAGGAGCGCAGCCAGGCGACGGCGGAGGTGGCGTCGGGGCAGACCGCCGCCGCGCGGTGGCCGAGCGCGGCCCTGCCTGCCTGGAGGTGGCGCAGCACCCGCGGATAGGCGCCGGGATGCGCGTCGAGGTAGTCGGCGATGCGGCGGGCATCGGCGCGTACGGCGGCCGCGGAACTGCCCGACAGCGTCAGGCAGGGCACTGTCTCCGGCTCTCGCGGGGCCTGCGTGTCCTGCGGCTGTTCCAGCAGCACGTGGGCGTTGGTCCCGCCGATGCCGAAGCTGCTCACGGCGGCCACCCTGGGCCGGGCCGCCGGCCAGGGCTCGGCCGCGACCGGTATGCGGAACGGGCCGTCGTCGATCTCGGGGTTGAGCCGGTCGAAGTCGGCCGTGGGCGGGATGACCCCGTGGTGCACGGCGAGCACGGCCCGCACCAGGCCGACCACGCCGGCCGCGGCGCCCAGGTGTCCGATCTGGCTCTTCACCGACGACAGCGGCACCCGCGCGTCGTCCGCCAGTGCGTAGGCCTGGCGCAGCGCGGCGGCCTCCACGGGGTCGCCGAGTCGGGTGCCGGTGCCGTGTGCCTCGATGTACCCGAGGTCGGCGGCGTGCCGGCCGCTGCGCGTCAGGGCGGCGCGGATGGCGGCCCGCTGTCCGGCGAGGGCCGGGGTGCTGTAACCGAGCTTGTCGGAGCCGTCGTTGTTGACTCCCGATCCCGTGAGGACGGCGTACACGGTGTCGCCGTCGCGGCGGGCGGCGGCGAGCGGTTTGAGGACGACGACGCCGGTGCCGCTGGCCGCGACGGTGCCCTCGGCGTCGGCGCTGAAGGGCCGGCAGTGTCCGTCCGGCGAGAAGATGTGCTGCGGCCGGTAGGTGTAGCCGTCGGTCAGCTCGGTGTCGACGAGGACGCCGCCGACGAGCATCACCTCGGCATCGCCCTGCCGCAGCATGCCGGCGGCGACGTGCACGCCGACGAGGGAGCTGGAGCACGCGGACTGGATGGTGAACGCCGGGCCGGTGAGCCCGAGGTGGTAGGCGGCCTTGGTGGCGAGGAAGTCCTTCTCGTGGTGCTGGGCGAGGCGGAAGGCGTCGGGCAGCGCGCTGGTATCGCCCTCGCGCAGCATGCGCTGGAAGTAGGTGTTCTCGCCGCAGGAGGTGACGATCCCGACCCGCCGGGTGGTCGGGTCGCCGAGACCGGCGTGGGCGAGTGCCTCGACGCAGTTCATCAGCAGATGGCGTTGCTGGGGATCCATCAGCCGGGCTTCGTGCGGGCTGATGGTGAACCGGCCCGGGTCGAAGGCGAGCAGGCCCGCCAGCTGGCTGCGGGCGCCGGTCCTGCCGTCGGTCGCGGGAAAGTGCTCGATGCCCCGGCGCCCGCTGGTGACCAGGTCCCAGAAGGCGGCCAGGTCGGGCGCACCGGGCAGGCGCACGGCCATCCCGACGACGGCGACGGGTTCATCGACGGCGGTGGGTTCGTCGAAGGCAGCGGGTTCGTCCGCTCGTGCCGCATCCGTCCCACGGGCCGGACCGGCGGCGGTGGCCCCGTCCGTGATGAAACGGGCCAGCGCGCGGACGCTGACGTGCTCGAACAGATCGGGTACGGAGAAGGGGAGGTCGCCCTCGCCCGCGCATCTCAGATGGAAGCGCATCAGGTCCAGGCTGGTGGCCCCGGCGTCGAAGAACCGCTGGTCCACGCCGGCCGACTTGCCGGTCGCCGTCTCGAACAGCTCGGCCAGCCGTCGTTCGAGGGGCGAGGAGGTGTCGGCCGTGGGAGCGGTCGGCAGCAGGTCACGGCCCGGTGCGGTGAGTGCCGCCCGGCGGTCCAGCTTGCCGCTCGGTGTGCGCGGCAGGTCCGCGAGCAGGCGGAAGCGGGCGACGCGTACGTAGGCCGGGAGCAGGCCGGCGAGGTGTGCGGCGAGACCGGCCGGGTCGGGGTCCGCGCCGCGGCACTGGAGGACGGCCAGCAGCCGGCCGTCCTGTACGGCGGCGACGGCGCCCGCCACCCCGGGGTACTGGAGCAGCGCGGCCTCGACCTGTCCCAGCTCCAGCCGGTGTCCGCCGAGTTTGACCTGGCCGTCGTCGCGGCCCGCGTAGTGCAGCAGGCCCTGCCGGTCGAAGTGTGCCCGGTCGCCGGTGCGGTAGAAGGTGCCGAGGCCGGGGTCCTCGACGAACCGGTCGTGGTGTGCGCCGTCGTCGCCGAGGTAGCAGCGTCCGGCCATGGGGCCGCCGATGAGTAACTCGCCGGTGACACCGGGCGGTACGGGGAGGTCCGCCTCGTCGACCACGCGCAGCACGGCTCCCGCCACCGGGCGCCCGATCGCGGGGCGCAACGGCCAGTCGGCGGGGTTGCCTTCGAGGCACAGGCCGCTGACGACGTGGGTCTCGGTCGGGCCGTAGTGGTTGAACAGCCGGGCTCCGGAAAGCCCCGCGAACCAGCGGCGGATGGCGTCGGTGCACACCAGTTGCTCGCCGGCGGTCACGACGTCGCGCAGCCTGGACGGGAACCGCCCGAGGCGCACGCCGTGTTCGGCGAGCAGGTTCAGGGCCACATACGGCAGGAAGATCCGTTCCACGGCCCCGTGCTCCAGCTGCTCCAGCAGGGCCGGAACGTCCTGCCGCCAGGCCGGTTCGATCAGGCGCAGCTCGCCGCCGGAGCACAGGGTGGTCAGGATCTCCTGGAAGGAGACGTCGAAGGACAGCATCGAGAACTGCTGCGTGACGGCGGGCCCGCGCAGTGCGCCCTCGGCCCGCTGCCAGGTGAGCAGGTTGCACAGGGTCCTGTCGGGTACCTGGACGCCTTTCGGGGTGCCGGTGGAGCCGGACGTGAACAGGGTGTACAGCGGGCGCAGCCCCTGGTGCCGGTGGGGTACGCGGGCGGCTCGGGGCGTGTCGGTGCGGGTGACCGTGTGCCGTGGCAGGTGGGGCGGGGCGATGGTGTCGAGGACGCCGGCTGCCCCGTCGTCCTCGGGGGCCACCAGGACACACAGCGGATCCGCCTGGTCGAGCACGTGGCGCAGCAGGGACGGCGGATAGGCGGGGTCGAGGGGGACGATGGTCAGGTTGAGCCGGGCCGCCGCCAGGAGCGCGACGACATGTTCGACGGAGGGCTGGAGGTAGAGGGCCACGGCCGCCGGCGCGGCGGGATCGGCCGGCCGGAAGGCGCTCAGCGCCGACGCCAACTCGTTGGCCTGCGCGTCGAGTTCGGCATACGTGAGGGTGGTCCCTGCGCGGGTGACGGCGGGGGCTTCGGGGGTGCGGGCGACCTGGCGGGCGAATCCGTCGGCCACGGTGGCGAAGTCCGGCTCCGACTGCGCGCCGCGGCCCGTGCCGGCGGCCAGGGTCCGGCGGTGGGGGGCGACCAGTTCGCGCAGGGTGATCCCGGTGCCGGCGGTCAGGTGGTCGAGGGTCTCGCTGAAGAGCCGGGCAGCGGCCTCGGCGCGCTCGGTGCCGATGTCGTCGCGGTACTCCCACAGGCAGTCGAAGCCGGACTCGTGCTCGACCACCGACAGGGTGAGGGCACACTTGGCGCCCGTCGGCTCCGGCCAGCGCGGCCGGACCTCGCAGCCCGCCAGGCGCAGTCGGGAGAACTCGGTGTTCTCCAGCACGAACAGGTAGTCGAACAGCGGGGTGCGGTCGCGGAACGCCCGGTCGGTGAGGACGTCGGCGAGGGCGACCTCCTGGCCTTCCAGAACGGCGCGTACGGTGCCGGCGTGCGCGGCGAGTTGAGCGCTCAGGGTGTCGTGCGGCCGGGCGGTCGGATCGAGGAGCACGGTGTTGGCGAACATGCCGACCGCTTCGGCGAACTCGGGGCGGGGACGGTTCGCCACCGGGGTGGCGACCAGCGGGCGGGTCTGTCCCGTCACCCCGTACAGGCTCGCGGTGAACGCGGACACCAGGAGCTGGAACCTGGTCAGGCCGGCTTCCGCGGCACACCGGTCCAGGGCGGTGCGGCGGACCAGGTCGAGGGAGGTGCGCAGCAGCCTCGCCCGCGGTCGGTCCGTTCGCCCGGGAACGGGCAGGGAGGGTGACAGCGGTGTGTCGCCGCCGTAGTGGGCGAGCAGGCGCGTGCGGCGGCGTTCGTAGCCGTCACTCGTGTGCCAGTCGCGTTGCCAGCGCGCGAAGTCGAGGGGTGTGGTGTCCGGTGCCGGGCGGTGGCCGGCACCGGCGTACGCCACGCTGAGGTCATGGAAGAGCAGGTTGAGGGACCAGCCGTCCACGGCCACATGGTGCAGGTGGACAAGCAGGAGACCGCCGTCGGACCGCTCGGCCCAGGCGGCGCGGAGCATCCCCGGCTCGGTGAGGTCGAAGCGGTGGGCGAAGAAGCGGTCGGCGGTGTCCTGCCACCGCTCCCCCGGCCGGCGATCGAGCACTTGCCAGGGGTCGTAGGGCTTTTCGATGCGCTGGAGCAGCCCGTCAGCGGCGGGGACCAGCCGGGTGCGGAGGGCGGGGTGCCGCTCCACCAGCGAGCGCACGGCGCGGTGCAGTGCTTCGGTGTCGACGGGGCCCTCGATCCGGAAGACGAGCGGCACGTCGTAGGAGCGGTCCTGCGGGTCGCGTACGTGCAGGAGCCAGAGGCGTTCCTGCTCGCCGGTGGCCGGTGCGACCGGCTCGCCCGTGGCCGGCGGCACCGGCGGGTGCTCGCCCGTGCCGGGATCCGGGGTGTGGACCGCGTCCGCGAGGGCGGCGAAGTCGGCGCGCAGCACCAGGTCCTGGGGCAGGTCGACGGCGAAGCGGCCGAGGATCTCGAAGCGGAACCGCAGCGCTTGCAGTGAGTCGCCGCCGCTCTGGGCCCAGCGGTCGTCGGGGCGCAGTCCGCGAACGCCGAGGATCTCCTCGGCGACGTCCAGCACCGGCCGCTGCTCAGCACTGATGTGCGCGGCACCCGCTCGTGTGCCGCGCCACGGTGTTCCCGCGGCGCCGAGCAGGGCGGCCCGGTCGACCTTTCCGTTGCCGGTCAGCGGGAGCGCGGTGACCAGGTAGGTGTGGTGGGGGCGCATGTACGACGGCAGGGCGGTGGTGAGGTGGTGTTCGTAGCCGTCGAAGGCGAGGCCGTCCCCGGCGACGAGGAAGGCCAGCAGCTCGTTGCGGTCCGCCGCGTCGCGCCGGGTGCACACGTATGCCTGGCGGACGGCGGGCAGGGTCAGGATCTGCCGTTCGACCTCGCCGGGTTCGATACGGAAGCCGCGCACCTTGACCTGCCGGTCGGCCCGGCCGACGTAGGTGACGCGTCCGTCCGCGTCCCCGCGCACGAGGTCGCCGGTGCGGTACCAGCGGCGTGTGGTGCCGCTCCCGTCCGGCAGCTCGACGAAGCTGCGTGCGGTCTGCTCGGGCAGGTTGCGGTAGCCACGGGCCAGGGCCGTTCCGCAGAGCAGCAGTTCGGCCACTTCGCCCGGCTCCGCGGTGCGGCCGTCCTGGGTGCGCAGCAGCAGGCCGGTTCCCGGCAGCGCGGTGCCGATCGGGATCGAGTCGCCGTCGAAGTCCCGTGGGATGGGGTGGCAGAGGGCGAACGTCGTCGCCTCCGTCGGCCCGTACACGTTGTGCAGGACGGTGCCGGCGTCGGGATTGGCCTCGTACCAGCGGCGTATCACTCCCGGGTCGAGCCGTTCGCCGCCGACGAGGACCTGGGTGGCGTCGGCGAAGCAGTGGGGCGCCTTCTCGACGACCGCGTTGAACAGGGCCACCGTGATGAACAGGGTGTCCACGCGGCGCTCGCGCAGTACGGCCGCGAGCCGCTGCGGGCTGTGCACCTGGGTGTCGTCGAGCACGACGCAGACGCCGCCGGTCAGCAGCGGGGTCCACACCTCGAAGCTGAGGGCGTCGAAGGCCGGGTTGGCCAGGCAGGCGTAGCGGCGGCCGGGCCGCAGGTCGATATAGCCGGGGCGGGCCAGCCGCAGCACTCCGGCGTCGGTGACCTCGACGCCCTTGGGGCGGCCCGTGCTGCCGGAGGTGTAGAAGACGAAGCCGGTCCCGGTGCTGCCGTCGGGCGCCGGCGCCGGCCCGGCCACCGGCTCCGGGGCGAGGAGCAGGTCGGCGTGGACTCCGCCGGGGTGGGCGGTCTGTCCGTCGTGGACCACGATCACGGCACCGGAGTCCGCGAGGATGTGCTGTTGCCGGTCGTGCGGGCTGAGCCGGTCGAGGGGGACGACGGTGGCCCCGGCGCGGCGGATGCCGAGCAGCACGCAGACCAGTCGCCAGGAGCGGGGCAGGCAGACGGCGACGGCCTGGCCGGGGCCCACTCCGCGGTGGCGCAGGTGTGCGGCCACCCGGCCGCTGAGCCGGTCGAGTTCCGCGTAGTCGAGGACCCGGGTGCCGTCCTCGACGGCGGTGGCCGTGGGCGTGCGGCGGGCTCGGTCGAGCACGGCCTCGGCGAGCGAGGCGGACGCCGGGAGGGCGGAGGTGTCCATCAGGCCTCCCCCACCGGCGCGGCGACGGCGTCCGGCCGCGGTGTCAACCGTGGGTCGTGGTGGGCCAGTTCGGCGGCCAGCAGCGCGGCGACCCGGGCGGTCTCGGTGCCTTCCAGGATCTCCCAGTGGTCGCACTCCATCGTCTCGACCCGGAACTCGCCCTGCGCGCGCCGCCGCCAGAAGTCGCGGACCTGGGCGTGGAAGGGGGTGTCGGCGCCGTCCGGCACGGCCTGGGCGAGGACGAGGCGGGCCGGGGAGACGGCCGGCACGTGGTCCCGGGCGGTGAGCCTGTTGTGGTTGTAGAGACGGAAGTAGCGGTCCACCTGGGCGTCGTCGATGCCGGGATACATCCCGTTGAACCTCACGAGCTTCTCGCGGAACTCGGCCGCGTCGACGGTGGTGATCGCTTCGCGGGCAAAGGCGTCGTCGGTCGCCTGGGTGTCGAGCAGGACGACGCTGACGTCACCGCGTCCGGCGTGACTCAGCCGGCGTCCCATCTCGTGGGCGACGAGCCCGCCGTAGGACAGCCCGGTCAGCACGAGCGGCCCTTCGCCGAGCGGTTCGAGCAGGCGCAGATATGCCTCGGCCATGGCCGCCACCGTGGGCAGGACCTCCTCCCCGGGGTTCACGCCCGGGGACTGGATGCCGTACAGACCGGTGTGTTCGGGCAGGAAGGCGGCCAGCGGGAGGTAGCAGAAGGCGGTGCCACCGGCGGGGTGCACGCAGATCACCCGGGGGCCCGTGCCGCGGCGGAACTCGATCAGGCTGCCCGGCGCACGGTCGGTGCCGTCCGCGCGCAGCAGCGCGGCGAGCGACTCGATGGTGGGGCGCACCATCACCTCGGCGACCGGCAGTCGGCGGCCGAAGGTCTCGGTGACGTGGTGGGCCATCTTGATGGCGGAGAGGGACGTGCCGCCGATGTCGAAGAAGTTGTCGCCGACCCCGATGGCGGGGTGGAGCAGGATGCGCTGCCATATTCGGTACAGGGCGTGTTCGATGTGGTCGCGTGGGCTGGCGGTGTTGACCTGGTCGGACGTCTGCTCGTGGGCGAGCCGCAGCAGTGCGGGGCGGTCGAGTTTGCCGCTGCGGTTCAGTGGGAGGCCCGCCAGGTCCACGAGCACGGCGGGGATCATGTAGTCGGGCAGGCTGTGGGCGAGTGCGGTACGCCAGTCGCCGCTGAGCGGCGCGCTCCCCCGGCCGACGCCGGCGACCAGCCGGGGCTGGCCTGCCGCGTCGCGGTCGGCGAGGACGACGGCTTCCCTGACGCCCGGCAGACGCATCAACGCCGCCTCGATCTCGGCGGGTTCGATCCGGAAGCCGCGGAGCTTGACCTGGTCGTCGGCGCGTCCCGCGTAGTGGACCTGGCCGTCGTCGCCCCAGCGGGCGAGGTCTCCGGTGCGGTAGACGCGGGCGCCGGGGACGAACGGGTCGGGCAGGAAGCGTTCCTCGGTGAGGTCGGGGCGGTTCAGATAGCCGCGGGCCAGGGACGCGCCGCCGAGATAGACCTCGCCCACGACGCCGGGCGGGACCGGCTGCATATGGGCGTCGAGCACATAGCAGCGGGTGCCGGGCAGCGGCCGGCCGATGGGGCAGGGGCGTTCCAGCGGGCGGGGCCGGTAGTGGGCGGTGCTGTACAGCGTCGCCTCGGTGGGGCCGTATCCGAAGCAGACGCGCAGGCCCGGCAGTTGCTCGGTCATGCGGTGCAGTGCGGCCTCGGTCAGCGACTCGACACCGGTCAGCAGCTTGCGCAGGTGCAGTCCGCGCAGGCGTGCGGCGGGATCCTCGTCGATCCACCGGACGTAGGCGGGTGGCAGGAACGCCTGTGTCACCCGGTGTTCGCGCATCCAGTCCAGCACGGCGTCCGGGTCCGCGCGCAGTTTCTCGGGGACGATGTGCAGTTCCCCTCCGATGGTCAGGGGCAGCAGCAGTTCGTGGATCGAGGCGTCGAAGGCGATGCTCGACCAGGCCGAGCCGACCTCGCCGGGGGCGGTGCCCATCCGGTCGTGCCAGACCGCGAAGAGGTTGAGGACGCTGCGGTGCTCGACGGCGACGCCCTTGGGCCGTCCCGTGGACCCGGATGTGAAGATCACGTAGGCGATCCGGTCCGGGGCACGGTCGACGCCGGCCGGTGGACGGTCCCCCGTCGCTCCCTCGGCCGCCACGGTGCTCAGCTCCAGCCACTCTGCGGGGCGGTCACCGGTGGCGTGGTCGCTCAGGACGACGGGGCAGCCGGCGTCCTCGACCATGGCGGCGAGGCGTTCGAGGGGCTGTCCGGGATCCAGCGGGAGGTAGCCGGCCCCCGCCTTGAGGATGCCCAGGATGCCGACGACCAGGTCACAGGTGCGTCGCGCGTGCAGTCCCACCACATCACCGGGCCGAACGGAGCGGGCGGCGAGGGCGTGCGCAAGCCGGTTGGCGCGTCGGTCGAGGGCCGCGTAGTCCATCGCGTGCTCGTCGTCGACGACGGCCGTACGCGTGGGATGCTCACGGGCTCGGGCCTCGAAGAGCTCCGTGATTCCCGTCGCCGTGCGCAGGGCGGTCGCCGTCGGATCGGCCGGTCCGGCCGCACCGGGGTCCTGTGTGGCGTCCCCCTCCCCGATCAGTGCCTGGCGCTCCCGCTCCTCCATCAGTTCCAGAGTGTGGATGTCGCGGTCCGGGTGCCGGGCCATGTCGGTGAGCAGATGGCGCAGGTGTCCGGCCCAGCGCTCGGCGGTGGTGGCGTCGAAGAGGGCGGTCGCGTGGTCGAGGTGTCCGGTGATCCGTCCCCCGGACTCGGTCGCCGACAGGGCGAGGTCGAACTTGGCCGGGGCGTGCGCGATCGGGAGCGGCTCGGCCGCCACCCCGGGCAGCCGCAGCAGGTCGTGCCGGTCCGGAACCCAGGCCAGCATGGTCTGGAACAGCGGGGTACGGGAGGCGCTGCGCGGCGGGTTCACCAGCTCGACGATGCGTTCGAAGGGCAGATCCTGGTGGTCGAGGGCGTCACGGACGACCGCACGGGTACGGGCCAGTGCCTCGGCCGCGGTGGGGGAACCGGACAGATCGATGCGCAGCGGAAGGGAGTTGACGAGGAAGCCGATGAGACCGGCGGCACCTGGTCCGCGCCGGCCGGCGAACGGGCTTCCGACAACGATGTCGTCCTGCCCCGACAGCCGGGACAGCAGGGCGGCCCAGCCGGTCAGCACGGCGACGAACAGGGTGGCTCCCTGGGACCTGGCGAGGTCGCGGAGGGCGGCCGTGACGTCCGTGTCCAGAGCGAACTCGACGCGTCCGCCCTCGTATCGCTGCTCCGCCGGACGCGGGCCCCGAGTGGGCAGCTCCAGCACGGGCGGTACCTCACCCAGCACGCGTTTCCAGTGGTCCTCTTGAGCGGCGAGGGCCCCGCCGAGCACGGCCTCGCGCTGCACCTGCGCGTGGTCCGCGTACTGCACGCCGAGTTCCGGCAGATCCGCCGTGCCGTCCGCCACCGACGCCGTGTACAGGAGGGAGACCTCCTTCATCATCACGTTCATCGACGCGCCGTCGTAGATGCTGTGATGGAACGTCAGCAGCAGCACATGGCGTTCGGCGTCCAGCGCGATCAGCCGGCCGCGCCCGAGCGGCCCGGCCGCCAGGTCGAACGACCGCTCCGCCTCGGCCCGTTGGCGCTCGGCCACGCGCTCGTCGGCGTCGGCGTCTGCGCTGAGATCCTCGAAAGTGAGAGCGAACCCGGCTCCCGGCGGGTCGATGTGCTGGCTCACACCGCCCGCCTCGGCCACTAACCTTGTCCGCAGAGTCTCATGACGGTCGGTCAGGATATCGAAGGCCCTCACCAGGGCGTCTCGGTCGAGCGGTCCGGTGAGCGTGAAGGCGAGGGTCTCGTTGTACGCGGCGTTCGCGCCCGGGAGTTGAGCCAGGAACCACAGTCGCTGCTGGGCGAAGGAGGCTGGGCGGACGCGAACGGGCCCAGCTGCGGGAACGGGGTGGGGTGTGTTCTGCACCGGCAAGGCCTGGCCTTCCTATGGGGGGTGGGACCGGGGGCGGACCGAAGGCGCAGCGAATCACGGCACCGTGCGGAGTGCCGTAATCGGGAGAATGTCGATCGACGGGTGAGACGTGCCGGAGAATACGATGGACTTACCTGGTCACAGTGATGCGCCGTTCATGTGAAGTTCCTTGGGGTTTTCCGTGACACACCCGTGATCATCAGTCAGACCCCGAGAGCATGTCAATACTTGACTTGTCTTCATGTAGACGCGAGATCGCGAATACCCGCAGAACGGTCACTTGAGTAAATAGACAGGCATACTTGACGGTACGGCCAGGAACCAGCCGGGGCCCGTAGCCGGCCGGGGACAGCCACCTGGCACCAGCCCCAGGATCACGCTCACCACAGTTGCGTGAATCGCCGAGTCACGGGCGGGAACGGGAATTGTATCGGCGGTGTTTCCTGGCATGGCGAGCAGCGGCGACACCGGACCCTTCTCACCGAGCACGGTCCACATCGTGACCCCACCACTTTTCCGGGGGCGTATCGACCTCACCGGCAGTTCCGTCAATCTGTGGGGTGCCCGAAGTACGGCTACAACGCGATCGCGCGGTAACTCAGCGCGGCGCCGACGATCTCCCCGGCGGGGGCGTCCAGCAGCTCGGCAGGCGAGTGGAAAACGGAGCGGCCCGCGGGCCGGCGGAGGAGTCCATGTTCCGGCGCGCGTTCGCCTTGATCGGCGGGGGGGACTCGACCAGGTCATTGATGCCTGGCTTGACACCAGGGCGACCCGGACCGCGATCCCCGCGGCCTCGGCCGTGAGCATGGGACACGGCCGCCGGGCCTGCCGCGCGATCAGGGCCGTGCCGGCGCCGCCCACGTCGCGCAGGTCCGCCGCACGGTCACGGAGCAAGGCAAGAGGACCGTCGAGGCCGTGTACCTCATTGCCGGCGACCGACGCGCCGATCCCGCGACACTGGCGGCCCGGGTCCACGGACACGGGAAGATGGAAAACCAGCTCCGCTGGGTCCGCGACGCGACTTGCCAGGAGGATAAATCCGCAGGTCAAGAAGGGAAAACCCGCGTGACGGCCTCGCTGCGGGGCCTGGGCGTCAGTCTGCCGTGCTTGGGCGGCCGGGCCGGCATTGCCGCCGGTGACCGCCATCACGCCCGAGACCCGCCGTGAACGCTGAAGCCGCTTCACACTGCTTGAGCGGCTCTGCCGTGTCCCTGGCGGCCGGTCTGCCGTGCCGGGGACCGGGCCGGTCGGCTCAGTGGCGGTCGTGGAGGGTCACGTGGTAGCCGTCGGGGTCCGCGAATGTGAAGGTGCGGCCGAACGGCCCGTCGATGGGTGCTGAGACGATCGTCGTGCCGGCGGCGGCGAGGGCGTCGTGGATGTCCTGCGCGTCGGGGGCGTGCAGCCACAGCGCCATTCCCTGGCCCGGCTGCGTGATCGCGTCCAGGTCGACGCCCGCGACGACGTCGCGGACGGCGAACGCGATCGGCTTGGTGTCGAACACGACAGCGTGCGGCGGTCCTGCGTCAGAGCGCTTCA
>NZ_PENI01000002.1 GCF_003688995.1 Streptomyces shenzhenensis | reverse complement strand
CGGAACGCACCCCCTCGGCGAAACCCGCCATCCTGTCGAGCACCGCGTGCACAGCGGGGACCACATTCTCCCCGTCCACCTCGACCACCGCGTCACGCGGCGCACGCAACGCCGAATGCAGCACCGCCCGCCCCTCAGTGACATTGATCCTCTCCCCACGGAACATCGCATCCCGCAACCCGAACACATCGGTCGCGGCAGCCAGCTCGCGCAGCAGCCGCAGCGTCTCGTCGGTGACGAGATGCTTCGAGTAGTCGAGATACAGGTCGCCGACGCGGAGCGTGTAGCCGGTCCCGCGCCCCGGGTCGGCGGTGAACAGGTCCCGCAGATGGGTGTCGGCGAGCTGCTCACGGTGCTCCGCCAGCGCGCTCCACTCGGGCGTCTGGTCGAGCCTGGTACGGCCGTCTGCGTTCATTTCGGACTTCAGCCTTCTTTCCTGCACCTGTCCTGCCACGTGCTGCTGCGTACCCCGCCCCGCTGCCGGTCCCAACCTAGTTGATCAGGGCGTGAGGTGACGTCTCGTCGCGCCGTCGTGCGGCGCAACAACAGATACGTCCGGCTTGCCCGCCGGTATCAACGAGAAGACCGCCAGAGCGAACGTCCCGGCCGCCAGCAGGGCCGGTCCGTTGGGCCCGTACGCCCCGGCCACGGCGCCGCCGAGGAGAGCGCCGAGCGGGGCGCCGGAGGCCGACGCCGTACGGAAGGCGGAGGCGACACGGCCCGCCATCGGGCCGGGGCTGCGCCGCTGCATCAACGTGACCTGGTTGACGTTCCACACCATGCTCATCGCGCCGAGCAGCAGCATGCCGGCCAGGAGCGCGGGCAGATACCGGGCACAGCCGATGAGCAGCAGCGCCGCCGTCTGCACGGCGCCGACGAACAGCAGGGCCCGCACCCGTCCGGCACGGCGGGCGATCCGCTGGGCGACCAGGCCGCCGGCGATGCTGCCCGCCGAGTAGGCCGTGAGTCCGGCGGCGTATCCCGCGGTCCCGGCGTGCAGCCAGCGTGTGACGTGCAGCACCAGCGTGGCGATCAGGGCGCCCATGCCGATGTTGCACAGCAGGGTGGCGGCGCAGACCGCGCGCAGTGGCCGGTCGCGCCACAGGAAGCGCAGTCCCTCGCCGATCTCGGCACGCAGGGTGCTGCCCGCCGGGCGTGGCTGCCGCCCGGGCGGCCGGGCCGGCAGGGAGGCGACGAGCGCGGCGGCCAGCAGATAGGTGCCCGCGTCGGCCGCGAACGGCAGGAACGCGCCGCCGACCAGCAGCAGCGGCACGCACGGTCCCGCCAGCAGCCCGCCCGCCACCTGCTGGCCGGTCATCAGCCGGGCGTTCGCGCCGCCCAGGGTCTCGCGGTCCACCAGGGACGGAAGCAGGGCGGTGGAGGCATTGTCGAAGACCGTCTGGAGCGTGGTCAGCGCGAAGGCCAGCACGAGCAGCAGCGGGATCGACGCGTGCCCCAGGCCGACGGCGAGCGCGAAACCGGCGACGAGCAGGCCCCGTGCCGCGTCCACCGTCCACATCGCCCGCCGCTGGTCCACCCGGTCCGCGACGGCGCCGCCTAGCAGGCCGAACAGCAACCACGGAGCGTAACCGCAGGCGGTCACGGCGGCGATGGCGAAGGCGTCGTCGGTGAGCCGCGCCGCTAACAGGGGCAGCGCGGCGGCGCGCAGCGCGTCCCCGAAGCGGGAGACGACGGCGGCCGTCCACAGTCGTCCGAATCCCCCGCGCCACTCGGGCGCGCTCCTGCTCACCGCCGTGACCGTCGCCATGTGTCCCCCCTCACGATTCGCCGATGCACAAACCGTAAAGGGCACCACTGACAATCGGTCCGCGGACGGTGTGGGCGGACCCGCGGAACGACTTCGGCCAGGCGCCCGCGGGCACCCGGCCGGTTGTCAACTGCTAGATCTCGCCGCGCAGTTTGGCGAGCGCCTCGGCGAGGATCGCCTCGCCGTCCGCGTCGCTGCGCCGCTCCCGCACATACGCGAGGTGCGTCTTGTACGGCTCGGTGCGCGGCGGGTCCGGCGGGTTGTCCTGATCCTGTCCGGCCGGGAAGCCGCAGCGCGGGCAGTCCCAGGTCTCGGGAACCTGTGCGTCGCTGGCGAAGCTGGGCTGCGTCTCGTGCCCGTTGGAGCACCAGAAGGAGATGCGCAGACGCGGGGCGGACTCGCCCCGCTCGGCCTCGCCCATCGGCCCCGCCCCGACCCGGCTTCCTCGGATCGCGTTGCCACTTGCCACGGTCGTAACTCCCTGCGTGATGGTGCGGCGAAGCGAGTCGGCGTTCCGCTTCGCTGCGAGCGCCTCAGTCTACGTAAGGCCCAACGCGCGTCCAGTGATTGGAGTTACCGTCCCCCTCAACCAGACGCAAGCCCCATGATAGGCCGCGTGCAAGGGCGCGTACCGAACATGGGGCCTTACATTCGCAACGTATGCGTCACTCAGCTGTTCGTCTTCATGATCAGGCCGAGCACGATGATGCACGCGAACCACAGCAGACCGACCACCACGGTGATCCGGTCGAGGTTGCGCTCGGCGACCGAGGAGCCGCCGACGGACGACTGCATGCCGCCACCGAACATGTCGGAGAGGCCGCCGCCCTTCCCCTTGTGCATCAGCACCAGCAGCATCAGCAGCAGGCTGAAGACGATCAGGGCGATCGAGAACCCCAAAACCACGGCTGGACCAACTTCCTCGGATTCGGATGGACGACGGGGGCCGGCAGGCACCTGCCAGCCCCCGCAAGGGTACGACGGATCTCAGCTACCGCCTACTCACGGCTTCGCCGGGCCGTGTCCGGGGCGGGCCCCACCGGGGCCGCGCCCCTGCGGCTCACTGGTCGCGGAAGCGGACGATCTTGACGAACTCGTCGGCGTCCAGCGAGGCGCCGCCGACCAGGGCACCGTCGACGTCGGGCTGGGCCATGATCTCGGCGACGTTGCCCGACTTCACGGAGCCGCCGTACTGGATGCGCACCTTGTCGGCCACGTCCTGCGTGTACAGCTCGGCGATCTTGCCGCGGACGGCCGCGCAGACCTCCTGGGCGTCCCCGGCGCCGCAGACCTTGCCGGTGCCGATGGCCCACACGGGCTCGTAGGCGATCACGATGGTCTCGACCTGCTCGGCCGTGAGGTCCTTCAGACCGCCCTCGATCTGGGCGAGGGTGTGCGAGACGTGGTCGCCCGCCTCGCGGACGTCCAGTTCCTCGCCGACGCACAGGATCGGGGTCAGGCCGTGCTTGAAGGCGGCCTTGGCCTTGGCGTTGACCTGCTCGTCGGTCTCCCGGTGGTACTGGCGGCGCTCGGAGTGGCCGATGGCCACGTACGTGCACTTCAGCTTGGCCAGCATCGACCCGGAGATCTCGCCGGTGTAGGCGCCGGAGTCGTGCGCCGAGATGTCCTGGGCGCCGTACTTGATCTTGAGTTTGTCGCCGTCGACCAGGGTCTGCACGGAGCGCAGGTCGGTGAAGGGCGGCAGGACGGCGACCTCGACGGCCTCGTAGTCCTTGTCGGCCAGGGCGAAGGCGAGCTTCTGGACGTGTGCGATGGCCTCCAGGTGATTGAGGTTCATCTTCCAGTTGCCCGCCATCAGCGGCGTGCGCGTGCTCATGCTGGTCAGTCCTCCAGTGCGGCGAGGCCGGGGAGCGTCTTGCCCTCTAGGTATTCGAGGGAGGCGCCGCCACCGGTCGAGATGTGGCCGAATGCGGTCTCGTCGAAGCCGAGCGTGCGCACGGCCGCGGCGGAGTCTCCGCCGCCGACGACGGTGAAACCGTCCGTGTCGACGAGGGCCTGGGCGACCACTTTGGTGCCCTCGGCGTAGTCGGGGTGCTCGAAGACGCCCATGGGACCGTTCCAGAAGACGGTCGCGGCGTCGGCGAGCGCGGCGGCGTACAGCTCTCCGGTCCTCGGGCCGATGTCCAGGCCCATCTGGTCGGCGGGGATCTTGTCCGCGTCGACCACGGAGTGCTCGGTCGCCGCCTTGGCCTTCAGGTCCGGGAAGGCGGGGGCGACCACGACGTCGACCGGGAGCAGCAGCTCGACGCCCTGCTTCTCGGCGCGCTCCAGGTATTCGGTGACCGCCGGGATCTGGTCCTCCTGGACGAGGGAGACGCCGATCTCGTACCCCTTGGCCTTGAGGAAGGTGTAGGCCATGCCGCCGCCGATGAGGAGACGGTCGGCCTTGCCGAGCAGCTCGTCGATAACGGCGAGCTTGTCGGAGACCTTGGCGCCGCCGAGCGCGACGGCATAGGGGCGCTTGACGTTCTCGGTGAGCTGCTTCAGCACGCCGACCTCGGTGGCGATGAGGTAGCCGGCGTAGTGCGGCAGCCGGGCCGGGAGGTCGAAGACGGAGGCGTGCTTGCGGTGCACCGCGCCGAAGCCGTCCCCGACGTAGACGTCCGCGAGGGCGGCCAGCCGGTCGGCGAACTCACCGCGCTCGGTGTCGTCCTTGGACGTCTCGCCGGGGTTGAAGCGCAGGTTCTCGATGACCGCGACCTGGCCGGGCTGCAGGCCGTCGACGGCGCCGTGGGCGGCGGGGCCGACGGTGTCCTGGGCGAACGCGACCGGCGCGCCGAGGAGTTCACCGAGCCGTTCGGCGGCGGGCAGCAGCGAGAAGGCGGGGTCCGGGGCGCCCTTGGGGCGGCCCAGGTGGGAGGCGACGACCACCTTGGCGCCCGCCTCGGCGAGGGCCTTGATGGTGGGCAGGACGGCGCGGATGCGGCCGTCGTCGGTGATGACGCCGTCGGCGAGCGGGACGTTGAGGTCGGCGCGGACGAAGACCCGCTTGCCGTCGACGCCTTCGGCGAGGAGTTCGTCGATCGTCTTCATGGATGGGACTCCCGGAGAGGGGCTCGTGATCGTACGAGGGCTGAACACGCGCGTAAGGGCTCGGACTGCGCGCCGTGCGCTGCCCGAGCCCTGCACTCACATCGAAGTGGCGCCTGGTGTGGCGATCAGAGCTGGCCGCCGACGAAGACGGTCAGGTCGACGAGGCGGTTGGAGTAGCCCCACTCGTTGTCGTACCAGCCGATGATCTTCACGTTCTTGCCCTCCTGGACCATGGTCAGGGAGGAGTCGAAGGTGCAGGACGCCGGGGCGTTGACGATGTCGGAGGACACGATCGGGTCCTCGGTGTAGTCGAGGAGGCCCTTCAGCTCGCCCTCGGCGGCCTTCTGGAAGGCGGCGTTGACCTCTTCCTTGGTGACCTCGCGGCCCAGCTCGACGACCAGGTCGGTGACGGAGCCGGTCGGGACCGGGACGCGCATGGCGATGCCGTCCAGCTTGCCCTTGAGCTGCGGCAGCACCAGGGCGGTGGCCTTGGCGGCGCCGGTGGTGGTCGGGATGATGTTCTCCGCGGCGGCCCGGGCGCGGCGCAGGTCCTTGTGCGGGAAGTCCAGGATGCGCTGGTCGTTCGTGTACGCGTGCACCGTCGTCATCAGGCCCTTGACGATGCCGAAGTTCTCGTCCAGGACCTTCGCCATCGGCGCCACACAGTTGGTGGTGCAGGAGGCGTTGGAGATGACGTGGTGGTTGGCCGCGTCGTACTTGTCCTGGTTGACGCCCATCACGATGGTGATGTCCTCATCCTTGGCCGGAGCCGAGATGATGACCTTCTTGGCGCCACCGGCGAGGTGCTTGGCGGCGTCCTCGCGCTTGGTGAAGATGCCGGTCGACTCGATGACGATGTCGACGCCCAGCTCGCCCCACGTGATGTTGGCGGGGTCGCGCTCGGAGAGCACCTTGATGGTGTGGCCGTCGACAGTGATGGTGTCGGCGGTGTGGGAGACCTCCTGCTTGAGGCGGCCCAGGATGGTGTCGTACTTCAGCAGGTGAGCGGTGGTCGCGGTGTCACCCAGGTCGTTGACAGCCACGATCTCGATGTCTGCACCCTGCTCCAGCAGCGCGCGGAAGTAGTTACGACCGATGCGGCCAAAGCCGTTGATGCCTACGCGGATCGTCACGAACCGATCTCCTCGTTGGTACGCCAGCTTTCGTTTGCCGGCGAGCTGTATGGGATGTCCCCGACCACCCCCGACCCTACCTCCCCGATGCTCCGTCGGTGACATCGAGATGCCCCATACACGACACGGTGGCCCGTACCCGCCAGTAGAGGTACGGACCACCCGGCCCGCCGCCACCGCGCCACGGGCCGGAGCCCGTCCGCCGACGCCCGACGGCACCGGACCGCCGGTTTCACCGTTTCGAGGGATGCGCCGCGCTGGGGCCGCCGGGGCAGTCATCCCAAAGTGTCTTCGGCGGCGACGAGTTGACGTGACCGTCGGCGGACCTCTCGACGCGAACACCCGTCAGGCCGGCCCGTCCGCCGCGGCGTCGGCCGTTCCGCCGCCCCACGACCGGCCCGCGCGGGGGCGGCGCCGGTGGCGGCGGAGCGGGGCCGTCACCCCACCAGGTTGTCGGCCATCTCCTCGGTGAGGTTGGCCTCCGTGCCCGGGATGCCCAGGTCGCCGGCGCGCTTGTCGGCCATGGCGAGCAGACGGCGGATCCGGCCGGCGACCGCGTCCTTGGTCAGCGGCGGGTCGGCGAGCGCGCCCAGCTCCTCCAGGGACGCCTGCTTGTGCTCCATGCGCAGCCGGCCGGCGGCGGCAAGGTGCTCGGGAACCTCGTCACCGAGGATCTCCAGCGCCCGCTGGACGCGGGCGCCCGCCGCGACGGCCGCGCGCGCGGAACGGCGCAGATTCGCGTCGTCGAAGTTGGCGAGCCGGTTGGCCGTGGCCCGGACCTCGCGGCGCATCCGCCGCTCCTCCCAGGCCAGCACGGACTCGTGCGCGCCGAGCCGGGTGAGCAGGGCACCGATCGCATCGCCGTCGCGCACCACCACGCGGTCCACGCCGCGCACCTCGCGGGCCTTCGCCGCGATCGACAGCCGGCGGGCGGCCCCGACCAGGGCGAGCGCGGCCTCCGGACCGGGGCAGGTCACCTCCAGGGAGGAGGAACGTCCCGGCTCGGTCAGCGAGCCGTGCGCCAGGAACGCCCCGCGCCAGGCCGCCTCGGCGTCACAGGTGGCCCCCGAGACCACCTGCGGGGGCAGGCCCCGGATCGGGCGCCCGCGCCCGTCGACGAGCCCCGTCTGCCGGGCCAGCTGGTCACCGCCCGCAACCACCCGCACGACGTAACGCGAACCCCGGCGCAGCCCGCCGGGCGCCATCACGATCAACTCCGAACCGTGGCCGAAGATCTCCAGAATGTCCCGCTTGAGCCGCCGGGCCGCCATCGCCGTGTCCAGCTCCGCCTCGATCACGATGCGTCCACTCACCAGGTGAAGGCCGCCGGCGAACCGCAAAATGGCGGATACCTCCGCCTTTCTGCAGCAGGTCCGGGTGACGGGAAGCCGGGAGATCTCGTCCTTCACCGCTGCCGTCATCGCCATGGGCCGATCCTTCCATGCATCCGAAAAATACGGTCGTACGCGGCGGCCAACAGCTCCGGGTCGTGCCGGGGAGAGCCGTCTGTCCGGGCCACCGGCGCCAGCTCGACCGCTGCCCCGAGCCGCTTGGCGGCTTCGGTGAGCGAATCCCGGTCGGGCACGGCGGCCTCGTCGGCCAGCACCACGTCCAGGGCGAGTTTAGGGGCGTGTCGCCCCAAAACCTCCAAATGACGCTGCGGAGAGAAGCCTTCGGTTTCTCCCGGCTGCGGAGCGAGGTTCAGGGACAGGACGCGGCGGGCCTTGGTGTCGGTGAGGGCGTCCAGCAGTTCGGGCACGAGCAGATGCGGGATGACAGAGGAGAACCAGGAACCGGGGCCGAGCACCACCCAGTCCGCGTCCAGGACCGCCGCGACCGCCTCCGGCACGGCGGGCGGGTCGTGCGGCACGACATGCACCGACTGCACCTCGCCGGGCGTGAGCGCCACCGTCGCCTGCCCGCGGACCGTGTCGACCTGCTCCGGCCGGGCCGGGTCATGGCCCTTGACCAGGGCCTGGAGCTCCAGCGGCACGGCCGACATGGGCAGCACCCGGCCGTGCGCCCCGAGCAGCTTGCCGACCAGGTCCAGGGCCTGCACATGGTCGCCTAGCTGCTCCCACAGGGCGACGATCAGCAGATTGCCGACCGCGTGGTCGTGCAGGTCGCCCTGGGACTGGAAGCGGTGCTGGATGACCCGGGCCCAGGTCTGCCCCCAGTCGTCGTCGCCGCACAGCGCGGCCAGCGCCTTGCGCAGGTCGCCGGGCGGCAGCACACCCAGCTCGTCGCGCAGCCGCCCGCTGGAGCCTCCGTCGTCGGCCACGGTCACGACGGCGGTGAGGTCGCCGGTGATCCGGCGCAGCGCGGCGAGCGAGGCGGACAGGCCCATGCCGCCGCCGAGGGCGACGACCTTGGGCTGGGCGCCCCGGCGGCGCGGCCGGGCGCCACGGGCCTCGGCGGGGCGGCCCGCGCGTGCCTCGGGGACCGCCAGGCGCAGCCTGCTCAGCCGCGGAGTACGTGGCGTCATTCCCGTCCCATGTCCCGGTGCACGACCACCGTCTCCACGCCCTCGGCCGCGAGCCGCGCCGCGAGCTTCTCCGACATGGCCACCGAGCGGTGCTTGCCACCGGTACAGCCGATGGCGATGGTCACGTAGCGCTTGCCCTCACGGCGGTAGCCGGCCGCGATGAGGCGCAGCAGTTCGGCGTACCGGTCGAGGAACTCCTTGGCGCCGGGCTGGTTGAAGACGTACGCGGCGACCTCCTCGTGGACACCGGTGTACGGCCGCAGCTCCGGGACCCAGTGCGGATTGGGCAGGAAGCGCATGTCCGCGACCAGATCGGCGTCGACCGGGAGGCCGTACTTGAAGCCGAAGGACATCACGGTGGCCCGCAGCTCGGGCTCCTCCTCTCCGGCGAACTGGGCGTCCATCTTGGCGCGCAGCTCGTGCACGTTGAGGCTGGAGGTGTCGATCACCAGGTCGGCGTCGCCGCGCAGCTCGCGCAGCAGTTCGCGCTCGGCGGCGATGCCGTCGACGATCCGGCCGTCGCCCTGGAGGGGGTGCGGGCGGCGCACCGACTCGAAGCGGCGCACCAGGGCCTCGTCGGAGGACTCCAGGAACACGATCCGCCGGGTGACCCCCCGGGTGTCGAGGTCGGCGAGGGACTCGCGCAGATTGTCGAAGAAGCGCCGGCCGCGTACGTCGACGACGACCGCGATCCGGGCCACATTGCCCTGGGAGCGGGCGCCGAGCTCCACCATGGTGGGGATCAGCGCGGGCGGCAGGTTGTCGACGACGAACCAGCCCAGGTCCTCCAGGCACTTCGCCGCCGTCGAGCGGCCCGCTCCGGACATGCCGGAGATGATCACCAGCTCGGGGATGGCCGCCTCGGGGACCCCGGCCGTCGTGACGTCCGTACTCACTGCGTCTCCGCTTTCCTGGACCGCGTGCTGAGGCTGATCCTCGCTCGCTTCCTTGTGCGTCTGATCTCGTTGCGCTGTGTGCTGTGCGTCGTGCTCGGTCATCTCTCCTGCCCCCGTCGTTCGTCCGGGGCGCCCGCGGTCACGGGCTCCCCCGAGGAGCCCGCCGTCGTATCGGGTTCCTCGTCATCAATGATCTCTCCGGTCGCCGTGTTCACGGCGGGTGCGGCCGGGGCCGCCCGGGCGAAGGCCGCGGCAATGGTCTCGGCCGTCTTGCGGCCGATGCCGGGCACCTCCTGGATCTGGTCGATTGTCGCGGACCGCAGCTTCTTCACCGAGCCGAAATGCTTGATCAACGCCTGTTTGCGGGTATCGCCGAGGCCGGGCACCTCGTCCAGGGGGCTCGCCCGGAACCGCTTGGCGCGCTTGGCGCGCTGGTAGGTGATGGCGAAGCGGTGCGCCTCGTCACGGACGCGCTGGAGCAGATAGAGGCCCTCGCTGGTCCGGGGCAGGATCACGGGGTCGTCGTCCTGCGGCAGCCAGACCTCCTCCAGCCGCTTGGCGAGACCGCAGACGGCGATGTCGTCGATGCCCAGCTCGTCCAGGGCCCGTCTGGCGGCCGCGACCTGCGGCTGGCCACCGTCGACGACGACGAGCTGCGGCGGATAGGCGAACTTCTTGGGACGGCCGTCCTCGTCCTTGAGGCCGTTCTCCCCGTCCTCGTCCACCCACTCGCCCGTCTTCTCCTTGTCGGCGAGATAGCGCCTGAAGCGGCGGGTGATCACCTCGTGCATGGAGCGGACGTCGTCCTGGCCCTCGAAGCCCTTGATCTGGAAGCGGCGGTACTCGCTCTTGCGCTGGAGCCCGTCCTCGAAGACGACCATGGAGGCCACCACGTCATCACCCTGGAGGTGCGAGATGTCGTAGCACTCGATCCGGAGCGGGGCGCTGTCCAGGTCGAGGGCGTCGGCGATCTCCTCCAGGGCCCGCGAGCGCGTGGTCAGGTCGGAGGCGCGCTTGGTCTTGTGCAGGGCGAGCGCCTGCTGGGCGTTGCGCTGCACGGTCTCCATGAGGGCCTTCTTGTCGCCGCGCTGCGGGATGCGCAGGGAGACATGGGACCCGCGGCGCCCGGTGAGCCACTCCTGCACGGGTTCGACCGGCTCCGGCAGGGCGGGGACCAGAACCTCCTTGGGCACGGCGTCCCCCCTCTCCTCGCCGTAGAGCTGCTGGAGGGCGTGCTCGACGAGGGCGGCCGTGGTGACCTCCTCCACCTTGTCGGTCACCCAGCCCCGCTGGCCGCGCACCCGCCCGCCGCGGACGTGGAAGATCTGGAGGGCCGCCTCCAGCTCGTCCTCGGCGACGGCGATCAGATCGGCGTCGGTCGCGTCGGCGAGCACGACCGCGTTCTTCTCCATGGCCTTCTTCAGGGCCCCTATGTCGTCGCGCAGGCGGGCGGCCCGCTCGTACTCCATCTCCTCGGCCGCCTCCGTCATCTGCCGCTCCAGGCGGCGCAGATACGTGCCCGTGCGGCCGGCCATGAAGTCGCAGAACTCCTCGGCCAGTTCGCGGTGGTCCTCGGCGGAGATCCGGCCGACGCAGGGCGCCGAGCACTTGCCGATGTAGCCGAGCAGACAGGGGCGGCCGGTGCGGGCGGCGTTCTTGAAGACACCGGCCGAGCAGGTGCGCACCGGGAAGACCCGCAGCAGCAGGTCGACCGTGTCACGGATGGCCCAGGCGTGCCCGTACGGCCCGAAGTAGCGCACGCCCTTCTTCTTGTGACCCCGCATCACCTGCACGCGCGGGAACTCCTCGTTCATCGTCACCGCGAGGTAGGGATAGCTCTTGTCGTCGCGGTACTTGACGTTGAACCGGGGGTCGTACTCCTTGATCCAGGAGTACTCCAGCTGCAGCGCCTCGACCTCCGTGGACACGACGGTCCACTCCACGGACGCGGCCGTGGTGACCATCGTCCGGGTGCGCGGGTGAAGGTTCGCCAGGTCCTGGAAGTAGTTCGCCAGCCGCTGGCGCAGGCTCTTCGCCTTTCCGACGTAGATCACCCGACGGTGCTCGTCACGGAACCTGTACACCCCGGGCGAGTCCGGAATCTCTCCCGGCTTGGGGCGGTAGCTGGAGGGGTCGGCCATGTCTCACACCCTACTGTCGGGCGGGGACAGTCCGGCGGGGCTGTGGACAACGCCGCACCCCGTGGCTCAGCGGTCCACGGCCCACCCGGCGCCCGTCGGCGGCTCCCCCGTGGCGATCAGCCGCCGGACGGTCCGGAACGCCTCCGCGAGGGGCACGGTGTCCCGGTCGGGGTACACGTCGCACTGCCCGTTCGCGAGGACGAAACCGCCGCTCGTCCCCCACGCCACAGGGTCCACCGCATGCCCCTCCGGCTCACCCTCCGCGTCGAGCAGCAGCACCATCGCCCGCTCGGCGTTGCTGACCACGGCGAGCGACCGCCCCGCGCGGCTTGTCAGCCACGTTTCGAGGCCGCCCACGGCGATCCGCCGCCGCAGCAACTCGACCGCCTCGTCGCCCCTGAGCGCCGCAGATCCGTCGGCCAGGGTCCAGGACTCCGTCACACGGCGATCCTGCCACCCCGGGCGCGAGGTGGCGGGACGCCGTGCGGGGCGGGGCACGGTGGCCGGCCGTGCGGGGCGGTCGGCGATCGAGGGGGCCGAGCGTGTGCCGCAGCCGCGGCGGCCGACCGCATACCGCGGCTGGGCCCGAGGTGTTGTCGGGGGTCGGTCAACACGCTTCAATGCGGTGGAACTCGGGGCCGTGAACGGCGGCGCACGGATCAGCGTACGGATACGCGGGCGCCCCGGCGCCACCGCGGTGACCCCGAAGGCCCGCGCGAACGGTCTGACCCGCCGTAGCGAACCCTCACAGAAAGGCCCCTGTGCATGCGGCACGGCACACAGCACGCGGACCTCGCCAGCAAGGAACTGGACACGGCCCTGCGGGGCGGCCCCTTCCATGTCGCGCTGCGTGCCGCGATCGCCGCCCGCGGACTGCCGCTCCAGCGCGTCCAGCACCACCTGTCGCGGCACGGGGTCAAGGTCGGTGTCACGAGCCTGAGTTACTGGCAGCAGGGTGCCCGGCGGCCACAGCGCCCGGAGTCGCTGCGGGCCGTACGCGCGCTGGAGGAGATACTCAAGCTGCCGGAGGAGTCACTGATCCGGCTGCTCGCCGAGACCGACGAGGGCACGGCCGGCCAGCGCCCCGCGGCCCGTTCGTACCGCTCCCGGATGGAGGCCTCCGGTGTGCTGAACCGGCTCCAGGCCGAGCTGGGCTGGAGCCTCGACGGCGGGCTGCACGCGCTGGGCCACCACGAGCGGGTACGGGTGGGCGCACGCCGGGAACTGGCCGGCCGCGAGTCGCACCACATCGTGCGGGCGCACCGGGACGGGGCCGACCGCTTCGTAGCCGTCCACCACGGCGACCCGGGCTGCGCGCCCGACCGGATGACGGTGCATGCCCTGGAGAACTGCCGCACGGGACGCGTCCGTTGGGACCAGGACACCGGTGTCCTGGTCGCCGAACTGCTCTTCGGCACCCGGTTGCGCTCCGGCGACACCTTCCTGTTCCGGTACGGCGTCGAGGACGGCACGGCCGGACCCTCGCGCGAGTACCTGCGCGACTTCACCTTCCCCGGCGGCCAGTACGCCCTCCAGGTGCGGTTCGACGCGGACGCGCTCCCGGCCCGGTGCCACCGTTTCACCCAGCACTCCGCGGCGGCGCCGCGCAGCGGCCGGCAGGAACTTCCGCTCAGCGGGGTGCACCACTCGGTGCACCTGGTCGAGCCGCGGGTACGGCCGGGCATCATCGGGATCGGCTGGGACTGGAGCTGAGCCCGGCCGCCCGGCAGACCCGCCGATCAGGCGCCGGGCCCCGCGATGAGCTTGCCGCCGGACGCCTTCACCGGCAGCTCGGGAAGCGGCACGGTGGCCGGAGCCTGGACCACCTTGCCCGTCATGGCGTCGAACTCGCTCCCGTGGCAGGGGCAGATCAGCGTCGTCCCCTCCAGTTTGTTGATGGGGCACCCGCCGTGCGTGCAGATCGTGCTGTACGCCTTCAGCGTGCCCTGCGCGTCCCTGCTGACCACGACATTGTGGTTCGTGTACAGCTGGGCGCCGCCCTGGGCGACCTCGCTCTCGGCGCCGAGTTCGACCGGAGCCGTCGGTGTCGCGTCCGACGTCGTCCCGCCCACTGCCGAGCAGGCGGCGAGACCGAGCCCGGCGACCGGAGCCACGGCGGCTCCTCGAAGGACGGTACGACGGCTTGCGGAGCGGCGGGCGGACATCGGGGTCTCCACTGGTCAGGGGGTGGTGCGGGACCGACCCTATCCGGCACCCCGCCGGGCGATCCGTCCCGGGTCGCCGAGCGAGGGCGAGGGCGAGGGCGAGGGCGAGGGCGAGGGCGAGGGCGAGGGCGAGGGCGAGGGCGAGGGCGAGGGCGAGATGAGCCTGCGTCGGCGTAAACGCTTGCGCAAGCGTTTACGCGCACCGACGAATGAGATACCTTCGCGGCCAGAAGGACTGCCACGGCCCGCCGGGAGGAAGCGCGATGCCCACGATGGCCGACGTCGCACGGAGCGCCGGAGTCTCCGTGGCGACCGTCTCCCATGTGCTGAACGACACGCGTCCCGTGCTGCCCCACACCCGTCAGGCGGTGCTGGACGCGATCGACCGGCTCGGCTACACGCCCAACACCCTCGCCCGCTCCCTGGTGACCTCCCGGACCCGCTCCATCGGGCTCGCGGTGTCGGCGATCAGCAACCCCTACTTCACCGAGATCCTCCAGGGCGTCGAGGCCGGTGCCCTGGAAGCCGGCTACAGCCTGCTGATCGCCGACCCCCACGACGACCCACGGCACGAACACAAGGTCGTCCAACTGCTCCACGAGCGACGGGTGGACGGCATGATCGTCGCCCCGTCCGCCGATCCGCGCGACCTCGTCGCCTACCTGGGCCGCCATGCCGTACCCACCGTGTTCCTGGACCGGCTGATCGACGACCACCTCGACGGGCCCACCACCGGCACGCCACCCTTCGACCAGGTCTGTGCCGAGGGCACCGAGTCCATGGCACTGCTGGTCGCCCATCTCGCCGAACTGGGGCATCGCCGGATCGGCCTGGTCGCCGGGCTGCCCGGGCTCAGCACCACCGGCGAACGGATCACCGGCTACCGGGACGGCCTCAGCGCCGCCGGTCTGCCCCACGACGAACGCCTCGTGGTGCCGGGCAACTCCGAGTCGGCCGGTGCCGAGGGGGCGACGGCGGCCCTGCTGTCCCTCGCCGCTCCGCCCACGGCACTCGTCACCGCCAACAACGCGATGACCATCGGTGCCCTGCGGGCCCTGCGGGACCGCGGTCTGCGAGTACCGGACGACATCGCCCTGTGCTGCTTCGACGACTTCGCATGGGCGGACCTCTTCTCGCCCCGGCTCACCGCGATCGCCCAGCCCAGCAGGGAGATCGGCGCGCAGGCCGTCCGTGTACTGCTGGACCGCCTGGGCGCACCGGACCGGCCCGCGCGGACGGTCCGGCTGCCGTGCGCCTTCGTACACCGCACATCGTGCGGCTGCCCGGAGCCCCTCGTCAGGACCGGGCCGCCGGAGCCCGCTCAACACCCACGACAACCCGGGCGACCGGACCAACCCGAACAGCCCAGGAAAGGAAGCGTCTCGTGATCGTCGTCGCCGGTGAGGCCCTGATCGACCTGGTACCGCAGGGCACGGGTGCCCTGGCGGAGCTGAAGCCGGCGCTCGGCGGCGGCCCCTACAACACGGCCGTGGCCCTCGGCCGCCTGGGCTCCCCGACCGCCTTCTGCTCCCGCACCTCCCACGACGCCTTCGGCGAGGCCCTGCTCGACGGGTTGCGCGGGGCGGGCGTCGATGTCTCGGGTGTGCAGCGCGGCGCGGAGCCGACGACCCTCGCGGTCGCCACCATCGACGGGAGCGGCTCAGCTGCCTACTCCTTCTACGTCGAGGGCACCGCCGACCGCCTCTTCGCGGCCCCGGCCGCCCTCCCGGCCGGGGCGCGCGCCCTGTCCTTCGGCACCTGCTCACTCGTCCTGGAACCGGGGGCGAGCGCCTACGAGGAGCTGATGCGGACCGCCGCCGGGCAGGGACTGTTCACCGCGCTCGACCCGAACATCCGGACCGTCCTGATCTCGGACCCGGACGCCTACCAGGCCCGCTTCCGGAGCTGGCTGCCCTCCGTGACGCTGCTGAAGCTCTCGGAGGAGGATGCCGAGTGGCTGGGCGGCAGCCCGCGCGAGTGGCTGGCCGCGGGGCCCTCGGCCGTGGTGGTCACCCGGGGTGGTGACGGGCTCACCGCCTTCACCCGGGACGGCGCGGAGTACTCCGTACCGGGTGAGAAGGTCGATGTCGTCGACACGATCGGGGCCGGTGACACGGTGAACGCGGCCCTCCTGCACGGACTGTCCGCGCAGGACTCCCTGTCCGCCGAGGCGCTCGCGGGCCTGGGCGCGGACGGCTGGACACGGCTGCTGCGGTTCGCGGCACGTGCGGCGGCGATCACGTGCTCGCGTGCGGGGGCGGAGCCGCCGTACGCCGCCGAACTGGGCGAGTTGTAGGGGTGAGCGGCGAGAGGGGCGCGGCGACTTCGAGGGCCCTTCCGGGCCCTTCGGGGGCTGGTTCCTTGATGTTGTTGTCAAGGTTCGGCCGGGCCTGCGGTTCGTGGGAGCGGTGAGACCGCAGGACCGGGCTGGCTATTGATGGAACGAACGGCGCCCCGCGGGGAGTTCCCGCGGGGCGCCGTCTTTTTGATGATGTGTCAGGATGTGACTGCCGCCAGGCGCCGGAGGTCAGACGCCCGGCTGAGCCTTGCGTGTCCGTGTCGTCTTCTTCGCGGGTGCCGCCTTCTTGGTGACCCCTGCGGCCTTCTTGGTCGCCGTGTTGTTGGCGGTCTTCGCCGTTCTGGCCGTGGCCGTCTTCTTCGCCGTCGACTTGGCCGCGACGGTCTTCCTGGCGGAGGCTCCGCGCGGGGCCGGCACCGACGCCGCGTCGCTGATGCGCTCGGCGCCGAGGATCTCGCGCAGGAACTTGCCGGTATGGCTCGCCGGGACCCCGGCGACCTCTTCCGGTGTGCCCTCGGCGACGACGAGCCCGCCGCCGGCACCGCCCTCGGGGCCCATGTCGACGACCCAGTCGGCGGTCTTGATCACATCGAGGTTGTGCTCGATGACGATGACCGTGTTGCCCTTCTCCACCAGGCCGGACAGGACCTTCAGCAGCTTGCTGATGTCCTCGAAGTGCAGACCGGTGGTCGGCTCGTCCAGGACGTAGACGGTGCGTCCCGTGGAGCGGCGCTGGAGTTCGCTGGCGAGCTTGACGCGCTGGGCCTCGCCGCCGGACAGGGTGGTCGCGGACTGACCCAGCCGGACGTAGCCGAGGCCGACGTCGTGCAGGGTCCTGAGGTGGCGGGCGATCGCGGGGACGGCCTCGAAGAAGTCGAGGGCCTCCTCGATCGGCATGTTCAGGACCTCGGCGATGGACTTGCCCTTGTAGTGGACCTCCAGGGTCTCCCGGTTGTACCGGGCGCCGTGGCAGACCTCGCACGGCACGTACACGTCCGGGAGGAAGTTCATCTCGATCTTGATCGTGCCGTCGCCGGCGCAGTTCTCGCAGCGGCCGCCCTTGACGTTGAAGGAGAAGCGGCCGGGCTGGTAGCCGCGGACCTTCGCCTCGGTCGTCTCGGCGAACAGCTTGCGGACGTGGTCGAAGACGCCGGTGTACGTCGCCGGGTTGGACCGGGGCGTGCGGCCGATGGGCGACTGGTCGACGTGCACGACCTTGTCGACGAGGTCGTCACCGTCCACGCGTGTGTGCCGCCCGGGCACACTGCGGGCGCCGTTCAGCTCGCGGGCCAGGTGCGTGTAGAGGATGTCGTTGACCAGCGTCGACTTGCCGGAGCCTGACACGCCGGTGACGGCCGTGAACACGCCCAGCGGGAAGGACACGTCGATGTCCTGGAGGTTGTTCTCCCGGGCCCCGTGCACCGTGAGCCGGCGGGACCGGTCCTGCGGGCGCCGCACGTCGGGCAGCGGGATGGACTTCCGGCCCGCCAGGTACTGACCGGTCTGCGACTCCTCGTTGGCGAGCAGTTCCTTGAGGGAGCCGCTGTGCACGACCTTTCCGCCGTGCTCGCCCGCGCCGGGGCCGATGTCCACGACCCAGTCGGCGATCTTGATGGTGTCCTCGTCGTGCTCGACGACGATGAGCGTGTTGCCCATGTCGCGCAGCCGGACCAGGGTCTCGATGAGCCGGTGGTTGTCGCGCTGGTGCAGACCGATCGACGGTTCGTCGAGGACGTACAGGACGCCGACCAGCCCGGAGCCGATCTGGGTGGCCAGGCGGATGCGCTGGGCCTCGCCGCCGGAGAGCGTGCCTGCGGCACGGTTCAGCGAGAGGTAGTCCAGGCCGACGTCGACCAGGAAGCGCAGCCGCTCGTTGACCTCCTTCAGCACCCGCTCGGCGATCTTCTTGTCCCGGGCGCTCAGCTTCAGCTCGCCCAGGAAGTCCGCGCAGTCGCTGATCGACATCGCGGAGACCTCGGCGATCGACCTCTCCATGATCGTGACCGCGAGGACGATCGGCTTGAGGCGCGTGCCCTCGCAGGTGGGGCAGGGCACCTCGCGCATATAGCCCTCGAAGCGCTCGCGGCTGGCGTCGCTCTCGGCCTCACTGTGCCGGCGCTTGACGAAGGGGACGGCTCCCTCGAAGGGCGTCGTGTACACGCGCTCGCGCCCGTACCGGTTGCGGTAGCGCACCTCGATCTGCGTCTTGTGGCCGTACAGCAGGGCCTTCCTGGCCCGCTGCGGAAGGCCGGCGAAGGGGATGTCCGTGCGGAATCCGAGGGCGTCCGCCAGGGCGCCGATGAGACGGCCGAAATAGTCCTTGGTGTGCCCGTGCGACCAGGGGTGGATGGCGCCCTCATCGAGGGACTTGTCCTCGTCCGGGACGATCAGCTCCGGGTCGACCTCCATGCGCGTGCCGATGCCGGTGCAGTCGGGGCAGGCACCGAAGGGCGAGTTGAAGGAGAAGGAGCGGGGCTCCAGTTCCTCGAAGGACAGATCGTCGTAGGGGCAGTACAGGTGCTCCGAGTACATGCGTTCGCGCTCGGGGTCGTCCTCCGGGAGGTCGACGAAGTCGAGCACGATCATGCCGCCGGACAGACCGAGGGCGGTCTCCACGGAGTCGGTGAGGCGGCGCTTGGCGGAGTCCTTCACCGTGAGGCGGTCGACGACCACCTCGATGGTGTGCTTCTCCTGCTTCTTCAGCGTGGGCGGGTCGGAGAGCTGGACGGTCTCCCCGTCCACGCGCGCACGGCTGTAGCCCTTCGTCTGAAGATCGGCGAACAGATCGACGAACTCGCCCTTGCGCTCACGCACGAGGGGCGAGAGCACCTGGAAGCGGCTGCCCTCCGGCAGTTCCAGGACCCTGTCGACGATGGCCTGCGGCGACTGGCGCGAGATGGGGCGGCCGCACTCGGGGCAGTGCGGCTTGCCGATGCGCGCGAAGAGCAGACGCAGGTAGTCGTAGACCTCGGTGATGGTGCCGACCGTGGAGCGGGGGTTGCGCGAGGTCGACTTCTGGTCGATGGAGACAGCCGGGGACAGGCCCTCGATGAAGTCGACGTCCGGCTTGTCCATCTGCCCGAGGAACTGCCGGGCGTAGGAGGACAGCGACTCCACGTAGCGCCGCTGTCCCTCGGCGAAGATGGTGTCGAAGGCCAGCGAGGACTTACCCGACCCCGACAGGCCCGTGAAGACGATGAGCGAGTCGCGCGGCAGGTCGAGCGAGACATTCTTCAGATTGTGCTCGCGCGCGCCACGGACGATGAGACGGTCGGCCACGCCGGTCCGCACCTTTCTTCAGAGAAGTGACAGGGGTCGGAGCCCCCGTGCTTCTTCAGCCTAGGGGGAGCCTCTGACAACGCCGGTCGCATTCCAGCTTCCACAACAATCCCGGGCCATCCAGCATGCCCGACGCCGCCCCCGACGATATAGCACGCACATTCGATTTGCGGTCCAGCCCCACAACCTTCACCCGAAGGAGTGGCGGGGCTAAGGTCGGCCCCATGATTGATCACGCCCACGACCTGGCGTCTGTACGTACCGCGTCCGACCGGCTCCTCATCGCAGCCGCCGTACTGGACAACGCGGCCGTGACCGAGTCGTCACGGCTGCGCGACTGGACCCGTGGCCACATCCTGGCTCACCTCGCCCGCAACGCGGACGCGCTCGTGAACGTCCTGGAGGGGCGTGCCATGTACGACTCGGCCGAGGCGCGCGACGCCGACATCGAGCGCGACGCCGCGCGCCCCCTGGACGTCCAGCTCGCCGACCTGCGCGACAGCGCGGCCCGCTTCCAGAACGTGGGCGCCGCGCCCGCGGACTGGGCACGGCAGGTGGAGCTGCGCAACGGGGTCGTCGACTCGGCGTCCCGGGTGCCGTTCCGGCGCTGGGTCGAGGTCGAGCTGCACCACGTGGACCTCGGGATCGGGTACGAGCTGGAGGACCTTCCGGCGGAGTTCGTGGCACGCGAGATCGACTTCCTCACGGAGCGCTTCCGCGGCCACCGTGACGTGCCCGCGACGAGCCTGACCGACGACGAGGGCCGGAAGTGGGCCACGGGCGGCGGTGCCGACGGCGGTCCGATCACCGTCGAGGGTCCGGCCGCCGACCTGCTCGGCTGGCTGGCCGGGCGGCGCGACGGCTCCGTCCTGCGGACCGAGGGCGGCCCGTTGCCGACGCTGCCTCCGCTGTAGCCGTGCGGGGTTCCGGGGCCGCTCCCCCGCTATAGGCTGACGGTCATGACGTACAGCGGAGCGGTGACGGTCGGCGGACCGGCGGACGTGCACGAGCTCAAGGACCTGATGATCACCAAGATCGCGGTCGGGCCGATGGACAACAACGCCTATCTGCTGCGTTGCCGGGCCACGGACGAGCAGTTGCTGATCGACGCCGCCAACGACGCGGAGACACTGCTCGGCATGATCGGTGACGACGGCATCGCCTCCGTCGTCACCACGCACCAGCACGGTGACCACTGGCAGGCGCTCGACCGAGTGGTGGCGGCCACGGGTGCGCGTACGTTCGCGGGCCGGGCCGACGCCGACGGCATCCCGGTGCCGACCGACGTCCCGGTCGACGACGGCGATGTCATCCGGGTGGGGCAGGTCCAGCTGACCGCGCGCCACCTGGTGGGGCACACCCCGGGGTCGATCGCACTGGTCTACGACGACCCGCACGGCCACCCGCACGTCTTCACCGGGGACTGCCTCTTCCCCGGGGGGCCGGGCCGGACGACACGCCCCGCGGACTTCCAGAGCCTCATGTCCGGGCTCGAAGCGAAGGTCTTCACCCTGCCGGACGAGACGTGGATCTACCCGGGCCACGGCAACGACACCACCCTCGGGGCGGAACGCCCTCACATCCAGGAATGGCTCGCCCGCGGCTGGTAGGCCCCCGGGCGTTCGCCTGACAGAGGCGAGCAGCCGGGCTCGGCCCGGCTCCGTCGCGTCGCCCCCTGTCGCGGCGTCGCCGAGCCCGTCACGATGTCCCTGGCAGTCGCCGGCGAAGGGACATGCATGGACCGCATAGGGGTTCCTCATCGGACGTTCGAGCACTTGCTCAGCGGTTTCATCCGTAGCGAGGCCGAAGAAATCGCTCACTTCGGCCGGGACGCCGAAGTCGTCATCCCGGGAGAGCCGTTCGGCAATGTGTTCGCCTGGCTCTGGGAGGAGGACAGGGACGCCGCGGTGGGGGCCCTCTCCGGTCTCCTGGCCGAGGCACGCCGTGTCGGCCAACTGGGCGACGAGATACGGCTGGAGAGCCTGATCAAGGGTCTGCGCTCCGCGCTTCAGCGCTCTCGCCTCGGTCAGGAACAGGACTTCCGGGAGGTGGAGCGGACACTGCGCGAGCAGGTTCCAGAGCACTTCGGGGGCAGGACCGACCTCTGACGGCAAACGCCGATGCGGCCAGGCGGGCTCGGCCTGCACGCATGCGCCGCGCATGCGCCTGCCATGAGCGCCGGGCGCGCGAGCTTCGCTCTTGCACCGGCGCACACTCGGCTCGTACGCCCCGCGCGGGGTAGCGACGCGCGCCCCGTGTGAACCATTCGCACACATCGGGTGCGCGTGCGCGCTCCCGGAGCGCGCTGATGCGCGGTCAACTGGAAGCAGCCCCGCGCAGGATGACGGCTCCTGGGCGGTACGGGCCGTCGGCCACCCCATCCCGCCCTCGGCCGGCGGCCCAGGCGGCGGGCAGGCGGGCACGGGCCATCGGCTGGGGGGCGGAAACCGGCGGGCATGGGTGCTGTTCACACGGCGGCAACACCCGTTCCCAGCATGCGGACCATGACCATCATGACCTCGACAAGCGCGGCATTCACTGCCACTCTCCCGCCATGCATCCTGCCCCTCGCGCCCTGCGTGGCGCCGTCGCCGTCGCCATAGCCCTGCTCGCCACCGCCGTCGCCTGCGCTCCGCAGCCCGAGGAGAAGGCGGCCGCCACGCCGTCCGGTTCGGCCGGGACGGCCTGTGCCAAGGGCGAGTTGGACACCAAGACGGCCGGCAAGCTGACCGTCGCGACCGACGAACCGGCCTACGCACCATGGTTCAAGGACGACGAGCCCGCCAACGGGAAGGGCTTCGAATCGGCGGTCGCGTACGCGGTGGCCCGGCAGCTCGGGTACGACCGGGATGCCGTCGTCTGGCAGAGCGTCCCCTTCAACAAGGCCTTCGCGCCCGGGGCAAAGACCTTCGACTTCGACATCAACCAGGTGTCGATCAGTGCCGAGCGCAAGAAGGCCGTGGACTTCTCCTCCGGCTACTACGACGTGCGCCAGGCCGTCATCGCGCTCAAGGGCACGAAGGCCGCGAAGGCGACGCGCATCGCGGACCTGGCGGGGCTCAAGCTGGGCGCCCAAGTGGGCACCACCAGCCTCGACTACATCACCGACGTGGTACGGCCGAAGCAGGAGGCCGCCGTGTACGCCAAGAACGACCAGGCGAAATCCGCTCTGCAGAACGGTCAGGTCGACGCCATCGTCGCGGACCTGCCGACCGCGTTCTACATCACGGCCGCAGAGATCACCGACGCCGAGATCGTCGGCCAGTTCGAGGACCAGGGCGACACGCCCGAGCAGTTCGGGCTCGTGCTCGACAAGGGCAGCGCGCTCACCCCGTGTGTGACACGGGCCGTCGACGCGCTGCGCAAGGACGGCACGCTCGCCGGTATCGAGACACAGTGGCTGTCCGATGCCGTCGACGCCCCGGTGCTCAAGTGACGGTCACGAAGGGCGGGTCCGGCCGGGAGGACGCGGACGACGGCGGCCGGCTGCCGGGTGATGGGACGGACGCCGTCGACGACGGCTACGTCCCGTCGCGACGGCGGCTCGAGCGCGAGCGCCACAAACGCGTCCGGGCCCGGCGCGCCACGGCCGTGGCAGCGCTCTCGACGCTGGCCACGGCCGCCGTCCTGTATCTGATCGTCGTCAGCGCGCCCGGCTGGCCGCGCACCAAGGAGACGTTCTTCAATGGACAGTACGCGCGCGAGGCGTTCCCCAAGGTCCTCGAAGGGCTCTGGCTGAACGTCCGGCTGCTGCTCGTCTGCGGCATCGCCGTCCTGGTCCTCGGCATGCTGATCGCCGTCGCGCGCACGCTGCGCGGCCCGGTGTTCTTCCCCCTGCGGGTGCTGGCCGCCGCGTACACCGACTTCTTCCGCGGGCTGCCACTGATCATCAATCTGATGATCGTGGTGCTGGGCGTTCCAGCGCTGCGGCTGCAGGGCGTGACGGTCGATCCGGTGCTGCTGGGCGGCACGGCACTGACCCTGACGTACTCGGCGTACGTCGCCGAGGTGTTCCGCGCCGGCATCGAGTCCGTACACCCCTCGCAGCGGGCCGCCGCCCGCTCGCTCGGCCTCACCAACCGGCAGACGCTGCGCCATGTGGTGCTGCCCCAGGCCGTGCGCCGCCAGGTGCCGCCGCTGCTCAACGACCTGGTGTCACTCCAGAAGGACACGGGTCTCGTGTCCATCGGCGGCGCCGTGGACGCCGTGCGGGCCGCGGACATCATCGTGGGCCGCAGCCTCAACTACACGCCGTACATCGTCGCGGGACTGGTCTTCGTCGCGCTGACCATACCGATGACCCGCTGCACGGACTGGGTGACGGCCCGGATGGACCGGCAGCGGGCCCAAGGAGGGGCGATATGAGCACCACGCACACGGACGGCTCCCCCGTGCTGCGCATGGAGTCCGTCCGCAAGACCTTCGGCGGCTCGGTGGTCCTGCGGAACGTCGGTCTGGAGGTCGCTCCGCACACGGTCACGGCGCTGATCGGCGCCTCCGGCTCCGGCAAGTCGACGCTGCTGCGCTGCGCCAATCTCCTGGAGGAGATCGACGACGGCGCGATCTGGCTGGACGGCGAGGAGATCACCGGCCCCGGGGTCGACCAGGACGCGGTACGGCGCCGTATCGGCGTGGTCTTCCAGGCGTACAACCTCTTTCCGCACATGACGGTGCTGGAGAACATCACGCTCGCCCCGCGCCGGGTGCACGGGGTGACGCGCGCGGAGGCGGAGGAGCGCGCCGTGGCGCTGCTGGAGCGGCTCGGTCTTGGCGACAGGGCGCGGGCGTATCCGGACCGGTTGAGCGGCGGCCAGCAGCAACGGGTGGCGATCGTGCGGGCCCTGGCGGTGCGCCCACGGCTGCTGCTGCTCGACGAGATCACCGCGGCCCTCGACCCCGAGCTGGTGAGCGAAGTGCTCACCGTGGTCCGCGATCTGAAGAACGACGGCATGACCATGGTGCTGGCGACGCACGAGATGGGCTTCGCCCGGGACGTGGCCGACCAGGTCTGCTTTCTCGACGGTGGCGTGGTGCTGGAGCGGGGCACCGCGGAGCAGGTCTTCGAGGACACGCAGCAGGAGCGCACCCGGCGCTTCCTGCGACGGATCGTGGAAGCGGGCCGCCTCTAGGGCTACAGCATCAAGACGACGGCCTTTCAAGGCCTTTAAGTCGACAGCGGGCTTTCAAACCTGTGCGTCCCTATGCGTCGGCCTGGGCCGCGCCCACCAGCGCGGCGACCCGCTCCACGCCGAACACGTACCCCTGCACTCCGCACCCCGCGATGACGCCGTCGGCGCGCAGGGAGACGTACGAGTGATGCCGGAACGACTCGCGCTTGTGGATGTTGGAGATGTGGACCTCCAGCACGGGCAGGCCGTCACAGACGTTGAGCGCGTCCAGAATCGCGACGGACGTGTGCGAGTAGGCACCGGGGTTGATGACGATCCCGCAGTGGTTGAGCCGCGCCTCGTGGATCCAGTCGACGAGTACGCCCTCGTGGTTGGACTGCCGGAAGTCCACCGTGCCGCCGTGCGCCTCCGCGGCCTTGGCGCACAGGGCCTCGATGTCGGCGAGGGTGTCGGAGCCGTAGATCTCGGGCTGGCGCTGGCCGAGCAGGTTCAGATTGGGCCCGTTGAGGATCATGATCGGGGCGTTGGCCAGGGTGCGGGGCACGGTTCCTCCGGTCCGTTCGGGGTGGCGGTGCGTGGACGACCGCTTCTGGGACCCGGTCTATCACGGTGCGTCGGCACGGTGGCCGGCCCGGCGCATCACGGTGATCTACTGACGCGCGCCTCGCCTCCGCACGCCCCCGTAACCGCCCATCACTGTGGGTAGCTGAAGCGCCATGCACGATGTACGCACCGTAAGGGCACCTTCCATGCTGCGGCTCGCTGCCGCCTCTCTCATCGGCAGCGCGATCGAGTTCTACGACTTCTTCGTCTACGGGACCGCGGCGGCCCTCGTCCTGGGGCCGCTGTTCTTCCCGACGTTCTCGCCGCTGGCGGGGACACTGGCCGCCTTCGCCACGTTCGCCGTGGGGTTCGTGGCCCGGCCGCTGGGTTCCGTGCTGTTCGGGCACATGGGGGACCGACGGGGCCGGCGGCCGGTCCTCATCATCTCGCTGCTGCTCACCGGCGTGTCGACGGTCGCCGTGGGGTGTCTGCCGACGTACTCGACGATCGGGGTGGCCGCGCCCGTGCTGCTGCTCGTCCTGCGCTTCGTGCAGGGGCTGGGGCTCGGCGGCGAGTGGGGCGGGGCGGTGCTGCTGACCGCGGAGCACGCGCCTCCCGGACGGCGTGTCCTGTGGTCCAGCTTTCCGCAGGTGGGGCCGTCGGTGGGCTTCGCGCTCGCCAACGCCGTGCTGCTGGCCCTGTCGGCGTCGCTGTCCGACGCGCAGTTCGCGCAGTGGGGCTGGCGGGTGCCGTTCTGGGCGGCCGGGGCCCTCGCCCTGGCCGGGCTGTGGCTGCGCTCCTCGCTCACCGAAAGTCCCCGGTTCCTGGCCATCGAGGACCACGCGCGCGTGCCGCTCGTCGACGTCGTCCGGCACCACTGGCGGCTGGTGCTGCTGACCGCCGGAGCGCTCGCGGTGGGGTACGCCGTGTTCTACGCCGTGACCACCTGGTCCCTCGCCTACGGGACGGAGCGGCTCGGGGTGAGCCGCTCCGTCATGCTGACCTGTGTCATGGCCGCCGTGGTGGTGAAGGGGGCGCTCACGCCCGTCATGGCCCTGCTCGGCGACCGCTTCGGGCGGCGAGCCATGTGCCTGAGCGGGTGCACCGCCGCCGCCCTGTGGATGTTCCCGATGGTCGCGCTCCTGGCCACCGGGGAGCCGCTGCTCATGTTCCTCGCCTTCCTGGGCGCGCTGGTCGCGTTCATCACCATGTTCGCGGTGATCGCCGCGTATCTGCCGGAGCTGTACGAGGCCCGGCTGCGCTGCACCGGCGCCGCGGTGGGCTACAACCTCGGCGGAGTCCTCGGCGGCGCGCTCACCCCGATCGTGGCGACCGCGCTCGCCGAGCACTCGGGGCGCGTCCCCTGGAGTGTGGGCGCCTATCTGACCGCGGTGGCGCTGCTCAGCCTCGGGTGCTTCGCCCTGCTGCCGGAGACCCGTCCGGTGCCGACGGTGGCGGCCGAGCCGGTCACGGGTTGATCGCCAGTTCCAGATAGACCGCGAACAGCACCAGGTGCACCCCTCCCTGGAGCGGCGTGGCACGGCCCGGCACGACCGTCAGGGAGCTGACCACCACGGTCAGGGCCAGCAGCAGCATATGTGTGGAGCCGAGGCCGAGGACCAGCGGTCCGGAGAGCCAGACGGAGGCGAGGGCGACGGCGGGGATGGTCAGCCCGATGCTGGCCATCGCCGAGCCGAGGGCGAGATTCAGACTCGTCTGCACCCGGTCGCGACGGGCGGAGCGGAGCGCGGCGATCGTCTCGGGCAACAGCACCAGCAGCGCGATGATCACACCGACGACCGCATGGTGCAGGCCGGCGGCCTCCACCCCGGACTCGATGGTCGGCGACACACCCTTGGCGAGGCCGACCACGCCGACCAGGGCCAGGCCGAGCAGGCCGAGGCTGATCCAGGCGGTGCGCGCGGACGGCGCCGCCGCGTGGTCGTCCGCGGTGATCACCTCGCCCTGGCGGGTGATCGGCAGGAAGTAGTCGCGGTGCCGGACGGTCTGGGTGGCCACGAACAGTCCGTAGAGAACCAGTGAGGTGAGTGCCGCGAAGGTCAGTTGCACACCGGAGAACTCGGGGCCCGGTTTGCTGGTGGTGAAGGTCGGCAGCACCAGGCTGAGTGTGGCCAGGGTCGCGACGGTCGCCAGTGCGGCGCCGGTGCCCTCGGGGTTGAAGACGGCGGTGCCGTGGCGCAGGGACCCGACGAGGAGACAGAGTCCCACCACGCCGTTGCAGGTGATCATCACCGCGGCAAAGACCGTGTCCCGGGCCAGTGTTGAACTCTTGTCGCCGCCGTCAACCATAAGGGTGACGATCAGAGCGACCTCGATGATGGTGACGGCGATGGCGAGGACGAGGGAGCCGAAGGGTTCGCCGACCCGGTGGGCGACCACCTCGGCATGGTGCACGGCTGCCAGGACGGACCCGGCGAGGATCACGGTCACCAGCGCGACGACGGCACCGGGCAGATTACGGCCCCAGGTGAGGGCGAGAAGGACGACCGCGAGCACCGGCACGAGGAGCGTCCACTGAGTGAGCGACCTGAGCCGAGGGATCATGCGGCGATGGTGGCAGAGGCGTACAGGGTTCGCATTCCGGTCCTTTCGATGGCGAAGGGGGTCGAGCGTGGCTCGGATCCCCGTCCGTTCGGAGTTGCCGGGTGCGTCGGCCTGAACCCGCGCCCGCCCGCGGAGGGGCGGGAACGCTCAGCGCCCGGCGGAGCAGCGGGAGTGGTGAGCGGCCTGACGCCGCACACCGCTCCCGTGCTGACTGATTTCGTGTGCGTCTTGTCCAGCGTCGGCCGTGGTCAGGCGTCGATGCTGTCCTTCGGTCCGTGGCCGGGCGTCGGCGACTGCGCCGCTTCGGCCGCCGCCTGCTTCTTGTTCGCCATCAGGCTGGTGATCGTCGTGACGATCAGGACGCCGCAGATCACGCCGAGCGAGACCGGGATGCTGATCTCCGGGACGTGCACCCCCGATTCGTGCAAGGCGTGCAGCACCAGCTTGACGCCGATGAAGGCGAGGATGACCGACAGGCCGTACGAGAGGTGGACCAGTTTCTTGAGCAGTCCGCCGATGAGGAAGTACAGCTGCCTGAGGCCCATCAGGGCGAAGGCGTTGGCGGTGAAGACGATGTACGGGTCCTGCGTGAGGCCGAAGATCGCGGGGATGGAGTCCAGCGCGAACAGCACGTCCGTCGTACCGATCGCGAGCATCACGACCAGCATCGGCGTCATGACGCGCTTGCCGTTCTGCTGGATCCACAGCTTGGTGCCGTGGTAGCGGTCGGCCACGCCGAACCTGCGCTCGGCGGCCTTCAGCAGCTTGTTCTCCTCGTACTCCTCGTCCTGCTCCTCCGCCCTGGCCTCCTGGATCAGCTTCCAGGCGGTCCAGATCAGAAAGGCGCCGAAGAGGTAGAAGACCCAGGAGAAGCTCGCGATGATCGCGGCTCCCGCGGCGATGAAGACGGCCCGCAGGACCAGGGCTATGAGGACGCCGATGAGCAGCACGCGCTGCTGGTACTGCGAGGGCACCGCGAACTTCGCCATGATCAGGACGAAGACGAAGAGGTTGTCGACGCTCAGCGACTTCTCGGTGATGAAGCCCGCGAAGAACTCGCCGGCCGGCTGGCCGCCGCTGAAGACGAGCAGACCCAGGCCGAAGAGCCCGGCCAGGGCGATCCAGACGGCCGTCCAGATGCCGGCTTCCTTGATCGACACGTCGTGGGGTTTACGGCCGATGAAGAAATCGACCGAGATCAGGGCGGCGAGCCCCGCGATGGTCAGGACCCACAGGGCCACGGATACATCCACTGCGCCTCCGGTACGTGAACGGGCAAAGAGTCAGCGTCGTCGCTACCGGAGGTCTCTTCCACCCGAAACGGGCCGGCGCCCCGGGATCTGGCCTGATCCGTATTGACGGGAACGCCGCAGCAGACAGGGAGTACTCCCCTCCGTGCAAAGGACAGTACCCCAATCACCAAGTAAAGGTAAAGGGATTGGCAAAAGAATGATCAAATCGCCTGGTCAGAGGCCCTTTACTGGATCTTGGTACGGGCGATGGCCACCTGGGCGAGCACATGGTCGAGCACCTGGCTGCCCGGCGGGACGAGCGACGGCTCGTACGTCCAGGCATGGCCGACCCAGGGGTCGGCGAGATGATCGTCGGGCACTGGTGTGAGTCGCATGAGCGAACGCCACAGCGGGTCCAGCAAAGGGCCGTACGCGGCGGCGTCCTGGCGGTCCGCGACCATCAGCAGATGGACACCGACCGACGGACCCTCGTCCGCGAGATAGCGCAGCGCCGTGACGGCCCGGTCGTCGAAACCGTGCGGGAAGTCATTGACGATCAGCAGATGCCGGGCCGTGTCGAGACCGGGCGGCAGCGCATCGGTGGCGCCGCCGCGCAGCGCCATCTGCACCAGGTCGACACGCTGGGTGAGCCCGCCCAGGGCCTGTGTGACGCCCGCGGCACCGGTCGCGGGTGAGGCGGCCAGCACGCCCGCCCGTACCAGCGGAGCGAGTTCCCGGGCCGCCGAACCGGCCGGATCGATCACATGGACGGCGAAGTCGCCCGCCGGGTGGGCGGCGAGCAGCCGGGCCGCGACCGACACCGCCGTTTCCATCGCGCGCTGCCGCAGTTCACCGGAGTCCAGGGCCGAGACGTCCGCCGCCGTGGGGCCGCTGTCGATCCACAGTCCCCGCTCCAGAGGCAGTCGCATCAGCAGCGGTATGCGCAGCGCCGGTCTCTCCGGCAGATGGAGGTCGCCCAGCCGCAGGGCCATCGGGGGCTCCGTCGGCACGCGGTACCCGTGCCAGACGGGGTTGTCCCAGCGTGCGTACGCCGGCGGAAACGCGGGCTCGACGACCCCGGCCTCGGCGGTGAGCTGGGCCAGGTCGCGGTCGAGGACCGCCGCCGCCTGATCGACGAGCTGGGCACGCTTGGCACGGGCCGCCTCCCGCGCGGCATCGCCGGACGAGCCGAGCCTGCTGCGCGGGTCGGACAGTACCTGGTCCAGCTCCTTCTCCATGCGGGAGTCCGCGAAGTCGACGGCGCTGCGGTATGCGGCCGCCGTCCGGGCCAGGTCCTCGAACATGCCCCAGACCTGGTTGTAGAGCCGTTCGTCGAGGGACCAGCCGGCCGCGTCGCCCGCCACGGGTGGCGCGGGCGAGCCCGGCGGGGCGGGCGGCGCCTGCGGCGGGGGCGGCGGCGCCGTCGCGTGTCCGCGATTCGGATGGGTGTAGTCGATGGGGCTACCGGTGGCCGCGGTGGGCTGTGCCGAGTCCGCCGTGGGCTCGTACCCGCGCTCCCCCGGCCCCGCCGGTGTCTGGGCCGCGTAGGGGCCGGACGCCTCGTACGGATGGGCGGGCCGCGGCGGCACCGGGTCGGCGGCGCGGGACGCGGAGCCCGGCTGGTCGGCGCCGGCCGCGGGCGCCGCGGCCCGGCGGGTGCGGTCGCCGTCGGCCGGGCGCGGCGGGGGTGCCGCGACCGACCGGGCCAGGCCCCGGGCCACCGCCTCCTGGATGCCGCCCGCGAGTTCACCGGCCCCGGGCATCCCCAGGTCGGTGAAGAGCGCGGCGAGGCCGCCCGCATAGCCCTGTCCGACGGCGCGCACCTTCCAGCCGCCCTGTCTGCGGTACAGCTCCAGGGCCACCACGGCCGACTCGGCGTCGAGACCGGTCAGGGTGTAGCGGGCGATCTCCGTGCCGTCGAGGCCGGTGACCGCCGCACGGGGGGCGGTGACGGCGCCGAAGCGGAGCGGGCCGCCCGCCCCCGAGGGCAGGGCGAGCAACACATTGACCCGGTGCACGGCCTCGGGCATGGCCGCCAGGTCCACGGCCAGCCGATGGTCGGCGGCCGCCTGCCGGGACACCTCGATACCGGGCAGCGTGGGCGCGCCCGGGTGGGCGACCCACTCGTCACCGCGCGCCGTGCCGTTCTCGTCGCTGAGCGCGGCGCCCGCCACGACCGGCACGCCGGCCGTGATCCGGATCTCGAGCCGGGCCTGGGAGAGCGGGTGGTTCTGCCCGCGTACCAGTTCGGCCGTCATCGCCTTCCCCCTGTGTCGTGGTGTCGTGCGCCGCTCGTCGGTGTCGCCGGTCGTCCTACAGGTGCGGCAGGATCGCCGGCATCAGGTCCTGGAAGGTGCGGCCGTTGGCCGGGGTGCCGAGAGCGGTCATCGCCCAGCCGGCGCCGGACCGGTGCACCTTGGCCATGATCTGGGCGGTGTAGGCGCCACCGCCGGCCAGCGTGTAGCGGGCGAGTTCCTGGCCGTTGGTCTCGTCGACCAGGCGGCAGAACGCGTTCTGCACCTCCTGGAAGGTCTGCCCCGTGAAGGAGTTCACGGTGAAGACGATCTGGTCGATGTGGACGGGCACGCGCTGGAGGTCGACGAGGATGGACTCGTCGTCGCCGCCCTGGCCCGCGCCACCGACGAGGTTGTCACCGGTGTGACGCACGGAGCCGTCGTCGCTCACCAGGTGGCGGAAGAACACCACGTCGACCGGCTGCTTGTCGGCGAACAGCACCGCGGAGGCGTCCAGGTCGATCTCCCGCGTGCGGGAGCCGAACAGACCGCGGCGCGGGGCCGCCTGCCAGCCGAGACCCATGCGGACCGCGGTCAGGGTGCCCCCGTCCTTCTTCTCCAGACTGATGGCCTGACCCTTGGTCATGTTGACGGTCACGGCTGCTTCCCCTCTCGGTGTTTCCCCTGTTGCCGCGGTATCCGCGGTTGACCAGAACCCTACGCACCGCCACTGACAGTGCCGAACCCCGGCCCGCGCTTTGTGTCGGTGTTGCAACACTCCGCGCACATGCCGGGGTCGGGGCGGTCGGACGCGGGGCTCAGGCCAGCCCCGCCTCCCTCATCTGACGCAGTTCCTTCTTCATCTCGGAGACCTCGTCGCGCAGCCGGGCCGCGATCTCGAACTGCAGGTCCGCGGCGGCGGCACGCATGCGCTCCGTCATCTCCTCGATCTGCTCGGCGAGTTCGGCCGCGGGGCGGTCCGTCGGCACCGCTTCCTTGGCCTTGCCCTTGGCGGGCTTGGCGGGCTTCGCGCCCTTGGCCGCCTTGTCGCCGAGCGACGGGACCGAGGCCTTGGCGCCCTTGCCGTCCTTCAACTTGCGGTAGCCGGTGCCGAGGAGCTGTTCGGTGTCGACCTCCTCGCGGGCGATCTGCGCGACGATGTCGTTGATCTTCTTGCGCAGCGGCTGCGGGTCGATGCCGTTGGCCTTGTTGAAGGCGATCTGCTTCTCCCGGCGCCTGTTGGTCTCCTCGATGGCCCGCTCCATCGCCGGGGTGATCTTGTCGGCGTACATATGGACCTGACCGGAGACGTTGCGCGCCGCTCGGCCGATGGTCTGGATCAGCGACGTACCGGAGCGCAGGAAGCCCTCCTTGTCGGCGTCGAGGATCGCCACGAGGGAGACCTCGGGCAGGTCGAGGCCCTCACGCAGGAGGTTGATGCCCACCAGGACGTCGAACTCGCCCGAGCGCAGCTCCCGCAGCAGCTCGACGCGGCGCAGGGTGTCCACGTCGCTGTGCAGATAGCGGACCTGAATGCCGAGTTCGAGGAAGTAGTCCGTGAGGTCCTCGGCCATCTTCTTGGTGAGCGTGGTGACCAGGACGCGCTCGTCCTTCTCGGTCCGCTTGCGGATCTCGTGCACCAGGTCGTCGATCTGGCCCTCGGTGGGCTTGACCACGACCTCCGGGTCGACCAGGCCGGTGGGGCGGATGATCTGCTCCACGGCCCCGTCGGAGCGCGACAGCTCGTAGGCGCCCGGGGTGGCCGACAGGTAGACGGTCTGCCCGATGCGCTCCTGGAACTCCTCCCACTTCAGCGGGCGGTTGTCCAGGGCGGAGGGCAGGCGGAAGCCGTGCTCCACGAGGGTGCGCTTGCGGGAGGCGTCGCCCTCGTACATGGCGCCGATCTGCGGGACGGTGACGTGCGACTCGTCGATGACGAGCAGGAAGTCGTCCGGGAAGTAGTCCAGCAGGGTGTTGGGCGGGGAGCCGGGCAAGCGGCCGTCGAAGTGCATCGAGTAGTTCTCCACACCGGAGCAGGTGCCGATCTGGCGGAGCATCTCGATGTCGTACGTGGTGCGCATCCGCAGCCGCTGGGCCTCCAGGAGCTTGCCCTGCTTCTCCAGCTCCGCCAGGCGCTCCCCCAGCTCCTTCTCGATGTCGTTGACGGCCCGCTCCATGCGCTCGGGACCGGCGATGTAGTGCGAGGCGGGGAAGACATACAGCTGCTCGTCGTCGCTGATGATCTCGCCGGTGAGGGGATGGAGCGTGGACAGCGCCTCGATCTCGTCGCCGAACATCTCGATGCGGACGGCGAGTTCCTCGTACACCGGGAAGATCTCGATGGTGTCGCCGCGGACGCGGAAGGTGCCGCGGGCGAACGCCAGGTCGTTGCGCGCGTACTGGATGTCCACGAAGCGGCGCAGCAGCTCGTCGCGGTCGATCTCGTCGCCCACCCGGAGGGGGACCATCCGGTCCACGTACTCCTGTGGCGTGCCGAGGCCGTAGATGCAGGAGACCGAGGCGACCACGATGACGTCGCGGCGGGTGAGCAGCGAGTTGGTCGCGGAGTGCCGCAAGCGCTCCACCTCCTCGTTGATCGAGGAGTCCTTCTCGATGTAGGTGTCCGACTGCGGGACGTAGGCCTCGGGCTGGTAGTAGTCGTAGTACGAGACGAAGTACTCGACCGCGTTGTTCGGAAGCAGCTCGCGGAACTCGTTGGCCAACTGCGCGGCCAGTGTCTTGTTCGGCGCCATCACGAGCGTGGGGCGCTGGAGCTTCTCGATCATCCACGCCGTGGTGGCGGACTTGCCGGTGCCGGTCGCGCCCAGCAGGACGACATCCTTCTCACCGGCCCCGATGCGCTTGGCCAGGTCGGCGATGGCCGTCGGCTGGTCGCCGCTGGGCTGGTAGGGGCTGACGACCTCGAAGGGCGCCACCGTGCGTTCGATGTGGGAAACGGGCCGCATGCCATCCACCGTACGACCCCGCACTGACAACGGGCTCCGATCAGCGGTTCTGCGGGGTGCGTGAGCTGTGGTGCCCCTGGCCGGCTCCCTGGCGGATCCGCGGCGGGCCTGCCGGAACCGCCGGGTGGCGGCGCGGGTGCGGGGCGAACGCGCCGGCGGGGACGCCCGGCTTGCGCTCCTGCGTGGGCCGGGCGGGCCGGCCCGCGATCATCAACGGGTCGACCATCACGACGACGCCCGCGAGCAGGAGGAAGGTGAGGGGGCCGATCAGCATGGGCGCGAGCAGGGCCGCGGGCGAGGAGCCGCCGATGGCCGTGGCGGAGCCGTGGACGTGCACGGTGAGGGCGGCCATACCGGTGTAGTGCATGCCGGTGACCGCGAGTCCCATGACGAGGCTGGCGCCCACGCTCCACAGGAAGCCACGCACCTGTCCGGCGGCCCACAGAGCGGTGGTGGCGGCCACGACCGCTATCACGACGGAGACGGCGACGGCGACGGTGTTGTATTCGAGCCGCCCGTCCAGGCGTATGCCCGCCATGCCGAGGTAGTGCATCGAGGCGATGCCCAAGCCGGTGATCGTTCCACCGGTGAACAGCGCCGTTCCGGTGGCGCCGCGGTAGCCGACTATGAAGATCCCGACGCCCACCATGATGATGGCGATGGCGAGGCTGGCGTACGTGAGCGGTTTGTCGAAGTGGACCGGGATCTCCGCGACGGTGAACCCCATCATGGCGACGAAGTGCATGGTCCAGATACCGGAGCCGATGGCGGCCGAGCCAAGGGCGAGCCAGGCGGGACGCCTGGACTGGGACACCAGCAGGGATCTGGTAGTGCAGCGCAGGCCCAGGGCGCCGCCGAGGCAGGCCATCAGGAAGGCCACCAACGGGGTGACGGCCCCGTAACTGAAGTCGTCGACCGTGCCCTGCATGCGCGGCTGCCCTTCCGCCTCTTGCGTCCCGGACTATCTGGTGTGCGCCCCCGTCCCAGGACCGCTCGGGCGGTCAGGGTTGACAGAGAGTATGACCCCCACAGGAACGGACGAACGATTTTCCGGCAAAGAAACACGCCTTGCCCCACTTGTGCGGCACCGGTGAGCGACCACGGGCATCTCGGTCCAAACTGTGCTCATCCTGCACCCCGCCACCTCTACTCTCTGCTGTCACTCTGATACCGTCCGCTTTCGCCCGAGGTGAGGAGTACGCATGCGTGCGCGTGTCATCGCCGTAACGACGGTCGCGCTCCTGGGGGTCGCCGCGCTGGTGACGCCGACCCACGACGCCCGGGCCGGCAGCCCCGGCGGCCAGGTCACGATCGTCGCCCACCGGGGCGCCTCCGCCTACGCCCCGGAGAACACACTGCCCGCCGTCGACGAGGCGGCCCGAAGGGGCTTCAGCTGGGTCGAGAACGACGTGCAGCGGACCAAGGACGGTGAACTCGTCGTCATCCACGACGACAGCCTGACCCGCACCACGAACGCCGAGAAGGTGTTCCCGGGCCGGGCGCCGTGGAAGGTGAAGGACTTCACCGCGGCCGAGATCGCCCGCCTGGACGCGGGCAGCTGGTTCGGACCCGCGTACGCGGGCACGCGCGTGCCGACGCTCAAGGAGTACCTGCGCCGGGTCGAGCACAACCACGAGAAACTGCTCCTGGAGATCAAGAGTCCGGAACTGTACCCGGGCATCGAGCGGGAGACCCTCAAGCTCCTCGGCAACGAGGGCTGGCTGGACCGGCAGCACCTAGGACGGCTCGTCGTGCAGAGCTTCAGCACGGACAGCCTGCGGATCGTGCACGACCTGAAGCCGGGCCTCACGACCGGCTACCTCGGCACGCCCCCGGCGGCCGACCTGCACACCTACGCCGGCTTCACCGACCTGATCAACCCGTCCCACAAGTCCGTCTCCAGGGACTACGTCACCACAGTGCACTCCTACAAGGGGCCGCACGGCAGGCCGCTCGGGGTGTTCGCCTGGACCGTGGACGACGCGTCGACCGCCCGGAACGTCGCCGGGTACGGCGTCGACGGCATCATCACGAACCGGCCCGACGTGGTGCGGAAGGCGCTGAGCGCGTCCTGAGCCCGCGCAGCGGAACGCCTCAGGACCGACCGGCGCCGGGGCGTTGTCAGTGGCGGGTCGTACGGTGGGCGCATGGACAGCCATGGGCAGTACGAGCAGCGGGTCGTGTGGGCCGTCGTGGGCACCGACATCGGTCCACTGCTGCTGGCGGCGACCAGGGACGGCCTGGTCAACGTCGTGTTCCACGCCACCGACAAGGTACGTGACCAGGCGTTGGAGCGGCTCGCGGCCCGACTGGGCACCGAGCCCGTCGAGGCACCCGGTTCACCGCTGCTGACCGAGGCGATACGCCAGGTCGAGGCGTACTTCGCGGGGAGACGGCAGGACTTCGAACTGTCGCTGGACTGGTCGCTGATCTCCGGCTTCAACCGGCAGGTGCTGCGCGAACTGGCGGCCGGCGTCCCGTACGGCACGGTCGTCGGGTACGGCGACCTGGCCGGGCGGGTCGGCCAGCCGGGCGCGGCGCAGGCGGTGGGCACGGCAATGGGTGCCAATCCGCTGCCGGTCATTGTGCCCTGCCACCGCGTCGTGGAGAGCGACGGCGGCATCGGCGGGTTCGGAGGCGGTCTGGAGACCAAGCGGAAGCTGCTCGCCCTGGAGGGCGTGCTGCCCGAGCCCCTGTTCTGACAGCCCTGTTCCGACGGCTCTGTCGCACCGGTCGGCGTGCCCTGGCACGGGCGCGCCTCCGGGGTGGGGCCGAGCGCAGTGCCGTGCTTCCAGCACGTGACCGTCGGGGTTCCGGAAGCGGAAGCCGCGCGGCATCCTCATCCACTCGGCCGTTGAGCGGGCTCGGGCCGAGGATCGTCTCCTCGGCGTTTATCCCGCCGGGCGGCTCGCCAGGGATGAGAGAGGGACCGAGCGACAGGAGGCAGGCGCGTGGTGCTGGTGGTGGCGGAAGAAGTACGGGACGCGATCGACGCGCGTCGCCCCGTGGTGGCCCTGGAGTCCACGATCATCGCGCACGGGCTGCCGCGCCCGCGCAATCTCCGGGTGGCGCAGGAACTGGAGGAGGCGGTACGGCGGGAGGGTGCCGTGCCCGCGACGATCGCCGTGCTGGACGGGCGGCCCCATGTGGGCCTGGACAAGGGGCAGTTGGAGCGGATCGCGAACGAGGAGGGGATGCGCAAGCTGGGCCATCGCGACCTGCCGCTCGCCGTGGCGGCGGGGGCGAGCGGGGCGACCACGGTGTCGGCGACCGCGCTGCTGGCCGCGCTGGCCGGCGTCCGGGTGTTCGCGACGGGCGGGCTGGGCGGTGTGCACCGGGAGTGGACGGTGACGCAGGACGAGTCCGCGGACCTGGGCCTGCTGGCCCGGACCCGGATCACGGTGGTGTGCGCGGGGGTGAAGTCGATCCTGGACGTACCGGCCACCCTGCAGCGTCTGGAGACGCTGGGAGTCGCGGTCGCCGGGTACGGCACTGACCGGTTCCCCGGCTTCTACTTGTCCGACTCCGGGCATCCCGTCGACTGGACGGTGCGAAGCCCGGAGGAGGTGGCGCGGGTCATGCGCGCCCAGGACGCGCTGGACGGGCCGGAGTCGGCGGTGATCGTCGCGAATCCCGTGCCCGAGCAGGAGCAGCTGGATCCCGCGCTGCACGCGCGGGTGCTCGCCGACGCGCTGCGCGCGTGCGAGCAGGAGGGGGTCACCGGCCAGGCGGTCACGCCGTTCCTGTTGGACTATCTGGTCCGGCACACCGATGGCGCTTCGCTGAGTGCCAATCTGGCGGCCGTCCGCGGCAATGTGCGGCTCGCGGCGCGGATCGCCGCGGCGTGGACCCGGGGGTGACGGCGGGGCGGGCGGGGGCGCTGCTGGTCGTCGGGGACGTCGTCACCGATGTCGTCGCGCGGCACCGGGGCCCGCTCGCGGCCGGCACCGACACGGCGGCGGCGATCCGGACGCTTCCCGGCGGGGCTGGCGCCAACGTGGCCTGCTGGGCCGCCGCCGCGGGCTGTGCGGACGTGCGGCTGCTGGGGCGGGTGGGTGCGGACGCGGCGGCGTGGCACGAGCGGGAGCTGGTGTCCGCCGGCGTGCGTCCACGACTCGTCCTCGACACGGAGGCGGCGACCGCGACGGTGATCTGCCTGGTGGACGCGGACGCCGCGGCCGAGCGGACCTTCCTCACGGACAGCGGCGCGGCGCTGCGGCTCGAACCGGCCGACTGGTCGGACACGCTGCTCGACGGGGTCGCGCGGCTGCATCTGTCCGGCTATCTGCTGTTCTCCGAGCCGAGCCGGGCGCTCGCGGCGGTGGCACTGCGGGCGGCACGCGCGCGTGAGGTGCCGGTGAGCCTGGATCCGGCGTCGACGGGGTTTCTCCGGGCCTTGGGGGTCGACCGCTTCCTGGCGTTCGCCGAAGGCCTGGACATCCTGCTGCCCAGCCGGGACGAGGCGTGTCTGCTGACGGGGCTGCCCGACCCGGCGGACGCCGCGGCCAAGCTGAGCCGTCTGGTCCCGCTGGTGGTGGCCAAGCTCGGCGCTGACGGAGCGCTGGTGGCCCGGTCCGGCGATGTGCTCGCCCGCGTTCCCGCCGCGCCGGCGACGCCCCGGGACACGACGGGTGCGGGGGACGCGTTCACCGGCGCGTTCCTGGCCGCTCTCGTCGCGGGCGCGGGTGCCGAGGACGCGGCGGCGGAGGGGTGCCGGGCGGGCGCCCGTGCGGTGGAGCAGGTCGGCGGCCGGCCACCGGCACGGGAATGACCGCGCGACAGCCCTGGCCACAATGCAGCCCCGGCCGCAACGCGACCCTGGCGGCACCGCAGTGCTGGCCGTGACACGTTCCTGGCACCGGCACGAGCCGGCTGCGGCATGGACTGGCCGCGGCGCGGCGGGCGCGTCCGATACGGCGGACGGGCGCGGCACGGCGGACAGAGAGGGCAGCGGCAGCGCAGGCGCGTGGAACACAGCGGGGAAAGCGGTCGGGCGCGACACAGCGGACGCGGACGGCCGCCCGGCGGGACGCGAGACCGCGGACGGCGCAGGGGTACAGCGGCCGTGGGGCGCGGTACGGCGGATGCGTCCGGCCTGCTAGGCCTTGCGTCCCCACGCCGAGATCATCGGTGCCGTGGCCAGGTCCATGCCGCCCGCGGCGACATTGGCGAGGTGCTGGTCGATGTCCCCGTCGGTGGCCAGTCCCGCCGCGACGAGCCGGTCCCGGATCTGCCGCACGGTGGCGATCTCCAAAGCCGCGCAGGCGGGCGAGGCGAGCGGGAAGTACGCGTCGGCCTGCACGTTGCGCAGTCCGGCCTCGCGCAGCAGGCGCGGGAGCCTGCGGCCGTAGGACAGATCGGCGCCGCGGTCGGCGAGCAGGGTGCGGAACCCTTTCCGCAGCCGGTTGGCGAGTTGCTGCTCGGGGCCGTGCTCGTCCGGGCAGATGAGGGGCTGGAGCGCGGGGTCGGCGTCCTCGACCAGGAGCCGTCCGCCGGGCCGCAGCGCCTGGACCATCGAGTGCAGCGCCCGTTCCCGGTCCGGGACGTGTACAAGGACCAGGCGGGCGTGCACCAGGTCGAACCCCACTCCGGGCGGCTCCTGCTCGCCGACGTCATGGACACGCACCTCGACGGGCGGACGCGCGGCCGGGAGGAGCAGCGAGGTGTCGATATCGGTGGCGACGACCCTGCCGGTCGGGCCCACCTTCTTGGCCAGCCAGGACACCACGGAAGTACCGCCGGCGCCGACCTCCCAGCAGCGCCAGCCGGGCCCCAGCCCGAAGCCCACCAGGTGCCGGAAGGTGGTGGGGTCGAAGAGGGTGGCGAAGGCGTCGAAGCGCTGCCCCGCCTCGGCCTGCCGGTTGTCGAGGAGATATCCGTCGGATCGCGTCATGCCGCGATCATCCCAGTTGTTCCGCCGGTCGCGGATGGACGACGCTCCGGCGCGACGGGCGGCAGGCCCCCGGCCGTGACCACTTGTCCACAGCCGGGAACCAAGCGGAATGGGCGGCTCCCACAGGCTTGTCCACGGATCGCGCCGGGCTGGCAGACTTTCTGGTCAAGGCGCGACAGCACGGCGCGAGGAGCAGCAGGCAGGGGGATCCAGATGTCCATGGCAGGGAATCTGCGCAAGGTCAGGGACCTGAGCGGGGTCGGCCGCCTGCGCAAGGTCGCACGGCTGACGCGGAAGCGACCGCGCGTCGATCTGAGCCATCCCGCCCGGTCACCGCTGGGCTCCTCGGTGGTCAACTGCGTGACGTACCGGGACGGCGCCCGGGTCTCCGGCGGCGGCGACCTGGTCGACGCCGTGGAGCGGGTGCGCAAGAGCGGGGACGGATTCGTCTGGCTGGGGCTGCACGAGCCGACGGACGCCGAGTTCGCGGGCATCGCCGAACTGTTCGACCTGCATCCGCTGGCGGTCGAGGACGCGGTGGAGGCCCATCAGCGCCCGAAGCTGGAGCGGTACGGGGAGACGCTGTTCGCCGTGTTCAAGACGGTCTGCTACGTCGAGCACGAGGAGCTGACGGCGACGAGCGAGGTGGTGCACACCGGCGAGATCATGGTGTTCCTCGGCCACGACTTCGTGATCACGGTCCGGCACGGACGGCACGGCTCGCTGGGACCGCTACGCGAGGAACTGGAGTCGCAGCCCCGGCAGCTGGCCAAGGGCCCGGCGGCGGTGCTGCACGCCATCGCGGACCATGTGGTGGACGAGTATCTGAACGTGACGGACGCGGTGCAGTCCGACATCGACGAGGTCGAGACGGATGTGTTCGCGGAGAACGGGGCGCGGGTCGACCCCGGGCGCATCTACCAGCTGAAGCGGGAACTCCTTGACCTGAAGCGGGCTGTGGTGCCGCTGGCCCGTCCGGTCGAGGACCTCGCCACGCGGCCGATCCGGGTGGTCGACCCGGAGATACAGGCCTATTTCAGGGATGTCCTCGACCACTTGATACGGGCGAAGGAGCAGATCGCCTCCTTCGACGAACTGCTCAACTCGATCCTCCAGGCCCATCTGGCACAGGTGACGGTCGCGCAGAACGAGGACATGCGGAAGATCACGGCATGGGCCGCGATCATCGCCGTACCGACCATGGTGTGCGGGGTCTACGGCATGAACTTCGACCACATGCCGGAGCTGCGCTGGCGATTCGGCTATCCGCTGGTCATCGGGGTGATATCCATCGCGTGTCTGACGCTGTACCGAGGGTTCAGACGCAACGGCTGGCTGTGACCGGCCCGGGGCCGGACGCGGGGCGTCAGTGGCTGGACGGGGTGGTCCGGGCGTAGACGCTCTCGGCGAAGGCGGCGATCTGGTTCTCCCCGAGGTGCTCGGCGAGGTCGGCCTCGCTGATCATGCCGACCAGGCGCTTGTTCTCGATGACGGGCAGGCGGCGGATCTGGTGCTCCCGCATCTCCTGGAGCACTTCGCCGACGTCGGCGCTCGCCTCGATCCAGCGGGGCGTACCGTGGGCCATCTGCCCTGCGGTGATCTTGGCGGGGTCGTGCCCCATGGCCACGCAGCCGACCACGATGTCGCGGTCGGTGAGGATGCCGCAGAGCCGTTCGTTCTCGTCGCTGATGGGCAGCGCTCCGACGTTCAGCTCGCGCATCAACTGGGCTGCGCGGTCCAAGGTCTCGTGGGCGGGTATCCACTGGGCGCCACGGTGCATGATGTCTCCGGCGGTGGTCATGGTGCACCTCCCGGTACCGGACGGGCCGGCGCGGCGCGGGAAACACCGCTGGTCCCGGCATCCTACATTCTCCCGCGCCCGGCCGGGTCTCCGCACCCGCAGGGGGAGAGTCCCGCTCCGCCCTCGGCTCGGGCACCCGGGCCGCATCTGCCACAGCTGAGGCTTCGGGCGAGGGGTGGGTCAGCCGTTCCAGGCCGGGTGCCGGGGGTCGTCGGCGCGGACCAGGACGTCGGCCGTCGTGGCGGGGTCGGTCTCGTCCGCGTACCGCTCGAAGGCGGGCAGCGTCCAGTGGTCCGCCTCGGGGGTACGGCGGCGCAGGGCACCCGGCGAGAGGAGGACATGGACGGTCAGGTCGAAGGGGAACCAGTGCCGCAGGAGGAGCGGACCGTGCAGCAACAGCAGCCCGCCGGGCGGGAGTTGGACGTAGGAGCTGCGGGTGGCCCGATCGGTGACCGGGTCCCACAGGTCGGGCAGGACACGGCCGTCGCCGCCGGGTTCGAGCGGACCGAAGACCTCGCGCCACAGTGCCGCGGTGTCGAACCAGCCGTTGTAGTACGACTCCACGTCCCGGTGCCCGTGCTCCAGTCGGAGCGAGGCGGGGCGCAGGAATCCTTCGGCGCCCACGACGAGCGAGGGGCGGCCGCGTACTCGCAGCGCCTGCGCGACCCGCTCCGCGAGGTCGACCGGGCGGGCAGCAGAGGCGCCGTCGAAGGCGACGCGCGGCCAGGGACCGCCGTCCGCGGGCCGGACGTCGAGCAGCCGCTCGGCCAGCCGTTCGGCCAGCCGGTCCCAGGTGATCGCTTCGAGTCGCACGGGCCCATGATGCCGCGCCGGACCCAGAGCACCCGCACGGGACCGACCGGGGCCGCCGGGGAGGGGCGCGGGGGCCCTCGTGGGCCCGTCCGACAGCGGCGCCGGGGTCCTCGGTCCGCCGGCGGGGCGGGCATCGGTGCCGTGGTCCGCGGAGGCCGCGCTCCCCCGGCCGGTCTCGGCGTCCGGGGGCGTGGGGTGACCGCGGTTGTTGGTCAGGAGTGCCGTTCATGGGCGCGGGCTCCAGGCACCGGCCTCCGCGAGAACGCCGGGTCCGGCCTCCGTGCGGACGCGGGCTCCGGCCTCCGTGCGGCCGCAGGCTCCAGCCTCCGTGAGGGCGCAGGCCCCGATCTCCATGCGGACACAGGCTCCAGCCTCCACGGGAACCCAGGCTCCGGCCATCATGGGGACGCGGGCTCCGGCCTCCGTAGGGGCGTGGGATCGGGTCGGCGGGCGGGAGAAGCGGGGCCGTGTGGGGAAGGAACGGGATATGGCGCGCCTCGCAACTCACCCGTCGGACACGGGACTTCTCGTGATCCAGCCGCTGCGGCGGAAGCAGTGCGCCGCCTGCCGTCGTGGGCCGTTGCCCCTGCTCGTGGTCGAGGGCGGGGCGCCACGCTGCCTCGACTGTGCCGACCTCGGCCATCTGGTGTTCCTGCCGCGCGGCGACACCGCGCTGACGCGCAGGTCGAGGGAGGAGAGCGGGCTGTCGGCGGTGGTGGTGCGGTTCAACCGGCGCAGGAGCCGGTACGAGCGGCAGGGTGTGCTCGTCGAGGAGACGGCCCTGGCCCGGGCGGAGGAGCGGTGCCTGGCCGACGCGGAAGCGCGGCGGCGGCGCCGGGCGCGGGACGCGCGACGGCGGGCGGTGCAGGACGCGCGGTTCACGGAGGCGTTCGCGGCGGAGATCCGGCGGCTGTTTCCCGGCTGCCCGGCCGAGCGGGCGGAGGCGATCGCGACGCACGCGTCCGTGCGGGGCAGCGGGCGGGTGGGGCGCAGCGCGGCGGGGCGGGCGCTGTCCGAGGGGGCGGTGGTCTCGGCGGTCGTGGCGGCCGTGCGGCACCTGGACACGCCGTACGACCGGTTATTGATGAGCGGGGTGCCGCGGCACGAGGCGCGGCGGCGGATAGCGGTCGCCGTGGAGGCAGTGCTGCGCGGGTGGCGCGGGGCCGGTGCGGACGTGGGGTGAGACCGGGCGGCCGGGGCGGCTGGACGCTCGCGTATGCGCTCGCGCGTCACGGCGATGGTCGCGGTTTCGCGGGGGGAATTCACTGAGGGTGACGGGGGGTCCGAGCGGGCCCCGGTTCGAGGTGGGGAGGGGATGAGGACATGATCGACGGCCCGTACTTCGTGCTGATCGTGCTGGGGGTGCTCGGTACCGGGCTGGTGGCCGGGGTGTTCTGCGGGTTCTCGACGTTCGTCATGCGCGGGCTGGGCGCGTTGCCGCCCGCACAGGGCGTCGCCGCGATGAACGCGATCAACGTGGCCGCCGTGACACCCGCGTTCATGCTGGTGTTCGCGGGGTCCGCGGTGCTGTGCGCCATGATAGCCGTGGTGACGTTCGTGCTGTGGCCGGACGACGGCAAGGTGGAACTGCTGCTGGGCAGCGCGCTGTTCCTGGTCGGTTCGTTCGGGCTGACCGTGGTCGCGAACGTGCCTCGCAACGACACCCTGGCCGGGATGGAGCCGGGCAGCCCGGAGGCCGCCGCCTACTGGCCGACGTATGTGCGCGAGTGGACCATGTGGAACCACGTCCGCACGGTCGCCTCGGCCGCCGCCGCGGTGGTGTATGTGCTGGCGCTCACCTGAGTGGGCTCGCGGGGTGGCCCCGGGGCGGGTCGCGGGGCGGGCCGGGGCCTGGGGAAGGGGCTGTCGGCGGCTCTGCGGGGGTGGCCGGGGAGACGTATCGTGGCCGGAAGAGTGCCGCCCGATGACGCATGGCCCGTCATACGCGTAGGCAAGGAAGACGACCATGGCCGACCCCAAGGGTTTCATGACCACGCCGCGCGAGGAGTGGCCACGTCGGCCCGTCGAGGAACGGGTCAGGGACTGGGACGAGGTGTACGTCCCGGGCGCGCTGCTGCCCATCATCAGCAAGCAGGCCGACCGGTGCATGGACTGCGGCATACCGTTCTGCCACGACGTCTGTCCGCTGGGGAACCTGATCCCCGAGTGGAACGACCTGGTGGCGCGCGAGGACTGGCGGGCGGCGGCGGACCGGCTGCACGCCACGAACAACTTCCCCGAGTTCACCGGCCGGTTGTGTCCGGCGCCGTGCGAGGCGGGGTGTGTGCTCGCGATCAACCAGCCGGCGGTGACCATCAAGAACGTCGAGTGCGCCATCGCCGACCGGGCCTGGGAGGAGGGCTTCACACCGCCCCGGCCGCCGGACCGGCTGTCCGGCCGGACGGTCGCGGTGATCGGGTCGGGGCCCACGGGTCTCGCCGCGGCACAGCAGCTGACCCGGGCCGGGCACACCGTCGCCGTGTACGAGCGGGACGACCGGGTGGGCGGGCTGCTGCGGTACGGCATCCCCTCCTTCAAGATGGAGAAGCGGCATCTGGAGCGGCGGCTGGAGCAGATGCGCGCCGAGGGGACCAGGTTCCGTACGTCCACGCGGGTCGGGCGGGATGTCGCGGCGGACGAGCTGCGGACGCGGTACGACGCCGTGGTGATCGCCACGGGGGCCACGGCGTGGCGGGAACTGCCGGTGCCGGGGCGGGAGTTGGCGGGGATCCATCAGGCGATGGAGTATCTGCCGCTGTCCAACCGGGTCGGTGAGGGCGATCTGGTGGTGTCGCCGCTGTGCGCGGCGGGGAAGCACGTCGTCATCGTGGGCGGCGGTGACACCGGTGCGGACTGTCTGGGCACGGCGGTGCGGGACGGCGCCGCGTCCGTGACCCAGCTGGACATCTATGCCCAGCCGGGCGCCGATCGGGACGAGGACGCCGAGCCCTGGCCGACGTATCCGAAGATCTACCGGCTGTCGGCCGCGCACGAGGAGGCGCGCGATCTGGTGACGGCGCCGGCGGCTGACGCGGACGCCCGGCTGTTCGCGGCGTCGACGCTGCGCTTCACCGGGGACGGGAGCGGGCATGTGCGGTCGCTGCACCTGGTGGAGGTGGACGCGGGGCGGCGGCCGCTGCCGGGCACCGGGCGGACGCTGCCCGCAGACCTGGTGCTGCTCGCGCTCGGCTTCTCGGGGCCCGACCGGACCGACGGGCTCGTCGACCAGTTGGGGCTGGCGATGCACGCGCGGGGCACGATCGCACGGGACGCGGGCTTCGCGACCAACGTCCCCGGTGTGTTCGCCGCGGGGGACGCCGCGCGCGGACAGTCGCTGATCGTGTGGGCGATCGCCGAGGGGCGGGCGGTGGCCGCGGCGGTCGACCGGTATCTGACGGGGAGTTCGCGGCTGCCCGCGCCGATATCGGCGTACGACCGGCCGATGGCCGTGTGAAGGCCCGCTGTCCGGGGAGCATGCGTACGGAGGCGGCATGGGACGCGCCGTGCGCCACCTGCCGCCCCCGTACGCCGACGTCGACCCGGAGGTAGTGGGTGACGCCCTCCGGTGTGCCGGGCCATCACCTGCACCCGGGGATCGAGGGCCGGCATCTGCCGGCCCTCCCCCACTGCCTCAAGGACGTGGGCGGTACCCCCACTCGTCGGCAGGGTGGTTGTCCTGCGGTCTGCTGGTGTCGATCTCGACGGCAGCGGTGCGGTCCTGCCCGGTCATGGGGCACTCCATAAGCGTCGGACGCGGTCAGTGATCAATTCAGTACCAAAATTAGGATGTCGAGTCAGAAACAAAATCAACGAGCCGGATTCAGGACAGCAGGAAGTCCGCCTCACCCGCTTTCGCGCCCTCGATGAAGGCGGTCATCTCGTCCGTGGTGTAGATCAGTGCCGGCCCGTCCGGGTCGGTCGACTGACGGACGGCTATCCGGCCGTCGGCGAGCTTCATGGCCTCCAGACAGTTGCCTCCGTTGCCGCCGCTCCACGGCTTGTGCCAGCCGTCGCTGCCCAGCTCGCGCGCGGGCATGCCGTTGTAGATCCGCTGGGCGCGGAACAGCGGCTTGGCGTGGATCTTGCTGCGTTCCATTCACAACTCCTTGCGGAAATCCCGGAGGATCTCCTTGGTGCGATGTGCCGTGGCGGCCTGAGCCGCCATGCGGTCCATGACCTCGAGGTGGGTCGCCACCTCTGAGCGCGCGTCCAGGTAGACGGCGCCGGTCAGGTACTCGCTGTAAACCATGTCCGGCAATTCCGACACGGCGAATCGGAACAGCACGAAGGGCCCGTACGTGCCCGGATGCGGCCCGCTGGCGAACGGGGCGATCTGGAGGGTCACATTGGGCAGCTTTGCGGCCTCGAGCAGCTTGTCGACCTGCGCGCGCATCACCTCGGGACCGCCGACCGGGCGCAGCAGAACGGTTTCATCCATCACCACCCAGAAGCGGGGCGCGTCGGTGCGGGTGAGCAGATCCTGGCGCTGCATACGCAGCGCGACATGGCGCTCGATGTCCTCGGGCTGGGCCTGTCCGATGGCGCCGGACTCCAGGACACCGCGCGCGTACTCCTCGGTCTGCAGCAGGCCGGGCACGAAGTGCGGTTCGTACGAGCGGATCAGGCCGGCCGCGCCTTCGAGGCTGACGTACATCGAGAACCAGCCGGGCAGGATGTCATGGAAGCGCTGCCACCAGCCGGGCCTGTTGGCCTCCTCGGCGAGCTGCACGAAGAGGTCGGCCTCGCCGTCGGAGACGCCGTAGGCCTTCAGGAGCAGCTGAAGGTACGGGATCTTGAGAGCGACCTCGGCCATCTCCATGCGGCGGACGGTGGCGGGGGCCACGCGGAGGATGCGGGCGGCCTCCTCGCGCTTGAGCCCTGCGCGTTCCCGCAGGTCCAGCAGGCGCCGGCCGAGAACCACCTGGCCCACGGTCGGCGCGGACCGCGGTTCGCTCACGCTCCACCTCCACGTCTGAGACACGCTTCGAACACGCATGAATCCGGACAGCCCTGCGGCGCCGGTCGAAGAAGTCATCGGTGATCCGCTGGATCGCCGGTGATTCGAACTGGCGCCGCCGGACGTGCTGTTCCGAGCAGTGTGCCATGGCCCTCGACCGAGTCACACAGCACTCTGCAATTTTCAGAGTGACACTTGCCAAGTGTTCACGGCGGGGCGATAGTGGCAAGCGTGATTCCGTCCGCGCCCTTAGGAACAGAAGCCGCCGCAGACCGGCCAGGTCTCGGTGCTGCCGCGGGAGCAGCCGCAGGTCAGGCCGCTGCCGAGCGTCGGTTCCGGTTCGAGCTGGCCGCACATCCGGGCTCACCCGCCCAGGCGAGACGCCTGACGCGGGCTCGGCTGTCCGGGTGGTCGGTGTGCGCGGACACCTGCGACACCGCGGCCCTGGTCATATCCGAGCTGGTCACCAACGCGATCGTGCACACGGCCAGCCGCCGGGTGGTGTGCGAGCTGCACGACCACGACGACGTGCTGCGAATAGCCGTACGTGACGAGGGATGCGCGCCGGGTGAACCCCACCCGTCCCCGCGGCGGGCCGAGGAGGAGCACGGGAGGGGATTGCTCCTCGTGGACGCCATGTGCCGGGCCTGGGGCGCCCAGGAGAACGGGCCGGGCCTGCTGGTCTGGGCCGAGCTGCCGAGCCGGGCCGATGCCGCCCGGGACGCCGTCGAACCGCGCAACGACCTGGGCTGGGGCACCCGCCCCACGCCCGGCCCCGGCCGGGGTACCGGCGAGGAGGAGCGGGTGCAGAAGCAGTACCGCAGGACGTCCGAGACGGAGACACGGCAGTCTGTGAGGCCTGAATGGCTGTGAGCGGCGCCCCCCATTCCAGTCCGGTGCTCGGGCTCGACACCCTGGTGCGGCTGCGGCGCGCGCAGCGTTCGCCCGGCGCGACCGGACGGCTCTCGCTTCCCGAGGGCATGACGACACCGCTGGGCTGCGACGCCGTCGCGGTGCCCGCCCGCTTCGGTCCGCTCGTCGTCCCCCGGCTGCCGCGCGTGGGGTGCGTGTACGCCGACGGGTCGCACTGGTGGTGGATCGTCCCGTCGGACTCTGACTACGCGCTCCCCTGGCCGGCCCCGGCGCACTACGCGCCCGGCGCCCGGCTGCCCGCCGTCTCCCGGCTCATCCACCGGCCGGACGGCACGGTTCCGTACACCCCGCCGATTCCGCTCTATCTGGCCCTGTGCCGGGTGACGGGAACCACACCGGACTGGTCCCGGCAGCTCAGCGCGTAGGCGTCCCGCCACCTCACCGAGGCGGTCGAGCAGCGGCACCTGGACGCCAGGGTGATCGGACACCGCGCACCCGGCCGGACTGACCGCACGCCACACACCACTCCCACCAGAATCCGCGCACCAGGTCGGCTCGACGTGTGCCGGTCCGCCCCGGGGCGCGAGGCACGGATCCCGGTGTGGCCCCGGTGCCGTACGCCCCCGTGCTTCCTGTCCCTCCGTTCGCGCTCTGCCCCGCGGCGGGCGGTCCCGCGATAGTGGCCGTCCGTCCATGTCGGGGGAGGTCGGCAGTGGGAAAAAGGCAAGATCGGGTCACGCCGGAGGTGTCCGAGTCGGAGCGGCTGCTCTTCGGCGGGCCGTTGCGCTACGACATGGGATGGAACCAGCACCGGGACGCCTTCCTGGAGCTGGGCTTCCGGGCGATGCTGACCCGGCTGCCCGGCATGCTGGCGTCCAGCTTCCGGCTGGCGCGGCGGGCCGACCCGCGGGCCGCGCGGACGGTGCTCGTCGCGGAGACGGGCCGGGGCGTGGCCCAGGCGGTGAGCCTGCTGGCCGTCAACAGCGTGCTGGGGCGGCTGATCGGCGCGGGCCCGATCGAGGAACGGCTGCGCGGCGCCGTGCCGGCCCTGACCACGATGGCCGCGGTGATGCTGGTGGCCGCCCTGCTGCGGGCCGCGTCGACCTACGCCACCGGCCGTCTGGAACCCAAGGTGGAGCGGGTGGCGACCGAGCTGTACCTGGAGCGGGCGGCGGCCGTGGAGCTGGCCGCGATCGAGGACCACGCCTTCCACAAGCTGCTGGACACCGCCCAGTACGGCGCGCAGTCGGCCCGTCGCATGATCACGTACGGAACGCGGGTGGTGAACGCGGTGATCTCGCTGGTCGCCGCGGCCGGCGTGCTGACCGTGCTGCACCCGGCGCTGCTGCCGCTGCTGATCACCATGACCCTGCCGAGCGCGTGGGGCGCGCTGACCAACGCCCGGCGCCGTTACGAGTCCTTCCACACCTGGGTGCAGCACGCCCGCGCCGGGCATCTGATCGCGAGCCTGCTCACGGAACCGGCGGCGGCGCCCGAGATCCGCGTGCACGGCGTCGGCCCGTTCCTGCTGCGGCACTTCCGGGAGATGTCGGAGACCGCGGAGGGGGAGCAGGCGCGGCTGGCCCGGCTGGCGGCCCGCACGGGTCTGATCGCGGCGGCCCTGACCGGCCTGGCGACCGTGGCGACGTACGCGACGCTGGGCGCGCTGCTGCTGACCGGGGCGATGGCGCTGTCCGTCGCGGGCACCGCGGTGATCGCGATCCGCACGGGTTCCGCGAGCCTCGGCACCCTCGTGCTGGAGATCAACCAGCTGCACGAGGAGGCCCTCTTCGTGGGCGATCTGCAGCGGTTGTACGTCGAGGCCGGAGAGCGGGCGATCCCGGTGGGCGGGGAGCGGCTGCCCGAGGATCCCAAGGAGGTGCGGTTCGAGAACGTCACGTTCAGCTACCCGGGCGAGGCCACCCGTCCCGCCCTCGACGACGTCTCGCTCGCCCTGCCGCTCGGCCGGATCGTGGCGCTGGTGGGCGAGAACGGCTCGGGCAAGACGACCCTGGTCAAGCTGCTGGCGGGCCTGTACACGCCGGACCGGGGGCGGATCCTGTGGGACGGCGTGGACGCGGCGGGCGCCGACCGGCACGAACTGGCCGAGCGGATCGCGATGGTGGCGCAGGACTTCAAGCGCTGGCCGTTCACCGCGCGGGTCAACGTCGCCGTCGGCCGTTCCTCGGCGCCGCTCACCGAGGAGCGGCTCGCCGCGGCGCTGGCCGGGGCGGGCGCGGAGGAGGTGGTGGCGGAGCTGCCGCACGGCCTGGACACGCTGCTGGCCCGGAACTTCAGCGGCGGGCACGAGCTGTCCGGCGGCCAGTGGCAGCGGCTCGGCATCGCCCGGGCCGCGTACCGGCGCGGGCACATCCTGATCGTGGACGAGCCGACGGCGGCCCTGGACGCGCGTGCCGAGCTGGAGGTCTTCGAGCGGATCCGGGCGCTGGCGGGCAACGGGCAGACGGTCGTCCTGATCACCCACCGGTTGGCGTCGGTGCGCCACGCCGATCTGGTGCATGTCCTCGAACAGGGCCGGCTGGTGGAGTCCGGCACCCCGGACGAGCTGCTGGCCCGCGGCGGTGTCTACGCGGAGCTGTACGGGCTCCAGGCGGAGCAGTTCACGTCGAAGCTGCCCACGCGGAAGGCGGGCTGAGCCGCCTCGGTCCGACGCCACCGTGCCACTCGGTGCACCGTGCCACTCGGTGCACCGTGCCACTCGGTGCGCCGGGTCACTCGGTGCGCCGGGTCACTCGGTGCGCCGGGTCACTCGGTGCGCTCGCCGTCGCGCGTGCGCGAACTCCTCGCGCCGGCCATGATCCGTGCGGCCCGCGGTTCGCGCACTTCCGTGTCAGTAGTCGTACTCGTCGTGATAGCGGACGCGGTCACTGCCCTCGGGGGTGCGGCCGAGCGCCGTCAGGTCCAGCAGGCTGGGGATGGAGCCGAGCCCGTCCAGCCCGTCCTCGTGGGCCGAGTAGGTGTGGAAGACCCGGTCGTGCTCGCGCAGGAAGCAGCTGATCCCGGGCCGTTCGACGAGCTCGCCGTCCCGTTCGAGGGTCACCTCGAAGTCCCGGTTGAAGTCGCTGTCGTACGACGAGACCCAGGGCAGCGTCCAGCCCATCCGCGCCTTGAACGGCAGGATCCGGGTGAACGGCGCCCGGGAGACGGCCGCGAACGTCGTGCCGCGCGCGTGGAGGTGCGCCAAGTGCCCGATCTGGTCCAGGAACGCGGAGCAGTGGGGGCAGCCCGTGTCCCATTCGGGCGCGAACATGAAGTGGTAGACGACGAGTTGGCGCCGTCCCGCGAAGAGGTCGAGCAGCGTCGACTTGCCGTCGCCGCCCTCGAAGACGTACTGCGTGCCGATCTCGACCACGGGCAGCCGGCGCCGCTCCGCGTTGAGCACGTCGCGTGCGCGCCCGACCGCCTCCTCCTTGGCGAGCAACTCCGCCCGCGCCGCGTGCCACTGCTCGCGCGAGACGATCTCCGGTAACCGCATGGATCCCTCCTGTACCAGGTCACGACGCTGTGTTGTGGGTGGTGACCGGCGGGCGAGGCGGAACTCATCGCCGCGCCGGGAGTATTTTCCACCACTCGGCGCCGGCGCCGGTATCAGTAGGTCACGGGCAGCGCGACCAGCCCCCGTGCGCGCAGCGACCTGCGCCACCGCAACGCGCCTTCGCCGAGCGCCAGATCGGGGAACCGCTCCAGCAGCGCGGCCAGGGCGATCTCGGTCTCCGCGCGGGCCAGCGGCGCGCCGAGGCAGTAGTGGATGCCGTGGCCGAGGGTGAGATGTCCGCCGGCGTCGCGGCCGAGGTCGAGGCGGTCGGGGTCGGGGAAGCGGGCGGGGTCCCGGTTGGCGGCGGCCGGCGACACCCAGACCGTCTCGCCCGCCGGCACGGTCACCCCGCCGATCGTCACGTCCTCGACCGGGAAGCGCCGGATGGCGAGCAGCGCGGGTCCCTCGTAGCGGGCGAACTCCTCGACGGCGCCGGGCAGCAGGCCGGGGTCCCGGCGCAGCGCGGCGAGCTGGTCGGGGTGGCTGAGCAGGGCGAGCACCGAGTTGCCGATGAGCTGCATCGCGTTCTCGTACCCGGCGAACAGGATGAGGAAGGCGAGGGACATCAGTTCGTCCTCGCTCAGCCGGTCGCCGTCGTCACGCACCGCGATCAGGTCGGAGAGCAGGTCGTCGTCCGGTTCGGCGCGCTTGTCGCGGAGCAGCCGGGTGAAGTACTCCAGCAACGCCACCACCGCCTCCTTGCCGGCCTCGGGCCGTGCCGGGTCGGGCGCGACGAGGCTGTCCGTCCAGACCCTGAAGTCGAGCCGGTGCCGGTCCGGGATGCCGAGCAGGTCGCAGATGACGGTGATCGGCAGAGGTGCGGCGTAGGCGGCGACGAGGTCGGCGCTGCCGTGCGGGCCGAGCGCGTCGAGCAGCGCGTCGGCGGTGCGCCGGATCGGCGCGCGCAGCCCCTGGACGCGGCGCGGTGTGAAGGCCCGGCCGACCAGGCGGCGCACGCGCGTGTGGTCGGGCGGGTCCATGTTGAGGAGGTTGGCGTCGAGCGCGGGCGGCAGCGAGAACCCCTTGTAGGTGCCCGCCGTGGCGTGCCGTTTGTCGAGCGAGAGCCGGGGGTCGGCGAGGGCGTCGCGCACGTCGTCGTAGCGGGTGACGAGCCAGGCGGGGGTGCCGTCGGGCCCGGTGATGCGGTGGACCGGCGCGCTGTCGCGCAGCCGCCGGTACACGTCGTACGGGTGGTCGAGGAGGCCGTCCGCGAGATCCATGCGGCACAGCCTAGAAAGAAAACGGGGTGCTCAGGTGCCGTACTCCTGGATACGGCGGCCGTGTCCGCGGCCGACGAGCGCGGGCGGACGGGCCGTCAACTCCTTTGCCATGGAGGGACATCGAGGGTCCGGCCGGGCGCGAGGGGCCGCGGTGCCGCCGGCACGGCCGGCCGGCGGGGTGCGGTGGTCAGCCGGCGAGTGGCAGCTCCGGGGCCGTCGCCCCGAGTCGCGGCCTGCCGCCGTCCAGTTCCGCGAGCAGTTCTTCGAGCCGCTCGATGTGGCGCGGGCTGAGCCGCCCGGTGTCGTCGAGGTGCACGGCACAGGCCGTGGTCGTGTCGACGAGCCGTTCGAGGACGGCCGCCACGGCGTCCGTGCCCTCGGTGTGCCGGGCGAGGGCGGGCAGTTCGGCGGCGGCCAGGGCGATGGCGGTACGGGCCGCGGCGAGGGTGCGGTAGGCCTCGCGGCGCAGCGCCCACCGCTCGGCCCGGTCCACGGACCCCACGAGGACGTGGCCGAGATAGGCATGCGCGGCGCCCCGGGCCGTGGCGAGCCGGGCCCGGACGCCCGCGCCCCGCTCCCCCGGCATCGGCAGATGCCCGACGACCAGTACGAGCGCGCAGGCCAGCAGCGTCTCGCCGATCCGGCTCACGGCGGCCTGCGGCTCCCCGCCGACCATGACGAGGGCGAGCACGAGCACGGTGACGACGGCGGTCTGCGCGGCGAAGTGCCGGGTGGCGACCGGGATGAGCGCCCCGCTGACGGCGACCAGCGCGACGAGCCCCGCGGGCCGGGGCAGTACGGCGGCGAGTCCGGCGAAGACGAGGGCGCCGAGGACGGTACCGGCGGCCCGGCACAGCACGCGCGAGGCCAGCGGCCCGAGGTCGGGCTTGACGAGGAAGACGGCGGTGGCGGGCAGCCAGTACCAGTGCTGGTGCTGCCCGTACCAGCGGGCGTGGTGCAGGGCCTGGGCGATGGCCGCGCTCGCCCCGAAGCACAGGGCGACGCGCAGTGCGTACTCCCGTCCGCCGGTGCCCAGCGCCGTGCGGAGCGCACCCCGCGTCCGCCGCCTGCGGGGGTGCAGCTCGCCGCTCTTGCCCCGGTCGAAGGCGTCGGCGGCGTGCAGGAGGGCGTCGTCGAGGGCGCGCAGGGCCGGGGCGGAGCGGCTGGGCGCGGGCAGCGGGCCGGTGGGGCGGTTGCCGCGGACGGCGGCGGCGAGCCTGCGGGGCCCTTCGGCGGCCCTGCCGGACACCGTCTCCCCGGCCCAGGCGAGCGCGGTCGCGGCCTCGGCGAGCGGCAGCGCGGCGGCGTACTGGGCGTGCAGCCGGCGCTCGGCCGCGGAACTCGCGTACCGGCGCAGCCGGGGTCCGGCGAGGGCGTCCTGCGCGTGGTCGAGGGCGGTGGTGAGCGCGGCCCGGCGCGGGGTGGCCGCGTCGGTGCCGACGGCGTCCAGCAGGTCGGCGACGGCGTCGTACACGTCGGCCACCGCCGCCCGTTCCCCGTCGAACCGGTAGTCACCGGTGAGCGCGCCGGGCGTGGGCAGGGCGAGCCGCAGCGCGAGCAGCCAGCCGGCCCCGGCGAGGTAGGCGAGCGCGCACAGCGGGCCCGGTTCGGGCAGCGGCATGCCGGCCCCGATCGCGGCGGCGACGAGCAGTTGGGTGCCGGCGCCGGATGCGACGGGCCCGACGGCGCTGATGCCGCCCGCGAGGAGCCCGAGGCCGGTCAGCAGCAGGGTCAGCGGGACGGCGCCGAGGTTTCGGCCCGCGTACGTCCCGACCAGCAGCCCGGCCGCCCCGGCGAGCGCGGGCACGCCGAGCCGTTCGACCGCCGCCCGCCGGCTGCCCGGCCGGTCGTTGACCCCGGCGAGCATGGCGGCGACGGCGGCGACGACACCGAGGGAGGCATGGCCGCCGAGGACGGCGCCGAGCAGCAGCGGGCCCGCGGCGAGCGCCCCGCGCGCGACGGCGCTCCAGGGCACGGGCCCGCGCTGGGCTTTGAGGGCGTGGGCGAGCCAGGGCGGGACGGCGGGGAGGGCACGAGGCACCGGGGCTCCTGTCCGGACGAGGGCGGGGTGTGCCTTCGGGCGACGGCGGCCGTGGCTGGTGGGCGTGTGGGTCCACGGTAGGGCGCGGGGCCGTACGGAATGGAGCGGTCGTGTTTCCGCGGTGTGACGGTCGGCCCGCGAGGGGCGTTCTTTATGAACGCAACGGTCCGGGGAGGGGCCTTCTTCATGAGCGAAGCGGCGTGGCCGGCCGCGGTCCGGGCCGGGTCGTCGGGCCGGACGGGAGCGGGCCCGGGGGCGTAGCCTGCCCCCGGGCCCTTGAGATGCCGTCCACAATCACACGCCGGCACGCTTGAGAACCCAGGTCAGTTGTCATGTCGTCGCGTCCTGCCTTTGGACCACCGCACATCGAGCTGTGCGGACCGGACTTGAACCGGCATCTCGACGCCCTGGGGCCTGGGCCCGGTCGATCCGGCGATCGACGGCGAATGCTGAGTCTGGAGCGAGAGTCTGAGATTGATCGCGGTCTGCCTCTGCCGGTTGGGCCACCGCGGCACGGGGATCATTCCTGGATGCCGCGGGGAGGACTCGAACCTCCACTGGAACCGCGCAGTCACGACAAGCTTCAGCTTCAGCTTGCGCTCCTCGCGCACCCCGGTCACGAGGACCGGGGAGTCTCACAGAGAACGGGCTACTGGAAGAGGTAACCGAACACGGCGTCACCGACCCGCTGGTCGGCAACGTCGACGCCGTTGGCCTCCTCCCGCGCGAACTTCACGGCCTGCTGCACCTTCTCGACCCGGTCGAGGAGTTCGTTGACGCGCCGGGCGGGCAGGGCGCCGGAGAACTTCACGGTGGTCCAGTACCCGATGGGTACGTCCTCGTAGTAGACCTCGACCTGGGCCGGGTGCTTGTCGGTGGCCTCCGCCTTGACGTGGTTGCGGGGCACCTTCTTGGTGCGCAGCGTCCGTACCGGCTCGGTCTTCCAGGCGTCCGTGGACGGGTCCTGCATCCACGACTCGGAGGCGTCGAGCACCGGCAGCTTCCGTACGAAGGTGTTGAGGTCGACGAGTTGCTTCTCCAGGAACAGCAGGTAGGAGACGGGGACGTCGGCGACGAGCACCCGCCCGTCCACCTTCACGTCCGCCCGTGCGGCGCAGTTGGCCCAGTCCTTGGTGGCGGTCACGTCGAACAGCCGCGTCAGCGTCGCCGCGGTCTCCCGCAGCACGTCCTCGGCCTTGACCTGCACCCGCGTCGACTCGGGCGGCAACTGCTCGCCCTCCTCGTCCTTCGGCTGGTACGTCCGCGAGATGCCCGCCAGCAACGCGGGCTTCTGCAGCCCGTGATGAGCGGCGGTCAGGTCCTGGTGCGCCTTGGACTTGATGCCCTTCTCGACTGCGATGATCTGATTGAGTTTCGCCACGGAAGGACGCTAACAGCGTCAACTCCACCTTCTCGAACGATTATTCGCCGGCCGCTCCGCCGCCCCACCCGAACCGGCGACGACGCGGGCCGCGGCGACCGACTCCTCGAAGAGGACCTCGGCACGCTCGATCCCGGCCACCGGCCCGGCGCCGTCCAGCCCCGCCACGATGCCGTCGACGGCGCGCAGTCCCGCCCGCTCCAGCAGCCGTTTCTCGTTGGTCACCCATTCCCCGCGCGCCGCGAGCACCGCGTGCGCGGTCTGGGCAGCGGCCACGGCGAGCGCGCCGGCGACCTCGGTGAGGCGGCCGTACGGTGCGTGGTTGGCCCTGGCATAGGCGAGGGTGACGCGGGCGGTGCCGTGCCAGCGTTCGGGGGCGGTTCGGCGCAGTTCCGGCGGATAGGCTGCGGGACGCGGCAGTTCGCCCCGTAGCACTCTGTTGACCGCCAGCTCGGCGACGACGAGGTACGTGGGGATGCCGGCGAGGTGGAAGAGCAGCGGCTCCACCTGGAAGCGGCCCTCCCGCGCCTCCGCCAGTTCGTGCTCGACGACGTCCAGGTCGCGGTAGTGCACATCGACGCGACGGCCCTCGATGGTCAGCCAGGCACCGCCGTTGAAGACACCGCCGCCCCAGTCGCCGATCTCGGACACCTCGCCCGGCCAGCCGAGGGCTCGCAGCTCCGCGGGGTCGAAGGGGCCCCGGTAGTAGACGGCGAGGTCCCAGTCGCTGTCCGGGCGGTGGGTGCCCTGGGCCCGGGAGCCGCCGAGTGCCACGGCCCGTACGGCGGGAAGCGCGGCCAGGCGGTCGGCGGTGGCGTCCAGGAAGGTCTGGTCGGGGTCGGACGACATGGGCGGCTCCGGCGGGTGGGACTGCGGTGCTGTGCGTTTCCATGGAGATCGCCGGGAGCCTACGTGCGGTCGGCCGGTCACGCGAGCCGAATAACCCGGATGCGAACACGACACCGGACCCCGGATGATCGGCAGATCGTCCCCCGACTCGTCCGCCCCCGACACCCGTGCCAGGAGCCCCCGTGATCCAGCGCATCACCGCACCCGCCCTCTTCCCGCCGCCCGGGTACTCCCACGCCTCCGTCGTCGAGGCCGGCACGAAGCTCGCGTTCCTCGCGGGAGCCGTGCCGCTCGATGCGGACGGCACGGTCGTCGGCCCGGGCGATCCCGTACGGCAGGCCGAGCAGGTGATCGCGAATCTGGTCGAGCAACTCGGGGCCGTGGGCAGCGACCTGGCACATGTCGTGGCGACGGACGTGTACGTCGCGAGCGGTGAGCCCGCGGTGCTCTCTCAGGTGTGGGAGGTGGTCGAGGCCTCGGGGCTCAGCGCCGGCCCGCATGCGTCGACGCTGGTCGGCGTGGCCTGTCTCGGTTACCGCGGGCAGCTCGTGGAGATCACCGCCACGGCCGTCGTCCCCGAAGGGGTGGGCGGGTGAGCACCGGCGCGGACGGCGTCCTGCGGCATGCCGTCGCCTCCGAAGCGGGCGCCGCCGACGACGTGTGGCTGCGTTCCCACGACGCCGTAAGGGACTGCGTCCGTAACGTCGTACCGCCCGGAGAGGCGTGAGTCGTGGACCTCCAGGTCAACAAGCCCGCCCGCCGCTTCTACGAGCGGCAGCCCCGTCATCCCGGCGCAGCCGAGCACCAGCGCCTCCGCGCCCGCGCCCACGCACTGCGCCATGTGCAGGCCAACTACCGGTCGGCGATCCGCCGTCTGTTCGCCGAGACCACCGAAACAGGCCGGGAGCCGTGAGGCGACCTGGCGGGCGGCTACGCCGCGTACTTGTCCGTCGCCGCCACCAACGCGTCCACAATGCCCGGCGCGCCCGCGTTGTGTCCGGCCTCGTCCACGACCACCAGCTCGCTGCCGGGCCAGGCGTGATGGAGCCGCCAGACCATCCCGACGAGGTTGGCCAGGTCGAGGCTCCCCTGGACGAGGGTCCCCGGGATGCCCCGTAGCAGGTGCGCGTCGCGCAGCACGACGCCCGCGTCGTTGCCCTCGCCCAGGAAGTGGTCGTTGCCCCAGTAGTGGGTGACCGTACGGGCGAAGCCCATCCGGAACTCCGGGTCCTCGTACCGCTCGACCGACCGCGGCGGCGCGGGCACGATCGCCGTCTCCCAGTCGGTCCAGGCGCGCGCCGCCCGCTCCCGCACCGCCGGGTCGGGCGACTCCAGCAGCCGGTGGTAGGCGGCGGCCAGGTTGCCGTCCCGCTCCCCCTCGGGCAGTCCGGCGCGGAACCGCTCGAACGCCTCGGGGAAGATCTTCCCCAATCCTCTTGTCAGCAGCGCCACTTCGGCGTCGGACCCGGTCGCCACCCCGGCCAGCACCAGCTCGGACACGGCTTGCGGATGCGTCTGCGCGTACCGCAGCCCCAGTACCGACCCCCACGAGATGCCCCACACCAGCCACCGGTCGATCCCGAGGTGCCCGCGCAGCAGTTCCAGGTCGGCGATCAGATGGCCGGTCGTGTTGACGCTCATATCGGTGCCGTACTCACTCGCCCGCGGCGTCGAACGGCCGCAGCCGCGCTGGTCGAGAAGCACGATGCGGTAGGCGGCCGGGTCGCAGTAGCGGCGCAGGTGCGGGGTGCAGCCGGAGCCCGGACCGCCGTGCAGCATGAGCGCGGGCTTGCCGTGCGGGTTGCCGCAGGTCTCCCAGTGGACGAGATTGCCGTCGCCGACGTCGAGCATGCCGTGGTCGTACGGTTCGATCTCCGGGTAGAGGGCCATCGGCGCACCGTAACGGCCCGGCGACGGACCTGTCCCCTCATTTCCGGCCGGGCAGCCCTGCCGCGTCCGCCGCCGTGCGCAGCACCTCCCGCAGCATCTCGGGCGTGAGCCGTCCGGTGAAGGTGTTGCGCTGGCTGACGTGGAAGCAGCCGAAGAGGTCCAGCCCGTCGAGGGACACCCGGGTGCCGTGCGCGAAGGCCGGCCGGGGCCGCGGCACCGTCCAGCCCGCCTCGGCGAACGCGGGCAGCGCGGCCTGCCAGCCGAAGGCACCCAGCACGACCGCGGCCCGCAGGGTGGGCCGCAGCAGCCTCAGCTCCCGCACCAGCCAGGGGCGGCAGGTGTCGCGCTCCACGGGCGTCGGCCGGTTGGCGGGCGGGGCGCAGTGCACCGGCGAGGTGACACGCACGCCGTACAGTTCCAGGCCGTCGTCGGCGCTCACGGAGGTGGGCTGCGAGGCCAGCCCGAGGTCGTACAGCGCCCGGTACAGCACGTCTCCCGAACGGTCGCCGGTGAACATCCGGCCGGTCCGGTTCCCGCCGTGCGCGGCGGGCGCCAGCCCGACGATCAGCAGCCGGGCGTCGGGCGGTCCGTAGCCGGGCACGGGACGGCCCCAGTACGTCCAGTCCGCGAAGGCGGCCCGCTTGGTCCGGGCCACCTCCTCGCGCCAGGCGACCAGCCGCGGGCAGGCCCGGCAGCCGGCGATGCGCCGGTCGAGAGCGTCGAGGCGGCTGCTGTCCATGCCCCCACGGTATGCCCGGCGAACGGCCGCATCCGGCGCCGCAGCCGGAGGCCGCGAGCTGCGGACCGCGGGGACCTGCGGCGAGCACCCGGCGGCGGGCAGCGCGGCCGGCAGCACGGCGGGCGGGAAAACGCCGCCGCGTCCCCCGGCCCGGCGCGCTAGGGTCGGTGCATGGCTTCCGAGGACGCGGACGTGAACAGGGACCACGGGGCCGGGCGAACCGGCGATCCGGCGGACGCCCTGCCGGACACCCGGGCCGACGCCCCGGCCGAGGGCCTCCGCGCGCGGGCCGCTGCCGAGTCCGGGGGCACCCCGGACGCGCCCGCCACCGGCGACACCCCGGACCCCAAGATCGCCGCGGCGATGGCCGCCGCCGAGGCGGCCGGTCCGGGCAAGGGCGAGACCGTCCGCATCGACAGCTGGATCTGGGCCGTACGCCTGATCAAGACCCGTTCTCTCGGCGCCGCCGCCTGCCGTGGCGGCCACGTCCGCGTCAACGGCGAGCGCGTGAAGCCGGCGTACTCCGTGCGCGTCGGCGACGAGGTGCGGCTGCGGAACGAGGGCCGTGAGCGGATCGTCGTCGTCAAGCGCCTGATCCGCAAGCGGGTCGGCGCCCCCGTGGCGGTTCAGTGCTATGTCGACAACTCGCCGCCGCCCCCGCCCCGCGAGGCCATCGCCCCCGCGGGTGTGCGCGACCCCGGCACCGGCCGGCCCACCAAGCGCGACCGCCGCGAACTGGAACGCCTGCGGGCCCTGCGCGGCCTCAGCAGCCGCCCCCCAGGCTCCCGTTGACGCACACGGGGGCCTCACGCCACGTATGTCGCCGTGGCGGCGCCCGCCCGGCCCCGGCCCGTCGGACGCCGCCGCGGTACGCCGGTCATGCCTGTCGGCGCACCAGCCGCAGCAGATCCGCGTTGTGCCTGCGCCGGGCCCAGGCTATGAGGGCCAGCGGCACGATCAGGATGAGCGGGGTCGCCGCGTTCTCTCCGTCGAACGAGGTGAGCTGGACGACGAACGCCCCCAGCATGAGCGCGCCGAGCGCCATGGCCGCCACCGACTGCAGGGCGGGTATCAACAGGGCGACCGCGCCTGCCAGTTCGAGCACGCCGATGGTGTACATGCCCGTGCTGCCCCAGCCGATCGTGTCGAAGGACTCGACGGCCGAGGAGTGCGCGATCAGCTTGGGCAGGGCACTGGCGAGGGCGTAGAAGAGCGCGAGCAGCACCTGCAGTCCGAACAGGGCGGCACGGGCGCGGCGGCCGCGCGGGGTCGCGGACTCGGCGATGACCGTACCGGACGCGGTGTCGGTGGCTGAGGTGCCGGAGGCGGTGATCTCGGACATGGGGTCTCCCGTTGAAGCGTCCTGGTTGCTGTCACAGAGGCAGACCCCTTTCCGTGCCCGAACTCATCGCCGCCCGGCTGATTCTCGTCGGTGTTCGTCCCAGGCCCACCCGGCTCTACGGCCTCCGCGGCCGGGTCGTGTCGCCAGAGCGGCCGGCCGTCACAACCGCACCTGTGCGGTCACAGTGCTAGGCCGCCCGGACTGCCCGTGCCCAGATTCGGTCCGGGGTCAGGTACGTGTCCACCTCCAGTCCGGCCTCCGTCAGCGCTTCCTCGAACTGTTCCTTTGTCAGCGGCCGGGCCAGGAACCTCTGTGTCCAGACCGCGTCCGGGAACACATACTCCGCGTACACCGAGTTCACCCCGTCGCCGACCGGATCGGCCGACACCATGCGCAGCGTGCAGCCGCTCGGGTCGACCCGCTCCCGCGGGAGGTTCGTGTGGTAGTCCTCGCCCTCCCGCTGGATCAGCACGCAGCCGCCCTCCGCCACGTGCCGGGCGCAGGTGCGCAGCAGTCCCCGCCGCACCTCGACGTCCCCGGCGTGCACCAGGAACGACGCGAGCATCACCACGTCGAACGTCTCGCCCAGGTCGAGATCCTCGATCGGGCTGCATATCGTGCGCGCCCCGCGGACGCGCTGCAGCATCTCTGCGGACTCGTCGACCGCGGTGACCGTGAACCCGCGCTCCAGCAGGGGGTGGGTCACGCGTCCGACGCCGCTGCCCAGTTCCAGGATGCTTGCCCCGGCCGGCACCGCCGCGGCGATGATGTCCGGCTCGATCCCCACCGGCAGGCGCGAGTACAGCTCCACCGCGCAGCCGTCCGGGGTGATCGCACCGGGTCCTGTTCCCTCGTATCCCTCGCGCATTTCAACCGTCATGCCCGAACAACGGCCCGGCGTCGTACGCCCGTTCCCCCACCCCGCCTGTTCACCCGTTCGAGTAATTCCGACCGGATCAGGAACCACCCGCGGGTCGCCGAACACGAACGGGCTCGGCGTCCGCGGGTTCCGTGTCCTCACTCCCGTGCCCGCGCCAGGGAACGATCACCGAGCCGGACCGGACGGCGGGGGACGCCGATGTGGTCGGTGCCCGCCTCGAAGAGTACGTTGCAAAGAGGAGTGGTGATCCGATGCGTACGGGCAGTGAGCCGACGACCGCACGCAGTGCGCTGCGGGCACGGTTCTGGCTGAGCGTGTGGGGGCTGACCTGGGCGGTCTTCGGCACAGCGATGTTCGCGCTGGTGGGGCAGCCGGGCTGGGCCGCCGCCTGTGGGGTGCTGTGGCTGGTGGCCACCATCGACATGGCCATGATCCTCAGACACATCCGTCAGGGGCCGCACTACCAGCCGGGCCGGGACGTCCCGCCGTACACCCCGCCGGACAGTCCGCCGCCCCACCGTCGCCCACCGCAGAGCCGGCTGCCCTACCGCCGCCCGCCACAGCACTGGCACCCATGACCGTCCGCAAGCGCGGGCGCCCGTGACGGTCCGGGCGGCGGCCAGGGGCGTCGGGGTCATGGAGCCGGCCGGCGACGCCGCCCGGACAGGCTCAGGTATCGAACTGCGCCGCCTTCAGATACTCCGGGTTCGGGTCGAGTGCCGCCGCCAGCCGGAAGTGGCGTTTGGCCTGGTCACGGCGGCCCTGGCGCTCATAGGTGCGGGCGAGCGCGAAGTGCGCGAACGCGTTGTCCGGCTCGCGTTCCAGGACGATGGTGAACTCCAGCTCGGCGGGCCGCAGTTGCGCGGCGGCGAAGAAGGCACGCGCGCGCAGCAGACGGGCGGCCGTGTTCTCGGGGTGCGCGGCGATGACTCCGTCGAGCAGTTTCACCGCGCCCCGCGGATCCCGTGCGTTGAGCAGATGTTCCGCGGCACGGAAGTCGATGACATGCGTCTCCGGAGTACGTCCGGTCGATCCGCTGGTCTCGGGCACGGCACACTCCTTCCCTCGCAGAAGAGTTTCAACGCCCTGTCGGGCGCACGCTATTCCCCGGCGGCCTCTGCGGAACCCGCGCGGTGCGTGTGTTCCCTGCGGACCAGGTCGGCCCACACCTCGGCGACGCGCCGCCGCAGGGCGTCGAGAGGTACATCATTGTCGATGACGACGTCCGCGATCTCCAGACGCTTTTCCCGCGTCGCCTGCGCGGCCATACGCGCGCGTGCGTCGTCCTCGGTCATGCCGCGCAGCCGTACGAGCCGGTCGAGCTGGGTCTCGGGGCCGGCGTCCACGACGACCACGACGTCGTAGAGCGGCGCGAGGCCGTTCTCGGCGAGGAGCGGTACATCGTGCACGACGACGGCGTCATCGGCCGCCGCGCTCTCCAGCTCGCGCGAGCGGGCGCCCACCAGGGGGTGCACGATCGAGTTCAGGACGGCCAGCTTCTCGGGGTCGGCGAAGACGATCGCGCCGAGTCCGGGCCTGTCCAGGCTGCCGTCGGCGGCGAGGACCCGCTCGCCGAAGGCCTCGACCACCGCCGCGAGTCCCGGGGTGCCGGGTGCGACGACCTCGCGGGCGATGCGGTCGGCGTCGATCAGCACGGCCCCGCGCTCCACGAGCAGCCGCGACACCTCGCTCTTTCCGGCCCCGATTCCGCCGGTAAGGCCAACTTTCAGCATGAACGGAAGCCTAGACGCTCGGCTCCGCGGGCGACATCGGCGGGACGGACCGACCACGACGGCCACCCCCGATCACGCTCGGGCCGACCACGACAGCCCGCCCCTTGATCACGCGGGCCCGACCAGGCGAACCGCCCACGGACAGCGCGGTCCGTCCATGGGTCCGGCGCCCCGTCGCACGGCCGGCCGCACCACGTTCGATCCCCCGAACGCTCAGCACGCGAACGACCCCGCACACAAACAGGCCGGAACAGCCCCGACCCTGTCGGCCCCGCACACGAACGCCCCGGACTCGGTCGCCCACGCGGGCTGTAACGGCCCACCCCGGACCGGTCAGCCCTCGCCCTCCCGCTCCGCCAGGAACCGTTCGAACTCCTGCCCGATCTCGTCCGCCGACGGGATCTCGACCGGCTCGGCGAGCATATTGCCCCGGGTCTCGGCGCCCGCGGCGGCGTCGTACTGGTGTTCAAGGCCCTGGACGAGGGCCGTCAGTTCCTCGTCGCCCTCCTGGATCTGCCGGTCGATCTCGGTCTGCGTGCGGTGCGCGTCCGTGCGGAGCGCGTGCGCGATGCCGGGCAGGACCAGGCCGGTGGCGGCCGTGATGGCCTCCAGGACGGTCAGCGCCGCGTCCGGGTACGGGGAGCGGGCGATGTAGTGCGGGACGTGCGCGGCGACGCCCAGGACGTCGTGTCCCGCCTCCATGAGGCGGTACTCCAGGAGCGACTCCGCGCTGCCGGGCACCTGGGCCTCCTCGAAGAGGCTGCGGCCCGGGACGAGGTCGGTGCGGTTGCCGTGCGGCGTGACACCCACGGGGCGAGTGTGCGGGACGCCCATGGGGATGCCGTGGAAGTTCACGGACAGGCGGACGCCCAGCCGCTCCACGATCTGCCGTACGGCGGTGGCGAAGCGCTCCCACTCCACGTCCGGCTCCGGGCCGGACAGCAGCAGGAAGGGCGCTCCGGTGGCGTCCTGGACGAGGCGGACCTCGATGGCCGGGACCTCGTAGTCGGTCCAGCGGTCCCGTTTGAACGTCAGCAGCGGGCGGCGAGCCCGGTAGTCCACGAGCCGGTCGTGGTCGAAGCGGGCCACGAGTTGGTGAGGCAGCGAGTCGAGCAGCCGGTCGACGATCTGGTCGCCGGTCTCGCCCGCGTCGATGTATCCGTCGAAGTGGTAGAGCATGACAAGGCCGGCCGACTCCTGGGCCAGCGCCATGTCGACGACGGCCAGCCCCTTCGGCTCCCACGCGTACAAACCCTGCGGATCAAGCACTGTGACCGCTCCTCCTCTGTTCCCCCGGGAACAACGTCCGGGGGGACGCGGGCATTCCCGCTTCCCCCGGACGGGTCAGGGCTGCTCCGGGCGGTGCTCGGACCGCGTGGAGCCGTCGTGTCGACGCGCGGGACGAGGTCAGGCGGCGAGCACGCGCCGGTGCAGTTCGGTGACGACCTTGCGGGCGGAGGTGATCGCGCCGTGCTGCCAGGCGTCCAGGTAGCTCAGGTAGTCGCCGGCGAAGTACACGTTGCCCTGCGCCTGGTTGAGCGGCGCGTACGCCGGGGCGTCGGGGCCGCCGGGCATGGAGTGCCAGGCGCCCTCCAGGTAGGGGGCGAGCTTCCACTGGTGCGAGAACGACGCGGCCAGTTCGGTGCGGTACTTCTCCCCGTGGATCGCGACGCCCTGGGCCACGGCGCGCTCCAGGCGCTGGGCGGGGGTGAGCGCCGAGTACACCTCGGAGTGGGCGCCGGTGTTGTAGTAGCCGATGATCACACCGCGGTCGCCGAGGTGGCCGTAGGACGGGTACCAGATGTGGTCCAGGTCCATGTCGGTCTCGGTGATGCCGCCGAAGATCCTGAAGTCCCGCTCCCACCAACGGCTCTTGTACTCCAGGCCGATCTTGGAGGCGTAGGAGGGCCGCACGGCGAGGAGGGCGGTCTGCACCGCGGAGCCGAGGTTGTGCGAGGTCTTCGCGAGGATGTGCGGTGCCAGGGTGGCGATGCAGTAGTCGGCCTTGACGGTGCGGGTGCGGCCGTGCTGGGTGTAGGTGACGACGACACCGTCGCCGGTGTTCCTGATGTCGGTCACGGGCGCGCCCGTGCGGATCCGCTCCTCGCCTATGGCGCGTGCGAACGCTCCGGGTATCCGGTCCATGCCGCCGACCGGCTGGAACATGAGCATCGCCTGGTCGTAGCCGAACTCGAAGGAGAAGGAGCGGCCGACGTTGGAGGCGAAGACCTCCGAGAGCGTGGGGACGTCACCGAGTTCGGTCCCGGGCGTGCCGGAGGCGCCGGGGTCGACGGTGAAGCCGCGGTGCTCGGTGCCCGTGTAGGTGTGGTCGGCGCCGAGGGAGCCGTAGCTCTTGAGGAAGGTGAGCAGCCGTTCCTTGTCGTCGGCGGTCAGTTCGCCGTCGAGGGCGCCCGCGTTGGTGGCCTTCGCGAGCAGTTCGGAGACATAGCCGTAGACGTCGGCCTTCGCGGTCCGGTACCGGACCGGCGCCGTCATGCCGGTGCCCGGGTTGTAGATGAACGCGCTGGCGTTGGAGTTGGTGAAGACCTCTATGGGGACGCCGAGTTCGCGACAGTAGTCGAGGGTGACCATCCACTGGGCGAGGCGTGCCGGGCCCGCGTTCATGTACTGGCCCTTGCTGAATCCGGCCGTCTGCCGCACGCCGTTGATGTCCGTGAGCGTGTCGCCGCCGCGGACGGTGAGGTTGCGGCCGCCGACCCGGTCGCGGGCTTCCAGCACGGTGCAGTCGTAGCCGGCCTTGCCCAGTTCGTACGCGGAGGTGAGGCCGGCGATGCCGGCTCCGATGACGACCACCTCGGCGGGTTTGCCGGTGCGGCCCTGGAGGGTGAAGTCGCCGCGGCGGGGCGGCTGGAAGGGGGCCTCCTTCTCGGCCGCGTAGGCGGCGGTGGGGGCGAGGCCGAGCGCCCCCATGGTGGCGAACATGGCTCCCGCGCCGCCGGTGACGCCGACGCTGCGCAGGAATGTACGACGACTCGTTCCCGACCCGGACTGAGGCTGTGCCATGGCGAGGCTCCCATCTCGATCATGAACGACCGAGAAAGCCTCCCAATGGCCGGTTACGGGCCATCGGCCCCCGATGTGTCCCCCGCGTTTCCACAAGGGCGAGGACAACTCCCCAGGGGCGCGGGGAACTGCGCGCGCGGCCACGGACGACCCGCGGCCGGCCGACGACCGGTGGCTCGCAAGGCTGAGGGGCCGCACCTCGAAAGGTGCGGCCCCTCAGTCAACGGCCAAGCCTCAGCGGCAGGCGCTCAGGTCAGCTCTGACCACCGGCGAGCTTCTCGCGCAGCGCGGCCAGCGCCTCGTCCGAGGCCAGCGCGCCGGAGTTGTCCGGGCCCTCGGAGGAGTACGAACCGCCACCGGACGCGGCCGGAGCGGCGGCCTCGCCACCCTCGGCGGCAGCGGCAGCGTCGGCCTCGCGGGACTTGATGACCTGCTGCTGGTGCTGCTCGAAGCGCTGCTGCGCCTCGGCGTACTGGTGCTCCCACTCCTCGCGCTGCTTCTCGTAGCCCTCGAGCCAGTCGTTGGTCTCGGGGTCGAAGCCCTCGGGGTAGATGTAGTTGCCCTGGTCGTCGTAGGACGCGGCCATGCCGTACAAGGTCGGGTCGAACTCGACCGACGCCGGGTCGGAACCGAAGGACTCGTTGGCCTGCTTGAGGGACAGCGAGATCCGGCGACGCTCCAGGTCGATGTCGATGACCTTGACGAAGATCTCGTCGTTGACCTGGACGACCTGCTCCGGGATCTCCACGTGGCGCTCGGCCAGCTCGGAGATGTGGACCAGACCCTCGATGCCCTCGTCGACGCGGACGAACGCACCGAACGGAACCAGCTTCGTGACCTTGCCGGGCACGACCTGGCCGATCTGGTGGGTGCGGGCGAACTGCTGCCACGGGTCTTCCTGGGTCGCCTTCAGCGACAGGGAGACGCGCTCGCGGTCCATGTCGACGTCGAGGACCTCGACGGTGACCTCCTGGCCGACCTCGACGACCTCGGAGGGGTGGTCGATGTGCTTCCAGGACAGCTCGGAGACGTGGACCAGACCGTCGACGCCACCCAGGTCCACGAAGGCACCGAAGTTGACGATCGAGGAGACCACACCGGAGCGGACCTGACCCTTCTGGAGGGTCGTGAGGAACGTCTGGCGAACCTCGGACTGGGTCTGCTCCAGCCAGGCGCGGCGGGACAGGACCACGTTGTTGCGGTTCTTGTCCAGCTCGATGATCTTGGCCTCGAGCTCCTTGCCGACGTACGGCTGGAGGTCGCGGACACGGCGCATCTCGACGAGAGACGCGGGCAGGAAGCCTCGGAGGCCGATGTCGAGGATGAGACCACCCTTGACGACCTCGATGACGGTACCGGTGACGATGCCGTCCTCTTCCTTGATCTTCTCGATGGTGCCCCAGGCACGCTCGTACTGGGCGCGCTTCTTCGAGAGGATCAGGCGGCCTTCCTTGTCCTCCTTCTGGAGGACCAGGGCCTCGATCTCGTCACCGACGGCGACGACCTCGTTCGGGTCGACGTCGTGCTTGATCGAGAGCTCGCGGCTCGGGATGACACCTTCGGTCTTGTAACCGATGTCGAGCAGGACCTCGTCCCGGTCGACCTTCACGATGACGCCGTCGACGATGTCGCCGTCGTTGAAGTACTTGATCGTCTCGTCGATCGCGGCGAGGAAGGCTTCCTCGTTACCGATGTCGTTGACCGCTACCTGCGGGGTGGTGGCGGTGGTCTCGGTGCTGCTCGTCATGTGGGAAAGGGCTCCGGTACGGACATTGAGTCGTAGGTACTGCTTACGCCGGGAGCCCGTTTCGCTCTGCAGAAGCCGGACAGCCTAGGAAGCGCCCCGCCAGGAATACGGCGACGGCGCCTCGACAACCGAGGGGACATACAACAGATGCGAGCGCAGCCTGCTACGTCTGAGGAGCGCAGGCCCGCAGCGCAACTTGTAGCATACGGGGGCAGCCGGACAGGGTCAATGCACGAAGGCGCACAGCCGGGGCGGATCGCCGCATACCCGGCACAAGAACCGTCTCGCCAGGCCACGCCGGTCCGCGGGGCCCCTTTCGTGACACGCCTTCCGTGCCACGCCCGAAGGTTGCAGGGAACAGTACGACGAGGGAGCCGATCATCCAAGAGCCCGAAGCGTCCGAGCCGGAGGCCACGCGGCGTGTCGCCGGTGTCGCGGAGAGCGCCCGCGCCAACCGCGGCTGGTGGGACAGGAACGCGGACGAATACCAGGTGGAGCACGGCACGTTCCTCGGGGACGACCGTTTCGTGTGGGGTCCCGAGGGCCTCGACGAGGTGGAGGCCGAACTGCTCGGCCCGCCCGAGGAGCTGAAGGGCGCGGCCGTCCTGGAGATCGGCGCGGGCGCGGCGCAGTGCGCGCGCTGGCTCGCCGCGCAGGGCGCGCGTCCGGTGGCCCTGGATCTCTCGCACCGCCAGCTGCAGCACGCGCTGCGCATCGGTGGATCGTTTCCCCTGGTGTGCGCCGACGCCGCCGCACTGCCGTTCGCGGACGCCTCCTTCGACCTGGCGTGCTCGGCGTACGGGGCGCTGCCGTTCGTGGCGGACCCGCGGCTGGTGCTGCGGGAGGTGCGCCGGGTGCTGCGCCCGGGCGGCCGGTTCGTCTTCTCCGTCACGCACCCGATCCGCTGGGCGTTCCCCGACGAGCCGGGGCCGGAGGGGCTGACGGTGTCGTCGTCGTACTTCGACCGCACGCCCTACGTCGAGCAGGACGAGGAGGGCCGGGCGGTGTACGTCGAGCACCACAGGACGGTCGGCGACCGGGTCCGGGACATCGTCTCCTCCGGTTTCCGGCTGGTGGACCTGATCGAGCCGGAGTGGCCGGCGTGGAACACGGCCGAGTGGGGCGGCTGGTCCCCGCTGCGGGGCGCCCTCGTCCCGGGGACGGCGATCTTCGTCTGCGAGCGGGACTGAACGCACGCGCGCGTGGGGGGCGGTTCCGCGGGCGTACGACACTGGGGGCGTGATCCGTTACGACGCCCTGGCCGCCCTGCCCGTACGTGCTGCCCTGCCCGCGCTGGACGACGCCCTGGCGGGGCACGGCACCGCCGTCCTGGTGGCGCCGCCCGGCACCGGCAAGACCACGCTGGTGCCGCTCGCGCTGGCCGGGTTGCTGGGCGAGGGTCCGGCGCGGCGGGTGGTCGTGGCCGAGCCGCGGCGGATCGCGGCGCGCGCGGCGGCCCGCCGGATGGCGTGGCTGCTGGGCGAGGAGGTCGGGCGCTCCGTCGGCTACACGGTGCGCGGCGAGCGGGTCGTGGGGCGCCACGCGCGCGTGGAGGTGGTCACGACCGGTGTGCTGCTGCAACGGCTCCAGCGGGACCAGGAGTCGGCCGGTGTCGATGTCGTCGTGCTCGACGAATGCCACGAGCGGCATCTGGACGCGGACACGGCGGCGGCGTTCCTGTGGGACGTGCGCGAGACGCTGCGGCCGGAGCTGCGGCTGGTGGCGGCGTCGGCGACCACGGACGCGCAGGGGTGGGCGCGGCTGCTGGGCGGGGCGCCGGTGGTCGAGGCGCGGGGTGCCGCGTACGAGGTCGAGGTGGTGTGGGCGCCCCCGGCGCGTCCCGTGCGGCCGCCGCACGGCCTGTGGGTCGATCCGGCGCTGACGGCGCACGTGGCGTCGGTGGTGCGGCGGGCGCTGGCCGAGCGCTCGGGGGACGTGCTGTGCTTCCTGCCGGGTGTCGGCGAGATCGCCCGGGTCGCCGGGCAGCTGGGGGATCCGCGCGACCTCGGTGACGTCGAGGTGCTCCAGGTGCACGGGCGGGCGCCGGCGGCGGTGCAGGACGCGGTCCTGGCGCCCGGGGAGCGCCGCCGGGTGGTGCTGACCACGTCCGTCGCGGAGTCCTCGCTGACGGTTCCCGGGGTGCGGGTGGTGGTCGACTCGGGGCTCGCGCGGGAGCCGCGGGTGGACCACGCGCGCGGGTTGAGCGCGCTGACGACGGTACGGGCGTCGCAGGCGGCGGGGCGGCAGCGGGCGGGCCGTGCCGGGCGCGAGGCGCCGGGCACGGTGTACCGGTGCTGGGCGGAGGCCGAGGACGCGCGGCTGCCGCGTTTCCCGGCGCCGGAGATCAAGGTGGCCGACCTGACGGCGTTCGCCCTTCAGGCGGCCTGCTGGGGCGATCCGGACGCCTCCGGTCTCGCGCTGCTGGATCCCCCGCCGGGCGGGGCGATGGCGGCGGCGCGCGAGGTGCTGACGGCGATCGGCGCGGTGGACCCGGCGGGCCGGGCGACGCCGCGGGGGCTGCGGCTGGCCCGGCTGGGGCTGCACCCCCGGCTGGGGCGGGCGCTGCTCGACGCGGCGCCGCTGGTGGGCGTGGAGCGGGCGGCGGAGGTGGTCGCGCTGCTGAGCGAGGAGGCGCCGCGGACGTACGGCGACGATCTCGCGGCCGCGGTGCGGACCGCTACGCGCGGGGGTGACGCCTACGCGGGGCGGTGGCGGGCGGAGGTGCGACGGCTGCGGGCCGTCGCCGCCGGGTCCGGCCTCCCGGCGCACGGGGAGGCGGCGGCCGGCCCGTCGGTGGCGTCGCCGCCGGCCGGGACGGGCGGCGGCCCGGCAGGCTCCGGTGCGGCGGGCTCCGGTGCGGCGGGCTCCGGTGCGGCGGGCTCCGGTGCGGCGGGCTCCGGTGCGGCGGGCTCCGGTGCGGACCGGGCCGCGGGGGTCGTCGCCGCTCTCGCGTTTCCCGAGCGGGTGGGGAGGTGGGCCGGCGGGTCGTGGCTGATGGTGTCGGGGACGCGGGCCGAGGCCGCGGAGGGCTCGGCGCTGCGCGGCTGCGAGTGGCTCGCCGTCGCCGCCGCCGACCGCCCCGTGGGCAAGGGCCACGCGCGCGTGCGGCTCGGGGCCGTCGTGGACGAGGACGTGGCCCGGCTCGCGGGCGGGGCGCTGCTCGACGGGCGGGACGAGGTGCACTGGGGCGACGGCGATGTCGTGGCGCGCAGGGTCGAGCGGCTGGGCGCCGTCGAGCTGGCCGTGCGGCCCCTGCCGGACGCCGCGCCCGCCCTGGTGCGCGGGGCGCTGCTGGCGGGGCTGCGGCAGGAGGGGTTCGGGCTGCTGCGGTGGTCCGCTGAGGCGGGCGTGCTGCGGCAGCGGCTGGCCTTTCTGCGGCTGCACCTCGGTGAGCCCTGGCCGGACGTGTCGGACGACGCGCTCCACGCGCGCGTGGACGAGTGGCTGGAGCCGGAGCTGGGGCGGGCCCGGCGCCGGGCCGACCTCGCGCGGCTCGACGCCGGGCAGGCGCTGGCACGGCTGCTGCCGTGGGCGGACGGGACGGCCGCGCACCTCGACGAACTGGCCCCGGAACGGATCGCCGTGCCGAGCGGGTCCCGGATCCGGATCGACTACGGCGATCCCGAACAGCCCGTCCTCGCGGTGAAGCTGCAGGAGATGTTCGGGCTGCACGAGTCGCCGGCCGTCGCGGGAGTGCCGCTGCTCGTGCACCTGCTCTCCCCCGCCGGGCGGCCCGCCGCGGTCACCGCCGACCTGGCCTCGTTCTGGCAGGACGGCTACCGGGGTGTGCGGGCGGAGCTGCGCGGGCGGTATCCGAAGCATCCGTGGCCCGAGGACCCGGCCACGGCCGAGCCGACCCGGCACACCAATGCCCGGCTCCGGCGCTGACCGGCCGGGGAACCGACCGGTTCAGGCGCTGACGGGCTCCGGTTCGGCCGCGTTCGCGGGCGCGGATCGGCCCGGCCGGCGATCGCGTGCCTCCAGGTAGAGGGAGAGGACCAGCAGCAGGATGCCGAGGGACAGGAATCCCCAGGGCAGGTAGGACGTCAGCAGGAGGACGACGGTCCGGTTCTGCTTGACCAGGGACACGGTGTGCTCGATGTAGTCCTCGCGCATCTTCACGTGGCCGGCGAACGCCGTCACCCGGTCCCGGCCGCCGAGCAGGGTGCCGCCGCGCAGTTCCTCCTTGTGGATCTCCTCGCCGTAGACGGGCGCCCCGGTGACGGGCTCGACCCAGAACTTGCGGACCGTGGTGTACCAGCGGGTCGTGCCGGTCTTGGCGACCGACTCGGGGGTGATGCCCTCGACGGGCAGGGACTTGGGGAAGGGGACCTTGGTCCAGGGGACGGTCTGTTCGAAGTAGTAGACGGTCAGGCCGCGGAAGTTCTGGGTGCCCTGGTAGCGGATGGGGCTGGTGGCGCGGGCCTGCGCGTCGAAGTACTCGTAGTCCCGCTTCTCGGTGAGGAAGGGCCACTTGAACTCGATGCCGTCCCGTCGGACCGGGTCGCCGTCGACCATCTCGCCCGTGGCGTGGACGGGTTCCTGGGAGTGCGCGTCGAAGATGTAGCGCTCGGGGATCTCGGAGACCGTCTTGCCGTCGGGGCCCTGCACATAGGACAGGCCGTCCCAGACGACCACGTCCCGGCCCGCCGTCCGCTCGACCTTCTTCGAGGCTTCCACATTGCCCTTGAGGGTCTGCACGATGGTGACCTTGGAGACCTTCCGCGCCTGCATCGTGCCGTAGTCGAGGAGGGTGGCGCCCTTCGCCTCCAGGACCATGTCCTGGTACTGGTTCGGCGGGACCTTGGCCAGGCGCGGGAAGGCGTACCAGCGCAGCAGCGGGGACAGCGCCGCGAAGAACACGGCGAGGGCGAGCAGGACCAGGCCGGCCTTGCGGCGCATCTCGGCCTCCCTCCCGGGCGGGACGGTCAGGGGTGTGCGGGCACGGTCGTCAGCAGCGGCTTCGGGGAGGTCCTGCCGTCCGGCAGGCCCATGGCGGTGATGGCGAGGACCAGGGCGAGCGCGACGGCGAGACCGGTCGCGGCGGCGATCAGGGCGCGCATGCGGAGCCTCCCCGGACGGTCGGAACAGTCGGACGCAGCCGCGAGCTGATGGTGCGTCAGGTCCGGCACGGTAGCAACGGGAGGGCGAGATGAGAACACGTCGCACACGGACGAGGGCGCCCGTCCGCGGATGCGGAGGGCGCCCTCGCGGGGAGCGGTGTGCCGACGGCCGTTACGACGTCGCGGAGGCGGTCGGCGACGGGGACGGGGTGGCGGCCGCGGTCACCGTCAGTTCGACGGTCAGCGTCGCGCCGCCGGTGGTGACGATGCGGAGCAGGAACGTGCCCTCGGTGTCGTCCGCGTACAGCGTGGGCAGCGTGATCCGGCCGTTCGCGTCGGTCACCAGGTCGGTCAGGGTGCGCACCGCGGTGCCGTCGGCGTCCTTGAAGTAGGGGCCCTTGTCGTTGACGGTGGTGTCGTCCGCCGACTTGACCAGGGTCGCGGTGGCCGCGACGCCGTCCGCGACCGCGCCCTGGTACGTGGCCTGCACGGTGACCTGGTCGGCGAACTCGCCGCCCGCCGTGCACGTCAGCGGGGCCTCGCCGGTGCGGGCGAGGGCGTCGGCGGCGCGCGCGGTGACCGTCGCCGCGTAGTCGAGGCCCTTGACCGCGGGGCGGCCCACGACGGTGGCCCGGACGGTGAAGTCGCCGGTCTTCTGGCCCGCCTTCAGCGCCGGCGCGACGGCCACGCCGCTGCTGTCGGTGGCGACCGTGGCGACGCTCTCGCCGCCGGCGAAGGTGGCGTCGGTGTCCCCGATCAGCGTGAACCGGACGCGGACCTTGCCGACGGACTTGCCGGCCTTGGTCTCGGCGCGCGTGCTGATCTTCTTGGCGAAGGTGTCGCCGGCCATCGCGGAGAGCTTGGCGGTGCCGGCGTCGGCCAGGTGGTCCACCGTGTCGGTGGGCGTGGCCGGCGGGGACGGCGTGCTCGGCGGGGACGGCTCGTTGGGCTTCGGGGTGTTGTTCGGCTGCTCCGGCTTCGGCGTGGACCCGCCGGGCTTCTCGGGCGACGGGGAGGGGCTGGTGCGGCCGGGTTCGTCGCTGCGGCTGCTGGGCAGCCGGCCGGTGCCGTCCGGGATCGAGTGGGTGCCCTTGCGGTAGTACTCCAGCCACGACAGGACGGTGTTGAGGTAGTCCTGCGAGTTGTTGTAGCTGAGGATCGCCTTGTCGAGGTCGGCCTGCACCGACAGGTCCCAGCCGTAGCGGCACAGGTAGTGGCCGGCCGCGAGCGCGGCGTCGTAGATGTTGTTGGGGTCCTTCTTGCCGTCGCCGTTGCCGTCGCGGCCCGCCCAGGCCCAGGTGGACGGAATGAACTGCATGGGGCCGACGGCCTGGTCGTAGAGGCTGTTGCCGTCGTACGCGCCGTTGTCGGTGTCCCTGATGAGCGCGAAGCCGTTGCCGTCGAGCTGCGGGCCGAGGATCGGGCTCAGAGTGTCGCCGTTCGCGTCGACCCGGCCGCCCCGGGCCTGGCCGGATTCGACCTTGCCGATGGCGGCGAGGAGTTCCCAGGGCAGGTTGCAGCCCGGCTTGGCGGAGCGCAGCTCCGCCTCGGCCCTCTTGTACGCGTCCAGCACGGTGGCCGGTATGCCCGCCTCGGCATCGCCCTGGGTGACCGAGGTGCCGGCGGTCGACGAGGGGCTGGGACTGGGGCTGTTGAGGGGCGGCAGGTCCGTGTAGTACGGCGAATTGCCGGTGGCGTTCTGCTCGGCACCGTCCTCCGGAGCGGAGGCGCTGGTGCCGGTGGCGGCCGGCTTGTCGGGGTCGGTCGTCACGCCCGGAGCCTGGGACGCCGAGAGGGCCGCGACCGCCGCGGCGGCCGCCGCGGTCGTCGCCGCTCCCTTGCGCAGCCTCCTGCCGAAATGCGCCGCCATAGAGTGAACCCTCCCCTGGACGCCCCAGCGCCCGTCTCCGACTGCCTGCTCGCTCTGTTGTGACGGTTGACCCGGAGCAGTGGTTGCCCTGTTGTGCCCTACGGGCACGCACGGTGATCCCTTCGGCCCTGCGTCACCGGGCGGCGCCCCGGGTGACCCTACGGCAACTTTCTTTGCTCGGGCACCCGTTGCAGCCCGGTTTTCACCGGTTGGCCATATGCCGTTGCGGTGACCGAGGCCCCGCATACTTGACGGACGCGATCACCGGGTCGGCACAGCAGCCGACGACCGCTTCAGGGGGCCTCGTTGCCGTTCACTCTCAGCCATGCCGCCGCCGTCCTGCCCGCGGTGCGCACGGACGGCACCGGGCGGGGCCGGCTGGTGCCCGCGGTGCTCGTCGCGGGCTCCTTCGCGCCCGACATGACCTACTACGTGGCGAGCGTCCTGCCGGGTGCGATGGAGTTCGGGACGGTCACGCACTCGCCGGGCGGCATCCTCGGCGTCGACGTGCTGACCGCCTGGGCGCTGGTGGGTCTGTGGCTGCTGGTGCGCGAGCCGCTGGTGGCCCTGTTGCCGCGGGCCCACCGGGCACGGCCCGCGGCGCTGCTGCGGTGCGGGGCGCCACGCGCGCGCGTGCGGCCCGCCACGGTGGCCCGGTGGTACGTCTCCGCCGTCCTCGGGGCGCTGACCCACGTGGTGTGGGACGCGTTCACGCACGAGGGCCGCTGGGGCACACGGCTGCTCCCGGTCCTGGACCGGGATCTGGCGGGCGCGCCGCTGTACCGGTATCTGCAGTACGGCGGCTCGGCGTTCGCCGCGCTCGTGATCGCCGCGTTCGTGGTGTGTGCGGTGCGGCGGGCGCCCGCGCGCGAACCGGTGGGTGTGCCGGTCCTGTCCGTACGGGACCGGTGGGGGGCCGGTGCCGTGATCGGTTGCTGCGCGGTGGTCGGAGCGGTCGAGCGTGCGACCCGCTGGTGGGCGTACTGGGGCGACATTGCGCAGCCCTGGGACCTGGTGCCGGCGGTGTGCTTCGGGGCGGGCGCGGGGCTCGTGCCGGGGCTCGTGGTGTACGCCCTGGGGGTCAGGGCGTGGCGTCAGGCCCCGGTTCCCGCCGGTTCCGGAGGGGACGAGGCGGAGCGGAGCCGGCCGGTCGCTCGGTGACGGTGGCGACGAACACGGTGATGGTGCGGGGTGGGCGCGGGCGTGGGAGCAGGGTGAGGAACAGCGCGAGGTAGCTGCGGGCCAGCTCGGTCCAGTGGTGCCAGCGCGGGGTCGGGTCGGGGCGGGGGGTGTGCCCTCCGAGGCGCCGCCCGAGGTCGGTCACGGCCTTGCGCACCGTGGTCGCCGGGGCGGTGGGGATGCGGGCGGTGCTTGCGTCGGCCGCGAGGGCCGGGACCTGCGGGGGCGGCATGGACGGGGCCGCGGCGGTGTCCGCCCCGGCGGTGATCCACGCCTGTGCCGTCCGGCGGTGGAGCATGCGTATACCCATGCCCGCATCCTTACGGGCGGGCGTGGCGGGGGCGTTCTGGCGGGGGCCACGTGAGTGACGGTGCCCTGCGGGGCTTGGCCGGGGTTGTGCGGGTTGGTTGGTGGCGGGGGGTTGTGCGGGTTGGTTGGTGAGGGGGGAATCGGTGGGTTCGGCACCGCCGGGGTGCGCCGTCGGGGGTGCTCGCCGTTGCGGCGGGAATTGGGGGGGCGGCGGAACATGCGGGCGGCGATGGGATGTGGGGGGCGGGGTGTGGGCTGGTCAGAGGGGGCGGCTGCGGGTTGGTTGGTGAGGGGGAATCGGTGGGTTCGGCACCGCCGGGAAGCGCCGTCGGGGGTGCTCGCCGTTGCGGCGGGAATTGGCGGGGCGGCGGAACACGGGGGCGGCGATGGGAAGTGGGGGGTAGCGAAACATGGGGGCGGTGGCTCTGCGCGACCGCGCGTTTCACCGCCCCCCAAGATCCCTCGTGCTCTCTCCTTGGTCAGTGGGCTGCTGATTCCCAGTCGGGGCCCGCGCCGATCGAGACGTCCAGGGGAGCCCTCAGGTGCACGGCGGCAGCCATCTCGCGGCGGACGATCTCCTCCGTGGCCGCGCGCTCGCCCGGGGCGATCTCCAGGACGATTTCGTCGTGAACCTGGAGGAGCATGCGGGACGTGAGGCCCGCCTCGCGCAGCGCCCGGTCGACGTTGAGCATGGCGATCTTGACGATGTCGGCCGCCGTGCCCTGGATCGGCGCGTTCAGGGCCATCCGCTCGGCCATCTCGCGCCGCTGGCGGTTGTCGCTGTTGAGGTCCGGCAGGTAGCGGCGGCGCCCGAACAGCGTCTCCGTGTAGCCGGTCGCCCGCGCCTCGTCGACCACGCGGCGCAGATAGTCCCGCACGCCGCCGAACCGCTCGAAGTATGTGTCCATCAGGGTCCGGGCCTCGGCCGCCTCGATGTTCAACTGCTGGGAGAGGCCGAAGGCGGACAGCCCGTACGCCAGGCCGTACGACATCGCCTTGATCTTGCGACGCATCTCCGCGTCCACCCCGGCGCGCTCGACCGAGAACACCTGCGAGGCGACGGTGGTGTGCAGGTCCTCGCCCGAGGTGAACGCGTCGAGCAGGCCCTCGTCCTCGGACAGGTGGGCCATCACGCGCAGCTCGATCTGGCTGTAGTCGGCGGTCATCAGGGACTCGAAGCCGTCGCCGACGACGAAGCCACGGCGGATCGCGCGGCCCTCGTCCGTGCGGACCGGGATGTTCTGCAGGTTCGGGTCGGTCGAGGAGAGCCGGCCGGTGGCCGCGACGGTCTGGTTGAACGTGGTGTGGATGCGGCCGTCGGCCGCGATCGTCTTGATCAGGCCCTCGACCGTGACGCGCAGCTTCGCCTGCTCGCGGTGGCGGAGCATGATGACCGGCAGCTCGTTCTCGGTCTGGGTGGCGAGCCAGGCCAGGGCGTCGGCGTCGGTGGTGTAGCCGGTCTTGGTCTTCTTGGTCTTGGGCAGCGCCAGTTCGCCGAAGAGGACCTCCTGGAGCTGCTTGGGCGAGCCCAGGTTGAACTCGTGCCCGGCGGCCGCGTGGGCCTCCTTCACCGCCTGCTGCACGGCGCCCGCGAACATCTGCTCCATGGTCTCCAGGTGGGCCCGGTCCGCCGCGATGCCGTGCCGCTCCATGCGGGCGAGCAGCGCCGAGGTCGGCAGCTCGACGTCCCGCAGCAGGTCCGCCGCGCCGACCTCCCCCAGCCGGCCCTCGAAGGCCTCGCCCAGGTCGAGGATCGCGCGGGCCTGGATCATGAGCGCCTCCGCCTCGGCGCCGTCCTCCGCGCCGAAGGCGAGCTGGCCGTCGGCCGCGGCGGCGGGCGCCAGCTCACGGCCCAGGTACTCCAGGGACAGCGCGTCCAGGTCGAAGGAGCGGCGGCCCGGCTTGACCAGGTAGGCCGCGAGCGCCGTGTCCATGCCGACGCCGTCGATGCTCCAGCCGTGCTCGGCGCAGACCCGCATGGCGCCCTTGGCGTTGTGCAGGACCTTGGGCCGGCCGGCGTCCGCCAGCCAGGCCGCGAACGCGTTCTCGTCGGCCTCGTCCAGCTCGGCCGGGTCGAACCAGGCGGCGGGCCCGTCGGCCGTGGCGAGCGCCACCTCGGCGACCGAGCCGGTGCCGAGGGCCCAGGTGTCGACGGTGGCGACGCCCAGGGGCCGCGTGCCGTGCTCGGCGAGCCAGGGGCCCAGCTCGCCGGTGCCGAGCACGGTGCCGTCCAGTTCCACGCCGTCGGCCGCGACCACGGTGGTCTCGGCCTCCTCGGCGCCCGGGTCGACGGCGAACAGCCGCTCGCGCAGGGACGGGTTGCGGATCTCCAGGGTGTCCAGGACCAGCACGACGCCCTTGCGGTCGTACGGAGCGCGCTCCAGTTCGGCGACCGTCCGCGACAGCTCCACCTGGCGCTCCAGTTCGGTGAGCCGCCGGTTGAGCTTGACCGACTCCAGGTGATCGCGGAGGTTCTGCCCGGCCTTGCCCTTGACCTCGTCGGCGCGCTCGACCAGTTCCGCGAAGGAACCGAACTGGTTGATCCACTTGGCGGCCGTCTTCTCGCCGACGCCGGGGATGCCCGGGAGGTTGTCGGACGGGTCGCCGCGCAGCGCCGCGAAGTCGGGGTACTGCGCCGGCGTCAACCCGTACTTCTCAACAACCTTCTCAGGGGTGAAGCGGGTCAACTCCGATACACCCTTGGTCGGGTACAGCACCGTCGTGTGCTCGGTGACCAGTTGGAAGGAGTCGCGGTCACCGGTGACGATCAGCACCTCGAAGCCCTCGGCCTCGGCGCGGGTGGCGAGCGTGGCGATGATGTCGTCCGCCTCGTACCCCTCGACGGCGAAGCGCGGGGCGTGCATCGCGTCGAGCAGTTCGCCGATCAGCTCGACCTGGCCCTTGAACTCGTCCGGGGTCTTGGAGCGGTTCGCCTTGTACTCGGCGAACTCCTCCGAACGCCAGGTCTTGCGGGAGACGTCGAAGGCCACCGCGAAGTGCGTGGGCGCCTCGTCGCGCAGCGTGTTGGCGAGCATCGACGCGAAGCCGTAGATGGCGTTCGTCGGCTGGCCCGTCGCGGTCGTGAAGTTCTCCGCGGGCAGCGCGAAGAACGCGCGGTAGGCCAGCGAGTGCCCGTCCATGAGCATGAGCCGGGGACGGCCGCCGCCGGAGGTCTTGTCGGTCTTCTTCGATGCTGTCTCTGCCACGCACCCGATCCTGCCACGCCGCACTGACACTCGGCCCCGGCCCCACACTCCGGGCGGCGACCAAGATCCCTTTCCGCACTGCCCTCGATCATTGTCACCGCGGCATGGGAGTATCGAATGCAAGCGCACAGAAGCAGCAGTCGAGGGGAGCGCGTGATGGCGACGAAGCCGCCGAAGGGTGATCCGGTCCAGGACGCGCCGCAGGTCGGCGAGCCCAAGCATGCGGCGGCGGGGTTGCCGGCCATCGGGCACACGCTGCGCATCGCCCAGCAGCAGATGGGGGTGAAGCGCACCGCGCTGACCCTGCTGCGCGTCAATCAGAAGGACGGCTTCGACTGCCCGGGCTGTGCCTGGCCCGAGCCGGACCACCGGCACACGGCGGAGTTCTGTGAGAACGGCGCGAAGGCGGTGGCCGAGGAGGCCACCCGGCGCCGGGTCACTCCCGAGTTCTTCGCCGCGCACCCGGTCGCCGACCTGGCCACCCGCAGCGGCTACTGGCTGGGACAGCAGGGGCGGCTCACCCACCCCATGTACCTGCCGGAGGGCGGCGAGCACTACGAGCCGGTCTCCTGGGAGCGCGCCTTCGACATCGTCGCCGACGAGATCGCCGCGCTCTCCTCCCCCGATGAGGCGCTCTTCTACACGTCGGGCCGCACCAGCAACGAGGCCGCGTTCCTGTTCCAGCTCTTCGCGCGCGAGCTGGGCACGAACAACCTGCCCGACTGCTCGAACATGTGCCACGAGTCGTCCGGCTCGGCCCTCTCCGAGACCATCGGCATCGGCAAGGGCAGCGTGCTGCTCGAGGACCTCTACAAGGCAGACCTGATCATCGTCGCCGGCCAGAACCCGGGGACGAACCATCCGCGGATGCTCTCCGCCCTGGAGAAGGCCAAGGCCAACGGCGCGCGGATCATCAGTGTCAACCCGCTGCCCGAGGCGGGCCTGGAGCGGTTCAAGAACCCGCAGACCCCGCAGGGCATGCTCAGGGGCGCCGCGCTGACCGATCTGTTCCTGCAGATCCGCATCGGCGGCGACCAGGCCCTCTTCCGCCTCCTCAACAAGCTGGTCCTGGAGACCGAGGGCGCCGTCGACGAGGACTTCGTCCGCGAGCACACCCATGGCTACGAGGAGTTCGCCGAGGCCGCCCGCGCCGCCGACTGGGACGAGACGCTGACGGCGACGGGCCTCACGCGCGAGGAGATCGACCGGGCGCTGGCGATGGTGCTCGCCTCCGAGCGCACGATCGTCTGCTGGGCCATGGGCCTCACCCAGCACAAGCACTCCGTGCCGACCATCCGTGAGGTGGTCAACTTCCTGCTGCTGCGCGGCAACATCGGGCGTCCGGGCGCGGGCGTCTGCCCGGTGCGCGGTCACTCGAACGTGCAAGGCGACCGGACGATGGGCATCTTCGAGCGGCCCGCCCCGGCCTTCCTGGACGCCCTGGAGAAGGAGTTCGGTTTCGCCCCGCCGCGCGAGCACGGCTACGACGTCGTACGCGCCATCCGCGCCCTGCGCGACGGTGCCGCGAAGGTCTTCTTCGCGATGGGCGGCAACTTCGTCTCCGCCTCCCCCGACACCGAGGTGACCGAGGCGGCCATGCGGCGCGCGCGGCTGACCGTGCATGTGTCGACGAAGCTCAACCGCTCGCACGTGGTCACGGGCGCGCGTGCACTGATCCTGCCCACCCTGGGCCGCACCGAGCGTGATCTGCAGGGGTCGGGCGAGCAGTTCGTGACCGTCGAGGACTCCATGGGCATGGTGCACGCCTCCCGGGGCCGGCTGGAACCGGCGAGCCCGAGGCTGCTGTCCGAGCCGTCGATCGTGTGCCGGCTGGCGCGCCGGGTGCTCGGCGCGGACAGCGTGGTCCCGTGGGAGGAGTTCGAGAAGGACTACGCGACGATCCGGGACCGCATCGCGCGTGTGATCCCCGGCTTCGAGGACTTCAACGCGCGCGTGGCCCGGCCCGGCGGTTTCGCGCTGCCGCACGGCCCGCGCGACGAGCGCCGCTTCCCGACGGCCACGGGGAAGGCGAACTTCACGGCGGCGCCGGTCGAGTACCCGGAGCTGCCGGAGGGCCGGCTGCTGCTGCAGACGATCCGCTCGCACGACCAGTACAACACCACCGTCTACGGCCTCGACGACCGCTACCGGGGGATCAAGAACGGGCGCCGGGTGGTGCTGGTGAACCCGGAGGACGCGCGGGACCTGCGGCTCGCGGACGGCTCGTACGTCGACCTGGTCGGCGAGTGGCGGGACGGCGTGGAGCGGCGGGCGGCGGGGTTCCGGGTCGTGCACTACCCGACCGCGCGGGGCTGTGCGGCGGCCTACTACCCCGAGACCAATGTGCTCGTGCCGCTGGACGCCACCGCGGACACCAGCAACACCCCGGCCAGCAAGTCCGTCGTGGTGCGTCTGGAACAATCGGCGACCGAGTGAGCGTTTGCTCAGTCGAGTTCCAGTGAGTTGATCACGACGGACGGAGCCTGGCCGATGGGCGAGCAGCAGAATGTGAAGTTCCCGCAGGAGACGGTCGACGAGTACGCCGCGCTCGGGGTGGACCTGCCGGCGCTGTTCTCCGCGGGCCATCTCGGGACGCGCATGGGCGTGCAGATCGTCGAGGCATCGGCCGAGCGGGTCGTCGGGACGATGCCGGTGGAGGGGAACACCCAGCCGTACGGGCTGCTGCACGGCGGTGCGTCCGCCGTGCTGGCGGAGACCCTGGGCTCGGTGGGTTCGATGCTGCACGGGGGCAGTTCGAAGATCGCCGTGGGCGTCGACCTCAACTGCACGCACCACCGGGGCGTGCGGTCGGGCCTGGTCACCGGGGTGGCGACGCCGCTGCACCGGGGGCGGAGCACGGCGACGTACGAGATCGTGATCAGTGACGAGGCGGGTCGGCGGGTGTGCAGCGCCCGGCTGACCTGTCTGCTGCGTGACATCGACGCGGACGACGAGGCCCGGGTCCGTCCCGCCCAGGGCTGAACAGCGGGCCGTGCCGAGCCGTTGATCCTCACCGGGCCGTGACGCGCCGTCGTTCGGCTGCGGCTGCGTCGTGGCCAGGCGCGCAGTTCCCCGCGCCCCTTCGCTTTCGCTGGTCGTGACGCCGTGGGCGCCTTTTCCGGGCAAAAGCGGGCTCTCCCCGCAAGATCACGACAACCATGCACGTGACGGAATACGGGAAAAGTGCCGAAAGACGCCGGACTTCCTTTCCTGGACGTAACTCTGCGTAATACGCACGCAATACAAGCCCACGGTTTCATCCTGGAGTCACGCTGCGCACAGCACGTCACAGAAGCCCTTCGAGTTGCCTGCGGCACCAGTTCCCGTAATCACCAAAACGCCTGAGACACCTGAACGAATCACGGCCGGTCCTGCATGTTCTCACCATGCGGACGGGGCGAATCGACCGGAATTCACGCGTTCCCCCCAGCGTGTACCGCTCTGCATTACCTGGTGTCATAACAAGAGCGTCACAGCATTGGCCAGACTCTCTCCCCGTTCGTCACAGCAGGCTTAGAGTCACGGCCAGTCACCGCGCCGTCGGATTGTTTTTTCGGCCCAGCGCGCGACTCGACCGTTTCCACGGGGACGCGGTCGTGCCAGGGAAAGGATGGATCGTGCGTCAACGTTCGCTCATCGCCATCACCGCCGCGCTGGCGGCGGGAGCACTCACCCTCACCGCCTGCGGCTCGCGCGACAGCGGCGACAAGGGCTCCGACTCCGGCAGTGGCGGCACCACCGTTGTCATCGGCGTCGACGCCCCGCTGACCGGCGACCTGTCCGCGCTGGGCCTCGGTATCAAGAACTCGGTGGACCTCGCGGCCAAGACCGCGAACAAGGAGGACTACGTCAAGGGCATCACCTTCGAGATCCAGGCCCTCGACGACCAGGGGCAGCCCTCCTCCGGCCAGCAGAACGCCACCAAGCTCGTCGCCGACAAGAGCGTCCTCGGTGTCGTCGGCCCGCTGAACTCGTCGGTGGCCGAGTCGATGCAGAAGGTGTTCGACGACGCCAAGCTGGTCGAGGTCTCGCCGGCCAACACCAACCCGGCCCTGACCCAGGGCACCAACTGGCAGACGTCGAAGGCGCGTCCGTACAAGTCGTACTTCCGCACCGCGACCACGGACGCCATCCAGGGCCCGTTCGCCGCGCAGTACCTGTTCAACGACGCCAAGAAGAAGAAGGTCTTCGTCATCGACGACAAGAAGACCTACGGCGCGGGCCTCGCCGCCACCTTCACCGAGGAGTTCAAGAAGCTCGGCGGCACCGTGGCGGGCAGCGAGCACATCAACCCGGACACCAAGGACTTCTCCGCGGTCGCCACCAAGGTCAAGAACTCGGGCGCCGACGTCGTCTACTACGGCGGCGAGTACCCGCAGGCCGGCCCGCTGAGCAAGCAGATCAAGGCCGCCGGCGCCAAGATCCCCGTGATCGGCGGCGACGGCATCTACAGCGCCGACTTCATCAAGCTGGCCGGCGCGACCGCCACCGGCGACCTCGCCACCTCGGTCGGCGCCCCGGTCGAAGAACTCCCCTCCGCCAAGGAGTTCGTCGCGAACTACAAGGCCGCGGGCTACAAGGAGGCCTACGAGGCGTACGGCGGCTACTCCTACGACTCCGGCTGGGCGATCATCGAGGCCGTGAAGAAGGTCGTCGAGGACAACGGCGGCAAGCTGCCGTCCGACGCCCGCGCGAAGGTCTCCGAGGCCATGCAGAACGTCTCCTTCGACGGGGTGACCGGCAAGGTCTCCTTCGACGAGTACGGTGACGCGACCAACAAGCAGCTCACCGTCTACGCCGTCAAGAACGGCGCTTGGGAGTCGGTCAAGTCCGGTACCTACACCGGCTGATCCGCCCGCACCACCTGAGCCGCGCGGGGCGCTGTTCCACAGGCGCCCCGCGCGGACTCGCATCCGGCTCCATCCGTCATCCGTCGAAACATCCGAAGTCTCGGAGGACATGCGGTGAACGAACTGCCGCAGCAGCTGGTCAACGGCCTGCTACTGGGATCCATGTACGGGCTGGTCGCCATCGGTTACACAATGGTCTACGGCATTGTCCAGCTCATCAACTTCGCCCACGGCGAGATCTTCATGACCGGCGCCTTCGGGGCCCTCTCGGTCTATCTGTGGGTGCTGCCCGACGGCACCACCATGTGGGTGGCCCTGCCGCTCATGCTCATCGGCGCCATCCTGGTCTCCGTCATCGTCGCGGTGGGAGCGGAACGACTCGCCTACCGTCCGCTGCGCGGCGCTCCCCGGCTCGCTCCGCTCATCACCGCCATCGGCCTGTCCCTGGCCCTCCAGCAGGCGGTCTGGGCCTGGTACCCCGAGGCCAAGTCCGCGCGCACCTTCCCGCAGATCGACGGCGGCCCGTTCCACCTCGGCAACGTCACGATCCAGACGGGCGACATCTTCCTGTTCGCCGCGGCGCCCATCAGCATGGCCGTCCTCGCCTACTTCGTCATGAAGACCCGCACCGGACGCGGCATGCAGGCCACCGCCCAGGATCCGGACACCGCGAAGCTCATGGGTGTCAACACCGACCGCATCATCGTGATCGCCTTCGCCCTCGGTGCCACCTTCGCGGCCGTCGGCGGTGTCGCCTACGGCCTGAAGTACGGCCAGATCGACTACAAGATGGGCTTCATCCTCGGTCTGAAGGCGTTCACCGCGGCCGTCCTCGGCGGCATCGGCAACATCTACGGCGCCATGATCGGCGGTGTCGTCCTCGGCGTCGCCGAGACCCTGGCCACCGCCTACATCGCCGACATCCCGGGCATGGACAAGTTCGGCAGCCAGTCCTGGGCCGACGTCTGGGCCTTCGTACTCCTCATCCTCGTACTGCTGTTCAGGCCACAGGGCCTGCTCGGCGAGCGCGTCGCGGACAGGGCGTGACACCGATGACCACACAGACCACCGCACCCGAGACCCCCAGCGCCCCGGTCGCCGGCCGCACGAGCGGCGCCCTGGGCATGCCCGCGCCCGTCGCGCGCGCCCTCGCCACCGGCGGCGGCGTCCTCAGCGTCGTCTCGACGTTTCTCGCCTGGACCTGGACGTCCGAGTTCCCCGGCGACCTCACCGTCTACGGCTACCCCGGCGGCCTCCAGGTCCTGGTGCTCATCGCCGGGGCGCTGACCGCGCTGTTCGGCCTCTCCTCGTACGGGGTGAAGGGCCTGACCGGGCTGACGCCCGCGGGCGGCGACGGCGCGCTCCGGTTCGCGTCGCTGGCCGCGTTCGGCACCGCCTGGTACACGGTCATCGCGATCAGCTCCACGCTCGGCGGCGTCGTCAACCTGGAGCCCGGCGGCTATCTCGCGGCCGCGGCCTCCCTGATCGCCGTCCTCGGCGCGCACACGCTGCCGTTCGAACGGCCCGAGCCCGACCCGCTCGACCCGGACGAGTCCGCCTGGGAGCACATCAAGCACCGCCTCGCCCACGGCTGGCAGACGGTCAAGGCCTCCTACGCCGGCGGCACTCCCCGCCCCGTGGGCGCGCTGCCGTCGTACGCCGAGATCCTGATCATCGTCGCGATCCTCGCCCTGGGCCTGACCGTCTTCACCTACGGCATCGGCACCTCGTACGACGAGCTGTTCATCGGCTTCCTGATCACGGCGGGGTTCGGCTTCGCCGCGCTCAACAAGGCGGGGCTGGTCGCCCAGGCGTCCCAGATCACCGCCCGGCACCAGAACATCACCATGGTCGGCGCCTTCGTCGCGGCGGCCCTGTTCCCCTTCACCCAGACCGACGACCAGTACGCCACGGTCGGCGTGTACATCCTCATCTTCGCGACCGTCGCCCTCGGTCTGAACATCGTCGTCGGCCTCGCGGGCCTGCTCGACCTCGGCTACGTGGCCTTCCTCGGCGTCGGCGCCTACGCGGCGGCCCTGGTCTCCGGCTCGCCCAGCTCCCCGTTCGACGTGCACTTCCCGTTCTGGGCCGCCGTCCTGGTGGGCGCCGCCGCCTCCCTCGTCTTCGGTGTGCTCATCGGCGCCCCGACCCTGCGGCTGCGCGGCGACTATCTCGCCATCGTCACCCTCGGCTTCGGTGAGATCTTCCGGATCACCGCCAACAACCTCGACGGCACCTCAGGACCCGACCTCACCAACGGCTCCAACGGCATCGCGTCGATCCCGAACCTCGACATCCTCGGCTTCGACTTCGGTGCCCAGCACGATGTCGGCGGTTTCACCATCGGCCGGTTCGCCAACTACTTCTTCCTGATGCTGATCATCACCGCGGTCGTCGTGCTGGTCTTCCGGCGCAGCGGTGACTCCCGCATCGGGCGTGCCTGGGTGGCCATCCGTGAGGACGAGACCGCGGCCCACGCCATGGGCATCAACGGCTTCCGCGTCAAGCTCATCGCGTTCGCCGTCGGCGCCTCGCTGGCCGGCCTCGCCGGAACCGTCCAGGCCCACGTCACCTACACGGTCACCCCGGAGCAGTACCTCTTCGCCGGTCCCATCCCGCCCAACTCGGCGTTCCTGCTGGCCGCGGTGGTCCTCGGCGGCATGGGCACCATCAGCGGGCCGCTCATCGGCGCGTCCCTGCTGTTCCTGATCCCCAACAAGCTCCAGTTCCTCGGCGACTACCAGCTCTTGGCCTTCGGTGTCGCGCTCATCCTGCTGATGCGCTTCCGCCCGGAGGGCCTGATCCCCAACCGGCGCCGCCAGCTCGAATTCCACGAAGAGGCCGAAGCGCCCGCCGTCCTCACCAAGGCAGGGGCCTGAACCACGATGACTACCGACACCACCACCCGGGGCGCCGCGCCCGGTGCCTCCGCGCCCGGCGAGGCCGTGCTCGACGCCCGCGGCGTCACCATGCGCTTCGGTGGCCTGACGGCCGTGCGCAATGTCGACCTCACCGTCAACAGCGGTGAGATCGTGGGCCTGATCGGCCCGAACGGCGCCGGCAAGACGACCTTCTTCAACTGCCTGACGGGCCTGTACGTCCCGACCGAGGGCGAGGTCCGTTACAAGGGCGCCGTACTGCCGCCGAAGTCGTTCAAGGTCACCGCGGCCGGCATCGCCCGCACCTTCCAGAACATCCGGCTGTTCGCCAACATGACGGTGCTGGAGAACGTCCTCGTCGGCCGGCACACCCGCACCAAGGAGGGCCTCTGGTCCGCGCTGCTGCGCGGCCCCGGCTTCCACCGGGCCGAGGCGGCCTCCCGCGCACGCGCCATGGAGCTGCTGCGGTTCGTCGGCCTGGACGGGAAGGCCGAGCACCTGGCCCGCAACCTGCCCTACGGCGAGCAGCGCAAGCTGGAGATCGCCCGGGCGCTGGCGAGTGAGCCGGGGCTGCTGCTCCTCGACGAGCCGACCGCGGGCATGAACCCGCAGGAGACCCGGGCCACCGAGGAACTGGTCTTCGCCATCCGCGACCAGGGCATCGCCGTCCTCGTCATCGAGCACGACATGCGCTTCATCTTCAACCTCTGCGACCGCGTCGCCGTCCTCGTGCAGGGCGAGAAGCTCGTCGAGGGCGACAGCGCGACCGTGCAGGGCGACGAGCGGGTCGTCGCCGCCTACCTGGGCGAGCCGTTCGAGAACGCGCCCGGCGCCGAGGAGGTCGCCGAGGTCGAGGCCGCCGAGGCACACGCCGACACTCCGCAGGACGCCGCGCCCGGCAAGGAGAACGACCGATGACCGCACTGCTCGAAGTCGAGGACCTCCGGGTCGCCTACGGCAAGATCGAGGCCGTCAAGGGCATCTCCTTCAAGGTCGAGGCCGGCGAGGTGGTCACCCTCATCGGCACCAACGGGGCCGGCAAGACCACCACGCTGCGCACGCTCTCGGGGCTGCTCAGGCCGGTGGGCGGGCAGATCCGGTTCAACGGCAGGTCGTTGAAGAAGGTGCCCGCGCACCAGGTGGTCGCGCTGGGGCTCGCCCACTCCCCCGAGGGGCGGCACATCTTCCCCCGGATGACCATCGAGGACAATCTGCGCCTGGGCGCGTTCCTGCGCAGCGACCGGCCGGGCATCGAGAAGGACATCCAGCGCGCCTACGACCTGTTCCCCATCCTCGGGGAGCGCAGCAAGCAGGCCGCGGGCACCCTGTCCGGCGGTGAGCAGCAGATGCTCGCGATGGGCCGGGCGCTGATGTCCCAGCCGAAGCTGCTGATGCTCGACGAGCCCTCGATGGGGCTGTCGCCGATCATGATGCAGAAGATCATGGCCACCATCGCCGAGCTGAAGGCCCAGGGCACAACGATTCTGCTGGTCGAGCAGAACGCCCAGGCCGCGCTCTCCCTCGCCGATCACGGCCATGTCATGGAGGTCGGCACCGTCGTCCTGTCGGGCACCGGGCAGGAGCTGCTGCACGACGAGTCGGTGCGCAAGGCGTATCTGGGCGAGGACTAGGCGCTCCGCGGGTTCGGCTGTGTTGCGGCGTCGGTCGGCTGCGGGCGCGTCCGTCGCCGGTCGACTGCGGGCGCGGCGTCGGTCGGCTGCGGTCCGGCGGCGGTCGACTGCGGTCCGTCGCCAGCCGCCTGCGGGCGCGGCGTCGGTCGGCTGCGGGTGCATCGTCGGTCGGCTGCGGGTGCGTCGTGGCTGGTCGCGCCGTTCCCCGCGCCCCTTCAGGGGCGCCGTCGACCACAGCGCCGGCACGGTCGGTGCGCAAGGCGTATGGACTAGGCGCTCCGCGGGATCGGCCGTGCTGCGGCGCCGGTCGGCTGCGGTCCGTCGTCGACCGACTGCGGGCGCATCGTCGATCGGCTGCGGTCCGTCGCCGGTCGGCTGCGGGTGCGGCGTCGATCGGCTGCAGGCACGTCGTGACTGGTCGCGCCGTTCCCCGCGCCCCTTCAGGGGCGCCGTCGACCGCAGCGCCGGCACGGTCGGTGCGCAAGGCGTATGGACTAGGCGCTCCGCGGGATCGGCTGCAGGCGCGTCGTGGCTGGTCGCGCCGTTCCCCGCGCCCCTTCGGGGGCGCCGTGTGATGAGGCCCGCGTCCCCGGAACACGGGGGTGCGGGCCTCGTCGCTGATGGAGGTCAGCCTCGGTCCGGCTTGGCGGACTTCTTCTCGGCGTTGTCCGCGATGACGGCCTCGGCGACCTGCTGCATGGACATCCGGCGGTCCATGGAGGTCTTCTGGATCCACCGGAAGGCGGCCGGCTCGGTCAGCCCGTACTCGGTCTGGAGGACGGACTTCGCGCGGTCGACCAGCTTGCGGGTCTCCAGCCGCTGTGTGAGGTCGGCGACCTCCTTCTCCAGCTGCCGCAGCTCGTTGAAGCGGGAGACGGCCATCTCGATGGCCGGCACCACATCGCTCTTGCTGAACGGCTTCACCAGGTACGCCATGGCCCCGGCGTCGCGGGCCCGCTCGACGAGATCGCGCTGCGAGAAGGCGGTGAGCATGAGGACCGGGGCGATGGACTCCTCGGCGATCTTCTCGGCCGCGGAGATGCCGTCCAGCTTGGGCATCTTCACGTCGAGGATCACAAGGTCGGGCCGGTGCTCGCGGGCGAGTGCCACGGCCTGCTCCCCGTCGCCTGCCTCACCGACGACGGTGTACCCCTCCTCCTCCAGCATCTCTTTCAGGTCGAGCCGGATCAGCGCCTCGTCCTCGGCGATGACGACGCGGGTCGTCAGCGGAGGCACGTGCGACTTGTCGTCGTCGGGCACGTCTACGGGCTGGGGCGACTCGGCGGTCACGGGGGCTCCTCGTTCAGGGCAGGGGCACTGCTGACAAGAGCCTACCTAGCTACGGTATGGTGGACGCGCGGAGGGTCGGGGAAAACCTTTGATTCTTCGAGCCCCGGTAGCCCAATTGGCAGTAGGCAACGGATTCAAAACCCGTACAGTGTCGGTTCGAGTCCGACCCGGGGCACTTTTCCTTGGTTTCCAAGGTCAGTGATTTTTCGGGGCCCCTCCGGGTGGAGGGGCCTTTCGTGTGACCGGGCCTTTATCGAGAGCTGTCGTCCTCACCGATGTGGTGGACGCGCACCATGTTCGTCGTACCGGAGACGCCGGGCGGGGAGCCCGCCGTGATGACGACGACGTCGCCTTTCTGGCAGCGGCCGTACGTCAGGAGCAGCTCGTCGACCTGGGCGACCATGGCGTCGGTGGATTCGGCGTGCGGGCCCAAGAAGGTCTCCGCACCCCAGGTGAGGCTGAGCTGGGAGCGGGTCGCCGGTTCCGGGGTGAAGGCCAGCAGCGGGATCGGGGAGCGGTAGCGGGACAGCCGACGGGCGGTGTCTCCGGACTGGGTGAAGGCGACCAGGAACTTCGCGCCGAGGAAGTCGCCCATCTCCGCCGCCGCGCGGGCGACCGCGCCGCCCTGGGTGCGGGGCTTGTTCCGCTCGGTCAGCGGCGGGAGGCCCTTGGCCAGGATGTCCTCCTCGGCCGCCTCGACGATGCGGGCCATGGTGCGGACCGTCTCGATCGCGTACTTGCCGACGCTGGTCTCGCCGGACAGCATCACCGCGTCCGTGCCGTCGATGACGGCGTTCGCGACGTCGCTGGCCTCGGCGCGGGTGGGGCGCGAGTTCTCGATCATCGAGTCCAGCATCTGGGTGGCGACGATGACCGGCTTGGCGTTGCGCCTGGCGAGCTTGATGGCACGCTTCTGGACGATCGGCACCTGCTCCAGGGGCATTTCGACGCCGAGGTCGCCGCGCGCGACCATGATGCCGTCGAAGGCCGCCACGATGTCGTCGATGGCGTCGACGGCCTGCGGCTTCTCGACCTTGGCGATCACCGGGAGGCGGCGGCCCTCCTCGTCCATGATCCGGTGGACGTCCTCGATGTCCTTGCCGCTGCGGACGAAGGAGAGCGCGATGACGTCGAAGCCGGTGCGCAGGGCCCAGCGGAGGTCGGCCTCGTCCTTGTCGGAGAGCGCGGGCACGGAGACGGCGACGCCCGGCAGGTTGAGGCCCTTGTGGTCGGAGACCATGCCGCCCTCGACCACCGTGGTGTGCACCCGGGGGCCGTCGACGGACGTCACCTCCAGGCAGACCTTGCCGTCGTCGACGAGGATGCGCTCACCGGGCGTGACGTCGGCGGCCAGGCCGGAGTAAGTGGTTCCGCACTGGTTGCGGTCACCCTCGGCGTCCGCCTCCACCGTGATGATGAAGGTGTCGCCGCGTTCAAGGAGTACCGGTCCTTCGAGGAAGCGGCCGAGGCGGATCTTCGGGCCTTGAAGGTCGGCGAGCAGGCCGACGCTGCGGCCGGTCTCGTCTGCGGCCTTGCGTACGTGCTGGTAACGCTCCTCGTGCTCGGCGTGATCGCCGTGGCTGAGGTTGAATCGGGCGACGTCCATTCCGGCCTCGACCAGTGCCTTGATCTGGTCGTACGAGTCGGTGGCGGGCCCCAATGTACAGACGATCTTTGCTCGGCGCATGCATCGAGCCTAGGGCTTACCGGCGGGTAGAGAATTGGCCGGACGTGACTACTCAACAACCTTTACGTAAAGGGTCATTGACAACTGTTGAATTGTGCGGCCCGGCGCTCCGATGAGCATACAAGGCGCCCGGAATGACCCTCGGGGAGGCGTCACGGACGGCCGGAGAGAATCAGCGGACGGTTACTGACTGTCGCATTCCCACAAAGTTTCGACCCCGGGCTCACAGGCGTGGGGGCGTCATCGTGAATCGCGCGTTGACCTGTGCGTACACATGCTGTCGCTGGGGTTCAAGGTCGAGCGGGGGTGCTGTGTTCTCCGCGTTCTCCGCGGCAACGGCGAAGGCCACGGAGCGGGCGCGCACACCGGGGTGGCCGTAGGGCTCGGCGCCCTCCGCGCCGATGTCGGCGAGTTCCACCAGCGCGGCCAGCGAGGTGCCGAGCGCCTCCGCGTACTCGCGGGCCCGGCGCACCGCCTCGTGCACCGCCTGCCGGCGGGCCTCCCCGTGCACCGGCGAGCCGGGGCGCAGCGCCCACCAGGGGCCGTCGACCCGGGTCAGCTCCAAGTCGGCGAGGCGGGAGGCGAGTTCACCGAGCGCCGGGAAGTCGGAGAGCTCGGCGGTGAGGTGCACGCTGCCGTGGTAGGTGCGCACGCGCTCGCCCCGGCCGTGCGCTGACAGCTCCGGGGTGATGGACAGGAAGCCCGTCTCCAGGCGCTCCACCGCCTCGCCGTAGGACTTGACGACGTCGAGGACGACGGCGTTGCGCCGGGTGAGGTCGTCGAGGGCCGAACGCCGGTCCCGTCCGCGGGCGGTGACGGTGACGCCGATGCGGGCGATCTCCGGGTCGACCTCCAGATGCGCCTCGCCACGGACGGCGACGCGGGGCAGCTCGGGCGAGGGAGTGGCCATACGTCCCACTCTGTCACGCCTTTCCCTGGTTAGGACACCGGAGTTCACCGATGAGGTCATCAGATCGAAACCTCCCCGACCTGTTGCCGTCGGCCGGGCCGGGCCAGAATCTACGCGCGTTGTTGAACCATTCCCCGAGGAGACCGCACGATGCCGCTGAACCGCCGGAAGTTCCTGAAGAAGTCCGCAGCAACCGGAGCGGGAGTGGCGATCGCCGGTGCCGCGGCAGCCCCTGCGCAGGCGTCGACGTCTCCCGCGCAAGGGACGCACGGCAAGCAGCCGAAGCGCCACTCCCTGACCGTCATGGGCACCACCGACCTGCACGGGCACGTCTTCAACTGGGACTACTTCAAGGACGCGGAGTACTCCGACGCCGCCGGCAACGCGATGGGCCTGGCCCGCGTCTCCACCCTGATCAACCAGGTGCGCAAGGAGAAGGGCCGCGAGAACACCCTGCTCCTGGACGCCGGCGACACCATCCAGGGCACCCCGCTGACGTACTACTACGCGAAGGTCGACCCGATCACCGCCAAGGGCGGCCCGGTGCACCCGATGGCCCAGGCGATGAACGCGATCGGCTACGACGCGGCGGCCCTCGGCAACCACGAGTTCAACTACGGCATCGAGACGCTGCGCACGTTCGAGGACCAGCTGCGCTTCCCGCTGCTCGGCGCCAACGCCGTCGACGCGAAGACCCTCAAGCCCGCCTTCCCGCCCTACTTCATCAAGAAGTTCCCGGTGAAGGGCGCCCCGCCGGTCACCGTCGCCGTCCTCGGCCTGACCAACCCCGGCATCGCCATCTGGGACAAGGCGCTCGTGCAGGGCAAGCTGAAGTTCCCGGGCCTGGAGGAGCAGGCCGCGAAGTGGGTGCCGAAGCTGCGCTCCATGGGCGCGGACGTCGTGGTCGTCTCGGCGCACTCCGGCACGTCCGGCACATCGTCGTACGGCGACCAGGTGCCGTACGTGGAGAACGCGGCGGCCAACGTCGCCAAGCAGGTGCCGGGCATCGACGCCATCCTGGTCGGGCACTCCCACGTGGAGATCCCGGAACTGAAGGTCACCAACGAGAAGACCGGCAGGACGGTCGTGCTGTCCGAGCCGCTGTACTTCGCCGAGCGGCTCACCCTGTTCGACATCGAGCTGGTGTTCGCCAAGGGCCGCTGGACGGTGGAGTCGGTCTCCGCCTCGCTGCGCAACTCCAACACCGTCGCCGACGACCCGAAGATCACCAAGCTGCTGTCCGACGAGCACGCGAAGGTCGTCAAGTACGTCAACCAGGTGGTCGGCACCGCCACCGAGACACTGACCACGGTCGACGCCCGCTACAAGGACGCGCCGATCATCGACCTCATCAACAAGGTGCAGGAGGACGTGGTCAAGGCCGCGCTGGCCGGCACCGAGTACGCCGCGCTGCCGGTGATCTCGCAGGCCTCGCCGTTCTCCCGCACCTCGGAGATCCCGGCCGGCGACGTGACGATCCGGGACCTGTCGAGCCTGTACGTGTACGACAACACGCTGGTCGCGAAGCTGCTGACGGGCGCCCAGGTGCGGGCGTACCTGGAGTACTCGGCGGAGTACTACGTCCAGACGGCCCCGGACGCGGTGGTCGACGTGCAGAAGCTCACCAACGCGGGCGGCCGGCCGGACTACAACTACGACTATGTGTCGGGGCTCCGGTACGACATCGACATCGCCCAGCCGGCCGGTTCGCGGATCAAGAACCTCACCTTCGACGGGGCCACGCTGGACGACGCGCAGAAGTTCGTCTTCGCGGTGAACAACTACCGGGCCAACGGCGGCGGTGCGTTCCCGCACGTGGCCTCGGCCCAGGAGCTGTGGTCGGAGTCGACGGAGATCCGGACCCGGATCGCGGAGTGGGTGACCGCGAAGGGCGTCCTGGCTCCCCAGGACTTCGCGTCGGTCGACTGGAAGCTGACCCGCGCCGGCACGCCGGTGTTCTAGGTCTGTCGTCGAACTCCCGTCGTCCGCCCGGAGGGCGGGCCCTGCGGCGTCGTGGGGTTCCCCTGGTCGGGCGGAGCCGAGAGCTCGGGGGAGGGTGCAGGACGTCGCGGGGCCGGGGGCACCTCCGGCCCCGCGGCTGGGAAGGGAAGTTCGACGACTGGGCCTGGGGTCTCCCGCGCGGCCTCGGGCACCGGCGGCGCCGGCCCGGGGCCGTTGCGTCAGCTCCGGTCGTCCACGAGCGGGGTGAGTATCCTCGCCTGCCTGGGGGACGGCACCTTCCGGAGCGGTTGGAGTCCGAAGCTGGTGAAGGCCGTCCGGGTGGGCAGCGGGTATGTCTCCTTCTCCGTCAGGGAGTTGAGGATGGTGGCGCTGCGCCAGGCGGCCAGGCCCAGGTCGGGGGGCGCCGACGCCATGGGTGTGGCGTTCCGCGTTCTGCACGTACACCGTCCCCGTGACGGACGGATCGAGCACGAGCCGGAACGCCTCGTCCACCTGGGGCCGGCCGGCACTGTCGCGGCACACGAGGGGGTCGAGTCCGGCGAGGATGCGGTCCAGCGGGCGTTCCCGGTAGCCGGTGGCGAGGACGACCGCGTCCGTGGTGAGCCGGGAGCGGCTGTCCTGCTGGACGTGTTCCAGGTGGAGTTCGATCTTGGTGGTGGCGACGCGGCCCGCTGTGCGCACCCGGACCCCGGGGGTGAGCACGGCGTCGGGCCAGCCGCCGTGCAGGGTGCGGCGGTACAGCTCGTCGTGGATGGCGGCGATGGTCTCGGCGTCGATCCCCTTGTGGAGCTGCCATTGGGCGGCGACGAGCCGGTCGCGGACCGGTTCGGACAGACCGTGGAAGTACCGGCTGTAGTCGGGCGTGAAGTGCTCCAGGCCCAGCTTGGAGTACTCCATGGGCGCGAAGGCCTCCGTGCGGCCGAGCCAGTGGAGCCGTTCGCGGCCGGGCGGGCGGTGGCGCAGCAGGTCCAGGAAGATCTCGGCGCCGGACTGTCCGGAGCCGACGACGGTGACATGCCCGGCGGCGAGGAACGCCTCGCGGTGCTCCAGATAGTCGGCCGCGTGCACGACGGGGACGCCGGCCGCCTCCACCAGGGGCTTCAGCGGATCGGGCACATAGGGGGCGGTGCCGACACCGAAGACGATGTTCCTGGTGTGGGTGCGGCCCAGGGACTCGGCCTCGCCCTCGGTGTCGAGCCGGGTGTGGTCGACCTCGAAGACCTCGAGTTCGGGGTCCCAGCGGACGGCGTCGACCTGGTGGGAGAAGTGCAGCCCGGGGAGGTTCTCGGCGACCCAGCGGCAGTAGGCGTCGTACTCGGCGCGCAGGCTGTGGAAGCGCTCGGCGAAGTAGAAGGGGAAGAGCCGGTCCCGGTTCCTCAGATAGTTGAGGAAGCTCCAGTGGCTGGTCGGGTCGGCGAGGGTCACCAGATCGGCGAGGAAGGGGACCTGGACGGTGGCGCCCTCGATGAGCAGTCCGGGGTGCCAGTCGAAGCCGGGGCGTTGTTCGTAGAAGACGGTGTCGAGTGCGGTGAGCGGGTGGGCGAGGGCGGCCAGGGAGAGGTTGAACGGGCCGATGCCGATGCCGACGAGGTCGCGGGGCACATCGCTCTCGTGGTGTGGGGGGCTGGTCATCCGGGGGTGCTTCCTTCCACGAGTTTCAGGAGGTGGGCCAGTTCGTCCGGCCGGGCGTGGGGGTTGAGGAGAGTGGTCTTCAGCCAGAGGCGGCCGCCGAGGCGGGCGCGGCCGAGCACGGCCCGGCCCTCCTCCAGCAGGCCGCGCCGGACGGCGGCGACGGTGTCGTCGTCGGCCCCGGCGGGCCGGAACAGGACCGTGCTGATGACGGGCCGGTCGTACAGCTCGAAGCCGGGGTGGTCCTGGACGAGGGCGGCGAACTCCCGGGCCCGCGCGCACACCTGGTCGACCATGGTGCCGAGTCCGCGGCGGCCGAGGGTCTTGAGGGTGACGGCGGTCTTGAGGACGTCGGGTCGCCGGGTGGTGCGCAGGGAGCGGCCCAGCAGGTCGGGGAGCCCGGCCTCGGTGTCGTCGTCGGCGTTGAGGTAGTCGGCACGGTGCTGGAGCACGGCGAGGTCGCGCGGGCGGGCCACGGCGAGCAGGCCCGCGGCGACCGGCTGCCAGCCGAGTTTGTGCAGGTCGAGGGTGACGGTGTGGGCGGCTTCGAGACCGGCGAGCTGCTCACGGTGCCGGTCGCTGAAGACGAGCGGCCCGCCGTAGGCGGCGTCGATGTGCAGCCGGGCGCCGTGGGCGGAGCACAGTGCGGCGATCTCGGGGAGCGGGTCGATGAGGCCGGCGTCGGTGGTGCCGGCGGTGGCGGCGACCAGCAGGGGGCGCGGGAGCCCGGTGAGGGCGTCGTCGAGCGCGGCCGGATCGAGGATGCCGCCCGGCGCGGGTACGACCACGGGTTCGGGCAGGCCCAGCAGCCAGGCGGCGCGGGTCAGCGAGTGGTGGGCGTTGGCCCCGCACACGAGCCGGACGCCGCCGCCCTGTGTCTCGCGGGCGAGCAGCAGCGCGAGCTGGTTGGACTCGGTGCCGCCGGTGGTGACGAGGGCGTCCGCCAGGCCGAGTTGCCGGGCGAGGGCGCGGGTGACGACGGCTTCCAGCGCGGAGGCGGCGGGGGCCTGGTCCCAGGAGTCCAGGGAGGGGTTGAGGGCGCTCACCGCGAGATCGGCGGCGGTGGCGACGGCGAGCGGCGGGCAGTGCAGATGGGCCGCGCACAGTGGGTCGGCGGGGTCGGCCGAGCCCTCGGCGAGGGCCCGCACGAGGGTGTGCAGGGCGTCGGGGTCGCCCTCGTCGGGCAGGACGTCCCCCACGGCCTCGGCGATCCGCGCGGCGACGGCCTCGGGGCCGCCCGCGGGCAGCGGGCCGCCGCGCGCCCGTCCGCCGTCCCGCAGGGCGTCGAGCACGGTGTCCAGCAACGGCCGCAGCGCGTCGGGGCCTTCGGGCGACGAGGCGAAGGGGGGCAGGGTCATGGGCTCTCCTCCGGGGCGCGGGAAGGGGGAACGACCATGGGACTTCCAGCTTGTACACGATGGCCTCGACGCGCCCGGGATACGCAACGATCGGACCCGAAAGTGGGTACTCCCGTACGGGGAAAACATGTTGGGTACCCGAACACCGGGGCCGCGACATCGAACGGACGGCCGACGTTTTCGCCAAACAGCTACGGGGCCGGGTGACCGGGGGCAGCCATCCCTGAGTGGGCAGTGTCCTCGGGAGGGGGCATCCCCCGGCGGGGGGCACCCCGGTGGAGCCGTCCCCTAACGGAGGCGGGCCCCAAGGCAGGTGGCCCCCAATCCCCGCAACCCGCCGGACCATCAGGGGGCCGGGTGGCCGGGACAGCTCGCGGCGCGGCCGGCCCCGGGCGGGGTGTCCCCCGGCGGGGGCGTCCGCAGCAGGGGCACGGCCCAGTGGGGCTGTCCCCCAGCGGGGGGGCACCCCCAACGGGGATGTCTCCCAGCAGAGGCGCACCCGATGGAGGCAGCCCTCAGCGCGGGTGAACCGCCAATCCCCCAAGCCGTCAGGGGGCGGCCCACCGAAGGCGGGCGGTCCCGGGCGGGGCGGCTTCCCGTAGACGCGTCCCCCCAGCGGGGTCCCAGCGACGGCACCCCCAGTGGGGGGCATCCCCCGCGGCAGTAGGCCACCCGACGCCCCAACCCGCCGAACCATCAGGAAGCGGCCCGGGACGGGTAGCCGAGGGCGGGCGGTCCCGGGCAGGGCGACTCCCCCTAGAAGCATCCCCCGGCGGGGGTCCCAGCAGCGGCACCCCCAGTAGGGGGCATCCCCCGCGGCAGTGGGCCACCCGACGCCCCAACCCGCCGAGCCATCAGGAAGCGGCCCGGGACGGGGAGCCGAGGGCGGGCGGTCCCGGGCGGGGCGGCTTCCCCTAGAAGCATCCCCCGGCGGGGGTCCCAACAGCGGCACCCCCAATAGGGGGGCATCCCCCGCGGCAGTGGGCCACCCGACGCCCCAACCCGCCGAACCATCAGGAAGCGGCCCGGGGGCGGGTAACCAGGTAGGGCGACTCCCCGTAGACGCGTCCCCCGGCAGGGGTGGCCCCCTGGGGGCGTTACGCCTCGCGGATTCGTAGGGCTCGGGAGAGGTCGTCCAGTTCGTCGGTGAGCCAGCGGCGCAGGGCCGTGTTCGGGGCGCCGTCGCGCAGGCAGGCCTCGCCGAGGGCGAGATTCTCGGCGTCCACGATGTGGGCCGGGAAGGCCCAGCGGCCGACGGCGGAGGCGATGGCCGGGCCGCGGCGGGCGGCGACGGCGACCGCGTCCGGGTAGTAGCGCGGCACGTACTCCCGTACCAGATCGGCCTGTTCGGGCTGCCAGAAGCCGCGGGCGGTGGCGATGAACAGGTAGTTCGACAGCTCGGCCCCGCTGTCCGCGGCGAACATCGCCTCCCATGCCGCGCGCTTGGCCCCCGGGGCGGGCAGGGCGGCGCGGCAGCGAGCGGCGCCCTCCTGGCCGGTGGCGCTCGGGTCGCGCTCCCGTTCGGCGGCGATGGCGGCCTCGTCGGTGGCGCCGAGCACGGCGAGCCGGCCCAGGATGCGCCAGCGCAGCTCCGGGTCCAGCTCCGGTCCGCCGGGCACGATGCCGTCGGCGAGCCAGGCGGCGATCGTGTCGGGGTGGGCGGCGACGTCGATGAAGTGGCGGACGGCGAGCAGCCGCAGGCCGGGGCTGTCGCCGTCCTCGGTGCGCCGGATGAGGTCGCGGCAGAGCGCGGAGAGCGTGGCCAGGGCGGCGGGGCGGTCCTCGGGCGTGACGTACCGGCCGGCCACATGCTCGGTGGCGAAGGCGAGGACGCCCTCGACGAGGGCGAGGTCGGTCTCGTGCGGCAGATGGGTGCGGGCGGCGTCCAGGTAGGCGGCGGGCGGCAGTTCGCCGTCGCGGACCGCGTCCCGCAGCGCGTTCCAGACGACCGCGCGGGTGAGCGGGTCGGGCAGGCCCGACAGTCCGGTGCGCAGCGCCTCGAAGGACTCGGCGTCGAACCGCACCTTGGCGTAGGTCAGGTCGCCGTCGTTGAGGAGCAGCAGCGCGGGCCGCTTGCCGAGGGGGTGCGGCGCGGGCTGCGGGACGTCGAGGCCGACGCGCTCGCGCAGCACGAGGCGGCCCTCGTTGGCGAGGTCGCGGTCGTACAGGCCGACGGTGATGCGGTGCGGGCGGCTGCCGGTACGTTCGACGGTGAGCGCGCAGGTGCCGTCGGCGGCGGGGGTGACAGCCGGGGTGAGGGTGTCCACGCCGGTGGTGCGCAGCCAGGCGTCGGCCCAGGCGTGCACATCGCGTTCGGTGGCGCCGGCCAGGGAGTCGATGAAGTCGGCGAGCGTGGCGTTGCCGAACTTGTGCCGGGCGAAGTGGGTGTTGATGCCGGCCAGGAAGTCCTTCTCGCCGAGCCAGGCGACGAGCTGGCGCAGCGCGGAGGCGCCCTTGGCGTAGGAGATGCCGTCGAAGTTGAGCAGCGCGGCGGCGGTGTCGTCGACGGCCTCGGGGGCGACGGGGTGGGTGGAGGGGCGCTGGTCGGCGTTGTATCCCCAGCCCTTGCGGGCGATGCCGAAGTCGACCCAGGTGTCGGTGAAGCGCGTCGCCTCGGCGGTGGTCTGGTAGCCCATGTACTCGGCGAAGGACTCGTTGAGCCAGATGTCGTCCCACCACTTGAGGGTGACGAGGTCGCCGAACCACATGTGGGCCATCTCGTGGGCGATGACCATGGCGCGGGTCTGCCGCTCGGTGTCGGTGACGGCGGAGCGGAAGACGAACTCGTCGCGGAAGGTGACCAGGCCCGGGTTCTCCATGGCGCCGGCGTTGAACTCGGGGACGAACGCCTGGTCGTAGGAGTCGAAGGGGTAGGGCTCGTCGAACTTCTCGTGGTAGCGGTCGAAGCACGCGCGCGTGACGTCGAGGATCTCCTCGGCGTCGGTGTCGAGGTACGGCGCGAGGGAGCGGCGGCAGTGGAGGCCGAAGGGCAGGCCGCGGTGCTCGGTGCGCACGGAGTGCCAGGGTCCGGCGGCGACGGCGACGAGGTAGGTGGAGATCAGCGGGGTGGGGGCGGCCCGCCAGCGGCCCTCGCCGAGGTGCTCGGTGACCCCGTTGGCGAGGACGGTCCAGCCCTCGGGGGCGGTGACGGACAGCTCGAAGACGGCCTTCAGGTCGGGCTGGTCGAAGGCGGCGAAGACGCGCTGCACGTCGTCCATGAAGAGCTGGGTGTAGACGTACGTCTCGCCGTCGGAGGGGTCGGTGAAGCGGTGCATGCCCTCGCCGGTGCGGGAGTAGCGCATCCGCGCGTCGACGCGCAGTTCGTGCTCACCCGCGGCGAGGTTCTTCAGCGGCAGCCGGTTCTGGTCCAGCGAGTCGGGGTCGAGGGGCTGTCCGTCGAGCGTGACCGAGCGCAGCTCGGCGGGTTTGACCTCGACGAACGTATCGGCGTTCGCGGAGTCCGCCCGCACGGAGAACCTGATCTCGGTGCGCGAGTCGAAGGTCTCGTCCCCGGTGGTCAGGTCGAGCTCGATCGTGTAGCGGTGGACGTCGAGGAGCTGTGCTCGGTTGTGCGCTTCGTCGCGCGTCAGTACGGACATGCAGGCCATGCTGCCCGATGCCACCGACAGCGCACAGGGGTGCATGCGGTACGCGGCTTATGTCCGATCCTGGGTGGTGGCGGCCCGCAGAGTGTCGCGTTGCGGCGGCACCCGGCCGTCGGGGTGCGGCCGGGCGGTGCGCGGGCCGCGCTCCGCGTCCTGGGCGCGGTCGGCGATCAGCGCGCGCAGTTCGCGCACCTCCCGCTCCAGGGCCAGGGTGCGCTGGTGGGCGGCGTACAGGTGGCGGACCTTGGTGCGCAGGGCCCAGGGGTCGACCGGGGCGCGGACGAGGTCGGCGACCCCGAGCCCGTAGGCAGCCGCGGCCAGTTCGCGGTCCGGGCCCGCGCCGGTGAGCAGGACGACGGGGATGTGCCGGGTCTGCTCCAGGCGGCGTATGCAGCGCACCACGTCCAGCCCGTCGGGTCCGTCCTGGCCGTGCGCGCCGGGTGCGCTCACGTCGAGCAGGAGGAGGCCGACCCGGCCGCGCAGGACCTGCTTGAGCGCCTCGTCCGAGGTGGTGGCGCGGCCGAGCCGGAGGCCCAGTGGGGCCAGGGCGTGCTCCAGCGCGTACAGCGTGTGCTGATGGTCGTCGACGATGAGGATCTCGGCATCCGACGGCATGGCCCACGTCCCTCCCGCGTGACCCACCAGCTTACGCCCGGACACTGACGGGGAGTACTCGCGGACTGACGAACAGTGCCCGGCACGTGGCCGGGCCCCGCCGCCCGGGCGCCGTGGGCCCGTCGCGTCGCCCGAGGTCAGCTGGGCTCGGCGGCCTTGCTGTTGGCGGTGTCCTCGGCGATGCGCTCGTGGTGTCTGATCACCTCGGCGATGATGAAATTGAGGAACTTCTCAGCGAAGGCCGGGTCCAGTTTGGCGTTCTCGGCGAGGCTGCGCAGCCGGGTGATCTGCCGGGCCTCACGGGCCTGGTCGGCGGGCGGGAGCTGGTGCACGGCCTTGAGGCGGCCGACCTGCTGGGTGCACTTGAAGCGCTCGGCGAGCATGTGGACGACGGCCGCGTCGATGTTGTCGATGCTGTCGCGCAGCCGGTCGAGTTCCGCGCGGACGGCGGGATCGACGTCACCGTTACCGGTGTTGCTGGTGGTCATGGGGGCCCAGCCTAGTGAGCGGCGGCGGGGGTTTCGATCACCGGTGGGCCGCCGGGGCACGGCGCGGCCCCGCCGGGCGCGGAAGCGGACCGGGGGCGTGCCGCCCCGGCGGGCGAACAGCCGGAAGAAGCGGGCGGGATCGTCACGGCCGACGCGGCATGCCACCGCGTCGACCGGCAGTTCGGTGACGACGAGGATTTCCTTGACCCGGCCGGAGAACACCGCCCCGGCCCCGACGGACGCCGTACGGCCGTCACCGCGCCCGCGCCGACCGCCCGATGCACCTCGAAGGACCATCCGCCGGGCATCCGAGCAGCACCGGTCTTCGGCGACCGGGGGGGGGCGGCGGTGCGGTCACCGTCCGCGGAGCGGGTCGCACGGCTCGAACTGGTGGGCCGGATGCGCGGATTCGTCCGGATCGACGGTTTCGGCCCGGGCCGGTACCGCCGACGGGCGGCGGAGGAACCGCGGACCGGTGAAAACCGTGCACACCCGCATAGAGTGGATGGGAAGTCCAGGGCGTCCTTGGGGGTAACGGCGTGGCGAACGACGGACCCGTCGAGCACGGCTACCCGCATCTGGAGACGGTGCGAGCCGCGATCACCGCGCTGTACAGACGCCTGTCGTACGACACGATCCAGACCTTCGCGACCAGCGTGGCCCCCGCGGACGTGGCCTTCTGCGACACCGACGATCTGCACCTGGGCGCGCAGCGGGTGGCCGGCGAGATCGTCCGGCACTTCCGGCTGCCGGACGCCCGCCTGATCGTCAGCTTCCGCGAGATGACCCACGCGGCGAACGTCGAACTCGCCGCGGGCCCCGAGTACTTCGTCGAGCTGAACGACCGTTTCCGCACCCACCGACGGGACATCGGGGCGGCCCTGGCGCACGAGGTGATGCACGTCTATCTGCACCGTCTGGACCTGTCCTTCCCCAGCACGGCGGAGAACGAGATCCTCACGGACACGGCGACCACGTACCTCGGCGCGGGCTGGCTCCTGCTGGACGCCTACCGGGAGGACACGGTGTCGTCCCAGAAGCTCGGCTACCTCACTCCGGAGGAGTTCGGCTACGTCCTGGCCAAGCGCGCCCTGGTCTTCGGCGAGGACCCGGCGGTGTGGTTCACCAGTCCGCAGGCGTACACGGCGTACACCAAGGGGATGGCCCAGGCCCGGCACGACGAACAGCAGCCGCCGCTGACCGCCGCGGGCTGGGCGGGCCGCCGCCGCTACGCCCGCGACCGCAGGCACGCCCACGGGCCGCAGCCCGGCGTGCCCTATGTCTTCACCCCCGACGGCGGCGGCCTGCTGCGGGTCTCCTTCCCCTGCCCGACGTGCCAGCAGCGCATCCGGGTGCCGGTGAAGGGCCGGATCCGGGCCCGCTGCAGCCTGTGCCGCACGGTGCTGGAGTGCGACACGTGACGCACGGCCCGGGAGGCGCGCTCAGCGGCGGTGGTCGGACACGCATCGCGCCCCGAGCGTCACGGCGCCCGGCCTGTCCCGGAGAGCGTCAGCGCGCGGTGGGGTCAGGGTGAGGGGACGATGCCCCTGGCTCGGGCTGCTTTCAGCCAGATGGGGAATTCGGTGATGAGGCGGTCGTAGAGTTCCGCGTCCGGCATGGTCCGGGGGTCCGAACCGGCGTGGAAGAAACCCGCGTTGTCGACCACCCGCTTCTCCGGCACCGCCAACTCGTCCAGCTTGCGCAGGAAGTCGAACTGGCGGCTGTCCGGGTCGCCGAACCCGACGAACTGCCAGAACAGCGGCAGCTTCGCCGCCTTGCACAGATAGCGTTCGGCGGCGGGCTTGCTGATCGGGCCGCCGTCGGTCTGGAAGACGACGAGGGCGGGGGCGGTGGAGCCGCTGTCGAGGTAGTGGTCGATGACCGCGTCCATGGCCAGGTGGTAGCTGGTCTTGCCCATGTGCCCGAGCCCGGCCGCGATCCGCTCGATGCGGCCCTGGTGGTCGGCAAGGGCGATGTCCGTGACGGCGTCGACGTCCGTCGAGAAGAACACCACCGGCACCCGGCCGTCGTCGTCGAGGTGCGCGGACAGCCCGAGCACCCGGTCCGCGAGCGCCTGCACGCTGCCGTCCTGGTAGTACGGCCTCATCGACCCGGAGTGGTCGACGACGAGGTAGACGGCCGCGCGCAGCCCGTCGAGCCCGCGTTCGGTGAGCGACACCCCGGCCGTGCGGTACGACTCGACCAGCGCGGGCGCGCTCTCCGTCACCTTGCTGAGACTGATCGCGGCCATGCCGGGCTCCCCCCTCGTACGGCTCCGTAGGCCGAGACTACGCGATCTTCGACCCCCGCTTTTCCCTCCCACCGGCACAGTTCGCTATTTTGTTCGCCGCCGTCCCCACCGGCTCGTCCCGTCCCCGTGATTCTGAGGAGCCGGCCGTGGCCGCCGAGTCCGCCGTGACCACCTGCTACCGCCATACCAAGGTGGAGTCGCATGTCCGCTGCACCCGCTGCGACCGCTACATCTGCCCGAACTGCATGCGCGAGGCCGCCGTCGGCCACCAGTGCGTGGACTGCGTGAAGGAGGGCGCCCGGTCGGTACGGCAGGCGCGGACCGCGTTCGGTGGCCGGATCACGACGGTGCCGGTCGTCACCGGTGTCCTCATCGGCCTCAACGTCCTCGCCTATCTCGCCGAACTGGTGCGCCCTGCGGTCGTCGACTCGTTCGGGATGCTGGGGCGGGGGCTCGTGGGCGGCGACGGCACGCACTATCTGTGGCAGTACCCGTACGGCCCCGACGTGCACGCGGAGGGGCTCGCAGGCGGCGAGTGGTACCGGCTGCTCACCGGGCCGTTCCTGCATCTGCCGGCCACGGAGACGCCGTTCGGCATCGTGCACATCGTGCTGAACATGGTGTCGCTGTGGAGCCTCGGCCGGGTGGTCGAGGCTCAGTTGGGCCGCGTCCGCTTCCTCGCCCTGTATCTGCTCTCGGCGCTCGGCGGCTCCGTGCTGGTGCTGCTGCTCGCCCCGGACACTCTGACGGTCGGCGCGTCCGGCGCGATCTTCGGGCTCGGCGCCGCCTACTACGTGATGGCCCGCCGCCTGGGCTACGACATGAACGCCGTCAACCGCTACATGGCGGGGCTGCTGCTGTGGCTGTTGATCTCCGCCGGGTTCGCGTCCTGGCAGGGGCACCTGGGCGGCCTGCTGGCGGGCGGCACGCTGACGCTCGCGTACGCGTACGCGCCCCGGGACGGCCGCCGCACCCTGGTGCAGGCGGGCGCCGGCGTCGCCGTGCTGGCTCTGCTGGCGGTGTTGACCTGGGCGAAGGTCTCGGAACTCACAGGAGGGGCGGCCTGACCGGGGCCGTACGGTGATGTCATGAAACGTGCCGGAATTCTGCTGTTCGCGGCCGTCCCGGTGATCGTCACGGCGGTGGTGTACGTGGCCACGCCGGGCGACTCGGGCGCGTCCTCGCCCCAGCCCACCTCCGCCGCCGCCCAGGCCCGCACGGACGCCAAGGCGCGGGCCGAGCAGTCGGAGAAGTCCCAGGACGACCAGGTGATCGCGGACGCCCCGCCGGGGCTCGCCGCGCCGGAGAAGAAGGAGCTGGCGCAGCAGCTCGTGGCGAGCGCGGAGAACTCCACGCTGGACTGGCGCAGCACGTACGGCTATATCGAGGACATCGGCGACGGCCAGGGCTACACCGCCGGCATCATCGGCTTCTGCACCGGAACCCACGACCTGCTCACCCTGGTCGAGCGCTACACCAAGGCGCATCCGGGCAACGGTCTGGCCGGCTATCTGCCCGCCCTGCGCAAGGTCGACGGCACGGACTCGCACGAGGGTCTCGACCCCGGCTTCACCGCCGCCTGGAAGGCGGAGTCGAGGCTCCCGGCCTTCCGCGCGGCCCAGGAAGCCGAGCGCGACCGGTCCTACTTCGACCCCGCCGTCCGCCTCGCCAAACTGGACGGACTGGGCACGCTGGGCCAGTTCGTCTACTACGACGCGATGGTCTTCCACGGTCCCGGCACCGGCCCGAACGGCTTCTACGGCCTGCGCGAACGCGCCCTGAAGGAGGCCGACACCCCGGCCGAGGGCGGCCGCGAGAAGGCGTACCTCGACATCTTCCTGGACGTCCGCCGAAAGGCGATGCGGGCCAAGCGTCCCGGCATCGACACCACCCGCATCGACACGGCCCAGCGGCAGTTCCTCTACGACGGCAACATGGAGCTGCGCAGGCCTTTGCGGTGGCGGGTGTACGGGGAGTTGTACGAGGTGCTGTAGCGCGTCGTCTGTGGTCTGTCGTCTGCGGGTGCGTCGTGGCTTGTCGCGCAGTTCCCCGCGCCCCTATCGGGCGCCTAATCATCCCCGGAGCTTCATCAGAACGCCGTTACGCTTCGTCCGTTGTCTGCGGGTGCGTCGTGGCTTGTCGCGCAGTTCCCCGCGCCCCTATCGGGTGCTGAATCGTCCCCGGGGCTTCATCGGAAACGCCGTTGCGCGTCGTCCGTTGTCTGCGGGTGCGTCGTGGCTCGGCGTGCAGTTCCCCGCGCCTCTTTCGGGTGTGGGTAGACGGCGGCGCCTGCCCGGGTGTCCGGTCGGGGACTGGTGGGCAGGCGCCGTCGGTGTTCCGTACGCCTTTGTACGGGACGTCTGGTGGGGGTTCGTCAGACCAGGGAGCGGTCCGTCGGGTGGATCGGGGCCGGCAGGTCGGTGGCGCCGGTCAGGAAGCGGTCGACGCCCTTGGCGGCCGAGCGGCCCTCGGCGATCGCCCACACGATGAGCGACTGGCCGCGGCCGGCGTCACCGGCGACGAAGACGCCCGGCACATCGGTCTGGAAGTCGGCGTCGCGGGCGATGTTGCCGCGCTCGTCCAGCTCCAGGCCGAACTGGTCGACCAGGCCGTTCTCCCGGTCGGTGCCGGTGAACCCCATGGCGAGCGTGACGAGCTGGGCCGGGATCCGGCGCTCGGTGCCCGGCTTCTGGGTCAGCCTGCCGTCGACGAACTCGACCTCGGCCAGGTGCAGCCACTGGACATTGCCGTCCTCGTCGCCCTCGAAGTGGGTGGTGGACGCCGAGTAGATGCGCTCGCCGCCCTCCTCGTGGGCCGAGGTGACCTTGTAGAGGATCGGGAAGGTCGGCCAGGGCTGGCTGACCTTGTTCCGCTCCTCGTTCGGGCGGGGCATGATCTCCAGCTGGGTGACGGAGGCCGCGCCCTGGCGGTGGGCGGTGCCCACGCAGTCCGCGCCGGTGTCGCCGCCGCCGATCACCACGACGTGCTTGCCCGCGGCCGAGAGCGGCGTGGTGACGTAGTCGCCCTCCTGGACCTTGTTGGCCAGCGGCAGGTACTCCATCGCCTGGTGGATGCCCTTGAGTTCACGGCCGGGCACCGGCAGATCACGGGCGGTCGTCGAACCGGCGGCGATGACGACGGCGTCGTACCGCTTGCGCAGGTCCGTCGCCTTCAGGTCGCGGCCGACCTCGATGCCCGTGCGGAACCGGGTGCCCTCCGCGCGCATCTGCTCGATACGGCGGTTGATGTGCCGCTTCTCCATCTTGAACTCGGGGATGCCGTAGCGCAGGAGGCCGCCGATCCGGTCGGCGCGCTCGTACACGGCGACGGTGTGGCCGGCCCGGGTCAGCTGCTGGGCGGCGGCCAGGCCCGCCGGGCCCGAGCCGATCACCGCGACCGTCTTGCCGGACAGCCGCTCGGGCACCTGCGGCCGTACGGCACCGCCGTCCCACGCCTTGTCGATGATCGAGACCTCGACGTTCTTGATGGTGACCGGCGGCTGGTTGATGCCGAGCACACACGCCGACTCGCAGGGCGCCGGGCACAGCCGCCCGGTGAACTCCGGGAAGTTGTTCGTCGCGTGCAGCCGCTCCGAGGCGGCGTCCCAGTCCTCGCGGTAGGCGTAGTCGTTCCACTCGGGGATCAGGTTCCCGAGCGGACAGCCGTTGTGGCAGAACGGGATGCCGCAGTCCATGCACCGGCTGGCCTGCTTGCTGATGATCGGCAGCAGGGAGCCGGGGACGTAGACCTCTTTCCAGTCCTTGACGCGCTCGCTGACGGGACGGGTCTCGGCGACCTCACGGCCGTGGTTCAGGAAGCCCTTCGGGTCAGCCATTGATCGCCGCCTCCATCATCTTCTCGTGGGTCTCGGTCTCGGAGAGACCGGCTCGCTCGGCGGCGTCCTTGGCGGCGAGCACTGCCTGGTACGTGCTGGGGATGATCTTGCTGAAGCGGTCGACCGCGGTGTCCCACTCGGCCAGGAGCTTCTCGGCGACCGTCGAGCCGGTCTCCTCCTGGTGGCGGCGCACCACGTCGTGCAGCCACTGCTTGTCCGTCTCGTCCAGCGCCTGGACCGCGTCCAGGTTGCCGGCGTTGACGTTGTCGCGGTTCAGGTCGACGACGTAGGCCACGCCGCCGGACATGCCGGCCGCGAAGTTGCGGCCCGTCTCGCCGAGGACCACCGCGTGACCGCCGGTCATGTACTCGCAGCCGTGGTCGCCCACGCCCTCGGAGACCACCAGCGCACCGGAGTTGCGGACGCAGAACCGCTCGCCCGTGCGGCCGCGCAGGAACAGCTCGCCGCCGGTCGCGCCGTACGCGAGGGTGTTGCCCGCGATCGTGGAGTACTCGGCGAGGTGGTCGGCGCCGCGGTCCGGGCGCACGATCACCCGTCCGCCGGACAGGCCCTTGGCGACGTAGTCGTTGGCGTCGCCCTCCAGACGGAGGGTGACGCCGCGCGGCAGGAAGGCGCCGAAGGACTGGCCCGCCGAGCCGGTGAAGGTGATGTCGATCGTGTCGTCGGGCAGACCCGCGCCGCCGAACTTCTTCGTCACCTCGTGGCCGAGCATGGTGCCGACCGTGCGGTTGATGTTGCGGATGGCGACCTGGGCGCGCACCGGCTGGGCGTCGGTGGCGCCGGCCGCGGCCAGGGCGTCGGCGGCGAGCTTGATCAGCTCGTTGTCCAGGGCCTTGGCCAGGCCGTGGTCCTGCTCGACGACCTGGTGGCGGACCGCGCCCGCGGGCAGTTCGGGCACGTGGAACAGCGGCTCCAGGTCCAGGCCCTGCGCCTTCCAGTGGTCGACGGCCCGGCTGACGTCGAGCGCCTCGGCGTGGCCGACGGCCTCCTCGATGGAGCGGAAGCCCAGTTCGGCGAGGATCTCGCGGACCTCCTGGGCGATGAACTCGAAGAAGTTCACCACGTACTCGGCCTTGCCGGCGAACCGGTCCCGCAGGGTCGGGTTCTGGGTGGCGATGCCGACCGGGCAGGTGTCCAGGTGGCAGACGCGCATCATGACGCAGCCGGAGACGACGAGCGGCGCGGTCGCGAAACCGAACTCCTCGGCGCCGAGCAGCGCGGCGATGACCACGTCGCGGCCGGTCTTCAGCTGGCCGTCGGTCTGCACCACGATCCGGTCGCGCAGGCCGTTGAGCAGCAGCGTCTGCTGGGTCTCGGCGAGGCCCAGCTCCCAGGGGCCGCCCGCGTGCTTGAGCGAGGTCAGCGGGGAGGCGCCGGTGCCGCCGTCGTGCCCGGAGATCAGGACCACGTCCGCGTGCGCCTTGGAGACGCCCGCGGCGACCGTGCCGACGCCGACCTCGGACACCAGCTTCACATGGATCCGCGCGGCCGGGTTGGCGTTCTTGAGGTCGTGGATCAGCTGGGCCAGGTCCTCGATGGAGTAGATGTCGTGGTGCGGCGGCGGCGAGATCAGGCCGACGCCGGGGGTGCTGTGCCGGGTCTTGGCCACCCACGGGTACACCTTGTGGCCGGGCAGCTGGCCGCCCTCGCCGGGCTTGGCGCCCTGGGCCATCTTGATCTGGATGTCGTCGGCGTTGACCAGGTACTCGGAGGTCACGCCGAAGCGGCCGGAGGCGACCTGCTTGATCGACGAGCGGCGCGCCGGGTCGTACAGGCGCTCCGGGTCCTCGCCGCCCTCACCGGTGTTGGACTTGCCGCCCAGCTGGTTCATGGCGATCGCGAGCGTCTGGTGCGCCTCGAGGGAGATCGAGCCGTACGACATGGCGCCGGTCGAGAAGCGCTTGACGATCTCGCTCACCGGCTCGACCTCGTCGACCGGGACCGGCTGCCGGTCCGCGGCGAAGCCGAACAGGCCGCGCAGCGTCATCAGACGCTCGGACTGCTCGTTCACGCGCCCGGTGTACTTCTTGAAGATGTCGTAGCGCCCGGTGCGCGTGGAGTGCTGGAGGCGGAAGATCGTCTCGGGGTCGAACAGATGCGGCTCGCCCTCGCGGCGCCACTGGTACTCGCCGCCGATCTCCAGGGCGCGGTGCGCGGGGGCGATGCCGGAGGCCGGGTAGGCCTTGGCGTGCCGGGCGGCGACCTCCTGGGCGACGACGTCGATGCCGATGCCGCCGATCTTGGTGACGGTGCCGTCGAAGTACTTCTCGACGAAGGCGTCGTCCAGACCGACGGCCTCGAAGACCTGGGCGCCGCGGTAGGAGGCGACGGTCGAGATGCCCATCTTGGACATGACCTTCAGGACGCCCTTGCCGAGCGCGTAGATCAGGTTGCGGATGGCCTTCTCGGTCTCCATGCCCGGCAGGAAGGTGCCCGCGCGGACCAGGTCCTCCACGGACTCCATCGCCAGATACGGGTTGACCCCGGCGGCGCCGTAGCCGATGAGCAGGGCCACATGGTGGACCTCGCGGACGTCGCCGGCCTCGACCAGCAGGCCCACGTGGGTGCGCTGCTTGGTGCGGATGAGGTGGTGGTGGACGGCGGCGGTGAGCAGCAGCGAGGGGATCGGGGCGTGCTCGGCGTCCGAGTGGCGGTCCGACAGGACGATCAGCCGGGCGCCGTTCCCGATGGCCGCGTCGGCCTCGGCGCAGATCTCGTCGATGCGGGCGGCGAGGGCGTCGCCGCCGCCGCTGACCCGGTACAGACCGGAGAGGGTCGCGGCCTTGAAGCCCGGCATGTCGCCGTCGGCGTTGATGTGGATGAGCTTGGCCAGCTCGTCGTTGTCGATGACCGGAAAGGGCAGCACGACGGTGCGACAGGAGGCGGCCGTGGGGTCGAGCAGGTTGCCCTGCGGGCCCAGCGCGGAGCGCAGCGAGGTGACCAGTTCCTCGCGGATCGCGTCCAGCGGCGGGTTGGTGACCTGCGCGAACAGCTGGGTGAAGTAGTCGAACAGCAGGCGCGGGCGCGCGGACAGGGCGGCGATCGGCGAGTCGGTGCCCATGGAGCCGATCGGCTCGGCGGCCGCCTTGGCCATCGGCGCGAGCAGGACGCGCAGCTCCTCCTCGGTGTAGCCGAAGGTCTGCTGGCGGCGGGTGACCGAGGCGTGGGTGTGCACGATGTGCTCGCGCTCGGGCAGGTCGCCCAGCTCGATCTCACCGGCCTCCAGCCAGTCGGCGTAGGGCTGCTCGGTGGCCAGGGTCGCCTTGATCTCGTCGTCCTCGATGATGCGGTGCTCGGCGGTGTCGACGAGGAACATGCGGCCGGGCTGCAGCCGGCCCTTGCGGACGACCTTCGCGGGCTCGATGTCGAGGACACCGACCTCGGAACCGAGGACGACGAGGCCTTCGTCGGTCACCCAGTAGCGGCCGGGGCGCAGTCCGTTGCGGTCGAGCACGGCGCCGACCTGGGTGCCGTCGGTGAAGGTGACACAGGCCGGGCCGTCCCAGGGCTCCATCATCGTGGCGTGGAACTGGTAGAAGGCGCGCCGTGCCGGGTCCATGGAGTCATGGTTCTCCCACGCCTCCGGGATCATCATCAGCACGGAGTGCGGCAGCGAGCGGCCGCCGAGGTGCAGCAGCTCCAGCACCTCGTCGAAGGAGGCCGAGTCGGAGGCGCCCGGGGTGCACACCGGGAAGAGGCGGTCCAGGTCTCCGTCGCCGAAGAGGTCGGAGACCAGCCGGGACTCGCGGGCGCGCATCCAGTTGCGGTTGCCCTGGACGGTGTTGATCTCACCGTTGTGCGCGACGAAACGGTACGGGTGCGCGAGCGGCCACGACGGGAACGTGTTGGTGGAGAACCGGGAGTGCACGAGCGCGATCGCGCTGGCGAAGCGCCGGTCGGACAGGTCGGGGAAGAAGGGTTCGAGCTGGCCGGTGGTCAGCATGCCCTTGTACACGATCGTGCGCGCGGACAGCGACGGGAAGTAGACGTCGGCCTCGCGCTCGGCGCGCTTGCGCAGCACGAACGCCCTGCGGTCCAGCGCGATGCCCTCGTCGGCGCCTCCCCCGCTGACGAAGAGCTGCCGGAAGACCGGCATGGTCGAGCGGGCGGTGGCGCCCAGCAGTTCGGGGGCGACCGGGACCTCGCGCCAGCCGAGGACGGTCAGTCCCTCCTCGTGGGCAATCGTCTCGATCTGTGAGACGGCCTCGGCGGTGTTCTCCTCGGGCAGGAAGGCGATGCCGACGGCGTACGCCCCGGCCGCGGGGAGTTCAAATCCGGCCACGTCACGAAAGAAGGCGTCGGGCACCTGGGAGAGCAGTCCCGCGCCGTCGCCGGAGTCCGGCTCGGAGCCGGTGGCACCGCGATGCTCCAGGTTGCGCAGAACCGTGAGCGCCTGCTCGACCAGCACATGGCTCGCCTCACCGGTGAGGGTGGCCACGAAGCCGACGCCACAGGCGTCGTGCTCATTGCGGGGGTCGTACATACCCTGCGCAGCAGGGCGAGCATCCATGAACGACCAGTTCCGGCCATTCGTGGAATGCTGGGACGGCTGGCGCGGCGTACGCATCGGCTCTCCCGTCGTCGTCATCTGGCATATGCGGTGCCGAGGGACGACGCTGGCCCTCTGCGTGAGTGCAAAATTTCGTGCAGGTTACACGATGGAACGGCTCTCGGGAACCGGATGGTCCGTTCCAGCATGCGGACGTCGCCGGGGTGCGCGACAGAGTCGCCGCGCACGGCGGCGGAAGTATGTGGGGACCGGTCGGGACAGATCCATGTCCATCGGTCCGAGGGGGCGGGAGGAGCGGCATCGCCCATCCCGCGGATGCGCCGCAGGCGTCCTTGCCCACAGCGCTTACGGCTCATGCCCAGTGGTTAAGCATTCGAAACCAGGAGGTAACAGCTGTTCATGCGGCCCAGCGCACAGCTACCAGCCGACTTATCCTACGGCCGTTCCGAACAAACTGCCCAGGGCGTACGTCACACCGGCCGCCGCACCGCCCAGGGCGAGCTGCCGCAGGCCGCTGAACCACCAGCTCCGCGCGGTCACCTTGGCGACCACGGCGCCACAGCCGAACAGCCCGACGAGGGCCAGCAGCAGGGCCGGCCACAGCGCGGTCGCGCCCAGCAGATACGGCAGCACGGGCAGCAGGGCGCCCAGCGCGAAGGAGCCGAACGAGGACACCGCCGCAACCAGCGGCGACGGCAGGTCGCCCGGGTCGACGCCCAGCTCCTCACGGGCGTGTATCTCCAGGGCCTGCTCGGGATCCCGGGACAGCTGCCGGGCGACCTCGCGGGCCAGCTCCGGCTCGACGCCCCGCGTCTCGTAGAGCGCCGCCAGTTCCTTCTCCTCGTCCTGCGGGTGCCGGCGCAGCTCCCGCCGCTCGACGTCCAGCTCGGCCTCGACCAGCTCGCGCTGCGAGGCGACGGAGGTGTACTCGCCGGCCGCCATGGAGAAGGCGCCGGCGGCGAGGCCCGCGAGCCCCGTGATGACGATGGTCTGGTGGCTGACCGCGCCGCCGGCCACGCCGGTGATCAGGGCGAGGTTGGAGACCAGGCCGTCCATGGCGCCGAACACGGCGGGGCGCAGCCAGCCGCCGTTCACGTCCCGGTGCGTGTGGTTGTCCCGGTGCGCCTCATGCAGCGCGGCCTCGGTCTCGATGATGGCCATAGGGGTCCCCCAGGAGCTTAATTGGACAGGTTCTACTTTTCGACAACACCGAATCTACGCCTTTGATTTCCCGCCCGCCAGCAAGGAAAGGCTGGGCTAACCTGCGCCTTTACCTTCTTTGCTCATACGTGCATAGAGCTGCGCACATGTCGACCGGGTGATGCTGGGGCCCTCGGTGCTCGCGTCGACGGCTCCGGTGGCAGACATCCGCAAAAGCCGCCCCACGGAGAGAGCCGCCCATGGCATCGATCGCCCGCATCCCCTCGGTCCCGGCCCGCGGGGACGCCACCGGACTCCGCGAACGGGCGCGCGGCGCGCTGCTCGGCCTGGCGGTGGGAGACGCGCTCGGGGCCCCGGCGGAGAACCTGAAGCCCTCGGAGATCCGGGCCCGCTGGGGCCGGATCACCGGATACGTCGTCGAACGGCCGTCCGGCACCGACGACACCGAGTACGCGATCTTCTCGGGGCTGCTGCTCGCCCGGCACGGCTCCGCCCTCACCCCGGAGCATGCGGAGGCGGCCTGGCACGAGTGGATCGCGAGCCGGTACGAGGGGCCTTTCAAGGGCGCGGGATTCAGCGAGCGGGGCACGCTGGAGAACCTCCGCCGGGGGCTGGCCGCGCCCATCTCGGCCCAGCACCGGCACGCCTGGAGCGACGGTCTCGCGATGCGGGCGGCCCCGTTCGGGGTGTTCGCGCCGGGCCGCCCCGCCGAGGCGGCCCGGCTGGTCGCGATCGACGGCTCGGTCAGCCATGACGGCGAGGGCATCCACGGCGGGCAGGCGGTGGCCGCCGGGGTGGCGGCGGCGATGGCGGGGGCGCCGGTCAGCGCGGTGGTGGCCGCCGCCCTGGCCGTCGTACCCGACGACTCGTGGACGGCACGCTCACTGCGCCGGGCGGCCGCCGTCGCCCACCGCGGCGAACGCGCGGTCCGCTCCGCGGTCGTCGTCGGCGGCTACCCCTGGACCGACCTCGCCCCCGAGGCGGTGGCGCTCGCCTTCGGCGCGTACGCGTCCGCCGACGGCGACTTCCGGCGGGCCGTCCTGACGGCGGTCAACATGGGCCGGGACGCCGACACCACCGCCGCCGTGGCGGGCGCGCTGGCCGGCGCGACCGAGGGCGTCCGCGCCGTCCCGGCCGACTGGGCGGCGGCGATCGGCCCGGCCCGCGGCACCTGTCTGCCCTCCATGGCGGGCCACCACGTGCTCGACGTGGCGGACCTCCTGGTCGCGGAGACCCGGGAACTCCTGAACCGGGAGACACCCGAACCACGCGAAGCAGAACCGCACGTACCGCCCGGTGCGCTGCGCGACCTCGTGACGCGGACCGCGGAAGGGCTCGTCCCGGACGCCGTACGGGTCGAGCCCCGCCCGGCCGCGGAGACGGCGACCGTGCCGCCCGCGGACACCGCGGCGTACGTACCCGCGGCGTGCGCGCCGGCCGAGCGGGGGGAGGTGCTGCCGTGAACCGCCGGATCGAGGGGCTGCTGCTGGGGCTGGCCGCGGGGGACGCCGCCGGCTGGCCCGCGGCGCGGCACCGGGCCGCCCGGATGCCCGAGTGGACGCGGCGCCTCACCCGCGAGCTGGACACCTTCGCCGAGCAGAACGCGACGACCACGCTGCCCGTGCCGATCGCGCTCAACCAGCCCCCGGAGCCGCTGTGCCTCGGCCCCTCCGACGACGCCGAGTGGGCGGCGTTCGCGGCCGAGGCGGTGCTGCGCGCCGGCGACGACAGCGCGCTCGGGGACCTGAGCCGGGACCGCCGCACCCGCGCCGCCATCGACCTCACCTGGAGCGCCGTCGCCTCCGAGGTCGCCGCCGCGGCCGAGCGCGCCCCCGAGGTCGAGTCCGCGGTGCTGCCGCTGCGCGCCCGGATCTCGGTCCGGGCCGGCCTCGGCAACCTCGCCACCGGACTGCGTCCGCCCGCCACCGGCCACGACAACCCGCACTACTTCGACGACGCGGCCTGCGTACGCGCCTGTGTGCTCGCCGTCGCGCACCGCGGCGACCCCCGGCGCGCCGCCGAACTGGCCGAGTTCGACGCCCGCTACACCCAGGACGGCGACGGGGTGCACGGCGCCCGTGCGATGGCGGCCGCCCTCGCGCTGGCCCTCACCGGCGCGGACGTGGACACCTGTGTGACGGCGGCCCTCGGCGAGCTGCCCCCGACAACGGAGATCGGCCGCAACGCCCGCCATGCGCTGGCCCTCGCCCACGACACCGGGACCGCCTTCGCCCTGGTCCCGCTCCTGGAGCACCAGATCGTCGACCACGTCTACAGCTACGGCATCGCCGCCGCCGAGACGGTCCCGGTCGCCCTCGCCCTGGCCACCGCCGCGCGCGGCCGGATCGCCGAGGCCGTGCCCGCCGCGGCCTGTCTGTCCCGGGTCGCCGACTCGGCCCCCGCGCTGGCGGGGGCGCTGACCGGGGCGCTGGGCGGCGGCGCGGCGATCCCACCCGCGTGGCGGGACGCCTGCCGCACCCTCTCGGGCTGTGCGCTCCCCCGCCTCACCGGCACCGACCTGGTCGAACTCGCCGAACTCCTGGAAGCCGCCCAACCGACCGCGCCAAGAGGATGGTCCGGATCATGACGCCTGAAGCATATGAAGGCAGCGGTACGGGTCTGCGCGAGCGGATCACCGGGGCGCTCGTCGGCGCCGCTGTCGGAGACGCCCTCGGCGGCCCCGTCGAGGGCTACTCGCCCGAGCAGATCCTCGAACGCCACGGTGGCCGTGTGCACGGCATCGTGGGCCCCTGGCACGGCGACGACTGGCGCACCGCCCGCCCCATCGCCCCGTACCACAAGGGCGACGGGCACGTCACCGACGACACATTGATGACCCACGCGCTGGTCCGGGTGTACGCGCTGGTCCGGGACCACCTGGACGCCTACGCCGTCGCCGACCACCTGGTCCCGGACCTGATGACGAACCTCCGCTGGATCCCCGAGCTTGAGGCGGAGGCCCTGCCGCTGCACCGGATCTTCCTGGCGGAGAAGTGGCTGGTGGCCCGTCTTGCGTACGGCCATGTGGACCCCCGGGAGGCGGGCACGGGCAACATCGTCAACTGCGGGGCGGCGATGTACATGGCCCCCGTCGGCCTGGTCAACGCGGCCAACCCGGCGGGCGCGTACGCCGAGGCGCTGGACGTCGCGGGCGCGCACCAGTCGTCGTACGGCCGTGAGGCGGCCGGGGTCCTCGCCGCGGCGGTGGCGGCGGCCACGGCACCCGGCGCGAGCCCCGAGTCGGTCGTGGCCGCCTGCCTGGCGCTGGCGAAGGACGGCACCCGGGCGGCGATCGAGGAGGTCTGCGCGGTGGCCGGCCGGTACCGCGACATCGAGTCGGCGCTGGTCCCGCTGCGTGAGGCGGTGGCTCCCCACGACACGGTCGGCCCCGACTACCGCGCCCCGTCCCTCGGTGCCCGCCGTCCGTCCCGGCTGCACTCGATCGAGGAACTCCCCGTCGCGCTCGGCATGTTGCTGGTGGCCGGCGGCGACTACCGGCAGGCGGTCCTGGGTTCGGTCAACTACGGCCGCGACTGCGACTCGATCGCGACGATGGCGGGTGCGCTGGCCGGCGCCCTCGGCTCGCCCGTCCCGGAGGACTGGGCCAAGACCGTGGCGGAGGCGAGCCGGCTGGATCTGTGGGCGCCGGCCCGGACGCTCACCGAGGTCGCCCGGGAGGTCTTCGCCCGGGACGTCGGGCGGCGCCGGGCCCACGAGCGGGCGTTCACCGCACTCGGGGGTCCGGAATGCTCCGGCTGACCTGGGTCCAGCCGGAGGACCTGGTGGCCCACGAGCTTCGCCAGGCGCGCCAGGACGGGCGCGAGCCGGCGGCGATCGAGGCACGCTGGACGGCGGCGGGCGGCGGTGCCGCGCCGATGCGGGCCGGGGCCTCCCCGCAGCCTGCGTCGCGGTACCTCCGCTTGCTCGCGGAGGACCTGCTGGACGAGCTGGCCGACCTGCCCGCCGCGTCGGCCGAGCGGGAGCCGACCGAGCTGGCGCGGATCAAGGCCCTGTGCCCCGACTGGCCGACCGAACCGCTCGCGCCGAGTGGCGGACCGACGGGGCGCGGGCCGGTGGCGCGCAGGCCGATGGGGCATGGGACGGCGGGCGGTGTGCCGACCGGCAGTGGGCCGGGCGGTGGCGGACCGGCGGGGCGCGGACCGACGGCCGGCGGACCGGCGGGGCACCGCGCGCCGGATCACCGGGTCCCCGATCACAGGTTCCCGGATCGCGGGCCCGCGGGACCCCGGGCCCCGGGGTGTCCGGACGGGAGTGGGCTGCGGGGCGCCGCCGGCCGTACGGCCCTCACCCCGCTCGGGCTCGAAGCGGCCTGGCTGGGCCGGGCCGTCGGCTGTCTGCTGGGCAAGCCGGTCGAGAACCTCCCCCTCGACGGCATCCGCCGGCTCGCGCGGTCCACCGGCAACTGGCCCCTCGCCGCGTACTTCACGGCCCGCGGGGTCCCCGACGACCTCAAGGCGGCCCACCCCTGGAACCGCCGCTCGGCCACCACCTCGCTCGCCGAGAACATCGACGGCATGCCCGAGGACGACGACCTCAACCACCCGCTGCTGACGCTCCTGCTGCTCCGCCGGCACGGCAGGGCGTTCAACACCGCCGACCTGGCCCGGCTCTGGCTCGACGAACTCCCCGCAGGCCGCACCTTCACCGCCGAGCGCATCGCCTACCGCAACCTCCTCGCCGGCCTCGAACCCCCGCACACGGCCCGCCACCACAACCCCTTCCGCGAGTGGATCGGCGCCCTCATCCGCGCCGACCTGCACGGCTGGACCAACCCGGGCGACCCGGGCGCCGCCGCGGCACAGGCCCACCGCGACGCCGTGCTCAGCCACACCGCCAACGGCGTCTACGCGGCGATGTTCACCGCGGCCACCATCGCCGCCGCGGCCACCGGAACCCTCGACGTGCACGCCTGCCTGCGTGTCGGCCGCACGGTGGTGCCGCCCGGTTCCCGGCTGGCCGAGGCCCTCGGCCACGCCGTCGGGCTCGCCGCCGAACACCCGGACTTCGACCAGGTCGTGGACGCGCTGCACGCCCGCCACTCCGCGATCTACCACTGGGTCCACGCCATCCCCAACACCGCCCTGATCGCCGCCGCCCTCACCCACGCGGACGGCGACTTCACCGGCTCCGTCTGCCGCGCCGTGTCGGGCGGCTGGGACACCGACTCCAACGGCGCCACCGCGGGCAGCATCGCCGGCCTGCTCGCCGGCACCCCCGCCGCCCTGCCCGACCGCTGGACGGCCCCCCTCAAGAACCGCCTCGCCACCTCCGTCACCGGTTTCGACGGCATCGGCTTCGACGCTCTCGCCCACCTCACCCACCTGGAGGCGACCCGCCCATGACCCCCACCGCACCCGGCAGCGCGGCCACCGGACCCGTCCCGCAGCGGGCCCCGTACGCCGCATGAACGCGCCCCAGCCCCTGCACGGCCTGCGCGTCCTCGATCTCGCCACGCTGTTCGCCGGTCCCCTCGCCGCCACCCTGCTCGGTGACTTCGGCGCCGAGGTCATCAAGGTCGAGCACCCGGCGAAGCCCGACCCGTCCCGCGGTCACGGCCCCGCCAAGGACGGCGTCGGCCTGTGGTGGAAGCTGCTCGGCCGCAACAAACGCACCCTCACCCTGGACCTGTCCAAGCCCGGCGGTCGTGCCACCCTGCTGCGGCTGGCCGCCACCGCCGACGTGGTGATCGAGAACTTCCGCCCCGGCACGCTGGAGAAATGGGACCTGGGCTGGGCCGAGCTGTCCGCCGTCAACCCTCGCCTCGTCCTCACCCGGGTCACCGCCTTCGGCCAGTTCGGGCCGTATGCGCGCCGCCCCGGCTTCGGCACCCTCGCCGAGGCGATGAGCGGCTTCGCCGCGATCACCGGCGAGCCGGACGCGCCCCCGACGCTGCCGCCCTTCGGCCTCGCCGACTCCATCGCCGCGCTGGCCACGGCGTACGCGGTGCTGACGGCCCTGGCCGCCCGGGAGCGCACCGGCGAGGGCCAGGTCGTCGACATGGCCATCATCGAGCCGATCCTGACCGTCCTCGGCCCGCAGCCGATCTGGTACGACCAGTTGGGCCATGTCCAGCCGCGCACCGGCAACCGCTCCCAGAACAACGCCCCGCGCAACACCTACCGCACGGCCGACGGCGCCTGGGTCGCCGTCTCCGCCTCCGCCCAGTCGGTCGCCGAACGCATCATGGACCTGGTCGGCCACCCGGACCTGATCGACGAGCCGTGGTTCGCGACCGGCGCCGGACGAGCGGCGCACGCCGACGTCCTCGACACGGCGGTCGGCCGCTGGATCGCCGCCCGCACCCGCGACGAGGTGGTGTCCGCCTTCGAGAAGGCGGAGGCAGCGGTGGCACCGGTCCAGGACGTACGGGACGTGATGTCCGACCCCCAGTACGCCGCGCTGGGCACCATCACCACCGTCGACGACCCGGAACTGGGCCCGCTGTGCATGCAGAACGTCCTCTTCCGGCTCTCCGCCACCCCCGGCGAGATCCGCTGGGCGGGCCGCCCGCACGGCGCGGACACGGAGGCCGTCCTGACCGAGCTCGGCCTGACCCCGGCGGAGCTCCACGCCCTGCGCGAGGAGGGCGCCCTGTGATCCCGTTCCCGCTCACCTGGCTGTACGTCCCGGGCGACCGCCCGCATGTGGTGGCCAAGGCGCTGGCCTGCGGCGCGGACGTGGTGGTCATCGACCTGGAGGACGCGGTCGCCCCGGACCGCAAGGAGTACGCCCGCGCGGCGACCGTCGACCTCCTGTCCGAGCCCCAGCCTGTGCAGGTCCACGTCCGGGTGAACGGCACGGAGGGGCCATGGGCGGCGGCCGACCTGCGGGCGACGGCCGGGCTGCCGGGCGTGTCCGGGGTACGGCTGCCGAAGGTGACCTCCGCCGACGAGGTGGTGCGCGCCGCCGAGGCCACCGGGCATCGGCTGTACGCCCTCCTCGAAACCGCCCTGGGCATCGAGCACGCCCACGCCATCGCCGCCGCCCACCCAGCCCTGCGTGGCATCTCCCTCGGCGAGGCGGACCTCCGGGCCGACCTGGGCGTACGCGATGACGCGGGCCTCGACTGGTGCCGCTCCCGGGTCGTCGTCGCCGCGCGGGCGGCCGGGCTCGCGCCGCCGCCCCAGTCGGTCCACCCCGACATCCGCGACCTGGCGGGCCTCGCCGCCTCCTGCGCCCACGGCCGCGCCCTCGGCTTCCTAGGCCGGGCCGCCATCCACCCGCGTCAGCTGCCGATCATCGAGCGCGCCTATCTGCCCACGGAGGCGGAGCTGGAACAGGCCGAGACGATCGTGAAGGCGGCCACGACGGAGCGCGGCGCCCAGGCGCTGCCGGACGGCCGGTTCATCGACGCGGCCGTGGTGGCGGCGGCCCGGCGGACGCTGTCCTCGGCGGCCCGCAAGCCATGAGACACGCCGAGGGCGCCCCGTGATCCGGGGCGCCCTCGCTGCCGTACGACCGTGGGTCAGCTCTTCTTCGTGGCCGACTCCGCCTCGTCCTTCGCCTCCGGAACCTCGGCGACCTCGGCCCGGCCCTCGGGGATCCCGGCGGTCCCGGCCTCCGGCTCGGCCCGGTCGCCGGCCTCGGCGTCCGCCCCGTCCTTCGTCCGGTCCTGCGCCTCGTCCCCCGTCGCGTCCTGTGCCTTGTCCTGCGTCTCGTCCTTCGTCTCACCGTCGGACGCGGTGCCGGACCCGGGCTCCGCGCCGGGAACCGAACCCTCGGCATCCGCGACGGCGCCCGGTTCCACGACGGCCTCCCGGCCGGGCCGCTTCTTCGCCGACACGACGATGTACACCACCGCCAGCACGAAGACGAGCAGCGCGGTCCAGTCGTTGAGGCGCAGGCCCAGGATGTGGTGGGCGCTGTCGACGCGCATGTACTCGATCCAGGCGCGGCCCACACAGTACGCGGCGACATACAGGGCGAACACCCGGCCATGGCCCAGCTTGAAGCGCCGGTCGGCCCAGATGACCAGGACGGCGACGCCGATGCACCACAGGGACTCGTACAGGAACGTCGGGTGGTAGTAGCCCGGCACCCGGCCGCCCGAGGAGGAGGTGATGTGCACCGCCCAGGGAAGGTCCGTCTCGCGCCCGTACAGCTCCTGGTTGAACCAGTTGCCCCAGCGTCCGATCGCCTGCGCCAGGGCGATACCGGGGGCGACGGCGTCGGCGTACGCGGGCATCGGGATGCCCCGGCGCCTGGCGCCGATCCACGCGCCCAGCGCGCCGAACGCGATCGCGCCCCAGATGCCTAGCCCGCCCTCCCACACCTTGAAGGCGTCCACCCAGTCACGGCCCTCGCTGAAGTACAGCTGGTAGTCCGTGATCACGTGGTAGAGCCGACCGCCGATGAGGCCGAACGGCACGGCCCAGACGGCGATGTCGGCCACCGTGCCGGAGCGGCCCCCGCGGGCGACCCAGCGTTTGTTGCCGAGCCAGACGGCAACGAACACGCCGATGATGATGCAGAACGCGTAGCCGCGCAGCGGAATCGGGCCGAGATGCAGCACCCCGCGCGACGGGCTGGGAATGTAGGCAAGTTCCATGGCAGGGTCGACGCTACCGTGCCGGGCCGGACACACGGCAGTCAGCCCGGCTACGGGTCCATAACGGGCGAGTGAGAATCACTCACCCCTTGTCGGCCGCCTCCACCATCTGCTTGAGCTTGGCCGGGGTCAGCGACTGGTCCTGGTAGATGTTCTTGCCGTTCAGCAGAACGGTCGGCGTGCCGGTGAAGCCGCCCGACGCGAAGGCCTTGTCGGACTTCGCCACCCAGCTATTGTGCGTGCCGTCCTTGACGCACTTCTGGAACTCGGGCGTGTCGAGGCCGTCCACCTTGCCCGCCAGCTCGATCAGTCTGGCATCGCTGGAGAAGGCGTCGTCCGTCTCCTTGGGCTGGTTCGTGTACAGCATGTCGTGGTACTCGCGGAACTTTCCGGCGTCCTGGGCGCAGGCGGCCGCGTTGGCCGCGCGCCGGGAGCCGCTGCCGCCGAGGTTGCCGTCGATGAGCGTGACCAGGTGGTACTCGATTCTGAGCTTGCCGGCGTCGGCCAGCTCGTGGAGCGTGGGGCGGTACGCCGTCTCGAAGACCTGGCAGGCCGGGCAGCGGAAGTCCTCCCACACCGTGAGCGTGGACTTGGCGTCGTCCTTGCCGACCGGGATGGCGAGGCCGTCCTTGCCCTGTGCGCCGGAGGGTGCCACGACCGGGCCCGAGCTGGCGCTGTTCTTCTCCTTGCCCGCGTTCGCGGCGACCACGCCGATCACTGCCGCGAGCCCGAGCACGCAGAGCACGCTCGCGCCCACGATCAGCGCGCGGCGCCGCTTCTCCGCGGACTTCTGCTTCTCTCGCTCGACCGCCAGTCGCTCACGGGCGTTGCGCTTTCCGTCACGATTCTTCTCGCTCACACCCCCAGAACGAACCGGGGAGGCCCAGTGCGCCTTCGCGGTGCGAGGTCCACCCGTTCGAGTGACGGGCGCTCCGCGCTCCGCGGGTGGGGCGGCGATGGGCCGTCGTTCGTCTGCGGCACCGTCGTGGCTGATCGCGCGACTCCCCTCCGGGGCGCAACCGATCGACGAACGCCGACACCGGCCAACACCCGTCGTTCGACCGCAGCGCCATCGTGGCTGACCGCGCAGTTCCCCGCACCCCCTTCGGGGCACCACCCCAGCACGGCAACCCATCAGCAAACGCCGACACCGGCCAACACCCGTCGTTCGGACGCGGCGCCATCGCGGCCGATCGCGCAGTTCCCCGCGCCCCCTTCGGGGCGCCACCACAGCGCGGCAACCCATCAGCAAACGCCAGCACCGGCCAACACCTGTCGTTCGGCTGCGGCGCCGTCGTGGCCGATCGCGCCGTTCCCCGCGCCCCCTTCGGGGCACCACCCCAGCCGACAACCGATCAGCGAACGCCGGCACCAGCCAACACCCGTCGTTCGACCGCGGCACCGTCGTGGCCGATCGCGCCGTTCCCCGCACCCCCTTCGGGGCGCCACCACAGCACGGCAACCGGCCAATGCCTCGTCGTTCGGCTGCGGCGCCGTCGTGGCTGGTTGCGCCGTTCCCCGCGCCCCTTTCGGGGCGCGGCCGGTAACCAATCGGCGAACGCCGTGCCCGTCAACACCCCGTCATTCGGCCGCCACGCCATCGGGGCGCGGGGATGCTGCTGGTTCTATGGCTGTTTGCGTACGCCCTGGGACAGTTCCTTGGCCAGTTTGTGGATGGCTGTCAGTGCGGTGGGGTGGTCCGGTGCTTCCAGGATTCGTTTGACGAAAGCCGAGCCGACGATCACGCCGTCGGCGAAGCCGGCGACCTCGGCGGCCTGGGTGCTGTCGGAGACTCCTAGGCCGACGCAGACGGGCAGGTCGGTGCCGGTGGCGCGGGTGCGTTCCACCAGGTCCTGGGCCTGCGCGCCGACGGACTCGCGGGTGCCCGTGACGCCCATCAGCGAGGCGGCGTAGACGAAGCCGCTGCCGGCCGCGGTGATCTCCGCGAGCCGGGCGTCCCTGCTGCTGGGGGCGACCACGAAGACCGTCGCGAGGTCGTGCTTCGCGGCGTGCTCGCGCCACAGCGCCGACTCCTGGACCGGCAGGTCGGGCAGGATGCAGCCCGCACCGCCCGCCTCCGCCAGCTCGGCGGTGAAGCGTGCCACGCCGTAGCGGTCGATGGGGTTCCAGTAGGTCATGACGAGGACGGGCTTCCCGGTCGCCTCGTGGGCCTCCCGGACGGTGCGCATGACGTCGGCGATCCGGACGCCGCCGCGCAGCGCGATGTCGTCGGCGGTCTGGATGACCGGGCCGTCCAGGACCGGGTCGCTGTGCGGCAGCCCGACCTCGACGACATCGGCACCGCCGTCGAAGACGGCCTTGATCGCCTCGATACCGCCGTCCACGGTCGGGAACCCGGCCGGGAGGTAGGCGATGAGGGCGGACCGCCCCTCCGCCTTCGCGGCGGCGAGCGTGTCGGTCAGCAGCTGGATGTTCCCGCTCACTTGGCGTCCCCCTCGGTCTCGGCGTGCGCGTCGGTGTCGTACAGGCCGAAATAGCGGGCGGCCGTGTCCATGTCCTTGTCGCCGCGGCCGGACAGGTTGACCAGGAGCAACCCGTCCTGGCCCAGCTCCCTGCCGACCTCCAGGGCACCGGCGAGCGCGTGGGCGCTCTCGATCGCCGGGATGATGCCCTCGGTGCGCGACAGCAGGCGCAGCGCCTGCATGGCCGCGTCGTCGGTGATCGCGCGGTACTCGCCGCGGCCCGACTCCTTGAGGTAGGAGTGCTCGGGGCCGACGCCCGGGTAGTCCAGGCCGGCCGAGATCGAGTACGGCTCGGTGATCTGGCCCTCGTCGTCCTGGAGCACGAAGGAGCGGGAGCCGTGCAGGATGCCGGGCTCGCCCGCGGTGAGGGTGGCCGCGTGCTCGCCGGTGGCGACGCCGTGCCCGGCGGGCTCACAGCCGACGAGGCGGACGCCGGTGTCCGGGATGAAGGCGTGGAAGAGGCCGATGGCGTTGGAGCCGCCGCCGACGCAGGCGACCGCGGCGTCGGGAAGCCGACCCGCCCGCTCCAGGAGCTGGCGGCGTGCCTCCACGCCGATCACCCGGTGGAAGTCGCGCACCATGGCGGGGAACGGATGGGGTCCGGCCACGGTCCCGAACAGGTAGTGGGTGTGGTCGACGTTGGCGACCCAGTCCCGGAAGGCCTCGTTGATGGCGTCCTTCAGGGTGCGGCTGCCGGACTTCACGGCGACGACCTCGGCGCCCAGCATGCGCATCCGGGCCACGTTCAGGGCCTGCCGCTCGGTGTCGATCTCGCCCATGTAGATGGTGCAGTCGAGCCCGAACAGCGCACAGGCGGTGGCGGTGGCGACGCCGTGCTGGCCCGCGCCCGTCTCCGCGATGACGCGGGTCTTGCCCATCCGCTTGGTGAGCAGGGCCTGGCCCAGCACGTTGTTGATCTTGTGGGAGCCGGTGTGGTTAAGATCCTCGCGCTTGAGGAACACCCGGGCGCCGCCGGCGTGCTCGGCGAACCGCGGCACCTCGGTGAGCGCGCTCGGGCGGCCGGTGTAGTGGACCAGGAGGTCGTCGAGCTCGCGGGCGAACTCCGGGTCGTGCCTGGCCTTGTCGTACTCGACGGCGACCTCGTCCACGGCGGCGACGAGCGCCTCCGGGATGAACTTGCCGCCGAACGCGCCGAAGTAGCCCTCGGCACTGGGGATCCGACCCTCCGGGTCGGGGATGAAGAACTCGCTGGGCATGCGGAAACCTCACGGTGAGCTTGTGGAAAGACACTCAGCGCCGTGGGGAGCGGGCTCCGTCAGTCGGCTGCGGGACCGTGGTCGCCGGTCGCGCAGTTCCCCGCGCCCCTTCGGAGGCGCTGCCATCGACGGCCGTTCACCTGCCCGGGCTCGTCACCGATGACGTAGCGCACCCGGCGCCCGTGCACCCGGCGGGCGGGCGCGCGGCAGCCACGGGGACGGCAGCCGCGCGCAAGGCGGGCGTACCGGTCCGTGGTCGGCACGGGAGTCGTCGCAGTCATCGGTGCTCAGCCTACCGGGAGATCAGTTCCGGCCGTGCCGCAGCGCGGGGTGCTCGCCCGCCGCCACCAGGTCGGCGACGGCCGTCCTGGGGTCGCGCCCGGTCACCAGGGACTCACCGACCAGGACCGCGTCGGCGCCCGCGTTGGCGTAGGCGATCAGGTCGTGCGGGCCGCGGACGCCGGACTCGGCGACCTTGACCACGCTGTCCGGGATCTCCGGGGCGACCCGCTCGAACGTGCCGCGGTCGACCTCCAGGGTCTTCAGGTTGCGCGCGTTGACACCGATCACCTTGGCGCCCGCGTCCACCGCGCGGTCCACCTCGTCCTCGTCGTGCACCTCGACGAGCGGGGTGAGGCCGATGGAGACGGCCCGCTCGATCAGCGACTCCAGGGCCGGCTGGTCGAGGGCGGCGACGATCAGCAGCGCGAGGTCGGCGCCGTACGCCCGGGCCTCCCACAACTGGTACGAGGTGACGATGAAGTCCTTGCGCAGCACCGGGATGTCCACGCGGGCCCGGACCGCCTCCAGGTCGGCGAGCGAGCCCCCGAAGCGGCGCTGCTCGGTCAGGACCGAGATGACGGCCGCGCCGCCCGCCTCGTAGTCGGCGGCAAGCCCGGCCGGGTCGGCGATCGCGGCCAGCGCGCCCTTGGACGGGCTGGAGCGCTTGACCTCACAGATGACCTTGACGCCGTCGCCGCGCAGGGCGGCCACGCCGTCCTTGGCGACCGGCGCCTTCGCCGCGCGCTCCTTGAGCTCGTCGAGGCTGACGCGCGCCTGCCGATCCGCCAGGTCGGCACGGACTCCGTCGATGATCTCGTCGAGCACACTCACGCGAGCGGCCCCCTTCCGGGCGGTTGTTCCTGGGGGTCGGAACCCCGTGGTCACTGCGATGGTATCCGCAGGACGGCGAAGGCTCCGCATCCGGTTGCCGCCGGTCCTATTACCTGGACGCCACCCTGTCGATCAAGGATGCAACCAGCCACCGAACGGCAGGTTCCGGACAACGGTGAAGACCAGCAGCGCCGCCCCCAGGCTCCACAGGTGTACCGGCCCCAGAGGGAGCCGCATCGGCCGCCCGCGCACCGCGCGGATCACCCAGACGGTCCACAGGACGGCGAAGGCGAGGTAGGCGGCCACGGCCGGGGCGTTGGCCTGGAGCGCGGCCGTGAGGTCCCCGTGGATGAAGGCGTGCGCGCTGCGCAGTCCGCCGCAGCCGGGGCAGTACAGGCCGGTGTAGCCGTACAGGGGGCACACCGGGTAGTGGCCGGGCTCGTTCGGGTCGACCGTTGCGACGTACGCGAAGGCTCCGGCGACGGCCGCGAGGAGGCCCGCCGGGACCGCGAGCCGGGCGAGGACGGCCGCGCGGTCCTGGCGCGGCACCAGGTGCTCAGTGTCGGCGTTCACGTCTCGCATTGTCCCCCCTGTGGCCGTGGACGCACGTGAGGGGCGCAGCGGCCGCCGGTGCGGTGCCGTGGCGCCCCTCCACGAGGTCGTGACGCGGCGGTCGTCCGGCGGGTCAGCCGGTGCCGGGCCGGTTACGCCGGGTCAGCTCTCCGCGGCGGCGGGCTCGGGCGTCACCGCGGCCCGGGTCTGGGGGACCTGGTGGGCGTCCTTCGGCTGACCGAGGCCCATGGAGCGCATGACGGCGCCGACGACACCGCCGAGCACCACGATCGCCATGCCGGCCCAGAAGCCGATCGGCTGCGCCATCACCATGAAGGCGCCCGCGACGCAGAACCCGATGAAGGCGATCATGACACCGGTCCAGGCGGCCGGGGTGTGACCGTGGCTGCTGCCCGCCATTTCTTGCTCCTCGTTGCTGTGTGCGTGTGTGAGCCGGACGCTCATCACCGTCCATTGTCCCGTACGGCTACGCCCGACGTGAGCAGGGGTAGGTTCCGACGAACGTCTACTTCGCCACACCACCGGCACACAGCGCCCCGAAGGGGGCGCGGGGAACGGCGCGCTCGGCCGCGATGGCGTCGCAGACGTGCGACGGCTGACGGCGGCTCTTCCGGCTGCCGTGTCCGTGTGCCCCGTCAGGGGCGCGGGGAACTGCGCGACCAGCCACGACGCAGCCGCACCCGACCGACGACCCAACCGGGACGACCGAAGCCCGCCCCGCTTCGAAGGCGCACCCGAAGGGGCGCGGGGAACTGCGCGATCGGCCACGACGAATCCGCACCCCACCGACGACCCGGCACAGCCCAACCAGCGGAGCGCCTAGCGCCTACGTGGGGTCCTCGCCGCGGTCCAGGGCCTTCCACAGGTCCTCGGGCCGGTCGGGGTCGGCGGCCGGGGCGGTGCGGCGCGGGCGGGCCGTGCCGCGTTCGTAGCGGCCGGACATGGCGGGCCACAGCCGGCCGTAGCGCAGCGCGAGGAGCCCGGCGAGCAGGAGCAGCACGCCGCCGACGGCGGCCACATAGGGCCAGGCCGTATAGCTGAGCGCGGCGACCGTGGCGGAGGTGTCGCCGGAGGCCTCGGCGGCCTTCTCGTCGAGCGCGGAGCCGTCGGAGGCGCCGGTCAGGGCCGCGGCGACCGTACCGGCGCCGGACAGCGCGAGCAGCGCGGCGACGAGCAGTCGGCCGCCCTTGCGGACGGCGAAGACGGCGACGAGGGCGGCGAGGCCCACTATGGCGAGGGCCGCGGGGACGCCCGTCACGTCGCTGCCCCTGGCGGTGAGCGGGAAGGCCCCGCCGGCCACCGTGGCGGTGCCCTCCGACCAGCGCTGGCGCGTGGCGAGCAGCGCCACGGCGGCGCCGAGCGCGCCGCTCAGCAGCGCCACGGCAAGGCTCCGCCGGCCGGCCCGCGCGGGTCCTAGGGCTTCGGAACGGGGGTGAGGTACGGCTGTCACGTACTCCACTATCGCCTGAACCCCAGGCGTTACGTCACCCGGGGTTCACTCGGTCCCTTCCGAGACGGTTCGCGGTGTGCACCGCGCGGAGCACCGCCGCCGCCTTGTTGCGGCACTCCTGGTCCTCGGCGACCGGGTCGGAGTCGGCGACGATGCCCGCGCCCGCCTGGACGTAGGCGGTGCCGTCGCGCAGCAGCGCCGTACGGATGGCGATGGCCGTGTCGGAGTCACCGGCGAAGTCCAGATAGCCGACGCAGCCGCCGTACAAGCCGCGCCGGGACGGTTCGAGCTCGTCGATGATCTGCATGGCGCGGGGCTTGGGCGCGCCCGAGAGGGTGCCCGCGGGGAAGCAGGCCGTCAGCACGTCGAAGGCGGTGCGGTCGGGGGTGACGCGGCCGGTGACCGTGGAGACGATGTGCATGACGTGCGAGTACCGCTCGATGGACATGAAGTCGACGACCTCGACCGAGCCGGGCTCGCAGACCCGGCCGAGGTCGTTGCGCCCGAGGTCGACGAGCATCAGATGCTCGGCGCGCTCCTTGGGGTCGGCGAGCAGTTCGTCGGCGAGCGCCTGGTCCTCCTGCGGGGTGGCGCCGCGCGGCCGGGTGCCGGCGATGGGGTGGACCATGGCCCGCCCGTCCTCGACCTTGACCAGCGCCTCGGGGGACGAGCCGACCACGTCGAAGGCGCCGCCGGCCCCGTCGGGCAGCCGGAGCAGGTACATGTACGGGGACGGGTTGGTGGCCCTCAGCACCCGGTACACGTCCAGTGCGCTCGCCGTGCACGGCGTCTCGAAGCGCTGCGAGGGGACGACCTGGAAGGCCTCGCCGGCCCGGATGCGCTCCTTGACGTCCTCGACGGCCTCCCGGAAGTCGGGGCCGCCCCAGCGCGCGGTGTACGGGGGCAGTTCGGAGGGCGGCAGCACCGCGGGGGGCTGGGCGACCGGGCGGCACAGGTCGGCCTCCATGGCGTCCAGCCGGGCCACGGCGTCCGCGTACGCCTCGTCGACGCCGGTGTCCAGGTCGTTGTGGTTGATCGCGTTGGCGATCAGCAGGACCGTGCCCTCCCAGTGGTCCATCACGGCCAGGTCGCTGGTGAGCAGCATGGTCAGCTCGGGCAGCTGCAGATCGTCCCGCTCGCCGGGTCCGATCCGCTCCAGGCGGCGGACGATGTCGTAGCCGAGGTAGCCGACCATGCCTCCGGTGAAGGGCGGCAGGCCCAGGTCGTGGGCGAGGTCGCGGGGGGTGTGCAGGGCCTCGACGGTGGCGCGCAGGGCGGCCAGCGGGTCGCCGCCGACCGGGACGCCGACGGGCGGGGTGCCGAGCCAGTGGGCCCGGCCGTCCCGCTCGGTCAGGGTGGCGGACGACCGTACGCCCACGAAGGAGTAACGGGACCACTGAAACGCGGCGCGGCCGTTCTCGGCGGACTCCAGCAGGAAGGTGCCGGGGCGCTCGGCGGCCAGCTTGCGGTACAGCGCGACCGGGGTGTCGCCGTCGGCGAGGAGCGTGCGGGTGACCGGGATGACCCGGCGGTCGACCGCCAGCTTGCGGAACGTCTCAAGATCCATGGCGGCAGACCTTACTGACCCGCGCTCTTCGCGCGCGCCCGCGGGGAGCCGGAGTCCTGGGCGGCGGCGGCCGGCGCGCCGGGGCCGGCGTCCTTGAGGAGCACATCGGCGTCGAAGCAGGTGCGGGCGCCGGTGTGGCAGGCGGCGCCCACCTGGTCGACCTTGACCAGCACGGTGTCGGCGTCGCAGTCGAGGGAGACCGACTTCACCCACTGGACGTGGCCAGAGGTGTCGCCCTTGACCCAGTACTCGCGGCGGCTGCGGGACCAGTACGTGCAGCGGCCGGTGGTCAGCGTGCGATGCAGCGCCTCGTCGTCCATCCAGCCCAGCATCAGCACCTCTCCGGTGTCGTACTGCTGGGCGATGGCCGGGAGGAGCCCGTCGGCGCTGTGCTTGAGGCGCGCGGCGATCTCCGGGTCGAGGCTGCTGGGCTGCGGCGTGCTGGTCATGGGTGCCATTGTGCCGCGCGGCACCGACAGTGCCGGGACCTGTCCAGTGGGTGGGCGCCCTGGGGGTGGCGGCCCGGGGCGACGGGTGGGCGAAGCGGGAGCCTGGTCGTAGGCTGACGGTATGTCGACCTTCGCCAAGCGTGAACGGCTTCTGCTCGCCGACCTCTTGGAAACCACCGGCCCCGAGGCGCCGACCCTCTGCGAGGGCTGGCAGACCCGTGACCTCGCCGCGCACGTGGTGGTGCGCGAGCGCCGTCCGGACGCCGCCGGGGGTTCGCTGATCAAGCAGCTCGCGCCGCGCCTGCAGAAGGTGATGGACGAGTACACCGAGAAGCCGTACGAGGAGCTGATCCAGCTGATCCGTACCGGCCCGCCGCGTTTCTCACCCTTCCAGCTCAAGCAGATCGACGAGGCCGCCAACACCGTCGAGTTCTATGTCCACACGGAGGACGTCCGGCGCGCCCAGCCGGACTGGACGCCGCGCGAGCTCGACCCCGTCTTCCAGGAGGCCCTGTGGTCCCGGCTGGAGCGCACCGCCCGGCTGCTGGGCCGGGGCGTGCCTACGGGCCTGGTGCTGCGCCGGCCCGACGGCCAGACGGCGGTCGCCCACCGGGGTGCGCCCGTGGTGACGGCGACGGGCGAGCCCTCCGAGCTGCTGCTGTTCGCTTTCGGCCGGCAGAGCGCGGCCAAGGTGGATCTGGAGGGCGACGAGAACACGATCGCCAAGCTGCGGGAATCCAAGCAACTGGGCATCTGACCCACGCGGAACGCCTCCGGCGCGACACCGGAAGTCTCGGGCGCGCCGGGGCTGCCGCGTGGGGCGCTGAGCATCCGAGCGGCGCTGCCCGCCGCCCCCGGCATGCCGCGCTGCGGCCGACAGCCCCACGACCGGACCCACGCCACCTGGGCATCATGGGCGCCCGGTGTCTGAGGCGCGCCCGGCCGTCGCCCCCATGGGGTATCCGGCGGGGCATGCCGCGCTGCGGCCGGACAGGCGTCGCCTGGGCATCATGGGCGCCCCAAACCTGCCGTGCGGGGCCCTGGGCCTCCAAGGCACCCGCCGGCCATCGCCCACATAGGCAGCCCCACGGCCAGACCCGCGCCAGCTAGGCACCACGAACGCCCGCGTCTGAGATTCGGTGGGCTGGCCCGGTCGGGGGTCCGGGGCGGGGCGTCAGTGGGGTAGTTCGGCTTGGCGCAGGCTCGGTACGGACAGGGCGACGACGCCGCCGAGTCCGCACACCACGGCGCTGACGACGAACACCGGGCCCAGGCCCCAGGCGCCGATCGCGGCCGCCGCGACGGGCATGCTCAGCGGGGCGAGGCCGAGGCTGACCAGGCCGGCGACGGCGGTGACCCGGCCCAGGTAGGCGGGGTCGGCCTGGGTCTGCAGCAGGGCGCCGCACAGGGCACCGCTGAGCCCGGCGAGCAGCCCGACGAGCAGGGCCACGCCGACGGCGGCGAGGAGGTACGGGACGAACGCGAGGGCGCCGATCGCGACGGAGCCCGCGAGGATCGCGGCCCCGGCGACCAGGCCGGCCCGCGGCAGCCGGCCCCGGACCGCCAGCAGCAGCGACATGGCACCCGCGCCGGCGCCGAAACCGGCGAGCACCCAGCCCATTCCGGACGCGCCCCAGCCGCGCCGATCGGCCAGCAGGGTCAGGCCGACATTGAGCGGGCCGACGAACCCCAGGTCGCCGAGCGCGATGGCCACCATCAGCGGGGCCAGCACCCGGTGCCGCCGGATGTAGCGCAGCCCGCCCACCAGATCGCCCCAGGCCCGGGACCGGACCGCGGGACCGGCGGACGGCTCGACGGCACGTGGCTCGGCAGCATGTGCCTCGACGCCATGTGCCTCGGCCACATGTGCCTCGACGCCATGTGGCTCGGCCGAGCGCGGCTCCGCGGTGTGCGGCTCAGGTATCCCTGCGGCGGCATCCCGGCCGGGGACCGTGGGGTCGGCCGGCAGGGCTCGGACCCGTACCGAGATCAGCAGCGGCACCGACGCGGCGATGAGCAGGCCCGCGAGCCCGAACGCGGCCGCCGCGCCGCCGAGCGCCACGCCCAGGCCGCCGAGCGGGGCGCCGACGACGTTCGCGAAGCGGATGGACAGCCCGCGCATGCCCTGCACCCGGGCCAGCTGGTCCTGGCCGGTGATCCGGGTCGGAAGGGCGCCCACGGCGGGCATGAACATGGCGTCGACGGCGCCGAAGACCAGGGCGAGCAGGGCCAGCGACCACAGGCCGGGACGGGCGAGGAGGAGCAGCGCGGCCACCGCGACGACCGCCGCGCAGCGCACCACGTCGCTGCCGATGACGACCCGGCGCGGCCCGAACCGGTCGGCGACGACGCCGCCCCCGAGCATCAGCAGGGCCCGCGGCAGGGCGCTGGCCGACATGACGAGACCGGCCTGGGCCGGCGTCCCGGCCTGGACGGCGGCCCAGGACAGCGCGATGTAGTAGACGTTGTCGCCGAGCATGGAGCAGGTGTAGGCGCCCAGCCAGCGCAGCACGTTGGGGTCGCGGTGGGCGGGGCGCGCGACGGCGGCGCCGGGCGCGGTGGGCGGCGCGGTGGCGGTGGGCAAGGCGGCGGCCTCTCTCAGACGCGGAACGGGAATCCGTACACGTGCAGCGCGACGTTCTCGCGCCCGGCGGTGTCGCCGACGGCTTCAGCGGCCCGGCTCTGCTCCTCGTACCTGCGCAGCAGCGCCATCAGCTCCTCACGCAGCTCGTCCAGTTCGGCCGTCGTGAGCCTGACCAGCGACTCGCTGTCCAGCGCGGCGGAGTTCCACTCGGCGCTCCAGGTGACCCGCTCATCGAGATAGCGCCGGTACAGGCCGGCGCGCTGAACAGGGCGTCACCGCACAGGGTGGCCGGCCTCTCGCAGAGCCTGTTTCACCTGGGGGATCCGTAGGTCGCCGAAGTGGAAGACGGAGGCCGCAAGGACCGCGTCCGCGCCGGAGGCGATGGCCGGCGCGAAGTCCGCCAGCTTGCCCGCGCCGCCGGAGGCGATGACCGGGACGGTGACGTGCTTGCGCACGGCCGCGATCATCTCCAGGTCATAGCCGTCCTTGGTGCCGTCCGCGTCCATGGAGTTGAGCAGGATCTCCCCCGCGCCCAGTTCGGCGGCCCGGTGCGCCCACTCGACGGCGTCGATGCCGGTGCCGCGGCGCCCGCCGTGGGTGGTGACCTCGAAGGCGCCCGGCCGGCTGCGCCGCGCGTCGACCGAGAGGACCAGCACCTGGCGCCCGAACCGCTCGGCGATCTCGCGGATCAGCTCGGGGCGGGCGATCGCCGCGGTGTTCACGCCCACCTTGTCGGCGCCCGCCCGCAGCAGCTTGTCCACGTCCTCGGCGGTGCGCACACCTCCGCCGACCGTCAGCGGGATGAACACCTGCTCGGCGGTGCGGCGCACCACGTCGTACGTCGTCTCGCGGTTGCCCGAGGATGCCGTGATGTCCAGGAAGGTCAGCTCGTCGGCGCCCTCGGCGTCGTACACCTTGGCCATCTCGACGGGGTCGCCCGCGTCCCGCAGGTTCTGGAAGTTGACGCCCTTGACGACCCGGCCGTTGTCCACGTCCAGGCAGGGGATGACTCGGACCGCCAGGGTCATGAATCCACGGCTCCTCTTGCTGTGTCTTGCTGCGTGCGGCCCCGGAAGGCCTCCAGTTCCACTTCGACCAGGATGCGCGGGTCGACGAAGCCCGCCACGACCAGCATGGTCGAGGCCGGACGCACGGAGTCGAACAGCTCCTTGTGGGCCCGGCCCGCCTCGTCGACGTCCCGCAGATGGGTCAGATACATCCGGGTCCTGATCACCGACCCGGGCCCCAGCCCGAACTCGGCGATCGCCTCCAGCGCGCCGGTGAACGCCACCTTCGCCTGCTCGTACGGGTCGCCCTCCCCGTACAGCACCCGGCCCTTGAAGGCCGTGGTGCCCGCCACCAGCACCCGGTCGCCCGCCGCGACGGCACGCGCGAAGCCGAAGCTCTCTTCCCAAGGACTTCCGCTCTGCACGCGCCGCACGGCTTCGGACGTCATGACGACACAGCCTCCAGGGCCTCTTCCAGGGTGAACGCCTTCGCGTACAGGGCCTTCCCGACGATGGCGCCCTCGACACCGAGGGGCACCAGTTCGGCGATGGCCCGCAGATCGTCCAGCGAGGACACGCCGCCCGAGGCCACGACCGGGCGGTCGGTGGCACCGCAGACGTTCTTCAGCAGCTCCAGGTTCGGGCCCTGCAGCGTGCCGTCCTTGGCGATGTCGGTGACGACGTAGCGGGCGCAGCCCTCCTTGTCGAGGCGCGCCAGCGTCTCGTAGAGGTCGCCGCCGTCCCGGGTCCAGCCGCGCCCGCGCAGCGTGGTGCCGCGGACGTCAAGGCCCACCGCGATCCGGTCGCCGTGCTCGGCGATCACCCCGGCGACCCACTCGGGGCTCTCCAGGGCGGCGGTGCCGAGGTTCACCCGGGTGCAGCCGGTGGCGAGCGCGGCGGCGAGGGTGGCGTCGTCCCGGATGCCGCCGGACAGCTCCACCTTGATGTCCATCGCGCCCGCGACCTCGGCGATCAGCGCGCGGTTGTCGCCGGTGCCGAACGCGGCGTCCAGATCGACCAGGTGCAGCCATTCGGCGCCCGAGCGCTGCCAGGCGAGGGCGGCCTCCAGCGGGGAGCCGTACGAGGTCTCGGTCCCGGACTCGCCGTGCACGAGGCGGACCGCCTGGCCGTCCCGGACGTCGACGGCGGGAAGGAGTTCGAGCTTGCTCACAGTGTTCCGATCCAGTTGGTGAGGAGCTGGGCTCCGGCGTCGCCGGACTTCTCGGGGTGGAACTGCGTCGCCCACAGGGCGCCGTTCTCCACGGCCGCCACGAACGGCGTGCCGTGCGTCGACCAGGTCACCTTGGGGGGGCGCAGCAGCGTGTGGTGCGCCTCGAAGGTCCAGTCGCGGACGGCGTAGGAGTGCACGAAGTAGAAGCGGGCGTCCGCGTCCAGGCCCGCGAACAGTTCGGAGCCGGGCGGCACGGCCACGGTGTTCCAGCCCATGTGCGGCACGATCTCGGCCTCGAGCGGCTCGACCGAGCCGGGCCACTCGTCGAGGCCCGCGGTCTCCACGCCGTGCTCGATGCCGCGCGCGAACAGGATCTGCATGCCGACGCAGATGCCCAGCACCGGGCGCCCGCCGGACAGCCGGCGGTCGATCACCCAGTCGCCGCGGGCGGCGCGCAGGCCCCGCATGCAGGCGGCGAAGGCGCCGACGCCGGGCACCAGCAGGCCGTCCGCGTTCATCGCCTTGTCGAAGTCACGGGTGATCTCGACCTCGGCTCCCGTACGGGCGAGGGCGCGCTCGGCGGAGCGGACGTTGCCGAAGCCGTAGTCGAAGACGACGACCTTCCTGGCTGCGCTCAATTCCACACCTCCAGCCGCAGCACTCCGGCGACCAGGCACATGGCCGCGCCGATGGACACCAGCACGATCATGCTGGTGGGCATCTTCTGCTTGACGAAGGAGATGATGCCGCCGACGAGGAAGAGTCCGACGACGATCAGCAGGGTGGACAGTCCGGTCATGGTCTACAGCGCGCCCTTCGTGGACGGAAGGATGCCGACCGCGCGGGGGTCCCGCTCGCTCGCGTAGCGCAGGGCCCGGGCCAGCGCCTTGAACTGGCACTCCACGATGTGGTGTGCGTTGCGCCCATAGGGCACGTGCACATGCAGCGCGATCTGTGCCTGGGCGACGAAGGACTCCAGGATGTGCCGGGTCATGGTGGTGTCGTACTCGCCGATCATCGGCGCCATGGTCTCGGGCTCGGTGTGCACCAGGTAGGGGCGGCCGGAGAGGTCGACGGTGACCTGGGCGAGGGACTCGTCCAGCGGGACCGTGCAGTTGCCGAAGCGGTAGATGCCCACCTTGTCGCCGAGCGCCTGCTTGAACGCGGTGCCGAGCGCGAGGGCGGTGTCCTCGATGGTGTGGTGCGAGTCGATGTGCAGGTCGCCGTCGGTCTTCACGGTCAGGTCGAACAGACCGTGCCGGCCGAGTTGGTCGAGCATGTGGTCGTAGAAGCCGACGCCGGTGGCGATGTCGGTCCGCCCGGTGCCGTCGAGGTCGATCTCGACCAGGACCGAGGTCTCCTTGGTGGTGCGCTCGACGCGTCCGACGCGTCCTTCGCGGTTCATGAACTCTGCTCCTTCTTCAACTCACGTACCGCGTCGAGGAACGCGTCGTTCTCCTGAGGGGTTCCGGCGGACACCCGCAGCCACCCCGGTACGCCGTTGTCCCGGACCAGGACGCCCCGGTCGAGGATCTTCTGCCAGGCCTCGTGCGCGTCGGCGAACTGCCCGAACTGCACGAAGTTCGCGTCGGACGCCGTGACGTCGTAGCCGATCGCGCGCAGTTCGCGCACCAGCCGGTCCCGCTCCGTCTTCAGCTGCTCGACGTACTTCAGCAGTGTGTCGGTGTGCTCCAGGGCGGCCAGTGCGGTCGCCTGGGTGATCGCCGAGAGGTGGTACGGCAGCCGGACGAGCTGGACGGCGTCCACCACCGCCGGGTGCGCGGCCAGGTAGCCCAGCCGCAGGCCCGCCGCGCCGAACGCCTTGGACATGGTCCGCGAGACGACGAGGTGCGGGCGGCCCGCGAGCAGCGGCAGCAGCGAGTCGCCATGGCTGAACTCGATGTACGCCTCGTCCACGATCACCATGGACGGCTTGGCCGCCTGCGCGGCGTCGTACAGCGCGCGGACCGTTTCGGGCGGCACCGCGTTGCCCGTGGGGTTGTTGGGGGTGGTGATGAAGACGACGTCCGGGCGGTGCTCCGCGATCGCCCGCTCGGCGCCGGCGAGGTCGATCGTGAAGTCCTCGCTCCGGGGGCCGGAGATCCAGCCCGTCCCGGTGCCGCGCGCGATGAGCGAGTGCATCGAGTACGACGGCTCGAAGCCGATCGCCGTGCGGCCCGGCCCGCCGAAGGTCTGCAGCAGCTGCTGGATGACCTCGTTGGAGCCGTTGGCGGCCCAGACGTTCTCGATGCCGAGCGGGTACTTGCCGGTCCGCGTCAGGTACTTGGCCAGCTCCGTGCGCAGCTGGACCGCGTCCCGGTCGGGGTAGCGGTTCAGGTCGCGGGCGGCGGCGCGCACCCGCTCGGCGATCCGCTCGACCAGCGGCTCGGGCAGCGGGTACGGGTTCTCGTTCGTGTTCAGCCGGACGGGGACGTCCAACTGGGGCGCGCCGTAGGGGGACTTGCCGCGCAGTTCGGCCCGTACGGGGAGGTCGTCGATTCCGGGGTTCGGGTTCACTTGCTCGCCGGTACCTTCCAGCCGAACCTCGCCTTGACGGCCGCGCCGTGCGCGGGCAGGTCCTCCGCCTCCGCCAGCGTGACCACGTGGTGGGCGACCTCGGCCAGTGCGTCCCTGGTGTAGTCGACGATGTGGATGCCGCGCAGGAAGGACTGGACGGACAGGCCGGAGGAGTGGCAGGCGCAGCCTCCGGTCGGCAGCACGTGGTTGGACCCGGCCGCATAGTCGCCCAGGGACACCGGCGCCCAGGGGCCGATGAAGATCGCGCCGGCGTTCTTGACGCGGTCGGCGACCGCGGCGGCGTCGGCGGTCTGGATCTCCAGGTGCTCGGCGCCGTACGCGTCGACCACCCGCAGGCCCTCCTCGACGCCGTCGATCAGCACGATCGCGGACTGCTTGCCGCCGAGGGCCGGGACGATCCGGTCGTCGACGTGCTTGGTGGCCGCGGTCTGCGGCGCCAGTTCCTTCTCCACCGCGTCGGCCAGCTCGACCGAGTCGGTGACCAGCACGGCCGCGGCCAGCGGGTCGTGCTCGGCCTGGCTGATCAGGTCGGCGGCCACGTGCACCGGGTCGGCGGTGTCGTCCGCGAGGATCGCGATCTCGGTGGGCCCGGCCTCGGCGTCGATGCCGATCCGGCCGGTGAAGAAGCGCTTGGCGGCGGCGACCCAGATGTTGCCGGGGCCGGTGACCATGTTCGCGGGGGCGCAGGACTCGGTGCCGTACGCGAACATCGCGACCGCGGTCGCACCGCCCGCCGCGTACACCTCGTCGACGCCGAGCAGCGCGCACGCGGCCAGGATCGTCGGGTGCGGCAGGCCGCCGAAGTCGGCCTGGGCCGGGGAGGCGAGGGCGATCGAGGGGACGCCGGCCTCCTGCGCGGGCACCACGTTCATGATCACGGAGGACGGGTAGACGGAGCGGCCGCCCGGCGCGTAGAGCCCGACCCGCTCGACCGGCACCCACTTCTCGGTCACCGACCCGCCGGGCACGACCTGGGTCGTGTGCGTCGTACGACGCTGCTCGCGGTGGACGAGACGGGCGCGGCGGATCGACTCCTCCAGGGCCGCGCGGACCGCCGGGTCGAGGGCCGCGAGCGCGTCCGTGAGTGCCTGGGCCGGCACCCGGACGGATTCCAGCCGCACCCCGTCGAACCGCTCCGCGAAGTCGATCAGCGCCGCGTCGCCGCGATGATGCACGGCTTCGCAGATCGGACGCACCTTCTCCAGTGCGGCCTGAACGTCGAAGTCGGCCCGGGGCAGCAGGTCGCGCAGAGCGGGGCCCTCGGGGAGGGCATCGCCGCGCAGATCGATTCGGGAGATCACAGGGTCAATTCTCGCAGACCGGGGTGACGGACGGTGCGCGCGTATCAATGGCTGATACAGAACCCGGCCGGACGGCGGAAGATCCTCTTCACGTCCGGCGTTCGGCGCGTCACTCAGCGGGCATGAACGGTTGTACGAAACGGAGTGCGACACGCGCGTGGCTCTGAGGAGGAGAGAAAAGCGGTGACCCAGGGGGCCGGCCTGCGCGCCGGGGACCTGCCCGACGACCTGACCGCCGCCGAGGCCGGGATGTGGCAGGCGTTCCGCAACGGCAGCGGCTACGACCTGAACAGCGGGGACGCCATCGTCGACGATCCGCACGGCGGACAGCCCTGGGGGCCCGAGCGCGCCGTGCGGGCCCGGATCATCGCCTGGCTGCTGCTCGACGGGCCGCCCGCGCTGGCCGGCCGGGTGTCGTCCCTGAAGCTGGCCGGGGTGCGGATCACCGGCGCCCTGGACCTGGCGGGCGGCACGGTCACGCCGTACGTCGAGATGAAGGGCTGCCGGTTCGAGCGGGACGTCCTGCTGCCGGAGGCCCGGTTCACCACCGTGCGGCTGGTGAACTGCTCGGTGCCGCGCCTGGAGGCGGCCCGTGTGCACACCGAGGGCGATCTGCATCTGCCGCGCTGCCGGTTCCGCAACGGGGTCCGGCTGACCGACGCGCACATCGGCACGGACCTGCTGCTCAACCAGGCCGTCGTCCACCGGGACCGGACGGGCCGCTCGATCGCCGCGGACGGCCTGACCGTCGGCCAGGACCTCCAGGCGGAGTTCCTGGAGTCGCACGGCGAGCTGAGCCTGCGCAGCGCCAAGGTCGGCGTGTCGCTGAGCCTGCGCGGCGCGCGGCTGGCCAACCCGTCCGGCCGGCTCGCCCTGAACGCGCCCCAGCTGACCGTGGAGCGCACCCTGTATCTGAGCCCGGCCGGCGTGGGCAGCCCGCTGCTGAGCGGCACCACGCCCGCACGCGGCACCCGGATCCAGCGGTTCGAGTGCCAGGGCGGGGTACGCCTCGACGACGGGCGGTTCGGGGACGCGGTCGACCTGGAGCGGGCCCGGTTCGTCTTCACCGACGACCAGGAGCTGTCGCTGCGCCGGGTGCAGACGCCCGAGCTGCGCTTCCTCGGGGAGCAGCCGGAGCGCGGCAAGGTGGTGCTGTCGGGGGCGCGGGTGGTGACGCTGGTGGACCGGGCGGGCAGCTGGCCGGGCCCGGGCAATCTGCACATGGGCGGCTTCGGGTACGAGAACCTCGTACCGCGCGGCCCGTTCCCGCTGACCCGGCGGCTGGAGTGGGTCGCGGCGGCGACCGCCGAGTACAACCCGGAGCCGTACGAGCGGCTGGCCGCGGTGCTGCGCGCCGCCGGCGAGGACGAGGACGCGCGCGAGGTGCTGCTCGCCAAGCAGCGCAGGCGCCGCGAGACACTGCCACTGGCCGGCAAGCTGTGGGGGTACGCCCAGGACGTGACGGTCGCCTACGGGTACCGGCCGGGCCGGGCCGCCGTGTGGATGGCGGTGCTGTGGGCGGCGAGCGCGTTCGCCTTCGCGCACACCACCCTGGAGCCGATGAACTCCGACGGGCATCCCGGCTGGAGCCCGGCCCTGTTCGCCCTGGACCTGCTGCTGCCGGTCATCGACCTGGGTCAGGCGGGCGAGTGGCAGCTGCGCGGCGGCTGGCAGTGGCTGGCCGCGGCGATCGTCCTGCTGGGCTGGATCCTGGCCACCACCGTGGCGGCAGGAGCAACCCGCCTGCTCAGACGCGGGTAGCTCCGCGGGTTCGGCCGCGACAGGCCGTCGGTCGGCTGCGGGTGCGTCGTGGCTGGTCGCGCAGTTCCCCGTGCCCCTTCGGGGACGCTGACGACAGGGCGGTGTGCGCAAGAAGGGCGCAACCGCCACGTTTTACCCTCACTTGACCAGAGTGCGTACAACCTTCCGTGGGTTGCGTGAAGCCACTGGCGCCGCCGCGAACCGGCGACTTTCAATGGTCGACACCATGGCTCTGCTGCGCGCGCTGCTCCGTTCCGCACGGAGGACCCGATCCGCCTCGCGCCACGGCGACGCACCGCCGGCCGACGACGAGGTGCTGCTCGACGCGCCCGACGAGCGGCTCGCCCCCGCGCTGGTCGCGGCGGGCCGGGGCGAGTACGAGCCCGCGGCGAAGCTGCTCGCCACCACCCGCGAGGCGGCCGAGTGGGAGGACCGCGACCGGTACGCGCGGTGTCTGGCCGCCTTCGCCCGCTCCCGCCCCGAGTGGGCCGAGGAGTGGCACGCGAGCGCCCCCGACGACCCGGACGCCCTGCTGCTGCGCGCCCAGCTCGCGGTGGACCGGTGCTGGGCCTCCCCCGCGCGGGCCGAACTGCTGGCCGACATGGGCCCGCTCGTCACCGCAGCCACCGAGGCCGACCCGCGCGACCCGGTGCCCTGGCGGATCGCGCTGGACCACGCGCGCGGCACCCGCGTCGGCCACCTCGGTTTCGAGCGCCTGTGGACGGAGGCGGTGCGCCGCTCCCCGCACCACTACGGCTGTCATGTGGCCGCACTCCACTACCTCGCCGCCACCTGGCACGGCTCCCACGCGGAGTGCCTGGACTTCGCCGAGTCGGCCGCCCAGGACGCGCCGCCCGGCGCGCTCGTCCAGGCGCTCCCGGCCCACGCGGCCCTCGCCTGCCTCGGCCCGGGCGCCGGGGCGCCCCGCGAGCGCCTGGACGCCGCCGCCGACCGCGCGATCGCGCTCTCCGCCCGGTACCCGGCGGCCGACCCGTGGCCGGCCGAGATGCGCAACCTCCTGGCGTACGTCCTGGTGTGCCTCGACCGCAGGGCGGACGCCCTGGACCAGTTCGGACTGATCGGCCCGTACGCCACGTCCTTCCCCTGGGACCGGGTGTCCGACGACCCGCTGGGACTCTTCCTGCGGCTGCGCGCTGAGCTTCCGGTGGCGGTCGACCGGCCCACCCGGGACGGGCTGATCCCCTCTCCCCGACGGTTCCGGAACGGGTCCCCGACGACCACGGAGTGAGCACCGCGGACACGGCGCCGCCGGTGACCATTAGGCTGTGACGCCGTGACCACCGTCCGTCTCCCGCTCTTCCCGCTGAACTCGGTGCTGTTCCCGGGCCTTGTGCTCCCTCTGAACGTCTTCGAGGAGCGCTATCGCGCCATGATGCGCGAGCTGCTGAAGGCACCCGAGGACGAGCCACGCCGGTTCGCCGTCGTGGCGATCCGCGACGGCCACGAGGTGGCGCCGAGCGCACCGGGCATGCCCGACCCCACGGCGGTGCCCGAGCGTGGCCCGGCCGCCGGCTTCGGCGCCGACCCGGTCCGGGCCTTCCACGGCGTGGGCTGTGTGGCGGACGCCGCGACGATCAGGGAGCGCTCGGGCGGCACCTTCGAGGTGCTGGCGACCGGGACCAGGCGGGTGCGGCTGCTGTCGGTGGACGCGTCGGGCCCGTTCCTGACCGCCGAACTGGAGGAGCTGACGGAGGAGCCGGGCGACGGCGCGGGCGCCCTCGCGGAGGGGGTGCTGCGGGCGTTCCGGCAGTACCAGAAGCGGCTGGCGGGTGCCCGGGAGCGGTCGCTGACGACGGGCTCCGACCTCCCCGACGAGCCGTCGGTGGTCTCCTACCTCGTGGCGGCGGCGATGATGCTGGACACCCCGACGAAGCAGCGCCTGCTCCAGGCCCCGGACACCGCCTCCCGGCTGCGGGACGAGCTGAAACTCCTTCGCTCGGAGACGGCCTTCATCCGCAGTCTGCCGTCCTTGCCGGCGTCGGACCTGACGCGCGGCCCGACCAGTCTGAACTGAGACCGGGGACCCGATGGCGAAGAAGCCGAAGAAGCAGCAGGGCGGCACTCCGGCCACGGTGGCGCTCGCCGCCGCGGGCGTGGCCCACACGGTCCACGCCTACGAGCACGACCCGGCCCACCCCTCCTACGGCGAGGAGGCGGCCGAGGCGTTGGGCGTCTCCGCCGACCGCGTCTTCAAGGCGCTGGTGGCGGACGTGGACGGCACGCTGACCGTGGCGGTGGTCCCGGTGGCGGGCTCCCTCGACCTCAAGGCCCTGGCGTCGGCGGTGGGCGGCAAGCGCGCGACGATGGCCGACCCGGCCCTGGCCGAACGCACCACGGGCTATGTCCGCGGCGGCATCTCCCCCCTCGGCCAGCGCAAGAAGCTCCGCACGGTCCTGGACGAGTCGGCGTCGGCGCACGCCACGGTCTGCGTCTCGGCGGGCCGCCGCGGCCTGGAGGTCGAACTCTCCCCCGGCGACCTGGCCGCCCTCACCGGCGCCGTCCGCGCGCCCATCGGACGCGCATAACCCCTCGACGGACGCCGCCTCCTCGGTTAAGCAGAGGAGGCATGTCGAAGAAAACCCGGAAACGCAGGTGGCGCACCAGAAAAGGCCACGCGAACCACGGAAGGCGCCCGGCGTAGCACGGCTCGCCGGACAGGCGCTTGCCAGCGCAGCGAGGCGCGGCACCGACCGCGGCGGGGCCGGCGGAATTCGTCGAACCGGCCCTAGTAGGTCCTCGTCGAACTCTCGTCGTCCGCCCGGAGGGCGGGCCCTGCGGCGTCGGGGGTCCCCTCTGGTCGAGCGGAAACGGGAGGGAGTTTGACGACCGGACCTAGGCCGGAGGCGTCGCGTACGGTCCCTGGTAAGGGGGCTGCTGGTACGGGTCGGGGTCGCGGGGGCCGAACAGGGCCGTCAGGCCGAGGTGCACCACCAGCGCGGCCAAGGGCCATGCGAGCAGCGCTCCCTGCGCGCCCAGCTTCAGCGGGGCCGCGAAGGTCACGCCCTTGCCGACGGCCTTCGCGTGGGCGATCACGTCCTCGGTGGGCCCGAGCCACACCCCGAGCCGCCACGCCAGCAGCGACCCGAGCAGCCCGCCCGCGGCAAGCCCCACCACCAGCGGCACCCCGCCGTGCCGCCGCAGCAGGAACACGACGACCGCGCTGACCACGCCGAAGGCCAGCGCCAGCAGCGTGAACGTGCCGTCCACGCCGATCGCCTGCTCCCCCTCGCTGTCCTTCAGATAGACGACCCAGCTCTTGTCCATCTGATCGCCGACGAGCGGCACATGGGGCGCCAGCCACCACCACAGCAGGCCGAGCAGCACCCCGCAGAGCGCCAGCGCCACGGTGACCACGGCGGCCGCGCGCACTTCGGACTTCATCCCGGGACCGTCCTGTTCGTACGCGCCCCCCACCGCAGCGTCAGGCGGCGCCTGCCAGACCTGGTGCGGAGGCTGGTCGTGCGGCGGCGGAGGCGGAGTCAGCGGTGCGGTCACCCTGACATCGTGCCAGGCCGGCCCGTGCGGCGCGTCATCGGACGGCGGCCCGCCGGTACGCCCAGGTGGCCACGGCCAGCGAGATCACCCCGACTCCGGCGCACACCCCCAGGTCAGCGAGGACGCGGGCCCAGTCGGGGCCGTTCCCGAAGGTCCGCGCATAGGCCTCGACGCCATAGGTGGACGGCAGCAGATCGCGGGCCAGCCGGACGATCTCCGGCATCCGGTCCGGCGGCAGCACGCCCAGCAGCAGCGCCGCCGACATGCCCAACTGCCCGAGCAGCGTGGCCAGTTCGGGACGCGGCGCGAGCAGTCCGCAGGCCGCCCCGAGCCCGGCGAGGGCGGCTCCGGCGAGCGGGATCACCGCGAGCAGGATCCACAGGTTCGTCAGCGGCAGCCCGAACAGCAGGCAGCCGAAGACGGCGGTCACCAGGGTCCCCGGCACGGTGAAGGACGCGTACGCGGCCGCCGCGCCCAGCACCACCGCCGCGGGCGGCACCGGCAGCGTGGCGTAGTGGTCGAGCCCGCCGCTGGCCCGCAGCTGCCCGAAGTACTGGGAGAGCAGATTGAGCGCCACATAGGCGACGACCACGATCGACGACCCGGCCACCACGGACTGGGCCTCGCCACGGGTGTCCACCACACCGCGCATCATGATCATGATGCCGACCGACTGGAAGGTCGCGACGAACAGCAGCGGGATCCGCGCCACCCGGGCCCGGGACAGCTGTGCCCGGTAGACGGCCACCAGCGACGGCCACAGCCGCGCGCGCGGCCCGAGCCGGGCCGGGCCCTGGGCCGTGTTCTCCACGGTCGGGGCACTGCCCGCCAGAACCTTCACGGGTGCGACGCTCACGTCGTGCTGCTCCTCTCCCCTACGGCGCCCGGGTCCCCCGCGGCGTCCGTACCGCCCCACAGGGACGGTACGGACGCGACGGCGCCGGCGCTCACCGCGCGCACCACGCTTCTCGCGGTCTCGGTCATGCCTTCACCAGTCCCTGTCGCGCGGCGCCGCCCAGCGCCAGGTACACGTCCTCCAGGCTGGGCGTGGCGAGCGTGAAGTCGTCCAGGGCGGCGAACGCGGCCCCTCCGGTCACCGTGGCGACGACCGCGCGGGCCTCCTCGGGCCCGAGCCGCAGCGTCCAGCGGCGGCCGGACTCCACGGCCTGCTCCCGCAGCACGGCGACCTCGGGCACGTCCAGCGGCGCCCGCTCCCGCCACACCAGCTCGACCCGGACCTCGCCGGCCACCCGCTCCTTGAGCCCGGCGGGCGTGTCGCAGGCGATGACCCGGCCCCGGTCGAGGACCGCGACCCGGTCGAGGACCGTCTCGGCCTCGATGACGTTGTGGGTGACCAGCAGCACGGTCGTGCCGTGTTCGGCGCGCCGCCGGTCGACGGCCGCCCACACCGCGCGCCGGGCCACCGGGTCCATGCCGGTGGTCGGCTCGTCGAGGACGAGCAGCGGGCGCTCGCCGACCAGCGCGGCGGCCAAGCAGGCGAGCCGCCGCTGCCCGCCGGACAGCTTCTTCAGGGCCCGCCCGGCGATCGGCGCGAGCGCCAGCTCGTCCAGTACGGCGTCCCGCTCGGCGCGGGCCTGGCGCACATCGAGGCCGCGCAGCCGCCCGGTGGTCTCGGCGGCGAGGGACACGGTCAGCTCGTCGAGGGCGGTGGACTCCTGGCCGAGGTAGGCGAGGATGCGGGCGGCCCGCTCGGGGTGGCGCACGATGTCGTGGCCGAGGATCTCGACGCTGCCGCAGTCCGGCCTGAGCAGCCCGGTCACCTGCCGGACCAGGGTGGACTTGCCGGCCCCGTTCGGCCCGAGCAGCCCGAAGATCTCGCCGCGCCGGACGTCCAGCTCCACCCCGTCGGTGGCCCGCACCTCGGGCGTCCCCGCCGTGCCGCGCCGCCCGCGCACCGCCGGATAGGTCTTGGTCAGTCCGCGCACCGCGCACACGACGTCATCCCGGTGCCGGAGTGCCTGTGCCGCGCGCGTCATCACAAGGGACGAGCCTAAGGGGTGCGCGGCCCCCGCTCTCCGTTGGGGGCCGTCGGCTCGGCCCGATCCCCGCCGGGAGCGTGCTCGGCGGCGGTCCGGACGTCGATCTCCCGCCAGAACCCCGCCCGGATGGCGTAACGGTCGTGCTCGTCGATCTGGTCGTCCTTGTGGGCGAGGAGCCCGAAGCGGGCCGCGTATCTGAGCAGCTCGCCGTCGATGCGGTGCGGGACCCGCGGATACATGCCGGACAGCTTGTGCAGCTGGCCCGGGTCACCGAGGCGGGACATCCAGCGCCGGGCGAAGACCTGCCCGACCTCGTAGGGGTCGCCGCCGACCGTCGTGATGTCCTCCTCCCGGTCGGCCCAGCGCTGCTCGGCCGTGGTCAGCTGCGCCAGGGTCGGCATGGTGGCGGCGTCGGAGGACTCGGCCGGGACGCCGGGCCGGTCCACCCAGCCCTTGTCGGAGGACCAGCGCAGGGTCGCGGTCGTGGGGTGCTGGACGCCATGGGCGCCGGGGGCGCGCAGCCCGGCGAGGTCCTTGGGGGTGGGTACGCCCTTGTGCGCGGGCCCCCGCTCCGGCGCGCCGTCCTGCGCCGTCCCGGCCGCCGGGGCGTGTTCGGGGGCCTCGGCGGCGGGCGGTTCGGCGGCGGTGAGCGCGGACTCGGGCAGCGGCGCGGAGAGGATCGCGGCGATCTCGGGCCGGGGCACGGGCGGCGGCGCGCAGATGCCGGTGAGTTCCTTGGCGCGTACGGCCTTGGTGATCCATGTGCGGTCGAGAACGCGCCGCTCGTCGGCCTCCGCGACCAGGTCCTCGGACTGGTTGTAGTCGCCGTCCGCGGCCTGTACGGCCCACAGGTGGACGGCGACGCCGTGCTCCTTGGCGGCCATCATGCCCGGCAGCAGGTCGCCGTCGCCGGTGACCAGGACCACATCGGAACAGGCGCGGTTACGGGCCAGTTCGGTGAGCTCGGCGTGCATGGCCGCGTCCACGCCCTTCTGCGCCCAGCGTCCGTCACTGCGGGTCAGGGCGCCGAGCCGGACGGTGACGCGGGGCATCACACGCAGCCGGCGGTGTTCCGGCTGTGGGACCCGGTCGGGGGCGCCGTCGAACCAGTAGATGCGCAGCAACGGCCGTTCCGTGTCGGCCTCGGCGCGTTCACGCAGCGCCTGGATCAGCGCGGCGTGGTCGACGGTGATGCGGGAGCGGGAGGGCTCACCGGCGAGGAGACTGGCGGCGGCCCCCAGCAGATACCCGGCGTCCACCAGGACGATGCAGCGGTCCACGCGACTCACCCTCTTCCCGGGAGGTTTGCTTCAGGCTGTGCTTCGAGTCTGCCCGACCACGCGGAGGTTAACGGCTCGAACTCGATCTTCGGCGTGGCGCATCCAGGCCGCATGCCGCGACCTGCCCTGTTACACAGGGTAATTATCCGAAATGCGCCTGTTGTCAGCCTATGTGAATCTGATGGCGGCCCTGGCCCCTAGATCCCCTCAGGAGGCAGACACCATGGCCAAGAACAAGAACCGCAAGCAGGGTGGCCCGCAGAACCGCGCAGCGCAGTCCGAGCAGGCTCCGCAGCCCTCGCAGCGGGCGGCGACGGAGTCCCGTGAGTCGATGACGCACGCCCAGGGCGACCCGGCGGATGCCGCCCGTAAGCAGAAGAAGAGCTTCGGCCACAACTGAGGCTCGCCGGCTCGGACTCGCACGGTCCGACGGGGCCGCTGAGGCCCGGACACCCGAGGGGCGCACCCTGCGCGGGTGCGCCCCTTGTCGGCAGGTGGGGCCGCGGAGCCCGGTGCGGGGCCGCCGGAGCGGCCCGCGCGGCGGGGCGTCAGCCGGCCAGGCAGGACGGGCCGAGCAGCACCTTCAAGTCGCCGAAGAGCGCCGGATCCGGCTTCACCCGGTGCCGGTCGAGGCGCAGCACCGTCGTCTTGCGCGGGCCCTGGAGCTTGATCCGGACCTCGCTGTCGCCCCTGTGATGGCTGAGGATCTCGCCGAGGCGGCTGACCATCGGCGGGGTCACCTTGACCGCCGGGATGGTGAGCACCACGGGCGCGTTGGTGCCCGCGTTGGACAGGTCCGGGACCATCAGCTCCATCGCCACGAGCCGCGGCACGTCCTCGCGCTTGTCGAGCCGGCCCTTGACGAACACCACGGCGTCCTCGACGAGTTGGGTCGACACCAGCTGGTAGGTGGCCGGGAAGAACATGCACTCGATGGAGCCGGCGAGGTCCTCCACGGTGGCGATCGCCCAGGCGTTGCCCTGCTTGGTCATCTTGCGCTGCAGACCCGAGATGATGCCGCCGATGGTGACGACGGCGCCGTCCGCGTGCTCGCCTCCGGTGAGCTGGGCGATGCCCGCGTCGGCCTTGTCGGACAGCACGTGCTCCAGGCCGAAGAGCGGGTGGTCGGAGACGTACAGACCGAGCATCTCCCGCTCCTGGGCGAGCAGATAGGTCTTCTCCCACTCGTCGGTGGTGAATTCCACGTCGAGTCCGAAGCCGGGCTCGCTGCCGGTGTCCTCGCCCATCCCGCCGAAGAGGTCGAACTGGCCCTCGGCCTCCTTGCGCTTGACCGCGACCACGTTGTCGATCATCGGCTCGTACTGCGCGGTGAGGCCCTTGCGGGTGTGGCCCATGGTGTCGAAGGCGCCCGCCTTGATGAGCGATTCCGTGGTGCGCTTGTTGCACACGACCGCGTCGACCTTGTCGAGGTAGTCGGGGAAGGACGCGTACTTCCCCTTGGCCTTGCGGCACTTGATGATCGACTCGACCACGTTCGTGCCGACGTTGCGCACCGCCTCCAGGCCGAAGAGGATCACGTCGTCGCCCTGCGCGGCGAAGTTGTGCACCGACTCGTTGACGTTCGGCGGGAGCACCTTGATGCCCATGCGGCGGCACTCGTTGAGGTAGATCGCCGACTTGTCCTTGTCGTCCTTGACGGAGGTCAGGAGCGCGGCCATGTACTCGGCCGGGTAGTTCGCCTTGAGGTACGCGGTCCAGTACGACACCAGTCCGTACGCGGCCGAGTGCGCCTTGTTGAACGCGTAGCCGGCGAACGGGACCAGCACGTCCCACAGGGCCTGGATGGCCTCGTCGCTGTAGTCGTTCTTGCGGGCGCCGGTCTGGAAGATGGTGAAGTTCTTCGCCAGCTCCTCGGGCTTCTTCTTGCCCATGACGCGGCGGAGGATGTCGGCCTCGCCGAGCGAGTAACCCGCGATGATCTGGGCGGCCTTCTGCACCTGCTCCTGGTAGACGATCAGGCCGTAGGTGACGTCCAGGACCTCCTTGAGCGGCTCCTCCAGCTCCGGGTGGATCGGCGTGATCTCCTGCTGGCCGTTCTTGCGCAGCGCGTAGTTGGTGTGCGAGTTCATGCCCATCGGGCCCGGCCGGTACAGGGCGGACACGGCGGAGATGTCTTCGAAGTTGTCCGGCTTCATCAGGCGCAGCAGCGAGCGCATCGGACCGCCGTCGAACTGGAAGACGCCGAGGGTGTCGCCGCGCTGGAGCAGGTCGAAGGTCGTCGGGTCGTCGAGCGGGAGACCGAGGAGGTCGATGTCGACGCCCTTGTTGGCCTTCACCATCTTGACGGCGTCGTCCATGATCGTCAGGTTGCGCAGGCCCAGGAAGTCCATCTTCAGCAGGCCGAGCGACTCACAGCTCGGGTAGTCCCACTGGGTGATGGTCACGCCGTCCGTGTGCCGCACCCACACCGGGACGTGCTCGGTGATGGTCTCGCTGGACATGATGACGCCGGCGGCGTGCACGCCCATCTGCCGCACCAGGCCCTCCACACCGCGGGCGGTGTCGATGACCTTCTTCACGTCCGGCTCGTTCTCGTACATCCCGCGGACCTCGCCCGCCTCCGAGTAACGGGGGTGGGCGGAGTCGGTGATGCCGGACAGCGGGATGCCCTTGCCGAGGACGTCGGCGGGCATGGCCTTGGTGATCCGGTCGCCCATCGCGTACGGGTAGCCGAGCACGCGCGCGGAGTCCTTGATCGCGTTCTTGGCCTTGATGGTGCCGTAGGTGCCGATCATGGCGACCTTGTCGGCGCCGTATTTCTCCGTCACATACCTGATCACCTCGACGCGCCTACGCTCGTCGAAGTCGATGTCGACGTCGGGCATCGAGATGCGCTCGGGGTTGAGGAACCGCTCGAAGATCAGGCCGTGCGGGATCGGGTCGAGGTCGGTGATGCCGAGGGCGTACGCGACGATGGAGCCGGCGGCCGAGCCACGGCCGGGGCCGACCGCGATGCCGTTGTTCTTGGCCCACATGATGAAGTCGGCGACCACGAGGAAGTAGCCCGGGAACCCCATCTGGATGATGACGTCCATCTCGTACTCGGCCTGCTTCTGGCGGTCGTCGGGGACGCCGCCCGGGAAGCGGCGCTCCATGCCGCGGCGGACCTCCTCCTGGAACCAGGTGACCTCGGTGTAGCCCTCGGGGATGTCGAACTTGGGCATGAGGTCGCGCTTCTCGAACATGCCCGTGGTGTCGATCTGCTCGGCCACCAGGAGCGTGTTGCGGCAGCCCTCCTGCCAGGCGTCCGAGGAGTCGACGGCGTACATCTCGTCCGTGGACTTCAGGTAGTAGCCGGTGCCGTCGAACTTGAAGCGGTCGGGGTCGGAGAGGTTCTTGCCGGTCTGGATGCACAGCAGGGCGTCGTGGGCGGTCGCCTCGTGCGCGTACGTGTAGTGCGAGTCGTTGGTGACCAGCGGGGGGATGCCGAGCTTCTTGCCGATCTCCAGGAGGCCGTCGCGGACCCGGTGCTCGATGTCGATGCCGTGGTCCATCAGCTCCAGGAAGTAGCGGTCCTTGCCGAAGATGTCCTGGTACTCGGCGGCCGCCTTCAGCGCCTCGTCGTACTGGCCGAGGCGCAGCCGGGTCTGGAGCTCGCCGGACGGGCAGCCGGTGGAGGCGATCAGGCCCTCCGACCACTGGGCGATGGTCTCCTTGTCCATGCGGGGCCACTTCTGCAGCCAGCCCTCGGCGTACGCGTCCGAGGAGAGCCGGAAGAGGTTGTGCAGGCCCGTCCTGTTCGCCGCCCAGATCGTCTTGTGGGTGTAACCACCGGAGCCGGAGACGTCGTCCCGCTTCTGGTGCGGCTGGCCCCACTGGATCTTGCGCTTGTTGCGCCGGGACTCCGGGGCGACGTACGCCTCGATGCCGATGATCGGGGTGACCCCGGCCTTCTTCGCCGTATGGAAGAAGTCGTACGCCCCGTGGAGGTTGCCGTGGTCGGACATGGCGATATGGGTCATGCCCATCTCGTTGCAGGCGTTGAACATGTCCTTGAGCCGCGCGGCACCGTCCAGCAGCGAGTACTGGGTGTGGACGTGCAGGTGCGTGAAGGGCGGCTTCGACACGGTTTCGGCCTCCAAAGAAAACAATCGTCGACGATCTTCCGATCGGCTGCGGACGGTCCGGGGGGACAGCGTCGAAGTCTATGCCTCGGCACTGACACGCGGCGGGGTCCCCCGCGTACCTTCATCCGGAGAGCACGGGCACTCCCCCGGCCCGTCGCACGTTGCCGGGAGGGGGAAGATCCACCCCCCATGTCACGCACCATCCGCACCAGGAGGCACCCAGCGATGTCGGTCCCCCAGCTCAACGACGAGCAGCGCGGCGAGGAGATCCTCGCCGTCTTCGACACCGCCTTCGGCGAGCTGCTGGCCGCCGACCCAGCCGCGTTCCGCGTGAAGTTCCGCAAGATGGCGTCCTCGGCGTTCGCGTTCTACCGGGGCACGGCGTGCCTCTTCTACCACGACCTCGACGCCGAGCGAGGCGCCGGGCGGGGCGCCGGGCGGATACTGAACGGCCCGTACCTGGACGAGCGCACCTCGTGCGTGTGGATCCACGGCGACCTGCACGCGGAGAACTTCGGCACGTACATGGACTCCAACGGCCGCCTGGTCTTCAACGTCAACGACTTCGACGAGGCGTACGTCGGCCCGTTCACCTGGGACCTGAAGCGCTTCGCCGCCTCCATCGCCCTCGTCGGGTACGCGAAGGCGCTGAGCGACGAGCAGATCACCGACCTGGTCGCCGTCTACGCGTCCGCCTACCGCGAGCGCATCCACGCCCTGGCCACCGGCGCCAAGCGCGACGAGGTGCCGCCCTTCACGCTGGACACCGCGCGGGGTCCGCTGCTCGACGCGCTGCGTGACGCGCGCTCGCTGACCCGTTTCGGACTGCTGGACTCCATGACCGAGATCCGCGACTTCGAGCGCCGCTTCGCGCCCGGCGGCGGCTCCATCGAGCTGGACGCGGCCACCCGCTACAAGGTGCTCGCCGCCTTCGACGGCTACCTGGAGACGCTGCCGGATTCGTCGCTGGAGCGCCCGGACTCGTACCGCGTGAAGGACGTCGTGGGGCGGCGCGGCATCGGGATCGGCTCGGCCGGGCTGCCGTCGTACAACATCCTCCTGGAGGGCAACAGCGACGCCCTGGAGAACGACGTCGTGATCTACATCAAGCAGGCCCAGACCCCGGCCGTCTCCCGGCATGTCACCGACCCGGCGATCCGCGACTACTTCCAGCACGAGGGCCACCGCACGGTGATCTCCCAGCGCGCGCTGCAGGCGCACGCCGACCCGTGGCTGGGCTGGACCGAGCTGGACGGCGCGGGCCAGCTGGTCGCCGAGGTCTCGCCGTACGCCGTGGACCTGGACTGGGGCGACATCGACGATCTGGAGGAGATCGCCGCCGTCGTCGCCGACCTGGGCCGGGCCACCGCGACGATGCACGCCGCGGCGGACGACACCTCCGGCGAGTCCCTGGTGCCGTTCTCCACGGAGCGGGCCATCGACGCGGCGATCGCGGCCGACGAGGACGGATTCCCCGCCCTGCTGACCGACTTCGCCCACAGCTACGGCGCACGCGCGCGTGCCGACCACCGGATCTTTGTCGACCTGTTCCGCAACGGCCGGATCCCGGGGCTGTGATCAGCGGGATTCACAGGCACCCTTTAGGGGTCTCTTACATGAGTACGTGACAGACTCTCCACCGCTATGGACATATCCGGGACCCAGCTCAGAGCCGTGCGCGCGGCGCTGTTCACGGCTTTCGTCGTGACCCTCAGCACCGCGTCGCACGTGCTGCTGTCCCAGGTCCCGCTGCCGCTGCCGACCGTGGCCGCGGTCGCCGCGGGCGTCTTCGTCACCGCGTACGCGCTGGCGGGCCGCGAGCGCGGTTTTGGCCACATCGCGGCCCTGCTGATTCCGCTGGAGCTGGCCGCCGACACGGTGTTCACCACCGGCCAGCACGCCTGTTACGGCCGGGCAGGCGGCCCGGTCGCCGGCCCGCTGCGCGCGGTCGGGCTCGACGTGCTGTGCCAGGGCGGCACCGTGGGCGCCCCGCTGGCCCAGGTGACCGGCGGCCCCGGCCGCGCCGCCGCGCTCCTCGCGCACGCCGATCCGGTCGCCGCCTGGCTGCTGCTCGCCGCGCACGTCTGCGTCGGGCTCCTGGCGGCCTGCTGGCTGCGCCGCGGCGAGCGGGCGCTGGCCCAGCTGCTGCGCGCGGTCGCCGCCACCACGTTCCGGCCGCTGCTGCTGGCGGTGGCCGCGGTGGCGGTGGTGGTGCGGCGCACCCCGGCGCGCCGGCTGCCGCGCCCCGCGCCGCGGACGACCGCCGCCCGCGACCGGCTCCTCGTGCACTCCCTGGGACGGCGTGGACCGCCGTGCTCATGCTCCCCGGCCCCGTCGGCCGCACCGGTTTCACCGGTCTCTTCGGCCACTCCGGCCGCTCCGGCCGCTCCGGCCTTCGCCTGAGCGAGGCCGCCGGCCCGTCACGACGGGCCGGGCACAGCTGAGCACCAGAAGTCCCCCACACGTATCCCGCGCACGACCTGTGCGCGTCCCACATGGAGATCACCAATATGAGCAAGCGGAACAGCCAGTCGGCGAAGACGGCGGCCCGGGAACGGCTGCGCGAGGAGCGCGAGCGGCAGGCCAAGCGCGCCAAGGTCAGGCGGCAGCTCGTCGTGGCCTGCTCGGTGGTGGCCGTCCTCGCCGCCGCGGGCGGCATAGGTTACGCCGTCGTCCAGGCCAACAAGCCCAGCCACTGGGAGGCCCAGAAGGACGACAAGGTCGTCGCCCCGGCCAACACCACCGGCACCGACGGCACCACCGTCGTGATCGGCAAGAGCAGCGCGGAGAAGACCCTCAAGGTCTTCGAGGACCCACGCTGCCCGGTCTGCGCCCAGTTCGAGCAGACCGTCGGCCCGACCCTGAAGAAGGACGTCGACGACGGCAAGTTCAAGGTCCAGTTCATCGGCGGCACCTTCCTCGACGGCGACTCGCTGGGCAAGGGCAAGGTCGGCAGCAACGGCGAGGGCTCCAAGAACGCGATGAGCGCCATGGGCGCCGCGCTGAACGTGAGCCCGGAGGCGTTCCTGGACTACAAGGCCGCGCTGTACTCGGCGAAGTGGCACCCGGAGGAGACGAACGACAAGTTCAAGAGCGACGACTACCTCATCGAGGTCGCCGACACCGTCTCCGCCCTGAAGGGCAACACCAAGTTCCAGGACGCGGTGAAGAACGGCACCTACGACGCCTGGGCGCTGGCCATGTCGAAGACCTTCGACACCAACAAGGACGGCGTGACGGGCACCCCGAGCTTCGTCATGGACGGCAAGATGCTCACCGCCGACAGCCAGGGCAACCCGCCCATGACGGTCGACGACTTCAACCGGGTGGTGGACGCCGCCCTCAAGGGCTGACGCCCTGCGGGATCTGGCCCCCGGATGAAGAGCGGGCGAACTTCCCCCGTTCGCCCGCTCTTGTCCGTACCGCTCAGTAACCTGAGCGGTCGTGACCACTCGACACAGAGCATCCGAGGGCACCAACTCCCCCTCGCCACGCCGCCGTACGGTCGTCAAGGCCGCTGCGGCCACCGCCGGCGCGGCCCTGGCCGCCGCCCCGCTCGCCGCCGCGCTGCCCGCCCGGGCCGCCACCCAGGCCCCCGCCTTCCTGCACGGCGTCGCCTCCGGCGACCCGCTGCCCGACGGCGTCCTGCTGTGGACCCGGGTGACCCCGGCCGCCGATGCCGTCCCCGGCTCCGGCATCGGCCCGGACACCGAGGTCAGCTGGGTCGTCGCCCGTGACAAGGCGTTGACGGACGTCGTCACCCGGGGCTCCACGACCGCGACGGCCGCCGCCGACCACACCGTCAAGGCCGACATCCGCGGCCTCCGGCCCGCCACCGACTACTGGTTCCGCTTCTCGGCCGGCGGCACCGACTCCCCGGTGGCGCGCACCCGCACCGCGCCTGCGGCGGACGCGTCCGTCACGGGCCTGCGCTTCGGCGTGGTCTCCTGCGCCAACTGGGAGGCCGGCTACTTCGCCGCGTACCGCCACCTCGCGGCGCGCGGTGACCTGGACGCCTGGCTGCACCTCGGCGACTACATCTACGAGTACGGGTCCGGCGACTACGGGACCCGGGGCAGGGTCGTCCGCCCGCACACGCCCACACACGAGATCCTCACGCTCGCCGACTACCGCGCCCGGCACGGCACGTACAAGACCGACCCCGATCTGCGGGCCCTGCACCAGCAGGCACCGGTCATCGCGATCTGGGACGACCACGAGTTCGCCAACGACACCTGGTCCGGCGGCGCCGAGAACCACACCGAGGGCGCCGAGGGCACCTGGAGCGCCCGCCAGGCGGCCGCCAGGCAGGCCTACTTCGAGTGGATGCCGGTGCGCCCGGCCATCGCGGGCACCACCTACCGCCGGCTGCGCTTCGGCAAGCTCGCCGACCTGTCCCTGCTCGATCTGCGCTCCTTCCGCTCGCAGCAGGTGTCCACGGGCAGCGGTTCGGTGGACGACCCGGACCGTACGATCACGGGCCGCGCCCAACTCGACTGGCTGAAGGCCGGGTTGACGGCGTCCGACACCACCTGGCGGCTGGTCGGCAACTCGGTGATGATCTCGCCGTTCGTCGTCGGCTCCCTCGCCGCCGACCTGCTCAAGCCGCTGGCCAAGCTGCTCGGGCTGCCCCAGGAGGGGCTCGCCCTCAACACCGACCAGTGGGACGGCTACACCGACGACCGCCGCGAACTCCTCGCCCATCTGCGCTCGAACGCGATCCGCAACACGGTCTTCCTCACCGGCGACATCCACATGGCCTGGGCCAACGACGTGCCCGTGGACGCCGGGACCTATCCGCTGTCGCCGTCGGCCGCCACCGAGTTCGTGGTCACCTCGGTCACCTCCGACAACCTCGACGACATCGTGAAGGTCCCCGAGGGCACCGTCTCGGCGATCGCCGCGCCGGTCATCCGCGCGGCCAACCGGCACGTCCACTGGGTCGACACCGACCGCCACGGCTACGGCGTGCTGGACCTCACCGCGGACCGCGCACAGCTGGACTACTACGCCCTGTCCGACCGCACCGCCGCGAACGCGAGCTCCTCCTGGGTGCGTTCGTACCGCACGCGCAGCGGCACACAGAAGGTCGAGCGCACCTACGACCCGGTGTAGCCGCGGACTACAGAGCGCCGAGGAAGCCGAGCGCCACCCGCCAGGTGGCCTCGGCCGCCTCCTCGTCGTAGTCCGGCAGTCCGGGGTCGGTGTACAGATGGCCGGCCCCGGCGTACCGGTAGACCTCGACGTCCGCCCCCGCCCGGCCCAGCTGCAGATACCAGGCGCTCAGCCAGTCGTCCGTCTCGAACGGGTCCGGCTCGGCCACATGCAGCTGGACCGGCAGCCCGTCCACCGAGACGCCCGGCGCGATGTCCGAGGTCCCGTGCAGGAGCAGCAGGCCACGCGCCTTCTCGTCGCCGAGGGCCAGGGTCTGCGCGATGGAGGCGCCGAGCGAGAACCCGGCGTACACCAGCCCGCGCTCCGAGTAGGGCGCCGCCGCCAGCACGGCCCGCTTCAGCAGTTCGTCCTTGCCGATCTCGTCCTTGCAGGCCATGCCCTCCTCGACCGTCTCGAACGTGCGCCCCGCGAAGAGGTCCGGCGTCCACACCTCGTGCCCGGCGGCCCGCAACCGGTCGGCCGCGGCGCGCACCGCCGGTCGGCGGCCGTAGGTCGAGTGAAAGAGCATGATGTTCATGCCGCCATCGTGCCAGCCGGACACGGCAACGCCGCACGGCCGGATCGCGGCCGTCACCGATCGGCATGGTCACGGCCGCCGGAGCCGGTTACGTTCTCAGGCATGGAAATCGTGCTCCGCCCCCTGATCGTGGTCGGTGGCTGTGTCGTTCTGACCCTGCTCATCGGCTGGGCCACGGACCTGCTGCTGCGCAAGGCCGACGCGCGGCACAACGAGACCCCGCTGTGGGAGCTGCTGCGACGCGGCCGGATCCCGTACCAGCTGGTGCTGGCCGCGGCCCTGCTCAGAGGCTCCTACGAGCAGGCCCGCCTGCTGCCGGACCACCGGGTCGCCGTCGGCCGGACGCTGACCCTGGTGCTGATCGGCTCCGCGGCCTGGCTGGTGGTGCGGATCGCGGCGGCGATCGTCGAGACCTCCTACTCCCGCTACGCCCGTGTGCACCGCGATCCGGCCCGGGTCCGCCGGGTCCGTACCCAGGTGTCGCTGATCATGCGCGTGGTGGCCGCCGTGGTCGGCGTGGTGGCCGTGGCGGCGATGCTGCTGACGTTCCCGGCGATGCGCGCGGCCGGCGCCTCGCTGCTGGCCTCGGCAGGCATCCTCGGCATCGTCGCCGGTGTCGCCGCCCAGTCCACGCTGGCCAATCTGTTCGCGGGGCTGCAGATCGCGTTCGGCGACATGGTGCGGCTCGGCGACGTGGTGGTCGTGGACGGTGAGTGGGGCACCGTCGAGGAGATCACGCTGACCTTCCTGACCGTACGGACCTGGGATGAGCGCCGGATCACCATGCCGGTGTCGTACTTCACCTCCAAACCGTTCGAGAACTGGTCGCGCGGCACCCCGCAGCTGACCGGCGTCGTCTACTGGCACGTGGACCACTCGGCGCCGCTGGAGGCGATGCGGGAGAAGCTGCGCGACATCGTGCGCGAGTGCCCGGCCTGGGACGGCCGTTCGGCCAACCTCACCGTCACCGACGCGACGCCGAACACCATCCAGGTCCGTGCCCTGGTGACCGCCAAGGACTCGGACGACGTGTGGACGGTCCGGGTCACGGTGCGCGAGCAGATGATCCGCTGGCTGTGCGCGGAGCACCCGTACGCGCTGCCCCGGGTCAACACGGCGGACGCCGTGCCACCGCCGGGCGGCATCCCCGCCCAGGACGGTCCGGCCACGCGGCGGGCGCACGAGCCGCCGAGGACGGGCCGCGGCTGAGCCCGTCGGCCACCGGCCGCGCCGGATCGGTCAGTGACCGCGCTCTGCACCTCCGTTGACCTGGATGATCTGTGACGTGATGTGCCCCGCGCCCGGCGAGGCCAGCCAGTGCAGGGTGGTCGCGACGTCCCCCGGGGTGCCGGCCCGGCCGGTGGACGTCTCGGCGATCAGCCGCTCCCGTCTCGCCTCCTCGATCGCGCCCCCGAAGAACTCGGTGTCCTCCACATAGCCGGGCGCCACCACGTTCACGGTGATGCCGCGCGGGCCCAACTGCCGGGCCAGATCGTGGGCGTACGGATGCAGGGCCGCCTTGGCCGCCGCGTACGCCCCGGTTCCCGAGCCGCGGTAGGCGGCGATGGAGCTGAGGAACAGCACCCGCCCGCCGGGCTCGGCCAGCCGCTCCTTGAGCGCCTCCGTGAGGAGCACGGCGGTCAGGGTGTTGATCCGGAAGTTGACCGACCAGGTGTGCGCGACGGCGTCGAGGGGGTCCTCGGCGGGCCCCTCGGGTTCCCGGCCCCCGTTGCCGCCGGCGCTGTGCACGAGCACGTCCACGGTGCCGAGCTCCTCAGCGACGAACCGCGCCACGCCGCGCACGCCCGCCGGGTCGCCGAGGTCGACGGCGTACGTCAGCGCCCCCGGCACTCCCGCCTCCTCCAGCACCCCGCCGCGCCGCCCGAGCAGCAGCACCCGGTCACCGTCCGCCGCGAAGACCCGGGCCGCCGCACGCCCGATCCCCGTCCCACCACCACTGATCACAATGTTGCGAGCCATGATCCGAGAGTACGAGCGGGGCGCCGCCCGGGCCTCCGGTTGTCCACACCCCCCGTGTGCTCATATGACCGCCCTCGGCCGGCCAAGCGGATCCGGCCGGCCAAACGGATCCCGTCGGCCGCTCAGCGCAGGCTGCGCACGTCCAGATGCCGCAGCACCCGGTCCACGATCTCCGGATCCGCCCCCGGCTCGCTCCGCGCCGCCAGCACCTCGTGCCGCGCCGCGCTGAGCAGCTCCTGCTGGATCCGCCGCAGCCGCTTCACCCGCCGCACCCGCTGCTCGTGCGCCTCCCGGCGCTCGCCCTCGCCGATGTCGGGGCTGATCCGCACCCCGATGTCGAAGGCCCGCCGCAGCATCTGCTCGGACAGCTCCTCCGGCAGCTCCTCGACCTCCTCGATCTCCCGCAGCCGCCGCTTCGCCGCCCGTGCCGCCCGCACCGCCAGCTGCTTCTCGAACTCCTTCTCCCGCTCGGTGTCCGCCCGCACCCCGAGCCGCTTCACCAGCCACGGCAGGGTCAGCCCCTGGAGCACCAGCGTCGCCATGATCACCCCGAACGCGATGAACACGATCTCGTCCCGGTCGGGGAAGGGCGACCCGTCCTCGGTCGTCAGCGGAATGGCCAGCGCCAGGGCCACCGAGGCCACCCCGCGCATCCCCGACCACCACATGACGACGGTCTCGCGCAGGCTCATCGGGATGTCCTCGTCGAAGTCCCGTTTCGCGTGCAGCCGTTTGGTGAGCCAGGTGGCGGGCAGCAGCCACAGCAGCCGTACGAGCACCACGACACCCGCCACGGCGGCGGCCCAGCCGAGCATCTCGGCCCAGTGGCCGGAGGCCGTCCGGATCGCGTTGTGCAGTTCGAGCCCGATCAGTCCGAACGCGACCCCGGTGACGAGCGTGTCGACGATGTCCCAGAAGGTGTGCCCGGCGAGCCGGGTCATCACGTCGTCGGCGTCGGTGGCGTACTCGGAGATGAACAGCGCGGTGGTGAGCACGGCCAGCACGCCGGAGCCGTGCAGCTCCTCGGCCAGCACGTACGACACGTACGGCACCAGCAGGGTCAGCCCGATCTGCAGGGTCGCGTCCCCGAGCACGTCCATCAGCTTGTTCGCGCCCCAGCCCAGGACGAGTCCCACGGCGACGGCGACCACGGCGGACAGCACCAGGTCGATCCCGGCCCGCCAGGGCGAGAAGGTGCCGCTGACGACGGCGGCGATCGCCACGTGGTACAGCACGATCGCGGTGACGTCGTTGAACAGCCCCTCGCCCTCGAGGATCGACACCAGCCGGCGCGGCAGTCCGAGCTGCCCGGCGACAGCGGTGGCGGCGACCGGGTCGGGCGGGGCGACCAGCGCGCCCAGCGCCACGGCGGCGGCGATCGGCAGACCGGGCACGATCGCGTTGGCCACGACGGCCACGCAGACGGTCGTGACGAACACCAGGGCCACGGCCAGCAGGAAGATCGGCCGTTTGTTGGCCGCGAACTGCCGCCAGGACGTGCGCCGCACCGCCGCGTACAGCAGTGGCGGCAGCAGTGCGGGCAGGATCAGCTCGGGCGGGATGTTCACGTTGGGCACGAAGTCGAGCACCGCGAGGACGATGCCGAACAGGGTCACCAGGATCGGGGCGGGCAGCCCGAGCCGGTCTCCCAGCGGGACGCTGACCAGGGCCCCGAGCAGCAACACGAACAGCAGGGCCAACTGATCCACTGTCAGCGCTCCGGGAGTCGACGATCACACAACAGTGCTCAAGCCTGCCATGTCCCCCTTTGCCCCCGCCTTTGCCCCCGCCCGCCGGGCTCAGCGGCTACAGGGCGCGCCGCATCGCCCGGTGCGGGATCCCCGCCTCCGGGTACTCCGGCCCGTACGGCGTGTAGCCCAGCCGCTCGTAGAAGCCCAGGGCGTGCGTCTGGGCGTGCAGGTCGACCGCCGTCAGGCCACGCGCGCGTGCCGCCTCCTCGATGGCCCGCACCAGCGCCACGCCGACGCCGAGCCCGCGCGCCTCCCGGCGGACCGCGAGCCGCCCCAGCGAGCCGAGCGACGGGTCGCCGCCGGTCTTCTCGGCGGCCCTCGCGCCGTACAGCAGCCGGCCGGTGCCGAGTGGCACCCCGTCCTCGCCCACCGCCAGCACCTGCACGGCGACGGCGTCGTACGCGTCGTACTCGATGTCCTGCGGGACGCCCTGCTCGACGACGAAGACCTCCTTGCGCACCGCGAAGCAGGCCTCGCGGTCGGCCGGATTCTCGGCGACGCGCACCGTGTACGGCGCGCTCACGCGTAGGTCTCCTCGCGGACCCGGTCCAGCGCCTGCTGCAGATCCTCCGGGTAGTCGCTGGCGAACTCGGCCCACGTGCCGTCCCCGGGGTGTTCGAAGCCCAGGCGCACGGCGTGCAGCCACTGGCGGCCGAGGCGCAGCCGCTTGGCGAGCGTGGGGTCGGCGCCGTAGGTGAGGTCGCCGACGCAGGGGTGGCGGTGGGCTGCCATGTGGACCCGGATCTGGTGGGTGCGGCCGGTCTCCAGCTTCACGTCGAGCAGGGAGGCGGCGCGGAACGCCTCGATGAGGTCGTAGTGCGTGACGGACGGCTTGCCGTCGGCGGTGACCGCCCACTTGTAGTCGTGGTGGGGGTGGCGGCCGATGGGGGCGTCGATGGTGCCGCTGGTCGGGTCCGGGTGGCCCTGGACCAGGGTGTGGTAGCGCTTGTCGACCGTGCGCTCCTTGAACTGGCGCTTGAGCGACGTGTACGCGTACTCGGACTTGGCGACCACCATCAGGCCCGACGTGCCGACGTCGAGGCGGTGCACGATGCCCTGGCGCTCGGCCGCGCCGGAGGTGGAGATCCGGTAGCCGGCCGCGGCGAGTCCGCCGATGACCGTCGGCCCGCTCCAGCCCGGCGACGGGTGGGCCGCGACGCCGACCGGCTTGACGATCACCACGATGTCGTCGTCGTCGTGCACGATCTCCATGCCCTCGACCGGCTCGGCGACCACCTGCACCGGGGCGGGCGCCTGCGGCATCTCGACCTCGAGCCAGGCCCCGCCGCGCACCCGCTCCGACTTGCCGACCACCGCGCCGTCGACCTGTACCTTGCCCGCCGCGGCCAGCTCCGCCGCCTTCGTCCGGGAGAAGCCGAACATCCGGGAGATGGCGGCATCGACACGCTCACCCTCCAGGCCGTCGGGCACGGGCAGGGTACGGATCTCGGGAATCGTGCTCACCCGTCGAGTATGCCGGACGGGGCCGACAGCCTCGTACGAGAGTGCCGCGGCCCCCGGCCCGGATCCGGGGCCGCCGCGGTCAGTCCCGGTGGACGGTGCCGTCCGGATCGAGGCCGCGGAACGACAGCAGCACGATCAGGATGCCGCCGCAGACGATCGCCGAGTCGGCCAGATTGAACACCGCGAAGCCCTTGGGGGCGATGAAGTCGACGACCTCGCCCTCGAAGACGCCCGGCGAGCGGAAGATCCGGTCGGTCAGGTTGCCGAGCGCACCGCCGAGCAGCAGGCCGAGCGCGACCGCCCAGGGCAGGCTGTAGAGCTTGCGGGCGAGGCGGATGATCACCACGATCACGGCCGCCGCGATCACGGTGAAGATGATCGTGAAGGCCTGTCCGACCCCGAAGGCGGCGCCGGGGTTGCGGATGGCGTTGAACTCCAGCCAGTCGCCGACGACCTCGATCGGCGCATGGTGCTCCAGCTTCGCGACCACGATCATCTTGCTGATCAGGTCGAGGGCGTACGCGAAGACGGCCACCCCGAAGAGCACGGCGATCCGGCGCCTGCCCCGGGGCCGCTCGGCCGGGATGTCCTGTTGGTCCGCTCCGGCCGTCCGCTCGTCGCTGTCGTCCGGGGTGTCCGGCGTACCGATGATGCGCTCCGCCTCTGTCACGTGAGTCCCTCAACCTAGGTACCTGGCTGGGGACGAGACTACGGCACGCCCGGGACGACCCACGCGCTCAGTAGCGGCGTTCCTGCTTCTGCTTGCACTCGACGCACAGGGTGGCCCTCGGGAAGGCCTGCATCCGGGCCTTCCCGATGGGATTGCCGCAGTTCTCGCAGAGGCCGTACGTGCCCGTGTCGAGCTGCTGCAGGGCGCGCTCGGCCTGGACGAGCATCTCGCGCGCGTTGGCGGCCAGCGCCATCTCGTGCTCGCGCGTGATGTTCTTGGTGCCGGTGTCCGCCTGGTCGTCGCCGGCGCCGTCCCCGGAGTCGCGCATCAGGCCCACCAGCGAGGCCTCGGAGGAGCTGATCTCGGTGCGCAGCCGCTCCACCTCGGACAGCAGCTCCGCGCGGGCCTCCTCGACCTCCTCCGGCGTCCAGGGGGCCTCGCCCGGGCGGACCGCGAGCTCGCCGGGTCCCGCCGCCGCGGCGACCCGCGCCTTGGGGACGGCGGTCGTGGCCGCCGTGGCCGTGCCAGGAGTCTTCTTCGCAACCACCGTCATGGCTCCCGTCTGCTTCGCGGCCTGCGCCGCGCCCGCTTTCTTGGCCGTGCTCTGCTTGCCCGCGCCCTTGGCGGCGTCCTTCGGGGAGCCGCCCTCCCGCGCCACCGTCCGCTCGGCGGCCGCCGCCCCCTTGGCCGCCGTCTTCTCGGCCGCCGTGCTGCCTGCGACCGCCTTCTTGGTGGCCGTCTTCTTCTGGGCGGCCTTCTTCCGAACCGCCTTCTTCTGTGCCGTCTTCTTCGCGGCCGGCTCCTCGGCCGGCTTCTTCTTCGCGGCCGGCGCCTTCACGGCCGCCCTCTTCGGCGCCGGCTCCGCGGCGACCGCCTCCTTCGGGGCGGTCTCCGCGGCGGCCTTCCGGGTGGTCTCCTTGCCGACCGCCTTCTCGGCCGCCTTCTTCCGCGCGGCGGCCTTCCGGGGAGGCGCCGTCCCGGCGATCTCCTTGGCCGGGACCTTCCCCACCGCCACCTCGGCCGCGTTCTTCGAGGGCGCCCGCTTCGCCGCGGGCGCCTTCTTCGCGGCCCGCCCCTGCGTGGTCTTCTTGCCTCCCGCGTCCTTGACCGAGCCGCCGGAGGCACCCACGGCGGCGGCCCGGGACCTGCCCGATGCCGACTGCTGTACGGCGGTCTTCTTCGCCACCATGGCCGCGGCCCCTTCACATATTGTGATCTTGCGCGCGAATCGTGCTGGGACGATAAATCGACTTGCGTCCCGCGGCAACGGGGCACGCCGCCCGATCCACCCGCCCCGCGACCCCAGCGCGGCAAGCCTTCATGCGTTGTGCCCAGCTACCCGCCGGGTAATCCGCCGAGCCGGGCATCCCAGGATACGAACACCCGTACCTCTCCATTCGGGTCATCTCACCATCTGGCGGTCTCCCTCGCCACCGGTGCCGGAAATCCGGTCGGCCGCTGTCCCCGGAGCGCCGTACACTGGGCGGAGCGAAAAGCGTGGATGGGGACGAGTAGCGGCGTACGCAGCCCAGAGCGACCCGGGGACGGTGGGAGCCCGGGGGCGAGCGCGACGTGAAGATCACCCCGGAGCCGCCGGAAGAAAGCCGTGGAAGACCCACCACGGCCGGTAGAACCGGCATCGCGACCCCAATGAGGGGGCTCACCGGCGCGTAAGACGCATCGGGGGCCAAGGAGGGTGGTACCGCGGGAGCGCGCCGCACACGGCGTCGACAGGCCAGAAGGCTCTCGTCCCTCCGACGGAAGGCAGCACGTTCCGTTGGAGGAAGCCCGCAGATGACAGCGCCGACGTACCGCCAGGTGCCCGCCCAGGTCGACCTGCCCGCGCTCGAGCACGGGGTGCTCGACTTCTGGCGGGAGCAGAAGATCTTCGCCAAGAGCCTGGAGCAGTCCGAGGGCCGCCCCGAGTGGGTGTTCTACGAGGGCCCGCCCACCGCCAACGGCATGCCCGGCGCCCACCACATCGAGGCCCGCGTCTTCAAGGACGTCTTCCCCCGCTTCCGCACCATGCGCGGCTACCACGTGGGCCGCAAGGCGGGCTGGGACTGCCACGGCCTGCCGGTGGAGCTGGCCGTCGAGAAGGAGCTGGGCTTCTCCGGCAAGCAGGACATCGAGGCGTACGGCATCGCCGAGTTCAACGCGAAGTGCCGCGAGTCCGTCCTGCGGCACACCGACGCCTTCTCCGAGCTGACGACCCGCATGGGCTACTGGGTCGACCTCGACGACGCCTACGTCACGATGGACCCCGAGTACATCGAATCGGTCTGGTGGTCGCTGAAGGAGATCTTCGGCAAGGGCCTGCTGGTCCAGGACCACCGCGTCGCCCCTTGGTGCCCGCGGTGCGGCACGGGCCTGTCGGACCACGAGCTGGCGCAGGGCTACGAGACGGTCGTCGACCCGTCCGTCTACGTCCGCTTCCCCCTCACCTCCGGCCCGCTCGCGGGCGAGGCCGCGCTCCTGGTGTGGACGACCACCCCCTGGACCCTGGTGTCCAACACGGCGGTCGCCGCGCACCCCGAGGTCACCTATGTCGTCGCGACCGACGGCAAGGAGCGGCTGGTCGTCGCCGAGCCGCTGGTCGCCAAGGCGCTCGGCGAGGGCTGGGAGACCACCGGCCGGACCTTCACCGGCGCCGAGATGGAGCGCTGGACCTATCAACGCCCCTTCGAGCTGGTGGAGTTCCCCGAACCGGCCCACTACGTGGTCAACGCCGAGTACGTCACGACCGAGGACGGCACGGGCCTGGTCCACCAGTCCCCCGCCTTCGGCGAGGACGACCTCAAGGTCTGCCGCGCCTACGGCCTGCCGGTCGTCAACCCGGTCCGCCCGGACGGCACCTTCGAGGAGGACGTCCCGCTGGTCGGCGGCGTCTTCTTCAAGAAGGCCGACGAGAAGCTCACCGAGGACCTCGCCGCGCGCGGCCTGCTCTTCCGGCACGTGCCGTACGAGCACAGCTACCCGCACTGCTGGCGCTGCCACACGGCGCTGCTCTACTACGCGCAGCCGTCCTGGTACATCCGCACCACGGCGATCAAGGACCGGCTCCTGGAGGAGAACGAGAAGACCAACTGGTTCCCGGAGACGGTCAAGCACGGCCGGTACGGGGACTGGCTGAACAACAACATCGACTGGGCCCTGTCCCGCAACCGCTACTGGGGCACCCCGCTGCCCATCTGGCGCTGCGAGGACGGCCATCTCACCTGTGTGGGCTCCCGCGCCGAACTCACCGAGCTGACCGGCACCGACCAGTCCGGCCTCGACCCGCACCGCCCGTTCATCGACGAGGTCACCTTCGCCTGCCCCGAGTGCGCGCAGCCGGCCACACGCGTGCCGGAGGTCATCGACGCCTGGTACGACTCGGGCTCGATGCCGTTCGCGCAGTGGGGCTACCCGTACAAGAACAAGGAGCTGTTCGAGAGCCGGTACCCGGCGCAGTTCATCTCCGAGGCCATCGACCAGACCCGCGGCTGGTTCTACACGCTGATGGCGGTCGGCACGCTGGTCTTCGACAGGTCGTCGTACGAGAACGTCGTCTGCCTGGGCCACATCCTCGCCGAGGACGGCCGCAAGATGTCCAAGCACCTGGGCAACATCCTGCAGCCGATCCCGCTCATGGACCGGCACGGCGCGGACGCGGTGCGCTGGTTCATGGCGGCCGGCGGCTCGCCGTGGGCGGCCCGCCGCGTGGGGCACGGCACCATCCAGGAGGTCGTCCGCAAGACGCTCCTCACGTACTGGAACACGGTCGCCTTCCAGGCCCTGTACGCGCGCACGTCGGAGTGGGCCCCGTCCGCGGCGGACCCGGCCCCGGCCGACCGCCCGCTGCTGGACCGCTGGCTGCTCTCCGAACTGCACGCGCTCACCGACCAGGTGACCCAGTCCCTGGAGGCGTACGACACCCAGCGCGCCGGCAAGCTGCTGTCCGCCTTCGTCGACGACCTCTCGAACTGGTACGTCCGCCGCTCGCGCCGCCGCTTCTGGCAGGGCGACAAGGCCGCGCTGCGCACCCTGCACGAGGTCGTCGAGACGGTGACGAAGCTGATGGCCCCGCTGACCCCGTTCATCACGGAGCGCGTCTGGCAGGACCTGATCGTGCCGGTCACCCCGGGCGCGCCCGAGTCGGTGCACCTGGCGTCCTGGCCCGCGGCGGAGCTGTCGGCGATCGACCCGGAGCTGTCGCGGCAGATGGTCCTGGTCCGCCGGCTGGTGGAGCTGGGCCGCGCCACGCGCGCGGAGTCGGGCGTCAAGACCCGGCAGCCGCTGTCGCGTGCCCTGGTCGCGGTCGCGGGCTTCGAGTCCCTCCACCCCGAGCTGCACGCGCAGATCACCGACGAGCTGAACGTCAGCTCGCTGGCCTCTCTCTCGGAGGTGGGCGGCTCCCTCGTCGACACGACGGCCAAGGCGAACTTCCGCGCGCTGGGCAAGCGGTTCGGCAAGCGCGTCCAGGACGTCGCCAAGGCCATCGCGAACGCCGACGCGGCGGCGCTGTCCCTGGCCCTGCGTGAAGGCACCGCGTCCGTGGAGGTCGACGGCGAGACGGTCGCCCTGGCCCCGGACGAGGTGATCATCACGGAGACCCCGCGCGAGGGCTGGTCGGTGGCCTCGGACTCGGGCGCCACCGTGGCCCTCGACCTGGAGATCACGGAGGAGCTGCGCCAGGCGGGCCTCGCCCGTGACGCGATCCGGCTGATCCAGGAGTCCCGCAAGAACAGCGGCCTCGACGTGGCCGACCGGATCGCACTGCGCTGGACCGCCACGGACCCGGCGGTCATCGCGGCGCTGAGCGAGCACACGGCACTGATCGCCGACGAGGTCCTGGCCACGGACTTCGCCCAGGGCGAGGCGGACGACTCCTACGGGAAGCCGTTCACCGACGAGGGTCTGTCGCTGACCTTCCGGCTGCGCAAGGCGTAGGGCCGGGGAACCGGAGAGGGCCGGGCCGCCGGGAGTTCCCGGTGGCCCGGCCCTTCGGCGTCGCACACGCCGAACGAGCGCGCCCCACAGGGGCAGGTGGCACATATGCCGCGCAGAGCACACGGGGCACAGGAGCCACATCCGTCGCGTGCGCCTCAACTCGGCGCAGCCGGCGCAGATCCCGTGCACACGCGCAGCACGAGGGCGGGGCCCCGGATCTGGATCCGGGGCCCCGCCCTGTGAACGCTGCCGACGCCTACGGCGTACTACTTACCGTGCGGCGGCCCTCAGTTGTCGTCCTCGTCGATGAGGAACCCGCGCATCGGCGAGGGGGCCTGGCCCATCGGAGACGGACCCTGCGGACGGACGGGAGCCATCGGCTGGGTCATCGCCGGGGACATCTGCTGCTGACCGCCGTAGGACGGGGCGGGCGGCACGGGCGGACCGCCCATCGCCTGGTTGCCGCCGTACGACGGGGCACCCGCGCCGGCCGGGGCCATGGAAGGCGCCGGGGACGGCGGCAGGGAGGCGGCGGCCGGGGTGCGCGGCGGGGCCAGCGAGTCGTCGGCCTGGGTCTCCAGCTGACGCAGCTGCGACTCCAGGTACGACTTCAGGCGCGTGCGGTACTCGCGCTCGAAGCCGCGCAGGTCCTCGACCTTGCGCTCCAGCGTGGCGCGCGCGGACTCCAGGGAGCCCATCGCGACACGGTGCTTCTCCTGCGCGTCCCGCTCCAGGGCGTCGGCCTTGGCACGGGCGTCACGCTCCAGACCCTCGGCGCGGCTGCGGGCCTCGCCGACGATCTTGTTGGCCTCGGAACGGGCCTCGGCGATCGCCTGGTCGGCGGTCTGCTGGGCCAACGAGAGGACACGGGCGGCGCTGTCGCCACCGGGGCCCTGACCGGGGCCGCCCATCGGGCCGCCCATGGGGGGGCCGCCCATCGGACCGCCCATCTGCTGCTGCATGGGGGGCTGACCACCCATCGGACCCTGGCCCATCGAGCCCTGACCCATCGGGCCCTGGCCCATCGGCCCCTGACCCATCGGGCCGGGACCCTGCGGACCGCCCTGACCGCCGGGACCGGCGGGCAGCTGCGGGGCACCGCTCGGCAGCTGGGGCGGACCACCCATGGGGCCACCCATCTGCTGCTGCGGCGGGCCCGATATGCCGGCGGGCACCGGAGCGCCCGGACCTCGCATGCCTTGCTGAGGCATACCGCCCTGCTGAGGCATGCCGCCCTGCTGCTGGTCCTGCTCCGGGGGTTTGCGCATGTTCTGCTGGTTCTGGGCGGCGGCACGCGTGGCGGCCGCCAGCTTGGCGCGCAGGTCCTCGTTCTCACGGAGCAGACGGGTCAGCTCGGCTTCGACCTCGTCGAGGAAGGCATCGACCTCATCCTCGTCATAGCCTTCTCGGAGGCGGACGGTCGTGAACTGCTTGTTCCGCACGTCCTCGGGGGTCAACGGCATCTCTTCACCTCAACGTAGTCGTCGGCATTCGGCAAGACGGTAGTTCACATCGCTCACAGCCGACTCACGATCCAGATCAGGATGTAGACGATGATCATCAGTACGAAGAAGGACAGGTCGAGCGCCACGCCCCCGAGACGCAGCGGCGGGATGAACCGCCGCAGGAGCTTGAGCGGTGGATCGGTGACAGTGTAGGTGGCCTCCAGAACGACCACCATCGCCTTGCCGGGTTGCCATGAGCGGGCGAACTGGAACACGTAGTCCATAACCAACCGGAAGATGAGCACGATGAGGAAGCACATCAGCGCGATGTAGACCACGTCCAGGAACACGCTCATGATCCGTGCTTCCCTCTCCCCTGTTTTCGTGCACTGTCCGGTGTTGTGTCTCAGCTCTGGTTGAAGAACCCGCCCTCTGCGATGCGGGCCTTGTCCTCCGCCGTGACATCGACGTTAGCAGGCGACAACAGAAACACCTTCTGCGTCACCCGCTCGATGCTGCCATGAAGACCAAACACCAAACCGGCCGCAAAGTCGACAAGTCGCTTCGCGTCCGTGTCATCCATCTCGGTCAGATTCATGATCACCGGAGTGCCCTCGCGGAAGTGTTCCCCGATGGTACGGGCCTCGTTGTAGGTCCGCGGGTGGAGCGTGGTGATCCGGTAAGGCTCACGTTCGGACACGACCTTGGGCATGATCACCGGCGCGCTCTTCTCCAGGGACTGACGTTCTTGTGTGATGGATGCCACGGGCGCGATTCGCGCCGGACGTCCGGATTCCGCGGACAGCGAAGCGGAATGGGACACCGGTTCGCGTGGTGCCGGCGGCTGTACCACTCGTACCGGTTCGTCCCTTTGAGGCTGATGTGATCCGTGCGACTGGTGTGACGGCTCGTGCCGTCGGTGGTCCCGCTCCGGCTCCGGGTCGAGTTCGGGCTCGAAGTCGTCGTCGGGGTCAAACCCGCGGCCGTCGTACCCATCGTCCTCCACGAGGCCGAGGTAGACCGCCATCTTGCGCATCGCGCCGGCCATGCTCTGAGTCCTCCGCTCTGTGGTGGATCGACTGACTACTGCCAAGTGCCCGCGATCCACGTGGTCGTTGTGCCGCGTTTCGGCGACATTGACCATATTTTCTGCTGTGGTCCGACTTCTTGGCGACGTTACCCGAGCCTGGGGCGGACTCCGAGTACCGCGGTGCCGACGCGCACATGTGTCGCTCCGGCCGCCACGGCCTGTTCGAGGTCCGCACTCATCCCTGCCGAGACCATGTTCGCAGCCGGATGGGCTCGGCGCAGGTCAGTCGACAAATCCATCAACCGCCCGAAGGCCTCGCGTTGACGACCGGCGTACTCCCCGGCCAGCGGGGCGACGGTCATCAGCCCGTCGAGCCGCAGCGCCGGAGCGGCGGCGACGAGGTCGGCCAACTCTTCGATCCGGCCCGGCGCCACACCGCCCCGCTCGCCTCCCGCGGCCCCGCCCGGCACCGGTGCCGCCGGGTCGGCGGTCTCCGCCGCGTCGAGCGCGACCTGGATGAGGCAGCCGACCTCGCGCCCGGCGCGCACGGCCTCCTTGGAGAGCGCCGTGACGAGCCGGGAACGGTCGACGGACTGCACGACATCCGCGTAACCGACCACAGAACGCACCTTGTTGGTCTGCAACTGACCGACAAAATGCCACATAAGGGGCAGATCCGAACAGGCGGCGGCCTTGGGCGCGGCATCCTGGTCGCGGTTCTCCGCCACATGACGCACACCGAGTTCCGACAGGATCCGCACATCGCTAGCCGGGTAGGTCTTGGTGACCACGATCAGGGTCACCTCCTCCCGCTTGCGCCCGGCGGCCGCACAGGCCGCGGCGATCCGTTCCTCCACTTTCGCCAGATTTACGGCGAGTTCAGCCCTACGGTCCGTCATGCCCCATCAGTCCAGCCACACATAGCCCGCGAGCCGCCCGGTGGCGCGGTCGCGGCGGTACGAGAAGTGATCATCCGACTCCAGCGTGCACACCGGCGACTGCCCCCGGTCGCGCACCCCGAGCCGGTCGAGCTGCGCGTGCACGCCGGCGCCCACGTCGACCGCCGGTGTGCCCCAGCTCGTCTCGGAGTGCGCCGCCGGTTCGACGGCGCTCACGTCGGCGCGCATCGCCTCCGGCACCTCGTAGCACCGGCCGCAGACGGCGGGCCCGGTGCGGGCGACGATCCGGGCCGGGTCCGCGCCCAGTTCCATCATCGCGCGGACGGCGGCGGGGACCACTCCGGCGACCAGGCCGGGCCGGCCCGCGTGGGCCGCGGCGACGACCCGCGCGACGGGGTCGGCGAGCAGGACGGGGGTGCAGTCGGCGGTGAGCACGGCGAGCGCGAGTCCGGGCCGCACGGTGACGATCGCGTCGACCTCCGGCGCCGGGCGGTCCGCCCAGGGCCCGTCGACCACGGCGACGCCGGCGCCGTGGACCTGGTTCATCCACACGACCCGTGCCGGGTCGAGCCCCAGCGCCTTGGCGGCCAGTTCGCGGTTGGTGCGTACGGCGTCGGGGTCGTCACCGACCGCTCCGCCGAGATTCAGCTCCTCGTACGGAACGGCGCTCACCCCGCCCCACCGGTCGGTGAAGGCGAAGTGCGCGCCGTTCGCGGTGTCGCGCTGTCCTATCACTTCAGGAAGTCCGGCACGTCCAGCTCCTCGGCCGCGCTGTCCGCGTAGGTCCGCGGCGCCGGGGGGATGGACGGGACGACCGGGGCCTCGTTGACCGGGAGGGGCGCGGGCTCCGGCTCCTCCTTCGGGGTCACGCTGCCGAGCGAGCCGAAGGACGAACGGCTCTCCGGCTGCCGGGCCGGGGCAGGCTCCTCGCGGCGGCCCGAGGGGGCGGCCGAGCCGAGCATGTTCTCCCGGCGGGCCGGCGGCTGGCCGCCGTCGAAGCCGGCCGCGATCACGGTGACGCGCACCTCGTCGCCGAGCGCGTCGTCGATGACCGCGCCGAAGATGATGTTGGCCTCGGGGTGGGCCGCCTCGCTGACCAGCTGGGCGGCCTCGTTGATCTCGAACAGGCCGAGGTCGGAACCGCCGGAGATGGAGAGCAGGACGCCCCGGGCGCCGTCGATGGAGGCCTCCAGCAGCGGCGAGGAGATCGCCATCTCGGCGGCGGCCACCGCGCGGTCGTCGCCGCGGGCCGAGCCGATGCCCATGAGGGCGCTGCCGGCCTCGGACATGACCGACTTCACGTCGGCGAAGTCGAGGTTGATCAGGCCGGGCGTGGTGATGAGGTCGGTGATGCCCTGGACACCGGAGAGCAGAACCTGGTCGGCCGACTTGAAGGCGTCGAGCACCGAGACCTGGCGGTCCGAGATGGACAGCAGCCGGTCGTTCGGGATGACGATGAGAGTGTCGACCTCTTCGCGGAGTTCGGCGATGCCGTCCTCGGCCTGGTTCGCGCGGCGCCGGCCCTCGAAGGTGAACGGGCGGGTGACCACGCCGATGGTGAGGGCGCCCAGGGAGCGTGCGATGTTGGCCACGACGGGCGCGCCGCCGGTGCCGGTGCCGCCGCCTTCACCGGCCGTCACGAAGACCATGTCGGCCCCCTTGAGGACCTCCTCGATCTCCTCGCGGTGATCCTCGGCGGCCTTGCGGCCGACGGCCGGGTTGGCGCCCGCGCCGAGTCCGCGGGTGAGTTCGCGGCCGACGTCGAGCTTGACATCGGCGTCGCTCATCAACAGCGCCTGCGCGTCGGTGTTGATGGCGATGAACTCGACGCCCTTGAGACCGACTTCGATCATCCGGTTGATGGCATTGACACCACCGCCGCCGACACCGATGACTTTGATGACTGCGAGGTAGTTCTGCGGTGCTGCCACGTCGAAGGCCTCTCGCCTCGATTACGTGTCGCCGCCTCGCGGCCGTGCCGCGATCCGACGACTGATGCCGAATGGGACGGTCCGAACGCCGACCCGAACCCTAACGCTGAAGTTTAGGGTTACCAGTGTGCCTGTTCCTTGGACTCTTCCGAACAGGACACTAAGTCGACAAGTGGCGCACGTTCAACGAACACGCCGAACCTCCCGTTTTTCTTTTCACCCTATGTGATCAGCCATAGCAGTGCCCACCCAGGGTGCTGGCCTGCACTGATGTGCGTCAACTTCCTGCCGACGCGGGTGCGGTGGGAACCGTGACGTCGAAGTGCCGCGCATCGGGCGCGGCTTTCATGAGCGCGGTGAGCGTGCGGGCCTTCGCCGCGCCGTTGTCGGCACTCCCCCACGCGACGGTGCGGCCGTCGCTCAACTCCAGCGAGATGTCGTCATAGGAACGGACCTTGAGGGTCCGGGTGGTATGGGCGACGGCGGCCGGAATGTCGGCGGCGACCTGCACGGCCTCGCGCACCAGCCCGTCGACGCCGAAACGCCGCAGGCTGGCCGCGGCCGAACCGGGCCGGGACACGGTCAATTCCAGTACGGGAACGCCTTTCGGCGCCTGGGGAACCGTGGCGAATCGGACACCTTCGTCGTCCACTTCGATGAAGTCCTTGCCCTTCTCCATGACCAGAACCGGAGTGCGCTCGGTCAGCTTCAGGCCGATTCCGTGCGGCCATGACCGGACGACGTCGACCGTGTCAATTCGCGGCAGTTTCCTGCGCAGTCGGGCCTCGATCGCATCGGTGTCGACCGACACCAGCGGCGCCCCGACCGGAACGGCCGCGACCGAACGCACCTGTGCGGGCGTCAGCACCCGGGTCCCGGAGACGGAGACCCGTTCCACGCGCAGCCACGGCGAGCCGTACAACAGCCAGACGGAACCGCCCCCGAGGAGCACGGTCGCCACCGCCAGAATGACGATCCTACGAAGGCGGGGCCTCTTCGACCGCCGGACGGGCGGCGGGCCGGACAACTCCTGCTGGCGTTCACCGCGCTCGGCGGTGGTCGGTCCGGCCACGCTTGCTCCCTGTCTTGGCTCGATTCGCTCCGTCACTGGCGACGGTGCGAGGCGATCGCCTCGTACACCATGCCGACGAGCAGGTCGTCGGCGTCCCGGCGGCCGAACTCGGCGGCGGCGCGGGACATCTCGTACAGCCGGTGCGGATCGGCGAGCACGGGCAGCACGTTCTGCTGCACCCACTCGGGCGTGAGTTCCGCGTCGTCGACGAGGAGCCCGCCGCCGGCCTTCACCACCGGCTGGGCGTTCAGGCGCTGTTCGCCGTTGCCGATGGGCAGCGGGACATAGACGGCCGGGAGTCCGACGGCGGAGAGTTCGGCGACGGTCATCGCGCCCGCGCGGCAGAGCATCATGTCGGCCGCGGCGTACGCGAGATCCATCCGGTCCACGTAACCTACCGGAATATAGGGGGGCATTCCCGGCATCTGGTGGACCTGAGGTAGTTCGTTCTTCGGGCCGACCGCGTGCAGGATCTGGATGCCGGCCTGCTGGAGCCAGGGAGCGACCTGCTGGACCACCTCGTTGAGGCGGCGGGCGCCCTGCGAGCCGCCGGAGACGAGCAGCGTGGGCAGGTTCGGGTCCAGGCCGAACAGCGCGCGGGCCTCCGGGCGCGCGGCGGCGCGGTCCAGCGTGGCGATGGAGCGGCGCAGCGGGATGCCGATGTAGCGGGCGCCGCGCAGCTTGCTGTCCGGGGTGGAGACGGCGACCTGGGCCGCGTACCGGGAGCCGATCTTGTTGGCCAGGCCGGGGCGGGCGTTGGCCTCGTGGATCACGATCGGCACGCCGAGGCGCTTGGCGGCCAGATAGCCGGGCAGGGCGACATAGCCACCGAAGCCGACGACGGCGTCCGCCTTGGTGCGCTCCATGATCTGCTCGGCCGCCTTGATGGTGCCGCGCAGCCGGCCCGGGACGGTGATCAGCTCAGGGGTGGGCTTGCGCGGCAGCGGTACCGCGGGGATCAGCGCCAGCTCGTAGCCGCGCTCGGGGACGAGCCTGGTCTCCAGGCCGCGCTCCGTGCCCAGGGCCGTGATCCCCACGGTCGGGTCCTGCCTGCGCAAGGCGTCCGCGAGGGCGAGCGCGGGCTCGATGTGGCCCGCGGTGCCCCCGCCGGCGAGTACGACATGCACCGAAATTCACCGCTCTCCGGACGAACGCGCCACCGAGGCACGCCGTCGCATCGTGTTCCATCTCCGAGGCTCCCGGCCGAAGCCGGAGGCCCCCGCCCGCTTTCTACCAAAGCGAGGTTGCCGCAGCGCAAGCGCCGCTCGCGCACCGGGCTCGTCGCGCGCGAAGGCGATCAGCAGCCCGATGGCGAACATGGTCGGCAGCAGGGCGGAGCCTCCGTAGGAGAACAGCGGGAGGGGGACGCCGGCGATCGGCAGCAGGCCGAGCACCGCACCGATGTTGATCACTGCCTGGGCGGTGATCCAGGTGGTCACGCCTCCCGCGGCGTACCTCACGAAGGGGTCCTCCGTGCGTCCGGCCACGCGGATACCCGCATAGCCTAGAGCCGCGAAGAGGGCCAGCACCGACAGTGTCCCCGCAAGGCCCAGTTCCTCACCGGTGACGGCGAAGATGAAGTCGGTGTGAGCTTCGGGGAGTTGGCCCCATTTCTCCACGCTCGCACCGAGGCCCGAGCCGAAGAGTCCGCCGGAGGCGAGGGCGTAGATGCCGTGCACGGCCTGCCAGCAGTCGGTGACGCCCTCCTTGGGTTCCGTGGCGCCGATGCAGGCGAGCCGGGCCATCCGGTTGTCGCTCGTCTTGATGAGGATCACACCGAGCGTGGCAGCGACCGACAGCACGCCGACGAACAGCCGGGTCGGCGCCCCCGCGAGCCACAGCAGCCCGAACAGGATCGCCGTCAGGATGATCGCCGTTCCCATGTCGCCGCCGATCATGATCAGCCCGAGCAGCAGGAAGGCGACCGGGACGAGCGGCACCAGCATGTGCTTCCACTGGGTCAGCAGCTTCTTGTCCTGCTTGCGCGCGATCAGGTCGGCACCCCACAGCACCAGCGCGAGCTTGCCGAACTCGCTCGGCTGGATCTGGAACGAGCCGCCGAGGGCGATCCAGTTCTGGTTGCCGTTGACCGCCATCCCTATCCCGGGCACCTGCACCAGGGCCATCAGGAAGACGGCGCCCGCGAGGATCGGGTAGGCCAGCGCCCGGTGCAGCTTCACCGGCATGCGGGAGGCGGCGAGCAGCAGCCCGCCGCCGAGGACGGCGGCCAGGAACTGCTTGCGGAAGAAGTACGACCCCGGCAGCGACAGCTGCAACGCGGTGATCTGGGAGGCCGAGTAGACCATCACCAGACCGAGCACGGTGATCAGCAGGCTGCCGCCGAGGATCAGATAATACGCGGTGAGCGGCCGGTCCAAGGCCTTCTTCGCGCGGCTGCGCAGCCGGCGCATCGGGTTGTCCCGGGAGGCTCCGGGGGGCGCGGGCCGCCGTACGGACCGCTGCGCCGGCGGACGGCCCGTGCGGCTACCGGACATCGCCGGCTCCTGCCCGGCCGCGGGGGCGCCGTCCGCCGGGGGGCGCCCCGGTCCGTCCGGGCGCTGGCAGCCACATCCGAGTCACGCGTCCCTCCATGGGGGTCCCGAAGCACCCGCTGTGGCCGGGACCCGCCGTCAGGCGCCCGCGCCGAGTTCGCGTACGGCCTCCGCGAACGCGTCACCGCGCTTGTTGTAGTTGGTGAACATGTCCATGGAGGCACAGGCCGGGGCGAGGAGCACCGTGTCGCCGGGCCGCGCGAGCCGCTTCGCCTCCTGGACCGCCTGGAGCATCGCCCCAGTGTCGGTCCGGTCGAGGTCGACGACGGGTACTTCCGGCGCGTGTCGCGCGAGGGCTTCGCGGATCAGGGCACGGTCCACGCCGATCAGGACCGCGCCGCGCAGCCGCGCCGCCGCCCCGGCGACGAGTTCGTCGAAGACCGCGCCCTTCGCGAGGCCGCCGGCGATCCAGACGACGGACTCGTAGGCGGCCAACGAGGCTTCCGCGGCGTGCGTGTTGGTGGCCTTGGAGTCGTCGATGTACGCGACGCCGTCCACGTCGGCCACGTGCGCGATGCGGTGGGCGTCCGGGGTGAAGGCCCGCAGGCCGTCCCGTACGGCCTTGGCGGGCACGCCGAAGGCGCGCGCGAGGGCCGCGGCGGCAAGGGCGTTGGCGACGTTGTGCGGGACGGGCGGGTCGATGTCGGAGACCTCGGCCAGTTCCTGGGCGGCGCGCTGCCGGTTCTCCACGAAGGCGCGGTCGACCAGGATGCCGTCCACGACGCCGAGTTGGGACGGGGCCGGGGCGCCGAGGGTGAACCCGACGGCCCGGCAGCCCTCCTCGACGTCCGCGGCGCGCACCAGGTCCTCGGTGGCCTTGTCGGCCACGTTGTAGACGCAGGCGACCCGATTCCCCTCGTAGACACGGCCCTTGTCGGCGGCGTAGGCCTCCATGGAGCCGTGCCAGTCGAGGTGGTCCGGTGCCAGGTTCAGGACGACGGCGGAGTGGGCGCGCAGCGAGGGCGCCCAGTGCAGCTGGTAGCTGGACAGCTCCACGGCGAGGACGTCGTACTTCTCGTCGCCGAGGACCGCGTCGAGCAGGGAGACGCCGATGTTGCCGACGGCGGCGGTGCGCAGGCCCGCCGCCTCCAGGATGGCGGCGAGCATCCGCACGGTGGTGGTCTTGCCGTTGGTGCCGGTCACGGCCAGCCAGGGCGCGGCGTCGGGGCCGCGCAGCCGCCAGGCCAGCTCCACATCGCCCCAGACCGGCACGCCGGCCCGCTCGGCGGCGGTGAACAGCGGCTTGTCCGGCCGCCAGCCGGGCGCGGTGACGATCAGGTCGGTGCCCTCGGGCAGGGTGTCGCCGTCACCGAGGCGCACGGTCACGCCCAGCGCGGTCAGCTCGGCCGCCTGGGCGCGGGCCCGCTCGTCGTCGCCGTCGTTGACCACGGTGACCTGCGCGCCGAGGCCGTGCAGCACCTTGGCCGCCGGGACACCGGAGACGCCGAGTCCCGCGACGGTGACGTTCCTGCCCTGCCAGTCGGTCACTTGTCCGCTGCCCATCCCGCATAGAAGAGGCCCAGTCCGACAATCACACAGATACCTTGAATGATCCAGAAACGGACCACCACAAGGACTTCGGACCAGCCCTTGAGTTCGAAGTGATGCTGGAGTGGCGCCATCCGGAAGACCCGCTTCCCGGTGAGCCGGAAGGAGCCGACCTGGATGACCACCGACATGGTGATGAGCACGAACAGGCCGCCGAGGATGGCGATCAGCAGCTCGGTGCGGGAGCAGATCGCCAGGCCCGCGAGCACACCGCCGAGCGCCAGCGAACCGGTGTCACCCATGAAGATCTTCGCCGGCGAGGTGTTCCACCACAGGAAGCCGAGACAGGCACCCATCAGCGCGGAGGAGACGACCGCGAGGTCCAGCGGGTCGCGCACCTCGAAACAGGCGTTGGGGTTGGTCAGGGTCGTCGCGTTGGCGCAGGACTCCTGGAACTGCCACACGCCGATGAACGTGTACGCGCCGAAGACGAGCACGGAGGCGCCGGTGGCGAGGCCGTCGAGACCGTCGGTGAGGTTCACGCCGTTCGACATCGCGAGGATCATGAACAGCGCCCAGACGACGAACAGCACCGGGCCGATCGTCCAGCCGAAGTCGGTGATGAACGACAGCTTCGTGGAGGCCGGGGTGTTGCCGCGGGCGTCCGCGAACTGGAGCGAGAGCACCGCGAAGGCGATACCGCCGAGCAGCTGACCCGCCATCTTCGCCTTCGCCCGCAGACCCAGCGAGCGACGCTTGACGATCTTGATGTAGTCGTCGAGGAAGCCGACCAGGCCCATGCCGACCATCAGACCGAGCACGAGCAGGCCCGAGTAGGTCGGCGCCTGGCCGGTGATGACCTTGGACAGGAAGTACGCGGCGACCGTCGCCAGGATGAAGGCGATACCGCCCATCGTCGGCGTACCGCGCTTGCTCGCGTGCTCACGCGGGCCGTCGTCGCGGATGTACTGGCCGTAGCCCTTGCGCGCGAGAAGCTTGATCAGCAGCGGGGTGCCGATCAGGGTCAGGAAGAGACCAATGACTCCTGCGAACAGGATCTGCTTCATCATCGGGCGGCAACCTCACCCTCGGCGCCGGTCTCCAGCAGCGCCGTGGCGACGCTCTCCAGACCCACCGAACGGGACGCCTTCACGAGCACGACGTCCCCTGGGCGCAACTCGCTGCGCACCAGGTCGACCGCCGCCTGTGCGTCGGACACGTGCACCGACTCCTCACCCCACGAACCCTCGTTATATGCGCCCAGTTGCAGCCAGGACGCTTCCCTGCCCCCGACCGCGACGAGCTTGCTGACGTTGAGCCGGACGGCGAGCCGCCCGACCGCGTCGTGCTCGGCGAGCGCCTCGTCCCCGAGCTCGGCCATCTTGCCGAGCACCGCCCACGTCCGCCGCCCCTTGCCCATGGCTGCCAGCGCGCGCAGGGCGGCCCGCATGGACTCGGGGTTGGCGTTGTAGGCGTCGTTGACGATGGTCACGCCGTCCGGGCGCTCGGTGACCTCCATCCGCCAGCGGGAGAGGGTGCCCGCCTCGGAGAGTGCGATGGCGATCTCTTCCGCGGACATGCCCAGCTCATGAGCGACGGCGGCCGCGGCGAGCGCGTTCGACACGTGGTGCTCACCGTACAGGCGCATGGTCACATCGCTTGCACCGGAGGGTGTGTGAAGCCTGAAGGAGGGCTGTCCGCTGTCCGTGAGTCTCACGTTCTCGGCGCGTACGTCCGCTTCGCCTGACTCTCCGAAAAGGATCACCTTCGCCTTCGTACGGGAGGCCATGGCCCGTACGAGGGGATCGTCGGCGTTGAGGACCGCCGTGCCGCCGTCCGCGGCCGCCGGCAGCGCCTCCACCAGCTCGCCCTTGGCCTGCGCGATCTGCTCCCGGCCGCCGAACTCGCCGATGTGGGCGGTGCCGACGTTGAGGACGAGGCCGACCTTCGGCGGGGTGAGGCCGGTGAGGTAGCGGATGTGGCCGATCCCGCGGGCGCCCATCTCCAGCACGAGGAACTTCGTCTCCTCGGTGGCCGACAGGGCGGTCAGCGGCAGCCCGATCTCGTTGTTCAGGGAGCCTGGCGTGAACACGGTCGGCGCCTTGTTGCGCAGCACCTGCGCGAGAAGGTCCTTCGTGCTGGTCTTGCCCGCCGAGCCGGTGAGGGCCACGAGGATGGCGCCGAGGCGGGCCACGACATGCCGGGCGAGGGCGCCGAGGGCGGTCTGGACGTCCGCGACGACGATCGCGGGCACGCCGACGGGGCGCGACGCCAGCACGGCGACCGCGCCCGCCTCGACGACCGCTGCCGCGAAGTCATGGCCGTCGACGTGCTCGCCGACGAAGGCGGCGAACAGGCTGCCGGGCTCCACCTCGCGGGAGTCCCGGACGACCGGCCCGGTGACCTGGACGGACGGATCCGGTATGTCGTGCGTCTGCCCGCCGACGACTGCTGCGATCTCGGCGAGGGAGAGGGCGATCACAAGTTCATCCCTGGGTCTGCTGGATAGCTTCGCGAAGCACCTGGCGGTCGTCGAAGGGACGGACCACCCCGGCGATGTCCTGGCCCTGCTCATGGCCCTTGCCCGCGACCAGCACGGTGTCCCCGGGCCGCGCCCGGCCGATCGCCGCGGCGATCGCGGCGGCCCGGTCCTCGAAGAGCAACACCTCGCCGCGCTCGTGGGCGGGCACGGACGCCGCGCCTTCGAGCATGGTGGCGAGGATCGCCAGAGGATCCTCGGAGCGGGGGTTGTCGGAGGTCAGTACGGCCGTGTCGGCGAGCCGGGCCGCGGCGGCGCCCATCGGGGCGCGCTTGGTCCGGTCGCGGTCGCCGCCGCAGCCGAGGACGACGTGCAGCCGGCCCTTGGTGACCTTCCGCAGGGCCTTGAGGACCGATTCCACGGCGTCGGTCTTGTGGGCGTAGTCGACGACCGCGAGATACGGCTGCCCGGCGTCCACGCGCTCCAGCCGGCCGGGCACACCCGGCACGGCGGCGACGCCGTCGGCGGCGGCCTGCGGGTCGAGGCCCGCGGCGGCGAGCGCGACGACGGCGGCGAGGGTGTTGGCCACGTTGAACGGGCCGGGCAGCGGCGACCTGGCGGCGATCCGCTCGCCCCGCGGGCCGAGCACGGTGAACGTCGAGTCCAGGGGGCCGATCCGCACGTCCTCGGCGCGCCAGTCCGCGTCGGGGTGACCCTCGGCGGAGTAGGTGACGACCGGGACGCCGGCCTCCGCGGCGAGCCTGCGGCCGTACGCGTCGTCGGTGTTGATCACGCCGAGCCTGCTGCGCGCGGGCGTGAACAGCTGTGCCTTGGCCCGGAAGTAGTCCTCCATGTCGGAGTGGAACTCCATGTGCTCCGGGCTGAGGTTGGTGAAGACGGCGACATCGAAGACGCAGCCGTCGACCCGGCCGAGGACCAGGGCATGGCTGGAGACCTCCATGGCCACCGCCTCGACCCCGCGTTCGCGCATGACGGCGAACAGGGCCTGCAGGTCGGTGGCTTCGGGGGTGGTGCGCTCGGACTTGATGCGCTCGTCGCCGATGCGCATCTCGACCGTGCCGATCAGTCCGGTGGACCTGACCGTGCGCAGGCCGCCCTCGACCAGGTAGGCGGTGGTGGTCTTGCCCGAGGTGCCGGTGATGCCGATCTGCAGCAGGTCGCGGCCCGGGTCGCCGTAGATCGTGGCCGCGAGCGCGCCCATCCGGGCGCGCGGGTCGTCGGCCACCAGAACCGGCAGGCCGGTCGCGGCGGCGCGCTCGGCGCCCGCCGGGTCGGTCAGCACGGCGACCGAGCCGAGGCCGGCGGCCTGGGTGACGAAGTCGGCACCGTGCACGCGGGCACCGGGCAGGGCGGCGTACAGGTCGCCGGGGCGGACGGCGCGCGAGTCATGGGTGATGCCCGTGACCTCGGCGGTACCGGCCGGCGCGGCGGCACCCAGCTGATCGGCGAGCTCCGCCAGGGGTGTGGCGGCGACCTGAACCGGTCGTGGCGGCCCCGGACACGTCACGGATGCGCCCTTCTGGGTGGTTTGGGACTGATCAGCGTGTGGCACGGCGGTGAGCGTACCGGGCGCGGCCGCCTCGGAGCGAAGCGAGGTCGCGGGCGGTGCGTGGTTCCCGGGGTCGGGAGTGTTCGTTGTCACGGGCTGGTTCCTGGTGGTCGTTCCCGGAAGTGCTGATCAGGGCTTGTAGGTCACGGGCAGATTGGCGGCCTTGGCACCGGTCGGCGGGACCTGGAGGGTCTTCAGCGCGAACTCCATCACCTCCTTGTAGATGGGCCCGCAGATCTGGCCGCCGAAGTAGCTGCCGGAGGTCGCGTTCTGGATCGCGCAGTAGACGGTGACCCGAGGGTTGTCCGCGGGTGCGAACCCGGCGAACGACGAGGTATAGCCGCGGTACTTTCCGGTGGCCGGATCCACTCGGTTGGCGGTACCAGTCTTGCCCGCAACCCGGTATCCGGGGATGCGGGCCTTGGCGCCGGTGCCCTGCTCGTCGTCGACGACGGACTCCAGCATCTGGGCGAGGGTCTTGGCCGTCTTCGCGCTGACCACCCGGGTCTTCTCGGGCTGCGGGGCCGGGGCGAAGCGCCCGTCGGCCCCCCGCTCGCCGCGCACCAGGGTCGGCTCGATACGGACGCCGCCGTTGGCGATCGTCGAGTACACGGAGGCGGCCTGCAGGGCGTTGATGGAGACGCCCTGGCCGAAAGGGATCGTGTACTGCTGCGACGTCGACCAGTCGCCCGGCGCGGCCAGGATGCCCTTGGTCTCACCGGGGAAGCCGAGCCCGGTGTAGCTGCCGATGCCGAACTTGCGCAGGTAGGAGTAGAGGACCTGGTTGGCCGCCGGCTGGGTCTTGCCGAGCTGGCCGGTGGCCAGGATGGTGCCGATGTTGCTGGACTTGGCCAGCACGCCGTTGAGCGTGAGGTACCAGGTCTCGTGGTCGATGTCGTCCTGGAAGAGCCGGTCGCCGCGGTGCAGCCGGTTGGGCACCTCGACGTGGGTGAGCGGGGTGGCGGCGTCCTCCTCCAGCACCGCCGCCATCGACATGACCTTCGCGGTGGAGCCGGGCTCGTAGGCGTCCTGGAGGGCCGCGTTGCCCATCAGCGACGCGTCGGCCTTCGACAGGTCGTTGGGGTCGAACCCGGGCGAGTTGGCCATGGCGAGGATCTCGCCGGTGCGGGTGTCCTGGACGATCACATAGCCGCGGTCGGCCTTGGACTTCTTGACCTGCTTGGTGATGGCGTTCTGGGCGGCCCACTGGATGTCGCGGTCGATGGTCAGCTCGATGTCGGAGCCGGGCACCGCGGGGGTCTCGGTGGAGCCCGCGGTGGGCACCTGGCGGCCGCCGGACTGGGCGTAGCGGATCTTGCCGTCCTTGCCGGCCAGCCGCTTGTTCAGCTGCTGCTCGATGCCGCCGCCGCCCTTGCCCTCGGCGTTGACCCAGCCCAGTATCCCGGCGGCCAGGTCGCCGTTGGGATACACGCGCTGACTGCTCGGGTCGGAGAAGACCCCGGCGAGCACGTTGACGGTGGACTTGTCCTGCTGGGCCTTGGTGGCGAGCGCGCGTCTGAGGTCCTTGATCTGTTTCCAGACCTGCGGGGTCTGCCGGCCGGCGAGCTTGACGTAGCGCAGCTCCTTGTTGGCCGGGCGCAGCTTGCGGACCAGGTCGGCCTGGTCCTGTCCGAGGATCGGCGCGAGGAGCGCGGCGGCCTGCTCGGGGCCGTCGTCGATGCCCAGCTGCTTGCGGGTGAACATCGTCGGGTCGGCCGTGATGTCGTCCGCGTCCTCGCTGACGGCGAGGGAGACGCCGTTGCGGTCGGTGATCCCACCGCGCTCGGCGGTCAGGGTGTGCACCACGTAGCGGTTCTGCTCGGCCTTCGCGGCGTACGCGCTGGCGTCGACGGCCTGGACCTGGAGCAGCCGGACGACGAAGGCGATCAGGACGAGAGTCAGGGCGAGGCTGACCATGCGCAGGCGGGGGCGCGGGCTGCCCAGCCGGAGGGCCGAAGGGCCGGGCCGGGGCGGGATCGGACGCCGGGCCGGGCGGGCCCCCGGGCCGGGCGGCCGCCGGCCGCCGGACCCGCCGCGGTGCGGTTCGCCGGACCGGGCTCGGTGCGGATCGCCGGACCGGGGGCGGTGCGGGTCGCCCCGGTCCGCGCGGGTCCGGGGCGGTACGGGCTTGGCGGGGCCGGGCACGCGGCGGCGCGGCGGTTCCCTGTCGGACACTTCCGTCACCTGCCGGGGGTCGGGGTCGAGACGGACCGGGGGGCGGAGGAGGGCGCGGCCGGCGCCGAGGCGAGGGACGCCGGGGCGGTCGGACCGGCCGTCGGGGTGGCCTGGGCCGCGGCCTGGCCGGACGGGCTCACGCGCGGGGAGTCCGGACCGGCGTACGGGACGACCGGGCTCGCGCCGGGGGCGGCCGGGCTCGCACTGGCACCGGCGGTGGTCAGCGCCTCCGGTGGCCGCGGCGCGGGCGAGCGGACCGCGGACTGCCGGGCGGCGGGGCTGGGGACGCCCTTGACGGTGCCGTCGCGGCCGAGGAAGGCCGGGTCGCCGCCGGGCACCATGCCGAGTTCACGGGCCCGCCGCTGGAGGGCGTCGGGCGCGGAGTAGGCGTCGATGTCGCGCCGCAGGGCCTGCTCCTCGTCGGTGAGGCTCTTCGTGCGCTTCTGCAGGTCGTCGAGTCGGAACGAGCCTTCGCTGAGCGCCGAGTTCAGCACGAGCAGACCGATGAGTCCGCCGCCGAGGAGCAGAACCACCAGGAAGACGAACGGGGTGCGGGCCGCCCGGGCGCGGCCGGCCGGGAAGAGCCGGGCGAGCCGGGCGGCCCTGCCCTTCAGCTCGGGGTTCCTACCCACATGTCCTCCGGTGCGTCCGGGGACCCGACTCGCTCACTCGGCGTCCTCCCTGATGCGCTCGGCCCCGCGCAGCCGCGCCGGGGCCGCCCGGCGGTTCTCGGCGACCTCTTCCTCGGTGGGAAGTTCGGCACCGCGCGTGAGCAGCTTGAGCCGGGGCTGGTAGCGCTCGGGCACGACCGGCAGCCCGGGCGGCGCGGTGGCGGTGGCACCGGCCGTGAACACCTGCTTGACCAGGCGGTCCTCCAGCGACTGGTACGACAGGACGGCGATCCGGCCGCCCACGGCGAGCGCCTTCACCGCCGCTGGTACCGCCCGCTCCAGGACACCCAGTTCGCCGTTGACCTCGATGCGCAGCGCCTGGAAGGTGCGCTTGGCCGGGTTGCCGCCGGTGCGCTTGGCGGCCTGCGGCAGCGCGTCCCGGATCAGCTCCACCAGGCGCGCGCTGGTGCTGAAGGGCTCCTTGTCGCGCTCGCGGACGATCGCGGCGACGATCCGCTTGGCCTGCTTCTCCTCGCCGTAGGCGCGCAGGATCCGGACGAGTTCGCCGGGCGGGTAGGTGTTGAGGACCTCGGCGGCGCTTGTCCCGGTCGACTGGTCCATGCGCATGTCGAGGGGGGCGTCCTGGGCGTAGGCGAAGCCCCGCTCGGCCTCGTCGAGCTGCATGGAGGAGACGCCGAGGTCGAAGAGGACGCCCTGCACGCGCGCGATGCCGAGCCGGGCCAGGACGTCGGGGAGCTCGTCGTAGACGGCGTGCACGAGGGTGGCCCGCTCACCGAAGGGCGCGAGCCGCTGCGTGGACAGGCGCAGGGCCTCCTTGTCGCGGTCGAGGGCGACGAGCCGGGCCTCCGGGAACCGGGCGAGCAGCGCCTCGCTGTGCCCGCCGAGGCCCAGGGTGCAGTCGACGACCACGGATCCCGGCCGCTCCAGGGCGGGTGCCAGCAGGTCCAGGCACCGCTGGAGCATCACCGGGACGTGTCGACTCTGGCTCAAGGGGCCCTCTCAGATCCGGCGCGGGCCGCACGCACCGCCGGGTCCCCGCCCGCTCGTGAAGGGGAGGCCTGCCGGCGCCGGAAGCGTCAGCCGGCCGGGAGCGGGAGGAGGCCGAGCCGTACGTACGCGCCGCGCACGTGGGGAGACGGTCCGCGCGCGTGCCGGGGTCTCCAGGTGAATTCAGTCCAGCGGGGAGAGACTCGCCTCCCGCTTCGCGTCACTTTAGTCCACGGTGTCGCGCGGTCAATCAACCGGCCTGCGCGTCGCGGACCCCACTCGGGCCGGGTCGCAATCCGGGAAGAATCACCCGTACGACTCAGCTTTATCCTCCGTGTGGGTTAACTCACACCAAGCAATGATGACGTTCTTTGTCCCGCTCATAGCAGGACCGCTCGCCAGGTGACCAGTAACGTCGTGAGTATGACGACTTCTGCAGCAGTTCCCGCCGGGTCCGAGGGCGCCATAACGGGCAAGGGCACCGTGACGGACCGACTCGTGGAGGCCAATGGGCGGTACGCCGCCGCGTTCACCGACCCCGGGATGGACGCCCACCCTGTTCTGCACGTCGCGGTCGTGGCCTGTATGGACGCCCGGCTGGACCTGCACGCCGCGCTCGGCCTGGAGCTCGGCGACTGTCACACCATCCGCAACGCGGGCGGTGTCGTCACCGACGACGTGATCCGCTCCCTGACGATCAGCCAGCGGGCCCTCGGCACCCGCAGTATCGTCCTCATCCATCACACCGGCTGCGGCCTGGAGTCCCTCACCGAGGAGTTCCGGCACGAACTGGAGATGGAGGTCGGCCAGCGCCCCGCCTGGGCGGTGGAGTCCTTCCGGGACGTCGACCAGGACGTACGGCAGTCCATGCAGCGGGTGCGCACCTCGCCGTTCCTGGTGCACACCGATGACGTGCGCGGCTTTGTGTTCGACGTCAGGTCGGGCCTGCTGCGCGAGGTCGACCCCGCCTGAACGGGCCGGCCGCCCCGGGGACACCCGACGTCCGAGGGCGAAAAGGCCGGTCGAAAGGGCGGCAAGGCCGACATAGTGCCGGCAGTTGTCCACAGGCGAGTGACACGAATCGGTAACGGCAGCAAGAATGCGGGGTGTGACGTCACGCGGAACTATTCCCGCGTGGTGTCCGTGTTTCGGGGTGGGCCGGTCCGCAGCGCAGAGCGACGGCCCGGAGTGAGAACGGGCCGAGGAGGGCCGGGTGACGACCTATGACGAACGAGCGAGCCTCACTGATCTGACCGCCACTGTGGAGCGTGTCCGCAGTTCGGTGGAAGGAGTGATCGAGGGCAAGCCCGAGGTCGTACGGCTTTCGCTGACCGTACTGCTCGCCGAGGGGCATCTTCTGATCGAGGATGTCCCCGGCGTGGGCAAGACGATGCTTGCCAAGGCGCTGGCGCGGTCCATCGACTGCACGGTGCGCCGTATCCAGTTCACGCCCGACCTGCTGCCGTCGGACATCACGGGTGTGTCCATCTGGGACCAGCAGCGCCGAGACTTCGAGTTCAAGCCGGGCGCGATCTTCGCGCAGATCGTGATCGGCGACGAGATCAACCGGGCCTCGCCCAAGACGCAGTCCGCGCTGCTGGAGTCGATGGAGGAGCGGCAGGTCACCATCGACGGGCAGACCTATGAACTGCCCAGCCCCTTCATGGTGGTGGCCACGCAGAACCCGGTCGAGATGGAGGGCACGTATCCGCTGCCGGAGGCCCAGCGCGACCGCTTCATGGCCCGCGTCTCCGTCGGTTACCCCAGCGCCGAGGCCGAGTTGCAGATGCTGGACGTGCACGGCGGCGCCTCACCCCTGGAGGACCTCCAGCCGGTGGCCCACGCGCACGAGATCGTGAAGCTGGTGGAGGCCGTCCGCGGGGTGCACGTCGCGGAGACCGTCCGGCGCTACGCGGTCGACGTGGTCGCCGCCACGCGCACCCACCCCGATCTGAGACTCGGCGCCTCCCCGCGCGCGACGCTGCATCTGCTGCGCGCGGCGAAGGCAGCCGCGGCCCTGGCCGGCCGGGAGTACGCGCTGCCGGACGACATCCAGGCCCTGGCCGTGGCGGTCCTGGCGCACCGGCTGCTACCCACCGCCCAGGCCCAGCTCAACCGGCGCACGTCGGAGCAGGTGGTCCAGGAGATCGTGCAGCGCACTCCGGTGCCCGCCGCGCCGCAGCAGAGCGGCTTCGGCGGACTGGGTGCGACCGCGTACGGCCAGCAGCCGCCCCGGAGGCTGTGATGAGCGGCGGGGGGACCGGGCAGCCGGAGACCGAACGCGACGACAAGGGCGGTGTCCGCACGGCGCTGGCCGGGCTGACCACGCGCGGCCGTTCGTTCCTGGCGGCCGGTGTCGCCGCCGCCATCTGCGCCTACGTGCTGGGGCAGAGCGATCTGCTCCGGGTCGGGCTGCTGCTGGCCGCGCTGCCCCTCATCTGCGCGACGGTCCTCTACCGCACGCGCTACCGGGTGGCGGGCAGCCGCCGGCTCTCCCCCTCGCGGGTGCCCGCGGCCGGCGAGGCCCGGGTCCATCTGCGCATGGACAACGTCTCGCGGCTGCCCACGGGCCTGCTGATGCTCCAGGACCGGGTGCCGTACGTGCTCGGGCCGCGGCCCCGCTTCGTGCTCGACCGGGTGGAGCCTGGCGGTCGCCGGGAGGTGTCCTACCGGGTCCGGTCCGACCTGCGGGGCCGCTATCCGCTCGGTCCGCTGCAACTGCGCCTGACCGACCCGTTCGGGATGTGCGAGCTGACCCGCTCCTTCTCGACGCACGACACCCTGACGGTGATCCCGCGCGTGGAGGCGCTGCCGCCGGTGCGCTTCAGCGGCGAGGCGAAGGGGTACGGCGACGGGCGGCAGCGCTCGCTGGCCCTGGCCGGCGAGGACGACGTGATCCCGCGCGGCTACCGGTACGGCGACGATCTGCGCCGTGTCCACTGGCGCTCCACCGCGCGCTACGGCGAGCTGATGGTGCGCCGCGAGGAGCAGCCGCAGCGCTCCCGGTGCACGGTGCTGCTGGACACCCGGGGCATCGCCTTTGCGGGCGCGGGCCCGGACTCGGCCTTCGAGTGGGCGGTGTCCGGCACCGCATCCGTGCTGGTGCACATGCTCGAACGCGGCTTCTCCGTACGCCTGTTGACGGACACCGGCAGTTCGGTGCCCGGGGAGGGCACCGACGGGTTCGCCGGCGCCAGCCAGGAGACGGCGGACTCGGCCGGGATGATGATGGACACCCTCGCCGTGATCGACCACTCGGACGGCGCGGGCCTGTCCCGGGCCTACGACGTGCTGCGCGGCGGCACCGAGGGGCTGCTGGTGGCCTTCCTCGGCGAGCTGGACGAGGAGCAGGCCGCCATGGTGGCCAAGATGCGCCGGCGCAGCGGCGGCGCCGTCGCCTTCCTGCTGGACCCGGACGCCTGGGCGCGGGAACCGGCGGACGCGCCCGCACCGGGGAACGGTCAGGCGGACCGGCTGCGGCAGCTGCGGGAAGCGGGCTGGACGACCGTGAGCGTGCCGCGCGGCGCCTCACTGGGCGAGCTGTGGCGCCAGGCGGACCACGAGCGCACGGGCGCGGCCGCGCTGAGCGGCGGGGAGGCACGGTCATGAACGGTGGCAGGACGCGACCGGCACGGACACGGCCGGCACGGTCGCGGCTGGGCGGGACACGTCCGGGCGTGGCCGTGGTGCGGGCGCCGTGGTCCGGTGGTTTGGCGCGCGGGCGGAAGGTGACGGCATGAGCGGGCGGGTCCGACTGGCGATAGGCGCCGCCGTGGCCACGATGATGGCGGCGTGCGCCCTGCTGCCGCTGGTCTCCCCGGTGAACTGGATCCTCCAGGCGGGCCTCCTGGTGACGGTGCAGGCGGCCGTGGGCGCGGTGACCCGGCGGGTGCCGCTGGCCCGGTCGCTGACCGTGGCGGCCCAGGCCCTGGTGAGCCTGATGCTGCTGACCCTGGTCTTCGCGCGGGAGCACGCGCTTTTCGGGCTGGTCCCCGGGCCGGACACCTTCCGTTACTTCGCCGACCTGCTCCAGCAGGGCTCGGACGACGTGAGCCGGTTCGCGATCCCGGCGCCCCTGTCCGACGGCATCCGGCTGATGCTCGTCGGCGGTGTCCTGGTGATCGGGCTGATCGTGGACGTCCTCGCGGTGACCTTCCGCAGCGCGGCCCCGGCCGGGCTGCCGCTGCTGGCCCTGTACTCGATCGCCGCGGGCCTGTCCGACGGCGGCACCGACTGGCTGTGGTTCCTGGTCGCGGCCGCGGGCTATCTGATGCTGCTGCTCGCCGAGGGCCAGGAGCGGCTCTCCCAGTGGGGCCGGGTCTTCGGCGGCGCCGCGCGTTCCCCCGACGGGCCGGCGAGCGGAACGGTGGCGCCCGTCCGCACGGGCCGGCGCATCGGCATGGTCGCTCTGGGCGTCGCCCTGGTGGTGCCCCTGGCCCTGCCGGCGATGCGGGGCGGCCTCCTGGACGGCACCGGAACCGGGGTGGGCGCGGGCAACGGCAACGGCGGCACCATCTCCGCGGTCAACCCCCTGGTGTCGCTGCGCGACAGCCTGAACGTGGACGAGGACCGCCAGGTCCTGTCCCTGAAGAGCAGCTCGAACACCGTCTCGAACCTGTATCTGCGGATCGTCTCCCTGGACGACTTCGACGGCACCACCTGGAAGCCGTCCCAGCGGCACATCATCGGCGTACCGGACCGGTTCCCCACGCCGGCCGGGCTGAGCCAGGCCGTCAGGCGCTCGGAGGTCAGGACGAGGGTCACGGCCGCCGACTGGTACGCGCAGGACTGGCTGCCGATGCCGTACCCGCCGAGCGGCGTGCAGGTCTCGGGCAAGTGGCGCTACGAGCCGGTGGGCATGACGCTGGTCGGCGACCACGGCCAGAACACCCGCGGTGCGGTGTACGAGGTGACCAGCCTGGACGTGCAGCCGACCGCGGAGCAGCTGGCCTCGGCACCGGAGCCGTCGGAGGCGCTCAGGCGCGAGTACACCAAGGTGCCGAAGTCGCTGCCGTCGGTGGTGGCGAAGACGGCCGAGCAGGTCACCGAGGGGGCGACGAGCCACTACGAGGAGGCGGTCAAGCTCCAGGACTACTTCGCCGTGACCGGGGGCTTCCAGTACGACACCGAGGTGCAGATCGGCCGGGGCGCCGACGCGATAGCGACCTTCCTGGAGAAGAAGCAGGGCTTCTGCGTCCACTTCTCCTTCGCGATGGCCGCGATGGCCCGCACCCTGGGCATCCCGGCCCGGGTCGCGGTCGGCTTCGCGCCCGGCACGACACAGTCGGACGGCACGGTGGCGGTCGGCCTGAAGGACGCGCACGCCTGGCCCGAGCTGTACTTCGAGGGCGTGGGCTGGACCCGTTTCGAGCCGACCCCGACCCGGGGCACGGCGCCCGAGTACACCCAGTCGGACACGCCCGGCACCTCCCTTCCGGACGTGACGCGTCCCTCGCAGCAGGCGTCCGAGGCGCCCTCCGCCACGGCGTCGCCGACCGAGAGCTGCACGGCGCAGATGCGGAAGCTGGAGGCGTGCGACAGCCCGTCGGCGCAGGCCGTGGTGACCGGCGGCGGTGACGGCCCGAAGTGGTGGCAGTCGGCGCTGTGGGCCGTGGGCGGGCTCGTCGTGCTGGTCCTCCCGTTCTCGCCACTGCTGTGGCGCAAGCGGCTGCGGGCCGTACGGCTGGGCGGGCACGCCCGTACCGAGGAGGGTGCGGCGGCCCACACGCTGGCGGCCTGGCAGGAGCTGACCGACACCGCGTGGGACTTCGGGATCCTGCCGGACGAGTCGCAGACACCGCGCCGGGCGGCGGCCCGGATCGTCCGGCTCGGGCATCTCGACCCGGCGGCCGGTGCCGCGGTGCACCGAGTGGCGGACGCCCTGGAACAGGTCCTCTACGCGCCTCGGCCGCAGCCGACGGCCGGCCTCGCGGAGGATGTGCGCCGGGTGACCGGGGCGCTGGGCAGCACGGTCAGCCGGGGTACGCGGCTGCGCGCGCTGTTCGCGCCGCGCTCGGCCGTGCGCGTGCTGTGGGCGGTGTCGGCGTGGTCGGCGGCGCTCAGGGCGCGGGTGGCGGCGCGACGGCCCGCCCTGCGCAAGCCGTCCGGCCAGGAGAGCTGACGCGAGGCCGGGGAAGGGGGCTCGAAGGGGCCTCTGCGAGCCGCCCCGGCCGCATGACTGAGGGGTGACCACCCGTCATGGGTGGTCACCCCTCAGTCATGTATGCGGTGTGGCCCTGTTCTCCCGGTGGCGCTCCCTAGCGGCCGCCCTGCTCGTCGCGGCGGCGCTGCCAGCGCTGTTCGATACGGTCCATCATGGAGCGCTTCGGCCGTGTCTGACGCCGCGTGTGCGGGGCACCCGCGGCGGGCTGCTCGCCCGGCTTGGGGGCCTTGCGCCAGCCCGTTACGGCGAGTACCGCACAGCCCAGCATGACGAGGAAGCCCACCACGCTGACCCAGATCTGCTGCGCGACCATGCCGGCCATGAGGAGCGCGATACCTACGAGGAAACCCGCGACCGCCTGGTAGGCCCGTCGTCGGGTGTACGTGCGCAGCCCGTTTCCCTCAAGCGCTGTCGCGAACTTGGGATCTTCGGCGTACAGCGCTCGCTCCATTTGCTCGAGCATGCGCTGCTCGTGCTCCGAGAGCGGCACGGAGTCCTCCTCATCGTGCAGTCGCCGGGGCGACCCGGGGGGTCCCTACAGGATAGGCAGGGAATCGCCCCCGTGAAACCCGCCCCTCTAGGCCATTTGGCCAACCGGAACCCGCCATGCCCGTCCCGGCTCGCTGAAGCTTCCATTCCCCAGCGGCCGACCCGTCATGCCGGGCGGTCTCCTTCGATCATACGGCGCAAACCCCTCGATCGGGGGGCCTGTGGCGTACTCCATGTGCTGCCGCGGCCCTGATCAGCGGTGTGGCCCGGGAGGTCACTCAGTCCTCACCGGCCCCGTGTGTCTCGCCGAGCACGTGGATCTGCGTGGCCACGGAGTGGAACGCCGGCAACTCGGCCGCCGCCTCCTCCAGCTTCAGCAGGGCGTCTAGGGCCCCGGGCTCGGTGTCGACGAGGACTCCGGGCACCAGGTCGGCGAAGACCCGCACGCCGTGCACGGCGCCGACCGTGAGGCCCGCGCCCTCGACCAGCGTGGTGAGCTGCTCGGCGGTGAAGCGCCGGGGCACCGGATCGCCCGCGCCCCAGCGGCCGTCGGGATCGGCGAGTGCCTGCCTGGCCTCCGTGAAGTGGCCGGCCAGGGCGCGGGCGAGCACGGCACCGCCGAGCCCGGCCGCGAGCAGGCTGAGGACGCCCTCGGGGCGCAGGGCGGCCACCACGTTGCGGACACCCTCGGCGGGGTCGTCGACGTACTCCAGGACGCCGTGGCACAGCACCGCGTCGAAGCCGCCGCGCGCCACGACGTCGAAGAGGCCGCGGACGTCGCCCTGGACGCCCCGCACCCGGTCGGCGACCCCGGCCTCGGCGGTCCGGCGCTCCAGCGCGAACAGCGCGTTGGGGCTCGGGTCGACGACGGTGACGCGATGCCCGAGGCGGGCGACGGGCACCGCGAAGTTGCCGCTGCCGCCCCCGGTGTCGAGGACGTCCAGCGAGTCCCGACCCGTGGCCTTGACCCGGCGGTCGAGGGCGTCCTGGAGTACCTCCCAGACCACGGCGGTACGGAGAGAGGCGCGGGGTCGCATCGGGTCCGACACGGCAGTTGACTCCTCGGCGCGGCACCACCTGTTGCCCGGCGGCGCGAACGGGGTCCCTCCCCCGCCCGGGGCGCGGGAGGAGGGAAGGCTTCAGGCGTTGTCCACCCTATTGCCTTTGCCGCCGTACCTGGTCATCGCGGGGGCGCGCGGCCCTGCGCGTCCCGTGCGACGGGCCGGGAGGGCCCGGCGTCCGCGCGGCCCGGTCGCGGCCCGGCGGTTCTCGGGTCGGCTCAGCCCGCGTCCGGTATGCCCCTTTCCGTCAGGCCCGTGCCGTCGGCGCGGGCGGCCGGTTCGGCGGGGTCCTGACGGGGCCGCGGCAGGACCGGCTGGAGCACCAGCATCCGCTCCACGATCCGGAGGAACATCGCCACGTCGCGTATCAGATCGTCGGCGTCCCGGCGGCTCGCCGCGTCCCGGATGCCCGCCTCGGCCCGGGCGCGGCGGGCCGCGCCGGAGGCGAACAGGGCGCTCCACTCGGTGAGTTCGGGTGCGATCTCGGGGAGCACCTCCCAGGCGCTCCGGATCCGCGCCCGGCGCCGGGCGGTGGGTTCCGGGCGCGCCCGGGCGGCGAGGACGGCGGCGGCGGTGCGCAGGGCGGCGAGGTGGGCCGTGGCATAGCGCTCGTTGGGGGTTTCGAGGACGGCGGCCTCGTCGAGTCCGGCACGGGCCTGGGCGAGCAGGTCGAGGGCGGCGGGCGGGGCCGTGGCCCGGCGGAGCACGGGGTGCACGTCGCCCGCCGGGCCGGTCAGTGAGGGGGCAGGGCCGGTGGCGCGGCGCCGGTGGGCGGCTGCTGCGGACGAGCTGGCCATGACGAACCTCCTGTCGTCTGTGTGACGGCACACCCGATACGAGGTGCCGTATGGGCCCATCGTGCGGTATGCCACTGACAATCCGTTCTGACCTGGTCTTTTGCTTCGATCGACAGTTCGGGTCGGCTGGTGGGCCGACCAGTCGGCGCACGCTGCCGAGGCTCCGGCCGACGTCGGCGGGCGGCGGCCCCGGTCCGGGCCCGCCGGGCAGCCCGTTGCTGTGAGAATCAGGGCCATGGAAAGCAGCAGTGCCGCGCCCGGCGGCAGCACACGCCGCGAGGCCACCCGGCAGCGGCTCTACGAGGCGGCCGTCACGCTCATCGCCGAGCAGGGCTTCTCCGCCACGACGGTGGACGCGATCGCCGAGCGCGCCGGGGTCGCGAAGGGCACGGTCTACTACAACTTCGCGAGCAAGTCGGTCCTCTTCGAGGAGTTGCTGCGGCACGGCGTGGGCCTGCTCACCGCCTCACTCCGGGAGGCGGCCGAGCGGACGGCGCGCGAGGGCGGCAGCACGGTGGACGCCCTGGACGCGATGATCCGCTCCGGTCTCGTCTTCATCGACCGCTACCCGGCCTTCACGCAGCTGTACGTGGCCGAGCTGTGGCGCACCAACCGCGCCTGGCAGTCCACCCTGCTGGTGGTGCGGCAGGAGGCGGTCGCGGTCGTCGAGGGCGTGCTGCGCGCGGGCATGGCGGGCGGCGAGTTCAGCGAGGAGATCGATGTGCCGCTGACGGCGGCGGCGCTGGTCGGCATGGTGCTGGTGGCGGCGCTCGACTGGAAGTCGTTCCAGTCGGAACGCTCCCTGGACGACGTCCACGCCGCCCTGTCCCGGCTGCTGCAGGGCCGGGTGAGCGGCAGGGGATGACGGAAAGCGCCGGTCCGCCGTGGCCGCGTCCCCCGCGGGCCACCTCGAACCGGCGCTTTCCCGTGCTCCCCCGTATTTCCCCCGTGATCTCCCCCGTGGGAACCCCCGTTGCGGTCTTCCCCCGGTTCCCCCGGTTCCCCCGTGTCCTCGCTTCCGCCGACGAGTCGGCGGAAGGAGCGGCTCGGGGCGGTCACCGTTCCGCCGCCCCGTGTCGGCGGTGCCGGTCCCTGTTCCCCTGCCGTGCCTCCACTCTCTCGTTCCCGCAGGCCGGAACCCATCCGCGCGCGTACTCATCTCACCGCCTAGGTACCCGTACTCAGCCGTCCGCGCTCATGCGCAGGGCGCGGCGCCGTCCCCTGGTGACGATCGCGTCCGTGTCCGTACTGACCGCCCGCGGCCCCGGCTGTCGGTGGCGGTCGATAAAGTCGCAGGCATGGCACGGATTGCAGTGATCGGCGCCGGGATGGGCGCGATGGCGGCCGCCGCCCGGCTGGCCGTCGCGGGCCACCGGGTGGTGGTGTACGAGCGCACGGAGACGTACGGCGGAGCGGTGCGCCGTTTCGAGCGGGACGGCTTCGGCTTCGACACCGGCCCGGGGGTGCTGCCGCTGCCCGCGGTCTGGCGCGATCTGTTCCTCAAGACCGGCAAGGAGCCGCTGGAGGACTGCGTCCGGCTCACCCAGGTCGACCCGTCGTCCCGGCACGTGTTCGCGGACGGCACGGAGGTGTCGCTGCCGAACGCCTCGCGCGCGGGTGTCGTCGCGGCCCTGGACGAGGCCCTGGGATCCGGTGCCGGGCAGCGCTGGGGCGACTTCCTGGTGCGCGCCCGCGAGGCCTGGGACCGCACCCGCCGGCCCCTGCTGGAGGAACCGCTGTGGCCGAACTGGGCGGTGCTGGCCGGACGCGAGCCCTATCCGGCGGTCCCCCACAAGCGGCTGCTGCGCACCCGCCGGGCCGCGACGCTCGCCGAGATCGGCGCGTGGGAGCTGCGGGACCCGCGGCTCGCCGCCCTGCTGGCGGGTCACGCGCTCGGGTACGGCCTGGACCCGGGGACCGCGCCGGCGAGCGCGGCCGTGCTGCCGTACATGGAGCACGCCTTCGGTGTCTGGTACGTCGACGGCGGCATACGGGAGTTGGCACGCGCGGTGTACGAGCGGTGCATGCGGCGCAGGGTCGAGTTCGTCTTCGGGGCCGAGGTCACCGGGGTCCTGGAGAAGGACGGCCGCGCGGCGGGGGTGGAGTTGGCGGACGGGAGGGTGGCCGAGGCGGACACGGTGGTCGGCACGGGCCCCTGGCGGCTGCGCGGCCTGCTGCCCGGCCGCGAGCCGTACGGGCCGGGCGCCGTGGAGCCGACCGCCGAGGAGCTGTTCCCGGGCCGGGTCGTGGTGTGCCTCGCGCTGCGCGGCGGCCGGGAGCCGGGGGCGGCGCACCGCACGGTGGTGCACTCCCCGGACGCGACGGCCGAGTTGGACCTGTTCACGGCGGCGGGGACGCCCGAGCGGCCCACGGTCCGTATCGACCGGCCGGACGACCCCGCTCTGCGCCCCGACGCGGCGCACGAGTCCATGGTGGTGACGGCGACGGTGCCGTCCGCGGCGGGGTACGACTGGAGCGCGCCGGGCGCCGCCGACGCCTTCGCGGACCGGATGGCCGCCGCCGCCGAGCGGGCGGTGCCGGGGCTGCGGGAGCGCGTGCTGTGGCGCGAGGTGCGCACGCCGGTGCACACCGAGCGGGAGACGGGGGCCGTGGGCGGGGCCGTTCCCCCGCCGTCGCTGGCCGGGGCCGAGGGAACCCTGCATCCGTCCAACAGCACGGCGATACCGGGCCTGTTCGGGGTCGGCGGCTGGTCGCATCCGGGGGGTGGGCTGCCGCACGCGGGGATGTCGGGCGCGCTGGTCGCCGGGCTGATCGTGGAGGGGCCGGACTTCCGGGGCTCGCAGTGAGCTCGTGGCTCGGCGCGCGGTGAGCCGGGGGCTCGCGGTGGGCGCCGGCGTCGCGGGGGCGGCGTCTCAGAAGCGGTAGTGCTCGTCGTATCCGTTGCCGTTGCCCTGCTGCTGCCCGTTGTTCTGCTGCTGGTTGTTCTGGTACGGGTAGGGCTGTTCCTGCGGGAGTTCGCCGCCGTAGACCTCGTCGGTGCGCTGCTGCGGGACCCAGACGCCGCCGGCCGGGGTCTCGCCGTACCCGCCGGTGCCGTACTGGTCCTGGCCGTACGCCTGTTGGCCCTGGCCGTACTGCTGGCCGCCGTACCCGTGGTCGTAGGAGGCGTCGCCGTAGCTCTGGGCGCCGACGTACGGGTCGGAGTAGTTGGCGTACTGCTGCTGGCCGTTGGTGTCGTAGCCGTACTGCTGCTGGCCGTAGCCGGAGTAGTCGTAGGCGTAGCCCTGGTCGGTGCCCTGGGCGGCCGTCGCGTAGGACGGGTCCTGGTGCTGGGCGGCTGCCGTGTGGGCGGCGTCGCTGTATATGCCGTAGGAGCCGGTTTCGTCCGGCAGGGGCTGCGGCTCGTAGACGGCGGTGGGCTCGGCCGCGCGCGCGTTCGGCGCGAACACGTCGTCACGGTCGTAGCCGTCGTCCCGGCCGTACGGGACGCCGTCGCGGCCGTAGCCGCCGTCCTGCCCGTAGCCGTCGTCGTCCCGGCCGTGGCCGGACCGCGCCGCCTCCGGATCCGGGACCTCGGGTGTGGGCTCGTCGTGGTCCGGCTCGTCGCCCCGGCGTTTTCTGCCGCCCTCGCCCCGGCGGCTGACCGTCCAGCCTTCGGCGAAGCCGCGGCGGAACGACAGGGTCACATAGGTCTGGCCGACCGCGAAGGCCACCGCGCCCAGGCCGATGACGACGACGTTGGAGATCAGCACGCCGAGCACGACGCCGAGGAAGCCGACGAACGCGAGCAGTCGCCAGCGCAGCCGCGCCTTGTACTGCAACAGCACCTCGCCGAGCAACCACAGCGCGACGATGCCGAACGCGATGTAGAGGACCGTCCAGCCCATGTACGCCCCTCTCCCAGTGACCGTTACGCAGTGTGTCGTATGCCGGTATGGCCGGTCTAGGCCCGCGGGGGATGGTGCAGGCCCAGGTTCTCGTAGATTTCCAGCGGCGCCGTGGAGTTGTTGAGCGTGATGAAGTGCAGTCCGGGCACTCCCTCGGCCAGCAGCCGCGCGCAGAACTCCGTGGCGAACTCGATGCCAATGGAGCGTACCGCCGCCGGATCGTCCTTCGCTGTGAGGATCCGCTCTTTCAGGGCCTCCGGGAACCGGGCGTTGCTGAGCTGGGGCAGCCGCTCCAGCATCCGCAGGCTTGTGACCGGCAGGATCTCGGGGATGACCGGGGTCTCGCAGCCGGCTGCCGCGACCCGGTCACGCAGCCGCAGATAGGACTCCGGCTCGAAGAACATCTGCGTGATGGCGTAGTCGGCGCCCGCACGGCACTTGTCGACGAAGTGCGCGACGTCCGTGTCCCAGTCCCTGGAGCGCGGATGCATCTCCGGGAAGGCGGCGACCCCCACGCAGAAGTCGCCCGACTCCTTGATGAGTGCGACGAGTTCGGCCGCGTAGGTCAGGCCCTGGGGGTGCGGCACCCACGCGCCCATCGGGTCGCCGGGCGGGTCGCCGCGGACGGCGAGCATGTTGCGGATCCCGGCGTCCGCGTACTGGCCGATGATGTTGCGGAGTTCGGCGATGGAGTGGTTGACGGCGGTGAGGTGGGCGACCGGCGTCAGCGTGGTGTCGACGACGATCTGCTGGGTCTCCTTGACCGTGGTCGCGCGGGTGGAGCCGCCTGCGCCGTAGGTCACCGAGACGAAGTCGGGAGCCACCGCCTCGACCCTGCGCAGCGCGTTCCACAGGCTCCGCTCACCCTTGGGCGTCTTCGGCGCGTAGAACTCGAACGAGTACGTCGTCTTGCCGGCGCGCAGGATGTCACGCACGGTGCGTGCGCGGTCGGTCCTGGTGGATGCGGTTCCGAGGGCCATACCCGCAGGTTAGCCAGGGGCGGCCGGTCCCCCAACCGAGCGCCGGAAATTTGCCCCATTTTTCGAGTTTTGTCGAGTTCTTGTCCACTCCTTGGACAAGGCCGTCAGGCCACCCGCAGCCGCTCGGTGAACTCGGCCGCCGCCGCTCCCGGGTCGTCGGCCTCGGTGATCGCGCGGACGACGACCACCCGGCGGGCGCCGGCGTCGAGCACCTCGTCGAGGTTGCCCAGGTCGATGCCGCCGATGGCGAACCAGGGCCGGCCGGTGCCCAGCGCGGCCGTGTACCGGACCAGGTCCGGTCCGGGCGCGGGCCGGCCGGGCTTGGTGGGGGTGGGCCAGCACGGGCCGGTGCAGAAGTAGTCCACACCGTCCTGGACGGCCGCGGCGGCGGCCTCCGCCGGGGCGTGCGTGGAGCGGCCTATGAGCACGTCGGCGCCGAGGACGGCGCGGGCCGCGGGCACCGGGAGGTCGCCCTGTCCGAGGTGGAGCACGGCGGAGCGGGCGGCATGGGCGACGTCCGCGCGGTCGTTGACCGCGAGCAGCTTGCCGTGCCGGGCGCAGGCGTCGGCGAACACCTCCAGGTGCGCCAGTTCCTCGGCCGCCTCCATGCCCTTGTCGCGCAGCTGCACGATGTCGACGCCCGCGTCCAGGACCGCGTCCAGGAACTCGGCGAGGTCGCCCTGGCGCTTGCGGGCGTCCGTGCACAGGTAGAGCCTGGCGTCGGCGAGCCGGGCCCGGGCCGCGCGGGCGGCGGTGTCGGCGTCGGTCTCGGTGTCAGACGTGTCGGACATGCGGTGCGTCCCCCGGTGTCGGTGGTGCGGGTGCGGGTGCGGGTGTCGATGGTGCGGTGGTGCGGTTGTCGGTGGTGCGGGTGCGTTGTGTGGGCCACGGGGAGCGTAGTGGTCCGGTGTCGGTGACGTACGGACCGCGGAAGGGGCGCCGACCGGGTGGATCGCGGAGTTGCGGACAGCACGGGAGGACGCCCCTTCCACGGGGCCGGGCGAGCCACGCCCGGGCCGGCCGGCGGCCGTGGTCGGCCCCGGCCGTGGCCCGTCCGGGGGCCACGGCCCGTACGCCAGGGTCGTTCGGATCAGACGGCGAGCGCCTGGGCGCGGCGCTTCACCTCCGTGCCGCGGTTCTCACCGAGGGCCTGCGCCGGGGTGCCGGGCAGGGTCGGGTCGGGGGTGAACAGCCACTCCAGCATCTCTTCGTCCGTGAAGCCGTCGTCCCGCAGCAGCGTCAGGGTTCCGGACAGGCCCTTGACGACCTTGTCCCCGTCGATGAAGGCGGCGGGAACGTGCAGCGCGCGGTTCTCGCCACGGCGTACGGCGATGAGCTGGCCCTCCTTGACCAGCTGCCGCACACGTGTCACCTCGACGCCGAACTGCTCGGCGATGTCGGGGAGGGTGAGCCAGGCGGGCACGAGAGCATCGATCTTTGCGTCAATCTCGGTCACGGAAACAGCGTGCCATCCCGGACTGACAGTCGGAAGCCGGACCCGTCCGACCTGGGGTTCCCGCGCGTCACGCGAGAGCCTCCTTGAGGGGCCGCGCCGGGTCTGCGAGCAGCTCCGGAGCCATCGGCGTGCCCGCCTCGATCAGCCGCCGCCCCTGCGCAAGGTCACGCGGGCGGCCCACGGCCAGCAGAGCGACCAGCCGGTCCGCGCGCAGCCAGCAGACGGTCCACGCGGGCCCCAGGGGGTCGCCGCGCCACAGCAGTGTGTCGGCCGCCGGGTGGTGGCCGACGTACTGCACGAAGCGGCCGAACTGCTCGGACCAGAAGTACGGCACCGGGTCGTAGCCGGTCGGGGTGTCGCCGATGATGTTCGCGGCGACCGTACGCGGCCCCTGGAGTGCGTTGTCCCAGTGGTGCACGAGCAGCCGCTCGCCGTACCGGGCGGAGGGGAAGGAGGCGCAGTCGCCGACCGCGTACACGTCCGGCACGGAGGCGCGCAGGTACGCGTCGGCCACGACCTCCCGGTCGGCGCCCAGCTCGATGCCGGAGCCCGCCAGCCAGCCGGTGGCGGGGCGCGCGCCGATGCCGACCACGACGGCGCCCGCGGGCAGCCGCGAGCCGTCGGCGAGCACCACCGCGCCGGGCTCGACGCTCGCCACGCGCGCGTGGGTGCGCAGTTCGGCGCCGCTGTCCGCGTACCAGGCGGTCATGGGTGCCGCGACCTCGGCCGGGAGCGCGCCCGCGAGCGGCCGGTCGGCGGCCTCGACGACCGTGACCGCGCAGCCCGCCTCGCGGGCCGCGGTGGCGAACTCGGCGCCGATCCAGCCCGCGCCGACGACCACGATGTCGTGCTGCCGGGCGAGCACCGGGCGCAGCCGCTGGGCGTCGTCCAGGGTGCGCAGCAGATGCACACCGGGCACACCCTCCGTGCCGGGCAGCCGGATCGGTTCGGCGCCGGTGGCGAGGACCAGGACGTCGTACGGCACGGGTCCGGCCGCGGTGTCCAGCTCGTGTTCCGCGGGGCGTACGCCGAGCGCCTCGCGGCCCAGGTCGAGGGCGATGCCGAGCGACTCGAAGTCGACCTCGAAGGCGGAGCCCTCGGCCTTGCCGAGCAGCACGGCCTTGGACAGCGGTGGACGGTCGTACGGCCGGTGGGGTTCCGCGCCGACCAGGGTGATCGTGCCCCTGAACCCCTGTTCCCGCAGGGCGACCGCGGTCTGCACCCCGGCCATGCCCGCGCCGACGACGACCACGCGCCGCCCCTGTGACGTGCTCCGTCGCTGCGTCTGCTGGCTCACGTGATCACCATAGTCACGTGTCGATTCGTCGGTCAGGGGGCGTGCTGGGTGACCTGCTGCACAACGGGACCGCCCGCCGCGGCCGGGGGCTCCGCGAGCTGCTCGACCACGCTCGTCCCGCTGCCCGGCTGCGACTCCCACGCCCAGGTCTCCGTCAGCCGCACCCGGCCGTCGGGCAGTTCGCCGACGGTCGACTCGCAGTGCCCGGAGGAGGTGCTGCCGTCGTGCTTGAGCTGTACGTACCGGAAGTCCAGCCGGTCGCCGCGCCGGGTGCCGACGAGATACCCGCGCACGATGTCGCCGCCGGCGTACTCGGCCCAGACTCGGCCGTCCCTCTCGTGGTACGTGAACCGGGTGCCGGTACCCACCTGGCCCGGGGCCTGGTCGGCGACGGGGGCGAGCACGAGACCGTCGAGCGAGCGGGCCATGAACGGAGGCTCCCTTACTGAGGCGGACGGCGGCGGGCTAGGGTGGCCACCGTACAAGCACTCGCGGGAGCCTGGACGCACCGGGCTGAGAGGGAGGCTGGCGGCCTCCGACCGTACGAACCTGATCCGGGTCATGCCGGCGAAGGGAGGGGCTGGACGCCCATGTCGTCACGTACGTCGGACGTTCTCGTCATCGGGGGCGGAATCATCGGCCTGGTCACGGCCTGGCGGGCCGCGCAGCGCGGGTTCGCCACGGCCGTCGTGGACCCCGCGCCGGGCGGCGGGGCCGCGCAGGTCGCGGCCGGGATGCTGGCCGCGGTCAGCGAACTGCACCACGGCGAGCAGACGCTGCTCGGCCTGAATCTGGCCTCGGCCCGCCGCTATCCGGAGTTCGCGGCCGAGCTGACCGAGCTGACCGGCCTCGACCTCGGCTACCGCCGGTGCGGCACGCTCGCCGTCGCACTGGACGCCGACGACCGGACGCACCTGCGCGACCTGCACGCGTTGCAGCAGCGCTCGGGGCTGGAGTCCGAGTGGCTGTCCGGCCGGGAGTGCCGCCGCCTGGAGCCGCTGCTCGCGCCGGGCGTGCGGGGCGGGCTGCGGGTGGACGGCGACCACCAGATCGACCCGCGGCGGCTCGCGGCGGCGCTGCTCGCGGCGTGCGAGCGGACAGGCGTGGTGCTGCACCGCGCGTGGGCGGAGCGCTGCACGGTGCTGCGGGACCGGGCCGTCGGGGTGGCCACCGCGGACGGCACCGAGCTGGGCGCGGGCCAGGTGGTGCTCGCGGCCGGCAGCCTGAGCGGACGGCTGGCGGGCCTGCCGCGGGACGTGCTGCCACCGGTGCGGCCGGTGAAGGGGCAGGTGCTGCGGCTGACCGTGCCCGCGCGGTACGCGCCGTTCCTGAGCCGCACCGTGCGGGCCGTGGTGCGGGGCAGCCAGGTCTACCTGGTGCCGCGGGAGAACGGCGAGCTGGTGGTCGGGGCGACCAGCGAGGAGCTGGGCTGGGACACGACGGTGACCGCGGGCGGCGTGTACGAGCTGCTGCGGGACGCGCACGAGCTGGTCCCGGGGATCACCGAACTGCCGCTGACCGAGACCCGGGCCGGGTTGCGGCCCGGGTCCCCGGACAATGCGCCGCTGCTCGGCCCGACCGCGCTCGACGGGCTGCTCATGGCCACCGGGCACTACCGCAACGGCGTGCTGCTCACCCCCGTCACCGGGGACGTCATGGCACACGCCCTGGCCACCGGGGACCTCCCCGAGGAAGCTCGTCCGTTCACGCCCGCGCGCTTCGGCGCCACCCACCGCACGGAGCAGCCCGCATGATCATCTCTGTCAACGGGGAGCGCCGGGAGATCACGCCCGGCACGGCTCTCGACACCGTCGTGCAGACCCTCACCTCGGCGCCCGGCGGGGTGGCCGCGGCACTCAACGAAACCGTCGTCCCGCGCGCGCAGTGGCCGGCCACCGCCCTCCGCGACGGCGACCGCGTCGAAGTCCTCACCGCCGTCCAAGGAGGCTGAGCCATGGCCGACGATCCCTTCGTCCTCGGCGGTACGTCCTTCACGTCCCGCTTGATCATGGGTACGGGCGGCGCGCCCAGCCTGGACGTGCTGGAGCGGGCGCTGGTCGCCTCCGGCACGGAGCTGACGACCGTGGCGATGCGCCGGGTCAACCCCGATGTGCACGGATCCGTGCTCTCGGTGCTGGAGCGGCTCGGCATCCGGGTGCTGCCGAACACCGCGGGCTGTTTCACGGCGGGTGAGGCGGTGCTGACCGCGCGGCTGGCCCGCGAGGCGCTCGGGACCGATCTGATCAAGCTGGAGGTGATCGCCGACGAGCGGACGCTGCTGCCGGATCCGATCGAGTTGCTGGACGCGGCGGAGACCCTGGTCGACGACGGGTTCACGGTGCTGCCGTACACGAACGACGACCCCGTGCTGGCGCGGAAGCTGGAGGACGTGGGGTGCGCGGCCGTGATGCCGCTCGGCTCGCCGATCGGTTCGGGGCTCGGGATCCGCAACCCGCACAACTTCCGGCTGATCGTGGAGCACGCGCGCGTACCGGTGATCCTGGACGCGGGAGCCGGTACGGCGTCGGATGTGGCGCTGGCGATGGAGCTGGGGTGCGCGGGGGTGATGCTGGCGTCGGCCGTCACGCGGGCGCAGCAGCCGGAGCGGATGGCCGCGGCGATGCGGCATGCCGTGGAGGCGGGGCGGCTGGCCCGGCTGGCGGGGCGGATTCCACTGCGACACTTCGCCGAGGCGTCGTCTCCTGCGGAGGGCTTGGCCGTGTTCGATCCGGAGCGGCCTGCGTTCTGAGCGGGGTGGGTCTGGGGGGTGTTCTCCCACCCGCGCACCGCCTGTTTACTGTCGGCTGCGTGGTGAACGTCGCCTGTGGGGGCGGGGCGCCGTCGGCGGGTGCGGGTTCGGGTGGGGGGTGGGATGCGTCACAGGTCGGCTGCAGTCGGGCTGTTGTGGCGGTGGAGACGGGGGGCTGTCGGTCCCGGATCGTAAAATCGGCAGCGTGGATACGACCCTTCAGGACCCTCTCGTCGGGCAGGTGCTCGACGGCCGTTATCGCGTCGACGCCCGGATCGCGGTCGGCGGGATGGCCACGGTCTACCGGGCCCTGGACACCCGCCTGGACCGGATCCTCGCGCTCAAGGTGATGCATCCGGCGCTGGCCGCCGACGGATCGTTCGTGGAACGGTTCATCCGGGAGGCGAAGTCGGTGGCCCGGCTCGCCCACCCCAATGTCGTCCAGGTGTTCGACCAGGGCACGGACGGGTCGTACGTCTACCTCGCCATGGAGTACATCGCCGGGTGCACCCTGCGCGACGTGCTGCGGGAGCGGGGCGCGCTCCCGCCGCGGGCCGCGCTGGACATCCTGGAGCCGGTGCTGGCCGCGCTCGGCGCCGCGCACCGCGCCGGGTTCGTGCACCGGGACATGAAGCCCGAGAACGTGCTCATAGGGGACGACGGGCGGGTCAAGGTCGCGGACTTCGGACTGGTGCGGTCGGTCGACACGGTGACCAGTACGACGGGGGCCGTGCTGGGCACCGTCGCGTACCTCGCGCCGGAGCAGATAGAGAACGGGACCGCGGATCCACGCGTCGACGTGTACGCGTGCGGTGTGGTCCTCTACGAGATGCTGACCGGACAGAAGCCGCACGACGGGGACTCCCCCGCGGTGGTTCTCTACAAGCACCTCCACGAGGACGTGCCGCCGCCCTCGGCCACCGTGTCCGGGCTGCCGTACGCGCTGGACGGGCTGGTCGCCGCGGCCACCGCCCGTACCCCCGCGGTCCGGCCGCAGGACGCCGTGGCGCTGCTGGCCCAGGTGCGGGAGTCCCGTGCGGGGCTCACCGACGATCAGCTGGACGCGGTGCCGCCGCAGGCGCTCTCCGCGGAGCACGACATCGCCGAGGACCGTACGAGCGTGATACCGCGCTCGCTGACGGTGCCCCGGCTGCTGCCGGTGAACGAGGACGACGACCTAGGTGCGGGCGACAACCGGACGACCCGGTTCGAGTCCCCGGGCGTGCCGCCCCGGCGGCGGTCCGTCCGGCCCGGGCGGGGACTGATCACGCTCGTCGTCGCCGTGCTGGTGGTCTTCGGTGTCGGGGCCGGCGTCTGGTACATCAACTCCGGGCAGTTCACGAAGGTGCCGCCGCTGCTGGCGAAGACCGAGGCGCAGGCGCGGGAGCGGCTCAAGGAGGCCGGGCTCGACGTCAAGGGGGTCGAGCACGCCTACAGCGACACGGTGCGGCGCGGCACGGTCATCAGCACCGATCCCCGGGCCGGTGCCCGCATACGCAACAACGACTCGGTGACGCTGACCATCTCCGACGGCCCGGAGACCGTGAAGGTGCCCGATCTGGCGGGCCGCGGGCTGGCCGACGCGAAGGCGCTGCTCAAGAAGGGCGGACTGGAGCCCGGCATGGTCACGCGTGCGTTCAGTGACAGCGTGCCCAAGGACGCGGTGATCGGCACCGAACCGGCGGCCGGCACCGAGCGGCACGCGGGGTCGGCGATCGCGCTCACCGTCAGCAAGGGCAGCCCGATCGACGTGCCGGACGTCACCGGTGAGGACCTGGACAGCGCACGGCAGGAGCTGGAGGACGCCGGGCTCAAGGTGGAGATCTCCACGGAGCAGGTGAACTCCGAGTTCGACAAGGGCCAGGTCGCCCGGCAGACCCCGGCCGGTGACAGTCAGGCGGCCGAGGGCGACACGGTGCGGCTGACGCTGTCCAAGGGCCCGGAGATGGTCGAGGTGCCGGATGTGGTCGGGGCGAGTGTCGGCGACGCGACCAAGCTGCTGGAAGCCTCCGGCTTCAAGGTCTCGGAGGACCGCGGGCTGCTGGGCCTGTTCGGCGACACGGTGAAGAAGCAGTCGGTCACCCCGGGCGAGACGGCCCCCAAGGGCTCAACAATAACGATCACCATCCGCTAACCGCCCCCAGCGGCGGGGCGGGCGTCGTGAGCGCGGGCGGGCGGGACCCGCCACCCGGCAACTGAACCGCCCCCGCCCACGGTTCGGCGACCGCGCGCGCCGTGCGCCACCGCCATCCCGCGGACGGACCCGCGGATCGCACCCTTGCCATCCGGCGGCTGGATCAGGACCCCATCCGCAGCCGCCCCGCGACTAGGCCCGGGGCCGCCACCGTCGCCCGCCGACAGCGGAACCTGCGCCCGGAAGCGGGGCGCGCGTCGTGGTCACGGGCGGGGTGGGACCCGCCACCCGGCGACTGAACGGGGCCCCGCCACCGGCCACGCTTCGGCGACCGAGCGCGCGCCGGGCGGCACCGCCATCCCGCGGACGGACCCGCGGATCGCACCCTTGCCATCCGGCGGCTGAATCGGGACCCCACCCGCAGCCGCCGTCCAGCGGCCGGATCCGCTGCCTGGCCGCCATCGCCCAGCGGCGGGGCGCGCGTCGTGGGCACGGGCGGGTGGGACCCGCCACCCGGCAACTGAACCGAACCCCGTCACCGGCCACGCTTCGGCGACCGAGCGCGCGCCGGGCGGCACCGCCAGCCCGCGGACGGACCCGCGGATCGCACCCTTGCCGTCCGGCGGCTGAATCGGGACCCCACCCGCAGCCGCCGTCCAGCGGCCGGATCCGCTGCCTGGCCGCCATCACCCAGCGGCGGGGCGCACGTCGTGGGCACGGGAACCGCCGTCCCGCTGCTCGTACCAGTGCCGCCCCGTCCTCGTCGGTGGTGGAGGCGGCGTTTTTGTGGGGGTGGGGTGGCGTGGCAGGGTGAACGGGTGATGAGTCAGCAGTCCGGTTCTGTCCTGCCGCCCGGTCGCTCGCGCAATCCCGTGGGCGGGCATGTTCCCGTGGCCGGCGGGCTGCACTCGGTGGGGCTGTCGTACGCCCGTGAGCTGAAGGCGGAGACCGTGCAGGTCTTTGTCGCCAATCCGCGCGGCTGGGCCACCCCCACCGGGAACCCCCGGCAGGACGAGGAGTTCCGCGCGGCCTGCGCGGAGGACTCGATCCCGGCGTACGTACACGCCCCGTACCTGATCAACTTCGGCTCGCACACCGAGGCCACCGTGGAGAAGTCGGTGGAGTCGCTGCGGCACTCGCTGCGCAGGGGGCGGGAGATCGGCGCGCTGGGCGTGGTCGTGCACACGGGCAGCGCGACCGGCGGGCGGCCACGGGAGGTGGCGCTGAAGCAGGTGCGCGCACACCTGCTGCCGCTGCTGGACGAGCTGACCGATGACGACGACCCGTTCCTGCTGCTGGAGTCCACCGCCGGGCAGGGCGCCTCGCTGTGCTCGCGCACCTGGGACTTCGGGCCGTACTTCGAGGCGCTGGACGCCCATCCGAAGCTGGGCGTGTGCCTGGACACCTGCCATGTCTTCGCCGCCGGGCACGACCTGACCGGACCGAACGGCATGCACCAGACCCTGGACCTGCTGGTGGACACGGTGGGCGAGGGCCGGCTGAAACTGATCCACGCCAATGACTCCAAGGACGTGGTGGGCGCCCACAAGGACCGGCACGAGAACGTCGGCGCCGGACACATCGGCGAGGATCCGTTCCGGGCACTGATGACGCACCCGGCGACGGCCGGCGTACCGCTGGTGATCGAGACGCCGGGCGGCAAGGAGGGGCATGCGGCGGACGTGGCACGGCTGAAGCGGCTGCGGTCTCCCCTCTGACACCACCTCTGACACCACCGCCGAGGCGCCGTCAGAGTTCGGGGCCGTCCCCCGGCTTCTCCTGGTAGGAGTAGCGCTGCTCCTGCCAGGGGTCGCCGATGTTGTGATAGCCGCGCTCCTCCCAGAAGCCACGGCGGTCGGCGGTCATGTACTCGACCCCGCGGACCCACTTGGGGCCCTTCCAGGCGTACAGGTGGGGCACCACGAGCCGGACCGGGAAGCCGTGCTCGGCGGTGAGCAGTTCGCCGTCCTTGTGCGTCGCGAAGATGGCACGCTCGGAAGCGAAGTCGAACAGGCGTAGGTTCGAACTGAAGCCGTATTCCGCCCAGACCATCACATGGGTGACATTCGGCGCGGGCGGGGCGACCTCCAGGATCGCGCTCGCCCGGACGCCACCCCACTCGGATCCGAGCATGCTGAACTTGGTCACACAGTGCAGATCGGCCACGACGGTGGTGTACGGCAGGGCCGTGAACTCCTCGTGGTTCCAGCAGTGCTTCGCACCGTCCGCGGTGGCGCCGAAGACCCTGAACTCCCAGCGTTCGGGCCGGAACTTGGGCACCGGCCCGTAGTGCGTGACCGGCCAGCCACGCTGCAACCGCTGCCCCGGCGGGAGCTCGGACCGTACGCCCTCTCCTGACGCTCCAGACCCGCGCTCCACCGGATGACCCATGTCTCCATCCTGACAGACCCGGAGCGGTGCACCTGACCATCGCCCCTTAACGGGACATACGACACAATGCACTCACTTAATGACTAAGTATGCACTTACTGGACGATCTTCGTTTCCGATGCAATCATTCCGCCGCAACCTCCCCCCATCCGGAAGGAGCCTCTGCGATGCAGGGCGACCCCGAGATCATCGAGTTCCTGAACGAGCAGCTCACCGGCGAGCTCACCGCGATCAACCAGTACTTCCTGCACGCGAAGATGCAGGAGAACTTCGGCTGGTACAAGCTCGCCGAGTTCACGCGACGCGAGTCGTTCGACGAAATGAAACACGCCGAGGTGCTGACCGACCGGATCCTGTTCCTCGAGGGGCTGCCGAACTACCAGCGGCTGTTCCATGTGCGGGTGGGGCAGACCGTCAGGGAGATGTTCGAGGCGGACCGGCAGATCGAGGTGGAAGCGATCGACCGGCTGCGGCGCGGGATCAAGACGATGCGCGAAAAGGGTGACATCACGTCCGCGAACATCTTCGAGTCGATCCTGGAGGACGAGGAGCACCACATCGACTACCTGGACACCCAGCTGGAGCTGGTGGACAAGCTCGGCGAGGCGCTCTACATCGCGCAGGTCATCCAGCAGCCGAAGAGCTAGGCGGCCTCGTCGAGGTCCTCGACCGCTTCGATGCGGGCCGGCACCGGCCTGCCCTGCTCGGCCGGCGCACGCCGCGGGCACGCGCCACGCCCCAGCAGCGCCTGGATCCGGCGTACGCACGATCCGCAGTCGGTGCCCGCCTTGCAGGCCGAGGCTATCTGGCGGGGGCTGCAGGCGCCGTCCTCCGCGTGCTGTTTCACCTGCTGCTCGGTGATCCCGAAGCAACTGCAGACGTACACGCGGTTCACCTCCCACCGGGATCGGTCACTTGCGCCATCCCCGTTGATCGGTGAGGCAAACCTAACCTTACCCATCGCGCAGAGCTCACAAAAGCGGGAAGGGGCGCGGATCGCATGTGATCCGCGCCCCACTTCACATCCCGGTGACGTACCCGCCGGTCACTGGTCCCGGTACATCTCGGCGACGAGGAAGGCCAGGTCGAGGGACTGGCTGCGGTTCAGGCGCGGGTCGCAGGCCGTCTCGTAGCGCTGGTGCAGATCGTCGACGAAGATCTCGTCCCCGCCACCCACGCACTCGGTGACGTCGTCACCGGTCAGCTCCACGTGGATGCCGCCCGGATGCGTCCCGAGCGACTTGTGGATCTCGAAGAAGCCCTTCACCTCGTCCAGCACGTCGTCGAAACGACGGGTCTTGTGCCCCGAGGCCGCCTCGAACGTGTTGCCGTGCATCGGGTCGGTCACCCAGGCCACCACCGCGCCCGACGACGTGACCTTCTCCACCAGCTCCGGCAGCCGGTCACGGATCTTGTCCGCGCCCATCCGCACGATGAACGTCAGCCGGCCCGGCTCACGCTCCGGGTCCAGCCGGTCGATGTAGCGCAGCGCCTCCTCGGCCGTCGTGTTCGGGCCCAGCTTGATCCCCAGCGGGTTGCTGATCCGCGAGGCGAACTCGACATGCGCGTGATCCAGCTGCCGGGTCCGCTCGCCGATCCACACCATGTGCCCCGACACGTCGTACAGCCGCCCGGTGCGGGAGTCCACCCGGGTCAGCGCCGCCTCGTAGTCCAGCAGCAGCGCCTCGTGCGAGGAGAAGAACTCGACCGTCTTGAACTCCTCCGGGTCCGCGCCGCACGCCCGCATGAAGTTCAGCGCGTTGTCGATCTCCCGAGCCAGCTGCTCATAGCGCTGCCCCGACGGGGACGACTTCACGAAGTCCTGGTTCCAGGCGTGCACCTGCCGCAGATCCGCGTACCCGCCGGTGGTGAACGCGCGCACCAGGTTCAGCGTCGACGCGGACGTGTGGTACATCCGCTTCAGCCGCTCCGGGTCCGGGATCCGGCTGGCCTCGGTGAAGTCGAAACCGTTGACCGAATCACCCCGGTACACCGGCAGGGTGACCCCGTCACGCGTCTCGGTCGGCTTCGAACGCGGCTTGGAGTACTGGCCCGCGATCCGGCCCACCTTCACTACCGGTACCGACGCCGCGTACGTCAGCACGGCGCCCATCTGCAGCAGCGTCTTCAGCTTGTTGCGGATGTGATCGGCGGACACCGCGTCGAAGGCCTCCGCGCAGTCGCCGCCCTGGAGCAGGAACGCCTCGCCCCGGGCGACGGCCGCCATCCGGGCGCGCAGCTGGTCACACTCGCCCGCGAAGACCAGGGGCGGATACGACTCGAGTTCCGCGATCACTGCGCGCAGAGCCTCGGCGTCGGGGTACTCGGGCTGCTGCGCCGCGGGCAGGTTTCGCCAGGTGTTGCCAGCGCTCGCGCTGGTCTTAGCGTTCACGGTCACCCCGTAAACACTACGGGGTCGTGTCGCCATATTTTCCTCCGGCTCGACTGGTGAGACGGACCGACGGGCCCGTGGACGAGCGGACGGTGCTGTAGGGTTCCCGGCATGTTCGCGCATTCGACCCGCACCTGGTGGTGGACCGCTCCTTCGGCGGCCCACTGACTGCGCGTACGCACGACTTCGCGAAGGCCGCCCGAGGGGCGGCCTTCGTCGTTCACGGGGCCGTCCCTCTCCATCGACTCGCTCGGCACGCCCGGCCGAGCCCATCGAGACCACCGAGAAGGACGACGGACCCATGGACCTGCTGGACCTGCTGCACGACTCCCGCCCCTTCGCGCTGCTGCGCCGCCGCACGCCCGGCCGCGACGAGCACACCGTGGAACTGTTCGTCGGCCCGGTGCGCACCTGCGACCGGCTCGCCGACCTGCCCGACGAGGGCCTGGCCCTGGTGCCCTTCCGGCAGATCCGGGAGCGCGGCTTCGACGTCCGCGACGACGGGACGCCCCTGGTCGTACTCACCCCCGAGGAGACCTGCGAGATCCCGCTCGCCGAGGCGCTGGAGCAGCTGCCCGCGCACGCCGTACGCGTCACCGGCGGGGGCTTCGACGTCGGGGACGAGGAGTACGCCGGGATCGTCGACCGGGTGCTGCGCGAGGAGATCGGGGCGGGCGAGGGCGCCAACTTCGTCATCCGGCGGACGTACGAGGGCGAGATCCGGGACTTCACCCGGGCCGACGCCCTCGCCCTGTTCCGGCGGCTCCTGGAGGGCGAGCGGGGTGCGTACTGGACCTTCGTCGTGCACACGGGCGATCGGAACGGGCCCGACGGGGCTTCCGCGGACGGGCGGCGCGGGGAGCCGGGCGGGCGGACGCTGGTCGGGGCCAGCCCCGAGGTGCATGTGCGGATGTCCGGCGGCACGGTCGTGATGAACCCGATCAGCGGGACCTACCGCTACCCGGAGGGCGGACCGACCCCGGAGCATCTGCTGGACTTCCTCGCCGACGGCAAGGAGATCGAGGAGCTGTCGATGGTCGTCGACGAGGAACTGAAGATGATGTGCGCCGTCGGCGACATGGGCGGGGTGGTCGTCGGCCCCCGGCTGAAGGAGATGGCGCACCTCGCGCACACCGAGTACGAGCTGCGCGGGAAGTCGTCGCTGGATGTGCGGGAGGTGCTGCGGGAGACCCTGTTCGCGGCCACCGTCACCGGGTCGCCGGTGCAGAACGCCTGCCGGGTGATCGAACGGCACGAGGTCGGCGGGCGCGGGTACTACGGCGCCGCGCTGGCCCTGCTCGGCCGGGACTCCGGCGGCGCGCAGACGCTGGACTCCCCCATCCTGATCCGCACCGCCGACATCGACGCGGCCGGCCGGCTGCGCGTCCCGGTCGGCGCGACGCTGGTGCGGGGTTCGGATCCGGCGAGCGAGGTGGCGGAGACGCACGCCAAGGCGGCGGGCGTGCTGGCGGCCCTCGGCGTCCGGCCGGGCCGGCCGCGCGCGGAGGCGGCGCGGCCCCGGCTGGCCGACGACCCGCGGGTGCGGGCGGCGCTGGACGGGCGGCGGGCCTCGCTCGCGCCGTTCTGGCTGCGGATGCAGGAGCACACGCCGGTCCTGAGCGGGCATGCCCTGGTCGTGGACGGCGAGGACACCTTCACGGCGATGCTGGCGCATGTGCTGCGCTCCGGCGGTCTTGAGGTGACCGTGCGGCGCTATGACGAGCCGGGGCTGCGGGAGGCGGTGCTCGGCCACGAGGGACCGGTGGTGCTGGGGCCCGGCCCCGGCGATCCCTCGGACCTGGCCGACCCCAAGATGCGGCTGCTGCGCGGGCTGACCGCCGAGGTGCTCCTCGCCCGGGCCCCGGGCTCCGCTCGGGCAGGGGGGACTCCCCCGCACCGGCACGGTGTGCTCGGGGTGTGCCTCGGGCACGAGCTGATCGCGGCCGAGTTGGGGCTTGAGATCGTCCGCAAGGAGGTCCCGTACCAGGGGGCGCAGACCGCGGTCGATCTGTTCGGGCGCCGGGAGACCGTCGGCTTCTACAACAGCTTCGTGGCGCGCTGCGACGAGGACGCGTACCGGGAGCTGGGCGCGCACGGCATCGAGGTGAGCCGGGCCGCGAACGGCGAGGTGCATGCCGTTCGGGGGCCCGGGTTCGCGGGCGTGCAGTTCCACCCGGAGTCGGTCCTGACGCTGAACGGGGCGGCGATCGTGCGGGACCTGATGGCTGGGCTGCGGGGCCGTTCCCACGAGGGTGGGGGTTCGGAGGTTGCTCGCGGTACGTCGAGTGCGGGGGTGTAGTTGGGGGGTTGGGGGGCTGCTCGTGGTTCTTCGGGTGCGGGAGTGTGCTCGTGGTTCTTCGGGTGCCGGAACGTGGGGGCTGAGCGCGCAGTTCCCCGCGCCCCCTTCGGGGGGCCGCCCGCGGACGGCGTTGACACGCGAGGGGGTTCGGGGGCTGCTCGTGGTTCTTCGGGTGCGGGAGTGTGGGGGCTGAGCGCGCAGTTCCCCGCGCCCCTTTCGGGGCGCCACCCGCGGACGGCGTTAACAGGTGAGGGGGTTGGTGTGGCGTCAGCCGAAGAAGACTCCGGCCTCCTCGTACAGTTTCGGGTCCACCGTCTTCAGTTTGGCCGTGGCCTCGGCGATCGGGACGCGGACGATGTCGGTGCCGCGCAGGGCGACCATCCTGCCGAAGTCGCCGTCGCGCACGGCGTCGATGGCGTGCAGGCCGAAGCGGGTGGCGAGCCAGCGGTCGAAGGCGCTCGGCGTGCCGCCGCGCTGCACATGCCCGAGGACCGTGGTGCGGGCCTCCTTGCCGGTCCGCTTCTCGATCTCCTTGGCCAGCCATTCGCCGACGCCGGAGAGCCGCACGTGTCCGAAGGAGTCCAGCGACTCGTCCTTGAGCACCATCTGGCCGTCCTTGGGCATGGCGCCCTCGGCGACGACCACGATCGGGGCGTACGACGCCTTGAAGCGGGAGGTCACCCAGCCGCACACCCGGTCGACGTCGAAGCGCTGCTCGGGGATGAGGATGACGTTGGCGCCGCCGGCGAGGCCGGAGTGCAGGGCGATCCAGCCGGCGTGACGGCCCATCACCTCGACGACCAGGACGCGCATATGCGATTCGGCGGTGGTGTGCAGCCGGTCGATCGCCTCGGTGGCGATGCCGACGGCGGTGTCGAAGCCGAAGGTGTAGTCGGTGGCGGAGAGGTCGTTGTCGATGGTCTTCGGGACGCCGACGCACGGCAGGCCGTACTCGTCGGACAGCCGCGCGGCGACGCCCAGGGTGTCCTCGCCGCCGATCGCGATCAGTGCCTCGACCTCCTGCTTGACAAGGTTGTCCTTGATGCGGCGGATGCCGTCCTCGACCTTGAGCGGATTGGTCCGCGAGGAGCCGAGGATGGTGCCGCCGCGGGGCAGGATGCCGCGCACCGCGGGGATGTCGAGGCGGACGCTGTCCCCTTCGAGAGGGCCCCGCCAGCCGTCCCGGAAGCCGACGAAGTCATAGCCGTACTCCTGCACGCCCTTGCGGACGACGCCCCGGATGACGGCGTTGAGCCCGGGGCAGTCACCGCCTCCGGTCAGTACTCCGACCCGCATGGAAATCTCCCTTCGCCGCGGTTGCTGGTGAAGGGAACGCTAATAGTGATCCAGGTCACTTCGGGATGGGCGGGATGGTCAATTCCACTGAATTACGGCCCAGTTGATCATTCCGGACCCGTCCGGATCCACTCGAAAGAGTGGACACCGGGACATAGTGTCCATTTTCCGCATATCCCCCGTTCGTTTCTAGTTCATGCCCCGTTCATTCCTCGTCGAGTCCGCGCTCTATCGCGTACCGCACCAGCTCGACCCGGTTGTGCAGTTGGAGCTTGCCGAGGGTGTTCTGCACATGGTTCTGGACCGTGCGATGGGAGATGACGAGGCGTTCGGCGATCTGCTTGTAGCTCAGACCCTTGGCGACCAGGCGCAGCACCTCCGTCTCACGGTCGGTCAGCCGCGGCGCCTTCGGCTCGTCGGCGTCCGGCGCCGGTCCCGGCTCGGCGGCCAGCCTGCGGTACTCGCCGAGGACCAGTCCGGCGAGGCCGGGCGTGAACACCGGGTCGCCCACCGCGGTCCGGCGCACCGCGTCCAGCAGGTCCTCCGTGGACGCCGACTTGAGCAGATAGCCGGTCGCGCCGGACTTCACGGCCTCCAGGACGTCCGCGTGCTCACCGCTCGCCGAGAGCACAAGGACCCGCAGCCGCGGGTCGGCGCCGACCAGTTCCTTGCAGACCTGGACCCCCGGTTTCGCCGGCAGGTTGAGGTCCAGAACCAGCACATCGGGACCGGCCGCCAGGGCGCGGCGCACCGCCTGCTCGCCGTCCCCGGCGGTGGCGACCACCGCGAAGCCGGCCTCGGACAGGTCCCGGGCGACCGCGTCGCGCCACATGGGGTGGTCGTCGACCACCATGACCTTGATCGGGTCCTGCTGCTCGCTCATCGCTTGTCCGCCTTCCCCCATGCCTGCGCGGCGTCCTTCGGAACCTTCAGTTCGACCTCCGTGCCCTGCCCGGGCACCGAGCTCAGTTCGGCGCTGCCGCCCAGGTCGCGCAGCCGCCCCCGGATCGAAAGGGCCACCCCGAGCCGCCCCTCGCCCTCGGCCTGCGCGAGCCGTCCCTCGGGGATGCCGGGCCCGTCGTCCCGTACGGTCACGACGATCTCGTCGGGCTCGTCCTCGACCAGGATCCAGGCCCGGGCGCCCTCCCCCGCGTGCCTGCGGACGTTGTCCAGGGCGGCGCCGACGGCCGCGGCCAGTTCCCGTGCGGCGGCGGGCGGCAGCGGCACCGGGGCGCCGGGCTCGGCGAGGCTGACCCGGGCGCCGGCGTACGGGGCGAGCAGCGCGCGCAGATCGACGGGTCCTGCGGCGTCGTCCGGCTCCTCCACGACCCGTACGACCGCCCCCTCGGCCGTGTCCTCCGACGCCCGCGGGACCGGCACCAGCCCCCCGGCGACCAGCGTGCGCAGCGCCACCTCCTGCTCGCCGGCCAGCCGGCCCAGCTCGGCCGCCTCCCCGCCGATGACCGCGCCGCGCCGCTGCACCATCGCCAGCACCTGGAGCACGCTGTCGTGGATGTCCCGGGCCAGCCGCTCCCGTTCCCTGGTCGCGGCCTCGATCTCCAGGGCCCGGGCGAGGGTGCGCTCGGAGGCGCGGGCAACCTCGACGACGTAGCCGATGGCGATGGAGGCGACCCACACGAGGATCACGTTGTGCACGGTGTCGCGGGCCGGGCTGCCCCGCTCGACCAGGTTGGCGGCGGCGACGGCCGTGGACGCGAACGCCGCCCAGCGCCAGCCGCCCTTGACAGCGAAGGCCAGCACGGAGCCCGCGGTCCATATCGACGGCAGCGTGGGACCGCCGTCGGCGACCCGCTCATGGGCGTCGGCGACCGGCGTGAGGAGGATGCCGGTGAGCGCGATCGTCAGGTCGGCGGCGAGGAACCGCCGGGTGCAGCTCGCCGCGTTGCTCACCCTGGGCAGGGTGGCGAGGGTCCACACGGACAGGACGCCGTAGTAGGACAGGGCGAGCCAGGGCCGGGTGAACCCGTCGTAGGCGGTGGCGAACAGGCCGATGGCGTACAGCATCGTCAGGACGCGGTAGGCGGCGAGCGCACGCCACAGCGGCTGCTCGACCGACATCCTCATGACGCGTTCGCGTCTGGGCATCTCCCCCACCCCCCGGCCCGGCAGTCGCGCCTAAGCCTGCGTCCCGCGCCCGTCCGCCGTGTCGTTCTGGTCCCGCTGGTCCCGCAGGTCCTTCTTGGCCGTCTTCGCGGCCTCCGCGAGCTGCCGCTTGGCGGCGGTCGCGTAGATGTCGACGTACTCCTGGCCGGAGAGCTTCATGATCTCGTACATGACCTCGTCGGTCAGCGCGCGCAGGACGAAGCGGTCGTGCTCCAGGCCCTGGTAGCGGCTGAAGTCCAGGGGCCTGCCGATGCGGATGCCCGGCCGCATCAGCTTCGGGACGACCTTCCCGGGCGGCTGGATCTTCTCCGTGTCGATCATGGCGACCGGGATGACCGGCGCGCCGGACGCGAGCGCCACCCGCGCCAGGCCGCCGGGCTTGCCCCGGTACAGCCGGCCGTCGGGCGAGCGCGTGCCCTCCGGGTAGATCCCGAACAGCTCGCCGCGCTCCAGCACCTCCAGGCCGCTCTTGACCGCCGCCTCACCCGCGCCGCGCGCGCCGGAACGGTCCACGGGGAGCTGCCCGACCCCCTTGAAGAACGCTGCCGTCAACCGGCCCTTGACTCCGGGGGTGGTGAAGTACTCGGCCTTGGCGATGAAGGTGACCTTGCGGTCGAGAACCGCGGGCAGGAAGAACGAGTCCGAGAAGGACAGGTGATTGCTCGCCAGTATGGCGGGGCCCGTGGCCGGAATGTTCTCCAGGCCCTCCACCCAGGGCCTGAAGGCGACCTTCAGCGGCCCCCCGATGGCGACCTTCATCGTCCCGTACAACAACCGCGTGCCTCCCGTTTCCGTCGATCAGACCTTAACCCGCGGAACCGCCAATGGACCCGACGGCCCTGGTCGGTGTCAGTGCGGTCGCGTACGGTGAAGCAGAACCCGCAGTCATTCACGTCGCTCTCATGAACAGGAGACATCACGTGCCGGTTCTGCCCGGAGCCGAGCCGTACCGCCACGAGGGCGGAGAGGTGGGTGTCCTCCTCTGCCACGGCTTCACCGGCTCTCCCCAGTCGCTGCGCCCCTGGGCGACGCACCATGCCGCGCACGGTCTGACCGTGTCGCTGCCGCTGCTGCCCGGACACGGCACACGCTGGCAGGACATGCAGCTCACCACCTGGCAGGACTGGTACGCGGAGGTGGACCGCGAGCTGCGGCTGCTGCGCGAGCGCTGCCGAGTGGTGTGCGTGGCCGGCCTGTCGATGGGCGGGGCGCTGGCCCTGCGGCTGGCGGCCCGGCACGGGGACGCGGTCGCGGGCGTCGTGGTCGTCAACCCGGTGAACAGGATGCACGGCCCGGCGGCGTACGCCCTTCCGGTGGTCCGGCACCTGGTGCGCTCGGTCAAGGGGATCACCGACGACATCGCGAAGCCGGGCCCCACGGAAGGGGGGTACGACCGGGTGCCGCTGCACGCGGCGCACTCCCTGCGGAATTTCCTGCGCCTGGTCGACGGTGAGCTGCCGCAGGTCACCCAGCCGCTGCTGCTCCTGCGCAGCGCGCGCGACCATGTGGTCTCGCCGGCCGACCCGGTCCGGGTGTTGAGCCGGGTGTCCTCGACGGACGTGACCGAGGTCGTGCTGGAACAGAGTTACCACGTCGCGACGTTGGACCACGACGCGGACCGGATCTTCGAGGAGAGCCTCGCCTTCATCGGCCGGCTCGCACCCAGTGTCGGCAAGGAAGGGACGGCCGCAGTTGGCTGAGCACGACTCCGACCGCGAGGATCGCGAGCCGGACGAGAAGGGCGTGCCCTTCGACGAGGATGCCGCCTGGGCGGCGATCGTCGAAGGGTACGGCGACGAGCCGCCCGACCCGCCGGGTGCCAAGCCGTTCAAATCGGTCGAGGACCTGGCGGTGCTCGAAGGGGACACGAACGACGGCGACGGCACCGCCGACGGCGAGGGCGCGGCCGGCAAGGACAGTGGCGAGGGCGCCGACGCGAAGGGGCCCGCCAAGCCGCTCGGCAGCTCCGTCGCCTTCGCGCCCGGCGTCGGCCCGCGCGACTACGCTCCGTCCGAGCCGTCCGACGACGACTTCGACGAGGACGACGAGGGCCACTTCGTGCCGCCCGAGCCGCCGCCGCTGCCCGCCGCCGACACCACCGCCAAGTTCGCCTGGCTCGGTGTGGTGGGCGGGCCGATCCTGCTCCTGCTGGCGGTGCTGCTCGGCTGGGACATGACGTGGTGGCTGGCGACGCTGGGCATCGGCGGCTTCCTCGGTGGCTTTGTCACGCTGGTGACGCGGATGCGTACGGACGACGACGAATCCGATGACCCCGGTCGCGGAGCTGTGGTCTGACGCCCGGGTCCGCCCCCACGGGGTGGCGGTGCCGCCTTGGCCGGTTGCGCAGTTCCCCGCGCCCCTAGGGGGTGGGTGCGTCAGGTCGTGGGGTGGGTGCGGCGCCATCGTGGTTGATCGCGCAGTTCCCCGCGCCCCTAGGGGGTGGGTGCGGGGTCGTTGTGGTTGATCGCGCAGTTCCCCGCGCCCCTTTGGGGCGCCCGCCCTCGCCCCGGACTTAAACCCCCGGGACCCGCAGAGCGCCCAGTACCGGGAAATGGTCCGTTGCCGCCCGTAGGTCCGTGTCCGTCACTCCGGGCAGACCCAGCGGCACCCCGCACCCCAGCACCTCGACCCCCTTGGTCGCAAAGATCGCGTCGATCCGCTGCCGCGGCTCCGTGGGTGTCGAGGTGTACTCGCCGCCCCAGGGCGCGGCGGCCCGGCAGTCCCGCAACCCCTCGGCCAGCCGCCGGAAGGTGCGGCCGTCGGGACGCTCGTTGAGGTCGCCGCCCGCGACCGCGTGTTCCACGCCCATCCCGGCCAGCCGGTCCAGCAGCATCCCGCCCTGCTCGTACCGCTCGTCCCGCTGCAGGCTCAGATGGCAGCTGAGCACACCGAGCCTGGCGCCGCCGAACCGTACGACGGCCGTGGCGAAGCCCCGCCGGTGCCGTCCCGGGGTGAGCGGGAGCAGCACGTCCTCAGTCCGTTCGACGGTCGCCCGCAGCGTGCACAGGATCGCCGGTCCCGCCGCCGTACCGCCCCCGGAGAGGATCACCTGTCCCGACGCGGCCGCGAGCCGGGCCAGCTTCTTGCGCCAGCGGAAGAACCGCGGGGCCTCCTGGACGAGGACCAGGTCCGGGGCGCAGGCGCCGATCACCCGGGCGAGGGCGGCGGTGTCGTCGCGCATCGAGCGGATGTTGTAGCTGAGGACCCGGATGATCGCGGAACCGTCGGGTTCGGTCCGGGAGTTGGGCAGCGGCGGGGGTGTCGGCATGCGGATCAATCTACTGGGGGGCCACGTCCATGACGCCCACCAGCCCGGGACGCGGGTTCCCGTGCGACCGCCGGCTGTCCTCGGCTCGTCGCGCGGTCGCCCGCACCCCGCACCGGGCCGTCACATGATCGGGTCGGGTTCCCTGGCCAGGTCCGCCGCGCCGACCAGGCCCGCCTCGTTGCCCAGTTGGGCGGCGATGACCTCGGCGACCGGCCGCCAGTTGCCGCCGACCAGCCAGCGCTTGTAGGACTTGCGGATCGGGTCGAGGACCAGTTCGCCCTCGTCGGAGAGGCCGCCGCCGACGATGAACGCGGACGGGTCGAACAGGGAGGCCAGATCGGCGAGGCCGGCGCCGGCCCAGCGGGCCAGTTCGCGGTAGGAGTCGACGGCGACCGGGTCGCCCTGACGGGCGGCCATGGAGATGTGCTTGCCCTCGATGCCGTCCGGGGTGCCGTCGCCGAGGCCGAGCAGGATCTCGGCGTTCTCGGGGGTGGCTTTGGCACGCTGCCTGGCGTATCTCACCAGGGCGCGGCCCGACGCGTACTGCTCCCAGCAGCCCTGTGAGCCGCAGCCGCACAGCAGGCCGTCCGGGACCATCCGGATGTGGCCGAACTCGGCGGCCACGCCGAAGTGTCCGCGGCGCAGCTTGTTGCCGATGATGATGCCGCCGCCCAGGCCCGTGCCGAGCGTGATGCAGATGACGTTGCGGTGGCCCTTGCCGGCGCCGAACTTGTACTCGCCCCACGCGGCCGCGTTGGCGTCGTTCTCCACGACGACCGGGAGGGAGACGCGGGCCTCGACCTTCTCCTTCAGCGGCTCCTGGCGCCAGTCGATGTTGGGCGCGAAGTACACGGTGGAGCGCTGCCGGTTGACGTAGCCGGCCGCCCCTATGCCCACGCCGACGATCTCGTGCCCCGCGCGGGCGCCCTCCACCGCCGAGGCGATGGCGTCCACGATGCCCTCGGGCGTGCCCGGGGTCGGCACCTTGTGGGTCGAGAGGATGTTGCCTTCCTCGTCGACCACGCCGGCCGCGATCTTCGTGCCGCCGATGTCGACGCCGATGGTGAGTCCCATGAATCCCTCAGTTCCGGTCGAGCCCCGCTACGGCCAACCGTACCCGAGGGGGCCGTCAGTCCAAGTCGATGCGTTCGCCTGGACCGGTGCCCTCGCCCCGGTCCTTCCCGTGGTCCTCGGGGCCCTTTCCGTCGCCCTCGGGGCCGTCCGCGGAGGTCGTCCAGCGGCGCTCCTGGGACTGGACGGCCGACCGGTAGGCGGCGAGGAGTTCGTTTCCGGCCGCGGCCAGGTGGTCGAAGACGTCCGGGTTGCGCTCTATCACGGGTTCGACCGCCGCCTTGGCCTGCTGCACGACCTGCCGCACCACCTGCTGGGCTGCGGGCCCGGCGACCGCCCCGAGGAGCGGGTTCTGCAGACCGGACAGCCGGTCGGCGACGGCGTCGACGAACTTGCGCAGTTCCTCGGCGGCCGAGCCCGGGGGCGGGCCGTACTCGGCGCGGCGGCGGGCCTTCTCCGCGGCGAGGTCCTCGGCGCAGGCCGTGGCCCAGGCGTCGGCGTCGGTCGCCCGTACCTCGTCGGCCGGCTGTGGCTCCAGGGCGTCCGGTGTGGGGCGCTCTTCGCTCATGACGGACTCCTGACTACGGTTCGTCTCTCCGACGTTACCCGAACGGGCGCGCGTGGTTCAGCGCCCTCCGGCGTCAGTATGCGCGCGGCCACGGCTCCGGTGTCAGCGCTCGCGCGGCCACAGTTCCGGGTCGGGGGCGAAGCGGATGCGCAGCGCCCCGTCCTGCAGTGCGGCCCCGGCGACGGTGCAGCGGCGCAGGGCGGACGGGAGCGGAACGATTCGGCGGAACCGGCCCACGGTGACGACGAGTTCGTCGCCGCGCCGGACCAGGTCGAGCTCGTCGCGTATCGCGCCGGGCAGCGGAATGTGCCAGACGAGCACGCCGTCCTCGGCGATCCGGTCGGTGACGGGCCACTCGACGGGGCCGGGTGCCGTGTCGCCGCCCGGCACGGCGAGCGCGGCGAGGTCGTCGGTGCCGCGCGGGTCGCGGCCGAGGTGCGCGACCGGGTGGACGTCGTACGACTGCTGCCAGTCGGCGAGGGCCTTGCGCTGCTGGGCGAGGAGCCCGGCCGGCCAGGTCTCCGGCCCGGTCTCGGGCAGCACCCGGTTGGCGATCAGCGCGTCGGTGCGCAGGCCGCGCAGGGCGAGACCGAGGGCGGCGGTGCGCACGGCGTCGGCACCGGCCGGGCCCGGTTCGGCGACGAGCCGTACGGTCGTGGCGCGGTCCCGCAGGACGGCCTCCACGGCGGCCAGCTCGACGTCCCAGCGGGCTGCCGTCTCGTACAGCCACTCGGCGGGCATCGGAACGCCCGCGAGGCGGCCGAGGACGGGGCGCAGGGCGCGGGCCGCCTGGCGCTCGGGTGGCAGCAGCCGGCGCAGGTAGCGGCGCAGTTCCTCGGGGAGGGCGAGCAGGTCGAGGGCGCGCGGGGCGGGCGGAAGGTCGACGACGAGCAGGTCGTAGCGCTCGGAGAGGGCGGCGTCGCGCAGGGCGCGCAGGACGGACAGCTCCTCGGCGCCGGGGAGGGGGGTGACCTCCTCCGGGTCGAGGCGGGCGGCGCCGAGCAGGTCGAGGAAGCCCGTGGCACGGTCCTGGAACGCGGTGAGGTCGTCGCGGAAGCGGGCGGCGGCGTCGGGGCGCCAGGCGGTGAGGCCGGGTGCGGCCCGGACGGGGTCGGGTCCCGTCGGCGTGCCCAGCACGGCGCCGAGGGCGTCCGCGCGGTCGGCGCTCAGCACGAGGGTCCGGGTGCCGGCGCCCGCGGCGCGCAGGGCGGTGGCGGCGGCGACGGTCGTACGGCCCGAGCCGCCCGGACCTGTGATCAGGATGGTGCGCATGGGGGTGAACGCTACCCGCGCGTGCCGGCCCGGCACGCCGCCGCTACTTCTCCCCGGGCTTCTCCCCGGACTCGACCCGCTTCTTCAGTCCCGCCAGCGCGCGGTCGATGATGACCTTCTCCGCCTTGCGCTTGATCATGCCGAGCATGGGGATCTTGACGTCCACGGTCAGCCGGTAGGTGACCTCGGTGGCGCCCGCGCCGTCCGCTGCGAGGAGGTAGGTGCCGTCGAGGGAGCGGAGCATCTGGGACTTCACCAGGGTCCAGGAGACCTCGCGGTCGCCGGTCCAGGTGTAGGCCAGGGTCTGGTCGTCCTTGATCGCGCCGGCGTCCATGACGAGGCGGACCTGCTCGGCGCGGCCCTGGCCGTCCGTCTTGAGGACCTCCGCCTCCTTCACCTCACCGGTCCAGTCCGGGTAGCGGGCGAAGTCGGCGATCACCCCCATGACGTCGGCGGGGGCCGCCTCAATGGTGATGCTCGAGCTGGTGTGTTCCGCCATCGCCGTGGCTCCTCCGGATGCGGGCCGGTGCAGACCGGTACAGAGAGGTCGTCGTGCGCACGTGTGTGCAGCGTGAAGGCTACCGCGCGCCCGAGCACCGGTTTCACCCCGTCCGCGCGCCCCTCACCATTCGAGCGCCCATGGCCGGCCCGTACCGGCGAAGTGCCCGACGTTCACGCATTCCGTGGCGCCGATCCGCATCCGCCGTACGAGCGGCTGGTGGACATGGCCGAACAGCGCGTAGCGGGGCCGGGTGCGGCGGATCGCGTCGAGCAGCGCCCGGCTGCCCCGCTCGAACCGGCGGGCCACCGTGTCGTACACGAGTTCCGGCACCTCGGGCGGGATGTGCGTGCACAGCACGTCGACCTCGCCGACCGCCTCGATCTTCGCCGCGTACGCGTCGTCGTCGATCTCGTACGGCGTCCGCATCGGGGTACGCAGCCCACCGCCGACGAAGCCGAAGGTCCGGCCGCCGATCTCCACCCGTTCGCCGTCCAGGACCGTGGTGCCGGGCCGGGTGTACTCCGGCCACAGGGGTGGCATGTCGACATTGCCGTAGGTCGCGTACGTCGGCGTGGGGAAGGCGGCGAACAGCTCGGCGTACTGCCGGCGCACCGCTTTCTCGACGGCGGCGGCCCGGTCGGTGCCGATGCCCGCCCACAGCCGGGCCCCGAACGCACGTGCCTCCTCGAAGCGGCGGGCGGTGCGCAGTTCGACGATGCGGTCGGCGTTCCGCACGCCGAACAGGTCGGGGAAGATCCCGCGCGAGTGGTCGGCGTAGTCGAGGAAGAGCACGAGGTCACCGAGGCAGATCAGGGCATCGGCGCCCTCGCCGGCCCGGGCCAGGTCGCGGGCGTTGCCGTGCACGTCGCTGACCACATGGACGCGAGTCCTTCGGTTACCGACGGGTGTGGGTGCCATGGCGATCAAGGGTATGCCTGTGCGACGGACGTGAACAGTGGCGTCCGGGCCTGCGGCTACTGGCCCGTCAGGAAAACCGTGGACTACTGTGCGCGCAGGAACACCAACCTGTGTGACGCAGCGAACATCTCGCCGGGCCCCCTGTCGAAGAGCCCATACCGGCGGGTAACGTCCGGGCAGTCCAGTCATGCTCTGGATTTCAACCAACGGGCCGGGAGGCCCCTGGTGGGTACCGGAGCACCTGCCCGAGCCTTGGACCGCACCGTCGCAGCACACACTGTCGTGGCGCCGGCGCCCTATGAGGAGCAGCAGTCTTGCGCGAGTTCAGCCTTCCGGCTTTGTACGAGGTCCCTGCGGACGGCAATCTGACCGACATCGTCCGCAGAAACGCCGCGCAGCATCCCGATGTCGCCGTCATGGCCCGCAAGACCGGCAGCGGCTGGCAGGACGTGACGGCCGAGGCGTTCCTGGCCGAGGTGCGCGCCGCCGCCAAGGGGCTCATCGCGTCCGGCGTCCAGCCAGGCGACCGGGTCGGCCTGATGTCCCGCACCCGCTACGAGTGGACGCTCCTCGACTTCGCGATCTGGAGCGCGGGGGCGGTCACCGTGCCGGTGTACGAGACGAGTTCGCCGGAGCAGGTGCAGTGGATCCTCTCCGACTCGGGCGCCACCGCCTGCATCGTGGAGCAGGACGGCCACGCCGCCGCCGTGGACGCGGTGCGCGACCGGCTGCCCGCCCTCAAGCACGTCTGGCAGATCGACGCCGGTGGCGTCGCGGAGCTGGAGCGGCTGGGTCAGGACCTCACCGACGCGACGGTCGAGGAGCGCAGTTCGCTCGCCAAGGCCGACGACGCGGCGACCATCGTCTACACGTCCGGCACGACCGGCAGGCCCAAGGGCTGTGTGCTCACCCACCGGGCGTTCTTCGCCGAGTGCGGCAACATCGTCGAGCGGCTGCGCCCGCTGTTCCGCACCGGCGAGTGCTCGGTCCTGCTGTTCCTGCCGCTCGCGCATGTCTTCGGCCGGCTGGTGCAGGTCGCGCCGATGATGGCGCCGATCAAGCTGGGCAACCTCCCGGACATCAAGCACCTCACGGACGAACTGGCCACGTTCCGCCCGACGCTGATCCTCGGCGTGCCCCGGGTCTTCGAGAAGGTCTACAACGGGGCGCGCGCCAAGGCGCAGGCGGACGGCAAGGGGAAGATCTTCGACAAGGCCGCGGACACCGCGATCGCCTACAGCAAGGCGCTGGACACCCCGTCGGGCCCATCGCTCGGGCTGCGGATCAAGCACCGGGCCTTCGACGCGCTGGTCTACGGCAAACTGCGCGCGGTGCTCGGCGGGCGCGGCGAGTACGCGATCTCCGGCGGTGCCCCGCTGGGCGAGCGCCTCGGCCACTTCTTCCGCGGCATCGGCTTCACGGTCCTGGAGGGCTACGGCCTGACCGAGTCCTGCGCGGCGACCGCGTTCAACCCCTGGGACCGGCAGAAGATCGGTACGGTCGGCCAGCCGCTGCCGGGGTCCGTGATCCGCATCGCCGACGACGGTGAGGTGCTGCTGCACGGCGATCATCTGTTCAAGGAGTACTGGAACAACGAGGCCGCGACGGCTGAGGCGCTGGCCGACGGCTGGTTCCACACCGGTGACATCGGCACCCTCGACGAGGACGGCTACCTGCGGATCACCGGGCGCAAGAAGGAGATCATCGTCACCGCGGGCGGCAAGAACGTCGCCCCGGCTGTGATCGAGGACCGTATCCGGGCGCATGCGCTGGTCGCGGAGTGCATGGTGGTCGGTGACGGGCGGCCGTTCGTCGGTGCGCTGATCACTCTCGACGAGGAGTTCCTGGGCCGCTGGGCGGCGGAGCACGGGAAGCCCGCGGGGGCCACCGCGGCGTCGTTGCGCGAGGATCCGGAGTTGCTCGCGGCGGTCCAGGAAGCGGTGGATGACGGGAATGTCGCGGTGTCGAAGGCGGAGTCGGTGCGGAAGTTCCGGATTCTGTCCGGGCAGTTCACCGAGGAGGCGGGGTATCTCACGCCGTCGCTCAAGCTGAAGCGGAACGTTGTTGCGAAGGACTTCGCCGACGACGTCGAGGCGCTCTACCGGAAGTAGGGGTCCTCGGCTCCGCCGGGGAGCGCGGGCGCCATCCGGGGTGGGTGGCTGATCACCGTTCGCGGGTGCGGGTGTGTTGTGGCTTGTCGCGCAGTTCCCCGCGCCCCTTTGGGGCGGGGTTTTACAGGAGGGTTTTTAGGTTTTGGGACAGTTGGTCCCAGCGCCAGGTTTTCTCGATCCAGGCTCGGCCTCGCTCGCCCATTCGGTGGCGTAGTTCGGGGTCTCCCAGGAGGGTGATGATCCGTTCGGCGGCCTCGTCAGGGTCGCCGCCGCGAACGACCCAGCCCGTCTCCCCGTCGAGCACCGCGTCGGGCGCGCCGCCCGAGTCCCCGGCGACGACCGGCAGCCCGGTCGCGGAGGCCTCCAGATAGACGATCCCGAGCCCCTCGACGTCGAGCCCGCCCCGCCGGGTACGGCAGGGCATCGCGAAGACGTCCCCGGCGCCGTAGTGCGCGGGCAGCTCGGACCAGGGCACGGCGCCGGTGAAGCGCACCGAGCCGGCCACCCCGGTGTCGCCCGCCAGCCTGCGCAGCTCCTTCTCGTACGGTCCGCCCCCGACGATCAGCAGCACCGCCTCCGGCTGCGCGGCGAGGATCCGGGGCAGGGCCCGGATCAGCGTGTCCTGCCCCTTGCGCGGCACCAGCCGCGAGACGCACACCACGACCGGCCGGTCGGTCAGCCCGAGCCGCGCCCGCACCTCCGTACCGCCGGACTCCGGATGGAAGGTCTTCTCGTCGACGCCGGGCGGCAGCTGCACCATCCGCCCGGCCGCCGCCGGGGTCAGCGCGGCGGCGATCCGGGTGCGCGTGTACCCGCCGAGGTAGGTGATCGTGTCGGTGGACTCCCCGATCCGGCGCAGCAGTTGCCGGGCCGCAGGCAGCTGGGCCCAGCCCGCCTCGTGCCCATGGGTGGTGGCCACCAGCCGCTCGGCGCCCGCCTTCCGCAGGGCGGGCGCCATCAGCCCGAGCGGCGCAGCCGCCCCGAACCACACCGAGGTGCACCCGTGCTCCCGCAGCAGCCCGGCCGCCCGCCGCGTCACCGCGGGCGTGGGCAGCAGCATCGTCGTGCGGTCGCGTACGACGGTGAAGGGCTGCTCGGCGTCGAAGGCGGCCGTGGCCTCGGCGCCGGCCCGGCCGCGCTTCCAGGTGGAGGCGTAGACGACGAGCCGCTCGGGATCGAGCCGGAGCGCCATGTTGTGCAGGAACGCCTGGATGCCGCCCGGCCGGGGCGGGAAGTCGTTGGTCACGATCAGGGTCTTGTGCATCACCGCCCAACCTATCCAACGCGCCCGCGTAACCGGAGGTGCACGCCGCATCGGCCATGGCCACGTCAGTCGGGCCATTTCGGAGACAGAGAGTGATCGTCTATCTTGTGTGACGTCGCTCACGCGGAGCCAAGACAAACTACAACGGACAGGGACCCAGGTGAACATGGCGGGCACGAGGTGGCCCCTGGCCGCACTGCTGGGGACCTGGGGGCTGACCCGGCTGTTGCTGCTGCTCTTCGTCCTCCGGGTGTTCGTCTTCCCCGGCGCGGACGTCACGACCGACGTGTCGGTGATCTACCACGGCTGGTACGAGGTGCTGCGCCACGGGACGTTCCCGCTGGACGACGTGACCTGGCAGTATCCGCCCGCCGCCGCGCTCGCCGTGCTCGCGCCGGGCACCCTGCCCTTCCTCGACTACCCCACCGCCTTCTTCCTCCTGGCCCTCCTCGCCGATCTGGCGGTCCTCTCCCTGCTCGGGTACGCGGGCCGGCGCCCCGGCAAGTCGCCGCGCGGGGCCTGGGTGTGGGTGGCGGGCCTGCCGCTGCTCGGCCCGACGGCCTATGCCCGCTACGACGTGATGGTGACCGCGGTGGCGGTGGCCGCGGTGTACGCGGGGGCCCGCCGCCCCCGGGTGATGGGGGCGCTGGCCGGCTTCGGGGCGATGGTCAAGGTGTGGCCCGTGCTGCTCCTGGTGGGTGCCGTGCGGCTGCGGGCGTGGGGCGCCGCGGCGGCCACCGCGGCGGGGGTGGCGGCGCTGTTCGCGGTCGCCATGCCCGGCGCCTTCGCCTTCCTCGCCTTCCAGCGCGACCGGGGCACCGAGGTGGAGTCGCTGGGCGCCCTGGTCTTCCATGTGGCCCGGCACTTCGGCTGGCGGGGCGAGGTGCTGCTGAACTACGGCTCGGTGGAGTTCCTGGGTCCGTACGTCGCTCTGGTGAGCACCGCCGCGCTGACGCTCGCCTGTGCCGTCTTCGGCTGGCTGCTGCTGTGGCGGCTGGCGGCCACCCGGTTCCGGCCGCACTCGCTCGCCGACGCCGCGTTCACCGCGGTGCTGATGTTCACCACGACGAGCCGGGTGATCAGCCCGCAGTACATGGTCTGGCTGATCGGCCTCGCCGCGGTCTGTGTGTCCTTCCGCGGCACCCGGATGGGCCGGCCCGCCCTGCTGGTCCTGGCGGCCACCCTGGTGACCGTCCTGGAGTTCCCGATCGGCTTCTCGCACGTCGTGGTCGGCGACTGGTACGGCACGGGGCTGCTGTTCCTGCGCAACGGACTGCTGGTCGCCGCCACGCTGCTCGCCGCCCGCCGGCTGTGGCGGTCCACGGTCCCGGCGGACCGCACGGCTCCCCTACCCGGCCTGCCCACCCGCACGAAGCAGGCTCCGGTCTCCCCCTGACCCAACGCGGCGCGCTAGCCGGGCGTCGGTCAGGTGAGTCGGGAGCGTAGGTAGGCCCGCCATCGGTCGGTGAAGTCGGGCAGGGTCGTGCCGAGTTCCCGGTGCAGTGCGTCCTCGACGGCGCCCGCCCGCTGCCCGTGCGCGCCGACCGCGCGGTAGAAGGCGTCGAGCCGGTCCTCGCCCCAGTGTTCGGCGATCATCCGGCCGGCCAGCCAGCCGCCCTCGTAGGCCCGGGCGAGCCGCGCGGGGTCGCCGGCGAAGCCGAAGTCCCCGTCGGCCGGCAGGTCGGCCGGAACCCGCCCGGCGCGGACCGCACGGGACAGCTCCGGCGCCGCCTGTACCGGTGTGCGCTCCGTGCCCCGGTAGCCGATCCAGTCCGCGTACCCCTCGGACAGCCACAGCGGGGTGGCCGGTGTGGTGTGCGCGCGGGTGGCCACATGGGTGGTCTCGTGGGTGAGCACCACCTGCTTGCCGGTGTCGCCGAGGAGGGCGAACGCCTCCGGATTGACCACGATCCGGTCCGCGGGGGCGCGGGCGGGGCCGCCCGCCTCGCCGGTGGTGACCGCGGCGATCCCCCGGTACGCGGAGGCAGGCGAACCGAGCAGGCCCGCCATCCCGTCCAGGGACCGCGGCACGAGCACGACGACCTGCCGGGTCCAGTCCGTGCCCCAGGCCCCGGACACGGCCGGGACCGCGCGGTCGGCGAGCCGCGCGTAGGCGTTCAGCGTCTGCGCGGACTGCCCGACCCCGAGCACCAGGCTGTGCGCGCCCGTGACGGCCGACACGGCGCCCTGGTCCCACAGTTGCTGGGCCGCCCTCGTCGCGGGCCGGTCGGAGTCGACGTACCAGCGTCCGTCGGCGGTGCGGCCGAGGACGAGGGTGCGGTCGGTGGTCACGGGGGCCCGGTCGTGGCCGCGGACCCGGTAGCTCAGCCGGGCCTCGGCGGTGACGTCGGCGCCGGTGCGCCGCAGACCGGTCACACGGTAGGTCCAGGACGCCAGCGGCACCGCGCGCAGCCGCGTGTACCCGGTGCGGGTGCCCGTCTCGGCGTACGCCGTCTCGTCGTGCCCCAGGAGGGCCGCCGCGCGCCGGTCGAGCACCTGCTGCACCTCGGCCCGCGCCGGGTCGGCCGTCGTCCGGCCGCCGCACCCGGCCAGCGGGACGAGCAGCAGGCACAGCGCGACGGCTCCCGAACGCCACCTCTGCCTGCGACCAGCCATCTGCCCGATCGTACGGCCCGCCCGCGGCGCCCGGTCAGACCCGGGTGACCGACGAGACGGGCATCATCCCGACCGGGTCGTAGCGCACCGGGGCGCCGGGGTGCGGGGCGTGGATCACCTGGCCGTTGCCCGCGTACATGGCGACATGGCCGGCGTCCGAGCGGTAGACGACCAGGTCTCCGGGGCGGATCTGGGAGAACGGGACCTGCTGGCCGGCGTACCGCTGGGCCTGCGAGGTGCGCGGCAGCTGGACCCCGGCCTGCGCGTACGACCACTGCATCAGGCCCGAACAGTCGAAGCCGGCGGGCCCGTTGGCGCCCCAGACGTAGGGGCGGCCGAGCGCGGAGCGGGCGGCGGCGATGGCCGCGGCGGCGCGGCCGTTCGGGGCGCTGACGCCCCGCAGGTCGGGCAGGTCGGCCGCGCCGTCGCGGGAGGCCCGCTCGTAGGCGGCGCGCTGCGCGTACGGCAGGGAGTTGAGCAGTTCCCGGGCCTTGGCCAGCTTGCGCTCCACGGTGCGCTTGTGCGTGGCGACGGCCTTGCGGTTCTTCTCCAGTTCGGCCAGCTTCCCGGCCGTCGCGGCCCGTTCCTGGGCGAGTTCACGCATGACCGACTGGAGTTCCAGCAGCCGGTCGGCCTGGCGGATGCCGATCCGGTCGAGGGCGGCGGCCTTGTCGAGGTAGTCGCCCGGGTCGGTGGAGAAGAGCAGGGCGACCGCGGGGTCGATGCCGCCGGCGCGGTACTGGGCGCCGGCCAGCGATCCCAGTTCCTCCCGCATGGTGTTGATGTGCTGCTGCTGGCGGGCGATGTGGTCCTGCGCCTCGCGGACCTGCTCGCGCAGCTTCCCGGCCTGTTCGTCGGCCTTGTTGTACGCCTCGGTCGCGTTCTCCGCCTCCTCGTAGAGGCGGTCCACCTCGGCGGGACCCTCGCCGTTCGGCGCGGCGCTCGCCGGTGCGGCGCCTGCGGCGCCCAGGGCGGCGGCGGTCGCGGACAGTACGCACAGGACGGTGGCGCCCCGGTCGAACCCGGACGGTGCAAGGCGGCGATGGGACCCCACGGAAGGCCGCACTCCTTCACCTCATGACCGCTCGCTCGCCTGCGGGGCCGCGGCCGGTGCCCGGAGCGGTCGCGGTCGGCCCTGCGGCCTGCGCGCCCTCGTCCGGTGGCACCGGCCCGCCCCTTCGGCGCACGCGCTGCCGACGGACGGTTACCGTTCCCCGGGGCCGGGAGGGGATGTCCCGGTCGTGGGGGAAACGCGGCAGACAGTAGCCGCGCAGGCACCCGCGGGCCAAAGCCCTTCACCGGTCGCACAGCGTGACGCCCCGCCGCTGACGCAGGTCACCGGCGGGGCGTGGAGTCAGTTTCGGTTATCGGGATTCGCCCGTTCGGGCGCTACGGAACCCCGGTCGGCCGAGGCGTACGGATCAGACCCGGACGCCGAACTGGAACGGCATGTTGTTGATCGACTCGTAGCGGACGACCGTGCCGGTGCGCGGGGCGTGCAGCACCTGGCCGTTGCCCGCGTACAGGCCGACATGGTGCTGGTCGCCGTAGAAGATCACCAGGTCGCCGACCTGGAGCTGGCTCTGGCTGTAGAGGCGCTGGCCGGCATTGGCCTGGGCCTGGGAGACGCGCGGCAGGCCGACGCCGGCCTGGGCGTAGGCCCAGGAGGTCAGGCCCGAGCAGTCGAAGGAGGAGGGGCCGGTGGCGCCGTAGACGTAGGGCGTGCCGAGCTTGGACTGGGCGGCGGCGAAGGCGGCGGCGGCCCGGCCGGAGGCGGGGGTGGAGGTGCCGAGGTTCACCCGCTCGGCGGAGGAGCGGCTGGCCCGGTCCTGCTCGGCGGCGAGCGCCGCCTTCTCCTTGGCCGTCAGCGAGTTGAGCAGCCGCTGCGCCTCGCCGAGCTTGCCCTGGACTTCCTTCTTCTTCTTGCCCAGCTCGGTGCGGGTGGCGGCGAGGTCCTTGAGCTTGTCGGTCGCCTCGGTCCGCTGCTGCGCGAGTTCGCGCTGCTTGTCCTGGATCTTCTTCAGGCCCTCGACCTGCTGGCTGCTCAACTGGTCGAGCGTGGACGCCTTGTCGAGGTAGTCGTCCGGGTCGGAGGACAGGAAGAGCTGGACGGACGGGTCTATGCCACCCGAGCGGTACTGCGCGCTGGCCATGGTGCCCAGGCCGTCGCGCAGCTTGTTCAGGTCCTCCTGGCCGCGGGCGACGTTGTCCTGGATGGTGGAGATCTCCTTCTGGAGCTTCTCCTGCTTCTCCTTGGCCCCGTTGTACTTCTCGGTGGCCTGCTCCGCCTGCTCGTAGAGCGTGTCGACCTTGGCCTTGACCTCGTCCTTGCTCAGCTTCTCGCTGGGAGCCGCGTTGGCGGCCTGCGCGCTCAGGGCTACGGCAGCGGCGGCTGCGGTGGTCAGCACGGTCACGCGCGTGCGGCTCGGCTGCTTCGGTCGACGATGGGACGCCACGGAGACGGGCTCCTTCTTTTGAGTGATCACCCGTGTGGAGGTTCGAGCCGACCCTAGTGACCCAGTTGTGATCAGTTCAAATCCTCAGGAGAAAAAATCCGTCACTCCATGCATTCTTTGCCCACAACTCACGTGCAGTGATGACCACTTGACGCTACGTCGAGCGACGTTTCCGTCAATTCGGGCATTAGGAATGTACGTTGACTTTTATGACAGTCGCTTGAGAAGCATCGCAGAAGCCACCGGTCGGGCACCCGCGCGGGCGACGCCGTCGGCCACCTCGCGATCGGTCGAGGCGACGATGACCGGCCGGCCCGGCGGCTCGGCCCGCACCAGCTGGCGGATCAGCTCGTCGGCCGTGACGCCCGGCTTGGAGAACAGCACCCGTACCCCGCGCGGCGGGGCGAGCAGCACCGGCGCGGCCAGTTCGGCGCCGTCGAAGACACACGTCACCTCGGCACCGGTCTGCGCGGCGAGCTGCGAGAGCTGGCCGAGCAGCCGCAGCCGCTGCTTCTCCAGCGGCATCTGCGGATAGCCGGTCTTGGTGACGTTGTAGCCGTCGACCACCAAGTGCGCCTGCGGCAGGGCGAGAAGCTGGTCCAGAATGGCCGGATCATGCTCGGACAGCGCCCGCGCGGCGATGTCCTTCGGGGTCATCCGGCCCGGCTCCACCGCGTCCACGGAATCGGCGGGCCGCACGGAGACGGGCGGCAGCGCCAGCTCGCGGCGCAGCCCCTGGGCCGCGTCCAGCACGGTGTCGAGCAGCAGCCGCACCCGCATGTCCTCGACGCTGCGCCCCTCCCGGGCCGCCCTGCGGCTGGCCTCCAGGGCGGCCTCGACCTCCCCCAGCCGGGCCTTGAGCCGGCGGGCCTCGCTCTCGGCTGCCGAGACCTGCGCCTGCCCCTCGGCGCGCACCGCCTCGATCTCGCTCTGGACCTTGCGCAGGGCGGCGTCGCCCCGCTTGACGTCGCTGAGGGCCGCGCGGAGCTTGCGGTGCAGCGCTTCGGCCTCCCGCTTCGCCGACTCCAGTTCGGCGCGCAGCCGTTCGGCCTCGGTCCGGTGCTGGTCGCGGGCCCGCTCCAGCTCCGTGCGCAGCCGCTCAAGCTCGGCGCGGCTCTCCTCGTCGGCGCGCTCGGCGTCCGCCCGCTGGGCCTCCTCGCCGGCCGCGGCCACCAGCTTCACCCAGCCGGCCGGGCGCAATACATAGGCCGCGGCCGCCACGTCGAGCGGGTCCGCGGCCGGGGGCGGCGAGCCGGAGTCGAGGGCGCCGCAGAGTTCCGGCTGCGCCTCTCTGAGCTTCTCGCTGATGCGCTGCCGGAACAGCGGATCGGACTCCAGGGCGGCGGCCATCGCGTTGCCCGCGAACTTGGCCCGGCGGTTCGGTGCGAACCGGGCATACTGCCGCAGCTGGGCGGGCAGTTCACCGATCGTCAGGCCGCCGAAGCCGTCCGACACGATCTGCACGACCCGGCGTCGCACCCCGTCGGGCAGCGGACGGTCAAGCACCTCAGCGGTGCCGTCGTCCGGCCCCCCGCCTGTGGTCTCCACCATCCGTCACACCCCAATGCCCGTGCGGGGCCGCCTCCCGCGCTCAGGAGTCGGCGCCCGGCCTCTCCACCAGTTCCACCTGGTCCACCGCGTTGCACCAGCGGCAACGCACCGACTCGATGGTCTCACTGAGCACCTCGCGCTCCTCGACCTTGGGCTCGCCCGCGAGGTCGAGATGGACGTACTCGACGACCTTCGAGGCGCGGGTCACGTCGAAGCGGGTGAGGTTGCCGCAGAGGGTGCAGCGCCATCGGGTCGTGGTGGTCGGCAGGGGAACCGGCATCGTGACTGTTCGCTTCCTTCCAGTGTCCGTGACGCGCCGTCTGCCCGGCGCGTGTGGGTCGTAACCCTACGGCCTGGTGGGTCCTCGTCGCCTGTTCGTCCACGGCGGCGAGGCGGTCTGTGCTACTGCGTGCCGTTACGTCATGCTCTGTGTTCATGATCAGCAACTGGAGCGCGACGGCCGGGCGGTTCTTCAGAGCGGTCCGCGGCTCGTCGGCGCCGATGACGCACGCCCTGATCGCCCTGTGCTGCCTGATCTTCGTGATCGGGCCCGCGTCCGGGTTCAATCCGGCGTACGGCACCGGTGACGGGCTGCTGGCCGAGCAGCGGGCGTACTTCCGGCGCTGGGGTGTCGTCCCGGCGAACCTGTTCGACGGCCCGGCCGGGGAGGCGCTCACCCCGGCCACGGCACTGTTCGTGCACGGCAGCTGGGTGCATCTGCTCGGCAACATGCTCTTCCTCTACGTCTTCGGGGTGATGACCGAGGAACGGATGGGCCGCGTGCAGTTCACCCTGTTCTACGTCGGCTGCGGCTATCTGGCGCTGATCGGTTACGCGGCCGCCAACGCCGCCTCCCAGCAGTCCCTGGTCGGCGCCTCCGGGGCGATCTCCGCGGTCCTGGGGGCGTTCCTGTTCCTGTTCCCCGGCGCTCGTGTCACCAGTCTCCTCCCCTTCCTCTTCTTCCTCCCGCTGCGCTTCCCCGCCTGGGTCGTGCTGCCCTTCTGGGCGGCCCTGCAGTGGGTGGCGGCGCGGCAGGCCACCCAGGGGCCGGGGGTGGCGTACCTGGCCCACCTGGTGGGCTTCTCGCTGGGCTTCGTCTTCGCGTGGGTGCGGTTCGGGCGTCGGGCTAGAGTGAGGGCCGCCCCAGCTCCGGCTCCCGAGGGAGAGAAACAGCCGTGATCACCGCGATCGTGCTCATCAAGACCAGCGTGGACCGGATTCCCGAGATCGCCGAGCAGATCGCGGCGCTGGACAACGTCAGCGAGGTCTTCTCGGTCACGGGCACGTACGATCTGATCGCCATGGTCCGGGTGGGCCGGCACGAGGACCTCGCCGAGGTCATCCCCGGCCGCATCAGCAAGATCCAGGGCGTGGAGGCCACGGACACGCACGTGGCGTTCCGCACCTACTCCCAACACGACCTGGAAGCAGCCTTCGCCATCGGCCTGGACAACTGACCCACTCCGTGCCCACGGCGGCCGACCGCCGAGCGGGCCGCCAGGCGTGAAGGTCATCCGCTCCTGACGACGACTGCCGGGTGACCCGGGTAACGGGGTGCCCCGCCCGACAGCCACAACGCCGCCGACCGTACGTCCACCTCCGCCACCCGGCCAGCCGCCTGCGGATGCCCGACGCAGCCTTCGCCGGCGGCCTGGACAGCTGACGCCCTCGTCCGCGACGCTTCCCGGCCCGGTCTTCCTGCCGCTGGTACGACGTGCGGCCCCGCACTCTTCCCGACAGCGACGGCGCTGACGACCGTACGGCCCACTCGCAGGCCGTGCCACGCCACCCCGCCGCCAGCCGCCTGCGGCCCGGTCCGTTCTTGTCGTCGGTACGGCGTACGGCCCGCAGCGCGGCAGGGGAAGGATCATCCGGTCCTGACGGCGACTGCCGGGTGACCCGGGTATCGGAGTGCCCCACCCGACAGCCACAACGCCGCCGACCGTACGTCCACCCCGCCGCACGCCCCGTTCCCAGGCGGCGCCTCGCGCCCCGGCCAGCCGCTTGCGGATGCCCGACGCAGCCTTCGCCGGCGGCCTGGACAACTGACCCCCACGTCCGCGACGCTTCCCGGCAGGGGTGGTGCCCCACCCGACAGCGACGGCGCTGACGACCGTACGTCCGCCTCCCCCGCACGACCCGTTCCCAGGCGGCGCCTCGCCCCCGGCCAGCCGTCTGCGAATGCCCGACACAGCCTTCACCGTCGGCCTGGGCAACTGACCCGCGCCACGGTGCAGGCACGTCCCGGCGGGGGCCAGGGGCCCCCGAACGGCGGGGTGATCCGCCCGACAGCGATGACGCTGGCGACCGTACGTCCGTACGTCCCCCGAAACCAAGCGCCCGCTCTGGCCCCGGGGCCGCCGGCAGGGGCGGTCAGGTGGTGGGGACGCAGCGGCCGTTTTCTGTGTGGTACTGCCACTGCGCGCCGCCGCGGATCAGCTGCCGCACGGCGTTCACGAACCGGTCGACGTGCTCGTCGGGCGTCCCCGCGCCGAAGCTGACGCGGATCGCGTTGAGGGACTTCTCGCCGGGCGCGGCCTCCGGGGCGCCGCACTCACCCTGGGACTGCGGGTCGCTGCCCAGGAGGGTGCGGACGAGGGGGTGGGCGCAGAAGAGCCCGTCGCGGACGCCGATGCCGTACTCGGCGGAGAGCGCGGCCGCGAAGTGGGAGCTGTTCCAGCCCTCGACCACGAAGGAGAGCACGCCGACCCGCGGGGCGTCGTCGCCGAAGAGGGAGAGGACCCGGACCTCGGGGACCTCGGCGAGCCCCGCGCGGACCTTGTCGATCAGATGCCGCTCACGGGCGACCAGGGTGTCGAAGCCGGCCTCCGTGAGGGCCTTGCAGGCCGAGGCGACGGCGTAGGCGCCGATCACGTTCGGTGAACCGGCCTCATGGCGGGCAGCCGTCTCGTGCCACTCCACGGCCACTCCCCCGTCCGCCCGCCGGGTGACCGTACGGCTCGCCCCGCCGCCCGCGAGATACGGCTCGGCCGCGCGCAGCCAGTCGGCGCGTCCGGCCAGCACACCGGCGCCGAACGGGGCGTACAGCTTGTGCCCGGAGAAGGCGACCCAGTCGACGTCGAGGTCCCGCACCGACACCGGGTGGTGCGGGGCGAGCTGCGCGGCGTCCAGGACGATCCGGGCGCCGTGCGCATGGGCGGTGGCGGCCAGCTCGCGCACCGGCCACAGCTCGCCGGTGACGTTGGAGGCGCCGGTGACACAGACCAGGGCCGGGCCGCGCCGGTCACGGCCGGCCAGCGCCGCCTCCAGGGTCGCGACGGCCTGTGCGGGGGTGCGCGGCGCGTCGAGGTAGCTGACCCGGGCGTCCTTCCAGGGCAGCAGCGAGGCGTGGTGCTCGGTCTCGAACACGAAGACCTGGCAGTCGGCCGGGAGCGCGGCCGCCAGCAGGTTGAGCGAGTCGGTGGTGGAGCGGGTGAAGATCAGCTGGTCGTCGGGGCGGCAGTCCAGGAACTCGGCGACGGTCGCGCGGGCGTTCTCGAACAGGTCGGTGGACAGCTGCGAGAGGTAGCCGGCGCCGCGGTGCACGCTGCCGTAGTACGGGGCATAGGCGGCCACGTCGTCCCAGACGCGCTGGAGGGCGGGGGCGCTGGCCGCGTAGTCGAGGGCGGCGTAGGTGACCTCGCCGCCGGTGACGAGCGGCACGGTGACATCGCGGCCGAGGACGGGCAGCGGGGCACAGACGGACTGGGCGGCGGCAGCGGTGGAGGCGGACATGGCTCAACTCCCGTGAAAGCAAGCGGAATTCACCGCGCGAGCAGTCCTGCGTCGGGCAGGGCTCGGCGTGTGAAGGGGTGAAAAGGGGATGCGGAGGCGGGGCTCTGCGGCCCTATCGCATTCGCTTGCTCACGAGAGGCTCCCTCGACGACCAGGACCCCTGGGCTGTGTCACTCAGCAGAGTGCGAGGGGTCCGCGCTTGCCGCAGACCTCGCTGCCTACGGCCTGGTCTTCACCCGGGGCACCCCGCCACGGACGGAGGGTTGCCGGACAGTCGGCCGGGGCCGAATGACTGTCGCTCATGACCTGAAGGACATCCTGCCATACGATCTTCCGTGCGCAAGGCGCGGTCCGGATCCTGGACCACGCCTCGCGTCACCTCGCCGTACGGGGGTTCAGGCGTGGCTGGCGGCGGCCCACCGTTCGAGCGTGCGCCGGGCCGCGCCGGAGTCGATCGACTCGGCCGCCCGCGCCATGCCGGCCCTGATCTGCTCCACCAGCGGCCCGTCCCCCGGTTCCAGGGCCACCAGGGCCGCCGCCGAGTTCAGCAGGACGGCGTCCCGCACCGGGCCCGTCTCGCCGGCCAGCAGCCGCCGGGCCACGCCGGCGTTGTAGGCGGGGTCGGCGCCGCGCAGCGCCGCCACGGGCACCAGGTCGAGGCCGACGTCCCGGGGGTCGAAGACGTCCTCGGTGACCTTGCCGTCGCGCACCGCCCACACCCGGGAGGTGGCGGTGGTCGTCAGCTCGTCCAGGCCGTCGTCCCCGCGGAACACCAGTGCCGACGAGCCGCGCTCGGCCAGCACCCCGGCGATGAGCCCCGCCATCCGGGTGTCGAAGCAGCCGATCGCCGAGGCGGTGACCCGGGCCGGGTTGGTCAGCGGGCCGAGCAGGTTGAACGAGGTCGGCACCCCCAGGTCCCGCCGGACCGCGCCGACGAACCGCATCGAGGGGTGGAAGGTGGCCGCGAAGCAGAAGGTGATCCCGGCCTCCTCGACCACCCGCGCCACCTGCGCGGGCGTCAGATCCAGGTTGATGCCGAGCTGTTCGAGCACATCGGAGGATCCGCTCGCCGAGGAGGAGGCCCGGTTGCCGTGCTTGACGACCTTCGCGCCGGTGCCCGCGATCACGATGGCGGACATCGTCGAGATGTTGACCGTCTTGGCCCGGTCGCCGCCCGTGCCGACGATGTCGACGGCAGGCCCGGGGATGTGCAGCGGCTTGGCGTGCCGGTACATCGCCTCGACCAGGCCGGTGATCTCCTCGACCGTCTCGCCCTTGGCTCGCAGGGCCACCAGAAAGCCGGCGACCTGGGCGTCCGCGGCCTCGCCCGACATGATGCGGTCCATGGCCCACGCCGTGTCACCGGCGCTCAGGTCCCGGCCGCCGAGCAGGGTGCTCAGCAGGTCGGGCCAGGAACGGCCCGCCGCGGTGTCGCCTCCAGCGGGGGTCACAGCGCTCATCAGCCGCTCCTGGGTCGTCGTCATGTGCGAATCGCCCCCACCCTATCGACCCGGCGAAAACGCGAGGGGCCCCGTCCGAACACCGGACGGGGCCCCTCGCGTGTGTGTGGCGTGCGCAGCGATCAGTGGTGGCCGTGGCCGCTCGTGATCTCCTTGTACTCCTCGACGGTGGGCTTCGGGATCTGGGCGTCCTCGCCGTAGTAGGCGTCGCTGAGCTTGGCGCGCAGCTTCTCGGAACCCTTCACCTTCCGCTCGACGCCGTTCTCGTCGACCGTCGGGCCGACCTCGGCCGGCTCGTACTGGTGGTGAGCCGTGAGGGTGTGCAGCTGCTCCTGGCTGAGCGGCTCGTGGACCTCGATGAACTCACCGTGCGGCAGGCGCTTGATGATGCCCGTCTCGCGGCCGTGCAGCACCTTCTCGCGGTCCCGGCGCTGCAGGCCCAGGCAGATCCGCTTGGTGACGAGGAACGCGATGACCGGTCCGGCGAAGAAGAAGATCCGGACGAACCAGGTGACGGCGTTGATCGACAGGTGCAGATGGGTGGCCCACAGGTCGTTGCCACCGCCGACCAGGGTGATCATGTAGATGGTGATCCAGGCGACACCGAACGCGGTACGGGTCGGGGCGTTGCGCGGGCGGTCCAGGATGTGGTGCTCGCTCTTGTCGCCGGTGATCCAGGACTCGATGAACGGGTAGACCGCGATCGCCGCCAGGACCAGCGGGAAGGCGACCAGCGGGATGAACACGCCCAGGACGAGCGTGTGGCCCCAGAGGTTGATCTCCCAGCCCGGCATGAAGCGGATCAGACCCTCGGCGAAGCCCATGTACCAGTCCGGCTGGGCGCCGGTGGACACCTGGTCCGCGCGGTAGGGGCCGATGGCCCAGATCGGGTTGATCTGCGCGACGGCCGCGATGGCCGCGATGACGCCGAAGACCAGGAAGAAGAAGCCTCCGGCCTTGGCCATGTAGACCGGCAGCAGCGGCATGCCGACGACGTTCTTCTCGGTCTTTCCGGGGCCCGCGAACTGCGTGTGCTTGTGGTAGAAGACCAGGATCAGGTGGCCGACCACCAGGCCGAGCATGATGCCCGGCAGCAGCAGGATGTGGACCGAGTAGAACCGGGCCACGAAGTCGTGGCCGGGGAACTCGCCGCCGAAGAGGAAGAACGAGAGGTACGTGCCGACGATCGGCACGGACAGGATCGCGCCCTCCATGAAGCGGACACCGGTGCCGGAGAGCAGGTCGTCCGGGAGCGAGTAACCGGTGAAGCCGGTGAACATGCCGAGGACGAACAGCAGGAAGCCGAACAGCCAGTTGATCTCACGCGGCTTGCGGAACGCGCCGGTGAAGAACACGCGCATCATGTGCACGAACATGCCAGCGAGGAAGATCAGCGCGGCCCAGTGGTGGATCTGCCGGACCAGCAGACCACCGCGCACGTCGAAGGAGATGTGCAGGGTCGAGCTGAACGCCTCGGACATCAGCTGTCCCTGCAGCGGGACGTACGAGCCGTGGTACTCCACCTCGTTCATCGACGGGTGGAAGAACAGCGTCAGATACACACCCGTGAGGATGATGATGATGAAGCTGTAGAGGCAGACCTCACCCAGCATGAACGACCAGTGGTCGGGGAAGATCTTGCGCATGTTGGCCTTGGCCAGGGAGTAGATCCCGAGCCGGCCGTCGGCCCAGTCGGCGACGCGTTCGCCGGCCGGTGCCTTCCCGCGAGAGCGGGCCTCTTGGTTCGATGCAGTGCTCATCCGCGCTCCCAGAAAGCAGGACCGACGGGCTCCGCGAAGTCGCCGAGCGCCTGAAGGTAGCCCTCGTCACTCACGCCGATGCGCAGCTGCGGCAGGGCGTGGCCGGCGGGACCGAAGATCACTCGGGCACCGTCGGAGAGGTCGAAGGTGGACTGGTGGCACGGGCAGAGCACGTGGTGCGTCTGCTGCTCGTACAGCGAGATCGGGCAACCGACGTGGGTGCAGATCTTCGAGTACGCCACGATGCCCTCGTGCGACCACTCGAGCTCGCGCCTGTCCTTGATGTTGTCCGGCTGGATCCGGACGATCATCAGGGCGGCCTTGGCGATCTCGGTCTGGAACTCCTCGTCGTGCTCCTCCAGGCCCTCGGGCTTGGCGAAGGTCAGCGAGCCGACGGCGACGTCCGAGGGACGCAGCGGCTCGTTGGTGTTCATGTTGACGAGCAGCGTGCCGTTCTTCCACAGCGTGTGGCGGAGCTTGCTCTCGGGCAGCGGACCGAGGTCGCGCAGCAGGACGACGCCGGAGAGCGGCACCAGGGTGAGCGCGCCGAACATCGTGTTGCGGATCAGCTTGCGGCGGCCGAGCACCGACTCCTTGGCGCCCTGCTTGAAGTCCGCGTGCACCTTCTCGCGGACCTCGGGGCTCGCCTCGATCGGGTGCCGCTCGTCGGCGATCTCCGCGTCGGACATCAGGGTGCGGGCCCAGTGGACCGCGCCCGCGCCGATGCAGAACAGCGCCGCGCCGAGCGTCAGGCCGAGCGCGAAGTTGAGCGCGCTGACATGACCGATCGGGAAGACGAAGATCGACCTGTCGTGCGGGATCGCCACGAACGCGGCGATGAAACCGACGGTGGCCAGCATCGACAGCGTGAACAGCAGGGCGACGGTCCGCTCGGACCGCTTGGCGGCCTGCTCGTCGATGTCCTGGATCCGGTGCTCGTGCGGCGGCAGCCCCGGGTCGGCGAACGGGTCCTTCTCGTCCGCGACGCTCACTGCGCCGGGCTGGCCGGCGTGCTCGGCCGGCAGGTTCTCTTCTGGAATGTCTTGGCTACTCATGACCTCTTGGCCTTTGCGGTCCGAGCGGCGACCCAGACGGCGACCGCGACCAGTGCGCCCAGTCCGAAGATCCACGCGAACAGACCCTCGCTGACCGGTCCGAGACCGCCCAGCGACAGGCCACCCGGGTTCTCGGTGTCGCTGCTGTTGACCGCGTCCAGGTACGCGATGATGTCCTTCTTGTTCTTCTCCGACAGCGTGGTGTCGGGGAAGGAGGGCATGTTCTGCGGGCCGGTCTGCATGGCCTCGTAGATGTGCTTCGGGTCGACGCCTTCGAGGTTCGGCGCGAACTTGCCCTTGGTCAGCGCACCGCCCTTGCCGGTGAAGTTGTGGCACTGCGCACAGTTGGTGCGGAACAGGTCACCGCCCTTGGCGATGTCGGCACCCTCCGGACCGTACTGCGCCTTCGTCGGCACCTCGGGACCGGCGCCCAGCGAGGCGATGTACGCCGCGAGCTGGTCGATCTCGGCCTGCGTGTAGATGTTCTTCTTCTTCGGGACCTGGGCGCCCTGGGAGGTCGCGGCCGGCATCCGGCCGGTGCCCACCTGGAAGTCCACGGCCGCGGCACCCACACCCACGAGGCTCGGCCCGTCGGAGGAGCCCTGGCCACCGGTGCCGTGGCAGCTGGCGCAGCCGACCGAATAGAGCCTCTTGCCCTCCTCGATGGTCAGGGACTGGGCGGTCTCGTCGGCCTGCGCCTTGCCCGCAGGCGCAAACGCGGCGTACAGCCCCCCGGTGGCCGCCAGCGCGAAGAGTAGGACGACGACCGCCGCCAGCGGATGGCGTCGTCGTGCGGAGAGCTTTTTCACGGATTACCCCGGTGTCAGGATCTTCTGCGTCGATGCTTCTGTGATGGATCGGTGGCCGTCGTCCGGCCCGCCGAGTTACTTGATCAGGTAGATCGTGGCGAAGAGGCCGATCCAGACGACATCGACGAAGTGCCAGTAGTAGGACACGACGATGGCGGCGGTCGCCTGCTCGTGCGTGAACCTCTTCGCCGCGTAGGTGCGGCCGAGGACCAGCAGGAAGGCGATGAGACCGCCCGTCACGTGCAGGCCGTGGAAGCCGGTGGTCAGGTAGAACACGGAACCGTACGGGTCGGAGGACAGAGAGATCCCGTCCTTCTTCACCAGCTCCGTGTACTCGTAGATCTGGCCGCCGATGAAGATCGCACCCATGACGAAGGTGACGATGAACCAGCCGCGGAGCTTCTTCACGTCACCGCGCTCGGCGGCGAACACGCCGAGCTGGCAGGTGAGCGAGGAGAGCACCAGGATCGTGGTGTTGGTCGCCGAGAAGGGCACGTTGAGCGCGTGCGCCATCGACTTCCAGTGATCCGGTCCGGTCACCGATCGCAGGGTGAAGTACATCGCGAAGAGGGCCGCGAAGAACATCAGCTCGGAACTCAGCCAGATGATGGTTCCGACGCTGGTGAGGTTCGGCCGGTTGACCGACGGGTGCGCGTGCCCGGTTTCTACTGTCGTTGCTGTCGCCACGACCGACATTATGTCGGTCGCTTATCCCGCCCTCACTCCCGGGGGTGCAGTTCGGAGTGTCTGGCCCTGTCATACCGGTGTTGACGTGGTGTTCATGGGAGTAGCATCCGCCCCAACGGCCCTGTCCGCACGACGCCGACGTCTCGGAGGAACAATGCAGCCGACCGCCACGGTGCTGGTCTACAGCGACGACTCCACCACCCGCGAGCAGGTACGGATGGCCACCGGCCGGCGGCCCGCCCCCGATGTCCCGTTGGTCGAGTTCGTGGAGTGCGCGACCCCGGCCGCCGTCATCCGCGAGCTGGACCGCGGCGGGATCGACGTCTGCGTGCTGGACGGCGAGGCCGTGCCGATGGGCGGCATGGGGGTCTGCCGGCAGATCAAGGACGAGGTGTTCCACTGCCCGCCGGTGCTGCTGCTGATGGGGCGGCCCCAGGACGCGTGGCTGGCGACCTGGAGCCGGGCCGATGCCGCGGTGACCCTGCCGGTGGATCCGGTGGAGTTCGCCTCGGCGCTCGCCTCGCTGCTGCGTCAGCAGCGGCTCCTGAGCGCGTGAGCGCTCCGCTGGTTGGGCCGTGTACGACGCGCGCCGTCGGTTGACTGCTGCGCCGTCGTGGCTGAGCGCGCAGTTCCCCGCGCCCCTTCGGGCGCGGGGTTCGCGTTCGGCTGCCACGTGTCACAGGGCCTTCGGGGTCAGTTTTGTTGTGGGCTGTTGGTTTGCTCCGGTCTTGGAGTCGGCCGTCATTGCGCTGCCGGTGCGCCACTTGGTCCAGTCGATGTTCCAGTCGCCCCAGCCGTTGTCGAACGGCTCCATCTGGTCGCCGTTGGAGTTGACGACCTTGACGATGTCGCCGGGGCGGACGGTGTCGTAGAACCACTTGGCGTTGCTCGTGCTCATGCCGGTGCAGCCGTGGCTGACGTTGGCGGAGCCCTGGGAACCGACGGACCAGGGAGCGGCGTGGACGTACTCGCCGGACCAGGTGACGCGGGTCGCGTAGTACACCGGCAGGTCGTACGAGTCCGAGGTGCCCTCGGCGATGCCGACGGTGGTACCGCGCATCCGTACGAAGTACTGCTTCTCCAGCACCACCTTGACACCGTTGCGGGTCTCGAAGCCGGGCTTGCCGGTGGTGACCGGGATCTGCTTGACGTCCTGGCCGTTCTTGTAGACCGTCAGGGTGTGGGTGGCGGCGTCCGTGACGGCCTCGATCCGGTCCCCCGTGGTGATCGTCAGGGACTGTGCCTTGCCGCCCCACAGCCGGTCGCCGATCCGGATGCCGTCCAGGTTGCTGTGCACCTGGATGGTGGCGTGGGCGGGCCAGTACTCCTGGGGGCGGTAGTGCAGCTGTTTGTCGTTCACCCAGTACCAGGAGCCCTGCACGGCGGGCGTGGAGTCGACCCGGAGTGCGCTCTCCACGACGGCCCGCTGCGCCTTGTCCTTGACGGGCTCGTTGAGCTCGGCCGTGATGGGCTGGCCGACGCCGTACTCGCCCGCCTTGGGGCCGAAGGTGACATCGAGGGTCTTCGTGGTGGCGGGCCGGCTGGTGTCGAAGGTGAGGGTCTTGCGGCCGGGCGCCCCGTCCTCGTTCTCCGTGCTGACACGGACCGTGTAGTGGGCGTCGGCGGCGAGCGGGGAGGTGCTGTGCCAGCGGCTGCCGTCGGCCGCGAGTTCGCCCGCCACATAGCGTCCTGACGCGTCCATGGCGGTGACATCCGTGATACGCCCCTCGCCGCTCTTCGCGGTCACCTCAAGGGGCTTGTCGGGGTCGGCTTTCTTCCCGGCGTCCTTCGGGGCGTTGAAGGAGATCTGGCCTGCCGCGTCGTAGGGCTTGGCCGCCAGGGGATCCTCGCCGTGCGAGCCGCAGGCGAGGGTTCCGGCGCCGAGGGCAGTCACCAGCAGCGTGCAGCCGACGACGGTGCGGGCGCGGGCGCGGGCTCGGGGGCCGCTAGGGATCGCAGTGTGGCTCATGGCCTCACGTTACGGAGCCACGTCAACGCTGGCTCGCTAGGTGAGCCATTCAGGTGAACGTCTCCCCGGTGTGAGACGACGGGAGCCCGGCCCCCCGTTGCGGGGTCCGGGCTCCCTGACGTGCTCGGCGCGTGCTACTGGGTGCGGTTCTCACCGTGGTAGTACTCGAACACCCAGCCGAACAGGCCGATCATGATGATCGGCAGCGAGAAATACAGCAGCCACCAGCCGACCGCAATCCCGAGGAAGGCCAGCGCGCCGCCGATGCCGAGGGCGAGCGGCTGCCAGCTGTGCGGGCTGAAGAAGCCCAGCTCGCCCGCGTCGTCCGCGACGTCGGCCTCCTTGTCGTCCTGGGCACCCGCGTCGACCCGCCGGGCGGTGAAGCCCAGGTAGAAGCCGATCATGATGCACAGGCCGAAGGCCAGGAAGAGCGCCGTGGTACCGGCCGGCTCCTTCGACCACACGCCGTAGACGACCGCCACGGCGAGGACGAAGACGCTCAGCCACATGAACATCCGGCCCTGGATCTTCACTTGCCGGCCTCCTTGCCGCCCGCGATGGCGCTGCTGCCGTGACCGGCGTACTCCAGCTGCTCCAGGGCCGCGATCTCAGGGTGGTGCAGGTCGAACGCCGGGGATTCGCTGCGGATCCGCGGCAGGGTGAGGAAGTTGTGCCGCGGCGGCGGGCAGGACGTCGCCCACTCCAGCGAACGGCCGTAGCCCCACGGGTCGTCGACCTCGACCTTCTTGCCGTACTTGGCCGTCTTCCACACGTTGTAGATGAACGGCAGCATCGACAGGCCCAGCACGAACGACGAGATCGTCGAGACCGTGTTCAGCGCGGTGAAGCCGTCGGCCGCCAGATAGTCGGCGTACCGGCGCGGCATGCCCTCGGCGCCCAGCCAGTGCTGGACCAGGAAGGTGCCGTGGAAGCCGATGAACAGCGTCCAGAAGGTGATCTTCCCGAGGCGCTCGTCCAGCATCTTGCCGGTGAACTTCGGCCACCAGTAGTGGAAGCCGGCGAACATCGCGAACACCACGGTGCCGAAGACGACGTAGTGGAAGTGGGCCACCACGAAGTACGAGTCGGACACGTGGAAGTCCATCGGCGGCGAGGCCAGGATGACACCGGTCAGACCACCGAAGGTGAAGGTGATCAGGAAGCCCGTGGTCCAGAGCATCGGTGTCTCGAAGGACAGTGAGCCCTTCCACATGGTGCCGATCCAGTTGAAGAACTTGACCCCGGTCGGGACCGCGATCAGGAACGTCATGAAGGAGAAGAACGGCAGCAGCACTCCGCCGGTGACGTACATGTGGTGCGCCCACACCGTCACGGACAGGCCGGCGATGGCGATGGTCGCGGCGATCAGGCCCATGTAGCCGAACATCGGCTTGCGGGAGAAGACCGGGATGATCTCCGAGACGATGCCGAAGAACGGTAGCGCGATGATGTACACCTCTGGATGGCCGAAGAACCAGAAGAGGTGTTGCCACAGCAGTGCCCCGCCGTTGGCCGCGTCGAAGATATGGGCGCCGAACTTGCGGTCGGCCTCCAGCGCGAACAGGGCGGCGGCCAGGACCGGGAAGGCCAGCAGCACCAGGACACCGGTCAGCAGCACGTTCCACACGAAGATCGGCATGCGGAACATGGTCATGCCGGGGGCGCGCATGCAGATGATGGTCGTGATGAAGTTGACCGAGCCGAGGATCGTGCCGAAACCGGACATGGCCAGACCCATGATCCACATGTCGGCGCCGACACCGGGCGAGCGGACCGCGTCGGAGAGCGGGGAGTAGGCGAACCAGCCGAAGTCGGCCGCGCCCTGCGGCGTGAGGAAACCGCCGACCGCGATGAGCGAGCCGAACAGGTACAGCCAGTAGGCGAACATGTTCAGCCGCGGGAACGCCACGTCCGGCGCGCCGATCTGCAGCGGCATGATCCAGTTCGCGAAGCCGGCGAACAGCGGCGTCGCGAACATCAGCAGCATGATCGTGCCGTGCATCGTGAACGCCTGGTTGAACTGCTCGTTCGACATGATCTGCAGACCAGGCCGGGCCAGCTCGGCGCGCATCAGCAGCGCCATCACGCCGCCGATCAGGAAGAACACGAACGACGTGACGAGGTACAGCGTCCCGATCGTCTTGTGGTCGGTGGTCGTCAGCCACTTCACCACGACGTTGCCGGGCTGCTTGCGCCTGACCGGCAGCTCGTTCTCGTACGAGTCTTCAGCTGCCGCGGCACCCTGGGGTTCGTTGAGGATGCTCACAGGTTGTTCGTCTCCCGGTTCTTCTCGTGGCTCGTCTGCGCGATGCCCGCGGGAATGTAACCGGTCTGCCCCTTCTTGGCGAGGTCCTTGAGGTGCTGCTGGTAGCGCTCGGGAGAGACGACCTTCACGTTGAACAGCATCCGGGAGTGGTCGACACCGCAGAGCTCGGCGCACTTGCCGAGGAAGGTGCCCTCCTGATTGGGAGTCACCTGGAAGGCGTTTGTGTGGCCCGGGATGACGTCCTGCTTCATCAGGAACGGCACCACCCAGAAGGAGTGGATGACGTCACGCGAGGTGAGGACGAAGCGGACCGTCTTGCCCTTGGGGAGCCAGAGCGTCGGACCCGGGTTGTTGGTCTGCGGGTTCCGGGTGCCCGGCGTACCGACGTCGTAGACACCGCCGGCGTTCACCGGGAAGTCGTTCTTGAACCGCTGCGGAACGGCGTCCAGGTTCTTGTCGGTCTTCGCGTCGCCGGTCGAACCGGGCACGTTCTCGATGTAGTTGAAGCCCCAGCTCCACTGGAAGCCGATCACGTTGACCGTGACGTCGGGCTTCTTGGAGATGTCCAGGAGCTTCGTCTCGTCCCGGGCGGTGAAGTAGAACAGCACCGAGATGATGATGATCGGGACCACGGTGTACAGAGCCTCGATCGGCATGTTGTACCGGGTCTGCGGAGGAACCTCGACCTTGGTGCGGCTGCGCCGGTGGAAGATCGCACTCCACAGGATCAGGCCCCACACCAGCACGCCGACGGCGAGCGCGGCAGCCCAGGAGCCCTGCCACAGGGAGAGGATCCGCGGAGCCTCTTCCGTGGTCGGGGTGGGCATACCAAGGCGGGGGAAGTCCTTGTATGTGCAACCGGTAGCGGTCGCCAGGACCAGGCCCGCGGTCATTGCCTGGAGCAGCTTCCGCCGCATCGGGCGCCGCGGCGAGCGGTCGGAGCCGTTGGGACTCACGTAGCGCCTTCCCGAGAGTCTCGCCCGCGCGGTTCGGCTGCGGCCTTCTCGCTGGTCGGTCGCCGCCCTGCGTCGGGCAGGGGTTTGGATGTTTATGCGGACCAAACCCTAGCCCACGCCCTTCGGGGGGGTGCGGGGAGGGTGCCGTACGCGCCGCGGGTTGGGTGGGGAGGGGGTTGGGGGGTGGGGGGTTGTTGGGGGTGCGGGGGCGTTGGGCGGTTTTGCGCCGTTCCCCGCGCCCCTGTGGGGGGGCTTGGCGTCGTGGTTGGGCGCCTGAGGGGGTGGGGGTTCGGGGATTCTTGCGGGTGCGGGAGCGTCGTGGCTTTTCGCGCAGTTCCCCGCGCCCCTATGGGGGGGCTTAGCGCCGTGGTTGGGCGCCTGAGGGGGTGGGGGTTCGGGGGCTCTTGCGGGTGCGGGTGCGTTGGGGCTTTTCGCGCAGTTCCCCGCGCCCCTATGGGGGGGCTTGGCGCCGTGGTTGGGCGCCTGGGGGGGGGGGGGGTGCGGAGGGTTTTGCGGGTGCGGGAGCGTTGGGGCCTTTCGCGCCGTTCCCCGCGCCCCTATGGGGGGGCTTCGCGCCGTGGTCGGGTGCCTGGGGGCTCGGGGTGGGGGGGTGCGGGTGCGGGGGCGTTGGGGGCTTTCGCGCTGGTCCTTGCTGCCCTTCGGGGTCTCCTGGGGGTTTGGGGTGTTTAGGTTTGCTGTATGGGTTACTTCGATGGTGCTTCTGCTGCTCCTCTTCATCCTGTTGCTCGGCAGGCGCTGGTGGCGGCGTTGGATGAGGGGTGGGCCGATCCCGGGCGGCTGTACCGGGAGGGACGGCGGGCGCGGATGCTGCTGGACGCCGCTCGGGAGACCGCCGCGGAGGCGGTGGGGTGCCGTCCCGACGAGCTGGTGTTCACCGCGTCCGGGACCCGCGCCGCGCACACCGGGATCGCCGGGGCGCTGGCCGGGCGGCGGCGGGCCGGGCGTCACCTGATCGTGTCAGCCGTCGAACACTCCTCGGTGCTGCACGCCGCCGATGTCCACGAGCGGGACGGGGGAACGGTCACCCGAGCGGGCGTCGACCGAACGGGGACGGTGGACCCGTCGGCGTACGCGGCGGCCCTGCGGCCGGACACGGCGCTGGCCTGTCTGCAGTCGGCCAACCACGAGGTGGGCACCGTGCAGCCGGTGGCGGCGGTCGCCGAGGCGTGCCGGGCGGCCGGGGTGCCGCTGCTGGTGGACGCGGCCCAGTCGCTGGCGTGGGGGCCGGTCGAGGGCGGCTGGTCGCTGCTGACGGGAAGCGCCCACAAGTGGGGCGGGCCGCCCGGGGTGGGCCTGCTGGTGGTGCGCAAGGGCGTACGGTTCGCGGCCCAGGGCCCCACGGACGAACGGGAGTCGGGCCGGGCGGCCGGGTTCGAGGACATCCCGGCGATCGTGGCCGCGGCGGCCTCGCTGCGCGCGGTGCGGGCCGAGGCCGCGCAGGAGGCGGTACGGCTGCGGGAACTGACGGAGCGGATCCGGACCCGGGTGTCGCGGGCGGTGCCGGACACGGAGGTGGTCGGCGATCCGGACCGCCGGCTGCCCGGGATCGTCACGTTCTCCTGTCTCTACGTCGACGGCGAGACGCTGCTGCACGCGCTGGACGCGGAGGGCTTCTCCGTCTCGTCCGGCTCGTCGTGCACCAGCAGCACGCTGACCCCGAGCCATGTGCTGCGCGCGATGGGGGTGCTGAGCGAGGGGAACGTCCGGGTGTCGCTGCCGCCGGGGACGGCCGAGGCGGACGTCGAGCGGTTTCTGTCGGTGCTGCCGGGCGTGGTGGCGCGGGTGCGGGAGAAGCTCGGCGCGCCGGCGCCCGTGACGGTCCCGGCCCGGTCCGGGGCGCTGGTCGTGGACGCCCGCGGCAAGCGGTGCCCGATCCCGGTGATCGAGCTGGCGAAGGTCATCGGGGAGGTGCCGGTGGGCGGCGAGGTGCGGGTGCTCGCGGACGACGAGGCGGCCCGGCTTGACATCCCCGCGTGGTGCGAGATGCGCGGGCAGGAGTACGTGGGTGAGGAGGCGGCGGACCACGGCTCGGCCTATGTGGTCCGCCGGGTGGCGTAGTCAGGCGAGGTGGCTCTGCACCTCGGCCGCCGCGTCATGGCCGTACGCCTTGGTGAAGCGGTCCATGAAGTGGGCCCGGCGCAGCTGGTACTCCTGGGTGCCGACGGTCTCGATGACGAGGGTGGCGAGCATGCAGCCGACCTGCGCGGCCCGCTCCAGGGAGACGCCCCAGACGAGACCGGACAGGAAACCGGCGCGGAACGCGTCGCCGACACCGGTGGGGTCGGCCTTGCGCTCCTCCTCCGGGCAGCCGACCTCGATCGGCTCGTCGCCGGTCCGCTCGATGCGGACGCCGCGGGCGCCGAGGGTGGTGACCCGGTGGCCGACCTTGCCCAGGATCTCCTGGTCGCTCCAGCCGGTCTTGGACTCGATGAGGCCCTTCTCGTAGGCGTTGGAGAACAGATACGTGGCGCCGTCCAGCAGCGTCCGGATCTCGTCCCCGTCCATGCGGGCGATCTGCTGGGAGAAGTCGGCGGCGAACGGGATGTCCCGGGTGCGGCACTCCTCGGTGTGCCGGAGCATCGCCTCCGGGTCGTCCGCGCCGATCAGCACGAGGTCGAGGCCGCCGACCCGGTCGGCGACGGTCTTCAGCTCGATGAGGCGGGCCTCGCTCATCGCGCCCGTGTAGAAGGAGCCGATCTGGTTGTGGTCGGCGTCGGTGGTGCACACGAAGCGCGCGGTGTGCAGCGTCTCGGAGATGCGCACGGAGTCCGTGTCCACGCCGTGCCGGTCCAGCCAGGCGCGGTAGTCGTCGAAGTCGGAGCCTGCCGCGCCGGCCAGGATCGGCCGCGTACCGAGCTGCCCCATGCCGAAGGCGATGTTCGCGCCGACGCCGCCCCTGCGGACGTCGAGGTTGTCGACCAGGAACGAGAGCGAGACGGTGTGCAGCTGATCCGCGACGAGCTGGTCGGAGAAGCGACCGGGGAACGTCATGAGGTGGTCGGTGGCGATGGAGCCGGTGACTGCGATGCGCACGGCGAGAACTCTCCTGGAGGGAGGCAGTTTGACAGTTCACGCTACCCGGTCCCCGCAGAGCACTGAAACCGACAAACCTACCCGATAGTAGATCTTTCGTCGCGCATCCGAGCGTGCCTACGGTTCCCTCATGACGAACCTCAAGGACCGCTCCAGCGCCCCGGCCGACCTCGATGGGGATCTGGCCTCGCTGCGCGGCGACTGCGCCCGGATGGCTCCGAACTGGGCGGTGCCCCGGGACGCCGACGCCCGTCCGGTGCCGCCGTCGCTCATCCACGGGGTGACCGTCCCGCCGCGCTCCGCCCGGCTGCTGGACGCGATGTCGGACTACGGCGACTGAGCCGCCCCGCGGGAACCGCGCGCTCCCGTTCCGCGTCCCATCGCCGTCCCCCTGGACGGGGATGCGGGACACGACCCCTCAAGGAGCGATGCGGTGAACACCGAGCGACCCGATCACCCCGACAGCCCCGACCGGGACGACGAGGACGCGGCCGCGGGCACCGCCGAAGAGGCCACGGCGGAGACGACCGCCGAGGAGGAGAACGAGGCCGCGCGGGCGGAGAGCCCGAGCGCCCCGGTGACCGAGCCGGAACCGCCCGCCGCGCCCCGGGACGAGAAGGACGTACGCGGTGGCGGGTGGCGGCGGACTCCCGTGGTGGTCGCCTCGGTCGCGGTGGCCGTGTTGCTTGCCGGGGGCGGTGGGGCCTATCTGGCCGCCACCGCGGACGGTGGGGCGGGCCGCGGTGCGGGCGCGGCACCCGGCGCCGACGGCACTCCCCCGCGGCTCGCGCTGGACGGGTACCCGGCGCCGTCGGCGGGCGTGTCGACGCCGTCCGGCGGCACGGACGGGATCGCGCCCGGTGAGCCCGCTCCGTACGGCATGACGTACGAGGCGAGCGGCTCCCTGCCCGACGGACCCGGTTCGGCACCGGTGTACCGGCCCACGGGCGAGGTCACCGCGGGCGAGGTGGCCCGGCTGGCGACGGCGCTCGGGGTGGACGGGACGCCGGTGGCCGACACGGCGGGCTGGCGGGTCGGCTCCGGGCGGGACGGCTCCGGGCCGAGCCTGCGGGTGGCCAAGGGGGCGCCGGGGAGCTGGACCTTCCAGCGGTACGCGCCCGGCACCGACGCCTGCAAGGGCGGCACCGCCTGCCCGCGGCGCCCCGCCGACCCGGCCGCCGAACCGGTCAGCGGGCCGGCCGCCGAGAAGGCGGCGGCGCCGGTCCTGAAGGCGCTCGGACAGGACGACGCGAAGCTCGACACGAGCCAGGTGGCGGGCGCCCAGCGGGTGGTGAACGCCGATCCGGTGGTCGGCGGACGGCCCACGTACGGCTGGACGACCGGGCTGACCGTGAGCGGGCAGGGCGAAGTGGTCGCGGGCAGCGGGCTGTTGAAGGCGCCGGAGAAGGGGGACACCTATCCCGTGCTGAGCGCGCGGCGGACGCTGGACCTGATGAACGCGGCGCCCCGGACCGACCACCGCATCGGCATCGGCGGCTGCGCCGACCCCGTACCGCTGAAGGACCGGCCGGAGCAGCCGTGCGCGGCCGAGGCGCCGACGGCCGCGGCGCGGCAGGGCACGGCGACCGTGCGCACGGCGGTCTTCGGGCTGGCCTCGCACTCCGTCGAGGGGCGGCAGACGCTGGTGCCGTCCTGGCTGTTCGAGGTGCGGAGCGCGGGCGCGCGGGATGCCTTCACGGTGACGTATCCGGCGGTGGATCCCGCGTACCTGGGCGCGGCAAGCCCGTCGGCCGCGCCGCCCACGGAGCCGGGGTCGCCTGCGAAGACGCGGGACGTCACGGTGGACGGCTACACGGCCGACGACTCGGAGCTGACCGTGCGCTTCACCGGTGGGGTGTGCGCCGACTACACGGCGTCCGTCACGGAGAGCGCGGACCGGGTGACGGTCAGGGTGACGGAGCAGCCGTGGCCGGACACGGTCTGCATTCTGATCGCCAAGGAGTACCGGAGGACGGTCCCGCTGGATGCGCCGCTCGGGGGCCGGAAGGTGGTCGGCACGGACGGCGCTCCGCTGGGTCGGCTGTGATATGCCGTCGGTCGGCTGCGGCAGAGTCGTGGCTGATCGCGCAGTTCCCCGCGCCCCTTTGGGGCGCAGCCGATCGCGCCGTGTGCTTCGCTGGGGCAGCCGTGGTATGCCGTCGGTCGGCTGCGGCGGCGTCGTGGCTGATCGCGCAGTTCCCCGCGCCCCTTTGGGGGGCTGGCGGGGTGGGTGGAGGCGGCGGCCCCTGTTGGTAGGGGGCGCCGCCTTTCCTGTGGTGTGGGGTGTGGCTCAGTTGAAGGAGTCGCCGCAGGCGCAGGAGCCGGTTGCGTTCGGGTTGTCGATCGTGAAGCCCTGCTTCTCGATCGTGTCCACGAAGTCGATGGTGGCGCCGCCGAGGTACGGAGCGCTCATGCGGTCGGTGACGACCTTGACCCCGCCGAAGTCCTTCTCCACGTCCCCGTCGAGGGAGCGCTCGTCGAAGAAGAGCTGGTAGCGCAGGCCGGAGCAGCCGCCGGGCTGGACGGCCACGCGCAGCGCGAGGTCGTCACGGCCTTCCTGGTCGAGCAGGGCCTTGACCTTGGACGCGGCGGCGTCGGTCAGGATGATGCCGTCGGTGACGGTGGTGGTCTCGTCCGATACGGACATCTACATCTCTCCCGGGTTGTACGGAGACTGCTTGCCGACGAGTGCAACCGGCGGGTCCGCGGATTCATTCCGGGCCGGGCATTCGCGTTGTCGCGTTTTTCCTCTGGGTTCATGCTCGCACACGCCCGTGCGCACGGGGAGCGGTCCGTGAGCGGCTCGGCCGGGATTCACGTCACATGGACGCTATCGCCATCGTCAAAGTGACGTGAACCGGTTATGATAGATAGCGTCAGGTTGACGAAAAATAGAAAGGGTGCGTGTCGTGACCACCGCCCAGATACCGGAGCTCGACGTACAGCCGAGCCCCCTTGCCCTGTTGCTCCTCGGCCGGGAGGCCGACCCTAAGAGCGAGCGCGGCGTCGAGTGTCCCGGCGAGCTGCCCTCGCCCTCCGACCCCGATCTGGTCGAGCGCGCGCGGGCGGCCAAGGAGAAGCTCGGGGACAAGGTCTTCGTGCTCGGCCACCACTACCAGCGCGACGAGGTCATCCAGTTCGCCGACGTCACGGGCGACTCCTTCAAGCTGGCCCGGGACGCGGCGGCCCGCCCGGAGGCCGAGTACATCGTCTTCTGCGGTGTGCACTTCATGGCGGAGTCCGCCGACATTCTGACGAGCGACGACCAAAAGGTCGTACTGCCCGACCTCGCCGCCGGCTGCTCGATGGCCGACATGGCCACCGCCGAACAGGTGGCGGAGTGCTGGGACGTGCTCACCGAGGCCGGGATCGCCGAGCGGGTCGTGCCCGTCTCGTACATGAACTCCTCCGCCGACATCAAGGCCTTCACCGGCCGGCACGGCGGCACGATCTGCACGTCCTCGAACGCGCGGCGGGCCCTGGAGTGGGCCTTCCAGCAGGGCGAGAAGGTGCTCTTCCTGCCCGACCAGCACCTGGGCCGCAACACCGCGGTGCGGGAGCTGGGCATGTCCCTGGAGGATTGCGTCGTCTACAACCCGCACAAGCCGAACGGCGGGCTGACGGCGGACCAGTTGCGTGACGCCCGGACGATCCTGTGGCGGGGGCACTGCTCGGTGCACGGCCGGTTCGGTCTGGACTCGGTGAACGAGGTGCGGGAGCGGATCCCGGGGGTCAATGTGCTGGTCCACCCGGAGTGCCGGCACGAGGTGGTGGCGGCGGCGGATCAGGTCGGCTCGACCGAGTACATCATCAAGGCCCTGGAGGCCGCTCCCGCCGGGTCCAAGTGGGCCGTCGGCACGGAGCTGAATCTGGTACGGCGGCTGGCGAACCGTTTCGCTCCGGAGGGCAAGGAGATCGTCTTCCTGGACCGTACGGTGTGCTTCTGCTCGACCATGAACCGCATCGACCTGCCGCATCTTGTGTGGGCCCTGGAGTCGCTGGCCGAGGGGAACCTTGTCAACCGCATCGAGGTCGACGAGGAGACGGAGCGGTACGCGAAGCTGGCGCTGGAGCGGATGCTTTCTTTGCCGTAGGCGGGGGGCGCCGTGGGGGTGTGGGGGGTTGGTCTGTGCGGGTGCGTTGTCGCTGGCCGCTCAGTTCCCCGCGCCCCTGGGTGGGCTGGCCCTGGCCTGTAATGGGAACGTGCCGGTGACTGGGGGCCTTTGCGCCGTAGGGGTGCGGGAGTGTGGCCTGTGCGGGTGCGCTGTGGCTCAGCGCGCAGTTCCCCGCGCCCCTAGGTGGGCTCGCCCTGGCGCCTGATCACTCCGTGCCGGTGACTGGGGGCCTTTGCGCCGTGGGGGTGCGGGAGTGTGGTCTGTGCGGGTGCCTTGTCGCTGGCCGCGCAGTTCCCCGCGCCCCCAGGTGGGCTCGCCCTGGCGCCCGATCACTACGCGCCGGTGACTGGGGGCCTCAGCGCCGTGCGAGTGCGGGAGTGCGGTCTGTGCGGGTGCGCCGTGGCTCAGCGCGCAGTTCCCCGCGCCCCCAGGTGGGCTCGCCCTGGCGCCCGATCACTACGCGCCGGTGACTGGGGGCCTCAGCGCCGTGGGGGGTGCGGGAGTCTGGCCTGTGCGGGTGCACTGTGGCCTAGCGCGCAGTTCCCCGCGCCCCTGGGTGGGCTGGCCCTGGCGCCTGATCACTCCGTGCCGGTGGCTGGGGGCCTCAGCGCCGTGGGGGTGCGGGAGTCTGGCCTGTGCGGGTGCGCCGTGGCTCAGCGCGCGGTTCCCCGCGCCCCTGGCCGGGAACTGCCGAGGCCCGGCCGCCGGTTTGGCGGGCCGGGCCTCGGGGTTGTCTAGACGCTCACCGGCTCCCGTACCTCCGAGTCGCCCGGCGAGTTCTTCGCCGCCCGCTTCTTCGCTCGGCGCTCCTTGCGGAGTTCGAGCATCGCGTACAGCGTCGGGACCAGCAGCAGCGTCAGCAGCGTCGACGTGATCAGACCGCCGATCACCACCACCGCGAGCGGCTGGGCGATGAAGCCGCCCTCGCCGGTGACGCCGAGCGCCATCGGCAGCAGGGCGAAGATAGTCGCCAGGGCCGTCATCAGGATCGGACGGAGCCGGTGCCGGCCACCCTCCACCACGGCCTCGACGACGCCGTACCCCTGCTTCCGGTACTGGTTGATCAGGTCGATCAGCACGATCGCGTTCGTCACCACGATGCCGATCAGCATCAGCATGCCGATCATCGCGGGGACACCCATCGGCGTACCCGTGATGATGAGCAGACCGATCGCGCCGGTCGCCGCGAACGGGATGGACACCAGCAGGATCAGCGGCTGGGCCAGCGACCGGAACGTCGCCACCAGCAGCATGAAGACGATCGCGATCGCCGCGAGCATCGCCAGGGCCAGGTTCTTGAACGCGCTGTCCTGGTCCGAGCTGACGCCGCCGATCTCCGCCGTCGCCCCCGCCGGGAGCTTCAGCGCGTCGATCTCGGACTGCAGCTTGGTGCTCACCGCGCCGGTGTTGTCACCCGTCGGCCGCGCGGTGACGGTCGCCGCGCGCTGGCCGTCGATCCGGGTCATCGACACCGGGCCGTCCACCAGCTTCACCGTCGCGATGTCGCCCAGCTTCGCCGCGCCCAGGTTCAGCGCGCGCAGCTGCGCCAGCGTCTCGGCCGGCTCGGCCGACCTGATCACGATGTCGCGCTCGGTGTCGTCCAGGGTGGCCTTCCCGGCCGTCGTGCCCTTGACCGCCTGGGCCACCGCGCCGCCCAGCGTCTGGTCGTCGAAGCCCGCGGCGGCGGCCTTCGCGTTCGCTTTGACCGAGATCCGCGGCACGCTCTGCGCCAGGTCGCTCGTCACGTCCGTGACGTGGTCGAGCCCGGCCACGGCCTTGCGCACCTGCTCCGCCGCCGTACGCAGCGCGTCCGCGTCGGCCGCCTTCACGACGACACTCAGGTCCTGGCTGCCGAAGCCGTCACCGGCGGACACCGTGGTGGTGCCGATGCCCTTCAGCTCGGCCAGGCCGTCCTCGATGTGCGTCTGCACGTCGTCGTAGGACGCCGAGTCCTCCAGCATCACCTGGTACGACGCCTGGTTGGTGTCGGTACCACCGCCGAAGGCCGCCATGAAGCCGGACGAGCCGATCGTGACCTGGTAGTCCTTGACGCCCTTGGTGTCGCCGAGCAGCTTCTCCACCCGGGCGGCCTGCTCGTCCGTGGCCGCGAGGCTGGTGCCCGGCTTCAGCTCCTGCTTGATGCTGAGGACCTGCTGCTCACCCTGGTCGAAGAAGTTCGTCTTCAGCAGGGGTGCCATGCCGAAGGTGCCGAGCAGCACCACCACGGCGATCAGGACGCTGGTGAGGCGGCGGCGCGTGGCGAACTGCAGCACCGGGACGTAGAGGCGCTGGAGGCGGCTGTTCGCCTCCTTCTCCTCCGCCTGGCGGCGGGCCTGCTCCGCGTCCTCGGGGGTGCCCTTCGGAGCGCGCAGGAACCAGTACGACAGCACCGGGACGACGGTCAGCGACACCAGCAGGGACGCCAGCAGGGCGGCCGTCACGGTGAGGCTGAACGAGCCGAACAGGGCGCCCACCATGCCGCCGACCAGGCCGATCGGCAGGAAGACGGCGACCGTGGTGAGCGTCGAGGAGGTGACCGCACCGGCCACCTCGCGGACGGCACCCAGGATCGCCGCCTGGCGCTCCTCGCCGTAGCCGAGGTGCCGCTTGATGTTCTCCAGGACGACGATCGAGTCGTCGACGACCCGGCCGATGGCGATCGTCAGCGCGCCCAGCGTGAGCATGTTCAGGGACAGGTCACGCGTCCACAGCACGAGCAGGGCGAGGACGACCGAGAGCGGGATGCTCACCGCCGTCACCAGCGTCGAGCGCACCGACGCCAGGAAGACCAGGATGACGAGGACCGCGAAGACAAGACCCAGGGCGCCCTCGGTGGTCAGGCCCTTGATGGACTTGGAGACCGCCGGGCCCTGGTCGCTGACGACCGTGACGGTCGCGCCGGAGCCGAGGTCCTTGCGCAGCTCGGGCAGCTTGTCCTTGACCGCGTTCGAGATGGAGACCGCGCTGCCGTCGTGGTCCATGGTGACGTTCACGGCGAGGCTCGGCCGGCCGTCGGTGCGGGTGATGGAGTCGGCCGGGGCCGGCTGCTCCTTGACCGTGGCCACGGTGCCGAGGCGCACCGGCTTGCCGCCGCCCTGACCGGTGACCATCAGGTCCCGGATCTGTGCGAGCGAGGTGAGCCCGCCGCCGACCTGGACGGTGCGGTTGGCGCCGTCCTCGTCGAAGGAGCCGGCCGGGACGGTGGCGCCGGCCGCCTGGAGCGCCGGGACGAGAGCGGCCGGGGTGAGACCCGCCTCGGCCAGCTTCTTGTCGTCGGGGGTCACGGTGACCTGGAGGTCCCGCACGCCGTCGACCTGCACCCGGCCGACACCGTCGATGCCCTTGAGGTCCGGGACGACCGTCTTGTCCAGCTGGTCGCCGAGGGCCTGCTGGTCCTTGTCCGAGGTGACGGCGAGCACCACGGTCGGGATGTCGTCCGTGGACCCGGAGATGACCTGCGGGTCGACGCCGTCCGGGAGCTGGGCGCGGGCCCGGTTGACGGCCTGCTGGACGTCGGTCACGAGCCGCTTGGTGTCGTTGCCGTAGTCGAAGGACGCCATGATCACGGCGCTGCCCTCACTGGCCGTGGAGGTGACGCCGGTGATGCCGTCGACGGCTTCGAGGTTGTCTTCGAGGGGTTCGACGACCTGCTTCTCGACGACGTCGGGGGACGCACCCTGGTAGGGGGCGATGACCGACACCATCGGCAGCTCGATGGTGGGCAGCAGCTGCTGCTTGATCTGCGGTATCGCGATCGCCCCGAAGACGATCGCGATGATGGACATCAGCCCGATCAGGGCCCGTTGCGCGAGGCTGAATCTGGACAGCCAGGACATGGGTCAGGGTCTCTCTTCTGTGAGGGCAGAAGGGCGTGTGAGCGCCCACACCACCACCCTGAGCCATGCGCGAGGGCCGATCCGTCGGCCCCAGGTCCATTTCCTTATCCGGGGCCTACTCCGGCCGCAGTACGCCCGGGTGGAGCTCAGTCCATCCTCGGACGTACCAACCCTGACTCGTAGGCGATGACCACCAGCTGGGCGCGGTCCCGCGCGCCGAGCTTGGCCATGGCCCGGTTCACATGGGTCTTCACGGTCAGCGGGCTGACCTCCAGGCGTTCGGCTATCTCGTCGTTGGAGTGGCCGCCGGCGACCTGGACCAGTACCTCGCGCTCCCGTCCGGTGAGCGCGTCCAGCCGGTCGGAGCGGGCGGGGTCGCGGCCGTCGTCCGCCAGATCGCCCTGGGCGAGGAAGCGGGCGATCAGGCCCTTGGTGGCGGTCGGGGAGAGCAGCGCCTCACCGCCGGCGGCGACCCGGATGGCGCTGAGGAGCTCCTCGGGTTCCGAGCCCTTGCCGAGGAAGCCTGAGGCACCGGCGCGCAGCGCCTGCACCACGTAGTCGTCGACCTCGAAGGTGGTCAGGATGACCACGCGGACCTGGGCCAGGGCGGGGTCGGCGCTGATCAGACGGGTGGCCTGAAGGCCGTCGGTGCCCGGCATCCGGATGTCCATGAGGACGACGTCCGCCCGCTGCTCCCGGGCCAGCCGCACCGCCTCCGCGCCGTCGGACGCCTCCCCCACCACCTCCATGTCGGGTTCGGAGTCGACGAGCACGCGGAAGGCACTGCGCAGCAGTGCCTGGTCGTCGGCGAGCAGGACACGGATCGTCATGCGGGCTCCCCCGTGGCGGCGGTGCGGGTCTTGACGGGCAGGATCGCATGGACGCGGAAGCCGCCGCCGTACCGGGGACCGGTGGTGAGGCTGCCGCCGAGGGCGGTGACCCGTTCCCGCATGCCGAGCAGCCCGTGCCCGCCGCCGGCCGTGGTGGCGCCGTCCGCTGTCGCGCCGTCGTCGAGGACGGTGACCTCGACGAGCGGTCCCACCCGTACGACGCTGACCTCGGCCTTGGCGTCCGGGCCCGCGTGCTTCTGCACGTTCGTCAGGGCCTCCTGGATGATCCGGTAGGCGACCAGGTCGACGGCGGCGGGCAGTGTCCCGGCGTGTTCGGCGTGGGCGACCTCGACCGGGAGGCCGGCGTTGCGGAAGGTGCCGGCGAGCTCGTCGAGGCGGCTGAGGCCGGGGGCGGGTTCGGTGGGGGCCTCGGGGTCGCCGGTCTGGCGCAGCAGGCCGACGGTGGCGCGGAGTTCGTTGAGCGCGGAGCGGCTGGCCTCCCGTACGTGGGCGAGGGCCTCCTTCGCCTGGTCCGGACGTTTGTCCATGACGTGGGCGGCGACTCCGGCCTGCACATTGACGAGGGCGATGTGATGGGCGACGACGTCGTGCAGATCGCGGGCGATGCGCAGGCGTTCCTCGGCGACGCGGCGGCGGGCCTCCTCCTCGCGGGTGCGTTCGGCCCGTTCGGCGCGTTCCCGGATGGCCCGGACGACGGCACGGCGGCTGCGGATGGCGTCGCCCGCGGTGGCGCCGATGCCGGTCCAGGCGATGATGGCCAGGTTCTCCTGGGCGTACCAGGGCAGGGGGCCGGCGAGCATGGCGGCACCGGTCAGCACGGTCATGGCGAGCAGTCCGACGCGCCAGGTGGTGGCGCGGTCGGTGGTCGCGGCGACCGTGCACAGCGCGATGACGACGCACATCGCGACGGGGGCGCGTGGGTCTCCGGTGATGCTCTCGACGAGGGTGGCGGTGCCGGTGACGGCGAGCACGGATCTGGGGGCGCTGCGCCGGAAGACGAGGGCGGCGGCGCCGAGGGTCATCAGAACGAGGCTGAGCGGGTCGGGGGTGCGGACGCCCCAGTTGACGCCGTGCTCTCCCCCGGGGTCGGCGAAGGAGCCCACCACCATGCACACCAGCGCGCCCACCGCGATGGCCGTGTCCAGCGCGAAGGGGTGCGCCGTCACCCGGCACCGCGCCCGTTGAAATGTGCTCACGCCATGAACGGTACGGGGCCCTGCAACACCCCGGAACAGCACCTCGGGACCAGGCGGTACGCCAGGGGACTGCGCCAGGACACATCAAAACCCCGGCAGCACGACCGGCCGACGACCATGACCGACCGGACCGGGACCACGGCGGGACCAGCCGGGCAACGAAGCAGGACTACGACCGGGCGACGGGCCACGCCGGGAACGCGGCAGGGCGCCTCGAAACCGCGGCAGCGCGACTGGCCGGGACCGTGACCACGGTGGAAGCAGCCCGGCACTCGGCCGGACGACAAATCGAGACCGCCGCAGGACGCCTCGGAACCCCGGCCGTACGGCCCCGGACGCACGGCGGGATCAGCCGAGCCGCGAACCGGAATGCGGCGGGGCACGCCGGGGACGCGGTGGGAACACGTGACCGGGCAATGGGCCGGCACCGCGGCGGGTCGTATCGAAGCCGCGGCGGCGCGACCAGCCAGGCCCCTGGCCGGACGGACCGGACCCACGGCGAGACCAGCCGCGCGACGAGCCGCGACCGCGAGGGGGCGCGCTGGGACCAGGGCGAAGCCGGCCGGAGCCCCAGCCGGGCAACAGACCGAAACCACCGCGGAACGGGCCGGGACCACGGCGGAGCCCACCGGGGACTCAGTCAGGCAGCGGAACGAGACCGCGACGGGGCCCATCGGAGGCGGGGCGGAGCCAGCCGTGCCGCGGTCGGGCGGCGGGCCCGAACCGCGGGTGGGCGCATCGACAACACGCCAGGCCGACCAGGGCCCCAGCCGGGCAACAGGCCGAATCCTCGGTGGGGTCAGCCCGGGAGTAGGCCGTCGTCGGTCAGTAGGTCTCGGACCTCTTCCAAGGTCGCGTCGGGGGACGGGAGGATGAGGTCGGACGGTTCCAGGGAGTCGTCGGGGACCGGTTCGCCCAGGTCGTGGACCCTGGCGAGGAGGGCCTGGAGGGTGCGGCGGAAGCCGGGGCCGTCGCCGGTCTCCATCTCGGCCAGGAGTTCGTCGTCCAGCTTGTTCAGCTCGGCGAGGTGGCCGTCCGCCAGCCTCACCTGTCCCTCCCCCATGATCCGTACGATCATGTCCGCCATCTCGCCCTCCAGGCCGTCGGCGCTACTGCTTGTCGAAGCGCGGGGTGTCCTGTGGCTCCTGCTGGGACTGCTGCTGACCGGTGCCGCCCTCGATCGCCTGCTGGGGCGAGCCTCCGGCCAGCTCCGCCTTCATGCGCTGGAGCTCCAGTTCCACATCCGTACCACCGGAGAGGCGGTCCAGCTCGGCCTGGATGTCGTCCTTGGCCACGCCGGTGGGGTCGTCCAGGGCGCCGGAGGCCAGCAGTTCGTCGATGGCGCCGGCCCGCGCCTGGAGCTGGGCGGTCTTGTCCTCGGCGCGCTGGATGGCCAGGCCGACGTCGCCCATCTCCTCGGAGATGCCGGTGAAGGCCTCGCCGATCCGGGTCTGGGCCTGGGCCGCGGTGTACGTGGCCTTGATCGTCTCCTTCTTCGTGCGGAAGGCGTCGACCTTGGCCTGGAGTCGCTGGGCGGCCAGGGTGAGCTTCTCCTCCTCGCCCTGGAGCGTCGCGTGCTGCGTCTCCAGGTCCGTCACCTGCTGCTGGAGGGCCGCGCGGCGCGAGAGCGCCTCGCGGGCCAGGTCCTCGCGGCCCAGCGCGAGCGCCTTGCGGCCCTGGTCCTCCAGCTTGGAGGACTGCTGCTGCAACTGGTTCAGCTGGAGTTCCAGGCGCTTGCGGGAGGTCGCCACGTCGGCGACGCCGCGGCGGACCTTCTGGAGCAGCTCCAGCTGTTTCTGGTACGAGTAATCGAGGGTCTCGCGCGGGTCCTCGGCCCGGTCAAGGGCCTTGTTCGCCTTCGCGCGGAAGATCATCCCCATACGCTTCATGACACCGCTCATGGGCTTCGCGCGCCCCCTTCTGACGGACTCCAGCTCACAGATCCTGCGACAGAACCCACAGTACGGGCCCTGCCTCCATTACCGCACTGTTCGGGGACGGATGCGCTCATCCCCAAGGACGACTGTGTTCGTTCCCGATCCGGCGCAGGGAGTAGGTGGCTCCCCCGGATGACCGCCGGATGAACCGTCTGCAACGTCCCCTCTGTCCCCTTACAGACGACTGGTGTTGCCGGATCGTTCCCCACCGGACTGGGGTCCACTCCTCGCCACCCCGTACCCTTGGGTTTTGTGTTCCGTAGCCGTGCCAAGGAAGAGAAGGCCCCGTCCGTCGACAAGGCGGCGGTGACCGACTCCAAGCAGCCCCGTGACCCGCAGGCCCCGAAGGGCCGCCCCACCCCGAAGCGGAGTGAGGCGCAGTCCCAGCGCCGCAGCGTCGCCAATACGCCGACGACGCGCAAGGAGGGCGCCAAGCGGCAGCGCGAGGAGCGCCGCGCCCAGTTGGAGCGCCAGCGCAAGGCGCTGGCCGGCGGCGACGAGCGCTATCTGCCCGCCCGGGACAAGGGCCCGGTCCGCAAGTTCGCACGGGACTGGGTCGACTCGCGCTTCAACGTCGCGGAGTTCTTCCTGCCGCTGGCCGTGATCATCCTGGTGCTGAGCGTGGTGCGGGTGCCCGCGCTGCAGAGCATCGCGCTGCTGCTGTGGCTGGTCGTGATCGTGCTGATCGTGCTCGACTCGCTCCTCAACGGCTTCAGGCTGCGGAAGCAGCTCGGCGAGCGCTTCGCCGACCAGAACCGCAGGGGCGCGGTCGCCTACGCGCTGATGCGCTCCCTCCAGATGCGCCGGCTGCGGCTGCCGAAGCCCCAGGTCAAGCGTGGAGAGCGGCCCTGAGCGCAGCTTCTTGTCCCGGGAGTGCGGCGCACGCCCGGCCGGGCGATCCGGGCGCGCTGTGCGATGTCGTACGGCAGGAGCTGGTGGCCCGGCAGCTCGACGAGCAGATAGTCGGGCGGTTCCCGGTCGGCCGGCGGCTGCGGGTGCTCGACGTGGGGATGGGCCGCGCCGCGCGGGCGTTGCGGCTGGCCCGGGCCGGCCATCAGGTGACCGGCGTCGAGCAGGACCCGGCGATGATCTCGGCGGCCCGCACGGCGCTGGGCGCGGAGCCCGAGGGGATCCGGGAGCGGATGCGGATCGTGCAGGGGGACGGCCGGGACACCGGGGTGCACTTTCTGCCGGGCAGCTTCGACGTGGTGCTGTGCCACGGGGTGCTGCTGTACGTCGAGGAGCCTGACCCGCTACTGGCCGGGCTGGCCCGGATGCTCGCGCCGGGCGGTCTGCTGTCGCTGGTGGTGCGCAACGGGGACGCCCCGGCGATGCGGCCGGGGCTCACCGGGGACTGGGCGGCGGCGCTCGCCGCGTTGGAGGCGGCTCCCCGGACGCCGCCCCGAGGAGACGCCGACACGGGGACCGCGGACCGGCCGGGCCCGGACGTACGGGCCGACCGGCTGACCGCGCTGACTGCGACGCTGGCCGGGATCGGGGCACCGCTGCACGCCTGGTACGGGGTCGGCGTCTTCACCGACACGGCGGCCGACACGGACCAGGCGGCAGACGGCCCGGAGCCCCCCGCTGACCTGGAAGTGATGCTGGCCGCCGAAGAACGGGCCGGGCGGACAGATCCGTACCGCGGAGTGGCGGCACTGCTGCACCTGTGCGGCGTACGCGGCTGAGCGGTCGGGGACGCGCCCGTTCGGCCGTACTCCGCGGGTCCGGGGGCCCGCCCCGCGGTAGGACTCGGGGCATGGACGCTTCCCGTACCCGTGCCCCGCGGGCCGTCGCCCTCCTCGCCGCGCTCGCGTGTTCCGCCGCGCTCGTCACCGGGTGCACCGGCTCCGACCCGGCGGCCGGCCGGGACGCGACGGACGCGCCGGCCGCGGTCCCGCTGAGCGGCGACAGCCTGCAGAGCGACTTCCAGCGGGTGATCAAGGACGTACTGCCGTCGGTGGTGCAGATCCGGGGCAGCCGGGACCTGGGGTCGGGGGTGGTGTACGACGACAACGGACACATCGTCACCAACGCGCACGTGGTGGGCACCGAGAAGACCTTCCGGGTGACCATCGCCAACAGCGAGACACCGCTGACCGCCCGGCTCGTGTACTCCTACCCCCAGCAGGACCTCGCGGTCGTCAAGCTGGACCAGATCCCGGCGGGGCTGAGGGCGGCGCGGTTCAAGGACTCGGGCAAGGTGGAGGTCGGGCAGATCGTGCTCGCCATGGGCTCGCCGCTCGGGCTGTCGTCCAGCGTGACGCAGGGCATCGTGTCGGCGACCGGACGGACCGTCAGCGAGGGCAGCTCGGGCGGCGGCACGGGGGCCACCATCGCGAACATGGTGCAGACGTCGGCGGCGATCAACCCGGGCAACAGCGGGGGCGCGCTGGTCAACCTCGAAGGGCAGGTCATCGGCATCCCGACGCTCGCCGCCGCCGACCCCGACCTCGGGGGCAGCGCGGCGCCCGGCATCGGGTTCGCCATCCCGGCGTCGATGGTGAAGACGGTCGCCGACCAGATCGTCAAGGAGGGCCGGGTCACCGACTCGGGGCGGGCGGCGCTCGGCATCACCGCGCGGGACGTCGTCGACAACTCCTTCCAGCCCGCCGGGGTCGCCGTGGTCGAGGTGACGAGCGGGGGCGCGGCCGACAAGGCGGGGATCCGTCCCGGTGACGTCATCACCCGGCTCGGCGGCACCGTCATCACCACGATCACCTCGCTCTCCGAGGCGCTGGCGGCGGACCGGCCGGGGCGCCGGACGACGGTGACGTTCACCCGCAGCGGCTCCGAGCAGACGGTGAACGTGACGCTGGGCGAGCAGTGAGACGGGGTGGCCGCCCCTGCGGCCACCCTCGGCCGGGGCCGGCTACGCGTCGGCGGCGTGCAGGCTCATCGGCCCGTAGATCTCCGTGGCGTCCTCGAACAGCCACACCTGGTCGGCGCCGCCCGCGACCAGTTCCTTCCAGTTCTCGCCGATCCAGGACTCGGCGTCCCCCTGCGTGGTGAACTCCTCGGGCTGCACCGCCGGCTGGACCTCCGTCCCGTCTGCCTTCTCGAACCGCCACGTCCATGCCGCCATGTACGCCTCCCTGGTGTCAGCACATGCAGAGCAGAGCGGAAGCCGGATCCAGGTCCGGCTCCCGCCCGCAGCCTATGCGGGGCGAGCGAAGTCCGCTGTGGTTCGGCAGCGCCCCGGAGGAACGCGGAGCTGTATCAACATGCGGCTCCGCCGCGATGGGGGTCCCCCCTGTTCGAGCGAAGCCGAGAACTTGGGGGAACGACCGGCCCACGATGCCGCCGCTGCCGACCGGCGGCGCGGCACGGCACGTCCGGCGGAGCGCCGAGTCGGATGCGCGAGACCGGCGGCGACAGGTGAAAATCGGTCCGTGGACGTGACTGTGCTCGGTACCGGTGCCCCGGCGGGGCTGCCCCGCCCCGACTGTCCCTGCGCGGCGTGTGCGACGGCGCTGGGCGGTGACGCGCGGGCGGCCACCGCGGTGCTCGTGGACGGGGTGCTGCTGCTCGATCTGATGCCGGGCGTGGCCTTCGCGGCGGCGCGGGCGGGGCACTCGCTGGGCGGCGTACGGCAGGTGCTGCTGTCGCATCCGCACGACGGGCCCGCGGTGGAGGTGCCGGCCGGGCTGCCGCAACCCGTGCGGGTGCCGGACGGACGGGAGTTGACGCTGCTGACGGGGCATCGGGTGCGGGCGCTGGCGATGGACGCGGGCGGCACCGGGTACGCGGTGACCGGTCCGGGCGGCCGGCGGCTGCTGTATCTGCCGCCGGGCAGCGCCCCGGCGGGGCTCACGCCGGGCGCGGAGTCCGCCGGGGTGTACGACCTGGTGTTCGCGGATGTCATGGGGCGGCCGGACGCGCTGGCCAGGCTGCGCGCGGTGGGCGCGGCCGGGCCGACGACGGATGTGGTCGCCGTGCACCTGGACCACGACGTGCCGCCGGGCGCCGAGGCGCGCCGGCGGCTGGCCGCGGCGGGCGCCCGCGCGGTGCCGGACGGGACGACGCTGACGGTGGGGGCGTACGAGGAGGTGCCGGACGTGCCGCGCCGGACGCTGGTCCTGGGCGGGGCGCGGTCCGGGAAGTCGGTGGAGGCCGAGCGCCGGCTGGAGTCGTTCCCCGATGTGCTGTACGTGGCCACGGGCGGCTCCCGCAGCGGGGACACCGAGTGGGCCGCGCGGGTGGCGGCGCACCGGGAGCGGCGCCCGGGGTCCTGGCAGACGGCGGAGACCTGCGATCTGGTGCCGCTGCTCGCGAAGGACGGGCCGCCGATGCTGATCGACTGCCTGTCGCTGTGGCTGACGGACGCGATGGACTCCGTCGGGGCGTGGGACGACGCCGAGTGGGCGTCCGGCGGGGAGCGGGCCCTGCGGGAGCGGGTACGGGAGCTGACGGCGGCGGTGCGGGCCACGCGGCGCACGGTCGTCACCGTGTCGAACGAGGTGGGGTCCGGGATCGTGCCCGCGACCGCGTCCGGGCGGCGCTACCGGGACGAACTGGGCCGGTTGAACGCGGCGTTCGCGAGCGAGTGCGAGCAGGTGCTGCTGGTGGTGGCCGGGCAGGCGCTGGTGCTGCGCGGCTGAGGCCGGGTGCGCGGCCGGGTCAGCCGGTCTCCTTGCGGGCGATGACGCGGTACGCGTTCGAGAAGCGGGTGCGGCGCAACAGCGGGGCCAGACCGCGGTCCACGGCCGTGGCCGCTGCCACCAGCGGGGCGGTCGCCCGGAGCAGGCGCGCGGGCAGCACGTGGGCCAGGGCGAGGGTCAGGGCGGCGGACAGGTCGTAGGGGGTGTGCGCGGCGCGGCGGTCGGTCGTGACGATCGTGCAGCCGTGGGCCTCCAGTTCCGCGCGGAGGTTGTCCGGCGGCACCAGGTGGACATGGCGGGGCTGGCCGTGCGGGAGCCACCACTTGCCGAGCAGGGTGCCGAACGCGCAGGCCGGGTCCGGGACTTCGAGGAGGAGGTGGCCGCCGGGGCGCAGGACGGTGAGGGCGGCGCGGAGTTCCTCGCGCGGGTCGGGCGTGTGCTCCAGGTGGTGGAACATGCTGACCACGTCGTAGCGGGCGCGCAGGCGGGCGGTGAGGTGCGGATCCGCCAGCCGGCCGACGTACGCCTCCTCGATCCGGCCCGCCGTGCGGGCCCTGAGCACCCGCGGGGTGGGGTCGAGGCCGTCGAAGGACGTGTAGGGGAACAGATCGCGGGCGGCTTCCGGGAAGCGGGCGTGGCCGGTGCCGACGTCCAGCCAGCTCTCCGGTTCGGGGAACCCGGGGCAGCTCAGCAGCGCGCGGGCCGCGGCGCGGTGGCGGCGGGCGGAGCGCACGCGGTCCAGGAGCGGCCGCACCTGGTCGTCGGGGAACTCGCGCTGGTGGAAGGCCAGTCCCTGCGGGGTGAGCCGCGGGTTCTGGAAGGTGTGGGCGCAGTCGTGGCACTCCTCGACGACGAAGACGCCCGGGGCGCGGTGGCGCAGGTCGGGCGTGCGCAGCCGGGTGCGCAGGCGCCGCGAGCCGCACCAGGGGCAGTCCGGGCGGCGCGGGTCGTGGAAGGGGGCGGTGGTGCGGGGTTCGGGCCGCGCGGGCGGCTCCGCCGGCGGTACGGCGGGCTCCTCCGGCTGTGCGACGGGCGCCGGCGACGGTGCGGGGATCTCCGGCGCGGGGGGCTCGGGCCGCACGGGAGGCTGATCCTTCGTGGCCGGCTCGGCCGGTTGGGCCGGTCGGGCCGGCTCGGCCGGTTCCGCGAGTCCGGCCGGTTCCGCCGGTGCGGGCGGCTCGGGCTGTTTGGACGGCTCCGGCTGCATGAGCGCCTCCCTGTACGACAATCCGCTGCAAAACGGAACGTATGGGATAGCGATCTTGGGTGCAAAGACGTCGCGTGGATGCGCTGCCGACGTGGCGTGGAACCGACGCGGAACCGTTGGTTCACTGCCGGTACTGTTCGGCGAATGAGCTCGCTGAATCTCGACGACTTCACGGATCTGATCGAGCGCCCGGACGGCGGTGTGCGCCGCGACGCAGAGGCGCGCCGGGAACGTCTGATCGTGCCGCCCGGGTCCCTGGGGCGCCTCGACGACCTGGGTGAGTGGCTGTCCGCCGCGCAGGGCGCGGTACCGGTACGGCCGGTCGAACGGCCGCGGGTCGTTCTCTTCGCCGGCGATCACGGAATCGCCGGGCTCGGGGTCTCCGCGCGCCCCGCGGGCAGCGCCGGGGACCTGGTGCGCGCGATCCTGGACGGCGGCAGCCCGGTGTCGGTGCTCGCCCGGCGGCTCGGGGTGCCGGTGCGGGTGGTGGACATGGCGCTGGACTGCGCGCCGGACGCCTTCCCGAAGGACGTCGTACGGCACCGGGTGCGGCGCGGCAGCGGCCGGATCGACATCGAGGACGCGCTGACCCCGGAGGAGGCCGAGGCCGCCTTCCGGGCGGGGATCGCCGTGGCCGACGAGGAGGCCGACTCCGGTACGGATGTGGTGGTGCTCGGCGATGTGAGCGTCGGCGGGACCACCGCGGCGGCCGTGCTCGTCGCCGCGCTGTGCGGCACCGACGCCTCCGTGGTGACCGGGCGGGGCGGCCTGGCCATCGACGACCTCGCCTGGATGCGCAAGTGCGCGGCGATCCGGGACGCGTTGCGGCGGGCGCGGCCGGTGCTCGGGGACCAGTTGCAGCTGCTGGCGACCGTGGGCGGGGCCGATCTCGCGGCGATGACCGGGTTCCTGTTGCAGTGCGCGGTACGGAAGCTGCCGGTGATCCTGGACGGGGTCGTGGCGGCCGCGTGCGCGCTGGTCGGGCAGCGGATCGCCTTCCGGGCGCCGGACTGGTGGCTGGCCGGGCACGACAGCGGGGAGCCGGGGCAGGCGAAGGCGCTGGACCGGATGGCCCTGGAGCCACTGCTGAAGCAGGGGATCACGGTCGGCGAGGGTGCGGGGGCCCTCCTGGCACTGCCCCTGGTCCAGGCAGCGGCCGCACTGTCCGCGGAACTCCCCGAAAACCCACCGCCTGCCCCCGAACAGCCGCCGACAGAGGAATAAGCACGCCGCTGGAAAGCAGACGCCGAACGCCCGGAGGGACGGGCGCCGACGGAAGGCGCGTGGCTGGCGAACGGCCGACGGACGGCAGACGCCCGCGGGACGCGACGGGTCGACGGGTGGCAGGCGCCCGCGGGGCGCAACGGGCGCGGAGGGCACGCGCCCGCACGCCGACTGACGGCAGGCGCCCCCAGGAGGCGCGCGACCGACGGAAGGCGCGCGACCCGCGGAAGGTGGGCGGGAGGCAGGCGCCCGCAGGAAGCCGGGCGACCCCGCGGAAAGCGGCCACCCCCACGAGCAACAGACCAACGGGCGGCAGGCTCCCGCAGGGCGCGACGGGCGCGGACGGCAAGTGTCCACGGAAGGCACGCGCCCGCAGGAGACGCGCGACCGACGGAAGGCGCGCGACCCGCGGAAGGCGGGCGGGAGGCAGGCGCCCGCAGGAAGCCGGGCGACCAGCGGAGAGCGGGCGCCCGCCGGAACGACGGGCCGACAGGCGTCGGCGGGAACGACAGACCGACGGGCGGCAGGCGCCCGCGGGGCGCGACGGGCGCGCACGGGCGCGCATCCACGGAAGACGCGCGCCCGCACGCCGACTGACGGCAGGCGCCCGCAGGAGGCGAGCGACCCGCGGAAGGTGGGCGGGAGGCAGGCGCCCGCAGGAAGCCGGGCGACCAGCGGAAAGCGGCCACCCAGACGAGCGACAGACCGACGGGCGGCAGGCGCCCGCGGGGCGCGACGGGCGCGCATCCACGGAAGGCGCACGCCCGCAGGCCAGCGAGAGGCAGACGCCCCCGGGAGGCAGGCGACCCGCGGAAAGCGGCCGTCCACACGAGCGGTGGGCCGACTGGAGTCAGGCGCCCGCAGGGTCGGCGGGAGGCGTGTGGGTGAGGGGGCGTTGGTGCCTCGCCCATATGATCCTTCCTCATGGGAGATGCCCGAATTGCCATGGAACAGGAAGCCGGCCGGGGGCGGCCGGACGGCCGGGCCTCGGCGCGGGCCGCCGCCCTCGCCGTCTGGTATCTGCGCGCCGTCGCCTTCGTCAACTTCCTCAGCGCGGTGTGGGTCTCCCTCGGGCAGGACGTGCGCCGCCACAACCAGGAGAACTACTTCACCCCGTACCTGCTGACCGCGGGTTTCGCCTCGGGCCTGTTCACCGCCTTCCTGGCGATCACCATGCGGCGCCGCAAACGGGCCGCCTGGATCCTCAACCTGGTGCTCAGCGGAGCGTTCCTCGCCCTGTTCGCGTTCGCCATGGCCTTCCCGGAGATCCGGCAGTACGCCCAGAACTGGATCTCCCTCGCGCTGACCGCCGGGTTCGTCGCCGCGCTGCTCGCCGGGCGCCGCGAGTTCTACGCCAAGGGCGACCGGTCCAACCCCCGGCTCGCCGCCACCGTCGCCGTCGGCGGCGGGCTCGCCGCCTCGCTGCTGGCCGCGCTGCTCGTGACGGTCACCAACCGGGCACCGGACGCGGGCCGTTCGACGTTCCCGGAGCGCTGGCACTACGGCACGCTGCGGCTGATCTCGGTCGCCGCCGACGAGTCGCGCTTCCCCGGGATCTCGACCGCCAACTGGGTCAACGTCGTCATCAACGTACTGAGCACGGCCCTCGTCCTCGCCGTGTTCTACGCCGCCTTCCGCTCCCGCCGCGCTGTCGACCCGCTCACCGGGGACGACGAGAAACGGCTGCGGGTGCTGCTCGACAAGTACGGCGAGCGGGACTCGCTCGGCTACTTCGCGCTGCGCCGGGAGAAGAGCGTGGTGTGGTCGCCGACCGGGAAGGCGGCGGTGGCGTACCGGGTCGTGGGCGGGGTGTCGCTGGCCTCAGGGGATCCGCTCGGCGATCCCGAGGCCTGGCCCGGGGCGATCGCGCCCTGGCTGGCGCAGGCCCGCGCGCACGGCTGGATCCCGGCCGTGATGGGAGCGAGCGAGGAGGCGGGGACCGTGTACGCGCGGCACGGTCTCGACGCCCTGGAACTCGGCGACGAGGCGATCGTGGAGGTGGCCGACTTCACCCTGGAGGGCCGGGCGATGCGCACCGTACGGCAGGCGCACAACCGGGTCCGGCGGGCCGGGTACGCCGTGCGCGTCCGGCGGCACGAGGAGATCCCGGCCGACGAGATGACGCGGCTGGTGCAGCGGGCGGACGACTGGCGGGACGGGGCCACCGAGCGGGGGTTCAGCATGGCGCTCGGGCGGCTCGGGGACCGGGCGGACGGGCGCTGCGTGATGCTCGAATGCACCGACGCCGACGGCGGGTCGAAGGCGCTGCTGTCGTTCGTGCCCTGGGGGCCGCACGGGCTCTCGCTGGACCTCATGCGGCGGGACCGGGACGCCGACAACGGGCTGATGGAGTTCATGGTCATCGAGCTGCTGCGCCGGGCCGGGGAGATCGGGATCACTCAGGTCTCGCTCAACTTCGCGATGTTCCGGTCCGTCTTCGAACGTGGCGCGCGCCTCGGCGCGGGTCCGGTGCTGCGGCTGTGGCGCTCCCTGCTCAGCTTCTTCTCGCGCTGGTGGCAGATCGAGTCCCTGTACCGCGCCAACGCCAAGTACCGGCCCATCTGGGAGCCCCGGTTCCTGCTCTTCGAGAAGAGCGCGGACCTGCCGCGCATCGGTCTGGCGTCGGCGCGCGCCGAGGGGTTCCTGGAGGCGCCCGGGCTGCCCAAGTGGCTGCACCGCAGGCACCTGGAGACGCAGAGATGAGGTCCGCCGGATGAGCAAGGTCGCCCGCTGGGCCCGCGCCGAGTGGGGGCTGCTGTACGTCACGGTGCGCGAGCCGCTGCTCAAGCGGGGCCGGCGGGCGGTGCCGATGACGCTGACCGCGGTGTGCCTCACCGCGGTGCTCCAGGTGGTGCAGAACCAGTCGTGGGGCTTCCAGTTCGTGCAGGACGTGGGCGCCGTGCGGGCCCAGGACCCGCTGTGGCTCGCCCTGCTGCGCACCCCGCTGTCGCTGTTCGTCCCGGCGCTCGACCTGCCGGTGTGGGGTGCGCTGGCGCAGATCCTGTTCGTGTTCGGCATCGCGGAGATCTGTCTCGGCTGGTGGCGGACGCTGACCGTCGCGTACGTCGCCACGCTCGCCGGGACGCTGTACGCGCGCGTGGGCATCGTGCTCGGGCCGCACTCCCCGCTCGGCCTGCCGGCCGCGGACGCGCAGGTCGTGGACACCGGCCCGTCGGCGGCCGTGGTGGGCCTAGCGGTGTATCTGAGCTGGCGGTACGGCGCCTACGCGACGGGCGCCGCGGTGGTGCTCGCGATGGTGATCGAGGTACTGGTCAAGGACAACCTCGCGGGCAGGGAACACATCGCGGCCCTGGCCGGCGTCGCCGCCCTGTGCACGCTGCTGACGGTCCTCCACCGCAACAACCACCACCGAACAGAGAACGGCTAGGCAGCGCGCCCCGAAGGGGCGCGGGGAACTGCGCGAGCAACCACGACAGAGCCGCAGACGGAAGACGGCCGGTCCCCCGGCGGGGTTCGTCACCGGTCCCCCGCGGAGCGGTCGGGCGCTCCGGCGATCCAGTTCTGCATGGCCCGGCTGGGGCCGGACCATCGCCGGTCATGTCGGTACGCGCGCAACAGTGCTCTCGCGCGGGCCCGCGGCCGGCGCCGGTACAGGCGCCTGGCCCACGGCGAGCCCGGCCGGGCCAGGCGAACCGCGCCGACGAGGGCGATCAGCGGCACGACGACGCCGTACAGCGCCATGCGGAGCTTGCCCTTGCTGAGGGCGACCAGGGAGAACAGGAAGTTCGTGGCGACGCTCACGATCACGGCGCCGCGGTCCTCGAGTTCGTCCGCGGAGAGGTCGTTGACGCCGAACGGGGCGAAGCCCGCGAGCAGCAGGCCGACGAGGGCGGCGGTCAGGACGACGACCTCGACGCTCTGGCGGCCCGCCTCGGTCCAGTAGACGTCGTGGAGGTGCAGGATCAGCGCGAACTCGTCGAGGACGAGGCCCGCGCCGATGCCGAAGATCACGGCGAAGACGGCCTCGCCGAGCCCGTCACGGCCGCTGGCCACGGCCCCGAAGCCGCCGATCACGGTGAGCACGACACCGGGGACGGCGTGGTGGATGTGCAGCCCGCCCGCCCTGACGTTGCGGAAGGGGCCCTTGCCCGCCCGGATCAGCCGGGTGATGGAGCGGGTGACCAGGAAGGTCAGGACGAACGCGGTGAGGGCGAGGAGCAGCGGGAGCTTGCCGGGCTCGATGATGTTCCGATCCAGCCAATGGCCCATATGCGCACTTTATCCCCGATGATCGCTCGCGGACCCCGGCGGCCGGCGGCGCCCCCTCGGCGGGCGGGTACCCTGCGCCGATGTCCACGACCTCGCCCGCCTCGCCCGCCTCGCCCATGGAAGGTCTCCGTTTCGCCTTCGGCACCCTCACCGTGCTGCCCGTCGCCGTGCGCCGCTGGGACCGGACGGCGGCCCGGCTCGGCATGCTGACCGCACCGCTGGTCGGGCTGGTCGTGGGCGGCTGCGCGGCCGCGGCCGGACTTCTGCTGCTCGTGCTGGGCGCGGCCCCGCCGCTCGCCGCCGTCGCCTCGGTCGCCGTACCCGCCGTGCTCACCCGCGGGCTGCACCTGGACGGACTCGCCGACACCGCGGACGGGCTCGGCAGCGGCAAGCCCGCCGAGGACGCGCTGCGGATCATGAAGCGTTCGGACATCGGCCCGTTCGGCGTGGTCACGCTGTTGTTCGCGGTGCTGGCCCAGCTGGCGGCCCTGGCACAGGCGTACGGCGACTCATGGGCCCGGGGTGCGCTCGCCGCTGTGGTCTCGGCGACCGCCGCCCGGCTGGCGCTCACCGCCGCCGCCCGCGCGGGGGTGCCGGCTGCCCGGCCTGAGGGGCTGGGCGCGGCGGTCGCGGGGGTGGTGCCGACGGGGGGTGCCGTCGCGGCCGGGGTCGTGGTGGTGGGGGCGGCCGGGGCCATCGGCGCGCTCTTCGGGGCGTACGACGTCGTCCGTACCGGCCTCGCCGTGGTCGTCGCCGTCGGTGTCGCCGAACTCCTGCTGCGGCATTGCGTGCGGCGCTTCGGCGGGGTGACCGGGGATGTGTTCGGGGCGCTTGCGGAGACGGCGGCGACTGCGGTGCTTGTGGTACTTGCGCTGGGCGCTCCGCTGGGTGGGCCGTAATACACCGTCGGCTGATCGCGCCCGCGCGCCGGGGCCACGGCAGTGGTCATACAGCCCCGTCAGCCGACCGCGGCACCGTCGTGGCCGATCGCGCCCACGCGGCGGAGCCGCATATCGACACAGCCCCGCGCCCCACGGTCGTACAACCCCGTCAGCCGACCGCAGCACCATCGTGGCCGGTCGCGCAGTTCCCCGCGCCCCTTTGGGGCGCTGCCGAGCGCCGGTCTCGCCAAGCGCCCCACGGAAAGGGTCATACAGCCCCGTCAGCCGACCGCGGCGCCATCGTGGCTGATCGCGCCCGCGCGGCGGAGCCGCATATCGACACAGCCCCGCGCCCCTTCGGGGGCGCTGTCCATGGCCCATACAGGAAGACCGCCGCCCTCTTGTGAAGTTTGTGGGGGTGATGCGTGAGAATTTGACGCACAGGCGACAAGCACCGGCCGGTCGGCCCGGAGGGAGCCCTTGGGTGAACGTCCAGGGCATGAGCTGGCGGGGTCGCACGCGTAGGCTCGTTCCGGGTGCTCGCCGGCAGGGCGAAGGCCCCGGTCGCGACGCGCCCTCAGGACAGTTCTAAGGTCGGTCCCCGGGCCCGGTCGACCCACCCATTCGGCCACAGCAACTTCACATCGGAAGCGAGATCTCACCACCGTGACTGCTCTGACTCTCAGCACCGCCGCGGCGCCCGGCCTGCGGGCCGACGCGATCGTCGTCGGTGTCGCAAAGGGCGCCAAGGGCCCCGTCGTCGCGCCGGGCGCCGAGGCCGTGGACAAGGCGTACGACGACAAGCTCGCCGGCGTCCTGGCGACCCTCGGTGCCACCGGCGCCGAGGGCGAGCTGACGAAGCTGCCCGCGCCGGCCGGCTTCAAGGCGCCGCTCGTGGTGGCGGTGGGCCTCGGCGAGGAGCCCACGAAGGGCGCCGCCCATGACACCGAGGCGCTGCGCAGGGCCGCCGGTGTCGCCGCCCGCGGGCTGAACGGCGCCAAGAAGGCCGCCTTCGCGCTGCCCGTCGCCGACGCCGCCGCCGTCGCCGCGATCGCCGAGGGCGTCCTGCTGGGCGCGTACGCCTTCGACACCTACAAGGACAGCGCAGGCAACGGCAAGGCGGGCAACGGCAAGACGCCGCTCACCGAGGCCGCGCTGCTCGGCGGCAAGCCCCGCGACAAGGAGCACAAGGCGGCCCTGACCCGCGCCACCGCCGTCTCCGAGGAGCTGAACCGCGCCCGGGACCTGATCAACACCCCGCCGAACGACCTCACCCCGGAGGCGTTCGCGGCCATCGCCCAGGCCGCGGCCAAGGAGCACGGCATCAAGGCGCAGGTGCTCGACGAGAAGGCACTGGCCAAGGGCGGCTACGGCGGCATCCTCGGCGTCGGCGGCGGCTCGGCCGCGGCGCCGCGCCTGGTGAAGCTCTCCTACACCAACCCCGCCGCGAAGAAGCACCTCGCCCTCGTCGGCAAGGGCATCACCTACGACTCGGGCGGCATCTCCCTCAAGCCGGCCGGTCACAACGAGACGATGAAGTGCGACATGAGCGGCGCCGCCGCGGTGTTCGCCGCGGTCGTCGCCGCCGCGCGGCTCGGCCTTGAGGTCAATGTCACCGGCTGGCTGGCGCTCGCCGAGAACATGCCCTCGGGCAGCGCGACCCGTCCGGGTGATGTGCTGCGCATGTACAGCGGCAAGACCGTCGAGGTGCTGAACACGGACGCCGAGGGCCGGCTGGTCCTGGCGGACGCGCTGTGGGCCGCCTCGCAGGAGAAGCCGGACGCGATCGTGGACGTCGCGACCCTGACCGGCGCCATGGTGCTGGCGCTGGGCAGCCGCACCTTCGGGATCATGGCGAACGACGACGTGTTCCGCTCCGCCGTGCACCAGGCGGCGGCGGAGGTCGGCGAGCCGTCGTGGCCGATGCCGCTCCCTGACCACCTGCGCAAGGGCATGGACTCGCCGACCGCCGACATCGCGAACATGGGCGAGCGGATGGGCGGCGGGCTGGTCGCCGGCCTGTTCCTGAAGGAGTTCATCGGCGACGGCATCACCTGGGCGCACCTCGACATCGCCGGTCCGGCGTTCAACGAGGGTGGCCCGTTCGGGTACACGCCGAAGGGCGGCACGGGCTCGGCGGTGCGGACGCTGGTGCGGCTCGCGGAGCTCACCGCGGCGGGTGACCTGCGCTGAGTGCGCCTGCCGGCCCGGGCAGCTGAGGAACGCGGGCGGCTGCGGACCGTGTGTGACCGGTCACGCGGTTCCCCGCGTTCCCGCGCGGCCCGACCCTGCCCACCTCGGCGGCAGGGCCGCGCCCGCCGGCGTCCCCGGCCGGTGCCGGCCGGGGACGTGGGGTGTCTCACACCCCGGCCCCGCGTCCCGTCCACCCTCGGCAGGTGCGAAGATGGAGCCCGGCAGGACAGGGCCCCCACCACAGGGCCGAAGAAAGAGCGGCCGGACACCAGCCGACCGACCGGTCAACCCTCGGATGGGACCAAGGGGCCCGGCGTACGGCGCACATGCATGGAGGACGTGACGTGGCGAACGACGCCAGCACCGTTTTCGACCTAGTGATCCTCGGCGGTGGCAGCGGTGGTTACGCCGCGGCGCTGCGCGGGGCTCAGCTGGGCCTGGACGTCGCCCTGATCGAGAAGGACAAGGTCGGCGGCACCTGCCTGCACCGGGGTTGCATCCCCACCAAAGCCCTGCTGCACGCGGGCGAGATCGCCGACCAGGCCCGCGAGAGCGAGCAGTTCGGTGTCAAGACCACCTTCGAGGGCATCGACGTACCGGCCGTACACAAGTACAAGGACGGCGTGATCGCCGGCCTCTACAAGGGCCTCCAGGGCCTGATCGCCTCTCGTAAGGTGACCTACATCGAGGGTGAGGGCCGCCTGTCCTCCCCGACCTCCGTCGACGTGAACGGCCGGCGCGTCGAGGGCAGGCACGTCCTGCTCGCGACCGGTTCCGTGCCGAAGTCCCTGCCGGGCCTGGTCATCGACGGCAACCGGATCATCTCCTCCGACCACGCCCTCGTCCTGGACCGCGTGCCGCAGTCCGCGATCATCCTGGGCGGCGGTGTCATCGGCGTCGAGTTCGCCTCGGCGTGGAAGTCGTTCGGCTCGGACGTCACGGTCATCGAGGGCCTCAAGCACCTCGTGCCGGTCGAGGACGAGAACTCCTCCAAGCTCCTCGAGCGCGCCTTCCGCAAGCGCGGCATCAAGTTCAACCTGGGCACCTTCTTCCAGAAGGCCGAGTACACCCAGAACGGGGTCAAGGTCTCCCTCGCCGACGGCAAGGAGTTCGAGGCCGAGGTCCTGCTCGTCGCCGTCGGCCGCGGCCCGGTCTCCCAGGGCCTCGGCTACGAGGAGCAGGGCGTCGCCATGGACCGCGGCTATGTCCTGGTCGACGAGTACATGCGCACCAACGTCCCCACCATCTCCGCCGTCGGCGACCTCGTCCCGACCCTCCAACTCGCGCACGTCGGTTTCGCCGAGGGCATCCTGGTGGCGGAGCGGCTGGCCGGACTGAAGGCCGTTCCGATCGACTACGACGGTGTGCCGCGGGTGACGTACTGCCACCCGGAGGTCGCCTCCGTCGGCATCACCGAGGCCAAGGCCAAGGAGATCTACGGCGCGGACAAGGTCGTCGCTCTGAAGTACAACCTCGCGGGCAACGGCAAGAGCAAGATCCTGAACACCGCGGGCGAGATCAAGCTCGTCCAGGTCAAGGACGGTGCCGTGGTCGGCGTCCACATGGTCGGCGACCGCATGGGCGAGCAGGTCGGCGAGGCTCAGCTGATCTACAACTGGGAGGCGCTGCCCGCCGAGGTGGCCCAGCTCATCCACGCCCACCCGACGCAGAGCGAGGCGCTCGGCGAGGCCCACCTGGCCCTGGCCGGCAAGCCCCTCCACTCCCACGACTGAGCCTTCGGTCCACGGACGCGACGACACAGACTTCCGCAATTCGTTAGGAGCAACCGAAACCATGGCGGTTTCCGTAACCCTTCCGGCGCTCGGTGAGAGCGTCACCGAGGGCACTGTCACCCGCTGGCTGAAGGCCGAGGGCGAACGCGTCGAGGCCGACGAGCCGCTGCTCGAGGTCTCGACCGACAAGGTCGACACCGAGATCCCTTCGCCCGCCGCCGGCGTGCTCGCCTCCATCAAGGTCGCCGAGGACGAGACGGTCGAGGTCGGCGCCGAGCTGGCCCTGATCGACGACGGCACCGGCGCGCCCGCCGCCGCGCCGGCCCCCGCTGCGGCCGCGGCACCCGCCCCGGCCGCCGTTCCCGCCCCGGCGCCGGTCGCCGAGGCCCCGGCCGCGCCGGCCCCGGCCCCCGTGGCCGCCCCCGCCGCCGCTCCGGCCGGTGGCGCCCAGGGCACGGACGTGGTCCTGCCCGCGCTCGGTGAGTCCGTCACCGAGGGCACCGTCACCCGCTGGCTGAAGTCGATCGGCGACAGCGTCGAGGCCGACGAGCCGCTGCTCGAGGTCTCCACGGACAAGGTCGACACCGAGATCCCGGCGCCCACCTCGGGCGTGCTGCTGGAGATCGTGGTCGGCGAGGACGAGACCGCCGAGGTCGGCGCCAAGCTCGCCGTCATCGGCGCCGCGGGTGCCGCCCCGGCAGCGGCCCCCGCCCCGGCAGCCCCGGCTCCCGTCGCCGCCCCGGCCCCGGTGGCTGCCCCGGCGCCCGTGCCGCCCGCCCCCGCCGCCGCCCCGGTGGCTCCCCCGGCCCCGGCCCCGGCTCCGGTCCAGCCCGCTGCTCCGGCCCCGGCCCCCGCGCCGGTCGCCGCCGCGCCGGTCGCCCCGGCCCCAGTCGCGCCGGCGGCTCCCGCTCCCGCCGCGATCGCCGGTGACGAGGGCGCCTATGTGACCCCGCTGGTGCGCAAGCTCGCCGCCGAGAACGGCGTCGACCTGGCCACCGTCAAGGGCACCGGTGTCGGCGGCCGGATCCGCAAGCAGGACGTCATCGCCGCCGCCGAGGCCGCGAAGGCCGCCGCCGCTGCCCCGGCCCCGGCCGCGGCAACCGCCGGGGTCGCTGCCAAGAAGACCGCGCCGAAGCTGGAGGTCTCCCCCCTCCGCGGCCAGACCGTCAAGATGCCCCGCATCCGCAAGGTCATCGGCGACAACATGGTCAAGGCGCTGCACGAGCAGGCGCAGCTGTCGTCGGTCGTCGAGGTCGACGTCACCCGGCTGATGCGGCTGCGTGCCCAGGCGAAGGACTCCTTCGCGGCCCGCGAGGGCGTCAAGCTCTCGCCGATGCCGTTCTTCGTCAAGGCCGCCGCGCAGGCGCTGAAGGCCCACCCGGTCATCAACGCCAAGATCAACGAGGCCGAGGGGACCATCACCTACTTCGACGCCGAGAACGTCGGCATCGCGGTGGACTCCGAGAAGGGCCTGATGACCCCGGTCATCAAGAACGCCGGCGACCTCAACATCGCGGGCATCGCCAAGGCCACGGCCGACCTGGCCGCCAAGGTCCGCGGCAACAAGATCACGCCGGACGAGCTGGCCGGTGCGACCTTCACCATCAGCAACACCGGTTCCCGCGGGGCGCTGTTCGACACGATCATCGTGCCGCCGGGTCAGGTCGCGATCCTCGGTATCGGCGCCACGGTCAAGCGTCCGGCCGTCGTCGAGACGGAGGAGGGCACGGTCATCGGCGTCCGCGACATGACGTACCTGACCCTCTCCTACGACCACCGCCTGGTGGACGGCGCCGACGCGGCCCGTTACCTGACCGCGGTCAAGGCGATCCTGGAGGCGGGCGAGTTCGAGGTCGAACTGGGCCTGTAACCCACTCCCCCAACGGTGCCCCCGCCCACCCCAGGACGGGGGCACCGTCACATCCAGAACAGCCCCAACGCCCCCAGGGGCGCGAGGAACTGCGCGCCCGGCCGGGATCAGGGGCGCGAGGAACTGCGCGCCCGGCCCAACACAACCCGCGCCTGCCCACCCACCCCAGCCACCCCACTCAGGGGCGCGGGGAACTGCGCGACCAGCCCAACACAACCCGCACCTACCGACCCAGCCCAGCCATCCCGATCAGGGGCGCGGGGAACTGCGCAAAAACCACCCACCACCCGCACCCAAAATCCACCCCCAACCACCCCATAGGGGCGCGGGGAACTGCGCAACCGGCCAAGAACAACCCGCAGCCGCCCACCCACAGCAAGACCCCACCCCCTAGGCACCCCGCCCCCAACCCCCGCTGTAAGTCTCGTCTCACCTGCACGAAAGCACCCCCACACGCCCTACCCGCGGAGCGAACCGGCCGTATTGTCTAAACGTCAACGCCCCCGGGGCCGATGGGCGGCCCCTCCCGAAGGAGCCGTCATGACCGCGCCCGTCGTCCACTCGCTGCGCGAACAGATCCGCGAGCACATCGTGGAGGGAATCGTCAGCGGCCGCTGGAAGCCGGGCGAGCGGATCGTGGAGCGGCGGATCGCGACCGAGCTGGAGGTCAGCCAGACCCCCGTACGGGAGGCCCTGCGCGAGCTGGAGTCCCTGCGGCTGATCGAGTCGGCACCGAACAAGGGCGTACGCGTACGCAACCTGTCGGCGGCCGACCTGGAGGAGAGCTACCCCGTGCGGGCCGGCCTGGAGGCCATCGCGGCGGAGCTGGCCGCCGATCGGCTGGCGCAGGACTGCTCGGCGCTGGAACCGCACGTCGCCGCCCTGTACGAGGCCGACCGCAGGTCCGACGGCACGGCCCAGGTACGGCACACCGTGGCCTTCCACCGCGAGCTGGTCCGCGCGGCGGGCAACTCGGTGCTTCTGCACACCTGGGAGGGCCTGGGCATCGAGGTGTTCACGGCACTGTCGATCCGCTGGCTGGGCACCGTGCAGCAGTCCTACGCCGAGGAACACGAGGACCTGGTGGCCGCGTTCAAGAGACGCGACCCCCTCATCGCGGACCTGGTCAAGGCCCACGTCCTGGGCTGCGCACCGAGGCCCTAGCAGCCCGCGCCCCGCGACCACCGAACCCACCGCAGCACGCGCCCCCCGAACACGGCTCCCCCGGCGAGAACACCCGGACAACCCGCGTCCCCCGGCCCCACCGCCAAAGGCACCCGCCGACCCGGTCAAGGCCCACGTCCCCGGCCGCGCACCGAGGCCCTAGACTGCGGGCGGCGCCCACCGCGGCGCATGTTCCTCAAACACCGCTCCACCTGCAAAAACACCGAGCAACCCCCGTCACCCGGTGCCACCGCCGGAGGCACCCCGTGCCGAGTTTCTCGGAATCGAGAGGTTTTGCCCGTCAACCCTTTGATCGATCATCGATCAGGGAGTTACAGTCACCGACGGACTACCACCCGAGTCCAGGCCCTGTCCTGCCAAAGACCAAGGGCTCTCCTGATCCCTATACCGATGAGGGAACCCCCTTCGACTGAGGAAGGCGGCGACATGACCGACCCCAACGCCATCCAGCCGAGCGCGCTCGACCAGCTCCCGGACCGCGACCCCGAGGAGACCGCCGAGTGGCGGGCCTCGCTCGACGCCGCCGCCAGGGAGGCGGGGCCGCATCGCGCCGCGTACCTGATGCGCCGCACGCTGGAGCGCGCCGAGGCGGCCGGTGTCGCGCTGCCGAAGCTCCTGGAGACCGACTACCTCAACACCATCCCCACCGCCGCCGAGCCGGCCGTACCCGGTGACGTGGCCATGGAGGCCCGGGTCACCGCCTGGAACCGCTGGAACGCGGCGGCGATGGTGACCCGCGGCAGCAAACACGGCGTCGGCGGCCACATCGCCACCTTCGCCTCCGCCGCCTGGCTGTACGAGATCGGCTTCAACCACTTCTTCAAGGGCAAGGAGTCCGCCGAGGCGGCCGGCTCCGGCGACCAGATCTACGTCCAGGGCCACGCCTCCCCCGGCATCTACGCCCGCGCCTTCCTCGACGGCCGTCTCGACGAGACGCAGCTGGACAACTTCCGCCAGGAGGCCGGCGGCAACGGCCTACCGTCCTACCCGCACCCGCGACGCCTGCCCTGGCTGTGGGAGTTCCCGACGGTGTCGATGGGCCTCGGCCCGCTGTCGGCGATCTACCAGGCGCGCTTCAACCGCTACCTCACCAACCGCGGCATCAAGGACGTCTCCGCCTCCCACGTGTGGGCGTTCCTCGGCGACGGCGAGATGGACGAGCCCGAGTCGACGGCCGCGCTCGCGCTGGCCGCGCGCGAGGAGCTGGACAACCTCACCTTCGTCATCAACTGCAACCTGCAGCGCCTCGACGGCCCGGTGCGCGCCAACTTCAAGATCGTGCAGGAGCTGGAGGCCCAGTTCCGCGGCGCCGGCTGGAACGTCGTCAAGTCGCTGTGGGGTTCGGCCTGGGACGAGCTGTTCGCGCTCGACACCACCGGCGCGCTCGTCCGCCGGCTGCGCGAGGTACCGGACGCGCAGGTCCAGACGTACCAGACCCGCGACGCCGCCTACATCCGCGAGGACTTCTTCGGCAAGGACCCGGCGCTCGTCGAGCTGGCGAAGCTGCTGAGCGACGACAAGATCCTGGAGTGCTTCCACCTCTCCCGCGGTGGTCACGAGGCCCGCAAGGTCTACGCGGCCTACCGGGCCGCCCTCGCGCACAAGGGCGCGCCGACCGTCATCCTGGCCCAGACCGTCAAGGGCTTCACCCTCGGCGAGGGCTTCGCGTCGAAGAACGCCAACCACCAGATGAAGAAGCTGACGGTGGACGAGTTCAAGACGATGCGGGACCTGCTGGGCCTGCCGATCCCGGACAGCGCGTTCGCCGACGGCCAGGTGCCCTACGGCCACCCGGGCGTCGACTCCCCCGAGGTGCGCTACCTCCAGGAGCGGCGCGCGGCGCTCGGCGGCCCGGCCCCGGCCCGCCGGGTGCACCCGCTCGCCCCGCTGCCCGTGCCCGCCGACAAGGCCTTCGCCGCCTTCGACAAGGGCTCCGGCACCCAGAACGTGGCGACCACCATGGCGTTCGTCCGGCTGGTCAAGGACCTGGTCCGGGACAAGGAGACCGGGAAGCGCTGGGTGCCGATCGTCCCGGACGAGGCGCGCACCTTCGGCATGGAGTCGCTGTTCCCGTCGCTCGGCATCTACTCGCCCAAGGGGCAGACGTACGAGCCGGTCGACCGCGACCAGCTGATGTACTACCGGGAGGCCAAGAACGGCCAGATCCTCAACGAGGGGATCACCGAGGCCGGTTCGATGGCCGACTTCATCGCCGCTTCGACGTCGTACGCGACGCACGCCGAGGCGATGATCCCCTTCTACATCTTCTACTCGATGTTCGGCTGGCAGCGCACGGCCGACCAGATGTGGCAGCTCGGCGACCAGCTCGGCCGCGGCTTCCTGGTCGGCGCCACGGCCGGCCGGACCACGCTGACCGGTGAGGGCCTCCAGCACGCCGACGGCCACTCCCCCGTGATCGCCGCGACCAACCCGGCGGCGCTGACGTACGACCCCGCGTTCGCGTACGAGATCGCGACGATCGTCAAGGACGGTCTGCGCCGGATGTACGGCGAGGCCGCGCCGGGCGAGGACCCGAACGTCTTCTACTACCTGACCGTCTACAACGAGCCGCTGCCGCAGCCGGCCAAGCCGTCCGCCGCCGGCCTCGACGAGGGCATCGTCAAGGGCCTGTACCGGTTCAACACGGCGGAGTCGGCGGGGCTCTCCCCGGCGGCCAACGCCCCGCGGATCCAGCTGCTGGGTTCCGGTACGGCGATCCACTGGGCGCTGGCGGCGCAGAAGCTGCTCGCCGAGGAGTGGGGCGTGGCGGCCGACGTCTGGTCGGCGACGTCCTGGACGGAGCTGCGGCGGGACGCGATGGAGGCCGACGCGGCCCTGCTGCGCGGCGAGGACCGGGTGCCGTACGTCCGTCAGGCGCTCCAGGGCGCCGAGGGCCCGGTGCTCGCGGTCTCCGACTACATGCGCCAGGTGCCGGACCAGATCGCGCAGTGGGTCGAGCAGGACTACTCGTCGCTGGGCACCGACGGCTTCGGTCTGTCGGACACCCGCCCGGCGGCCCGCCGTCACTTCGGCGTCGACGCGGAGTCGATCGTCGTCGCGGCCCTGGCCCAGCTGGCCCGGCGCGGCGAGGTGAAGAGCATGTCGGTGAAGGAGGCCCGCGAGCGGTACGGGCGGTAGGAACTAGAAATACAGTCGCCGTGCCCCCGGTGACGGCCCCGTCGCATCGGGGGCTGTCGCCGGGGGCGCGGTGCGTTCGGGCCGGTGGGGCCCCGTTGTCGGAGGCGGGCGGCATCATGGGGGAATGCGTGCTGCCCGGCTGATCAAGATGGTGCTGCTGCTGCAGTCCCGGCCCGCCATGACCGCCGCCGAACTGGCCAAGGAACTGGAGGTGTCGGAGCGGACCGTCACGCGGGACGCGCAGGCCCTCTCGGAGGCGGGGATCCCGGTGTACGCGGACCGGGGGCGGGCCGGCGGCTACCGGCTGATCGGCGGGTACCGGACGCGGCTGACGGGGCTGGCGCGCGGCGAGGCCGAGGCGCTGTTCCTGAGCGGGGTGCCGGGAGCGCTGCGTGACATGGGGCTGCAGGACGCGGCCTCGGCGGCGCGGCTGAAGGTGTCCGCCGCGCTGCTGCCCGCGCTGCGGGACGCCCCGCGGGCGGCCGCGCAGCGGTTCCATCTGGACGCGCCCGGCTGGTTCCGGGAGCCGGAGACACCCGCGCTGCTGCCCGCGGTCGCCGAGGCCGTCTGGGACGACCGGTGCCTCACGGCCCGCTACCGCCGCGGCGAGGCCGAGGTGGAGCGCGCCCTGGAGCCGTACGGGCTGGTGCTGAAGGCCGGCGCCTGGTACCTGTGCGCGCGGGTCCCGGACGCGGACGTCTTCCGGACGTACCGGGTGGACCGGTTCACGGCCGTCGACGGCGGAGGACCGCGCTTCGCCCGGGACGAGGAGTTCGACCTGCCCGGCTTCTGGGCGGCGCAGGCCGAGCGGTTCGCCCGGTCGCTGCTGCGCGCCGAGGTCGTCGTACGGCTGTCCGCGGAGGGGGTGCGACGGCTCGGGTACGTCGTCGATCCGCTCTCCGCGCGGGAGGCGCTGCGGTCCGCGGGCGAGGCGGACCCGGCGGGCTGGGTGACGGTGGCCCTGCCGGTGGAGTCCGAGGAGGTCGCGTACACGCAGCTCACCGCGCTCGGCCCGGAGGTCGAGGTGCTGGCGCCCGCGGCGCTGCGGGAGCGGTTCGCGCGGGATGCCGCCCGGCTCGCCCGGCTGTACCGGGGCTGACGATCACGTGCACTCCGCGTGCGTCGCACCCGCGCAGGCCCGATGCTTGACCCGTGATGGACGAGATGGAGTTCTGGGAGCTGGTGGACGCCGCCCGCGAGGCCGCCGAGGGCGACGCGGAGGACCAGGCCGACCTGCTCGTGGAGCGGCTCGCCCAGCTCGACCCGGAGTCGGTGCTGGACTTCGCCCGTCACTTCGAGTCCCGCTACAACCGCGCCTACCGCTGGGATCTGTGGGGCGCGGCCTGGGTGCTGCTGGACGGAGCGAGCGACGACGCCTTCGACTTCTTCCGCTGCTGGCTGATCGGCCAGGGCCGGGACGTCTTCGAGGGCGCGCTGCACGACCCGGACTCACTGGCCGATCTGTTGGGCGACTTCGACGAGGAGATCGACGGCGACGGGGAGGAGCTTGGCTATGCGGCGGACGAGGCGTACGAGCAGCTCACCGGCACGGTGGCCCCGGACCTGGGGATCGCGCCCGCGCCGGCCGAGCCGGAGGGCACACCGCTCGACTTCGAGAGCGAGCGGGTCCTCGCGGAGCGGTATCCGAAGCTGTGGGACCGGTTCCGGGAGTGAGCCGGCGCCGGGGTCAGGCGGCGCCGCGCCGCCGGCTGGTGTCCGTGGGCAGATAGGCCTGCGTCTGCTCGGCCCGCACGGCGGGGTGCAGGGGCGCCTTGTTGGCCTGGTCGAGCGCCGACGCGGTGGCGGCGGCCGGACCGAGCAGCACGGCGGCGACGACGCCCAGCACCGTCCAGGGACCACGGCCGAAGCGTCCGCGCCGCGGCTGCTCCGCCTCCTCCGTGGCTCCGGCGCTTCCCGTGCTTCCGGTGACGTCCGTACGGCTGCTGTGCATGATCTCCACCTCCGGTGGGCTGTTGTCGTACTCGACCGTAGGGCGGGCGGATCTGCGGGAGCTGCGCGGTGGCTGTGGCGTTGCTGTGCGTGGCTCTCACCGCCGGCCCTGGAGGCGCGCCGCTGTGTTCCTGATGTCGGGGAGCATGGCAGTCAGGGCCGCGCCGGGGCAGTTGGTCGGGTAGCCGATGTCGTGGCCGGCGACGGCGGGCAGGGTGACGACGGCGCCGGCGGGGTAGCGGCTGTGGCCGTTGCTGGAGACGAGCTGGGTGACGGCGCGCGGGTCGACGCCGGCCGGGCTCAGCTTCCAGGCGGCCAGGGCGGCGATCGCGTCGGTCATCGCACGGGGCACCGGGATGCCGGCGGTGAAGGTGCCGATGGCGGCGATGCCGGCGGTGCGGTGGTTGAACCCCTGGGCGTGGGCGCCGGTGACGGCGCGTTCGATGCCGCCCGCGCGGCCCTCGTAGACGGTGCCGCAGCGGTCGACGAGGAAGTTGTAGCCGATGTCGTCCCAGTGGCGGCCGGTGGTCTGGCCCGCGTACAGGCGGCGGATGACCTCGGGCGCGTCGGCGCAGGCGTAGCCGTTGGGCGAGTCGGTGTGGTGGACGAAGACGGCGACGACCGCGTCGTCGTAGCGCGGGGGCGGCTGGGTGCGGCGCACGGTGGCGTCCAGCCAGGCGGAGCGCGGCACGATCCGGGGCTGGGCGGCCTGGTACGGCGGCGGCGCGCTGGCCCGCGGCGCCGCGGGCCGGGGCAGCGCGACGGGGCTCTGCACGCCGCGGGCGCACAGCAGCAGCGTGAGGCCGGCGACGACGCCGGGCAGACAGGCGGCGAGCGCCAGGGCCGCCCGGGGCACGCGGCGCGCGCCGCGGCGCCGTGTCCGCCCGTGACGGCGCGTTCTCGTGAAGACCCACATGGTCCTCACTGTGGGTTCCTTCCGGCACGCCCGCGATGTGTGCTGTGCCACCCGGTGGAACCATCATCCCGGTCCGGGGCGTTTCTGCGGATACACGCGGGCGTGACGGTTCGGGTCCGTCCCGCGCGCGGGACTGATCACCGGGACCCTCCCGCCCGTAATAAGGGGTCCGAGAGAAAGGCGGCTCCGTGGACCTGCTCGATGTGCTGCTTGTGCTGGTGATCCTCTTGTACGCGGCATCCGGCTATCGGCGCGGACTGGTGGCCGGCTGTGTCTCGCTGGCCGGTTTCGTGGGCGGCGCGATGGTCGGGGTGTGGATCCTGCCGTGGGTGATGGATCTGGTCACGCGCGGGACGACCGCGGCGACGGTGACCGCCGTGCTGACGGTGCTCGTGCCGGCGGCGGTGGGGCACGAACTGGCGGGGCGGCTGGCGCTGCGGCTGCGGCGCGAGCTGGACCGGGGGCCGCTGCGGGTGGCCGACGGGCTGGGCGGCGCGGCGGCCAACGCGGTGGCCGTGCTGCTCGTGGCCTGGGTGGCGGCGAGCGTGCTCGGCGCGTCGTCGTCGCCGCTGGTGACGTCCGCGATCCGGAACTCGGCGGTGCTGGGCACGGTGCAGAACGCGATGCCGGACACCACGCCCGCCTGGTTCTCACGTGCCACGTCCGCGCTCACGGAGGCGGGCTTCCCGCAGGTGTTCAATCCGTTCGAGAACGAGTCGACGGCCGAGGTCGCCCGGCCGTCGGGCGACAGCGTGACGGTCAGCGCCACGAACGCGGCGCAGCTGAGCACGGTCAAGATCGAGGGCGCCTCGGGCAACCAGGGCCGCGAGGGCAGCGGCTTCGTGTACGCGCCGCAGCATGTGATGACGAACGCGCACGTGGTGGCGGGCATCGACAGCCCGAGCGTACGGGTCGGCGGTGTCGGGCAGGTGTACACGTCCCAGGTGGTGCTGTTCGACCCGCAGAAGGACGTGGCGGTGCTGTACGTGCCGCGGCTGACCGCGCCCGCGCTGAGCTTCGACGACGGCGCGCGGCGCGGTGACTCGGCGGTGGTCGCGGGCTATCCGCAGGACGGCGGCCTGAACCTCCAGGCGGCCACGGTGGCGAACCGGATCCGGGCGACGGGCCAGAACATCTACAGCGATGCCACGGTCACCCGTGAGATCTACTCGATCCGCTCGACGGTCCGCCCGGGCAACTCCGGCGGCCCGCTGCTGACCACCGACGGCCGGGTGTTCGGGGTGGTCTTCGCCCGCTCCACCTCCGACAACGAGACGGGCTACGTCCTGACGGCGGACGAGGTGGCGGGCGACGCGCAGCGCGCGGCGACCGCGACGACGCCGGTGGACACGGGCCATCTGGTCACCTCGTGAGGCGGACCCGGGTCCGGGTCCGTCCCGTCAGCTGCTCGCTCCGGTCCTGGGTCAGGGCAGTCCGTCGGGGACGGGGGGCGGTTCTGGGCCGGGGACGGTGGGTGAGCCGCGGGCGCCGGGCCTGCACGGCTCCACGTCAGGGGCCGGCCGGAGGGTTCCGGCCCGCGCCGACCGGCCGGTCGTGCTCAGGCCGACGGGAACAGCGCCCCGTGCGTGGGCGGCAGCCCGAGCCGACGGGCGGTGAGGACCCACAGGAAAAGTCCGCGCACGACGAGGAGCACGACGCCTTGGCCAGGACGTCCGGGCCCTCCCCTGGACGTGCTCACAGCGGGCGTCCCATGAGCACGTCGTCGACGTAGGTGCCGTCGAGGAGGAACTCCCCGGGCAGCACCCCTTCGACGGCGAAGCCCTCGGACTCGTAGAGCCGCCGGGCCCGGGTGTTGTGCCCGAGGACGCGCAGCGTGATGCGGCGGGCGCCGCGCCGCCGCGCCTCGTCCTGCACCGCCCGCAGCAGCGCCCGGCCGATCCCGGCGCCGCGTGCCGACTCGGCGACGGCCAGCCCCTGGATCTGGCGGACGTGCGCGTTGCAGGCCAGCGAGGTGGACAGGGCGAGCCGGATGTAGCCGACGAGGACGCCGTCGAGTTCCGCGACGAGATGGTCCTCGGGCCCGCAGCGCTCGGTGAAGAAGGGCGGGTAGGGCGGCCGGGGCCTGGGCTGCACGGCGTGCAGGGGTGACCAGGTGACCCGGTCGAGGAGGCTGAGGGCGTCCTCGTCCTCGGGCCTGGCGTGGCGTATGTACGGTTCGGACATGGCGGTCACTGTAGGCCGGGGAGGCGGAGCGTCGCCCCGCGTTTCGCGGTGGGCGCCCGGCAGGATGGGGGCATGGAGCATGCACACATCGCGGTGGCGGGGGCGTCCGGACTCATCGGCAGTGCCCTGGTGCGGTCCCTGACGGCGGACGGGTACGAGGTGGTGCGGCTGGTCCGGCGCGCGCCCGGCGGCCCCGGCGAGGTGCGCTGGGACCCGGAGCGGCAGTCCGTGGACGCGGTCGGGCTGGCCGGCTGCGCCGCCGTCGTCAATCTGGCGGGCGCCGGGGTGGGCGACCACCGGTGGACGGACGCCTACAAGCGGCGGATCCGGGACAGCCGGGTGCTGGGCACGGCGACGCTCGCGGAGGCCGTAGCGGCGCTCGAGGAGCCGCCGCGGGTGTTCGTGAACGGCAGCGCGATCGGCTACTACGGCGAGACCGGGAACCGGGTCGTGGACGAGGAGGCGCCGCCGGGGGACGGGTTCCTGCCGTCTCTGTGCGTGGAGTGGGAGGAGGCGACGGCGCCCGCGCAGGAGGCCGGGATCCGGACGGTGCACCCGCGCACCGGGCTGGTGGTGAGCCGCCGGGGCGGTGCTTTCGGGCGGCTGTTCCCGCTGTTCCGGGCCGGACTCGGGGGGCGGCTCGGCGACGGGTGGCAGTACTGGTCGTTCATCGCGCTGCACGACACGGTCGCCGCGCTGCGTCATCTCATCGACACCGAGGAGCTGTCAGGACCGGTCAATCTGACGGCCCCGCAGCCGGTGCCGAACCGTGAGGTCACCGCGGCCATGGGCCGGGTGCTGCGCCGGCCGGCGCGCTGCGCGGTGCCGGCTCCCGTGCTGCGGGTGGTGCTCGGCGAGCTGGCCGGGGATGTGCTGGGCAGCCAACGGGTGGTGCCCAAGCGGCTGTTGGAGTCGGGCTTCGCCTTTGCCTTCCCGGGGATCGAGGACGCGATCCGCGCGGCGTGACGGACTCCTGTGGCCCTATGCGACCGTCGTGCGACCGTGCCCTGTCAGTGCGCGACTGTCCTTGACCGGTCGCGGCCCTACCCTCGACCCGAACTCGGGTATTTCTGCTGCCTGTCGGGGGCACGAGGTCCCCACCGGCCGCGCAACGTCGAGGAGGAGCCTCGTGCTTGAGCCCGTGTACCAGGCGGACGTCGTCGTCGTCGGAGCCGGGATCGCCGGACTGTCGGCGGCCCATCACCTCACCAGCGCAGGTGTGACGACCGCGGTCCTGGAGGCCGCCCCTTGTGTCGGCGGCCGCATGTCGACGGAGAAGGTCGACGGCTTCCGGCTCGACCGGTTCGGACAGCTCCTGTCCACGTCGTATCCCGAACTACGCCTGACGCCCGGGCTCGACGCCCTTGTCCTGCGCAGCTTCGCGCCGGGCGTACTGCTGCACCACGACGGGCGCCGGCACCGCGCGGGCGCACCGGCGGGCACGGGGAGCGCAAGGGGCGCACTCCATGCGGTGCGCGCCCTGGCGGGCGCCCCCAGGGGCTCGGCCGCGCCCGGCGCACGAACGGGCGCCCGCTCCCTCGACATCGGCACGCCCCTGCGGCTGCGCGCCCTGCTCGGCCGGATCGCCACGACCCCCGTGGAGCGTCTGCTCGCCCGCCCCGAACTCCCCGCCGCCCAGGCGCTCGTGGCCCGCGGCACACCGGCCCGCACGGTCGACGGCTTTCTGCGTCCGCTGCTCGCCGCCCTGCTCTGCGACCCGGAACTGACCACCTCCAGCCGGTGCGCCGACCTCGCGCTGCGCTCGTTCGCCGCCGGCCGGCTGTGCGTGCCGGAGGGCGGGGCCGAGGTGCTGCCGGAGCTGCTGGCCGGCGCGCTGCCGCCGGGCACCGTGCACACCGGGGTCCGGGTCACCTCCGTCTCCACGACCTCGGTGACCACCGCCGAGCACGGCGAGATCCGCTGCCGGGCCGTCCTGCTGGCGACCGACGCGCGCGCCGCCGCCGAACTGCTGCCTGGCCTGCGGGTGCCGGACTTCCATCCGGTGACCGTGGTGCACCACACGACGGACGAGCCCCCGGCGACGGGGACCTCGCTGCTGCTCGACGCCGACCGCGGCGGCCCGGTCGCACACACCGCGGTCGTCAGCGAGGTCGACCCGAGCCGCGCGCCCGCGGGCCGGGCACTGGTCTCCTCGACGGTCCTGGGCGCTCCCCCGGAGGGCGTCGACACGGCCGTACGCATGCATCTGTCCCGGCTCTACGGCACCCCGACGGACCGCTGGGAGACCCTCGCCGTGCACCACATCCCCGAGGCGGTGCCCGCCATGCGCCCGCCGCACGATCTGCACCGCCCGGTACGGCTGCTGGCGGGCCTGTACGTGTGCGGCGACCACCGTGACACCAGCACCGTCCAGGGCGCGCTGCACTCGGCCCGCCGCGCCGCCGCGGCCGTCCTGGCGGACCTGGGCGCGACCGGGTCGATGCACCGCGCCGACCCGCTGCCCGCATTCCGGAAGGCGGCCTGAGCCGGGCCGGCCCGGGACGGCCCCCGGTCAGCCGAGGGCCGCCACCTTCTCGCGGTACCCGCGCACCGGCGCCGCGTCCTTGTACGGCTCCAGCCGCCGCTCGAAGTCCCTGACGTACTCCAGCGCGCGCACCGAGCGCATCTCCGTGGCCTGCCCGGCCGCCTCCGCGCCCAGCACGCACGCCTGGTCGAGCTCGCCGAGGCCGAGCCGGGCCGTGGCGAGGACGACCCGGCAGAACAGCCGGCTGCGGGCGTACGCCGGGGCACGCAGCCGCAGGGAGCGTTCGGCGTGCTGGGCGGCGGCGCGGAACTGCTGGAGGTCGCGGTGGCAGTGCCCGAACTCGTCGGCGAGCTGCGCCTCGTCGAAGAAGCGCGCCCAGTACGGCACCTCGTCACCGGGCCGGGCCGCCTCCAGGGCACGCTCGGCCCGCACCAGCGCTCCCGTGCACGCCCGCACCTCGCCGAGCACGCCGTGCGCACGCGCCTCGACGGAGTGCAGCAGGGCCTGCATCACCGGCGGGGCGCCGGTCCCGACCCCCTGCTGCGCCACCCGCGCCAGCTGGACGGCCTCCCGTCCGTGCCCGAGGTAGACGGCCTGCCGGCTCATGGTGACCAGGACGTAGGAACCGTAGGCCCGGTCCGCCGCCGCCTGGGCGAGCCGCAGCGCCTGCACGAAGTAGCGCTGGGCCAGCCCGTGCGCGGCGATGTCGAACGACGTCCAGCCGACGAGCCGGGTGAGATCGGCCGCCGCGGCGAACAGCCGGCGGCCGGTCTGCTCGCCGTAGACGCCGCGCAGCATCGGCTCGCACTCGTGCTCCAGGTAGCGCACGAGCGCCTGCCGGGCGTGGCCGCCGCCGTACTGGTCGTCGAGGGCGCGGAACAGCTCGCCGACCGAGCGCAGCGCGGCGATGTCACCACCGGTGACCTTGTGGGCGGCCTCGCGGTCCGCCTGGCCGCGCGGGCGCGGCGGGACGTAGGCCGAACGCTCCGCGGGTACCGCGGACCGCGCCGACGACAGGGGGCCGCCCTGCGCGGGCACCCGGGGGGCGGGCTCTTCGCGGGCCACCCTGTCGTCGGCCCGGCCGATCAGCCAGTCCCGGCTGGGCACCACGAGCCCCGCCGCGGTGAACGCGATCTTGCGCAGCTCGGCGTGGCTGCCGGAGTCCTTGCGCCACAGCCCGCTGACGATGTCGATGGCCTCCTCGGGGCCTGCGGCGAACTCCAGCCCGGCGTAGACGGGGGCACAGGCGTCCAGGCCGAGGTCCAGGGCGGTGAGCCGGCGCCCGAGCCGGCGGGTGAAGACCTCCGCGATCAGGGCGGGCGTGGTGCCCCTGGGCTGCTGCCCCCGAAGCCATCGGGTCACCGACGTCTTGTCGTATCTGAGGTCCAGTCCGTGTTCCAGCCCGAGCTGATCCACACGACGGGCCAGACCCGCGTTGGAGAACCCCGCTTCCGTGATGAGCGCGGCAAGCTGGCGGTTTGGAGTGCGCTGCACGGGTCGTTCCGTCATATGCGGTACGGTCTCCTGCCTCCCGGGCCGACATGCCCGGATTGCCTGTGAGCAGCCCTTATGGCCTCATGAACGGCGCGAATGTAGCGGAGAGTGAGCAGCCGTTCGCACATCTCGACGCTCATTCATTCGATCGTGTGAGCATGGACCGCGGAGCTGACGCGTGACGGCCGGACGTACAGTGGCTTGGGCGCGTTACGTGCCTGACACATCGCCTAGGGAGGCGCTTGCCGTGAGTGAGTTGCGGTTCGTCCGCATGGGGTTCGGCGCGGAAGCCGTCGAGTACCAGGAGGCGTGGGACGAACAGCGCCGGGTGCACGCGGCGCGGTTCGCCGACGAGGTCCCCGACACCGTTCTGCTGCTGGAGCACCCGCCCGTCTACACCGCGGGCCGGCGCACCGAGGACAGCGAACGCCCGCTCGACGGCACCCCGGTCGTCGACGTGGACCGCGGCGGCAAGATCACCTGGCACGGCCCCGGCCAGCTCGTCGGCTACCCGATCCAGAAGCTGCCGCGCCCGGTCGACGTCGTCGCGCACGTGCGGCGCCTGGAGGAGGCGCTGATCCGCGCCTGCGCGGAGTTCGGCCTGGAGACCACCCGGGTCGAGGGCCGCAGCGGGGTGTGGGTGCTCGGCGACCCGGTCGAGCGGCGCCCGGCGATCGGGGGGCTCTCCCTGGACTTCGACCCGCGCCTCACCGACGAGGAGTTCGACCCGCGCCTCAACGGCCCGGAGTACGCCCCGTCCAACGCAGGACAGCGCCGCGAGGACCGCAAGCTCGCCCAGATCGGGATCCGCGTGGCCAAGGGCGTCACGATGCACGGCTTCTCCTTCAACGTGAACCCCGACACCACCTGGTTCGACCGGATCATCCCGTGCGGCATCCGGGACGCGGGCGTCACCTCGCTCGCCGCGGAGCTGGGCCGTGACCTCACGGTCGAGCAGGTACTGCCGACCGTCGAACGGCACCTGAGGGACATCCTGGAGAACGCGGAACCCAGCCCCCGGGAAATCGAACGCAAGCCGGCGGCATAGACCGGCTCGCCCCCGGACGACATAGCCGGACACCCCCCTGGACGACATGGCCCGGCACCACCAGCCCGTCCGGCGCTTGAGGACGAGGCCGTCCAGGCCGAAAGCGGGGGTCCGGGGGCGGCAGCCCCTGGGACCGGCACTTGACCACAAGACCCGACACCAACAGCCCGTCCGGCGCTTGAGGACAAGGCCGTCCAGGCCGAAAGCGGGGGCCTGGGGGCGGCAGCCCCCGGGAGGCCAGCACCACCGCCGGGCATGCAAATCAACGGGCGTACCCTGAAAGTCGCCGAAGAATCAATCGCTAGGGAGCCGGTCGTGTCCGCAGTCGCACCAGACGGACGCAAGATGCTGCGCCTGGAGGTCCGCAACAGCCAGACCCCCATCGAGCGCAAGCCCGAGTGGATCAAGACCCGGGCGAAAATGGGCCCCGAGTACACGAAGATGCAGAACCTGGTCAAGAGCGAGGGCCTGCACACGGTCTGCCAGGAAGCCGGCTGCCCGAACATCTACGAGTGCTGGGAGGACCGCGAGGCGACGTTCCTCATCGGCGGCGACCAGTGCACCCGGCGCTGCGACTTCTGCCAGATCGACACCGGCAAGCCCGAGGCACTGGACCGCGACGAGCCGCGCCGGGTGGGCGAGTCCGTGGTCACCATGGACCTGAACTACGCCACCGTCACCGGCGTCGCCCGCGACGACCTGGCGGACGGCGGGGCCTGGCTGTACGCCGAGACCGTGCGCCAGATCCACCAGCAGACCGCGGAGCGCGAGGGCGGCCGTACGAAGGTCGAACTGCTGGCCCCCGACTTCAACGCCGTCCCGGAGCAGCTGGCGGAGGTCTTCGCCGCCCGCCCCGAGGTCTTCGCGCACAACGTGGAGACCGTGCCCCGGATCTTCAAGCGGATCCGCCCCGGCTTCCGCTACGAGCGCTCCCTGAAGGTCATCACCGCGGCCCGCGACTACGGCCTGGTCACCAAGTCCAATCTGATCCTCGGCATGGGCGAGACCCGCGAAGAGGTCGGCGAGGCGCTCCGGCAGCTGCACGAGGCGGGCTGCGAGCTGGTCACCATCACGCAGTATCTGCGTCCGTCCGTGCGGCACCACCCCGTGGAGCGCTGGGTCAAGCCGCAGGAGTTCGTCGAGCTGAAGGAGGAAGCCGAGCAGATCGGCTTCTCGGGCGTGATGTCGGGGCCGCTGGTACGGTCCTCCTACCGCGCCGGGCGGCTCTACCAGATGGCCGTCGAGAAGCGCGGTGCCTTCGTCGCCGCCCAGGCGGTCTGACGGCCCGTCACTTCCTTTGCGCGGAAAGGGAACCCGGGCTCGTATGAGTTCGCGCACACCCCATTACCCGCCGGTAGAGTCCGGTGAGCCGCGGCCCCGACCGTCCTCGCAGCTGAGAGGCGCGCGTCGGGGCCGCGTCACCGTTTCAGGCCCCCGTGTCCAGGCTTCATCGGTGTTTGACCGGCAGGTCACGCCCTGGTAACACCGAACAGTGACCCTGGATCCACGCCATGCGCACCCGTTCCCGGAGCCGTATCGAGGGGGGACCTCCATGCAGGCCGTACCCGTTCGCGCCACCGCCATCCCGAGCTTCACCGACGCGCTCCGTGCCGTCGAGTCGCTGCTGATGAGCGGCGGCCAGCGCACCGCCCGCCGCAACGCCTGGACCTCCGTCCTCGAGGACCGCCGCCGCGCCCAGGACCGGGTCGAGGCACAGCGCGTCCTGGAGCAGGCCGCCATCCGTTCCTGACGGCCCCGCCACCCATCCGGACAGCGCCGTCGGGACACTGCCGTCGAAGGCGCTTCCGGGGCCACGTAGACTTCGTCGCATGGCGAGGAAGGAAACCGCAGCGGACGCTGCGAACCCCGGGCGACTGAAGCAGATCGCCCTGACGTACAAGATGACCCGCAAGGCCGACAAGAAGATCGGTCTTGTGCTCGCGGCTGTCGGCATCGCCACCTTCGGTGTCTTCCTCGCGATCGGCTTTCTGATCGGTCACCCGGTCTATCTCGGCATCCTGGGCCTGCTGCTCGCCTTCCTCGCGACGGCGATCGTCTTCGGCCGCCGCGCCGAGCGGGCCGCCTTCGGGCAGATGGAGGGCCAGCCGGGCGCCGCCGCGGCGGTCCTCGACAACATCGGCCGGGGCTGGACGACGACCCCCGCGGTGGCGATGAACCGCAGCCAGGACGTGGTGCACCGGGCCGTCGGCAAGGCCGGCATCGTGCTGGTGGCCGAGGGCAACCCGAACCGGGTGAAGAGCCTGCTGGCCGCCGAGAAGAAGAAGATGAACCGCGTCGTGGCGGACGTGCCGGTGCACGATCTGATCGTCGGCACGGGCGAGGAGCAGGTCGCGCTGAAGAAGCTGCGCACGACCATGCTGAAGTTCCCGCGCGTCCTGTCCGGCCCGCAGGTGACCGCCACCAACGACCGGCTGCGCGCCATGGGTGACCTGATGACCAACATGCCGCTGCCGAAGGGCCCGATGCCGAAGGGCATGCGGATGCCGAAGGGCGGCCCGAAGGCCCGCTGACCCCCACCTCGCGGTCCGCGACCGTGCCGGAGATGGCGGCACAAGACCGCGACACCCACGGCGAGGGCCGGAAACGGGTCCGCTGTGCGACGAAGGGGGCACCCGGAGATCACTCCGGGTGCCCCCTTCGTCGTACCTGCCCCTGTGCGGCCTCAGACGCGGACCTCCACCGTGCCGGCCAGGCGGTCGTGGAGGCCGCGGCCGTCGCGGTCCCAGATCAGCGCCGGAAGGGCGAGGAACAGCAGGACCGTGCGCAGCAGGACACGCAGCGGGTTGACGCGACCGGTGTCGAGCGCGGCCACCCGGAGGCCGAAGAGCCGCTTGCCCGGCGTGAAGCCGACCGTGCCGACGGTGAGCAGGATCAGCGCGAAGAGGATGACCGGGGCCCAGACCTGGGCCGCACTGTTGTAGCTGTCCGTGATCAGGCCGTATGCGATCAAGAGGCACAGCCCCCAGTCCACGGCCAGCGCGCCCAGCCGCCGGCCCGGACGGGCGATCGAACCCGGCCCCTGCTCCGGCAGACCGAGCTGTTCACCCCGGTATCCGAAGTCGGCACCGGCGTCCTCCATGGCCGCGCGCGGCCCGGAGAGCCACGATCCCACTGCTTGCCTGTTGTCCACCGGTCCACGGTACTGCGCCCGCGCCTGACCGAGGGACGGCGGGGTCGTCGGGGCTACCGTGGAAGCCGGGCCGGTTAACTTCAGCGAAACAAATGGGTCACGCCCGAGAAATCACCCGAACCTAGTGTCGAGCCAGCGTGTGCCACCGCACTGGCCGCACGAACGAACTACCACCCCGGCGACAGGACGGTCGGGAGTAGGAGGAGCTGGATGTTCCAGAACGCCGACGAGGCCAAGAAGTTCATCGCGGACGAGGACGTCAAGTTCGTCGACGTCCGCTTCTGCGATCTGCCGGGCGTGATGCAGCACTTCACGGTGCCGGTCGAGGCGTTCGACCCGGACGAGGAGCTCGCCTTCGACGGATCCTCGATCCGTGGCTTCCAGGCCATTCACGAGTCCGACATGTCGCTGCGCGCCGACCTGTCGACCGCCCGGGTCGACCCGTTCCGCCGGGACAAGACCCTCAACATCAACTTCTTCATCCACGACCCGATCACGGGCGAGCAGTACTCCCGTGACCCGCGCAACGTGGCGAAGAAGGCCGAGGCGTACCTCGCCTCCACCGGGATCGCGGACACCGCGTACTTCGGCCCCGAGGCCGAGTTCTACGTCTTCGACTCCGTCCGCTTCGCCACCAGCGCGAACGAGTCCTTCTACCACATCGACTCCGAGGCCGGCGCCTGGAACACCGGTGCCCTGGAGGACAACCGCGGTTACAAGGTCCGCTACAAGGGGGGCTACTTCCCGGTCCCGCCGGTCGACCACTTCGCCGACCTGCGCGCCGAGATCTCCCTCGAACTGGACAGGGCCGGTCTGAAGGTCGAGCGCCAGCACCACGAGGTGGGCACCGCAGGACAGGCCGAGATCAACTACAAGTTCAACACGCTGCTCGCCGCCGCCGACGACCTCCAGCTCTTCAAGTACATCGTGAAGAACGTCGCCTGGCGCAACGGCAAGACCGCGACCTTCATGCCGAAGCCGATCTTCGGTGACAACGGCTCGGGCATGCACGTCCACCAGTCGCTGTGGAGCGGCGGCGACCCGCTGTTCTACGACGAGCAGGGCTACGCCGGCCTGTCGGACACCGCCCGCTACTACATCGGCGGCATCCTCCGGCACGCCCCGTCGCTGCTGGCCTTCACCAACCCCACGGTGAACTCGTACCACCGTCTGGTGCCCGGCTTCGAGGCCCCGGTCAACCTGGTCTACTCGCAGCGCAACCGCTCCGCGGCCATGCGTATCCCGATCACGGGCTCCAACCCGAAGGCCAAGCGCGTCGAGTTCCGCGCGCCCGACTCCTCCGGCAACCCGTACCTCGCCTTCTCGGCGCTGCTCCTCGCGGGTCTGGACGGCATCAAGAACAAGATCGAGCCGGCCGAGCCGATCGACAAGGACCTGTACGAGCTGGCCCCCGAGGAGCACGCCGGCGTCCCGCAGGTCCCGACCTCGCTCCCGGCGGTCCTCGACTCCCTGGAGGCCGACCACGAGTTCCTGCTCGCGGGCGACGTCTTCACGTCCGACCTGATCGAGACCTGGATCGACTTCAAGCGCACGAACGAGATCGCTCCGCTCCAGCTCCGCCCGCACCCGCACGAGTTCGAGCTGTACTTCGACGTGTGACCGGCCCCTGTGTGAGCCTTCGGCGCCCCCGTTCTGCCGTGCGGAACGGGGGCGCCCCGTTTCGCCGGACGGGGGTGTCGCCGTATCGTTTACTGCACAGCTGTTCGACAGGGGACACGGGGAGACGCAGGGATGTCCGGACAGGACGACGGCGAGCGCGACTTCGATCTGAAGTGGGCGGACGACGCCGAGCACAAGGAGCCCTCGGCCCGGGCCAGGATGCTCGCCGCCCGGTGGAAGGAGAACCCGCCGGACCCGGCCCCGTTCCGCGCCGCCCCGGAGCGGGCCGCGCCGCGCCGCTCGCCCTGGGTGTCGACCGTGATCGTGCTCGGCTGCATCGCCGCGGTGATCCTGCTGCTGGGCTGGCTGGAGATGCGGTCGGTCCACTAGGGCACGCGGGACCGGCGGGGCGGTGCCGGGGGCGCGGAGGACCGCTGGGCCCCGGGGGAATCTTTGCCCGTCCCGGGGTCGGCGCCGACCTCGCCAGGTGCACACTGGACAGCGGGACGAGTGCCTTACTGCGGGGTGATGCAGATGCAGAGCCGCTTCCAGAGCGACCGACGGCTGACCGTGCGCATGGTGGTCACGCTGTTCCTGCTCGGGCTGCTGTACGTGGCCTTCGTGGCCGTGTTGATCGCGTTGCTGAAGTCCTGGGTACTGGTCGTGGTGCTCGCGGCAGCGCTGCTCGTGGCGCAGTACTGGTTCTCCGACCGCGTCGCGCTGTACGCGATGCACGGCCGGATCGTGGAGCGCGAGGAGTATCCGGACCTGCACGGGGTGATCGACCGCCTGTGCGCACAGGCGGACATGCCGAAGCCGGTGGTCGCCGTGTCGGACATCGACATGCCGAACGCGTTCGCGACCGGCCGCAACCCCGACCATGCGGTGATCTGCGTGACCACCGGCCTGCTGCGCCGGCTGGAGCCCGCGGAGCTGGAGGGCGTGCTGGCGCACGAGCTGTCGCACGTGGCGCACAAGGACGTCGCCGTGATCACGGTCGCGTCGTTCCTCGGTGTCCTCGCCGGTCTGATGGTGCGGTTCGCCTTCTACTCGCAGCTCTTCCGCGGCCGCAGGGACCAGAACACCCTCGTGGTCCTCGCCACCATCATGGGCGTCTCCGCGGCCGTGTACGCGATCAGCTTCCTGCTGATCCGGGCGCTGTCCCGGTATCGCGAGCTGGCCGCCGACCGGGCCGCCGCCCATCTGACGGGACGGCCCTCGGCCCTGGCCTCCGCGCTGACCAAGGTCTCGGGTGACATCGCCCGGATCCCGACGAAGGACCTGCGCACGGCACAGGCCTTCAACGCCTTCTACTTCACCCCGGCCCTGGGCGCCGAGCCCGGCCTGTCCCGGCTCTTCTCCACCCACCCCAGCCTGGAACAGCGGCTGGAGCAGCTGGGCCGGATCTCCGCCGAGCTGGGTGAGGCGGCGATGCCGGGGAAGGCGGGCTGAGCATGGGGCTCCTGGACATCCTGCTCGGCCGTACGAAACCCGTCGCACCCGATCTCGACCAGCTGTTCGCGCTGCCCTCGGCGGCCGTGACGCTGGAGGTCGCGGCGGGGTTCACCCCGACCGGGGGCGGCGCCGTGTGCTTCGCGTCGGTCGAGGGCGCGGCCTTCGAGCAGACGCAGCGCGAGGTCCGGGCGCTGCTGGACGCGGACGCCGAGCGCGGCGGATCGGCGCTGGGCGAGCGGGGCGCGCAACCCGGCGGCGCCCTGCCGGTGGAGCTGCGGCAGGACGACTACGGCTACTCCTGGCTGGTGTCGCAGCGGACGCCGGACCAGCTGCCGGATCTGGTGAACGACCTGCACGCGGTGAACAGCTCGATGGAGGCCAACGGCTTCGGCCCGCAGCTGCTGTGCTCCCTGGCCGGATTCGAGAACAAGGACGCGGCGGGCGGCGCCCGGCGGCTCGCCCTCGTCTACCTCTACAAGCGGGGCACCTTCTACCCGTTCGCGCCGCTGCCCGGCACCACCCAGCGGCGCGACAACGCGCTGGAGCTGCAGGTGAAGGCGGCCCTCGCGAACGATCTGCGGATCGAGCAGGACCTGAGCCGCTGGTTCCCGGTGTGGGGCGCCCCCGGGCTGTGACCCGGGGCTGTGCGCGGCGGCCGGTCGTCACCCGAGCCGCCGGGCGCGGGGCAGCACCGCCGCCCGGGTCGAGGGCTCCGCGGGGACCGGGCCCGCCCCGAAGCCAACGGCGGGCCGTCAGGCCGGGGCCGCCAGGCCGGGGCCGCCAGGCCGGGGCCGCCAGGCCGGGGCCGCCAGGCCGGGGCCGCCAGGCCGGGGCCGCCAGGCCGGGGCCGCCATCGAGCGCGGAACGACGCCGCGACCGGGACCGCCGTCCGGAGCAGGGGCGTCGGTATGTGCGGGAGACGCGCGGGGCGGCCGGCCGGTCGTCAGACGCCCGGGGCGGCCGGGACCACGCCCGCCACGACGGCGGCGCCGAGCGCCGCGTGATCGGCGTCGGTCTGGTCGGCGTAGCACAGCGCGAAGTCGGCGACCGCGCGGTCGAAGGTGTCGGCCGTGCCCAGGTAGGCGGCGATGGCGATACGGTCGCCCGAGCGGGCGTGGGCGCGGGCCAGGGCGGTGCCGCACAGCCGCCCGTACGCCAGGAGGCGGTTCGGGTTCATGCCCGCCACATCGGCGACGCCCTTCACATCGCGCAGCTGGCGCCCGTAGAAGGCGCGGCCCTGCGGCCCCGTCATCCAGCCCAGGAAGATGTCGCCGGCGGCCTGGAGCAGCCGCTGCCCCGCCACGACCCGGTGCCCGGGGTGGAGATACGGCCCGCTCGGCAGGTGGTCCTCCAGGATGGCCTTGCGGGCCTCCTTGATCTGCAGGAACAGCGGGTCACCTGCGCCGCGCCCGGTGAGCAGCACGAGGAAGCAGCGGGTGCCGACGCTGCCGACGCCGACGACCTTGCGCGCGGCGTCGGCGAAGCGGTACCGGTCGAGGAGGAGGCGGCGCTCCTCGGGCAGGGTGGAGCGGTAGTCGCTGAAGATCTTGCGCAGCGAGGCCGCGTCGCCGGCCCCGGCGGGTTCGAGCAGCGGCGGGTCGTGGATGATGCGCCGCCGCCCGTCCACCACCTCCGTGAGCTTGCCGAGGGCCTGCAGGCTGGTGCGGCGGCGGGCGCGGGTGAGGCTGGACCCCAGGTGCCGGGGTTGGCGGGCCGGGCGGACGAGGGGCAGCAGGCCGGCGGCGTCGACGCGCTCGTACCAGACGGTCAGCTCGCCGAGCCGGGCCAGCCGCCGGATCGCGGTGCGGTAGCCGGCCACGGTCTCCCGGACTGCCCGGTGCGCCCGGTGGGCGGGGTGCCCGTTCTCGCGGGCGGCCACGGCGACGGAGGCGGCGAGCCGTTTGACGTCCCACTCGAAGGGGCCGCGGAAGGTTTCGTCGAAGTCGTTGAGGTCGAACAGCAGGGAGCGTTCCGGGGACGCGTACACGCCGAAGTTGAGCAGATGGGCGTCGCCGCACAGCTGCACGGTGAGCCCGGTGTGCGGCTGCCCGGCCAGATCGGCGGCCATGACGGCGGCGGCGCCGCGCAGGAAGGCGAACGGCGAGGCGGTCATCCGCCCGTACCGGATCGGCAGCAGCTCCGGCAGCCGGTCCCGGCCCTGCCGCTCCAGCACGGCGACCGGGTCGGGCCGGTCGACGGGCGGCAGCCAGCGGGCGTGCCCGGAGCGGGGGACCCGCTTGCGGGCGGCCTTGCCGCTGTCGACGTGCTCGGCGGTTGTGGTCATGCGGCACGCCTCCCTGGTTCCCGTCACCTCCTGATCTGATCGAAGTCAAGTCCGGGAGGGCGGGCCCGCGCATGTCCAGCCCAGCGAACGGGTGACGGGCCTGCCCGTGGTCGGGGCGGGCGGTGGCCGGTGCGGTGGGCAAACGTATGCCCGGGACGCGGTGGCCGCACGGCGGACGCGACGGATGGCGGGCGGCTGGGCCCAGCGGCCCGGCGGGGAGATCGCGTGGCGGATCCTGGCCGGCGGGGTGGGCTCGGGTGTGGGGCGCGGGCGGCGATCGCACGGGAGGCGGAGCGGCTGCGGAGCCGGCCGGGCGCGGCCCGGGTGGCGCCGCGCTTCCGTGCGCCGTCGGAGCGGGAGTCGGCGGCCTGACGGCACGGCGGCGGGCACCCCGGGAACCGGGGCGCCCGGCACGCGGCACCGGTCTCAGCGGTTGTAGCGCAGGAACGCCCGCACCATGTGGCACGTCGTGTCCGACGGCGGATGGACACCGATCCGCTGGGCCGTGCTGCGGATCGTCTCGTTGCGGGCCTGGTTGGGGACGTAGACGCCCGAGTCGAGCAGGGCTATGGCGAGCCGCATCGCCTTGAGGCGGCGGTTGTGCGTGACGTACCACTCGCGCGGACGTCCGGGTGGCAGCGGACGCTTCATCACGGGGGTGTACGGCAGGTCGAGTGGGACGGGGCGCTTCGCGGTGGACTGGGTCGGCAACGGCTTCGGCTTCAGTGCGGCAGCGGGCACGGGCATCCTCCTGTCGCGTTCTCGAACACTGACTCCAGTCTACTGCCCGGCACTGACAATCGAGGAGTCCGGGAATCCTCTCGAACGACCAGGTGAGAAGCGGAATTGACGGTACGTCACAGGGGTTCGGCGAGAGACGTGAGGGACGGCGGGGAATTCGAACAGCTGGCATACGGCGACCCGGGCACGACCCTGCCCCCTGTGGCACAGGTCACTCCACCGACTCCGGTGACGGCTGAGTGACGTCGTTCGGTATCTCGTACATAGCGGCGTACGCTCCCCTATCCCTTCAGGAGGCGCGCATGTCGCGCAGGAGAACGCTCAACACCAGGAAGAAGATCGCGCTGCTGGCGAGTGCCGCCGCGGTGGCCGGCGGCGGGGCCTTCGCCATGGCGGCCACGTCCAACGCCGCGCAGAGCCCGCGGACCCTGTCCGCCGCGGACTCGACGGTCTGTCAGGGGCTGGCCACCGCGCTCGGCAACAACGAGCGGTTCATCGAGGGCCAACGGGCCGCTCCGGATGCCCAGTCGACGGCGCGGATCGCCAACCGCGAGGCGGTCATCGAGCAGATCAAGGTCCAGCAGAAGGCGTCCGGTTGCGTCGTCGGGGAGTCGGCTCAGGGCTCCCACTCGACACCGGCCCAGAACGGACAGCAGGACGGCGGGCAGGACGCGCAGCCCGCCCCGACCGCCTCCGCGGGAGGCACGGAAACGGGAGATACAGGGACGGGAGGCGCGGGCACGGGAGGCGCGGACACCGCCACCGGACAGCAGGTGTGCAACGGCTCCACCGTCACGCTCTCCGGCGAGGCCGGCGCCCCGGCGGCGTCCAGCAACCAGTTCCCGGCGGGCACCACGCTGAGGGTCACCAACCTGGACAACGGCAAGTCCACGACCGTGCAGGTGACGTCCGTGTCCGGCAGTTGTGCGCTGCTGAACGACGCGGCCTTCGAACAGGTCAGGGAACCGGGCAAGTTCCTGATCCGTCGTGCGCTGATCGAGAAGGTGGGGTGAGCGCCGGACCCGTGCCGGACCGATGAGGCAGGTGTCCCGGGTCCTGCCGCTTCCGGCCGGAGGCGGCAGGACCGGCGCGTCAGGGCACCGCGAAGCGCCCTCCGTCGTACGCGGTCCGCCCCGCCGCGGCCAGGTCGTAGGCAACCCGAACGGTCCCTCCTACCCGGGCCGGGCCGCCTCACAACCTGAACCGGCGCACCGAACAGGTGGGTAACACGGGGTTCACATCCGGGCAATGATCGGGAAATCGCCTGTTGACAGGCTGCCGAGCATCATCCCGCGGTGCCGCAGCGCCGCCGCCGCAGCACCCGCAAGTGCGCCCAGACCCACCTCGAAGGATGTGGCCCGTGAGCTTCAAGGCTGAGTACATCTGGATCGACGGCACCGAGCCGACGGCCAAGCTGCGTTCCAAGACGAAGATTCTTGGCGACGACGCGAAGGGCGCCGAGCTGCCGATCTGGGGCTTCGACGGGTCCTCCACCAACCAGGCCGAGGGCCACGCCTCGGACTGCGTGCTGAAGCCGGTCTTCAGCTGCCCCGACCCGATCCGCGGCGGCGACGACGTCCTCGTCCTGTGCGAGGTCCTGAACATCGACTTCACCCCGCACGCCTCCAACACGCGCGCCGCGCTGACCGAGGTCGCGGAGAAGTTCGCCGCGCAGGAGCCGATCTTCGGCATCGAGCAGGAGTACACCTTCTTCGACGGCGCCCGTCCGCTCGGCTTCCCCGAGGGCGGCTTCCCGGCGCCGCAGGGCGGCTACTACTGCGGGGTCGGCGCCGACGAGATCTTCGGCCGCGAGATCGTCGAGGCCCACCTGGAGAACTGCCTGAAGGCCGGCCTCGGCCTGTCCGGCATCAACGCCGAGGTCATGCCCGGCCAGTGGGAGTTCCAGGTCGGCCCGCTGTCCCCGCTGGAGGTCTCCGACCAGCTGTGGGTGGCCCGCTGGCTGCTCTACCGCACCGCCGAGGACTTCGGCGTCTCCGCCACCCTCGACCCGAAGCCGGTCAAGGGCGACTGGAACGGCGCCGGCGCGCACACCAACTTCTCCACCAAGGCGATGCGCGAGAACTATGCCGCGATCATCACCGCGTGCGAGTCGCTCGGCGAGGGCTCCAAGCCGCTCGACCACGTCAAGTACTACGGCGCCGGCATCGACGATCGGCTGACCGGTCTGCACGAGACCGCCCCGTGGGACAAGTTCTCCTACGGCGTCTCCGACCGCGGCGCCTCGGTCCGTATCCCGTGGCAGGTCGAGAAGGACGGCAAGGGCTACATCGAGGACCGCCGTCCGAACGCCAACGTCGACCCGTACGTGGTGACCCGCCTCCTGGTCGACACGTGCTGCTCCGCGCTGGAGAAGGCCGGCCAGGTCTGATCCACGCCACAACTCCGAAGGGGCGCCCGCCACCGGGCGCCCCTTCGTGTCGTCGTGGCGGCGTCCCGTGGGACGCGGGGAGCCGGCGGGCTGTCCGCCATGTGGAACGGCGGACGACGCTTGACAGTCACGATCAAGCACCTGACCTGGTACGAACACCTGAGAGGGGGAGGCCCGCGACGTCAACTTCCCGCCAAGGAAGCGTCCGAGCAGTGAGAGGAGGGTCCTGTTGCGGGCCGGTGTCTGCTTCAATGGGCGTATGGCCAGCATCCAGAAGTACACCGCGACGGGTCGCCCTGACCTCGAGCCCTTCTGGCCTTCCCGTCAGCATCACGACTTCGACCGGGTGTGTTGCCGCGCGTGGAACGCGCGGGCCCTCTAAAGCCGTACACCCCGGCCTTCGGCCAGCGCGGAACGACGAACGTCCCCGGCGCGCCCCGACCACGAATCGCGGCCGTCGACCTACCCGACGAACTTCTCGCGCGAAAGAGCTGACCTCTCATGGCGACCACTCGTCCTCTCCCCACCGCCGCCCTTCCCGCCCCGTCCCCGGCATCCGGCGCCCGGCACCGGCTGCGCGCCGTCGACCGGGACGAGGAATGGGCCCTCCCCCGCCCCAACCCGGTCGAGAGCCTGCACACCGTCGCGGATCTGCTGCCGCCGGGCGCCACCTGGCTGCCGGCACCGCAGCACACCGTGCCCAGCCTGCCGGGACAGCCGCCGATGGTCGGCTACCTGGTGCTGGTCCCGGCCGACCGGCAGCCGGCGTTCCCGCCGGTCGCGGTGCCGGACCGGCCGGAGACCGGGCCGGCCGCCGCCCCCGACGCCACCGGTGACCCGCTGGTCCGCATCGACACCGTGCGGCGCACCGCCCAGGTGGCGGGCCGGGACCTCGACCTCACCTACCTGGAGTTCGAGCTGCTGGCCCACCTCGTGGCGCACCCCCACCGGGTGCACACCCGCGACCAACTGGTCACCACGGTCTGGGGCTACGGCCACGTGGGCGACGGACGCACCGTCGACGTCCATGTCGCCCGGCTGCGCCGCAAGCTGGGCGCCGAGCACCGCCGGACGATCCAGACGGTGCGCCGCGTCGGCTACAAGTACACGCCGCCGACCGGACGCTGACCACGCCAGCCTCCCCCGTCTGCTCTCGGCAGATCCGGGCACGCTCGACGGCCGCACCGGGCAGGGTCGCCGCATGAGACTTCTGGTGCTGGGCGGAACGGAGTTCGTGGGGCGGGCCGTCGTGGAGTCGGCGCTCCGGCGCGGCTGGGAGGTGACCGTCATCCACCGGGGCCGGCACGCGCCCCCACCGGGGGTGCGGTCGCTGCGCGGCGACCGCACCACCGCCGACGGGCTCGCCGCGCTCACCGGCGGCGGCCCGTGGGACGCCGTCGTCGACACCTGGTCGGCGGCGCCCCGCGCGGTGCGGGAGGCGGCGCGGCTGCTGCGGGGCCGCGCCGGCCGGTACGTGTATGTGTCCAGCCGCTCGGTGTACGCCTTTCCTCCGGCGGGCGGGACCGGCGAGGACGCGCCGCTGGTCGAGGGCGCCGCGGCCGACGCCGGGCAGACCGAGTACGCGCGGGACAAGCGGGGCGGCGAGCTGGCCGCTGTGGAGGCGTTCGGCGCGGACGGCTCCCTGCTGGTGCGGGCCGGGCTGATCCTCGGTCCGTACGAGAACGTCGGCAGGCTGCCCTGGTGGCTGACCCGGATCGCCCGGGGCGGCCCCGTCCTGGCGCCCGGACCGCGCGACCTGCCACTGCAGTACGTCGACGTGCGCGATCTGGCCGACTGGACGACCGGGGCGGTGGAGCGGGGGCTCGGCGGCCCGTACAACCTGGTGAGCCCGCCCGGGCACACCACCATGGGCGCGTTCCTGGCGGCGTGCGCCGAGGCCACCGGCGCGGACGCGCGGCTGTGCTGGACCGATCCGCAGGTCGTCCTGGACGCCGGGATCGAGCCGTGGGTCGAGCTGCCGGTGTGGGTGCCGCCGGGCAGTGACCTGTACCGGGCCCTGCACCGCGCGGACGTCGCACGGGCGCTGGCGACGGGGCTGGTGTGCCGTCCGGTCGGCGAGACCGTCGCCGACACCTGGGCGTGGCTGCGGGAGATCGGCGGCACGGCGCCGCAGCGCCCGGACCGGACCCGCAAGGGCCTCGATCCGGAGGTGGAGGCCGCGGTGCTCGCCGCTGCCGGGGGTGTAGCTGACACCACCTCCTGACCGGGGGTTTCGCCCCGTGACCGGCGCCCCCGGTTCGACGACACTGACGGCATGGACACGAGGAGCAGGGATTCCAGGGACGCCGGCGGCCGGACCCGCGCCGTCGTGACCGCCGGAGCGCGGGGGCTCGCCCTCGCGGTCGTCGCGCTCACCGGTTCGATCACCCTGTTCGTGCTGTCCGTCGTGTCGATCGCGCTCGTCCCGCTGGGCATCGGGATCGTCACGACGCCCTGGGTGCTGACCGGGGTGCGGGCCTTCGCCGACTGGCGGCGGCTGGTGGCCGCGCAGTGGTGCGGGGTGCGGATCCCGCGCGCGTACCGGCCGCTCCCCGAGGGGGCCAGCCCGTGGGGGCGCGCCTTCGGGCTGCTCGGCGACCCGGCGACCTGGCGGGACCTCGGCTGGCTCCTGGTCGACATGACGGCAGGGTTCGTCACCGCGCTGCTGCCCGCCGCCCTGCTGATCTATCCGGTGGAGGGTTTCGCGCTGGCGGCCGGGCTGTGGCGGGTGTTCACGGACGGCAGCCGGGTCGGCTGGTGGTACGGCTTCGTGCCGGTCTCGGGGCAGGGCAGCGCGCTGCTCGCCGGGCTGCTCGGCGCGGCGCTGCTGGCCGCCGCCTACGTCCTCACCCCGCCGCTGCTGCGTTGCCACTTCCTGCTGACCCGTGCGGTGCTCTCCCCCGGTCAGGGCGAACTCGCCGAACGGGTGCGGGTGCTGACCGAGACCCGGCGGGACGCGGTGGACACCTCGGCGGCCGAACTGCGCCGCATCGAACGGGACCTGCACGACGGCGCGCAGGCCCGGCTGGTCGCGATGGGCATGGACCTGGGGACCGTCGAGGCGCTGCTGGACAAGGATCCGGCGCGGGCGCGGGAGCTGCTCGCGCAGGCCCGCCGCAACTCCGTCGAGGCGCTCGGCGAACTGCGTGACCTGGTGCGCGGCATCCATCCGCCGGTGCTGGCCGAGCGCGGACTCGGCGACGCCGTACGGGCGTTGGCGCTGCGGCTGCCGGTGGCCACCGAGGTGAGCGTGGAGCTGGACGGGCGGGCGGACGCGCCGCTGGAGTCGGCCGCGTACTTCGCGATCAGCGAGGTGCTGACCAACGCGGTCAAGCACTCCGGCGCCGACCGGATCTGGGTCGACCTGCACCATGTGCCCGAGGACGGCGGCCAGTTGCGGATCGCGGTCACCGACAACGGCAGGGGCGGCGCCGCGCTCGGGGCCGGTTCCGGGCTGCCCGGGATCGAGCGGCGGCTGGGTACATTCGACGGCATCCTGGCCGTCAGCAGCCCCGCGGGCGGTCCCACCATGGTGACCATGGAGATTCCGTGCGCGTTGTCCTAGCCGAAGACCTGTTCCTGCTGCGCGACGGTCTTGTCCGGCTGCTGGCGGCCTACGACTTCGAGATCGCCGCGGCCGTCGAGTCGGGCCCGGAGCTGACCCGCGCGCTGGCCGAGCTGCGACCGGACGTCGCGGTGATCGACGTACGCCTGCCGCCGACGCACACCGACGAGGGGTTGCAGTGCGCGCTCGCGGCCCGCCGGGACCGGCCCGGGCTGCCGGTGCTGGTCCTCTCGCAGCACGTGGAGCAGCTGTACGCGCGCGAGCTGCTCGCCGACGGCAACGGCGGGGTCGGCTATCTGCTGAAGGACCGGGTGTTCGACGCGGAGCAGTTCGTGGACGCCGTACGGCGGGTGGCGGCGGGCGGCACGGCGATGGACCCGCAGGTGATCCAGCAGTTGTTGTCCCGGCGGTCCGCCGCCGACCGGCCGCTCGGCGGGCTGACCCCGCGGGAGCTGGAGGTCCTGGAGCTGATGGCGCAGGGCCGGTCGAACGCGGCGATCGCCGGGCAGCTCGTCGTCACGGAACGGGCGATCGCCAAACACACCTCCAACATCTTCGCCAAACTGGGACTTGAGGTGTCGGACGACGACAATCGACGCGTCCTTGCGGTGCTCGCCTACCTCGACCGGGACCGCTGAAACCTCCGTCCTGCCCCGAGTTGTTCGGCAACTCCTGCTGCTCAAGGGGCTGTTGAGCCCCGCTGGGCCGTCAAACCTCTGATGAATTCACAGGAAGGCTGAACACCCCCGGGGCCGGGTCCGTATGAATGGGCGCCGCTTCACTCCTGTCGGGCGCCTCGATGCTGCCCCGCAAGGAAGTCAGAGGAGTTCCATGGGACGCAACACACGAAAACGCCGTACGCCGCTGGCCACCAAGGCCATAGCCGCATCGGCGGCCCTAGCGCTCGGTGGGGGCGGGCTGATCTGGGCGAACTTCTATGCCTCTGCCCACGAGACGAACAACTCGGCGCAGAACCAGACGAAGGCCGCCGCCGCGCAGGTGGCGACGATCTCCTGCCCGGACGTCGGCCAGAAGCTGACGAACGTGCCGAACGCGGCGCGCCCCGGGGTGGCGACGGAGCTGGCGAACCTCGACAAGCAGATCACCGAGGCCTACGCCCGACTCGCCTCGACCCGCCAGGCGCAGGCGAACGACACGAACTTCGTCCAGAACGCGATCGTCGGCCCCCTGAAGGAGAAGCGCTCCGCGACGATCGACCGGATCAGGATCGGTATCCAGCGGGTCGGCGGATCCTTCGACACCTCGCTGGCCCAGCTCTCCGCCTGCACCACGCAGGCCGCCAACCAGACCAACGCCGGTGGCCAGAACGGTGGCGGTCAGAACGGTGGCGGTCAGCAGCAGGGCGGTGATCAACAGCAGGGCGGCGGTGCGCAGCCGGGCGACGGCCAGCAGCAGGGCGGTGGCCAGAACGGCGGCGACGGCCAGCAGGGCGGAAACGGCGGGCAGGCGGGCAACGGCCCGGTCGCCGCCGACTTCGTCGACATCACCAAGGTGCAGCCGAACGTCAAGGCGAAGCCGCGCAAGACCCGCAGCGCGTCGACCGGCACGTTCACCACCCGCTGCGGAGTGAACGCCAACAAGAACCACAACACCGACAACGTGATCGTGGCGCCCGGCGTGGCCAACGGCGCGCACCACCTGCACGACTACGTCGGCAACCAGAAGGTCGACGCGTTCTCCAGCAACGACACGTTCCTGCAGGGCGGCACCAGCTGCCAGAACAAGAGCGACCTGTCGTCGTACTACTGGCCGGTGGTCCGCGTCCAGGACGGCACGCAGGACTTCGACCAGAACGCGGACGGCGGTGGCAAGGAGGGCAACGTCGGCCGCATCCTGGTCCCCAAGCAGGCGGAGATCAAGTACGTCGGCAGCCCGACCTCCAAGGTCGTCGCGATGCCCCAGTTCCTGCGCATCATCACCGGTGACGCCAAGACCACCACCAATGGCCTGGCCAACGCCAACGCGCACTGGAGCTGCACCGGCTTCGAGAACAAGGTGCAGCTGACCGAGCAGTACCCGATCTGCCCGCGGGGCAGCCAGATGGTCCGCACCTTCGCCTTCCAGAGCTGCTGGGACGGCCAGAACGTCGACAGCGCGAACCACCGCACGCATGTGGCCTTCGCGGACGCGGCCGGCAACTGCCAGAACGGGTTCAAGGCGATCCCGCAGCTGACGATGCGCCTGGTGTACAGCCTTCCGCAGCCGAGCATCCAGAACGGCGTGGTGAAGAACGCCTACGCGGTGGACGGCTTCCCGGAGCAGTTGCACAAACCGTCCACCGACCACGACGACTTCATCAGCGTCACGACCGGTGGGCTGGCCAACAAGATCGCAAACTGTGTCAACCGCGGGCAGCGGTGCCAGTGATCGGCTGAGCCGGATCGCGATGAAAGGCCGGTGGCGGGTTCTCCCGCCACCGGCCTTCGTCGTATGCCCGGGCCGTGTGTCAGCCGGTGTGGGCGCGGTGGTCGGTGCCGATCTCCAGGTCGCCGCCGAGCGTGCCGCGCAGCTCCTTGACCACTCCGTCCTCGCCGACGGCCACCCACTTGCGGCCCACCAGGTAGTAACCGCCGTAGTCCTTCGCGTCGTTGATCCACTCGCGCTGGCCGCGATCGGTGGCGAAGGTGGCGAGGACGAACTTCCCGTTCCGGTTCTTGCAGAGGGCCTGCCGGATCTCGTCGGCGTCGGTCTGGATGTCGGGCGCGCACTTCACCTCGGCGGCCAGGCTCTCCAGGCTGCCCGTGGCCGTGGGCGGCACGGCCCGCGTGTCGCCGCCGGACCCGCAGCCCGCCAGCGCCAGTACGGCCGCGACACCCGTCACGGCGAGCATCGGTCGCGTCAACCTCATGTGTTCCTCCGGTCCCGGTGGGCGACAGCATGCCGCAGGAAGCCCCGACGAGGGACCCCACCCATCGATACGCACGACACCCACGTCCCGCTCAAATCCTGGACAACGCCCTACACGGCAACGCCCCAAAGGGGCGCGGGGAACTGCGCGACCAGCCACGACGCCACCGCAGCCGACCGACGACGCACCATACGCCGACAGCGACCGCACCGACGCAACCGGACCACACACCAAGGCAAGCCGGACAACGCCCCACACGGCAGCGCCCCGAAGGGGCGCGGGGAACTGCGCGACCAGCCACAACGACGCCGCAGCCGACCAGACGACGCACCATAACCCCTCCCTCCACGACCGCACCGGCGCAACCGGAACACAGACCAGGGCAACCTGGACGACGCCCTACACGGCAACACACCCAAGGGGCGCGAGGAACTGCGCGACCAGCCACGACGGCGCCGCAGCCGACCCACGGTGACCAACCCCCGTTCCGATCGTTCTCCCGGACGTGCAGCCACAGGATGTAGCCCAGCGTCATGCCCCCACCTCGACCGGAACCGCCGACCCGGTCGTCGATGTCGAGCAGGCCGAGGCCGCTCTCGTCGAGCACTATCCGCGGCTGGTCCGGCTCGCCTATCTGGTGCTGCCGCCGGGGATCGGCCGCAGCCGGCGCGTCCTGACCGCGCACGCCCTCGTCCAGCGGGCGCTGCCCCGGGGCCGGACGTCGGCTTCGGTGATCCCGGCGCAGTCGACAGGGCGCGACGGCGACGCCGGGTACGCCTTCGTGCGCCTGAGGGTGGTGCGTACGGCCCTGGAGGCGGGGCTACCGCTCCGGCGCCGGGCGTGGCCCAAGCGGTCCCAGCTGCCGCCGCTGCTCCCCCAGGTCTGGGGCCTGCGACTGTTCCCACGCTCCGGCGGCGCCGATGAACTCGCCCTGGACCAGCGGCTCGCCGCCCTCAGCGGACCGGCCCGCGCCGCCTATGTGCTGCGCGGTCTGGAGAAGCTGCCGGACGCGGACGCGCACCGCGTGCTGACGGCCGCCGGCGTAGCGGACCCGGAGGCGGCGCTCGCACAGGCGAACGCCGTCCCGGCGCAGTACGCGCTGCTCGACTCCCCCGAGTTCGACCCCTGTTCGCTACAGGCCCGGCCCACCGATCTGATGCGGCGCAGGCAGCACACCAAGGCGGCGATCGCCGCCGCAGCCGCGATCGCGGTGTGCGGCGCCCTCGTCGCGCTGCCGGGCGACGGCTGGGGCCCGGACGGCGCGGCGGCACCCGTGTACGCGCAGAATCCGGCCGCCGAGGCCGCCCTGGACCCGGGCCGGCTGATCCGGGTCGCCCCGACGGCGTGGAAGTCGTCGGCGCGCACCGACTTCTCCGTGTGGCCGGCCCGCGGCGCCCTCGCCCAGGACACCGGGCTGCTGCGCCGCGCGCTCGCCGTCTGGGCCCGCCCCGGTGAGTCGGTCCGCGTCTCGGCCACCCCGGGCACCCAGACCGGCGGCCCGGCGGGACCGCCCCAACTGCTGTACGCGGGCGACGTGGACAACGCCCGCGTGGTGCTCCTCCACGACGGCCTGCGCATCGCCCGTTACGCCGAGCCGAAGGACGGTACGCACGGCGCCGCGCTCGACTTCGCCCGGGTGGACGGGGCGGCCGGCCCCGAGGCGAGCGCCCTCGTGCTGAGCCGCGCCGACGGCAACGTGCGCTATCTGACCGCCCCTTGGGTGACGAAGGCCGCCGAGCGGGACCTGCGCAAGCCGAGCAGCGGCGCGATGGACCTCGACCTGACCGACGGGGTCACGGCGCCGCAGGCCAGCCCGGTGCAGCAGCCCGAGGCCTGCACGGCGTGGAACGTGCTGCAACTGACCGACGCGTCCGGCACCCACCTCTCCACCGATCTCGGCGAACTGGTCCCGGCCCGCCTCACCTCCGGCCGGCCCGGCTCCGCGGATGCCGCCAAGTCGACCGGCACGGAGGCGCTGGCCACCTGGGCGCCGTTCGCCTGCTCGCTGGCCGCGCAGCGCTCGGGGGGCGTGCGGAGCGTGAACGCCTGGGCGTACGCCGACCAGGCGCTGCCCGAGGCGGCCGGGACGGCGGACTGGGTGTGCACGCGGGCGGAGACCTGGCGGGGCGCGGGCACGGCGGTGCTGGCCCAGTTCCACACGCCGGGCGGCCGGTACGGGGCGGTCGCGGCCAAGGCGACCGATGTGACGGCGTGCGGTCCGCGTGATCCGCATGTGCTGGCCGGGGTGCTCTGGAAGTCCGAGGCCGGGTCCTGGTATCTGCTGGCCGCGGGCAGCAGCGACACCGCGTCGATCCGTACGACCGGTGGGGTCACCGCGTCCGCGCAGGGCCGTGTGCTCACCGCCCGGACCAAGCAGGGGACGCAGGCGACACTGACGGGCACCCTGGACGACGGGACTCCGCTCGCCGCGCTGCGCTGAGCACTCCGCGGCAAGGGCCGCGGCATCGTTGGCTGATCGCGCAGTTCCCCGCGCCCCATCGGGGCGCAGGGCTTCTGCTCGGGCCTGCTCGTCCATATATTGACATCATGTCTAACAAGCAGCCCCGGCCGGTGGCGTCCGAGCGGACAGCGCTCAAGGCCCGCAAGGTGTCCTTCGCCTGGCAGGACACACCGCTGCACTGGGTGCCCGGCGACCCGTTCGCCACGCACACCATCAATGTGCTGCACCTGCTGCTGCCCGCCGGGGAGCGGTGGTTCGTGCAGGTGTACAAGCAGGCGCTGCCGCTGATCCGGGACGACCGGCTGCGCGAGGACGTCATCGGGTTCATCGGGCAGGAGGCGATGCACTCCCAGGCCCATGACGAGGTGCTGCCGCACCTGCGGGACCTGGGCCTCGACCCGACCCCGTACACCGCGCAGGTCGACTGGCTCTTCGAGAAGCTGCTCGGCGACCGCACCCTGCCGCCGGGCAGGACGCGCAGATGGTGGCTGCTGGAGCGGGTGGCGCTCGTCGCGGCGATCGAGCACTACACCGCCTTCCTCGGCGACTGGGTGCTGAACGCCGCCGAACTGGACCGGCGCGGTGCCGACCCGACCATGCTCGATCTGCTGCGCTGGCACGGGGCGGAGGAGGTCGAGCACCGGTCCGTCGCCTTCGATCTGTTCCTGCACGTCGACGGCGGCTATCGGCGCCGGGTGCGCAGCTGGGCGACGGCCTGCGCCGCGCTGCTGTTCCTGTGGCAGCGCGGGGCGCGCTTCTTCATGGAGCACGACCCGACGCTCGTGAACGGCAGGGCGAGCTTCAAGGAGTTCCGCCGGGCGGGCCGCCGGGGCACGCTGCCCGGCACGGGCGCCCTGCTCAGGACCGTGCCGCGCTATCTGAGCCGGACGTACCACCCCTCGCAGCAGGGCTCCACCGCACAGGCCGTCGCCTATCTGGCCGCTCGCCGCGGAGAAGGGGGCGGTGCGGTGGCTCGCCGGGCGGCCACCGGTGCGTCGCGGCCGGTCGCGCAGTTCCCCGCGCCCCATCGGGGCGCCGGTGCCGTGAATCCGCGGTTCCCCACGCCCCTTTGGCCGTTGCCCGCGCTCGATCCGCCGGTGTCCGGCCGGCCGCGGTCGCGGGCGCTGCGGCTGCGGGTCGCCGCGCACGAGAGCGTGGCCGAGGGGGTCGTACAACTGCGTCTGGAGGGGCGGCGGTTGCCGCCGTGGGAGCCGGGCGCGCACCTCGATGTGGTGCTGCCGTCCGGGCTGGTGCGGCAGTACTCGCTGTGCGGGGACCCGGCGGACACCTCGTCGTACACGCTCGCCACGCGGCTGGTCGCGGACGGGCGGGGCGGTTCCCGCGAGGTGCACGAGCAGCTGGCCCCGGGCACGGAGCTGGAGGTGCGCGGGCCGTGCAACCGGTTCCCGCTGGTCGCGGCGCCCGCGTATGTGTTCGTCGCCGGCGGCATCGGCATCACACCGATCCTGCCGATGCTGCGGGCGCTGCCGCGGGACGCCGACCGGCAGGTGCTGTACTGCGGGCGGACGCGGGCGTCCATGCCGTTCGTCCAGGAGGTCGAGGCGTCGGCGGCGGGAACCCGGGGCCGGGTCACCGTGGTCGCAGCGGACGAGGACGGACGGCCGGACCTGGACGGCCTGTTCGCGGAGACGGCCGAGGGCACGGCCGTGTACTGCTGCGGTCCTGAAGGGCTGCTGGAGGCGGTGGCGCAGCGGCTGCCCGCAGGGGCCGCGTTGCATCTGGAGCGGTTCGCCCCGCGTACGCCGTCCGACGGCTCCCACGCCTTCGAGCTCGAACTGCGGCGCAGCGGACGCACGGTGACCGTGCCGGCGGACTCCTCCGTGCTGGCCGCCGTACGGGCCGAGCTGCCGGACACCGCGTACTCCTGTGCGCAGGGTTTCTGCGGGACCTGCCAACAGCGGGTGCTGGCGGGCGAGGTGGAGCACCGGGACGAGCTGCTGACGGACGCGGAGCGGGCCGACTCGATGCTGATCTGTGTGTCCCGGGCCCGTGGCGAGCGGCTCGTGCTGGACATGTGACGAATATCGGCGGACACCGGGACGGGTCCGGCCCCTGAAGGGCCGGATTCGATCGGTAAGGTGTTCGTATGAGTACCGGGCGCCGCAGATTGGGAGTCGACGAGCGGCGGCAGCAGTTGATCGGCGTCGCCCTCGAACTGTTCAGCCGCCGCTCCCCCGATGAGGTCTCCATCGACGAGATAGCGTCGGCGGCGGGCATCTCGCGCCCGCTCGTCTACCACTACTTCCCGGGCAAACTCAGCCTGTACGAGGCCGCGTTGAAGCGGGCCGCGGAAGATCTCGCGGACCGGTTCGTGGAGCCGCACGAGGGTTCGCTTGGCAGCCGGCTGCTGCGGGTGATGCGCCGGTTCTTCGACTTCGTGGACGAGCACGGCCGCGGTTTCTCGGCGCTGATGCGCGGTGGTCCCGCGGTCGGTGCCTCCGCGACGAACGTGCTCATCGACTCCGTACGGCAGGCCGCGTACGACCAGATCCTTTCGCACATGGGGATCGTGGACGCGCCCCCGCGGCTGGAGCTGGTCGTCCGCTCCTGGATCTCGCTCGCCGAGTCGACGGCCCTGATCTGGCTGGACGGACGGCGCATCCCGCGGAAGGAGCTGGAGGCCCAGCTCGTGTACGACTTCGCCGCGCTGGCCGCGGTGAGCGCCGCCTACGACGAGGAGATGGCCACGCTGCTGCGCCAGATGGTCAAGGACGAGCCGCCCGACGGCCCGTTCGCGGACCTGATCGGCCGACTCGTGGCCCTGGCCTCCTAGGTCCTGGGACCGACCCCAAGTCCGGTGTGGTTCGACAGCGCCCGAAGGGGCGCGGGGAACTGCGCGACCGGCCCCCATCCCGCCGCAGTCGGCCGACGGCCCGTTCGCGGTCCTGATCGGTCGGCTTGTAGCCCTGGCCGCCTAGGGAGACTCCGGGACCGGCCCTGAGCGGGTCGGGCGAATTCCGGTGTGGTTCGGCAGCGCCCGAAGGGGCGCGGGGCTGTATCAATATGCGGCTCCGCCGCGCGGGCGCGACCGGCCCCCATCCCGCCGCAGCCGGCCGACGCCGTATCACGGCCCGTCCCGCGGAGCGCTCAGCGGTCGAACTTGCGGTAGGACGGGTCGAGATCGCGGACCTCGGCGGAGGCGTGCACGGCGGCGCCCTCGGCCTCGACATACGTACCGAGCAGCTCCAGCACGGCCTCGGTCAGCCGCGCCTTCGTCTCGTCGCTGCGGCCGGCGAGGAGCCCGATGGTGACGTGCACGACGGCGTGCTCCTGCTCGTCCGGGTCGGCGTAGCCGAACGCCGTGACCGCGCTGGGGCGGAACTGCGTCTTGCACGCCTCCGGCTTGGCCGCCGCGATCTCGACGGTCGCCTCGTGCAGCGCCCGCGCGAAGGCCGCGCGGTCGAACCCGTGCTCCAGGGTGCGGGAGTAGTCGACGGTGATCTGCGGCATCAGCGCTCCTGTTCTACGGCGACGGCCTCACCCTAGTTCGCCACCCGGGCCGGGCGCAGCCGGTGGCGGCCCGGGAACGTGGTCAGCGGTGTGTGAGCAGCAGGCGCCACGCCTCCGGGCCGCGCTGGAGGTAGTCCACCGCGAACGCGCCCGGGTGGCGGTCCTCGATCTGGCCCAGCAGGGGCAGTGGGTCGTGCGGTGCGACCAGGATCATCGCGCGCCCGGAGGGCACCGCGGCGATCGCGCCGAACACCGTGGCGTGCCGCAGCGAGTGGGGGACGTCGCGCACGTCCAGCTCGGGCACCTCCGCCTCGTCCGCACCCCCGCAGCCGCAGGCGCCGCCGCAGCCACCGCCGGGCGTGGCCGCTTCGCCGGCGTCACCGTGCTCGTGGCCGTGGCCGAGGAGGTCGTGCATGCCCGCGAGGAGTCCGGCGAGTGAGATGTCGGGGGCGCCGGCCAGCAGCGGCAGGACCAGGGTGTTCTCCTTCTCCAGGTGCTCCTCGAACAGCACCTGGAGCGCCCGGCTGTCCGTCGCCGCCCGCACGGCCGAGCCGGTGGTGCGCAGGGCGTCGACGAGCGCGGTGAGCCTGCGGTGCTCGGCGAGCATGCCGTCGATCAGCAGGCGGGCAGTGGGCAGGTCGTGGGCGACGGGGTAGAGGGTCTCCTCCTCGGCGGCCGCGTGCGGCAGCAGGTCGCGGTCGCAGAAGTCGACCAGTCCCGCACGGACCCCGTCGGCCACCGCCGGGTCGGCGTCCGCGGCCGCGATCAGCATCGCGACGCGTCCGGCCAGCTCACCCGCCAACTGCGTGTGATGCGCCTCGACGGCCTCGGCGGCCGCCGCGTCCTGGGGGTCCGATGCGATGGTCAAGGTGCTCATGAGAGGTCGTCCTTCCAGCAGCCGGCAGCCCGTTCCCGTTCCGGCCCGGGCCGATGACTGCAATATAGTACGGACATGACCGTGGAAAATAACGGGCCGCTTCCCGGCAGCGGAACGAACCGCGTACCGCTGTCCCGGCAGCGCCGCGGTGTCCTGCAGTACCTGCGCGGCCAGGCCGCCCCCGTCACCGCGGGCGTGCTCGCCCAGGTGTGCGCGCTGCACGTCAACACCGTCCGCGAGCACCTGGACGCCCTGGTGGACGACGGCCTCGCCGTTCGCGAACGGTCCAGCCCCGCCGGACGCGGCCGCCCCGCCTTCCGCTACCGGGCCCGCCCGCCGCAGGAGTCGCCCGCACGCGAATACGCCGGGCTCGCCGCCGTCCTCGCCGCGCAGATCGCCGGCTCCAGCGCCGACCCGCGCCGGGACGCCCTCGCCGCCGGCGCGGAATGGGGGCGCCTCCTCACCGCGGGGCAGCCGCCGACGGCAGATCCCAAGGAGGCGCGGACCCGGCTGCTCGACCTCCTGGAGGAGATCGGCTTCGCCCCGGAAGCGGACGCGGACGCCCACCAGGTCCGGCTGCCCCGCTGCCCGTTCGTGGAGACGGCACGTGAACACCCCGGTGTCATCTGCGGTGTTCACGAAGGACTGGCCCGGGCCGGGCTCGCCGCGCTGGGCCCGGCCCCGCAGCAGGTCGAGCTGCTGCCGTTCGCCGAACCGGACGCGTGCCGGCTGCACTTGGGCATGACCGAGCAGACCACCGGCGAGGACGACGAGGACACTGCCGAGCACCCGGCCCCGGCCGGCCCGCCCGAGGCGCACCGGTGACCCCGGTGTCCGGCTCCGCCCCCGGCAGCGCCGCCGCCCGGCGCGTGGGCGCCCGCCGCGCACCCCTGCTGCTCGCCGCCGGGCTCTGCCTCCTCGCCGGTCTCGACGCCGCCCTCGGCCTGCTCGGCCTCCCGGCCCCGGTCAGCGCCGGCCGGCTCCCGCAGGTGCACGGCATGCTGATGGTGCTCGGCTTCGCCGGCACGCTGGTCGCTCTGGAACGCGCCGTCGCCCTGGGCCGCCCCTGGGCCTGGTCGGCCCCCGGCTGCCTCGGCGCCGGGGGCCTGCTGTTGCTCGGCCCGGTCGACCTGGTCGTACCCCGGCTGCTGTTCGTCGCCGGATGCGCGGCCCTGGTCGCACTGTACGTACGCTTCTGGCGCCGGCAGCCGAGCGCCGCCCTGATCGCTCAGGCCGCGGGCGCCGTGTCGGCACTGGGCGCGGCGCTGCTGTGGCTGGGCGGGATCGACGTACCGCGCATGCTGCCCTGGCTGGTGGCCTTCCTCGTGCTGACCATCGCGGGGGAACGCCTGGAACTCGCCCGGGTGGCCGTCCTGGCGCCCTCGGCGGAACGGACGTTCCTGGCCTGCGTCGGCGCGGTCACCGCCGGCGTGGCCGCCACCCTGCTGTGGCCCGCGATCGGCACCGTGCTGCTCGGCGCCGCGCTGCTCGCCCTGGTCGCCTGGCTCGTCGTGCACGACGTCGCCCGCCGGCTGCTGCGCGCCACGGGCCTGCCCCGCTTCACCGCGGCGTGCCTGCTCGCCGGGTACGCCTGGCTGGGGCTGGCCGGGGCCCTGTGGCTGCTCACCGGGCCGGTCACCGAGGGAACGCGGTACGACGCGGTGGTGCACGCCGTGTTCCTGGGCTTCGTGATGTCGATGATCATGGCGCACGCCCCGGTGATCCTGCCCGCCGTCCTGCGCCGTCCCCTGCCCTACCGTCCGGCGCTCGCGGTGGCGGCCTGGCTGCTGCATCTGTCGCTTGCGCTGCGCGTGGTGGTCGGTGACCTGCGGGACGTCCGCGGCGCGTGGCAGCTCGGCGGGGTGCTCAACATCGTCGCCGTGCTGCTGTTCGTCGTCTCGGCGGCCACCGCCTCCGTCGCCGCCACCCGGCGTGCGTCAGCGAAGGCAACGGCCTCCGCCGCCGCCCCAGCGCCATCTCCCTCCGACGATCCGAGGACTCCCCGGTGACCACGAACCTGTCTCCCGCCACGGCGAGCGGATCCGCCCCGAAGCCCCCCGGCCGCTCCCCGCGCGCCCTCTGGCACCTCGGTGTGAACGCGATCGTGGTCGGCTGGCTCGCCCTCTTCGCCGCGGTCGGGAGCGCCCACCACTTTCTGCCGCACGCCTTCTGGCTGCTCGTCCATGTGCTGCTGCTCGGGGCGGTCACCAACGCGATCGTCATCTGGTCGGGCCACTTCGCCGCCTCCGTCCTGCGGCTGCCCGAGGCGAACCGGGGCACCCCGGCCGCACTGCGCCTGGTCTGCCTGAACGCCGGCGCGGTCGGTGTGATCGGCGGCATGCTCGCCGACCGGTGGTACGTCGTCCTGGCCGGCGGCTGCCTGGTCGCGGCGGCCGTCACGGCGCACGCCGTTTGGCTGATACGGCTGATGCGGCGGGCGCTGCCCGGCCGGTTCTCCATGACCGTGCGCTACTACGTGGCCGCCTCCGCCCTGCTGCCCGTGGGCGCCGCGCTCGGAGTCGTCATGGCTCGCGGTGACCTCGCCGGTGAGCTGCCCGAACGGCTGCGGATCGCCCACGAGACGGTCAACCTGCTCGGCTGGGTCGGCCTCACCGTCGCCGGAACACTCATCACCCTGTGGCCGACGATGCTGCGCACGCGGGTGGCGGACGGCGCGGAACGGGCGGGCCGCGCCGCCCTTCCCGTCCTGCTCACCGGGCTCGGTGCCGCCGTCGCCGGCACCCTGCTCGGCCCGCCGCCCCTGGCCGCCCCCGGCGTGGCCCTCTACGCCGCAGGGCTGGTCGTCGCGGGCCGGCCCTGGCTGCGTGAGGCCCGGGCGAAGGCACCGCGTTCCTTCGCCGCGTGGTCGGTGGCAGCGGCATGCGGATGGCTCGCCGGCTCCCTGACCGTCCTGGCCGGCATCCTCGTCTCCACGACCTCCTGGATCACGGTGGGTGAGCGGACGTCGCTGCTGACCGCGCCGCTCGCCGCCGGCTGGATCGCCCAAGTACTGCTCGGCGCGCTGAGCTTCCTCGTCCCCGTGGTCCTGGGCGGCGGCCCCGCTGCCGTACGCGCCGCCACCGCGAGCCTCGAACGGGCCTGGCCGGCCCGGCTGGCCGTCACCAACGCCGCGCTGCTGCTGTGCGTGCTGCCGGTGCCGTCGACGGTGCGGGTGGCGTGCTCGGTGCTGCTGCTGGTGATGCTGCTGTTCTTCCTGGTGCTGCTCGTGCTGACGGTCGTACGGGGGATGCGCAACCGCCGCAGGGCGGCGCAGGGAGATCCTGTGCGGGCTCCGGCCGAGGTCCCCGCGCGACCGCACCGGGTGCTCGGTGGCGTGGCCCTCGGGCTCGCAGTCGTGCTGCTGGCCGTCGCGGGCGGCGGGGCGGTGGACGTGCGGTCGCTGCCGGTCCTTGAGCGGTCCGCCGCCACGAGCGCCGACGGTGGCGCGGTGACGCCCACCGGCCGTACCACCAGGGTCACAGTGACGATCCGCGATATGCGCTTCTCGCCGTCCTCCGTCGCCGTGCCCGCCGGAAACCGCCTGGTGATCACCCTGCACAACACCGGTACCGACACCCACGACCTGGTGCTGGAGACCGGCGCCCGCACCGGACGGCTCAGCCCGGGACAGCAGGGCACGCTGGACGCGGGGGTCGTCGGCCGGAGCCTGGAGGGCTGGTGCTCCGTGGTCGGGCACCGGCAGATGGGGATGGTCTTCGCCGTGCGCGTCACCGGCGTCACCGGGGCCGGTTCGGACTCCGGCACGGACAGCGGCGGGAGCGCCCACGCCCACAGCGGCGGCGGCAGCACGTCCGCGGCCACGGACGACACCGCCGCGAAGGCGTTCGACCCGATGGCCGAACCGGCCGCCGGCTTCACCGCCCGCGACGCCCAACTCCCGCCCGCCACCGGCGGAGCGAGCCCCCGGGTGCACAAGCGGACGATCACCGTGAAGGAGGTGACGAGGGAAGTCGCCCCCGGCGTACGGCAGAAGCTGTGGACGTTCGACGGAACGGCCCCGGGACCCGTGCTGCGCGGACGCGTCGGCGACACCTTCGAGATCACCCTCGTCAATGACGGATCGATCGGCCACTCGGTCGACTTCCACGCCGGAGCGCTCGCGCCGAACGGGCCGATGCGCACCATCAAGCCCGGCGAGTCCCTGACGTACCGGTTCACGGCCACCCGCAGTGGCGTGTGGATGTACCACTGCTCGACCATGCCGATGTCCCTGCACATCGCCAACGGCATGTTCGGCGCGGTGATCATCGACCCGCCCGGGCTGCTCGCGGTGGACCGTGAATACGTGCTGGTCCAGTCGGAGTTCTACCTGGGCAAGCAGGGCGGTACGGCCGACCCCGCCAAGGTGAACGCCAAGGACTACGACATGGTCGCCTTCAACGGCTGTGCCAACCAGTACGATCACGACCCGCTGGCCGCCGAGCCCGGTGAGCGCGTACGGATCTGGGTGCTGGCGGCCGGGCCGAACGAGCCCAGCGCCTTCCATGTCGTGGGCGGCCAGTTCGACACGGTGTTCCGTGAGGGTGCGTACGACCTGCGACGGGGAGGGTCGCGGAGCGGGGGCGCGCAGGTCCTCGATCTCGCTCCCGCCTCGGGTGGATTCGTCGAGCTGTCCTTCCCGGAGGCCGGCGACTATCCGTTCGTCACGCACATCATGAGCGACGCGGAACGGGGTGCGCACGGCGTCTTCCACGTGCGGTGAGCGCACGGGGGCATGGACCGAACGGCCCTGGTCGGGACCCCATGGGTCCCATGCCCTCGGCGGTCGCCCCGGCATAGGCTCGGATCGACCGACCGCTCTTGTCATGAGGCTTGTGAGGCTCCCCTGAAACGCCGCCGTGATCTGCCGCTCGTCTACTCCTGTTCGGGTTGTTCGAGCGCGGCTCAGATGACCAACTGGCTCGCGATCCAGCTGGATCGGCGGGGCATCGCCGAGATGTCGTGCATCGCCGGCGTGGGCGGGGACGTGCCGAGTCTGGTCCGCAAGGCGCAGAGTGACCGGCCGGTCATCGCCATTGACGGGTGCGTGCTGCAGTGTGCCCGCAACTGCCTTGCCCGGCACGGTGTGACGCCGGCCGTGCACCATCTCCTCAGCGATGACGGCGTACGCAAGAGGCTGGGCGAGGACTTCGACCCGGAGCAGGCGCAGCAGGTACTGGACGGGCTGATCGCCCGGATCAGCAAGGAGCCCCGGGTGCCCCAGAAGCCAGCTGCCGGCTGACCGCGGACCGTTCGGGCCAGGACAACGCGGCTCGCTCAACGCAGGGGCCGACGCGGCCCGTCGGCGAGGGGGCTCGTCATCGCCCGGTGCGTGACCGCGTCGGCCTGCCCGTGCGGCCGTTGCCTTGATGTGGTCGAGCCGACCGGTCGGGCCGGGCGGGTTCGGCGGCGAGCCGCGCGTCGGAGGGGTGCGGGCCGGGTGGCCGCGCGGGCGGCAAGAGGCGGTACGACGGCGGCGGCCGCGCCCCCTGACGTGGCGGGCGCGGCGCGTCCGGGGCGGCTGCCGGCTCGGAATCACGGGCCTGAACTCCTGGCGCTCTACGGCTCCTTCGGGGGCCCGGCTCCGACGTGTACGGCGCCGCTGGGGTGTGTGGCACGGCTCCGCTGCTGGAAGGTTTGCAGCAGGAGCCGTGCAATTCGTGGCAAGGGATTTCACCGGGCGTATCCCGCCCGACGGGTCAGCAGGACGGCTTGGCCGCGTGGAGCGCCAGGGCCGTGTTGCTGCCCAGGGTCGCGGTGAACTGCCCCGCGGAGTTCACGGTCACCGTCGTGTTGTTCTGGACGTTGCAGTACGTGCCCGCGGGCAGCGAGGTCTGGTAGGTGCGGGTCAGGGACGAGGACTCGTGGTTGATGGCGACGTAACCCTTGGCGCCCCGGCCGAAGCCGATCGCGTCGGCGCCGTTGTCCCACCAGTCCGTCATCGACTGCCCCCTCGTGGCGTTGCGGAAGGCGACCATCGACTTGATCTCAGGCCAGGCGTGCTGGCACTTCCAGCCGTCCTGCCAGCAGGCGTTGACCGTGCCGCCGTTGGGCGGGCCCGCGTCCGGGTCGGACCACTCGTAGCCCGAGTTGATGTCGGGGGCGCCGTACGGGAGGGCGAGCATGAAGACGTTGGCCAGCGTGTAGTCGGCGCCGTTCTTGTAGCTGAGGGTGCTGCCGTTGCGCTCGGTGTCGTGGTTGTCGACGAAGACGCCCGCGACCGCGCTGTTCAGATAGCCCCAGCCCTCGCCGTAGTTCTTCAGGTAGGCGAGCTTCTCGTTGGTGAAGACGCGCTTGAGGTCGTAGGCGTAGCGGAACTCCTGGACGTCGCCGGTGCCCGTGTACTCGGTGGGCTGGACGGCCTCGCCCGCGCCGTAGATGACCTCCTGCTTCCAGTAGGCGGAGGGGTTGGTCAGCCGGGACTTGACGGCGGCCAGGTCCTCGGCCGGGATGTGCTTGGCGGCGTCGACACGGAAGCCGTCCACGCCGAGGCTCAGCAGGTCGTTCAGGTAGCCGGCGATGGTCGTGCGGACGTACTCCTCGCCGGTGTCCAGGTCGGCGAGGCCGACGAGTTCGCAGTGCTGGACGTTCCAGCGGTCCTGATAGTTGGAGATCTGCGCGGTGCAGTCGTCGAAGTCGTGGACCGAGTACAGGCCGGGGTAGTCGTACTTCGTGTACGACGAGCCGCCGGTGCCGGTGCCGGAACCGGCCGACATGTGGTTGATCACCGCGTCGGCGACGACCTTGACGCCGGCCGCGTGGCAGGTGTTCACCATGTTCTGGAAGGCCGTGCGGTCGCCGAGGCGGCCGGCGATCCGGTAGCTGACCGGCTGGTACGACGTCCACCACTGCCCGCCCTGTATGTGCTCGGCGGGCGGGGAGACCTGGACGTAGCCGTAGCCGGCGGGGCCGAGGGTGTCGGTGCACTCGCGGGCCACCGAGGCGTACTTCCACTCGAAGAGGACGGCGGTGACGTCCTTGGTGCCGGGCGGCGACGCCTCCGCGGCAGTCGGGGTCATGACAAGGGTGGCGGCGGCGAGGGCGAGCGCCCCGGAGAGGGATCTGCGTGCCATGGGGGGTCCCTTCATCATTGAAGGCTCTTGCTGAAACATTCCGGAAAACTTGCGGTGGCGCAGATAGTAGAGGCCCGCCGCCCAAAAGGGCAGCGGGCCGGCGAAAGTTGCTGCAAGAGGTTTCGTGGTGACGGACCGTCAGGCGCTCGCCCACCAGGCCGTGGTGTCGCCCGGCACCCGCGCCTCGCCGTCCGCCTCGGTCACCTCACCGCTGGCGAGCAGCACCCGGCCGTACGCCGGGATCGTCACCGGCTCCCCCGTCGTGTTCGCGACGCACACGAAGTCCCCGCGCCGGAAGGCCAGCACGCCCTCGGGGGCGCGCAGCCACTCCACCGTCTCGCCCGCGCCGAGGTCCGGCCGCGCACGCCGCACGGCCAGCGCCGAGCGGTACAGCTCCAGCGTCGAGCCGGGCACGCCCTGCTGCGCCTGCACGCTCAGCTCGCCCCAGACCGACGGCTGCGGCAGCCAGCTGCCGCCCGGCCCGAAGCCGTACGAGGAGCCCTCGCGGGTCCACGGGATCGGGACCCGGCAGCCGTCGCGGAAGCCGTCCTGTCCCGCGCTGCGGAAGTACGCCGGGTCCTGGCGGACCTCGTCCGGCAGGTCGACGACGTCGGGCAGGCCCAGCTCCTCGCCCTGGTAGAGATAGGCCGAGCCGGGCAGCGCCAGCATCAGCAGGGTGGCGGCGCGGGCCCGGCGCAGGCCCAGCTCGCGCTCGCCCGCGGTGCGGATCTGGGTGCCGAGGCCGGGCGGGTTGGCGAACCGGGTGGCGTGCCGGGTGACATCGTGGTTGGACAGCACCCAGGTGGCGGGGGCACCGACCGGGCGCATGGCCTCCAGGGTGCGGTCGATGACCCGGCGCAGCTCCTCGGCGTCCCAGTCCGTGCTCAGGTACTGGAAGTTGAAGGCCTGGTGCAGTTCGTCGGGGCGTACGTAGTTCGCGGTGCGCTCGACGGTCGGGGTCCATGCCTCCGCGACGAAGATCTTCTCGCCCGCGTACTCGTCGAGGATCTTGCGCCAGTCGCGGTAGACGGCGTGCACGCCGTCCTGGTCGAAGAACGGCATGACGTCGTTGCCCAGCAGCTTGAGCTGGTCGTGCGTGCCGAGGTCGGGCAGGCCCGCCGCCTTCACCAGACCGTGCGCGACGTCGATACGGAAGCCGTCCACGCCCATGTCCAGCCAGAAGCGCAGGATGGAGCGGAACTCGTCGCCGACGGCCGGGTGTTCCCAGTTGAAGTCGGGCTGCTCGGGGGCGAACAGATGCAGGTACCACTCGCCGTCGGGCACCCGCGTCCAGGCCGGGCCGCCGAACACGGACTCCCAGTCGTTGGGCGGGAGTTCACCGTCGACGCCCTTGCCGGGGCGGAAGTGGTAGCGGTTCCGCAGCGGGGAGCCGGGGCCCTCCGCGAGTGCGCGCTTGAACCACTCGTACTGGTCGGAGGAGTGGTTGGGCACCAGGTCGACGATGATCCTGAGTCCCTCCGCGTGGGCGTCGCGGATCAGCGCGTCGGCGTCCAGGAGGCTGCCGAACATGGGGTCGACGGCCCGGTAGTCGGCGACGTCGTAGCCCGCGTCGGCCTGCGGCGAGGCGTAGAAGGGGCTGAGCCACACGGCGTCCACACCGAGGGCGCGCAGATAGGGAAGGCGGGAGCGGATGCCCTCCAGGTCGCCCATGCCGTCGCCGTCGCTGTCGGCGAAGCTGCGCGGATAGACCTGGTAGATCACCGCGTCCCGCCACCAGTCGCGGTGGCCGGCGACGGTGGCGAGGGCGGTGTTCGGGGCCGGGTCGGCGGAGTGCTGGCTCATGGCGTCCTTGGTACGTAACGGAGTTCGGGTCGTTCAGGGGCTCGGGCGCGGCGCGGGCGTCAGCCCTTTGTGCCGCCGGCGGTGAGGCCGGTCACCAGGTTCTTCTGCACGAGGTAGAAGAACGCGGAGACGGGTATCGCGATCAGCACCGCGGTGGCGGCCATCAGGTTGCGCTGGGCGTCGTGCTCGCTGATGAAGCTCTGCAGGCCGACGGCGAGCGTGTACTTCTGGTCGTCCAGCAGGAAGGTGGTGGCGAAGGCGACCTCGCCGAACGCGGTGATGAAGCTGTAGAAGGCGGCGACCGCGAGGCCCGGCCTGGCGAGCGGCAGGATGAGCCGCACGAACGTGCCGAAGGGGGTCAGCCCGTCGACGCGTCCCGCCTCGTCGATCTCGAACGGGATGGTGTCGAAGTAGCCCTTCAGCAGCCAGGCGCAGTACGGCACGGCCGTGGTGCAGTACACGAGGATCAGGCCGAGGTAGCTGTCGATGAGCTGGAGGTCGGCCAGGATCTGGTACATCGGCACCATGAGGACGGCCACCGGGAACATCTGGGTGACCAGGAGCACCCACATGAACTTGCGGTAGCCCGGAAAGCGCATGCGGGAGACCGCGTATCCGGTGGTGGCGGCGACCAGCACGCCGAGCACGGTGGTGCCGAGCGAGACGATCAGGGAACTCTTCAGCCAGTCGAAGAAGTTGGTGTGCTGGAGGACGAACGTGTAGTTGTCGAACGTCATCTTCCGCCAGATGCCGCCCGGGTGCAGATAGTCGTCCTTGTCCGGGCCGAGGGACAGGAACACCAGCCAGGCGACCGGGAAGAGTGCCACGACGCTCCCGGCGATCAGGATGCCGTGCGCGGCGAGGGACGCCGAGAGGCTGCGCTCTCCACGGGCGCGGCGCCTGCGGCCGGCGGGCGCCGGACGGTCCTCGGTCACCGTGGCGGAGGTCTCGACGGTGGTCGTGCTCATGGGAACTCCTGCCTCAGATCGCGAGCTGCTGCTCATGGCGGTTCAGCCAGCGGCGGTAGAACGAGGTGAAGACGATCAGGATGGCCAGCAGCAGGATGCCGTAGGTGGCCGACTGCGCGAAGTCACGCGGCTGCTGTCCGAAGCCCAGGTAGTAGGCCCAGGTCACGAGGATCTGCGCGTCGGGGGCTGTGGTGCCGAACAGCAGGAAGATGACGGCGAACTGGTTGAAGGTCCAGATGATGCCGAGGAGTACGACGGTGGAGCTGACGGATCTGAGGCCCGGCAGGGTGACATACCGGAACCGCTGCCACGCGTTCGCGCCGTCCATCTCGGCGGCCTCGTAGAGGGCGGTGTCGATGGACTGCAGGCCGCCGAGGAGCGAGACCATCATGAAGGGCACCCCGCACCAGGTGTTGACCATGACGGCGGCGAACCGCTGCCAGAAGGTGTCCTCCAGCCACAGCGGCGTCGGCAGGTGCAGCGTGCCGAGGACGGAGTTGATGACGCCCCCGTCGGCGAGCATGAAGCGCCAGCCGAAGACAGTGACGAAGGTGGGCACGGCCCACGGCAGGATCAGGATCAGCCGGTAGGCGGTGCGGCCGCGCAGCCGCTGGTCGAGCAGCAGGGCGAGGCCCAGGCCGATGCAGTAGTGGAGCGCGACACACAGCGCGGTCCAGACGATCGTCCAGAGGAAGTGCGACCAGAAGCGGTCGTAGGCCGTCGGTCCGAACAGGACGTCCTTGTAGTTGTCCAGGCCGATGAACTCGTAGGTGGCGGCGATGTGGTTGACGCCGATCGTGCGCGCCGTGTTGAGGCTGTCGGCGTCGGTGAGGGTGAGGTAGAGGCCGTACACCAGGGGGTAGAGCACGAGGACGCCGAGCACCACGGCCACGGGGGCGATCATGGCGTAGGCGTACCAGTGCTTCTGGTAGCCGTGCTTCAGGCGCTGCCCCAGCCCGGGCCGAGGCGCGCGGTCACCGTGGCGCTTGCCGGTCGCGCGGTCGATGGCGACTGTCATGGTTCGACAACCTTCTCGCAGGTCTGCGGTTCGGGGGGTGGGGCGGGCGCAGGCCGGTGGCCGCCGGATCCCTGCCCCGTACCCGGGTTCCGCCGTTGCGAGCGGAGTCGGGCACCGGGGGCGGATCCGACGGCCACGCGGGGCCTTACTTGCTGAAGTCCGGGACCAGCTTCTCGATCGCGACCTCGGCGTTGCCCAGCCCCTCGTCCAGGGACTCCTTGCCGCCCGCGACCTTGGGCAGTTCGGTGTCCAGCGGGCCCCACAGGGAGCTGTACTCGGGCAGCGCGGGACGCGGCTGGGCGGCGGCGAGCACGCCCTGGAAGCCGGCGATGCCGGGGTCGGCCTTCACCTCGGCCGTGTAGGCGTCGTCGCGCGTGGGCAGCGTGGAGTTCTTCAGGGCGACGGTCGCCTGGGACTTCGCCGAGGTCATGAAGTTGACGAACGTCAGGGCCGCTTCCTGGTGCGCCTTGTCGGAGCCGGCGTAGACCGAGAGGTTGTGACCGCCGGTCGGGGCGCCCGCCTTGCCGGTGGAGCCGGCCGGGACGGTGGCGATGCCCAGGTTGGCCTTGTCCTTGAAGGCGGAGCCCTGGTAGAAGTTCGTGATCTCCCACGGGCCCTGGACGATCGCGGCGACCTTGCCGTTCACGAACGCGTCCTGGATGTGGGCGTAGGCGTCGGCGGTGGTGTCGGCCTTGTGCAGGCCCTTGCCGGAGAACAGGCTCAGCCAGGTGCCGTAGGCCTTCTTGGCGGCGGCCGCGTTCATGGTGATCTTCTTGGCGGAGGCGTCGACGGTGTCGGTGCCCTCGCCGTACAGGAAGGACTGGGCGTAGTAGGCCTGGGTGGAGCCCCAGTAGCCGTCGGCGCCGGTCTTGTCCTTGACCTTGGCGGCGGCGGACTTCAGCTCGTCCCAGGTCTTGGGGGCCTCGGTGATGCCGGCCCGCTCGAACAGATCCTTGTTGTAGACGAGCGCGAGGGTGTCGGTGACCAGCGGCACGCCGTAGGTCTTGCCCTCGTACTGGGCCTGGGTGATCAGGCTGGGCTGGAACGCGTCCTGGTCCGCGAGGGCGGTGGTGCCGTCCAGTGGCAGGAAGTAGCCCTTCTTGGCGAAGGCCGGGGTCCAGCCGACCTCGGAGCGCAGCACGTCCGGGGCGCCCTTGGCGCCGGCGGCGGTGTCGAACTTGTTCTGCGCCTGGTCGAAGGGGACGTTGACGTACTTGACCTTGATGTCCTTGTGGGCGGCCTCGAACTCCTTGACCAGGGCCTGGTACGTCGGCGCCTCATTGGTGGCGTTGGAGGTGTCCCACCAGGTGATGGTGACCGGGCCGTCGGCGTTGCCGCCGTTGTCGCTGCCGCTCCCGCCGCACGCCGTCGCCGTGAGGGCGAGGGACGCCACCAGCGCGGAGGCCGCTATGCCACGCCGCATGAGTTCTCCTTGAGGGTGAAATGCCCGAGTGGTGCGGGAAACGGCCCCGTCCGCCGCTCCCGCGACTTGCCGACTGCGCCATTGCGTCCGCCGGGCGACGTGAACGTAACAGCGATGTAAGCGGCGCGAAAGACCTTGCAGAAAAAAAGCGCAAGAGATCTCGGGGGTTACCCTGTCGTTACCGCTCCTCGACCCGTCCGCGACCCTGCGACGAGGCCGATCAGCGGGCCCGGGGCAGCTTGTGCAAGACTCTGCAATCTCTTGCCATCCGAGGCCGACGAGAGGGACGAGGGATCGCGATGACGCAGCAATCCGCAGCGAGCCGTGCGACGGGTCGCGCCCGGCGTCCGATCGGTGGGCAGGGAGAGACTCGCCCGGTACAGTCCGGTGGCGTGACCACACGGCTTGCGGACATCGCTGCGCAGGCGGGGGTGAGCGAAGCGACCGTCAGCCGCGTCCTCAACGGGAAGCCGGGCGTAGCGGCCACCACCCGCCAGTCGGTGCTCGCCGCGCTCGACGTGCTCGGCTACGAACGGCCGGTACGGCTGCGACAGCGCAGCGAGGGCCTGGTCGGGCTGATCACCCCGGAGCTGGAGAACCCGATATTCCCCGCCCTGGCACAGGTCATCGGGCAGGCGCTGACCCGCCAGGGCTATACGCCGGTGCTCGCCACCCAGACCCCGGGCGGGTCGACGGAGGACGAGCTGACCGAGATGCTGGTGGACCGCGGGGTCGCCGGGATCATCTACGTCTCCGGGCTGCACGCGGACACCACCGCCGATACGCAGCGCTACGAGCGGCTGCGCGCGCAGGGCGTGCCGTTCGTCCTCGTCGACGGCTTCTCGCCGAAGGTGCAGGCGCCGTTCATCTCGCCCGACGACCGGGCGGCGATGACGCTGGCGGTGACCCATCTGGTGTCGCTCGGGCACACCAGGATCGGGCTGGCGCTGGGGCCGAAGCGGTTCGTGCCGGTGCAGCGCAAGATCGAGGGTTTCGTGCGGGCGGTGCAGGACCAGTTGGGGCTCACCGCGCAGGCGATCGAGACGGAGCTGGTCCAGCACTCGCTCTACACGCTGGAGGGCGGCCAGGCGGCGGCCGCCGCGCTGATCGACCGGGACTGCACGGCCGTGGTCTGCGCCAGCGACATGATGGCGCTCGGCGCGATACGGGCGGCACGGCAGCACGGTCGTGACGTCCCGCGGGACGTCTCGGTGGTCGGCTTCGACGACTCCCCGCTGATCGCCTTCACCGACCCGCCGTTGACCACGATCCGCAAGCCGGTGCCGGCGATGGGACAGGCGGCGGTGCGTACGCTGCTGGAGGAGATCGGCGGAACTCCCGCCCCGCACAGCGAGTTCGTGTTCATGCCGGAACTGGTGGTACGCGGTTCGACAGCATCGGCCCCCCGCCCCTGACGGTGCGGGCCTCGTCCGCAGGGCTGAGAGGACGGTTGTCGGGCCGTACGTCAGTAGGAGTCCGGGGCCTCCCGGTGACGTAGAACATGCGTTGCGGACCCGACCTTGGGATGATCTGCCGGAGATAGCTTTTCTGGCAGACTCTGTGCCTATGAGTGACTCGACCGTGACACAGTCGGAAGGTCGCGAGGAGGCCGTTCCGCAGGCCGTCACGGGCGAGGGCGAGCAGCGTTTCCTCGGCCGGCTGCGCACCCCGCGACGGCCCCGCCTGTGGTTCGAGATCCTGCTCATCGCGGTGAGTTACTGGACGTACTCACTCGTCCGCAACGCGGTCCCGGAGCAGCGGGGCAAGGCGCTGCGCAACGCCGACTGGATCTGGCAGACCGAGCACCGGCTGGGCATCGCCGTCGAGGAATCGATCAACCACGCCGTGAACTCGGTGACTTGGCTGATCGTGGGGATGAACTACTACTACGCGACCTTGCACTTCGTGGTGACGCTGGTGGTGCTGGTCTGGCTGTACCGGAGCCATCCCGGACGCTACGCGGCGACCCGCCTGGTGCTGTTCGCGACGACCGGCGTGGCACTGGTCGGCTACTACCTGTATCCGCTCGCCCCGCCCCGGCTGATGGACGGCACCCGCTTCGTCGACACGGTGCTGGTCCATCAGACCTGGGGCTCGATGGCCTCGGGCGATCTGAAGCACATGTCCAACCAGTACGCCGCGATGCCCTCGATGCACATCGGCTGGTCGCTGTGGTGCGGGCTGACCGTCTTCGCGCTGGCCACGGTGCCCTGGGTGCGGGTGCTCGGCCTGCTGTACCCGGCGACGACCCTCGTGGTCATCGTCGCCACCGCCAACCACTTCTGGCTCGACGCGGTCGGCGGCATGCTGTGCCTCTCGTTCGGCTACGCCCTGGCCCGGCTGTGGTACGGCTCCCTGCCGTACGCCCTGCCCCGCCTGGTGCCGGCGAAGCCGCCGGAACGCCGCTCGCCGTCGTGGGCTCAGGCGTCGTAGAAGCGCTCCTCCACGACCGTACGGGCCCTGCGGGCGGTACGGCGGTAGGCGTCCAGCATGTCTCCGGCGTGGCCCGAGGTGTAGCCGAGGTAGCGGCCCACGGCGGCGAGTTCGCGGGGGTCGGTGGGGAACGTGTCGCCGGCCCGGCCGCGGACCAGCATGACCGCGTTGCGCACCCGCGTCGCGAGCACCCACGCCTCGTCCAGGGTCGCCGCGTCCTCCGCGGTGAGGAGACCGGCCACGCGGGCGGCGGCGAGGGCCTCGCGGGTGCGGGTGGTGCGCAGGCCCGGCTCGGCCCGGGCGTGCCGGAGCTGGAGCAGCTGGACCGTCCACTCGACGTCGGAGAGGCCGCCGGGGCCGAGCTTGGTGTGCAGCTTCGGATCGGCGCCGCGCGGCAGGCGTTCGGACTCCATGCGGGCCTTCAGCCGGCGGATCTCCCGGGCCGCTTCGTCGCCCAGGCCCTCGGCCGGGTAGCGCAGCGGGTCGATCAGTTCGATGAACCGGCGGCCCAGGTCCGCGTCCCCGGCGACCGGTTCGGCCCGCAGCAGCGCCTGTGACTCCCAGACCAGCGACCACCGCCGGTAGTAGGCCTCGTACGACTTGAGGGTGCGCACGAGCGGACCCGACTTGCCCTCGGGGCGCAGATCGGCGTCGATCAGCAGCGGCGGGTCCGCACTGGGCAGCTGGAGCAGCCGGCGCATCTCGGACACGACCTTGCCCGCCGCGGCGGCGGCCTCGTGGTCGCCCACGCCGTCCTGCGGTTCGTGCACGAAGACCACGTCGGCGTCGGAGCCGTAGCCCAGTTCGTGGCCGCCGAAGCGGCCCATGCCGATGATCGCGAAGCGGGTCGGCAGGGTGTCGCCCCAGCCGGCCCTGACCACGGCGCGCAGCGTGCCCGCGAGGGTCGCCGCGGTCAGGTCGGAGACCGCGCCGCCCACCCGGTCCACCAGCGCGCCCTGGTCGGCCTCGACGGGATTGGCCTCGGTGCCGTAGGAGTCGACGATGTCGGCGGCGGCGGTGCGGAACAGCTCCCGGCGGCGGACGCCGCGGGCCGCGGTGACCCCCTGTCCGGCGTTCTCCGCGCGGCCCACGGCGGCCAGGATCTCCTGCTCCAGGCCCGCGCGTCCGCGCGGTTCGAGGCCGGCCCCGTCGCCGTCGCCGAGCAGGGCCACCGCCTCGGGGGCGCGCATCAGCAGGTCGGGGGCGAGCCGGCCGGCCGACAGGACCCGGGCCAGGTTCTCGGCCGCCGCGCCCTCGTCCCGCAGCAGCCGCAGATACCAGGGGGTCTTGCCGAGCGCGTCGGACACCTTGCGGAAGTTGAGCAGGCCCGCGTCCGGGTCGGCCGAGTCCGCGAACCAGCCCAACAGGACGGGCAGCAGGGTGCGTTGGATGGCCGCCTTGCGGGTGACGCCGGCGGCCAGCGCCTCCAGGTGGCGCAGCGCGGCGGCGGGGTCGGCGTAGCCGAGGGCGACCAGCCGCTCCCGGGCCGCCTCGGCGCTCAGCCGGGCCTCGCCGGGGGCGAGTTGGGCGACCGCGTCGAGCAGCGGGCGGTAGAAGAGCTTCTCGTGCAGGCGGCGGACCACGCCGGTGTGCCGCTTCCACTCGCGGATCAGCCCGTCCACCGGGTCGGTGCGCAGACCGAGGGAGCGGCCGAGGCGGCGCAGGTCGGCCTCGTCGTCGGGGACGAGGTGGGTGCGGCGCAGCCGGTAGAGCTGGATGCGGTGTTCCAGACAGCGCAGGAAGCGGTAGGCCTCGTCGAGCCGGGCGGCGTCGGCGCGGCCGACGTAGCCGCCGGCGGCCAGCGCCTGCAGCGCGTCCAGGGTGGTGCCGCTGCGCAGCGCGGGGTCGGCCCGGCCGTGCACCAACTGCAGGAGCTGGACGGCGAATTCGACGTCGCGCAGACCGCCGGGGCCCAGCTTCAGCTCGCGTTCGATCTCGGCGGCGGGGATGTTCTCGACGACGCGCCTGCGCATCTTCTGTACGTCGGGGACGAAGTTCTCGCGCTCAGCGGCCGTCCACACCAGGGGTTCGACCGCGCTGACGTACTCCTCCCCCAGCTGTATGTCACCGGCCACCGGGCGGGCCTTGAGCAGCGCCTGGAACTCCCAGGTCTTCGCCCAGCGCTGGTAGTAGGCGAGATGGCTGCTGAGGGTGCGCACGAGCGGGCCGTTGCGGCCCTCGGGGCGCAGGTTGGCGTCCACCGGCCAGATGGAGCCCTCGACCGTGGTCTCGGAGCAGATCCGCATCATGTGCGAGGCGAGCTTCGTGGCGGCCTTGAGCGCCTTGGCCTCGTCGGCGCCGTCCACGGCCTCCCCGACGAAGATCACGTCCACGTCGGAGACGTAGTTCAGCTCGTGGCCACCGCACTTGCCCATCGCGATCACCGCGAGCCGGCACAGCGCGGCGTCGTCGGGGGCGGCGCCGCGGGCGATGGCGAGGGCGGCGCGCAAGGTGGCGGTGGCGAGGTCGGCGAGTTCGGCGGCGGTCTGGGCGACGTCGGTGGTGCCGCACACGTCACGGGCGGCGATGGACAGCAGGCAGCGGCGGTAGGCGACGCGCAGCGAGATGGGGTCGGTGGCCTCGGCCAGGCCCCGCTCGAACTCCTCCACGCCGGGGTGCAGGTCGCGCGGCTCGTAGGTGACCAGTTCCGCCCAGTCCCGTGGGTGCCGGGCCAGATGGTCGGCGAGGGCGGTGGAAGCGCCGAGCACACCGAGCAGGCGGTCGCGCAGCGGCTTGGCCGCTATCAGCGTGTCGAGCAGTTCACGGTGGGCGGTGGGGTCGGGCTGGGCCTCGAGCAGCCGTACCAGGCCGCCCAGCGCGAGGTCCGGGTCGGCGGTCGCGCCCAGCGCCTCCAGCAGGACCGGGTCGCTGCGGACGGGGGCGAGCTCGGCGCCGTCGAGGAGCCGCTCGGCGCCGGAGGGGTCGGTGAAGCCGTGCCGCAGCAGTCGCGTGAAGGTGCTGCTTCTGCGCCCCGGCGTCATCCGCGGCCTCCCCTCGGATCGGGTCGGATCAGGCTCGTCCTGGCCAGAGCCTATCCGGAGAGCCCCGGCCGAGCGCCGGGGCGGACGGCGCTGAGTTCCGCGCGCCCGACCGGTCCGTACTGCGCAGGGACCGTCGGATCAGCGGGGAGGCGCCATGCGGAACCCGAGGGCGAACTGGACCGCCGCTACTCCAGCGCGGGCGCCGAGGCGGAGGCGCTGCTGCGCGCGGTCCGGGGGACGGGTCGTCGCACTTCTGCACCGACACGCGGGAGCGCGGGGCGCGCAACCTGGGGCGTGGGCCGGGGGGCCCGAGGTGGCGCGTGTCCGGGCTGGGCATGCCCGAGAAACCGGCAGGACCGGCCACGCGCCGGCCCAGGACGCCGCGGCCGGCGGACCCGCCCGGACCGACTGAGTACCAGCTCAACACCCCTCGCCCCACGCCCCCGCCGGGAGACCGACCGCCCCGGACACGCGTCGGAGCGGGACGCCGAGTACAACGAGCCCGCCCGGCACGGCCCCGCTCGGAAGCTCTGTCGAGGCGGGGTAGCAAGGGGGGCGGGACAGTAGTTCATGTGGTTTTCATCCGTCGGGGCGTCTGATGTGCGGCCGGGGCGTTTTGGCGTGTGCATGATCTGACGCGCACCGTTGGCCTTCCTTCCCCCCACCGGAGGTTGATGTGTCCGGCAGTTCCGTGCTCCGCCGTGCCCGTACCGTCGTGGCGTCCGCAGCGGCCCTCGCCGCGGTCGGCTTCGGGCTGTGGACCGGCCTCGGCGACGAGTCCGCGCACGCCGCGGGCGCCGTTCCGACCCCGGACCACGTGGTCGTCGTGGTCTTCGAGAACCACGCGTACAGCCAGGTCATCGGCTCCTCCAGCGCCCCGTACCTCAACTCCCTGGTCTCCGGCGGCGCCAACCTCAGCCAGTTCTACGCCGAGACCCACCCGAGCCAGCCGAACTACTTCGCCCTGTTCTCCGGCTCCACCCAGGGCATCACCGACGACAGCTGCTACACCCCCGGCTTCTCCTCGGCCGCCAATCTGGCCGCCGAGCAGCTCGCCGCGGGCCGCACCTGGGCCAGTTACAACGAGACCCTGCCCAGCCAGGGCTCCACCACGTGCAGCAGCGGAAACTACGCCCGCAAGCACAACCCGTGGTTCGGCTTCAGCAACGTACCGACCTCGACCGCCAAGACGTTCACCCAGTTCCCGGCCGACTACGCGACGCTGCCCCAGCTCTCCTTCGTGGTCCCGAACCTGTGCAGCGACATGCACGACTGCTCGGTGTCCACCGGTGACACCTGGCTGAAGAACAACCTGGGCGCCTACGCCACCTGGGCCAGGACGCACAACAGCCTCCTCGTCGTCACCTTCGACGAGGACAACCGGCTCGCCGGCAACCGGATCCCGACGGTCCTGTACGGCCAGCCCGTCACGGCGGGCTCCAGCTCCTCGACCACCTACAACCACTACGACCTGCTGCGCACCCTGGAGGACTCGCAGGGCCTGACGGCACACGCGGGCAACGCGGCCGCCGCGAAGGACATCACCGGCATCTGGGCGTCCTGACGTGTACGTAGCGGACAGCCGGGCCGGCACGCCGTCCGCGCAAGGCGCCGTCCGGCCGGGTCGTGCCGGACGGCGCCGCCCCGCGGTCGCGCCCACCGTCCTCGCGCTCGGCACGGTCAGCCTGGTCACCGATGTCTCCTCGGAGATGGTCACGGCCGTACTGCCGCTGTACCTGGTGGCCGGGCTCGGCCTGTCGCCGCTGGGCTTCGGACTCCTCGACGGCATCTACAACGGCTTCTCCGCGCTCGTCCGGCTCGCCGGGGGCCACCTCGCCGACCGCGGCGGAGGCCGGCACAAGTGGGTCGCCGGGCTCGGCTACGGCATCTCCGCGCTGTGCAAGCCGCTGCTGCTGCTCGCCCACACCCTGACCCCGATCGGCCTGATCCTGGCCGCCGACCGCACCGGCAAGGGCCTGCGCACCGCCCCGCGCGACGCCCTGATCTCGCTCTCCAGCACGCCGGAGACCCGCGGCCGGGCCTTCGGCGTGCACCGCGCGATGGACACGGCGGGCGCCCTGCTCGGCCCGCTCGTCGCCTTCCTGATCCTGCGGGCCACGGTCGACGGCTACGACGCCGTGTTCACGGTGAGCTGCTGCGTGGCCGTGACCGGGGTGCTGGTCCTGGTCCTGTTCGTACCCGGCGGCACGGGCCGGACCCCCGTACCGGGCTGCACGGAGCCGACCGGTGACACGACGCCGGCCGACGGCGGGGCGCGGCCCACGCTGCGCGCCGCCCTCGGCCTGCTGCGCCGCCGCGACCTGCGCCGGATCGCGGTCTGCGCCCTGCTGCTGGGCCTGGCCACGGTCAGCGACTCCTTCGTGTACCTGCTGCTGCAACGCCGGCTGGGCGTCCCCGACCGCTGGTTCGCGCTGCTGCCGCTCGGCACGGCCGCCGCCTTCCTGCTGCTCGCGGTGCCGCTGGGCCGGCTGGCCGACCGGGTGGGCCGCTGGCGGATCTTCCTGGCCGGCCACGGGGCGCTGCTCCTGGCGTACGGCCTGCTGCTCACCTCCTGGCACGGCACCGCCCTGCCGTACGCGGTCCTCGCCCTGCACGGCGGCTTCTACGCGGCCACCGACGGCGTGCTGATGGCGGCGGCCTCGGACGGCGTGCCCGAGGCGCTGCGCTCGTCCGGGCTGGCCGTCGTACAGACCGGGCAGGCGCTGGCCCGGTTCGCCTGCTCGCTGCTGTTCGGCGCGGCATGGACGGTGTGGGGCGACCGCGCGGCGCTGGCGGCGGCCGCGGTGGCGCTCGCGGTCTGCGCGGCCTTCTCGTACGCCCTCCGCCCGGCCCGGGAGCACACCTCATGACCCTGCGGTCCCGCATCCTGGTCCTGGCGTCGGCCGTCGTCGTGCTGACGGCGGTCGCGCTGGCGGCCGTCCTGCACGCGTCGGCGCGTGCCGAGCGCCGCGACCACATCCAGGCGGGCGGCCCGCGGGTCACCCCGGGCCGGGTCACGCTCACGGACCCCGGACTGCTGGTGTTCCGCAGCATGGCCTGGGGCCCGCACCGCGACGAGCTGACCGCGGTACCGGCGGCGGCCCCGGCCGGGCCGCGCACCGCCTCGGGCGTCAAGTGCCTGCGTTTCCACGCCGCTTCGGGCACCGGTGTGTGCCTCCAGGCGGTGCACGGACCGGTCTCGGACAGCTACCGCGCCCTGATCCTGGACGCCCGGCTGCGCACGACGGCCCGCTACGACGTGCCCGGCATCCCCTCCCGCGCCCGGGTCTCCCCCAGTGGCCGCTTCGCCGCGTGGACGGCGTTCGTGGGGGGTGACTCGTACGCGGGCACGGATTTCTCCACCCGCACCGCCGTCGTGGACACCGGCACGGGCCGGCTGATCCCGTCGCTGGAGCGGTTCCGCATCGTGAAGGACGGCCGCGCCTACGCCTCCCCGGACGTCAATTTCTGGGGGGTGACGTTCGCGGCGGACGACCGCACCTTCTACGCGACCCTGGCGACGAAGGGGAGGACGTATCTGGTCCGGGGTGACCTGACGGCCGAGACGGTGACGACGCTGCACCAGAACGTGGAGTGCCCCTCGCTGTCCCCCGACGGCACCCGTATCGCCTACAAGAAGCGCGTGCCGGGCCTGCCCGCGGACGCCCCCTGGCGCCTCTACGTACTCGACCTGCGCACCCTGCGCGAGACCCCCCTCGCGGAACGCCGCAGCGTCGACGACCAGGCAGTATGGCAAGACACGCACACCCTGGTCTACGCACTGCCCGGCGACTACGGAGCCGACCTGTACCAGCTCCCGACAACGAACACGGCCACCCCCCACCGAATCACCACGGCAGCGGTCTCCCCCACATACCTCAACTGACCACCCGCCAGCCAGAGCACCCGGGCGACGAACGCGTGCCGGCAGCTGGTGTTCAGGCCGGTTACTGCTTCGGCTGTGGATAGCCGGCCTCAGTGATGTCCTGGGCCAGGTCGGTCACGCTGATCTCGGGGTTCAGCAGCAACACGAGTTCCTGCGTCAGCGGCCGCAAGGCATACACCTGGCTCACGGCCGCCAGGTCCACGGGGACCTCGTAGTAGTCCTCGGCGTAGCGCTGGAACGCTTCCGGCGAGCGGTCGACCAGGAGCTCGAACAGACCCGTCGCCCCGTCAGGATCGACGGCGCGATCAGGGAAGGCGATCGTCCCGTGATGCCACCGATCGTCCGTCGCGCCCCGCCACAGGCAGGCCGTCACGACAGGGACGCCGTCCTCGTCGGTTAACGCTGATTCCTCGACGAAAGGCCGGAAGAGTTCGGGAACCTCGTCGATCACTCCCGGCCAGGGCTCGCCGTCGTTGCCATACGGGCTCATCGGCGATTCATGGTCGAAGCCGCGCACATAAACCCCGGCAGTCGAGAACACGATTGCGTACTCGTTTCCCGACCCGTTGCGCATCGAGGCCATCTCCTCACCGTCGGCCCGACCGGCGTTCATGGAGTAGTACCGGTTTTCCCAGCTCGGGCTGAGGATCGCATCGAGCATCGCCAGTGAACGGCACAAATCCCGCAGCTCGGCGATGCCGGGGAGCCGGCGGGCTACGTCGTAGACAGTCACGTGCTCATCCAAGCCGATACCGGCGAACCCAGGAGCAGTGGACAGGCGCTGAGGCCGACGGTCGCGGAGCGGTCGACCCCACTCGCCCACAAGGCGGGAAACGCTCCCCGCGCCTCCCACCAGCCGTCCTTCGTCCGCCGCTGTGTGCGGTGGCGGACCGGGGTGGGCGGCGCTGGGATTGGTCATGGCGGGTGGCCTCCTGCGTGGCCGATGGCTGTGCCCACCAGGCGTGATGCCCGAGGCGGTTGGAGAAGCACCGCTCGTGATCGTGTTACACGCTCAGACGAGGAAGGGACGATCTCGATGAAAGCCATTGTGGTGACCGACCAGGCCGCGGGAACGGCCGGGATGACGCTCACGGAGCGGCCCGAGCCGCCCGCAGCGATCAACGACGTCATCGTTCAGATTCACGCATCGGGCTTCGTCCCGACCGAGATGGAGTGGCCATCGACCTGGACCGATCGCGCCGGCCGTGACAGGACACCGTCGATCCCCGGCCACGAGCTGGCCGGAGTGGTCACCGCCCTCGGCTACGGCACGACGGGGCTGTCGCTCGGGCAGCGGGTGTTCGGCCTCGCCGACTGGTACCGCGACGGCACCCTTGCGGAGTACGTGGCGATCGAAGCACGCAACCTCGCACCACTGCCCGGCGACGTCGACTTCGCGGTAGGCGCGTCCCTGCCGATCTCGGGTCTGACCGCGTGGCAGGGACTGTTCCGGCACGGCCGCCTTCAGGCCGGCCGGACCGTCCTCGCCCATGGCGCAGCCGGGGCAGTCGGGACGATGGTGACCCAGCTCGCACGTGAGGCCGGCGCTCACGTCATCGGCACCGGACGCGCCGCCGGCCGTGAGAAGGCACTCGACTTCGGCGCGCATGAGTTCGTCGACCTCGAGAACGACGCGCTGAAAGACGTCGGGAGCGTCGATCTGGTCTTCGATGTCATCGGTGGCGACGTTCAGAAGCGGTCCGCTGCCCTGGTCAAGGCCGGAGGAACGCTGGTGTCCGTCGTCGGCCCGGCCGAGGCGCGGCCCACGGACGGCCTCGCGGTGGACTTCGTTGTCGAGGCCGATCGTGTCGACCTGGGTGAGATCGTGCAGCGGGTGCGGGACGGACGGCTGCGGACAAACATCGGTGACGTCGCGAGCTTCGACGATGCCATTGGTGCCCTTGACCCGACCACGCGACGCAGCGGGAAGACAGTCATCCGCGTACGCCCGTAGGGAAGGGCTCGACGCCGTGGGGCCGACGGTCCGTGACCGTCGGCCCGCGCTGACCCGCGCCTACAGCACCGGCAAGTTCTTGCGCAGCTCGAACGCCGTGACCTCCGAACGGTACTCGTGCCATTCCGCGCGCTTGTTGCGGAGGAAGAAGTCGAAGACGTGTTCGCCGAGGGTCTCGGCGACGAGGTCGCTGCGTTCCATCAGGGTCAGGGCCTCGCCGAGGTTCTGGGGCAGCGGCTCGATGCCCATGGCGCGGCGCTCGGCGTCGGAGAGGGCCCAGACGTCGTCCTCGGCACCCGGCGGCAGCTCGTAGCCCTCCTCGATGCCCTTGAGGCCGGCGGCCAGCAGGACGGCGTAGGCCAGGTACGGGTTCGCGCCCGAGTCGAGGGAGCGGACCTCCACGCGCGCGGAGCCCGTCTTGCCCGGCTTGTACATCGGCACCCGGACCAGGGCCGAGCGGTTGTTGTGGCCCCAGCAGATGTACGAGGGGGCCTCGCCGCCGGCGCCCGCCGTGCGCTCGGAGCCGCCCCAGATGCGCTTGTAGGAGTTGACCCACTGGTTGGTGACCGCGGAGATCTCCGCCGCGTGCCGGAGCAGCCCGGCGATGAAGGAGCGGCCGACCTTGGAGAGCTGGTACTCCGCGCCCGACTCGTAGAACGCGTTCCGGTCGCCCTCGAAGAGGGAGAGGTGGGTGTGCATGCCGGACCCGGGGTGCTCGCTGAACGGCTTCGGCATGAACGTCGCCTGCACCCCCTGTTCCAGCGCGACCTGCTTCATGACCAGGCGGAACGTCATGATGTTGTCGGCCGTGGAGAGCGCGTCGGCGTAGCGCAGGTCGATCTCCTGCTGGCCCGGGGCGCCCTCGTGGTGGGAGAACTCGACCGAGATGCCCATCGACTCCAGCATGGTGATCGCCTGGCGGCGGAAGTCCATGCCGACGTTGGTCGGGGTGTGATCGAAGTAGCCGGAGTTGTCGGCCGGGGTGGGCCGGGAGCCGTCGAGCGGGCGGTCCTTCAGCAGGAAGAACTCGATCTCCGGGTGGGTGTAGAAGGTGAAGCCCAGGTCGGAGGTGCGGGCCAGGGCGCGCTTGAGCACGTATCGGGGGTCGGCGAAGGACGGGGAGCCGTCCGGCATGAGGATGTCGCAGAACATGCGGGCCGTGCCGGGGGTCTCGGCGCGCCAGGGCAGCACCTGGAAGGTGGACGGGTCCGGCTTGGCGATCATGTCGGACTCGTAGACCCGGGCGAAGCCCTCGATGGCGGAGCCGTCGAAGCCGATGCCCTCGTCGAACGCCTGTTCAAGCTCGGCGGGGGCCACGGCGACGGACTTGAGGAAGCCCAGCACGTCCGTGAACCACAGGCGTACGAACCGGATGTCGCGCTCCTCCAAGGTCCGGAGCACGAACTCCTGCTGCTTGTCCATCTTCCGCTTCCCCATCCTTGCTGGTCAGGCCGCCTCTCCCCGGTGCCACCGGAGGCGGTCGGGCACCTGAGCATCCCACCACAACACCATTTCATGCGCGTTGCGGACCTTGATCGCCCGGCCGACCTCGCGCTGAACGCGCCGGGTCCGGCTGGTGTACTGCTCTGCCGCCCATCTTGCCTGTCCGGACCGCCATCCGTAATGGCCGATCCCGATCGTTCCCGCCCGTTTTGGTGCGCGTCGCCGAGGCGGCATGTACGCGCGCTTCGATTCCCTGGCGTCCCCCCGATTCCTGTGCCCGCCCTACGAAACGCCACCCCCCGCCCATTACGATCAGCGAGCGCCACCTCCGTACCACGCCCCCGACCCTTTCCCCCAGAAGGACACGCCTCATGGGTTCCGCCAAGAACAACAGCAGCGCGGCGCGCAAGGCCCGCATAGCGGAGATGCAGCGGGCCGAGCGCGCCCGCGAGCGCCGCAACCGGCTGCTCACCGTCGCCGCGAGCGTGGTCGTCGTCGCCGGTCTGGTCGTCGGCGGTGTCGTCCTCGTGAACGCACAGTCCGACTCCACGAACAGCGCGTCGGACGACGCCAAGAACGCCGGCGACTCGGGGCGCTTCACGACCGGCGCGGACGGCGTGCGCACCTGGAAGGGCGACCTGGCGCGCAACCACGTGGAGAAGAGCGTGACGTACCCGATGCAGCCGCCCGTGGGCGGCAACCACAACCCGGTGTGGCTCAACTGCAACGGCGATGTCTACACCTCGGCCGTGAAGAACGAGAACGCGGTGCACTCGCTGGAGCACGGCGCGGTCTGGGTGACGTACACCGCCGCTGCGCAGAAGGCGGACGTGGACGCGCTCGCGGCCAAGGTGAAGCAGACCCCGTACTCGCTGATGAGCCCGTACGAGGACCAGGCGGCCCCGCTGATGCTGTCGGCGTGGGGCCACCAGCTGACCGTGAAGAGCGCGGACGACCCGGCGGTGGCCACGTTCTTCTCGACGTATGTACAGGGCGAGCAGACGCCCGAGCCGGGTGCCTCGTGCACCGGCGGGACGATGAAGTGAGGGCGGCGCGGTGAAGGGGCACATAGCCTGGGTCGCCGGGGCCGCGGCGGCGGCGCTGGTCGCGGCCGGCGCGATCACCTACGCGGTCGCCGAGGACGGCGGCTCCGGCACGGCGGTACCGGGCGCCGAGTCCGCGGACGCCGGGTTCGCGCGGGACATGGCGGTCCACCATCAGCAGGCCGTCGAGATGTCGTACATCGTGCGCGACCGCACGAAGGACGAGGAGGTCAGGCGGCTCGCCTACGACATCGCGCAGACGCAGGCCAACCAGCGGGGCATGCTGATCGGCTGGCTGGATCTGTGGGGGCTGCCGAAGGTGTCGGCCGAGCCGCCGATGACCTGGATGGGCATGGGCGGCATGCCCGCCGGCAAGGACGGCGCGCTGATGCCGGGCATGGCGACCAACTCCGAGCTGACGAAGCTGGGCACGCTGTCGGGCGAGCAGGCGGAGGTCTTCTACCTCCAGCTGATGACGGACCACCACAAGGGCGGTGTGCACATGGCCGAGGGGTGTGTCACCCGGTGCACGGTCGGGGTGGAGAAGCGGCTCGCGCAGGGCATGGTCGAGGCGCAGCAGTCCGAGATCGCGCTGATGGACGACATGCTGAAGAAGCGCGGAGCGGCGCCCCGTTCCTGATCACCGGGACAGCTCGCTCAAGGCCGTACGGGGCTACGACGACGTGACCGGCGTGGGGTGCACCACACTCCGTGCCACCCCCATCGCGTCGCTCTGACGATTACACTGGGCGGGTGCCTCAACTTCGTCTCGCCCTCAACCAGATCGACTCGCGCGTCGGCGACCTCGCCGGAAACACCGAGACGATCCTCCGCTGGACCCGGCACTCCGCCGAGCGGGGAGCGCATCTCGTGGCGTTCCCCGAGATGGTGCTGACCGGATACCCCGTCGAGGACCTGGCCCTCAGATCGTCGTTCGTGACGGCGTCCCGGGCCGCGCTGCGCTCGCTCGCGGCGCGGCTCGCGGAGGAGGGCCTCGGGGAGCTGCCGGTGATCGTCGGCTACCTGGACCGCAGCGAGAGCGCCCAGCCGAGGTACGGCCAGCCGGCCGGTGCCCCGCAGAACGCGGCGGCGGTGCTGCACCGCGGCGCGGTCGCCCTGAACTTCGCCAAGCACCACCTGCCGAACTACGGCGTCTTCGACGAGTTCCGCTACTTCGTACCCGGCGACACCATGCCGGTGGTGCGGGTGCACGGCGTCGATGTCGCCCTGGCCATCTGCGAGGACCTGTGGCAGGACGGCGGCCGGGTGCCCGCCGCGCGCTCGGCGGGCGCGGGCCTGCTGCTGTCCGTCAACGCCTCCCCGTACGAGCGCAACAAGGACGACACCCGTCTTGAGCTGGTGCGCAAGCGCGCCCAGGAGGCGGGGTGCACGACCGCCTACCTCGCCATGATCGGCGGCCAGGACGAGCTGGTCTTCGACGGCGACTCGATCGTCGTCGACGCCGACGGCGAGGTGATCGCGCGGGCGCCGCAGTTCGAGGAGACCTGTGTGCTGCTGGACCTGGACCTGCCCGCGGCCTCCGCGCAGCCGCCCACCGGAGTGGTGGACGACGGCCTGCGCATCGACCGGGTGATCCTCTCCGCGGACCCGCTGCCCGCGTACCCGCCGGAGCGGACCGGCGGCTACGCGGACCGCCTCGACGACGACGAGGAGGTCTACCAGGCGCTGGTGACCGGCCTGCGCGCCTATGTGCGCAAGAACGGCTTCCGGTCCGTGCTGATCGGTCTGTCCGGCGGGATCGACTCGGCGCTGGTGGCGGCGATCGCCTGCGACGCGGTGGGCGCGGAGCATGTGTACGGCGTGTCCATGCCGTCGAAGTACTCCTCGGAGCACTCCAAGGACGACGCGGCCGAGCTGGCCCGGCGCACCGGCCTCAACTTCCGGACCGTCCCGATCGCCCCCATGTTCGACGCGTACATGGCGTCGACCGAGCTGACCGGGCTGGCCGAGGAGAACCTCCAGTCACGGCTGCGCGGCACGCTGCTGATGGCGATCTCCAACCAGGAGGGCCAGATCGTCCTGGCTCCCGGCAACAAGTCGGAGCTGGCGGTCGGCTACTCGACGCTGTACGGCGACTCGGTGGGCGCGTACGGCCCCATCAAGGACGTGTACAAGACATCGGTGTTCCGGCTCGCCGAGTGGCGCAACCGGGCGGCGGCCGAGCGCGGCGAGACCCCGCCGATCCCGGAGAACTCCATCACCAAGCCGCCGAGCGCCGAACTGCGCCCCGGCCAGGTCGACACGGACTCGCTGCCGGACTACCCGGTCCTGGACGCGATCCTCGACCTGTACGTCGACCACGACAAGGGCGCCGACACGATCGTCGCCGTCGGCTTCGACCCGGAGCTGGTCACCAGGACGCTGCGCATGGTGGACACGGCGGAGTACAAGCGCCGCCAGTACCCACCGGGCACAAAGACCTCAGCCAAGGGCTTCGGCAAGGACCGCCGCCTCCCCATCACCAACAGCTGGCGAGAATAGCTCCGCCGGTTCCAACGCGGGGCAGGCGGCGCCCCGAAAGGGGCGCGAGGAACTGCGCGCCCAACCACAACAAACCCGCAGCCACCAACGCACCCCGATAGGGGCGCGGGGAACTGCGCGCTCAGCCACGACGAACCCGCAGCCACCAACGCGCCCCGACAGGGGCGCGAGGAACTGCACGCCCAGCCACAACGGACCCGCAGCCACCCACCAACAGCACCCCGATAGGGGCGCGGGGAACTGCGCGCTCAGCCACGACGAACCCGCAGCCACCAACGCGCCCCGACAGGGGCGCGAGGAACTGCGCACCCAGCCACAACGAACCCGCAGCCACCCCCAACCACTCAGCCACAACGCACCCCCCCCCACCCCCGCGCCGAAGGCGCAGCCGCAGGGAACCACACGCCCAGCCACAACACACCCCGCCCAGATTCACGGCCGCACCGACTCCTGCTGATCCGGAACATGGGACGCGACCAGGTGTTCCCGAGCGGCCGGCAGGCCACGGCGACGGTCCACCGCATAAGCCACCCCGGCCACCCCGAGCCCCAGCACCGCGAGCGCCGCCCCAGCGACCGCCGGTGAGGTCACGCCGAAGCCCGCGGCCAGCGCCAGGCCGCCGATCCACGCTCCCCCGGCGTTCGCCAGGTTGAAGGCCGCCTGGTTGGCCGAGGACGCCAGGGAGGGTGCCGACGCCGCCTTCTCCATGACCATCAGCTGCAGCGGCGAGCCCGTGACGAACGCGGCCGTGCCGAGCAGGGCCACCGCGAGCGCCGCGCTCCACTCCGCCCGCATCAGCACCGGGAACAGCGCCAGGACCAGCACCAGCGAGGCGAGCCCGCCGAAGAGCGTGCCGCGCGTCGCGTGGTCGGCGAGCCGGCCGCCGAGCAGATTGCCCACCGTCGCGCCCACACCGAACAGCGCAAGCAGCAGCGTCACCCCGGACTCGGCGAACCCGGCCGCGTCCGTGAGCATCGGTGTGACATAGCTGTACGCGGCGAACAGCGCGCCGAAGCCCGCCACGGTCGTACCGAGAGCCAGCCACACCGGCACCGAGCGCAGGGCGGCCAGTTCGCCGCGCAGGCCGGTCGCGGGGGCGTGGGTGTGGTCGGGCGGGATCAGCAGGGCGAGGGAGGCGATGGCCGCCAGGCCGATCACGCTCACCCCGAGGAAGGTCGCCCGCCAGCCGAAGTGCTGGCCGGCCAGGGTCGCCGCCGGGACGCCCGCGACATTGGCGAAGGTCAGGCCGAGGAACATCAGCGAGACCGAGCGGGCCCGGCGCTCGGGGGCGGCCATGGTCGTCGCGACCACGGCGCCGACGCCGAAGAACGCGCCGTGCGGCAGGCCGCTGAGGAACCGGGCGGCCAGCAGGGACTCCTGGCCGGGGGCGAGGGCGGACAGCACGTTGCCCACCACGAACAGGGCCATGAGGCCGATGAGGACGGTACGGCGGGACATCCGCGCGGTGACCGCGGCGAGCAGCGGGGCGCCGATGACGACGCCCAGCGCGTACGCGGAGACCAGATGCCCGGCGGTGGGGAGGGAGATGTGCAGGTCGTCCGCGACGTCGGGCAGCAGGCCCATCATCACGAACTCGGTCGTACCGATGCCGAAGGCGCCCACGGCGAGGGCGAGCAGGGCCAGGGGCATGAAGGAGCCTGTGCCTTTCGAAGAAGGGAGCGGGACAGCTTATGTTCAGCTTCGGAACAAAGCATCGCAGGCTCAGTATTCCGGCGGGTTAAGCGGACATGTCGACCTTCACACGGGCCGCCACCGGAAGATGGTCGCTGCCCGTCCTCGGCAGCGTCCACGAACTCTCCGGCTCGACCCCCTTCACCATGATCTGGTCGATCCGCGCCATCGGGAAGGACGCCGGCCAGCTGAACCCGAACCCGCTGCCCGCCGCGCCCTGCGTGGAGCGCATCTGGGAGGTGACGGCGGTGAGCGAGCGGTCGTTCATCGTACCGTTCAGGTCACCGAGCAGCACGACCCGCTGCAGCGACTCGTCGGCGATCGCCTCGCCCAGCGCGTCGGCGCTCTTGTCCCGCTGCCGGGCGGTGAATCCGGACGCCACCTTCACCCGCACCGAGGGCAGATGGGCGACGTACACCGCGACCCGGCCGTCGGGCGCCGCGACCGTGGCACGCATGGCGCGCTTCCAGCCCAGCTCGATGTCGACGGACCGGACCGCGGTCATCGGGTACTTGCTCCACAGCCCGACCGTGCCGACGACCGAGTGGTACTTGTACGTCGCCGCCAGCGCCTTCTCGTACACCGGGACGGCGGACGCCTTCAGCTCCTCCAGCGCCAGCACGTCCGCGCCGGAGGCGGCCACGTTGCGGGCGGTGCCGGACGGGTCCGGGTTGTCGGCGTTGACGTTGTGCGTGGCGACCACCAGATCGCCCCCGCCGACCGTGCGGTCGGTGAGCAGCCCGCCGAAGACGTTCAGCCACACCACGGACGGCAGCACCAGCATGATCAGCGCGGTCGCCGACCGGCGGACGAGCCCGAGCACCAGCAGCACCGGGACGAGCAGGCCCAGCCAGGGCAGGAAGGTCTCGGTGAGGCTGCCGAGGTTGCCCACGGTGTTGGGGATGTGCGAGTGCAGCAGCATCACCAGGGCGAGGAGCAGGGCGAGCGCGGCGAGGACGATGCCGCGGCGCCAGATGCCCCGGTCACGCCAGCCGTGGCGCAGGCGGAGCAACAGACGCCGGAACCAGGAGCCCCGCTGCTCGGGACCCGAGCCGCCGTCGTCCGTCTCCGTCACGTACGCCTGCTGCGCCATACCGTCGCCTCACAACTTGCCGTGCACACCGTCGTCCCCCTGGGTTACGACCCTAGGGGATGATCGGCTCCGTTCTCGCCGTCCCATGACGGCCGTACGGAAGTCGAGGACGACCAGGCGGGTGCCGGGAGTTCCGGTGGCTTCCGGGGCGGGTGTGGACTGTGACGAAACGCGCACATTCGGGCTATCCGCCGGGCGGGCTGACGGGCCGTAGGCCGGCCAGCGCGGTGTCGACGATCCGCTCCGCGAGACCCTCGGGAAGTTCCATGTCGGGGCGCAGCACGGCGCGGACGAGCATGGGTCCGACGAACATGTCGTTGGCCAGTTCGAGGTCGATGTCGGAGCGGAGTTCGCCGTCGCGCTGCCCGCGGCGCAGGATCTCCAGACCCCGCTCGCGCCGGGGCCTTATCACGCTGGTGTTGTAGGCGGCCCAGATCTTGGGGCTGCTCTTCATCTGCGCGTGGACGTTGTGCATGATCGCCGAGGAGCGGTTGGCCAGGCCGCGCAGGCGCATCGATTCGAGCAGCACGACCAGGTCGTCGCGCATGGAGGTGCCGGGGAGTTCGGGGTCGGGGGGCTCGGCGGCGCGCATGACGTCGACGAACAGTTCCTCCTTGCCGCTCCAGCGGCGGTAGATCGTGGCCTTGCCGACGCCGGCCGTACGGGCGATCCGCTCGATGGACAGCTCGGCGAGGGACACGCCGTCCTCCAGGAGCTTCATCACACCTTCCAGGATGGCGCGTTCCACGGCTTCGCTGCGCGGACGGCCCCGGGCGGGGCCGCGCTGCTGCGGGCGGCTGTCGGCAAGGCTCACGTCACTGCGTCCTTTCGCTGTGCTGCGGGAATTGTCCCGCAGCAGCCTCCTTCCCCCCTGTTGCCTCTCCGGACGCGCGCGGACCGTTCAGTCCGCGGCGGCGATCAACTCCTGTTCCCGCTCGCCCTGCTGATCGGCCGGCGGCCGGCCCGGCAGGAAGAGCGCCACCACCAGGGCGCCGAGCAGCGCGACACCGGTCCCGCACAGCGCGGTGACGTGCATGGCGTGCAGGAACGCGTCGTTGGCGGGGCCGACCAGCGCCTTGCCCTGCGGGCCGAGCCTGGCGGCGACGCCGAGGGTGGCCTCGATGGACCCGGCCGCGGTGTCCCGCAGTCCGGCCGGCACCGGCCCGAGCTTGTCCTCGATGCCGCTGCGGTACGCGGCGGACAGCACCGAGCCGAGGACGGCGATGCCGAGGGCGCCGCCGACCTGGCGGAAGGTGTTGCTCAGCGCGGAGGCGGACCCGGCCTTCTCGCGCGGCAGGGCCTGCATGATGACGACGGAGGTCGGCGTCATGATGTGCGCCATGCCGGTGCCCATCAGGAAGAAGACCAGTTCCAGCAGCCAGATCGGGGTGTCCGCCTCGAAGGTGGCGAAGACGGCCAGGGTCGCGGCGATCAGGATCAGCCCGGCCGTGGTGGTGGCCCGGTTGCCGAACCGGTCGACGACCAGCCGGGCGCGCGGCGCGAAGATCATCTGCGCGACGGCCAGCGGCAGCATCAGCAAGCCGGACTCCAGCGGCGAGTAGCCGCGCACGCTCTGGGTGTAGAAGACGCCGAAGAACGTCACGCCCATCAGCGCGAAGAAGACCAGCGCGATGGCGCTCATGGCGGCCGAGAAGACCTTGTTCTTGAAGTACGTGACGTCGAGGGACGGGTGGTCGCTGCGCTTCTCGAAGAGGACGAAGGCGACCAGGACGGCGAGTCCGGCGGCGACGGTGGCCAGCACGGTCGGGTCGGTGAAGTCGGCGAGTTCGCCGCCCTTGATGATGCCGTAGACGAGCAGGACCAGGCCGATCACGGAGAGCACGACGCCGACGGGGTCGACACGGCCGGGCTTCGGGTCGCGCGAGTCGGGCACGAGCCAGACCATCAGCGCGACCGCGAGGATCACGATCGGCACGTTGATGAGGAAGACGGAGCCCCACCAGAAGTGGTCGAGCAGCGCGCCGCCGGTGATCGGGCCGATGGCGATGGCGAGTCCGACGCCGCCCGCCCAGATGCCGATGGCCTTGGGCTGCTCCTCGCGCTCGAAGACGTTCATGAGCACGGCGAGGGTGGCGGGCATGACGAAGGCGGCGCCGAGCGCCATGAGCGCGCGGTAGGCGATGAGCTCGCCCGGGGAGCCGGACTCGGCGGCCAGGGCCGAGCCGATGCCGAACACGACGAGGCCGCCGAGCAGGATCTTCTTGCGGCCGATCCGGTCGCCGACGAGGCCCGCGGTGAACAGCAGGCCGGCGAAGACGAGGGTGTAGGAGTTGATGGCCCACTCGATCTCGCTCTGGGTGGCGCCAAGACCGGTGGGCGCGGGCATGGAGATCGTCTTGACCGCGACGTTCAGGATCGAGTTGTCCAGTACCACGATCAGCAGGCTCAGCATCAGGACGCCGAGGATGGCCCAGCGGCGCCGGTGCACCTCTTCGGATATCCGGGAGGCGGGGACGGCAGGAGTTGTCATGGGAACGACTCTAGGACCATTTCGATACGGAACCGTCTCGTATCTTATTCCTTTGCCCAGACCTTACCCCGCCGGGCCGGTGCCGGGATGCCGAGGGGAACACACGGGGGTCCCCTGGCCGTCCCTGGCACGAGATGCCACCATGGACACGATCCGGAGACGCCGTCAGGGCGCTTCGAGATGACTGAAGGAGCCGTTGCCATGACGCAGCTTTCGGCTGCCCAGACCAAGCCCTCCGACGGCAGCAAAGCGCTGTACGGGGGCAAGGGCACGCGCCGCATCACCGTCCGCGACATCGCCCTCGCCAAGGAGCGGGGCGAGAAGTGGCCCATGCTCACGGCCTACGACGCCATGACCGCGTCCGTCTTCGACGAGGCCGGCATCCCGGTGATGCTGGTCGGCGACTCGGCGGGCAACTGCCACCTCGGGTACGAGAGCACCGTGCCCGTCACCCTCGACGAGATGACCATGCTGTCGGCCGCGGTCGTGCGCGGCACCCAGCGCGCTCTGATCGTGGGCGACCTGCCCTTCGGCTCGTACCAGGAGGGCCCGGTGCAGGCGCTGCGCTCGGCGACCCGGCTGGTGAAGGAGGCCGGGGTCGGCGCCGTCAAGCTGGAGGGCGGCGAGCGCTCGCACGAGCAGATCCGGCTGCTGGTGGAGTCCGGCATCCCGGTCATGGCCCATATCGGCCTGACCCCGCAGTCCGTGCACTCCATGGGCTACCGCGTACAGGGGCGCGGCGAGGAGGCGGCCCAGCAGCTGCTGCGCGACGCGAAGGCCGTACAGGACGCGGGCGCGTTCGCGGTGGTGCTGGAGCTGGTGCCGGCGGAGCTGGCGGCCGAGGTGACCCGGGTGCTGCACATCCCGACCGTCGGCATCGGCGCCGGACCCGAGACGGACGCGCAGGTGCTGGTGTGGACCGACATGCTGGGCCTCACCGGCGGCCGGGTCCCGAAGTTCGTGAAGAAGTACGCCGATCTGCGGGCCGTCATGGGCGACGCGGCCAAGGCCTTCGCCGAGGACGTCGTCGGCGGAACGTTCCCCCAGGAGGAGCACTCCGTCCATTAGGCGGCTAGGCGGCGGACCCGCCCCGGACCACCACGGCACCACCAGGACGGCCCGCCGATCTTCCCCCGTCGGCGGGCCGTCCGGCCGTGCAGCGCGGGGGTGTCGGTGTGCTGTCGGTCGTTTGTCGGTGGGGGCTGGCACCTTCTTCGGCATGACGCGAATCGACAACAAGCCCAGCGGCCGTGGCGACGCCGTGACCGTACGGGGGCTGGTCAAGCACTACGGCGAGACCAAGGCGCTGGACGGTGTGGACCTGGATGTGCGCGAGGGCACCGTGATGGGTGTGCTCGGGCCGAACGGGGCCGGCAAGACCACCATCGTACGGATCCTGTCCACCCTGCTGGCCCCCGACTCCGGCCGCGCGACCGTCGCCGGCTACGACGTCGTACGCCAGCCCCGGCAGTTGCGCCGGGTGATCGGCCTGACCGGGCAGTACGCCTCCGTGGACGAGAAGATCTCCGGCCGCGAGAACCTGTATCTGATCGGCCGCCTCCTCGACCTGTCCCGCCGGGACGCCCGCGCCCGCGCCGACGAACTGCTGGAGCGGTTCTCGCTCACCGAGGCGGCCAAGCGGCCCGCGGGCACCTACTCCGGCGGCATGCGGCGGCGGCTCGACCTGGCCGCCTCCATGATCGGGCGGCCCGAGGTGCTGTTCCTCGACGAGCCGACCACCGGCCTCGACCCCCGTACCCGCAACGAGGTGTGGGATGAGGTCAAGACCATGGTCGGGGACGGCGTCACCGTCCTGCTGACCACTCAGTACATGGAGGAGGCCGAGCAGTTGGCCTCCGAGCTGACCGTCGTGGACCGCGGGAAGGTCATCGCGAACGGCGGCATCGAGGAGCTGAAGGCCCGCGTCGGCGGCCGGACGCTGCGGGTCAGGCCCGCCGACCCGCTGGAGCTGCACCCGCTCGCCGGGATGCTCGACGACCTGGGCATCACCGGGCTCGCCACGACGACCGTGGACAGCGAGGCCGGCAGCCTGCTGGTGCCGATCCTCAGCGACGAGCAGCTGACCGCCGTGGTCGGCGCGGTCACCGCGCGCGGCATCACCATCTCCTCGATCACCACCGAACTCCCCAGCCTGGACGAGGTGTTCCTGTCGCTCACCGGCCACCGCGCCAGTGCCCCGCAGGACCCCGAGCCCGCCGACACCCGCCAGGAGGTCGCCGTATGAGCTCCGTCACCCCGCTGACCGCCGACGCCCGGATCCCGCTGCGCGGCCATCTGCGGCACACGGGCGCGCTGATCCGCCGCAACCTGCTGTGGATCCGACAGGACCCGGAGTCGATGTTCGACGCCCTGCTGATGCCGGTCGTCTTCACCCTGCTGTTCGTGTACGTCTTCGGCGGCTCGATCGGGCAGGCCCTCGGCGGCGGGCAGGACGGGTACGTGCAGTACGTCATCCCCGGCATGCTCGCCATGACCAGCATGACCCTGTCCCAGGGCGTGGGGACCGGCTTCAACCAGGACTTCAACAGCGGTGTCATGGACCGCTTCCGGGCCCTGCCGATCGGCCGCGGCTCGGTGCTGTTCGCCAAGATCGCGGTGGAGCTGGTCCGGATGCTGTTCGCGACCACGGTGCTGATGATCGTCGCCGTCGCGGTGGGTTTCCGGATCACCGACTGGCCGGGGCTGTTCGCGACCGTCGGGCTGTCCGCGGCGTTCGCCTCGGCGATCATGTGGGTGTTCATCACCCTCGGCGTGGTCATGAAGAACGCGCAGTCCGTGCAGGCGATGGGCTTCCTGGTGCTGTTCCCGCTGCAGTTCGGCTCGTCGATCTTCGCGCCGACGGACTCGATGCCCAGCTGGCTGCGGACGTTCACCGACTACAACCCGCTGTCCTCGCTCGCGGACGCGGCCCGCGGACTGATGGTGGGCGGGCCGGTCGCGCACGACCTGTGGGTGACGCTCGCCTGGTCGGTGCTGATCACGGCGGTGATGGCACCGGTCGCGATCCACAAGTTCCGCACCAAGAGCTGACACACGCTCAGACCAGAGCGGTGGCCTCCGCGAGGGAGAGGCCACCGCCCTCCGCGTACGCGGCTCGAATGGCCGACGGGCAGCAGCGCATCGGCAGCCTCCAGACAGCGGGCCCCGCCCGGGGCGCGGGTCAGACCAACGCGGTGGCCTCCGCCAGAGAGAGGCCACCGCCCTCCTCGTACGCGGACCGATACGCCGCCTCGTCGAGCACCGCCCGGATCCCCTCCCGCGCCCGGCCGCGCACCGCACGCTCCATACCCGCCGCGAAATGACCGACAGGCAGCAGCGCGTCGGCGGCGCCCAGGCAGCGGGCGGCGTCCGCGGCACGGCTGCCGCCGTCGACGCGGGCCAGGGACACCGCGGCGACGGTCAGGTTGACGGACGAGAGCTGCGGGACGATCACCCGGGCCAGCGGTTCGGCGCACTGCCGCAGCGAGGTGCGGATCTTGTCCAGGGCCTCCTCGTGCCGGCCGTCGACGGCGTCCACCCAGGCCTCCTGGCCCAGGAGCATGGTGTCGAACACGATAAAGTGCGCGATCTTGAACTCCGCACGGAGCAGCCGGAGCTGCTCGCGCGCCTCGGCGACGCGGCCGTCCGCGGCGAGCCAGCCCGCGAGAAAGATCCGGGCGGCGGGCAGCGCGTCGTTGCCGGCGCTGTCCTCACGGGCGAGCACCTCGCGCAGCAGCCGCTCGCCGCGTTCCGTCTCGCCCGCTTCGATGAGCACGCCACCGAGCCGGGCGGACAGCACCGCCATCTGGGCGCGGGCGCCGAGGAGTTCGGCGTGCTCGATGGCCGCCGTGTAGTCGGCCGCGGCGGCCTCGAACTCGCCCTTTCGTTCATGGCCCTCACCGCGCGCGGACAGCGCCTCCGCGGTGCCCCAGTCGTCCCCGAGGCGCCGGTAGATCTCCAGGGCCTCGTCGGCGTCGCGCACGGCGTCGCCCGCCCAGGCGGTGCGGTTGGCGCGCATGCCGGCACGGAGCTGGAGGGCGCAGGCGAGGTCCCACTCGTAGCCCGGCGTCTCCCGGCAGACGCGCACAGAGGCGTCCAGGATCAGGTGCAGCCGCTCGATGTCACCGGTCAGGACCACGGCGTAGGCCCAGACCATCCCGGGGGCGCGGCAGGCCTGCGGGAGGCCGGGCGCGTAGGTCCGGGAGATGGTGTGCAGCTTCTCCAGGGTCCCGGGGCTGTCCAGGGCGTCCACCTCGGCCTCCATGGCGGCCACATGGGCGAGGTGGACACCGCGCCGGGCCTCGGTGAGGAGTTCGCCGGTCAGCGGGGGCGGGATGTCGGTGCAGCGCTGCCAGACCGGCTGGGCGGGGCGAACGGGTTCGCTGAACGGGTCGGGGCCGAGGGCCATGACCTCGCTGCACCAGTGCCGGGACTCCCCGCGCAGATCGCGCATCTGCCAGTACCAGACCAGGGAGAGAACCAGGCTGAGGCCCTCCTGCTCGTCGCGCGCGGCGACCGCGCGGCGCAGGGCCGTGCGCAGGTTCTCGTACTCCAGCTCCAGCCGTCGGATGGCCGCGCGCTGGCCGGAGCCGCGCAGCAACGGGTCGGTGGTGCGGGCGAGTTCGCGGTAGTACGTCAGATGGTCGCGCTCGGCCTGCGGGCGCTGTCCGGCCTGCTCGAGCCGTTCGGCCGCGTACTCGGCGACGGTCTCCAGGAGCCGGTAGCGCATCGTGCCGTCGGCGGCCGGGGCCGCCACCACGAGGGACTTGTCGACGAGAGAGCCGAGCGCGTCGAGGGCGACCGGGCCGCAGACGGCCTCGGCGGCGGCGAGGTCGCAGCCGCCCGCGAAGACCGACAGCCGGCGCAGCACGTCCCGTTCGTCCTCGTCCAGCAGGTCCCAGGACCAGTCGACGACGGCCCGCAGGGTCTGCTGGCGGGCCCGTACGGTGCGGCTGCCGGAGGTGAGCAGCCGGAAGCGGTCGTCGAGCCGGTCCGCGATCTGACGGGGCGTCATCAGGCGCAGCCGGGCGGCGGCCAGCTCGATGGCGAGGGGCAGCCCGTCGAGGCGCCGGCATATCTCGGCGCAGGCCGCCCGGGTCTCCTCGTCGGCCTCGACGCGGAAGCCGGGCAGGGCCGCGGCGCCCCGGTCGGCGAGCAGCCTGAGCGCGGCCGGTTCGGGCAGCGGCTGCACGGGCCGGACCAACTCGCCCGGCACGCCGAGGGGTTCGCGGCTGGTGGCCAGCACGGTCAGGCCGGGGCAGCGCTCCAGGAGCCGGGCCGCCAGCCGGGCCGCCGCGTCCACGACGTGCTCGCAGTTGTCGAGGACGATCAGCATGCGGCGTCTGCCGCAGTGCTCGACCAGCCGGCCGACGGGGTCGTCGTGCCGGTCACCGACGGCCCGCATGCCCTCGGCGCCGGCCCCGTGCAGCACGGTCTCGCGGGCGCCGATCGCGGTGAGCACGGCCTCCGGTACGGCGGCCGGGCCGTCGACGGGCGCCAGTTCGGCGAGCCACACCCCGTCCGGGACGGTGTGCCGCATGCTCTCGGCGGCCTCCAGCGACAGCCGGGTCTTGCCGGCCCCGCCGGGCCCGAGCAGCGTCACGAGCCGGGCCGCCGCGAGGTCCCCGCGGATCGTCTCGATGTCGCCCTCGCGCCCGACGAAGGAGGTGAGCCGGGCGGGCAGGTTCCCGGGGACCGACGGGCCGCCGCGCCCGCCGGACGGGCCGCCGCGCCCGCCGGACGGGCCGGCCTGCGGCCCGCCGCCGTTCGGGCGCCGCACGCCGGGCGCGCCCGCGGTGCCGGCCGGGCCGGATCCGGGCGCGCGGCCGGTGGGCTCCCCGGTCCGCAGCAGTTCGGCGTGCAGGGCGCGCAGGTCAGGTCCGGGGTCCGAGCCGAGGCGGTCGGCGAGCAGCCGTCGTACGTCCTCGTAGCCGGCCAGCGCCTCGGCCGTACGGCCCGCGTCACGCAGTGCGCGCAGCCGCAGCACCTGGAGGGGTTCGTCCAGGGGGTGGCCGTCGCACAGGGCGGTCAGCTCGGGCAGCGCCTGTTCGGCGTGGCCGAGCGCGAGGGCGGCGGTGTGCCGGGCGCGCAGCGCGTCCAGCCGCCGGGCGTCCAGGCGGGCCGCCTCGGCGGTGCGGTCGGGCAGGTCGGCGAGCGGCGGTCCCTGCCACAGGGCGAGGGCGTCGTCGAGGGCACCGGCCGCCTTCCGCGGGTCGCCGTCGGCCAGGGCGCGCAGGCCGTCGGTGGTCAGCCGCTCGAAGCGGTACAGGTCGATGTCGTCAGCCGGGGCGGCCAGCCGGTAGCCGCCGTCCGCGGAGGCGACGGCCTCGGCGCCCAGGGCCCGCCGCAACCGGCCCACCAGCGCCTGCAACGCCCCGGTCGCGTCGGCGGGCGGCTCCGCGCCCCACACCTCGTCGACCAGCAGGCTCGGCGGTGCGGTGCGGCCGGGCCGCAGCGCCAGCGCCGTGAGCAGGGCACGCAGCCGCGCCCCGCCGACCGGGACGGGAGTTCCGTCGGGGCGGAGCGCCTGGGTGGTGCCGAGGATCCGATAGCGCACGGGGTCCATTGTCCCCGGAGACGCCAGGGCGCCGCCTCCGGGTTTACACCCGCGTGAACGGCGGGGAGTCGAGGACGGGCGTCCGGACCGCCATGGGGATCCCGATCTCGTTGTTGAAGGGCCCGGGACGCCGAAGGGCCCGGGACGCCGAAGAGGCCGGACCGCGAGCACCGGTGGACCAGGAACCCGCACCGGTCCGCGGGACGTTCCCCCCACAGCACCGGTACGGTCTACCCCGCCCCGCCCGACACGCCCCGTCAGGAGCCCGCCGCATGACCACCGTCACCACTCGCCGCAGTGACCGGAGGATCAGTCCCGTGTTCCTCGGGCTGCTCGCCGTCACCGCGGTCACCGGCTGGGCTACCTGGACGGGGTTCGCCCAGCAGCCGGGCGTCGCCGTGTTCCTGTTCGTGACGGCGGCCTGGATCGTCTCCCTGTGCCTGCACGAGTACGCGCACGCGCGCACCGCGCTGCACAGCGGCGACATCACGGTGGGCAGCAAGGGCTATCTGACGCTGAACCCGCTGAAGTACACGCACGCGCTGCTGAGCATCGTGCTGCCGGTGCTGTTCCTGATCATGGGCGGCATCGGCCTGCCGGGCGGTGCCGTGTTCATCGAGCGCGGCCGGATCCGGGGCCGCTGGCGGCACAGCCTGGTCTCGGCGGCGGGCCCGCTGACGAACGTGCTGTTCGCGGCGGTGTGCACGGCGCCGTTCTGGCTGGACGCCCTGGACGGGGTGCCCCGGGACTTCCGGTACGCGCTGGCCTTCCTGGCGCTGCTCCAGGTCACGGCCGCGATCCTGAACTTCCTGCCGGTGCCGGGCCTGGACGGCTACGGCGTGCTCGAGCCGTGGCTGTCGTACGGCATCAAGCGCCAGGTGGAGCCGTTCGCGCCGTTCGGGCTGCTGTTCGTGTTCGCGCTGCTGTGGATCCCGTCGCTCAACGGCGCGTTCTTCGACCTGGTCGACGCGATCCTGCGCGGCCTCGGGATCGGCGCCCTTGATCAGTACTGCGGCCATGAGCTCTATCGCTTCTGGCTGGGCAGCAACGCCTACTGCTCGGTCAGCCCGTGACGGACGGCCGGTGGCCGGTCCTGCCCCGCTTCACGTAGTACCAGCACATGTTGCTGGACAGCCCGGCCAGCAGCACCCAGACGATGCCCAGCCAGCTGCCCTGGACGAACGAGACGACGGCCGCGGCCGCGGCGAGGACGCAGACGACGAGGGTGTAGAGGGCGAGCCGCCGGGTCGGGCCGGGCGGGAGCAAGGGGGACATGGGGATGGCTCCTGTCGGGGACACTGCTGGACCTGCTGGACCTGTCGGACCGCCACCAGTGTCCCCCATGGGCCGGCGCGCCTCACACGTCGGTGATGCGCAGCCCCGCGTGCGCCTTGTACCGGCGGTTGACGGAGATCAGGTTCGCGACCAGTGACTCCACCTGGTGGGCGTTGCGCAGCCGCCCCGCGAAGATGCCGCGCATGCCCGGGATCCGCCCCGCCAGCGCCTGCACGATCTCCACGTCGGCCCGCTCCTCGCCGAGGACCATCACATCGGTGTCGATCTCGGCGATCTCCGGGTCCTGGAGCAGCACGGCGGACAGATGGTGGAAGGCGGCGGTGACCCGGGAGTCCGGCAGCAGTGCGGCGGCCTGCTCGGCGGCGCTGCCCTCCTCGGGCCTGATCGCGTAGGCGCCCTTCTTGTCGAAGCCGAGCGGGTTGACGCAGTCCACGACCAGCTTGCCGGTCAGTTCCCCGCGCAGCGACTCCAGCGTCTTGCCGTGGCCGTCCCAGGGCACGGCGACGATCACCACATCGCTGCGGCGTGCGGTCTCGGCGTTGTCGAAACCCTCGACGCCGTGCCCGAGTTCACCGGCGGCGGCCCGGGCGCGCTCGGCGGCCCGCGAACCGATGAGCACCTGCTGGCCGGCCCGGGCGAGCCGGTAGGCGAGGCCCTTGCCCTGCGGTCCGGTGCCGCCGAGCACGCCGACGACGAGCCCGGAGACGTCGGGCAGGTCCCAGGGGTCCTTGGCGGGCGTCCCGGCGGGTGTCACGGTGGGCTGCTGTGCACTGTCGGTAGAGGTCATGCGGCCGACTCTACGTCCGTCGCCGTGCGCCCACGCTGTCAGGTGAGCGCCGTGACGGGCACCCGGCGGAACGTGACCGTCTCGTAGGCGCCGCGGTCGCCGGTCTCGTAGAGGAGCCCGATGGTCGCGGTGTCGATCCGGGCCAGGTCCGAGTAGGCGGCGGGCCGGTCGTCGACCGTGTGCGCCGGGCGCCAGGTGGTGCCGCCGTCGGCGGAGACGCGCAAGGTCATCAGGGCGCGGGCGCCGGGGGCGCCGGGGCCGGAACAGAGCAGCAGGTCGGGGGCGCGCAGTTGGAGGACGGCGGCCTGGCAGACGGGGCCGGGCAGGCCCGGCTGCGGGCGGAACGGCCCGGTCAGGGTGCGGCCGCCGTCGGCGGAGTGGGCGTCGGCCCGGGCGGCGGCCGTGCGGGAGGCGGTACGGGTGTTGAAGTAGACGCGTCCGTCGGGGAGTTCGGCGGCGCTGGTCTCGTTGGCGTGGACGTCGCCGGTGATGTCGTCGGCGAGGTAGCCGAGGTACCAGCCGGCGCCGTCGTCGTCGCTGAGCAGGCAGTGGCCGCCGTAGTAGTGGGGCTCCGTGCCGGTGTCGTCGCCGGTGGGCGGCAGGGAGTGGTTGGCGGGGACGACGATCCGGCCGGTGCTCAGCCGGAGCGCGTGGCCGGGGGTGGTGGCGTACCAGCGCCAGCCGGGCGGTTTCACCGACGCGGTGATCTCCCTGGGCGCGGACCAGGTCGCGCCGTCGTCGTCGCTGTGCCGCACCCAGACCCGGCGGCCGTCCGCGTCCGGGACCTCGCCGCGCCGTACGGCGTCCTCGGTGGCGCGGGCGGCGGAGCGGACGTGGACGAGCAGGATCCGGCCGGTGCCGAGGACGACGGGCGCCGGGTTGCCGGCCAGTTCCCCGCCGCCCGGCGCGGCGACCTGGAGCGGGCCCCAGGTGCGGCCGCCGTCGGTGGAGCGCTTCAGCACGATGTCGATACGGCCGTGGTCGTACGCGGAGTCGCGGCGGCCCTCGCAGAAGGCCAGCACGGTGCCGGGGCGGGTGACGACCACGGCCGGGATCCGGTAGCCGGCGTAGCCCTCGTGGCCCGCGCGGAAGGGGACACTGACGTCGGTCATGGGCCTGCTCCTCTTCGATCTCAGGTTCCGTCTCAGGTTCCGTCTCAGGTTCCGTCTCAGGTTCGGTCTCAGGGACTGGGCTCCTTCCCCGGGTCGGGCGAATTCAGGGTGAACTCCGCGTCACAAGCGGCCGGTTGCGGCAGGATGCGGTGGCATGGATGCCGTACGGGTGGCGCTGTTGCGCGAAGTGCTCGCCGGGACCGAGTGGTTGGGGGCCACCCGGCGGTTCGGGGGCGTACTGCGCGGCTCGGTGGTGGCGCACGGCGGCGGTCTGCTGCTGGTGGGCACGCCGGAGTACGAGCCGTGGCATCTGGCGGCGCATCTGGTGGACGAGGCCGCCTGGTCGGGCACGCCCGAACTGGCCCCGACGCTGGTACGGCACGACGCGCGCCCCACGGATCCCGCGCATCTGGCCGTCGGACCGGGGCGGATCGCGGCGGCGCGGCGGGGCGAGACGCTGCTCGTCGTGGCGCCCGGGGAGCCGGCGCCGCTGCTGGAGCGGGTGCACGACGCGCGGCGGGCCGGGGTGACGGTGCTGGCCCTGGGCTCGGGCGGGGGCGAGCTGGCCGCGATGGCGCAGGAGACGCTGGCGGTGCCGGAGGACGGCGAGCTGGACCTGGACACGGTGCAGCACCTGGTGAGCGCGGCGGCCGGCGAGAACGCGGTCCCCTCCCCACGGGGCCGCCGCACCTTCCGCGACCGCCTGACCGCCCTCACCGAAACCCTGACGGCCCCGCCGCCCGCGTCCTGGTAGCCCCTGGCACCGGCGCGGCGGGGAGAGCCGGGCCGAGGCGGGCGGTCAGTCGTCGTCGGTGGCGCGGCCGGCGGCGTCGTGCCAGCGTGGGTCGTTCTCCCACTCCAGGTTGCGCTCGCGGGCGGTGTCCATCGCGTGCTCGGCCTCCGCGCGGGTGGCGTACGGGCCCATGCGGTCCTTGGCCGGGCACTCCGGCCCCTCCTCGACCTTCTTGTGTTCGAGGCAGTAGTACCACTCGCCCGGCTTTCCGACCGTCCGCTTCTTGAACAGGGCCATGACCGGCTCCTTTCGCCAGGGACATGGTCCCCCATGTCCGCTGGTTAGACTCGCTGGCATGTCTGGCCAGTCGTTGCTCGTACCAGGGGAGCTGTCTCCCACCCGTTCGGTACCCGGAAACATCCGCCGCCCCGAGTACGTCGGCAAGCCCGCGCCGACGCCGTACACCGGGCCGGAGGTGCAGACCCCCGAGACGGTCGAGGCGATGCGCGTCGCGGGCCGGATCGCCGCGCAGGCGATGGCGGAGGCCGCGAAGATCATCGCGCCCGGGGTGACCACGGACGAGCTGGACGCGGTGGCGCACACCTACATGTGCGACCACGGCGCCTACCCGTCGACGCTCGGCTACCGAGGCTTCCCCAAGTCGCTGTGCACCAGCGTCAACGAGGTCATCTGCCACGGCATCCCGGACTCGACGGTGCTGCGCGACGGTGACATCGTCAATCTGGACGTGACGGCGTACATCGGCGGGGTGCACGGCGACAACAACGCGACGTATCCGGTCGGCGCCGTGGACGACGAGTCGCGGCTGCTGGTGGAGCGGACCCGGGAGGCCCTCGACCGCGCGATCAGGGCGGTCCGGCCGGGCCGGCAGATCAATGTCATCGGCCGGGTCATCGAGTCGTACGCCAAGCGCTTCGGCTACGGGGTGGTACGGGACTTCACCGGCCACGGCATCAACTCGTCCTTCCACTCCGGGCTGATCGTCCCGCACTACGACAGCCCGCACGCGACGACGGTCATGCGGCCGGGGATGACGTTCACCATCGAGCCGATGCTGACGCTGGGCACGTACGAGTACGACATGTGGGACGACGGCTGGACGGTGGTCACGAAGGACCGCAAGCGGACCGCGCAGTTCGAGCACACGCTGGTGGTCACGGACTCGGGGGCGGAGATCCTCACCCTGCCGTAGCACCCGGAAGCGCCCGAGGGGCCCGCCACGGGTGGTGGCGGGCCTTTTCTTGTTACTCTTTTACCGACAATGCGTCGGGAAAAGTATTGACTTAGGTAAGGCTAACCTTAGATGATTCGTTCTATGGAGTCCTTCTCGACAGTCATCCGCACCGCCTCCCATGAGCAGCACGTGGAGGCGGAGACCTCGACGTTCATGAGCGACCTGCTCGGCGGCAGGCTCGGCGTCGACGCGTACGCCCGCTACACCGAGCAGCTGTGGTTCGTGTACGAGGCACTGGAGTCCGGGGCCGAGCAGCTGGCCTCCGACGCCGTGGCCGGCCCCTTCATCAAACCTGAGCTGTTCCGGCTGGCCGCCCTGGAGCACGACCTGGCCCATCTGCGCGGGCCCGACTGGCGCGCCGGGCTCTCCGCGCTGCCCGCCACGGTGGCTTACGCGGACCGGGTGCGGGAGTGCGCGGAGCAGTGGCCCGCCGGGTACATCGCGCACCACTACACCCGTTACCTCGGCGACCTGTCCGGTGGTCAGATCATCCGCGACAAGGCGGAGCGGACGTGGGGCTTCGCGAAGAAGGGCGACGGGGTGCGGTTCTATGTCTTCGAGGGCATCGACAATCCGGCCGCGTTCAAGCGTGGGTACCGTGAACTGCTGGACGCGGTGCGGGTTGATGATCTGGAGAAGCAGCGGATCGTGGCCGAGTGTCAGGGTGCGTTCGCTTTGAATTCCGGTGTGTTTCGGGGGTTGGGGGCGGAGTTTTCTCTCAGCGCGTGAGCGCTCCGCTGGGTTCGGGGAAAATGTGCGTGCCGTGGATGTTTTTGGTTCTGTACGGCTTGTTTGCAGCCGACCGCGCAGTTCCCCGCGCCCCCTTCGGGGGCGGTACGTTCGTGGTTGGGTGCGGGTTCGTCGTGGCTTAGCGCGCAGTTCCTCGCGCCCCCTCGGGGGCCGCATCATCGTGGTTCGGTGCGGGTTTGTTGTGGCTTGGCGCGCAGTTCCCCGCGCCCCTGGGGGGCGGCACGTTCGTGGTTTTGTGCGGGTTCGTCGTGGCTTGGCGCGCAGTTCCTCGCGCCCCTTTGGGGGGCGCATCATCGTGGTTCAGGGTTGGCTTGCGGTTTTTCGGGGTTGCTCGGGGGTGGGTTAGGTTTCTAGGGTTACTCTGCCTGCTAGTTCTATCCAGTTGTTTGGTTGGGGGGCCGTCAGGAGTTGGGAGCCTTTGCCCTGGGTTATGTTGAGGGCTCTGTTCAGTTCGGCCGTGAGGAGTAGGGCCGCCGCTCCCGTCGCCTCGTCCTCGTCGATTCCGTCGTCGCGGCCGGGGAACGCGCGGGCGCGGACGCGGCCCGCGGCCTCGTCCTCCCAGGCCCAGGCGTAGATCCAGGTGCCGGGCTCGGGCACCGGCAGGGCGTCGACCTCGGCGGCCGTCGCGTACTGGCGCAGCGTGCGCGGCGGCGCCCACTCCGGGCGGGCCTCGATCCAGCTGAACTCGCCGTCCTGCCGGGCGCCGACCACCCCCGCGGGCGTGACCAGTTCGGGCACGTCGAGCAGCCAGGCCGTGCCGACGCAGGGGTGGCCCGCGAAGGGCAGGCGCAGGGTGGGGGTGTAGATGTCGACGACGCCGCGCTCCGGGTCGTCCACGAACACCGTCTCGCTGAAGCCGAGTTTGGCGGCGAACGCCTGCCGGTCGCTCCGCTCGGGCAGCACCGAGCCGTCCCGGACCACGCCGAGTTCGTTGCCGTAGCCGCCGTTCGGCGCGCAGAAGACGCGCAGCACGTCGTAGTCAGTCACCCAGGCATTCAAGCACCGGGGGCGGCCGGCCGTCGCGGCGGCCGGCCGCCCCGTTGTACAGGTCCGGTTCAGGAGCGGGCGTTCCCCGGTACCGGCACCTGACGCCTGCGTACCGCGAGGACCACTCCGGTTCCCGCGGCCACCGCCAGCGCGGCCCCCGCGCCCAGTGCGCCCGCCGGGACCTCCGAGCCGGTCGTGGCGAGGCTGCCGGTCGCGCCGCCGGTCGTGGAGCCGGTGACGCCGCCGCTCGCCGTGCCGGTGCCGCCGGAGGTGCCGGTGCCGCCCGAGATGTCCGAGCCGCCCGAACCACCGTCGTCGGAAGGGAGTTCGGCGTCGTCGGTCAGGGCCACGGACAGGTCGACCGGGTCGAGTTCGGTGCCCGCCTGGTAGAAGCCGCCGAAGGCCTTCGCGCCGGCCTCGGTGAGCGTCGCGGTGACGCCCTTCACGGTGATGACGTCGTCCGTCGCGGTGAGGTCCGCCGAGGGCGCCTTCAGGTCGGCCAGCACCACGTCCGCCGACTTCTCGCCGAGGCTCGTGACATCGGCGGTCAGCTCGCCCGTACCGCCGTCGAGCGTCGCGCGGAGGCCGTCGAGGGTCAGGTCGAGGCCGTAACTCCCGTTGTTCTCGTGGCCCTTGAAGTTGACGGCGCCGTCGAAGGCGGCGTCGAGGGTGCCGGCGTCGGTGTCGTAACTTCCGGTCGCGTCGGGGAAGGTGAACGCGCCGTTGCCGTCGGCCTGGGTGGCGCCGTCGGACACCGTGATCGTGCCCTGGGCCACGCCGTCCACCACGTACTTGCGGAAGGACTCCTTGACGCCCCAGGCGAGCGTGCCGTCGGCTATCTCGCCCTGGGCGGGGGCCGGTTCGGAGGGGGAACCGCCGGGCGTGGCCGTCGGGGAGGGCGTCGTGCTCCCGGTCGCCGACGGGGACGGAGAGGTGCTCTCGGTCGCGCTGGGGGTCGGGGACGGCGTCGGCGAGGTCGTCTCGGACGTCGACGGGGAGGGGGACGGGGACGTCGTCTGGACGACCGTCAGCGGGTCGCCGGCCGCGCCCTCGTAGCCCGCGCTGCCGAAGACGTCCGCGGCCTCCTTGGTGAGCGTGGTCGTCATGTCCGTCATCTGGCGGGTGACGGCGACCGTCGCGAGCGGTACGTCCTGCGTGGTGCTGCCGCCGCGGGTGACGTCGGCGGTGATCTCGGCGTCCTTGCTGTCGAACCTGACGTCGCTGAGGGTCAGTTCGAAGCCGTGCAGCTTGGACTCGATCGCCAGGCTGCCCTCGAAGCCGAGGGACACGGTGTGCGCGTCGGAGTCGTAGCCGCCGGTGCCCCGGACGAAGGTGAAGGCACCGTTGTCGGCCGCCTGGCTCGCACCGTCCGCGGGCGTGAAGGTGCCGGCCGCGAATCTGGTCACGTACGTGCGGTACGACTGCTTGATGCCCCACGTCAACTCGTAACCGCTGAGCGGGACTTCGGCGGCCGAGGCGCTGGTCGCGGTGAACGCGCCGGCGCCCAGGGTGACCGCGAGGGCGGCGGCGAGGGCGAGGCGCCTTGGGGTGGTGGCAGGCATGGGAGGTTGCGTCTCCTTCGTCGGGGTGTGGGTCGGGGTGGTCAGTCCTCGTCGGCGGCCGGGCGGGCGCGGCGCCTGCGGACGGCGACCGCGGTGCCCGCACCGGCCAGCAGCAGGCCGGCCGCCGCGAGGGTGAGGGGCAGGACGGGGGCGCCGCCGTCGGCGGATTCGCCCGCGACCGGCTCCGCCGTGGCGTCCCGGGTCGGGGTCGGCGTGGCCGACGGCGTCGGGTCGGCCACGCTGCCCAGGTCGGGCAGCGCGGGCAGCGTGGCGTCGTCGGTGAGGGCGACGGCCAGCGAGACCGGGTCCATCTCGGTGCCCTTCGGATACATCCCGCCGAAGGCCCGGGCGCCCTCGGCGGTGAGCTTCGCCGGTGCCTCGGTGACCGAGGCCAGTCCGTCACGGGCGGCGAAGTCCGGTGCGGCGAAGGTCACCAGCGGCATCTTCTTCCCGGTGAGGTCGTCGCCGCTCACATCGGCGTAGAGGGTGCCCCGGCCGTCCGCGACGGTGACCCGGACGCCGCTCAGCCGCAGGTCGAGGCCGTGTTCGCCGGTGAAGCGTACGGCGCCGTCGAAGCTCGCGGTCAGCTCGCCCTTGCGGTAGGTGCCCTCGCCCGCCGGGAAGCGGAAGAGGGCTCCGCCGTCCCGGGCGCCGTCGCTCAGCGTCCACTTGCCGCGGGCGATGTCGCCGGTGACGTACTCCCGGAAGGTGCGGCGCACCCCCCAGTCGACGGCGCCGTCCGCGATCGCGCCGCCCTTCGACGGCGCCTTCTTCGCGGGCGACTCGGTCGCGGTGGGGGTACGCGTGGCCGTCGGTGTGGGCCGCGCGGCCGGCTTGACGTCGGCGGCCAGGCTGACCGGGTCGAGGGCGGTCCCGGCCGAGTAGTACCCGGCGAAGGACGTGGCACCCTGGGCGGTCAGCGTGGCGGGCACATTGTTCAGGACGACGGCGGTGCCGCCGCCCTTCATGTCGATACCGCCGAGGGCGAGGGAGGCGAAGGGCACCTGTGCGGACGTCGTGACCGTCCCGGTGTCCTTCGCCTTGCTGGTGACGTCCAGGTAGAGCGTGCCGGTGGCGCCGGAGATCCGGACGGTGGGGCGGCTGAGCGTGAGGTCGAGCTGGTACGAGCCGTCGCTCTTCCGGTGGCCGACGAAGTGCACGCCGCCCGCGAAGGACGCGGCGAACGCCCCGGTGGCGCCGTCGTAGCTGCCGGTCGCCGAGGGGAAGCGGAACTGGCTGCTGCCCACGGTGGCCGCGCCGCCGGTGAGCGAGTAACTGCCCTTGGCGATCGGCCCGGTGACATAGCTCTGGAACGACGATTTGACGCCCCAGTCGAGGCGGCCGCCCTGGACGGTACGGCTCTCGGCGTGCGCGGCGGGGACCGAGAGCAGCAGCGCTCCCAGAACGGCCGCGCACAACACGGCAGACGGGTGCCGTAGGGGCGTGGGCATGGGAGGTCCTCCGGATGCGACAGCCGGTAGCGATTAAAGGTAAGGCTAACCTAAGCTCAACCTTGCAGATTTCGGAAGCAACCGAAGGGAACGGGACAGGACCGTGCGACGCTTGCGCACCCGACTGGCGGGAGCACTGGTCTCCGTGCTCGCCCTCACCCTGGCCGCGACCGGCTGCGGCGGCTCCCCCGAAGCCGCCGACGCGACCGGGAAGCCGGGAAGGACCGGGGGGACCTCGACGACGACCACGGCCGACCGCGTCGAGCCGCTGCCGGACACCCCCGCACCGAAACTCCCCGTCACCGTCGCCTCGGCCGACGGCGGCACGGTGACGGTGCGCCAGACGCGGCGCATCGTCCCGCTCTCCGGCAGCCTCAGCGAGATCGTGTTCACCCTCGGGCTCGGCGACCGGGTCGTCGCCCGCGACATCACCGCCACCTTCGAACAGGCGGCGAAGCTCCCGGTGGTGACCCGCAACCACGACGTGTCCGCGGAGAGCGTGCTCTCCCTGCGGCCCGACCTGGTCCTCGCCGAGGAGACCAGCGGCCCGCAGGAGGCCATGGACCAGATCCGCGCGGCCGGGGTGCCGGTGCTCGTCGTCGCCGCGGCCCGGGGCCTTGACGACGTGGGCCCGCGCATCCGGGCGGTGGCCGGCGCGCTCGGCGTCCCGGCCGCCGGGACGGAACTGACCCGGCGCTCCGAGCAGCGGATCGCCGCCGTGCGCGGGACGGTCCCGGACCACACCGAACGGCCCCGGGTCGCCTTCCTCTATCTGCGCGGCTCCGCCTCCGTCTACCTCATCGGCGGCAAGGGGTCCGGCGCGACCTCGCTGCTGGAGGCCGCCGGGGCGGTCGACGCCGGGGCCGAGTCGGGCCTGACGAAGGACTTCACCGCGATCACCACCGAGGCGCTCGCCGCGGCCGCGCCGGACGCGATCCTGGTGATGGCCAAGGGACTCGAATCGGTCGGCGGGACCGACGGACTGGTGAAGATCCCGGGCGTCGCGCAGACGCCGGCCGGGATGAACCGGCGGATCGTGTCCGTCGAGGACGGGGTGCTGCTGAACTACGGTCCGCGCACCGACCAGGTGCTCACCACGGTGGTCGCGCAGCTGTACCGGGACGGTGCCGAGTGACCGTGCTCGGCGAACCGGCCGAACGGACCGCCGAACCCCCCGCGCGCCGCGGGCGCTCCACCGCCTGGCTGCTCACCGCCGGGCTGATCGCCGCCCTGCTGGTGCTCGTCCCGGTGGCCGCGGGCCTGGGCGCCTATCCGATCCCGACCGGCGACGTGCTCGGCTCCGTGCTGCACCGTATGGGCGTCGGCGGCTCCGCGCTCGACCGGGTGGCCGAGTCGGTCCTGTGGAACGTCCGCTTCCCGCGCATCGTGCTGGCGCTGCTGGTCGGCGCCTCACTGGGCTGCGCCGGGGCCCTGATGCAGGGCGTGTTCGGCAATCCGCTCGCCGAGCCCGGCGTCATCGGCGTCTCCTCGGGCGCGGCGGTCGGCGCGGTGGCGGCGATCGCGTTCGGCCTCGACTTCCTGGGCGACTGGACGGTGTCGGCGTTCGCGTTCGCGGCGGGTCTTGGCACGGTCCTGCTGGTGTACGGGATGTCGCGGTCCGGCGGCCGTACCGAGGTGGTGACGCTGATCCTCACCGGGATCGCGGTGAACGCCTTCGCGGGCGCGCTGATCGGGCTGTTCCTGTTCTTCGCGGACACCGCCGCCGTGAACCAGATCACCTTCTGGCAGCTCGGCTCGCTGTCCCAGGCGACCTGGCCCAAGGTGCTGGCCGTGCTGCCCTGCGCGGTGCTCGGGCTCGCCCTGGCCCCGGGCCACGCCCGCCGGCTCGACCTGCTGGCGCTCGGCGAGCGGCCCGCACGGCATCTGGGCGTGGACGTGGAGCGGCTGCGGCTCGTGCTGGTGCTGGTCATCGCGCTGCTGACGGCGGCGGCCGTGAGCGTCGCCGGGATCATCGCCTTCGTCGGCCTCGTCGTACCGCATCTGCTGCGGATGCTGGCCGGGCCCGGCCACCGCTTCCTCATCCCGGCGAGCGCGCTGCTCGGCGCGCTGGTCCTGCTCGGCGCCGATCTGACGGCCCGTACGGTCGCCGCGCCCGCCGAACTTCCGCTCGGCGTGCTGACCGCCCTGCTCGGCAGCCCGTTCTTCTTCTGGCTGCTCCGCAGAACCCGCCGCAGACAGGGGGGTTGGGCATGACGCCCACCGCCTGCCCACACCGCCCAGGTCCGCCGACGCGCCCTCGGGTGTTCGATCGAAAGGGTTCGTCCGTGAGACTGCTGCGTGCCAGGCCGGCCGCCCCCGCCCCGGCCGTCCCCGGTGCCGTGCTCGCCGAGGCCGAGGGCCTGCGCGTCCGCCTGGGCACCCGCACCGTGCTGGACGGCGTCGACCTGTCCGCCCGCGCCGGTGAACTCCTCGCCCTCGTCGGCCCCAACGGGGCCGGGAAGTCCACCCTGTTGAGCGCCCTCGCGGCGGATCTCGCGCCGGCCGCCGGCGTCGTACGCATCCACGGCCGCCCCGCCCCGCAGTGGTCCGCGGCCGAACTCGCCCTGCGCCGGGCCGTGCTCCCCCAGTCGTCGACGCTGTCCTTCCCCTTCACGGTGGCGGAGGTGGTCCGGATGGGCCGCGCGCCGCACGCCTCCTCCCCCGCGGACGACGACCTCGCGGTGGCCCGGGCGATGGCGGCGACGGAGGTCACCGGCTTCGCGCTGCGGCCGTTCTCCGCGCTGAGCGGCGGGGAGCGCGCCCGGGTCGCGCTCGCTCGGGTGCTCGCCCAGCACGCACCGCTGCTCCTGCTGGACGAGCCGACCGCCGCCCTCGACCTCAAGCATCAGGAGTCGGTGCTGCGGCTGTGCCGGGAAAGGGCGCACGCCGGTGACGCGGTGGTCGTGGTGTTGCACGATCTGGCCCTGGCGGCGGCCTACGCGCACCGGGTCGCGATCCTCAGCGCGGGGCGCGTCGCGGCCGAGGGCCCGCCGGCGGAGGTGTTCGACGAACACCTGCTGTCGGACGTCTACGAGCAGCCCGTCGAGGTGTTCCCGCACCCCCGCACCGGGGCCGTCCTGATCGTCCCGCGGCGCATGACTTGACCCCTCCGTTACCCGCCCTTGGCGGCGATTTTGAGTCGTCGAGATCAAGCCGTGTCTGTGATCTTTCAGTGAGAGCTGAATCACCGTCCGGGCGGGTATGTGTGAGGTAAGGCTCAGGTAAGTTAGGCCAGCCTCACCAGACTGCTTCCCGCTTGGAGCCTGCATGCGTGCCGTCCGCCTCACCGTCACCGCGGCCACGGCCGTGGCCGCCCTGACCGCCCTCACGGCCTGCACCGCGAAGAGCGATGCCGCGGACGGCAACGCGATCCAGGTGACCGCGGCCGACTCGACGTGCGACACCTCGACCAAGTCGGTGCCGGCCGGCCAAGTCACCCTCCAGATAGAGAACAAGGGCTCCCGGGCCACCGAGGTCGAGATCCTCTTCCCGGACGACCGGATCGTCTCCGAGAAGGAGAACATCGGCCCGGGCACCAAGTACACGCTGACCGCCGAGGTGAAGGCGGGCTCGTACGAGATCGCCTGCCGCCCGGGGATGAAGGGCCACGGCGTGCGCCAGAAGCTGACGGTCACCGGCGGCAGCACCGCCAAGCGGGACCCGAAGCTGGACAAGGCGGTCGCCGAGTACCGCCAGTACGCCCAGGACCAGGCCGACGAGACGCTGCCGCGGGTCGAGACCTTCGCGCAGGCGATCAAGGACGGCGACCTGGAGGCCGCCAAGAAGGCCTACGCCCCCTCCCGCCTCGGCTGGGAGCGCACCGAGCCGGTCGCCGAGTCCTTCGGCGACATCGACCCCAAGGTCGACGTCCGCGAGGACGGGCTCGAAGAGGGCCAGAAGTGGACCGGCTGGCACCGCCTGGAGAAGTCCCTCTGGCACGACAAGAAGATCGGCGCCGAGGAGAAGACCCTCGCCGACCAGCTGGTCACCGACCTGAAGGACTGGCAGAAGCGGGTCGGCACCGCCGAGATCACCCCGACCTCCATGGCCAACGGCGCCAAGGAGCTGCTCGACGAGGTCGCCACCGGCAAGGTCACCGGCGAGGAGGACCGCTACGCGCACACCGACCTCGTCGACTTCAAGGGCAACGTCGAGGGCGCGCAGCGGGCGTACGAGCTGCTCAAGCCGGTCGCCTCGGCGAACGACGCGGTGCTGACCGGGGAGTTGGACAAGCAGTTCGCGGCGCTCGACGCCCTGCTCGACAAGTACCGCTCGGACCGGGCCTCGTACGAGTTCGTCTCGTACGACAAGGTCACCGAGGAGCAGCGCAAGGAGCTGTCGGACGCGGTGAACGCGCTCGCCGAGCCGCTGTCCAAGCTCGCCGCCGCGGTCGTGAAGTAGGCGGGGACGCAGATGACGGAGACCCAGGGGGGCCACAGCCCCTCGCGCCGCGCGCTGATCGGCTGGGGCGGTGCCGGGCTCGCGCTCGGCGCCGCCGCGGCCGGCGGTGCCGTCGCGATGACCCGGGCCGGCCAGGACGCCGACCCGGCCGCCGCCGAGGCGGGCACCGCGGTCGGCTTCCACGGCGCCCATCAGGCGGGCATCGCCACGCCCGTGCAGGACCGGCTGCACTTCGCCGCGTTCGACGTGAAGACCGACGACCGGGCCGCGTTCGTCCGGCTCCTCAAGGACTGGACGGCCGCCGCCCGCCGGATGACCGCGGGCGGCACGGTCGGCGCGGGCGCCTACGGCGGGCTGGCCGAGGCGCCGCCCGACGACACCGGCGAGGCGCTGGGGCTGAGGCCGTCCCGGCTGACGCTCACCGTCGGGTTCGGGCCGTCCCTCTTCGACCGGTTCGGGCTCGCGGACCGGCGGCCCGCCTCCCTCGTCGACCTGCCCAAGTTCCCGGGCGACAATCTCGACCGCGCGCGCACCGGCGGCGACCTGTGCGTCCAGGCCTGTGCCGACGACCCGCAGGTCGCCGTGCACGCCATCCGTAACCTGGCCCGCATCGGCTTCGGCAAGGTCGCCGTCCGCTGGTCGCAGCTCGGCTTCGGCAAGACGTCGTCGACGACCCCGGACGCCCAGACCCCGCGCAATCTCTTCGGGTTCAAGGACGGCACCCGCAACATCGCGGGCACCGAGACGGACCGGCTGAGCCGGTTCGTGTGGGTCGGGGACGGGGACGGGCCCGCCTGGATGACCGGCGGGTCGTATCTCGTGGCGCGGCGCATCCGTATGAACATCGAGACCTGGGACCGGACTTCGCTCCAGGAGCAGGAGGACGTCTTCGGCCGGGACAAGGGCGAGGGCGCGCCGGCCGGCAAGCCGAAGGAGCACGACGAGCCGTTCCTGAAGGCGATGAAGCCCACCGCGCACGTCCGGCTCGCCCACCCCGACGCCAACGACGGGGTGACGATCCTGCGCCGGGGCTACTCCTTCACGGACGGCACCGACGGGCTCGGCCGGCTGGACGCGGGCCTGTTCTTCCTGGCCTACCAGCGCGACCCCCGCACCGGGTTCATTCCGCTCCAGCGCCGACTGGCGGCGTCGGACGCGCTCAACGAGTACATCCAGCATGTGGGTTCTGCTGTCTTCGCGATCCCGCCCGGCGTCCGCGACGCGGACGACTGGTGGGGCCGGACGCTGCTGACCGAGGAGGCGTAGCCCGTGTTCTCCAACTATCTGATCGGTCTGCGCGAGGGGCTCGAGGCGAGCCTCGTCGTGTGCATCCTGATCGCCTATCTGGTCAAGACCGGGCGCCGGGACGCCCTGCGGCCGATCTGGATCGGCATCGGCATCGCGGTGGCCATCGCCATGGGCTTCGGGTGCGCGCTCGAATTCGGCTCGCAGGAGCTGACGTTCGAGGCCCAGGAGGCGCTCGGCGGTTCGCTGTCGATCCTCGCGGTGGGGCTGGTGACCTGGATGGTCTTCTGGATGCGGCGCACCGCCCGGCATCTGCGGTCCGAACTGCACGGCAGGCTGGACGCGGCGCTGGCCATGGGCACGGGGGCGCTGGTCGCCACGGCGTTCCTCGCGGTGGGCCGGGAGGGGCTGGAGACCGCGCTGTTCGTGTGGGCGTCCGTGCACGCGGCGGGCGACGGGACCCCGCGGCCGTTGATCGGCGTCGCCCTGGGGCTGGCCACCGCGGTGCTGCTCGGCTGGCTGTTCTACCGGGGCGCGCTGAAGATCAACCTGGCCAAGTTCTTCACCTGGACCGGTGGCATGCTCGTGGTGGTCGCGGCGGGCGTACTCGCGTACGGCGTCCATGACCTCCAGGAGGCCAACTGGATCCCGGGCATCCGGGACCTGGCCTTCGACATCAGCGACACGATTCCGCCGGACAGCTGGTACGGGACTCTCCTGAAGGGCGTCCTCAACTTCCAGCCCGACCCGACGATCATCCAGGTCACGGTATGGCTCCTGTACCTGATCCCCACCCTGACCCTGTTCCTCCGCCCATCCACCCCCACCGAAGCCGCCCCCCAACCAACGAGCCCGGACACCACCACAGCCCAGTGATACGCCGGCGCCCCGGAGGGGCGCGGGGAACTGCGCGCTCAGCCACAACACACCCGCGGCCACCCCACCACCCGCCCCGAACGGCCAGTCCGAGCCCGCGGAACGGCACCTCAGGGTCAACTCCCCCGCCACAACAGCCAACCCTCCCGGTCACAGCCACGGGCCCGCACAACACCACCACAGCCCGGTGATACGCCCGCGCCCCGAAGGGGCGCGGGGAACTGCGCGCTCAGCCACGACACACCCGCAGCCACCCCACCACCCGGCCCGAACGGCCAGTCCGAGCCCACGGAACGGCACCCCAACCCACGACGCCCGAGCGGGCTGTCCCGAGCCGGTGAAACGCCCGGTAGGGTTCGGCTCCGGGAAGGGGAAGGTGACGGCACCTCATGACCAGGGATCGCAGCCCGCAAGGGCTCCGCAGGCGTGGCCGGAAGGCACTCATAGCGGCCTCGCTGACCGCTTTGTCGCTGACGGCGAGCGGATGCGTGGTGGTGCACGGAGAGCGCGAGGTGCTCCCGGCCACCAGCAAGGCCGAGGCGGCGAAGGCGCTGGAGAAGTTCACGGACGCCTACAACGCGGCGGACAAGGCGTTCGACAGCTCCCTGGACGCCGACTACATCACGGGCGCGCTCGCCGACATCGACGAGGCCCGGCTGACGGCGGGGCACGCGAACAGCCCCGGCGGCAACTCCGGACACCAGCCGCTGAAGCTGTCGGACGCCGAGTTCACCATCCCCAAGAAGGCCGGCTGGCCGCGCTGGTTCGTCGCCGACACCGCCGCCAACAAGGGCGGCAGCGCCCGCTGGCTGTTCGTCTTCACCCGCGGTGACCTGAGCGAGCCGTTCCAGGTGGCGTATCTCACGCTGGTCGCCCCGGACAGCCTGCCGGAGTTCGAGCTCGACGAGGACGGCTGGGCCGAGGCCGTCCCGACCGGCTCGGCCGACCTGGCCGTACCGCCCAAGGAACTGAGCGAGCAGTACGCGACGTACCTGAAGAGCGGCGGCAGCGCCTTCGCGGACGGTGTGCACACCAGCGACTGGCGCGCCACGCGCGCCCGGCAGGCCAGCAAGCCGGGGCTGGCCCGGCAGTACATCGACGAGCCGCTGACCGGTGGCGACTACGCGCCGCTGGCGCTGCGCACGGCCGACGGCGGGGCGCTGGTGTTCTTCACCACACGCCACTTCGAGAAGCAGACCGCCGCCGCGGGCGCCTCCGTGCCGGCCCCGGGCAAGGACGTGCAGGCCCTGACGAAGGGCGAGGTCAAGCAGTCGCTGACCCTGGAGTTCGTCTCCAACGAGGTCGCCCTCGACCCGAAGCGCGGCGCCGGGAGCGGACAGGTGTCACTGCTGGGCCGTATCCAGGGACTGACAGCGGCCCAGGGCAACTGAGGCTGTATGGGCCGTGCCGCGCAGTGGGCCACGGTCCCACCCCGCGGACTGCGCTAGTGGCGCAGCGGCCAGCCCGTGCCCGCGTGGTCGGTCTCCTCGTGCGCGTGCCGGGCGCAGGCGTCGGTGAGGGCCTCCAGGAGGCTCAGCGGGTCGGGCAGCGCATGCTCAAGGCCGCGCACCCAGCGCACCTGCTGGTCGTCGTCGCCGGGCAGCCGGGCGGGCGGCACCAGCACGTACGAGCCGCGGCAGTGCCAGCGCAGCCCGGGGTGCTCGTCCATGGTCTCGGGGTGGCAGTCCAGCTCGCACGGCCACCACTCGTCCTCGTCCTCGGGGGTGCCGCGGGTGAGGGTGAAGAACAGCAGGCGGCCGTCGTCGCTCTCGGCGACCGGGCCGACCTCGACGCCGGAGTCGAGCAGCCGCCGCAGCGCCTGCCGGCCGGCCTCCAGGGGCACGTCGAGGACGTCGTGCACCATGCCGGTCGCGGTGATGAAGTTGGCCTGCTGCTGGTGCCGGGCCCAGCGCTCGATCTGGGCGTGGTCCGTGGTGGACTGCGTCTGCCAGGCGAAGGACACCGGGTGCCGGGCGGGGGTGGGACAGCCGACCCGGTCGCAGGAACAGCGGTACCCGGGGGCGGGGTGGGCGGCGGGTGCGAGGGGCAGTCCGGCTGCGGCGGCGGCGAGCAGCAGTTCCTCACGGCCGCCGGTGTCGGCGGTCGGTGACGTGCGGCGGCCCCGCAGCCACTGGGAGAGTTTGCCCTGCCGGCCGGACCGGCCGCCGAACGTCGCGCTCATCAATCCCCTCGCCTCGCTGGAGTGCGGACAACATGCCCCATGGTCCCACCATTCGGCGCCGCAGGAGACCGCGGCCCCGTCCGGGGGGTGCGGTCAGCGCGGGGCCAGGCCGTTCAGCGCGTAGTCGACGAGGGTGTCCGTGTAGGCGTGCGAGATCGGTCCGGTGTGCTGGAGCCAGCGCTGGGCCAGCGGCGAGACGAACAGCTCCAGGGCGATCCGCGGGTCCACGTCGGCCCGTACGTGCCCGGCGTCCTGGGCGGAGCGGAGCCGGTCGACGTAGAGCTGGAGCTGTGGTTCGAGCAGTTTGGCGACGAACTCCCGGCCCAGCTGCTCGTTGACGACGCCCTCGGCGGCGAGGGCGCGGGAGGGCGCCTCGAACCGGGGGTCGAGCAGTTCGTCGACGGTGGCCCGCAGCACCGCCCGGAGGTCGGCGGCGAGGTCCCCGGTGTCGGGGATCGCGTACGGTTCCTGGCCCAGCTCCCGGGCCGCCTGCTCGGCGAGGTCCAGGAACGCCTCCAGCAGGACGTCCGCCTTGGCCGGCCACCACCGGTAGATGGTCTGCTTGCCGACCCCGGCGCGGGCGGCGATCGCCTCGACGGTGGTCTTCGGGTACCCGACCTCGACGACGAGGGCGAGGGCGGCGGCGTAGATGGCGCGGCGCGACCTCTCGCTGCGTCGGCTGGCGTCCGGGGCGGGCTTCTTGACCATGGGGTGAAGCTAACCCATGGGATCCGGTGCGGCGGGCGGCCAGGGGTCGCCCCACTCGGCGTCCCGGGCCGCCTTGTACAGGTCGCCGTGGCGTTTGGTGACCGTCGTGCGGTGCAGCCGTTCGCCGGTCTCGCACAGGTCGAGCAGGACCTGTCCCTTGCGGATCTGCGGGCGCCGGACGATCCGCGCGGGCGCCGGTCCCGCCGGGGCGCGGGTGGCGGCGACGTAGCTGAACTTCTCGTCCTCGTACGGCAGCGAGCCGCCCTTGACCTGCCGGTGCAGGGAGGAGCGGCTGACCCGGGCGGCGAAGTGGCACCAGTCCGTGCCGGGCACGATGGGACAGCCGGCGCTGTGCGGGCAGGGCGCGGCGATCCGGAACCCGGCGCCGATCAGCCGGTCCCGGGCCTCGATGACGCGGGCGTAGCCGTCGGGGGTGCCGGCCTCGACGATCACGACGGCCTGCGCGGCGGTCGCGGCCGCGTCGACGAGGGCGGTGCGGTCGGCCGCGGACAGCTCGTTGAGGACGTAGGACACGGTGACGAGGTCGACGGCGTCGAGGGTGAGCCCGGCGCCGATCCGGGCCCGCCGCCAGTGGACGTCGCGCAGTGCCGGGTGGGCGGCGGCGATCTCCCGGCCCAGGGCGAGCGCGGGCTCGGCCCAGTCCAGCACGGTCACCGGCCGGCTGCCCGCCCAGGTGGCGCTGACCGCCCAGGTCGCGGCGCCGGTCCCGCCGCCGACATCCGCGTGGCCGGCCGGCGCCCAGCCGGGCACGGCCGCCGCGAACGCGGCCAGCGCGGAGCGCACCGCCTCGAAGGTCGCGGGCATCCGGTACGCGGCGTACGCGGCGACGTCGGCGCGGTCCCGCAGGATCGGCGCGTCGGTCGGGGTGGCCCCGCGATAGTTGGCGATCAGCCGCTCCACGGCCGAGGCCGCCTGCGACGGCGGCAGCCCGTCGAGCAGCTCCGCCAGCGCGGCCCGGAGTCGTTCGGCCGGACGTACAGGCTCGTTCACCAGCCGATTGTAAGAGCCCCCGCACACCCCTCCGAAACCGTGCCGGCCGCGCCCCGGTGGGCCGCGTGCGCTGCCGTGCCCGGGGTTCAGTCCCGGTGGGGCGTGCGGCGTACGGCGCGGGCCAGTCGGGTCGCGGCGCGGGCGCGTGGGGTGCTGCCGGCTTCGCGTCTGCGCGGGTGCACGGTGTTCGCCAGCAGCACCAGGAAGGTGTCGGTGGCCGGGTCCAGGACCAGTGAGGTGCCGGTGAAGCCCGTGTGCCCGGCGGCTCCCCGGCCCGCCAGCTCCCCCATGAACCACCGCTGGTCGAGGGCGAACCCCAGCCCCGGCGGGGTCAGCAGCAGCTCCACGAAGTCCGGGCCGAGGATGCGGGCCGGCCCGTACTGTCCGCCGGCCAGCAGGGTCCGGCAGAACACCGCCAGGTCCCGGCCCGTGGAGAACAGCCCGGCATGGCCGGCCACCCCGCCGAGCGCCCAGGCGTTCTCGTCGTGGACAACGCCGCGCAGCATGCCCCGGTCGGCCTTGGCCCACGGCCGCCGCTGGTCCTCGGTCGCCGCCGCGTCCGGGCAGGGTCCGAACCGGGTCGCCGTCATCCCCAGCGGCCGGGTGATCCCCTGGTGGACCAGGACGTCGAGGGTGCGGCCGGTGATCCGCTCCAGCAGGAGCTGGAGGAGCAGCAGGTTCAGGTCCGAGTAGCGGTATCTGCCCGCCGGCGCCGTGGGCGCCTCCGCGCGGAGCATCGCCAGCCGGGCCGTGTCGTCCGGGCAGTCGTACAGCGGCAGTTCGGGCCGCAGCCCGGAGGTGTGGGTGAGCAGCTGACGCACCGTGACGCGGTGCCGGGCGGCCGCGCGGAACTCCGGCAGATAGGCGCCGACCAGCGCGTCGATGCCCAGGGTGCCCCGCTCGATCTGCTGCACGGCCGCGACGGCGGTGAACAGCTTGGTGACGGAGGCCAGATCGAAGGGCGTGCCGAGGGTCATCGGCACCCGGTCCGCGGGCGCCGGCTCGACACCGCGGTCCGTCGTGGGGTCGTACGCGGTGTACCGGACCGCCCAGCCCGCCGCCTCCTGCACGGCGATCACCGGCCCGCGCCCGGCGACCACGACGACGCCCGGCGCCCAGGGGCGGTCGCCGCCGGTGAGGGCGTGCGCTTCCTGGACGAGGTGCCGGAGTTCCGCGGGGTCGAGTCCGGCCCGTTCCGGTGTGTCGACGCGCAGTCTCGGTGCGCTCAGCTCTCCTCCCTGGTGTGCTCGGCCACGCCCGACGGGCGGATGCCCGCGCGCGGTGCGCCCGCGTGCGCCTTCCATGGACGGCACATTCCCACGAAACAGGCGACGGCCACCGCTGCGGCCGCCAGTTGGACGACGGCCATCGGCACGGCGGTGTGTTCCCCGGCGATGCCGACGAGCGGGGAGGCGACCGCCCCGATGAGGAAGGTGGAGGAGCCGAGCAGCGCGGCGGCGGATCCTGCCGTGTGCCGGGTGCGCAGCAGGGCGAGGGTCTGGGCGTTGGGGAGGGTGAGGCCCATCGCGGACATCAGCACGAAGAGCGCGGCGGCGACGGGCGCCAGGCCGACCGGGCCGAAGGCGCCGAGGGACATCAGCAGCAGGGCGCTCGACGCGAGGACGGTGACCGCGAGGCCGACGGCCAGCACCCGGTCCAGGCTGACCCGGCCGACCAGCAGCTTGCCGTTGATCTGCCCGGCGACGACCAGGCCGACCGAGTTGAGGCCGAACAGCAGGCTGAAGGTCTGCGGGGAGGCGCCGTAGATGTTCTGGATGACGAACGGCGAGGCGGATATGTAGGCGAACAGGGCGGCGAAGGCGAAGCCGCCGGTGAGCAGGTAGCCGGTGAACGGCGCGTCGGCGAGGAGCCCGCGCATGGCGCGCAGGGCCGCGCCGACCCCGCCCTTGTGACGTTCGCCGGGCGGCAGCGTCTCGGGCAGCCGCAGCCAGACCACCGTCGTCAGTGCCGCCCCGACCACGGTGAGGAGGGCGAACACGCCCCGCCAGTCCGTCACCCGCAGGATCTGACCGCCGATCAGGGGTGCCACGATCGGGGCGGCGCCGGAGATCAGCATCAGGGTGGAGAAGAAGCGGGCCATCGCGATGCCGTCGTACAGGTCGCGGACGACGGCCCGTGCGATCACGATCCCGGCCGCGCCGGCGAGGCCCTGCGCCAGCCGGAGCGCGACCAGCGCCTCGACGGTGGGCGCCACCGCGCACAGGGCGGTGGCGACGACGTAGACGGCGAGGCCGGCCAGCAGCGGGCGGCGGCGGCCCCAGCGGTCGCTCATCGGGCCGACGACGAGTTGCCCGAGCGCCATGCCGGCCAGGCAGGCGGTGACGGTGAGCTGGACGGTGGCGGCGGGCGCGTGCAGGGAGCGGGTGACCTCCGGCAGCGCCGGGAGGTACATGTCCAGCGCGAGCGGGGGTGTGGCGGTGAGGCCGCCGAGGACGAGGGTGACGAGCAGGCCGGTGCGGCGTGCCGCGGAGCGGCGGGGTTCGCCTCCCGCGGCCGGGCGTGCCGTCTCGGGTGTCGGTGCCTTCTCGGGTGTCGGTGCCTTCTCGGGTGTCGGTGCCGACTCGGGTGTCGGCGCCGTCGCGCGCTCGGGCATGGGTCCCCTCCCCTTGCGGCCTGTGCGGCCGCCCCGTCCGGTGGAACAGGCACCTATGCTCTCAGTTCGTACACAGTGCCGAGGCAGTCATGAGCGAGGGCGGGGCCGGAATGGCGGAGCAGAGCGTGCGGTGGGGCATTCTGGCGACGGGCGGCATCGCGGCCGCGTTCGCGGCGGATCTGGTGGATCTGCCGGACGCCGAGATCGTGGCGGTGGCCTCGCGGACCGAGGACTCGGCGCGGGCGTTCGCCGAGCGGTTCGGGATCCCGCGGGCGTACGGCGACTGGGAGTCGCTGGCCCGGGACGAGGACATCGATGTCGTGTACGTCGCCACCCCCCACTCGGCGCACCGGGCGGCGGCCGGGCTGTGCCTGGAGGCCGGCCGGAACGTGCTGTGCGAGAAGGCGTTCGCGTTGAACGCGGCCGAGGCGGAGGAGCTGGTCGCGCTGGCGCGCGAGCGGGGACGCTTCCTGATGGAGGCGATGTGGATGTACTGCAATCCGCTGGTACGCCGGCTGAAGGCGCTGGTCGACGACGGAGCGATCGGTGAAGTCCGCACCGTGCAGGCCGACTTCGGGCTCGCGGGCCCCTTCCCGCCCGCGCACCGGCTGCGCGACCCGGCGCTGGGCGGCGGCGCGCTGCTCGACCTCGGCGTGTACCCGGTGTCGTTCGCGCAGTTGCTGCTCGGCGAGCCGGCCGGTGTCGAGGCCCGCTCGGTGCTGTCCGCGGAGGGTGTCGACCTCCAGACGGGCGCGCTGCTGTCCTGGGACGGCGGGGCGCTGGCCGCGGTGCACTGCTCGATCGTCGGCGGTACGTCCGTCACCGCGTCGGTGACCGGGTCGCTCGGCCGGATCGACGTACCGAGCGGCTTCTTCCACCCGGAGCGGTTCGTGCTGCACCGCGACGGCCGCGATGCCGAGGAGTTCGTCCTCGACCCGTCCGACGGCCCGCGGCACACCCTGCGGCACGAGGCGGCGGAGGTCATGCGCGCGCTCCGGGCCGGCGAGCCGGAGTCCCCGCTCGTGCCGCTGTCCGGCACGCTCGCCGTGATGCGCACGCTGGACGCGATCCGGGAACGGGTCGGGGTGCGGTACCCGGGGGAGGCCGTGCCCGTCTGAGGACGGGCTGGGCCGACCGCCTGCCGGTCGGATGGCGGATGGCGGATTCCGCCTGACGGAGTCGGCGCCTACGCTGCGGTGCCATGACCGACAGGGAATCGAAGATCGCGGTGGTGACCGGCGCCGGGTCCGGTATCGGACGGGCGGTGGCCGTGGAGCTGCTGCGCGCGGGCTGGGCGGTGGCGCTGGCCGGGCGGCGGGCCGAGCGGCTCGCGGGGACGGCGGCGCTCGCCCCCGAGGGCGACTCGCTCGCCGTGCGCACGGACGTGGCACGGCCGGACGACGTGGCCGGGCTGTTCGCGGCGACCGTGGACCGTTTCGGCCGGGTCGACCTGCTGTTCAACAACGCGGGCACGTTCGGTCCTGGCGGGATCCCGGTCGAGGAGCTGCCCTACGACGCCTGGCGGCACGTGGTGGACACCAACCTCAACGGGGCGTTCCTGTGCGCGCAGGCGGCGTACCGGCAGATGAAGGGGCAGGACCCTCGGGGCGGCCGGATCATCAACAACGGCTCGATCGCGGCGCACGCGCCCCGCCCGCAGTCGGTCGCCTACACCGCGACCAAGCACGCGCTGACCGGCCTGACCAAGTCGCTCTCGCTGGACGGGCGGCCGTACGGCATCGCGGTCGGCCAGATCGACATCGGCAACGCGGCCACCGACATGACGGTGCGGATGGAGACGGGGGCGTTGCAGGCCAACGGGGCGGTAGCCCCGGAACCGGTGATGGATGTCGCCGACGTGGCCCGCACCGTGCGGCACATGGCCGAGCTGCCGCTGGAGGCGAACGTGCAGTTCGCGACGGTGCTGGCGACGGCGATGCCGTACGTGGGGCGGGGCTGAGCGGCCGCACGCCCGCCAACTCCCCACCTGCACAACCGGAATTCGAACCTCCGCCCTCTTGCGGCCGGTCGGCAGCCTATGCTCAACTTTCCTCCATCAGAGCTTCACAATTGGACCACTCCGAGGGGGGGAAGCGGCAGCCGTTCCACCGAGCCCGGGTGGGGGTGGACCTCACAACAGAGGTACGCACCGGGCACGGAACGGCTGCCGCCCCATTCCCGAGCAGCGCGACTACGGCACCGCAGCCGGGGTCCCGCGCCGACGGTTCGAGGCGGCCCCCGCCGCCACAGCCGACCTACGGCACCGCAGCCGGGGGCCCACCGCGTCGGCCCCGAGGCTCGCGCCCGCTCCACCCGCACCGAGCAACGCGGCCGAATTCGCCGCACCCCGCAAGACAGCAGGACAAGGTCTTCTTCGGCGCCGCAGCTGCGGTCCCGCGCCGACGCCGTGTCTCGCCCCCGCTGAAAAAAGACCGTCAGCTGCGGTGGCGGCCGCCGCGCTCGGGGGTCGGGGGTGCCTCCGTCGGTTCCGTCGGCGCAGCCGACTTGCGGCGGCGTAGGGCCCAGGTGCCCGCGCCGAGCAGTGCGACCGTGCCCGCCGCGCCCTCCAGCAGGCGCCAGGACGAGGTCTCCTTGGCCGGCTCAGCCACGGGTACCGCGGCGGCCCGGGCCGACCGTCGCGTCGGCTCCGGGCTCGCGCTCGCTCCGCCCTCGCTGAGCGGATCGACCAGCGCACCCACCGCCGGCGCCGAACTTCCCTTCCCGAAACCCCAGTCGAGCAGCGCGGCCGTCTCCTCGTAGACGATGTTGCCGCCGTTGCCCGGGTGCATCACGGTGACCAGCAGGGTGCGCCCGTCCCGGGTGGCGGCACCGGTGAAGGTGTTGCCCGCGTTGCTGGTGTAGCCGTTCTTCACCCCGATCAGGCCCTCGTAGCTGTCCAGGCCCCACGCCCCCGTGAGCAGCCTGTCGGTGTTCTGGATCTGGAACGTCTTCTTGCCGCCCGCCGGGAAGTCGGCGGTCCTGGTGGCGCAGTAACCGCGGAAGTCGGCGTCCTTCAGCCCGTGCCGGGCGAAGAGCGTCAGGTCGTACGCCGACGACAGCTGCCCCGCGTGGTCAAAACCGTCGGGACTGACCACATGGGTGTCCAGGGCCTGCAGATCCTCCGCCCTGGCCTGCATCTCGGCGACCGTCCTGGCGACCCCGCCGTTCATGCGGGCCAGTACGTGCACCGCGTCGTTGCCCGAGCGCAGGAACACGCCCTGCCACAACTGCTCGACGGTGTAGGTGATCCCGGGCTTGACACCGACGAGGCTGGAGCCCGCCGGGATCCCGGCCAGATCCGCCTCGGTCACCTTGTACCGCTCGGCGCGGTCGAACTTCCGGAGCACGGTGTCCGCGAACAGCATCTTCAGCGTGGACGCGGGCGCCAGCCGCGTGTGCGCGCCGTACGCGGCGAGCACCTCCCCGCTCTCGCAGTCGGCGACCAGCCACGAGCGGGCCGTGAGCTTCCCGGGCAGCCCGCGGGCACCGCGAACCTGGACGCCCGGGCGGGCCAGCAGCTCACCGCCGATCACGGTCGGGGCGGCGGCCGCGGGGGCGGCGGCGGACAGGGGGAGGGCGGCGGCCGCCAGGCCGAGGGCGGCGCGCCGCGTGAGCCGGGAACATTCACGCATCCCGGGAACCGTACACGCATCCGACACGGCTTCCGTGTCAGTGGGCCCGCACCGCCCCAGGAATTTGCTGTCTTATGAAAATCGCAGCTCGCGGGGTCCCGGCTGCAGCCTTGCGGTGCTGCTCGTCGACGAGGGCACCCATGACTCGTCCGTCGCCGCCCGGGCCGCTCACCTGCCGAGGATCCGGTCTACCTCATCCAGCTGCCCGGCGGTGAGCGGCCCCTTCGCGAGCGCGCCCGCGTTCTCCTCGGCCTGGGCGACCGAACGGAAGCCCGGGATCGGCACGGTGCGCGGGCTGCGCGCCCAGAGCCAGGCGAGGGCGCCCTGGGCGGGCGTACGCCCGTCACTGGTGAGGACGTCGCGCAGCGCGTCGACGCGGGCCAGCCACTGCGGGTCGGCGCCGGAGCCGTCGCCGAACCCCGGGAGCCAGGCCGGCGGCCTGCTGCGGATGTCACCGGCGGGCGGCGGCCCGTGCCGCTTCCCGGTCAGCAACCCCATGGCCAGCGGGCTCCGGTTGATGCTCGCCAGGTCCAACTCCTCGCACAGCGCGAGGAGTTCCGGCGCGTCCTGGAGGACGTTGAGCCGGTGCTGGACGGCCGTGCAGTGCGGGCCCTCGGCGAAGAGCGCGGCGCGGGCCGGGTCGTCGGTGCTCCAGGCGTAGCCGCGGATGAGGCCCTGTGCCACGAACTCCTCGCACAGGTCGCGCAGTTCGGCCGCGTGGGCCGGGTCGGCGTCGGACAGGTGCAGCTGGTAGAGGTCGATGTGGTCGGTGCCGAGGCGGCGCAGCGAGGCGGTGAGCGCGCGACGGGCGTGGGCCGGGGAGTCGTCGCCGCCGGTGCGAGTGCGGGTGCGCTCGTCGAAGACGTTGCCCCACTTGGTGGCGACGACGACATCGTCCCGGCGCTTGCCCAGCGCGCGGCCCAGCACCCGCTCACTGTGCCCGGTGCCGTAGGTGTCGGCGGTGTCGAAGAAGGTGACACCGAGGTCGAGAGCGCGGTGGACGGCCCGTACGGACTCGTCGTCGTCGACCTTGCCCCAGCCGAGCGGCCGGCCCTCGGTGTCCTCCCACTCGCCCCCGATGGCCCAGCAGCCGAAGCCGAGGGCGCTCACCTCGATACCGCTGCGTCCCAGTGTCCTGGTGGTGGTCTCCATGCGAGGGGAGCCTAGGAGTTGAAGCGCGCACGAGGACAACCCCAGGAAACACTCCGCGCCACGAGCCACCCCAGCCGAGTGGACCGGGCCCACCCCATCCGCGACACGGGCCACCCCACCGCACAGACCACACCCGCCGCGCCCCCGCACCCCGCCAGGCGAACCACCCCAGCCACGGCGGGCCGCCCCCGTGGACCCGCACCCGCCCTACCCGCCCTACCCGCCGCACTACCGCCCCACCACACCCCCCATGCAAGCCACCCCAGCCACACCGACCGTCCCAGACAACACGCGAGCCACCCCAGACAAGTGGGCCGCACCCGCCGTACTGTCCCCGCGGGCCCCGCCACCCGAACGGCGGCCCGGGCGGGCTGCCCCGCGGTCCCGGATGCGACGGTGGACACCCGGGCAGGAGCCCTGTTCCGGCCGTCGACCCGAACCGCATGGGGAGCCACCGTGAGCTGTTACGACCGACGTGATCTGGGCCTGCTGCTGCTCCGGCTGGGTACCGGCGGAGTGCTGGCCGCGCACGGCGCGCAGAAGCTGTTCGGCTGGTTCGGCGGGCACGGCATCGAGGGCACCGGCCAGTTCATGGAGTCCGTCGGCTATGCGCCGGGCCGGGCGAGCGCGACGGCGGCGGGGCTCGCCGAGACGGGCGGCGGCGCGCTGCTGGCGCTCGGCCTCGCCACGCCCGCCGCGGGTGCGGCGGCGGCCGGCGCGATGGCGGGCGCCGCGGCGGTGCACGTGCCGAACGGCTTCTTCGCCCAGGAGGGCGGCTACGAGTACGCGGCGACCCTGGGCCTGGCCGCGGCCGGCCTCGCCGTCGCGGGCCCCGGCCGGCTCTCCCTCGACCACGCCGTCGGCCATGTCTTCGACCGCGGCTGGATGGTCCCGGCGGCGCTCGGGGTGACCGCGGCGGTCACCGCGGCCGTGGTGGGCGCCCGGAACTGCCGGGTGCGGCGGACGGCCGAGGAGGCGGCGGGCCGGCAGGGGACGCTGTTCGAGGAGTAGCCGTGGTCGTGGCAGGCTGCGTCCATGACCGATCAGGACACGCGCACACCCGCGCCCGCGGATCTCTGGACCGCCATCGACGAGTTGTGGGCCTGGCTGGACGCGCACGACCGGCACGACCCGCCGCAGGCCGTGCTGCTGCGGGTACTGAAGCTGTCGGAGGAGGTCGGCGAGGTCGCCCAGGCGGTGATCGGCGCGACCGGGCAGAACCCGCGCAAGGGCGTCTCGCACACCTGGGCGGACGTCCGGGCCGAACTCTGCGACGTCGTCATCACCGCGCTGGTCGCGCTGCGCACCCTGACCCCGGACGCCCAGGAGGAGTTCACCCGCCACCTCGCCCGGGTCACCGCCCGCTCACTCGGCCCGGCGCCGTCCACCACCCCGCCCCCTCAGCGGCGCGACATGTAGAGGCCGAGCCCACCGGTACCGACCTTGAACCGCAGCAGACCCAGCAGATGGTGCCGGGACGCGATGAAGGTCAGGTGTTGCTCGGGGCTGATCGGCTGCAACTGGTAGGTCATGCCGTGCATCGTGGCATCCGCCGGCGGGCCCGATCAGGTGGAGTGATCCGGTGTGGCGGGATTCGGCACCGTACGCGGTCGCCCGCCGGCCGGCCGGTCGTAGTACCCCGGTACGACGTCCGGGCCGGGGTTCCGTCCGCGGTACGACCGGTTCGAGGGCGGCTCGTTCTTAGCGTTGTTCCTGGGGCACCGGCTGTCGGCGCCCGGGGCCCGAGCGAGGGAGTACGCGTGATAGAGGCAGCGCAGCTGACCAAGCGGTACGGCGAGAAGACGGCCGTGGACCGGCTGGATTTCGTCGTCAAACCGGGCACCGTGACCGGCTTCCTCGGCCCCAACGGCGCGGGGAAGTCGACCACGATGCGCATGATCGTCGGGCTGGACGCCCCGACCGGCGGCTCCGTGACGGTGAACGGCCGCCCCTACGCCGGGCACCGGGCACCGCTCCAGGAGGTCGGGGCGCTGCTGGAGGCGAAGTCGATCCACCCGGGCCGTTCGGCGTACAACCACCTCAAGGCGCTCGCGCTGACGCACGGGATCCCGCTCGGCCGGGTGGACGAGGTCATCGACCTCGCCGGGCTCGGCGCCGTGGCGAAGAAGCGGGCAGGTGCCTTCTCGCTCGGCATGGGACAGCGGCTCGGCATCGCGGCGGCGCTGCTGGGCGATCCGCAGACGGTGATGCTCGACGAGCCGGTCAACGGTCTCGACCCGGAGGGCGTGCTGTGGATCCGTACCCTGCTGACGTCGCTCGCGGCGGAGGGCCGCACGGTGTTCGTCTCGTCGCATCTGATGAGCGAGGTGGCGCTGGTGGCGGACCACCTGATCATCGTGGGCCGGGGGCGGCTGCTGGCCGACACGACCGTACGGGACCTGGTCCGCGAGGCGGGCGGGGACACGGTGCACGTGGCGACGCAGGACCCGGCGCGGCTGCGTGAGGTGCTGGCCGGGCCGGGTGTCGAGGTCACCGGCCGGATCGGCGCCGAGGAACTCGAGGTGACCGGCCTGACCGCGCGGGAGATCGGGCTGCGGGCCGCCGAGCACGGGATCGCGCTGTTCGAGCTGAGCGCGCGCACGGTGTCGCTGGAGGAGGCGTTCATGGAACTGACCCGGGACGCCGTGGAGTACCACGGCTCGACCACCGGCCCGGAGACCCTGGGGAGGGCGGCATGAGCGCCCCGGCCACGATCGCCGAACCGCCCCGGACCCTCGGCGCGCGCCCCGCCTACCGGGTGACCGGGCCGCGGGTGCTGCGCTCGGAGTGGGCCAAGCTGTGGTCGCTGCGCTCGACGTGGATCACGCTGGCCCTCGGCCTGCTGTTCCTGGTGGCCTTCGGGCTGATCGCCGCGTCCCGCTACCGCTCCGGATACGACTCCGGCCGCCTCGACGGTGACTTCGCCCACGCCACCGCGGTGAGCCTGTCCCTCTTCGGTACGAACTTCGCCCAGCTCGCCCTCGGAGTGCTCGGGGTGCTGGTCACGGCCGGGGAGTACTCGACCGGCATGATCCGCTCGACGATGGCGGCGGTGCCGCGCCGGCTGCCCGTGCTGTGGTCAAAGGCTGGCGTGTTCGGGCTGGTCGCGCTGGTGGTCGGGACGGTCGGGGCGTTCGTCGCCTTTCTGATCGGCGGCGGCATCGTCTCCGGCACCCCCGCGGCCATGGACCTGTCGCACGCCGGTGTCGTCCGCAGCCTGCTGGGCGCCGGGCTCTATCTCGGCCTGGTCGGTGTGATCGGCGCCGCGCTCGGCGCGCTGCTGCGGTCCGTGGCCGGCGGCATCTCGGTGCTGGTCGCCGCGCTGATGCTGGTCCCCGGGCTGATGTCGCTGCTGCCCAGCTCCTGGCAGGACGACGTCAACCGCTATCTGCCGAGCAACGCGGGGCAGTCGATGTTCGCCCTGACACACGACTCCACCGCCCTCTCCCCCGGCGCCGGACTGCTGGTTTTCCTCGGCTGGACGGCGCTCGCGCTGGCGGGCGCGGCGTACCGGCTGCGGCGCAGCGACGTCTGAGCCTGCACCATGGGCAGGTGACCTCCGTGACCACCACCGACGACGTCCTCGGTACGGGCTCGCTGGTCGGCTTCTTCAGCCGGGCCGGCCAGCGGCTGCGCCGTGCCGACCGCGCGCGGCCCTGGGTGCTGGACACCGCGGTGGTGGTCGTCGTCTTCCTGATGTTCTGCCTGCCGGACCTGGTGAGCCCGGGTTCCGGGGACGAGGACGGGCCGCACCGGTTCCGGCTGGTGTTCGCCCATCCGCCCGTGGCGGGTGTGCTGGCGTTGCAGGCCGGGCTGGTGCTGCCGCTGCTGTGGCGGCGGCGCAGGCCCGCGGCGGCCTTCGGCGTGATCACGGCGGTGTTCGCGCTCCAGTGGTCGCTGAACGTGGCGCTGCGCGCGGACGTCGCCCTGTTCATCGCGCTGTACAGCCTGGCCCTGCACGGGCGGCCCCGGCAGCTGCCGTGGGCCTGCGGGGTGATGGCGGCGGCGATGGTGCTGGTCGCGGTGCGGGCGGCGGCCGCGGTGTCCGTCTGGGACGCGCTGTTCCTGCTGCTGAGCACGGCGACCGCCGCCGTGGCGCTCGGTCTGATGGTACGGATCCGGCGGGCCCAGCTGGCCGGGCTGCGCGAGCGGGCGGCCCGGCTGGAGATCGAACGCGACCAGCGCAGCCGGCTCGCGACGGCGACCGAGCGGGCCCGGGTGGCCCGGGAGATGCATGACATCGTCGGCCACAACCTGTCCGTCATCATCACCCTCGCCGACGCGGGCGCCTACGCCGGTGACCGGGAGCCGCAGCGCGGCACGGAGGCGCTGCGGCTCATCGGCGACACCGGCCGGCAGGCCCTCGGGGAGCTGCGGCGCGTGCTCGGCGTGCTGCGGGAGGCGGACGGTTCCGCGCAGCGGCCGGAGCTCAGCCCGCAGCCCGGCATCGCGGACATCGACGCCTTGTGCGCGGGGGTGCGCGGCGCCGGTCTCGACGTCGTCTACCGCACCGCGGGCGACGTGGAGGCGCTGGACGGCGGGGTCCAGCTGACCGTCTACCGCATCGTCCAGGAGGCCCTCACGAACACCTTGAAGCACGCCGGCTCCGACACCCGGGTGCGGCTGGCGGTCCTCGTCGAGGACGACCGGCTGCGCATCCGGGTCAGGGACAGCGGCCCGGCCGTCCGCCCGGAAACACCGAACGAGGAAGGCCACGGCCTGGTGGGCATGCGTGAACGGGCCGCGCTCTACGACGGAGACGTCACCGCGGGCCCGACACCGGACGGCGGCTGGCTGGTCGAAACCACCCTCGACCTCACACCCCGGGACGGCACCCGATGACGCCCACACCCCTCACACCTCGGGGCGGTGCCCGATGACCACCACGCCCACCGGAGACGTCACCGCGAGGCCGCCGACGAACGGCGCCCAGCGGCCGGCGACCACCCACGCCCCCACCTCCCCGGGCGGCACCCGATGACCACCGTGCCCACCCAGAACGTCGCCGCGAGGCCGCCAACGAACAGCGCCCGACGTCCGAAGACCACCCACGCCCCCACTTCCCCGGGCGGTGCCCGATGACCACCGTGCTCGTTGTGGACGATCAGCCGCTCCAGCGCTACGGGTTTCGGATGCTGCTCGACTCCATCCCCGAGACGGAGGTGCTCGGGGAGGCCGCCCATGGCGCGGAGGCCGTCCGCATGACCGCGGAACTGCGGCCCGACGTCGTGCTCATGGACGTACGCATGCCCGGCATGGACGGCATCGAGGCCACCCGTCGCATCGTCGCCGCCGGCGACCGCTCGCGGGTCCTGGTGCTGACCACGTTCGACCTCGACGAGTACGTGCACGCGGCCCTGCGCGCGGGCGCCAGCGGCTTCCTGCTCAAGGACGCGCGGCCCGAGGAACTCCTCGCCGGGATCCGGGCGGTGGCGGCGGGCGACGCGATCATCGCCCCCGCGCTCACCCGCCGCCTCCTGGACGAGTTCACCCGTCACCCCCCGGCGTACGGCACCGGCCACTCGGCCGCGGACCCGAGGCTCGACGCCCTGACCGGCCGCGAACGGGAGATCCTCGTCGCCGTCGGCAGGGGCTGGACCAACGGCGAGATCGCCGCGCACTTCGTCCTCGCGGAGTCCACCGTCAAGACCCATGTCGGACGCATCCTCGCCAAGATCGGCGCCCGCGACCGCGTCCAGGCGGTGATCTTCGCCTACGACCACGGCCTGGCCCGCCCGAACACGACCTGAACGGGGACGGTTCACGACCGACGGTGCGGTGAGAGTGCCGACGGAACCAACACGTCCACGCGCACATGCCTCCGGCTCCTCGATGTGCCCGAAATCCCCGCTGTATGGCTCGGAAGTCATCGGACTCCACTATCCAGCGGACCAGGGCACGGAGCAGGAAACGAATGCCGAGGCCAAGCCCGCTCAGGAAGGCCAGATCGGCGGCGTAGCGTTCCTGTACGGGGTTTCGTTCCGGGCCTGTGACCAGCTGGAGGCTGCTTCCACTGGCCAGCCGCCACAGCACTTCAGCGGCTGCGTCCAGGCGTTCGACGTGGGTCGTGTCCACCCACCCGCTCATGCCGTCAATGACACTGTCCGCACACGGTGTCAACCAGCGACGCAGTGCCTCGTCGTCCGGCTCCGGATCGGGAGCCATGAGCCGGCCCCGGGGACGCTCGCGTCTGCTGCGCGGGACGAGCCGCAGGGAGGCAGTCCGTTTCCGCAGGCCGGGATCCAGGTCCATCAGGCCGCAGCGGTGGGTTTGCACCGCGCCGCTCGAACACATACGTCAGCAGCCGGTACGGCGGCCGGAACTGTGCCGGAAGCTCCCGGTCGAGGCCGAGGGCGACATTGCCCTGGCCGGCCATGCGTCCCGCTGCGGCGGTGAAGTCCGCCCCGGTGCCACGGAACCAGCTCAGCCGCACGGTGGAGTCCGGTGCGAATCACTCCCGCCCACCAGCTGCGGGAGTGGGACCACCGCCGGAGCGCCGGGGGCGAAGCATCAGCGGAGCTTGAGGGTCGGGGGCCCGTCGTGCGAGGTGCGCGGCAGGCCCCGTCCTCATGGTCGCTAGCGCCAGTTGATCCCGGGCAGGCGGACGTCGTAGGAGTCCAGCATCTTCAGAGTGCGCGCCCGCGTCCGTTCCTTCATGTAGGGCCAGGCGGCCTCTACCAAGCCGGGGGCGTTCAGAAGCTGTTCGAGTACCTCGAAGTAGACAGCGCCGCTGACATGCTCCGTGGGGTGGGCCACGATGCGCTCCACAAACTCCCAGCACCTGCTGAGCAGTTCGGTGTCGGGGCTGTCGCTCTCCAGCTCGGGCATCAGCACAGGCATCGTGAAGCACTCGGCCAGCAGCCGATACGGCCGCACCCACGTTTCCTCGGTCACTACAGCCGCTTTCGCGGGCCGGTGGTACGTCTCGGTGATGGAGTCGGCGGACTCCGGGATCATGCGCAGCAGCAGCGAGGGGATCTCATCGGCCCGGATCTCCTTGGCGGGGGTGTCGCTCATGTCTTCCTGTCGGGTGTGGGGGTCGCTGTCACAGGCGCGGGGCCCGGCGTGCGGGATGTACGACGGGCCCCGTCCTCCATTTTCGGGCGCGGCTTGCCGGACTCATTGTCACGGACAGCCTGCCGGCCTCGTGGTCAGGCGCAGCTCTCGGGCGGGCACATGCCTCCACTCGTCTTCGGCGGTTCCAGGGCCTCGTGGAACCCGAACGGGTCCACGATGTCCTTGGCCAATTCCCACGCGCCCCTGTCCCAGCCGTACTCGTGTACGTAAGAGGGAGCCTGGGCGGCTGTCGTGATACCGCCGACGATACCGAGTGTCCTGGAGAAGCCACGCAACCTGGTGGGCTGGCCGACCGGCTGGGGACTCTTGTACTGGACCGGCTTGAACTCGGTCCCCGTGAGTTCCTTGACGGCGGGCGTCTTGGCTACCTGATCGAAGCTCGTCTTGACGGCGCTCTTCATGCCGACGTCGGCGTCCATCCGCCTCTTGATACTGCCGGTGACGTCGCGTGAGTTGAGCGCTTCCCACAGTTCCTGGGCCTCGGCTTTGGCCACCTTCAGATCGCTGTCGGACAGCAGAGGAGTTTTCTTTGTGCTCTTGCCCGTCTCTCTGGCCTTGCGGTTGTTTTCCAGGATCTCTGAGAGAGCGTTCATGGTTTCCCAGCCCTTTTGCAGATGCAGCTGAGTCTTGGACGGCAGGGGCTTACCCGTGTTGAATTCATGGATGACGGCCGTCGACAGCTTGCCGTCGCCGAAGACCTTCTTGGCTTGGGCCTTGGGGTAGATCTGCTGGAGCGCTCCGCGCAGCTTCCCATTACTCACCGCTGGTGCCTGTGCCCGTGGCCGCATGAAGCCCGGGTTCTTGTTGGGCACCTTGTTGAGGAGCAGGCTGATGGCCTTCTTCACCAGCTTGAACATTTCCAGGAAGCCGAAGAACTTCCCGTCCGGGTCGGCGTACACCAGCGGGTTGTTGTTGCCGTAGGTGTAGCCGTTCATCTGCTGAGGGTCGGCGAGGTCCATGATCGGGTCGACGGACAGGAACCGGCCGGTCTGGGGGTCGTACTCGCGGGCGCCCAGATGGGTGAAGCCGGTGTCCTTGGTCTCGTCGATACCGCCGACGAAGCCCTTCGTTCCGGGCCATGCGGCTGGTGCCGTGCCGCGGGTCTCACCGAAGGGCGTGACCCGGCGCTGGGTGAGGGCCAGGTCGGCAGCGGCGACGGCGAGCAGGCCGGTGCCGTGATGGTCGGCGAGGGTGAAGGAAAAGCTGCCGTCGTCGGCGCGGACCGCCTGGTGGCCGCTGCCGAGGTCGATGTAGCGGGTCGCCTTCGGCTTGCTCGCGCCCTTGTCGAGGGTGACGTCGGTGTGCCCGAGGTGCAGGGTGGTCCGGTCGCCCGTGCGGGAAATGAGCCGGTTGCCATTGGCGTCGTACAGGTACTCGGTGACCTTGTCGGGCTTGCCGTCAACGGGTTCGGTGACCTTGGCGAGGAGCCCTTCGGCGTCCCAGTCCAGGTGCTGCGCGCCGCGGTCGGTGGTGTTGCCGGTCGCGTCGTAGACGTAGTCGGTTCGGCTGGTGCCGGCAGGTCCCTGGGTGGTGAGCGCGGACAGCTGGTGCGCCTTGGGCTGGCCCGCAGGAGGGTACTCGTAGGTGCGCTTGACGTCCTTGGCGGTGTCGCCTCCGATGTCGTGGCGGGTATCGGTCAGTCGGCTTCCGGCCTTGTCATAGGTGTACGACTGCCAGTACGGGGCGGGGCCGCCAAGTTTGGCTGCGGACGGGGAGTCCGCGCAGGTCTGGTCGCCCTGGGTCCACGCCTCTGTGAGCCGGCGCAGGTAGTCATAGGTGAAGCACTGGTTGTCGGTGCCGGTACGGGAGGTATCGCGCAAGGAGAGGACGTTGCCGGCCTCGTCATAGCGGAAGGTGACGTTCTGGTCGACGCCCGCCTGTCCCTCGCGGTCGACGCGCGTGCTCGACAGCCTCTGGGTGCCGAACTCGTAGGTGTTGGTGACCTGGGTCTTCTGCCCGCCGTTGGTCAGGCCGAAGGTGTAGATGAGCGGTTTGCCGGTGTGGCTGTAGGTGGCGCTCGAGGTCATGCCCTGGCCGAAGACGGCGATCGGCCGCAGGGTCTGGTCCTCGTAGGTGTAGCTGATCGATCCGCCCGGCAGGGAGCCGGCTGCGGAGTAGCTGAGCGAGGCGACCAGGCCGGAGGGCTTGTAGGCGGTGCCGGACTGGTAGGTGCCGGCCAGCGCGCCCTCGGACGCGGGGATCACCGTCGCGGTCCTGGTGGGCCGGTACAGCTTGTCGTAGGCGGTCACCGCGGCGGTGTACGCCTGGCCGTCAACGTAGCGGGTGGACTCGGCGAGTTGGCCTTTGGCGCCGGTGACGGTGTCGTAGGTCCACTTGACCCGGAGGTTTCCGGTTGCGGAGCCTTCGCGCAGCTCGGTTTTGCGACCCAGTCCGTCGTAGGTGTTGAACAGGGCGGTACCACGCTGGTCGGTGCTGGAGATCACCTGGCCGTGGTCGTCGTACTTGGTGTCGGTGCGGCCTCGGTCCGGGTCGCTGAAGGAGATCTGGTGGCCGAGTTGGTCGTAGGTGTAGCTCCAGTTGTTGCCGGCCGGGTCGGTGACCTTCAGCAGGTCGCCCGAGGGGGTGTGGTCGTAGGTGGTGGTGTCGTAGGCGGACTGGGGGTCTCGGGTGTGATGTTGGCGCAGTTCGGTGACGTTGCCGCGGGCGTCGACCAGGGAGGTGACGGTGGTGTCGCCGACCGGCGGTATCAGTGTGGTGCGGTCACCGCCGTAGATCGTCTTTGTCGTGGACAGGACGGTTCCGCCGTCGCCGTTACCGGCGATCTGCCGTACTTCGACTTGGCGGCCCAGGCCGTCGTAGTCCGTGCGGGTCTGGTTCTCCACGCCCAACGCGTCGTCGGGTTTGAAGAGTTCGGCGACAGGGCTGCCCATGGCGTAGTAGGGGGCGAAGGTCTTGGCGGTCAGTCCGCGCTCGTCGTAGAAGATGTCGGAGATGATCCGGCCACCGCTCGGGCCGGGCGCCTGGGACTGACGCTCGCGCAGGAACCCGTCATACAGCTTGTACGACGTGATCTGACCGCCCTCGTTGTTGAGCAGTCTGGTGGCAACGGTGACGGGCTTGCCCTCCGTTACCGAGTAGGCGTACTCGTACGTCGACACACCGCTCGTGGCGCGGTCGGCGAGCCACACCTTGATGGAGCGGCCGAGGGCGTCGTAGGCGTAGTTGGTGACGTTGCCGTTGGTGTCGGTCTGCTTCAGCAGCAGTCCGCGCAGCGGGTCGAGGTCCTTGGTGACGGTCTGGGCGCTCGCCGGGTTGTTCGGGTTGGCGGGCGGCGTCGTGGTCTTGGTCTGGGTGGGCAGGCCGATGGCCGGGAGGAAGGTCGTCGTGGTGGTACGGCCGTCGGTGCGGGTGGTGCGCACGGGGTCTGCACTGCCGGTCACGGTCACGTCGGCCGTCAGGTCGGTGACGGTGAGTTCGCGTCCGTAGTCGTCGTAGGTGGCGCCCGCTTCCAGGTAGGTCGCTTTCGTGCCGTTGTCACTCTTGAGCGGCGCGGTCGCCGTCACGTCGCCCTTGGTCGGGGCCGCGCCGTAGGAGCCGCCGTCGTAGGCGGTGCGGACGTCATCGATGACATCCTCGGTCCGGTCGACCGTGGCGTCACACGCCTTGGCAACGGTTTCCACGCGTGCGGGCAGCAGGAGGATGTTCTTGTCGGCGTTGGTCGCGTAGGTCGTGCGGGTGCACTGGTCGTCGTCCGCTGTGGAGGTGTCTCCCTGGTCCTCCTCCCGGGTAGCCCGTCCGGCAACGGTGTCATAGCTGGTGGAGGTGGCGGTCGTACGCCACTTGGCGCCGGCGCCGTCGTCCAGCGACGTGTAGTCCTTCGTCTCGGAGGTGCCGGTGAAGTTGGCGGTGACGGTGCCCCAGCCGCGGACCTTCTTGGCCGTCTCGTGATGCCAGGGCCGGTTCACTGTCTTGTCCAGGACCTTGCCGCCGGGCCGGTCGAAGGTGACGGTGCGGTACTCGAAGCCGGTGGCCGACTCGTGATCGGTGATGGCATCGCCCTCGCCGGCGCCGAGTGTGACGGTCACGGACTTGGTGCCGCCCGTCGGCGTCTTGCGGTCGCCGTCCATGCCGCGCAGGAAGTAGTGGTCCTGCTGCGACCTCATGGCGGCGGCGCCGCCCTGGCCGCCACCTTTGACCCGCACATGCCCGTAGCCGCGCCACTGCGACCAGGTCTTGTACTTCTCCTTGGTGAGGCCGTCGTCGTCATCGAAGTGCCAGGCGGCACCGTCGAGGTACTCGTAGGCGGTCACCTGGTCCGGGGCACCGCCGGTACGGTCGGTGGCCGTCACGGAGGTGACGACGTACTTGTTGAACCACTCGCGGTCCGGGGCGTCGCTGCTGTCGCCGCCGATGTACTGCGGGAAGCAACGGGTCGTGTTGGTCTCGGGGGTGGGCAGTGCGTCGGCGTCGCAAGCCGGCGCGGAGTAGTTGACGTCGATCTGACCGCCAGACTCGTCCGCAACAGTGGACAGCCGCGACTTGATGAAGGGGGCGTAGCCGTCGCCGATCCGGTCCAGCCGGTTGGCCAGCTGGGTGTAGGCGAAGGTGGTCTTGGGCAGCGTGATCGACGGGGTGGCGGTGTGGCCGGTGTGCTGCACACCGTCGAGGAGCAGCTGGTAGTCGGTGTCCGCCATGCCCCAGCGGTGGGTGAGCTGCCAGGAGTCGATCTTGCCGTAGGAGCCGTCGGACTTCAGGAGCTGAGTGGTGACCGCAGTCAGCCGCTTGCGGGTCCAGAACGACGGTGTCAGTCGGCCGTTGTCGCACTTGGTGCCGGGCTTGCAGTTCAGGTCCCATGGCGTGTCATACCAGTAGGACGACTTGCTGTCGATGGTGTCGGCCGCACAGGTGACGCCGTCCTGGGGCAGGCAGCGCTCGGCGCTGTCGAAGACGACCTGGGCCAGCGGCTTGTCGGCGAACATGCGTGAGGAGCGCAGGCCGTAGTCGATCCGCCGCAGGTAGCCGCCGCGGGTGTAGGGGGTGTCATCGTCGGCCTTGAGGTTACGGCCGTAGGAGTTGGTCTCCTTGGCGTAGTGGTAGCCCATGGCGTTGCCGTGGGTGTCCACCACGTAGTCGAGGTTCCACCGCCAGGCCTGCTGGCACCAGGATCCGGCGAAGTCGGAGGCGTGACACGGTTCGCCCGTGTTGTTTCCGAAGACCGGCACGGTCCACGTCGAGTCGGTGGTCTCCTTGCCGTCCGTCCAGCCGGGCAGCCGGTGGTAGCCGAAGTAGTAGCGGGTGCCGTCGGGAGCGGTCAGCCGCCAGTACTCGCCGTCGTTGTCACCGTTGCCGCGCTCGGCGCTGGTCAGGCGGGCGATCCGGGTCCCGTCGTCCTGCTGCAGTTTGAACTCGTCGTTTCCGGCGGGGACCAGTTCGCCGCCCTTGCCGTTGAAGGTCAAGTAGGCGTTGTCGTACGACCAGCACAGGTCGCCCGGCTTGTTGCCGTCGGCGTTCTTCTCCCCGTCCTCGGCGCACGGCTTGTAGCGGCGCTCGATGAAACCGGGTGACAGCTCGAAGCCGTCACCCACCCAGGAGCCCTGGTTGTTGGTGGTGCCGGTGCGGCCGTCGATGGAGCCGGAGGAGTAGTCCAGGCCCACTTCCGGGGTGAGGTCGCCGGGGACGTCCGGCACCGGCATGTCGTAGGACCAGGTGAAGTCGCCGGTGTTGAGCTGGGTGCTCCAGGTCGCCGACGGTGACAGAGAGGTGGCTTTGAAGTCGCCCTTCTCACCACCGGTCTCCGGCTCGGCAGCCAGGACGGTCACCGCTCCGGAGCGCAAGGGCACCGTGTTCGCCGTCAAGGTGTGGCGGTCGGTGTCGTTGCGCGTGGCGAGCGGGGTGCTCCTGCGGCAGACGTCCTTGGCGGGGGTGGTCAGGGCGCAGGCGGGTAGTTCGACCAGGTGCAGCCGTGATGCGTAGCCGCCACCGTAGGCTTGGGCGAAGCTGGCGTAGTCGACGGTCACAGCGACCTCGCCCGCGCTGCCCGAGGCGGATGCCTTCGCGGAGCCGCTCGCAGCGTCCTTCTTCGGGCGGTCCGTGGTTCTGAGGGTGAACAGCAGTCCGTCGACACCGGCGCGTTCGGCCTGTCCTCTGCTTTGCAGACGGGCTTCGACGGTGCCTTGGACAGCGTCCTTCGGCCTCTTCGGCGGGGCTATGCGCAGCGGGAGGTCACCGGCCCGGCCGGAGCCGTGCTTGGGTATCTTCACGGTGGCGGTGCCGGGCTTCGGCCAGGAACGCCGGGGCGGTTCGACCGGCGTCCGCGGGCCCTTGGTAAGCCGTCGGGGCCGGGGCTTGAGCCCGTCGGTGCCGGCCACGGGCTTGTCGGCCCTGGGCACACTCGGCAACGGGTGTCCGGAGGCAGCCGCGGTGGGTGAGGCGGCGGCCTGGATCAGTCCGCCGACCATGAGCGCGGACATGACCAGGGATACCGGCCTGTGCAGCGCTCTGGATGAAAGACGTGATGGTTTGCGTCTCATGCGTGATGCCGTCCATGGCTGAGTGGCGTGCCGGTGCTCGAGTCGTGAAGCACACGCGTCGCCGGGAAAGGGTGGGCTATGGAGGTGGACAGGACCGAGGTGGCTGACCGCAGCCGTCCGACTGTGCGGTGGAGAGGTGGTCCGGGCACGTTTCCAGGTCGGATGCGCTGCGTTCTCGGCAGCCGGGATGAGCAGGGAAATCGGGAAGACAGGTTCCGGAGCACGCACGCTGCCTCGGAACCGGCAGTCAGGAACCGGCGGGCACTTCGGTGGGGATGTCGAAGAAGGAACCGGCCAGTTCGGCGATCTGACTGTCATTCAGCGCGCCTTGGAAGGTCCACACGTCGTCCACCAGACCGGGGAAGTAGGAACCGGCGCTGCTGCCGGTTCCGCTGCGACCGATCTGTAGTGACGTGGCCTTGAAAGACAGCGCGTTCTCCGCCCAGGGGACCTGGTCCGCGCAGGTGTCGCTGTCGCTGACGCCGTCACCGTCGGTGTCGGGGCAAGCCACCCCGGCCAGGCCGCCGTTGACGTAGAGACGGGCTTCCTTGGCGAAGCCGTCGTAGACCAGGGCCAGGTGGTTCCACTCACGGGCGTCAGAAAACCCACCGTTGTCGGCCTGCACCACTTCGGCGTCGGTGGCGTCCTTGTCGGCCACGGTCAGTTGCCAGCGTCCGGGGCTGTTCTCGGGGTCGGCCGCATCGGGCACGAACCGGACCGTGAAGGCGCTCTGCTTGCTGCCTTCGGCGCTGGTGAGGGCCACCGTTCCTGCGGGGATGGCCGCGGCCTGGGCCCACGCGGTCATCGTGAAGCTGCCCGAGGTGTCGACCGGCATGCTGCTCGCGGAGGCGTAGCCGGACGTTCCGTCGAGTTCCATGGCGCCGAAGTCGATGAATCCCGTGTCGGACTTGCTCGCGCCGCCGTTCATCGTGAGCACGTTTCCCGTACCAGCGGCATCCGGGACAGTGACGGGTGTGGCGTTTGCGGTCTCCTCGAAGGTCCAGCGGCTCTTGACCAGAGGACGCTGCTTGAACAGTTGCTGCACCTCGTCACCCGATACGACCCGGTCGTAGAGCCGCACGTCGTCAGTGCTGCCCTTGAGCGGGCTGGCCACCGCGCCGTCCGGGTTGAGGCCGCTGCCGATGCTCACCGGGCCCTCGGACGACCAGCGGCTGCTGAAGGGTGTGCTGGCCTGCAGGGTGCCGTTGACGTAGAGCAGCAGTTTGCCGGCGTCTGCGTCGTAGACGCCGACAACATGGTTCCACTCGCCGAAGCGGCCGGCCGCGCAGTTGGTGTTGGCGACGCAGGCGGTGTGGGTGGCGCGGACGATGGCCGCACCCGAAACGTCGGACTCGGGCCGCGAAAAGACCCACCCGCCCAATGCGGAGGAGTGGTACAGCTCGAAGCTGCGCCGTACGGTGCCGAGCTGGGACACGGCGGTCATGGCCCTGGCTTCCTTGTCCTTGGGCAGCTGCACCCATGCCGAGACGGTGAAACTCTGGAAGGTGTCCAGGAGCGGGCGGCCAGTGGTGGCGTGGTCGTCGACGCCGTCGAACGACACGGCGCGCCCGCTCACCCCTGCGGTGCCGGTGGCGGCGCCGCCCTTGAGTACCGCGTCGGCAGCCTGGCCGCGGCCTACTACGGCGGTGGCGTTGGCGGCTTCGTCCAGCGGCCACACCAGCTTGGCGGGCCGACCGGTGTCAACCGGCGATCTGGCAGCGAGTTTCGCCACCTGTGTGTCGGTGAGCTGGTAGTCGAAGAGTTCGACGTCGTCGAGGGATCCGGGGAAGTAGTCGGCGAGCGCGCCGTAGTGCTTGGCCGCACCCAGGATGGTCCCCCCGCGGGCGTCCCAGGGCCGACTGTAGGCGGCGCTGCCGACGAGCTTGCCGCCCACATACAGCCTGATCTGCTGATTCGGATTGTCGAAGACCCCTACCAGGTTGGTCCACTCACTCAGCCGGCTGGTGACGCACGGGGTGTCGCCGGCGGCGCAGGCGGGCTGCACCGCCCGCGCGGCCGTGCCTCCGGAGGAGGCGTCGTCGGCGTGCCGCAGGAACACCCAGCCGCCCAGTGCGGAGGAGTAGTAGATCTCGAAGCCGCTGTGGTTCTGGCCGGGCTGGGACAGCGCGACACTCGGGCGGCCGGGGTCGGTGCCGGGCAGTTTGGCCCACAGCGACACCGTGAAGCTCTTGCCGGTGTTGAGCACAGGCGAGACGGTGGCGGCGTAGTCGTCGGTACCGTCCAGCGTCAGGCCGCTCCCGGCCACGCCCGGTCCGCCGGGAGTGGCTCCGTGGAGTACGGCCGGCCAGTCACCGCCTGCTCCTGCCACCTTGGCTGCGCCGGAGTTTTCGTCCATCTGCCAGGTGACCCGATCGGGCTGGCCGGCGCGGACCCTGAAGGTGTACGTGGTGGGCTCGGATCCGTTGCCGGCCGCGTCGAATGCCTGCGCGGTGATGAAGTTGACGCCCGGCCTGGTCGGCATGAACTTGATCGTCTTGACGCCGCCGCCCGTGGTGGTCAGGGTGTTGGCACTGCTGGGAGAGGTGTTGATGCCGAACCAGTACTTCGTCACGTCTGTGGACGTGGTTCCGACACTGAAAGTGCCGTACCGCCCGACACCGTCCCACCAGGGATCGTCCGGGTCCTCGGAATCGGATGCCCCGTACTGTGCGGAAGTGATCACTGGGCCGACCGGTACGGAGGTGTCGTAGATGAAGTGGCAGCCGTGTGCCCCGCTGTAGCTCCAGGACGACCACTGCGCTCCGTCGTAGGAGCGGACGTGCCAGTCGACATGCTTGTTCTTGGGGATGCTGCTGGGCAGCACGATCGAGAAGTCCGAACCGCTCGCCTTGCTCGTCGTCCTGGCCGAGGTCCAGCGGGCCTTCCACCCCGCGCCGTCACCCGCGTCCCAGGACGCCTGGAACTGCACCGAGACCGCGTCCCCGTCAGGATCGGTGACGTCGTTCGCGCGGACCGTCGCCGTGGAGCGGATACGCACCATCTTGTCGGCCGGCACACACGACCCGCCAGGGCTCATGGTGAGTTGCGAGAGCTTGATCTGGGACGGCGGACGGTTGTACTTGACCCGCAGATACGCCTTGTCGGAAAACCGCTTCCACCCGTACGCGTCCGACTCGCTGGCCGCCTGCAGTCCGAAGGTCATCGTGGAACTCTTGGAGTTGGCCGCTGCCTGTACCGCCGACTTCACGTCGAACTCGGCGTCCTTGGCGGCACAGCCCGAGTAGCCGTACGCGAACGATGCCGAGTCCAGCTGCTTGACCCAGAAGCCTGAGGCGTCCTGGCTGTTCCACGTGGTCGACGAGGAGATGTCCTTGGTCTGCCACAGCTCCACCGAACGGGCCGAACACGACGCCGACCACGTGTTGCGCACCACGAACTCCGCCGACAGGATCGACTTGCCTGCGAACGTCGACACCGGGATGCGGTAGAAGAGACGCTTGGTGTCATTGGGGTTGCAGTACGACCAGTTGCAATAGCCCAGTCCGGCGTCCGCATCCCCGTTGAACTTCCACTGCGGCGACGACGCCCAGTACTTCGACGCCATCGTCCATGCCGACGCCCGCGGCGAATACCACTGCGGGTCGATGTAGACGGGATAGGTCGTGTCCTCACCCTTCAGCACATCGGCATCCGGGGTCAGCACCAGCTCGTCCTGCCCGGTCGGCACCTCCACACCGACCGCCGCCAGCTTGCCCGACTCCGCCGCGCCCGGCTCGGCTCCTGCATCCGAGGCAGCCACATCCGAGGCAACCGCCCTGCCGGCCGAGGCAGTCCGCGTGGCCGTCCCGCCCGGGCTCGAGTCCCACATCATCGGCCTGGGCGCCTCAAAGACAGCCCCCTGGGCGCCCACGTCCCGCGCCTTAAGACCGCCCTCATCCGTCTCCTGAACATCAAGGCCCTCGCCGGACATCTTCATGCGCAGCTCCGCCAGGTCCGTACTCGCCGCGGCCTGAGCCGTCTTGACGACCAGAAGCTGGCTGAACCCGTCTTCCTGCGCCGTCATCCGCAGATCCACACCGGGCAGCACCGACGGATACGTGGCCACCGCTCCCTGCACCTGCGGCTCCGGCAATGCCGTGGGCCACGACAAACTCAGCACCCGCCCGGCGCGCTCCATCCGCACCAACGGCACCCTGCCACCGCCGGAGAACTCCAGTCCCACCGTCGACGCCTTCGGCGCGACAGTCCCGTCCCGCGTAGCCACCAAGTCCGTGTCAACACGCTGCCAGCCACCCCCTGTCCGAGCCCATACAGGACGCAAGTACTCGCGCGCATCGAACTCACCCTCCGGGGTCGCGAACACCTCACGGCTCTCACCGCGCAGTGCGGATATCTCCACCGGCTCACCGGTCCGTTCGGCCTCGGCCAAAGCCTCCGCCTCCGACAAACCACCGGTCTCAGCCGCTGCAGCAGCCGGTCCGCCGCTGCGCGACCCGGCCGCCGCACCGGCCGCGGCTTGGCCAACCGCAGGCGCTGCCCCCATGGCCAGGACCACACCCAGCACCACGCCCACAGCCCTGCGCACGGCCCGCGTTCGAGCCTGCATCCCCGTCATAGCTCCCTCACAACGTTCACACAGTCACCTGGGGTAACTGAAGCCTGCAAAGAGCGACAGGCCAACAGGGAGGAAAGGGACATCAATTCGCCAAGCTCAGGAAGGGGATGTGATGATCAAGACGTTTGACGCAGGTTGCGCGATGTCGACTGAATACTCAGTGTCGATCTCCTGACCGCAAGATGATCCGCAAGCAAATCGCTCAAGGGAGGTCTGACCAGCGGCGCGCCGACGACTCGGAGCGGTCTCCAAGCAGTGGGACACTCAGGCGATCGACGCCTTCCTCGGCCGGGCCACATGGCACCGCGGACACGCCCTCGACTCGGCTCACCAACCCGACGTCATCATTGAGGCAGTTGGCCCGATCTGGTCTGGAGTCGATGGACCAGGGGATCCCACAAGACTTCGCGCGCCTGGCCGAGCAACTGTCCCCGGATCCGTGTCGGCCGACCGTGTAGCGAGGGTGCTTGTGCGGCTACCTTGATGGCTACGTAAGGAGACACCCCGCCCTGGAGCGGTCCGGGACGGGGGCGTCGTCGCTATTGGGGTCAAACGGACCGCTCGATGCGCTCGAAGAAGTCCGCGTCCGTCTGAAGCGACCTTGGCAGCTTCTCCGATTCAGCCGTCGTGCTGAAAGCGCGTCGGCTCTCCGAGCACCAAGCGGGTGCTCTCGAAGTCGGCCAAGCGGGCCGCCACCGTGGCTACGGCGAGGCGTTCCGGGAGAGCGGCGGAGAACTTCAGCCCGCGTACGGCCCTGCGGTCCACGTCGGGCAGGACGAGGTTCTCGCCGACGTTCTCACGGGCCACCCGCCAAGCGGCCGGGGTGAGGTTCTCACGCAGGCGCAGCCAGCTGTCGGTGGGCCGTTGCAGGGGGTCGGTGACCGACTGGAGGGTGGCCGCCAGCGTGGCGTTGGCGCGGTAGCCGGCCCAGGTCCACCAACGGACATCGGAGCCGACGCGAGTGATCAACGTGCCGCCCGGGTAGACGGTGTCAGGCGCGTCGCTTTCGCGCTGTTCGGCCAGGCAGGACTCCGCACGCCGGGTGAGGGACACCGGCGGCGTCGCGCCCAGCAGCACCTCGCGCATGGCACGCGTCAGGGCGTACGACAGTCCGGCGACGCCGCCGTTCATCCACTTGGCGATTCCGCCGCCGTCGGCTGGCTCGACGAAGACGCGTTTGCGCAGCCAGTCGATATACGTGACCTGCCAACTGCGTCCACCGAGTAGCAACCGTCTGGGGCCGGGGCGTTCCTCCGTGAGCACGCTCGGGTCGGTGCGCCCGATCTCCGTGCGCCCGGACAAAACGGTGAACTGCGGAGGCGCGGTAAAGGAGGCGGTGAGCTCGATGAAGTGCCTTTTGCCGAAGCGACGTTCTGCCTCGGGACCGACGAACAGCATTCCACCATCGCTGTCGAGGAAGCCCTCCTCGGTGAGGAAGCGCAGGACGGGGGCAGCCGACTTGTCGAAGGGGGCGAGGCCGTTCCACTGCCGGTCCCACAACCGGTCGCCGAGCTTGTGCTGTTGCAGGGTGACGGCAAGCAGTTGCTGAGCTACCAAGTGACGTGGCTCGGGCGGAGGGACGACCGGTTCAACCCAGCCCCGCGACCACATCAGCAACAAGCCCGCCGCTTGGAGCAGCGTCTCCTTGCGTGTAGTCAGGAACAGACAGTTCCGCACCGTGCCGGACCGCCGCCCGGTGCGTCCGATGCGTTGCAGGAACGAGGCGACAGTGGTCGGTGAGTCGATCTGAATGACGCGGTCGAGGTCGCCGACGTCGATGCCGAGTTCGAGGGTTGACGTGGAGACGATGACGCAGTCGCGCGCCTCGGCGAACGCCTGCTCGGAATGGGTGCGTTCATCGACGGAGAGCGAAGCGTGGGACAGGAAGACAGCCACCTCGCGCGCGCGAAGCGCCGCACCCAACTCCTCGACCTGGCGGCGCGAGTCGCAGAAGACGAGCCGCTTCTCTCCCCTGTGCAGCGCCGCGATGAGCCTGGCCGCATTGTCGAGAGAGCCGACGTAGTCGAGTTCCACTTCGCCCGCAGGTCTGCTGGACGGCTCGCGTCTCGTTTTGGCGCCGTGTCCCCTGCCGTCGGTGGCCGGCAGGTGCACTCCGGGGGCGACCACCTGACCGGTGCGACTGCCGACGCCCGCGCCTTGCAGCCAGTGCAGCAGCTCGGCCGGATTGCCGACGGTCGCCGAGAGCCCGACGCGCTGGATGGGCAGTCCGGTGACCCGCTCCAACCGTTCGAGCACGGCAAGCAGATGCCATCCCCGGTCATCCCCCGCGAACGCGTGTACTTCGTCGATGACGACGGCCCGCACGCCTCCCAGCAGGCGGGCGTGGTCGGTCTTGACGCCGATCAGCATCGCTTCGAGCGACTCGGGCGTGGTCAGCAGGATGTCCGGCGCCTCGGCCCGGATGCGCTGCCGTTGCGATTCCTTGGTGTCGCCGTGCCAGAGCGCTGCGCGCCGCCCCAGCCACTGGGCGTAGGAGTCGACGCGGCCGACCAGGTTGTTGAGGAGTGCCTTGAGCGGGCACAGGTACAGCACGGATGTGCCGGTCCACTTCTGCTCGGTCATCGCCGACAGCAAGGGGAAGCAGGCAGCCTCGGTCTTACCGCCCGCCGTCGGAGCCAGCAGGACGGCATCCTGTCCGTCCATGAGCGGTGGAATCGCCGCGCGTTGAAGAGAACGCAGGTCGGGCCAGCCGAGGGTGTTGACGATGTGATGCAGGACGACGGGGTCGAGCCGGTCGAGTACGTCGGCACCCTCGTCACCCGGGCCAGTCCCGGCTGGGCTTCCCGCGTCCGCCATCACAGCTCCAGGTCGATGTCGTCAGCCGACGCGGAGCCCTCGGAGACCGTGGCGGCCAGGTTCCGCTCGACGTCGGTGAGTTCGCTGCCGACGACGGTGAGCCGGTAGTGCTGCCGGGGGTCGAAGTCGTCGAACTGGTCCACGCGGTCGAGCACGTCCCCGACGAGTTTCTTCAGGAAGAGCCTGGGAGCAACCCCGACCTTCCCGCCCAGCGCCCCGCCTACAGCCAGCGCGAGGTCTGCGACATACGCGTCGTCGACGACCTTCCGCACACGCTCGGGCGCTTCTGCGGCATCGGCGTACAGGTCACGGATGGTGGTGCCGAGTCCGACAAGCGACTCCTGGTTGAAGCCGGGGAGCCTGATCTGCACGGCGCGAGGGTTGTCGAAGCGCGGCTCGGTGGTGAAGTCTGTGGCCAGCCGCTGGGCGAGCGGGGCCAGGCGCTGCACGCCCTGCTGCCCGTCGTAGAAGGCCGGAGTGCCTGTGATGACCAGGTAGAGACCGGGGAAACGGCCGGAGTGCACCTCGTCGATGAGCTGCCGCAGCGCGTTGAGTGCCTTGTCGCGGGCATCCGACCGGACCCGCTGCAGCGTCTCCACTTCATCGAGGACGACGAACAGCCCGGTGTGTCCGGAGTCGCGCAGCACGGTGAGGAGCCCCTGCAGGAACCCGAGGGCGCCGAAGTGGTCGAGGTCGCCGCGCACCCCGGCGGTCCGGCGGGCGGAAGCCGCGACGTGCGGTTGGCCCCCGAGCCACGCCAGGACGGCCGCGGCGGTCGCCTCGTCGCCGTCCGCAAGGGCAGCCCGGTAGCCGCGCAGCGCGGTGGCGAACGACGGGGCGTGCCGGGAGACCTCGGCGAGCCGTGCGACGAGCAGTTTGTCCACCTCGCTCGGAAGCTCGTCTTCGGCCGCGCCGGCCGCGAGGGCGTCTTCCTCCAGGGCGTAGAACCAGGCGTCGACCACGGGCCGCAGTGCGCTGGGCGGAAAGCTGGAGGTGGTGAGCCGTTCGGTGAGCCGCCGGTAGACCGTCTCCAGCCGGTGCAGCGGGGTCTCGTTCTCCGAGACCTGGATCTCGGCCACGGCGAAGTTGCGGCGCTTGGCCCGCTCCCCCAGCCAGCGGGTGAAGAACGTCTTGCCGGACCCGTACTCGCCCCGCACGGCTTTGAACACGGAGCCGCCGGACGCCACGGCGTCCAGTTCCGCGTCCAGGGCCGCCTCGAACCGGTCGAGTCCGGTGGCCAGCAGGTCGAGCCCGCTGTCGGGCACGGCACCGCGCCGCAACGCGTCGATGACGGTACGGCGGCGGGCGGCGCTCACCTGTGCGGGGCGCTGAGATCCGGTGGTGCTCACGGCGACCAGTCTTCCATTTCCACGGGTACGTCCGTACAGGGACCGGAAGGCGGCCCTCGGTTCGCGCTTCCCGTGGCGGGGCGCCCCACTTCGTTGAATCGATTGACGGTTACCCGGAGACGCTGTTGGAATCACTCTCCGTACATACGCCAGGGGTGGGAGACGAACGTGGCGGCACTCGACAATGTAAAGCTGAAAGACGTACTCGCGGACGTGGCGTCGGGCTCCTTACAGTTGCCCGACTTCCAGCGGAACTGGAAATGGGACGACGACCGGATCCGCGCGATCATCGCGACGGTGACGTTGGACTATCCGCTCGGCGTGGTGATGACGTTGCAGACCGGCGGCGCCACCCGGTTCCGCTCCCGGACGCTCACCGGGGCACGCCCGGACGGGGACCCGGCCGCGGACCTCCTCCTGCTGGACGGGCAGCAGCGCCTCACCTCCCTCTTCCAGGCCTTGTGGCTGAACGCCCCGGTGGAGACTGCGGACGCCCGTGGCAAGCCCATCGAGCGGTGGTACTACGTCGACATCGCGAAGGCCGTCGGCCCGTCCGCGGACCGCGACGAGGCCATCCTGTCCGTCCCGGCGGACAAGGTGCTCCGCACCGACTTCAACCGCACGGTGGTGCTGGATCTGAGCACCACGGAGGACGAGTGCGCAGCCGGTCTCTTCCCTCTGCACCTCGTCTTCGACGCCCAGCGCGTGAACCAGTGGATGATGTCCTACATCAAGGCGGACGAGGACCGGAACTGGAATCTGTGGGGCCAGTTCGACGAGTCGGTCCTCCAGCAGATCCGTGCCTTCCAGGTCCCGATGATCCGCCTGGCCGCCTCCACCTCCATGGACGCCGTCTGCGCGGTGTTCGAGCGGGTCAACACGGGCGGAGTGCCCCTGAACGTCTTCGAACTGCTCACCGCGACCTACGCCGGGGACCGCGAGTACGTGGACCGAACCGGGGACTACTACCAGCTCCCCGAAGTGTGGCGGGAGATCAAGCAGGGGCTGGCTGCCAAGTACCCGGTCTTCGGCCGTCTGGACAGCGGCGTCGAGAACGGGCTGAGCAGCATCGACTTCCTGCAGGCCATCGCCCTGGTACGCACCTGGGAGCGGAAGCAGGCGGGCACCGGGGCGACCGTGTCGTGCAAGCGCCGGGACCTGCTGGACCTCCCGCTGGCCGACTTCGTCCGGCTGGCGCCGAAACTCGCCGACGCCTTCGCCTGGGTGGGCGACTTCCTGGAACGGCAGTGCATCGTCCGCCCGAACGACCTGCCGTACAAGACACAGCTCGTCCCGCTCGCGGCCGTCCGCGCCATCCTCGACACGGCACTGGACGGCCTGGGAGCGGAGGAGAGGACCGAGCAGTGGTACTGGTGCGGGGTCCTCGGCGAGATGTACGGCGGCTCCACCGAGACCCGCTTCACCCGTGACGTCGAGCAGTTCGTCCCGTGGATCGCGCAGGACGACCGGGCGCCCGACACCGTCACGGACGCCTTCTTCTTCGCCGACCGCCTCGACAGCCTCACTACCCGCAACAGTGCCGCCTACAAGGGCATCTACGCCCTGCTGATCAAGCAGGGGGCGGTGGACTGGCACCACACGGACAGCCCGCTCAGTCCCGGCAGGCTGGACGAGTACAGCGTGGACGTCCGGCAGATCTTTCCCAAGGCATGGTTCCGGCGGGGCAACAGTGAGGGCCTGCCCACGAACTCCATCGTGAACAAGACCCCGCTGTCCTACCGCGCGGCGATGGATATGACCGGGGCACCGGCGTCCTATCTGTCCACCATGGTCGCGACCTCCGACATGCGCCCCGAGTGGTTCGACGACGTACTCGCCACCCATCTCATCGATCCGGAATCGCTCCGCGACAACGACTACGAACGGTTCTACAACGACCGTTCCAAGCAGTTGCAGGATCTCGTGCACGCCGCCATGGGCAAGAGGACCATGCTCCGTGACCTCGCGGAGGGCGACGCCCGATGACGACCACACCGAGCGGGCAGGACCTTGCCGCGCTCAAAGGCCGGACCGTGCCTGTGCAGGACATCCTGGACCTGTTCCAGGTCAAAGTCCGCGACCACCGGACGGTGCATCGCATCTCGCAGGCGCTCACAGACGCCGGGCTGACCACGCTGCCGGACTTCGCCGTGTGCGGCCAGCGCAGCAACGTCGACGTGGTGCCGCTCGCGTCCATCCCCGCGCAGGCCGCCCTCGCCGACGCGGAGGAGGACGAGACGGAGGAAGCACTGCCCTCGGCCGCCCTTCCGCAGCGTCTGCTGCTCGGGGACATTCCGTCGGCGCGGCGCGGCCTGGTGTCCGTCGGTCCCGGCACGCCCCTGGCACAGACCACGTTCCTGATGCGTACGAAGAACGTCGCGCAGGTCCCGGTGACGACCGGCATGGCGCAGATCCATGGGGTGGTCACCTGGGGGTCTGTCGCCAAGATGTACGAGGCGGGCAAGCAGCCGACGCTGGACAACGCCATGGAGAAGGACTCCCTTCCGGTCGCCGACACGCGCCAGGAGTTCTTCTCCGCCCTTCCCGTCATCCGCGAGCACGGGTATCTCCTGGTCCGCGGCGACGACGGCTGCCTCTCGGGCATCGTCACCGCCGCGGACGTCACGGACCGCTTCGAGGGCGCGGCACGGCCCTTCTTCATCGTCGGGGAGATCGAGTCCCTGCTGCGGCGCTGCCTGGGCGCCGCGCTGGACGAGCAGACCATCAAGGCCGTCCAGACGAACAAGAAACCCGAGCACCGCACCGGCCAGGTCTCCGACCTCATGTTCGGCGACTATTCTGAGGCTCCTGGACGGCGACCAGACGAAGACGTCGCTGGCCGAGGCAGCCGACGCCAACTGGGAAGCCTTGAAGTGGCCCAACATGCCCAGGGAACAGTTCATCGGCCGCCTGAAGCGAGTGAGGGACATCCGCAACCGGATCGCCCATTTCGACGAGAAGCCGCTCCCGCGGGAGCTGCTCGACGAGCTGACGACGTTCGCGAAGCTGCTGCGGGCGTTCGTGGCCTGAGACGGCGCGGTGCCTCGACGCGAACGCCAGCGGCACCCCGAACGCTGTCAGCCCGCTCGGAGAGCGAACTGCTCGCGCAGAAGCGCCTCGTGGAGCCGCAGCGTGCGCCCGTCAGGCAAGGTCTCCAGCACCTGCACGCCGTCGTAGTTGAGGAGCTGCCGCAGGACCGCGGCGAAGCCGTCGCCCCGGGTGGTGGGCATGCCCGCACGCTGGGCCAGCGCGGTCACGGGCAGGGTGCCGCCCGCGTCGAGCAGGGCGGCTAGGGCCTGGTGGACCTGCTCCTTCTGCGGCTTGCGCGCTAGACCGTCGAGCTGCCCCTGATACATCTCCGAGTCGAGCAGCGCCGCCACGAGCACCTCGGTCCGGGAGACGACGGTCGGTGTGAGCAAGGCGTCGTCTCCCCCAGCCGTAAACGCCACGTCGAACAGCGCGTCGGGCAGCGACTCCGGGTTGGGCTGCTTCTTGCGTGGCTTCGCCGTGCCCTTCTTCGGAGCCACGCCGGCGGGCTGAGCCGAACGCTCGTCCGATGCCGATCTCCCCGCCTCCTCCGGAGCCCACCAGGGTGGCCGCTGGTCTCCCAACTCCCGCCATTCCTTGGGCGGTTCCGCCCCGAACGGCAGGAACGCGAGCACCGGGATGGTGAACTCTGCGAGGGAGGCCCCGCCGTGGTAGCCGGCCATGAGGGCGGTATAGCGGGAGTCCGCGTCCCAGAGCGCGACGATGGAGGCGCCGGGCTCGGGCCAGACCACACGCGGCCCGGAGAGGGCGATCTCCCGTTCGCCGATCGGGCCACCGCCGGGCAGGCGGTGCCGCGCGGACGCGGGCTCGGTGGCGGCATCGGCCTTCGTGCCGTGGCGATCGACGACGTGGCCGTGGTCGCTGGTGACGATGACCGCCATGCCCTGGGCCGCCGCCACCCGGAGCAGGTCACGCAGACCGGGTACGTCGTCGACCCGCCACGCCCCGTCGCCCAGCTTCTGTTCCTTGGCGAGGCGGTCGTCGATGGCGTTGAGGACGACGGCGACATGGGTCCTGCCGTCGGTGAGTGCTTCCGTGAGAGCCGGGCCGAATGTGTCGCCCGCGGTCTCGGTACGCAGGTCGTCCTTGTGGAAGACGGCGGCCGCTGCCCCACTCCACAGCTTCAGCGTGGGGAAGAGCCTCTTCTCATCGGACTGAGTGCCCTTCATCAAGGTGCCCGCGAAGAGCGATGTCCGGGACACGGCCGTCACCGTGGGGAGGGCGGCGGCCATCGCCCGCCGACGCGGAGTGTCCTCGGCCAGCAGGTCGAACTCCGCCCAGGAGCGGCGCAGTTCCTCGCCGAGCTCGTTCGCTATGGCCGCGCTCATGCCGTCGAGCACGAGCAGCAGCACCCGCCGCTCCTCCCCGCGCCGGACGACGGGCCCCACCACCCGGTCGAGAAAGGTCTCGACGGTGAGCATGCTGCCAGGCCGGGTGCCGTCCTGCGTCCAGCCGGCCAACGAGCGCGCGAAGGACGCGTCGATCTGCCGCCGCCGGTCCCTGACGTGCCGGCCAAGGGTGTCGTAAGCGGCCTTGAGGACGGGGTCCGGGTCGCCGCCGGCCTCGATGTGCTCCAGTGCAAGGTCGGCCCAGCCGGTCTCGGCGATGTGCCGCTGTATGGCGTCGGCGACCGTGGGAGCGTCGGCGGACGGGTCGGTGGCCAGCCAGAGGGCGAGCCGCTGTCCCATGCGGGCGCGCTCGATGCGGGCGGACTCCTCCGGATCGGTGGCGAGCCTGTGGTCCGCGAGCCGTCGAACGGCCTCCGCGGCCGCGGCCGTGTCGCCCGCCGCAAGGGCTCGGCCGACGGCGGTGAACCGGGCTTCGAGTCCGCCGCGCAGGACGGGGCTCGCCCCGACGGCCGCCTCCGCGCCGAACTGGCGAGCCAGTACGGCGGCCCGGTCGAGCACAATGCCACTGGTGCGGCGCGCCTCGCGGGCCTGGTCGGCGTCGGCGCCGCCGCTCCGGTGTCCGGCCGTCAGCAGCGTGCTCACGTACTCCTCGGCGGACCGTCCGAAGGCGCCCACCAGGGCGTCGAGTTGTTCGCCGACGGCCGGGTGCTGGTCACCGAGGTAGCGTTCGGCACGGCCTCGGGCCTGATACGTCTCGGGGGCAGGTTCGGCGTGCTGCCACAGGGCCGCGCACAGGAGGCCGAAGGCTGCGGCGTCCACGCCTCGCTCGGCGTCGACGAGAGCGAGCAGAGCGCGTCCGGCGATACCGGCCTGGTCCTCCTCGCCCAGGAAGGCGGTCAGCCCGGCGCGCTCGGGCCCCCGCAGGCCCAGCAGCCGGTCGGGGGCTCCGGGCCCGGTCGACCAGTGCAGCAGGGTCTGCGCGTCGAGCCGGTCCTCGCCGGGGCGTCGCGGACCGCCCTCGGCGTCGTAGCGGCCGAGGCGCAGGCGGCGCTGGGCGAGTGCGGTGAGGGCGTACTGCCGGGACAGCCAGCCGCCGGGCACCGGCGGCCAGCCGCCGGGCGGGGTGGCGTCGAGCAGGGCTTCGGCGGCCCAGTTGACGTCCTTCAGGCGCGGGTCGATCTGCCGGGCGCCGAAGGCCTCCCGCACAACGTCCCAGCTGTCGACCATGTCGATGCGCTGCTTGTGGACGCGGGCGGTGATCGCCGGGTCGAGTTCGTTCTGCTCGCGGTCGGTGAGGACCACCAGGACGGCGGGGCCGGGGCGTCGGCCCGTCAGGTGGTCAAGGACGAGTTCGTGGACGGCGAGCGGTGAGGGCGCCACCGCGACGCCGGCCGTCCGACCCTCGCCCCAGACGGGTTCGGCAGGCCCGTCCCACCGGGGCGCGGACCGCAGCAGTACGACCCGGCGCCTGCCCCCGCCGTCTCCGGTCAGGGTGGCGGCCAGGGAGGACTGCGAGGACAGGTACTGGGTGACGGTCGCGGTGTTCAGCCGGACGGCGCCCGGGGCAGCAGCGACGGTCTCCGTCATTCGACGACCTTCCAGGTGATCTCGATGGTCGCGTCGGGGTGGCGGGCGGCCAGTTCGGACAGTTCCGCCTCGAGGTCGGCGGCGGCGCGTGCCACGGTCGTACGACGGCCACCGGCCGTTCGCGCGGAGCCGTTGCCGGAGGAGGCCGGTGTGGGGGTCTCCTGCGGGGTGTACGGAATGCGCGGGTCGCTGGTCGGCGTGTTCAGGGACAGGTCGTCGGCCGTGGGCTGGGGCGCGGCAGGCGGGGGCGGCGGGGTGGCGGCGGCCTGGCTGCGCTTCAACAGGGCGACGACCTCACGCTGGGTGCGAGTCAGTGCGTCACGGAGGTCCGCGGTGCGCTGGTCGTCACGGGCCACGTTGCACAGCGAGTCGAGCAGTGCCGCGCCCTCGGGGCCGAGTCCGGGGGCGAGTTCGAGGGTGCTCCACGGCGCGGATGCGACTGCCTCCGCGACGCTGCGGGCCTGCTTGATCGAGGTGCCGTACCGGTCGGCGCTGGTTGCGCCCAGGCCGAAGGAGGCAAGGGCCTCCACGGTCTTCTTCGCCCCGGCCGCACCCTTGCCGGCTTCCGCCGTGAGCGCGTCCATCAGTTGCAGGGAGCGGCGGGCGAGGGCGAGTCGTCCGGTGTCGGCAGTCTGGTCGAGGCCGAGGAAGGAGGCGTGGGCCTCCAGCTGGTGCACCAGGTCCGCCGCGTGGTCCCGGTGGAGGCGGGCGGCTTCGATGATCTGGCGGGCGAACTGGTTGACCATCCGGCCGCGCCGCAGGGCGGGCGCCTTCTGCCCGAAGATCGTCTCGAAGCGCTGCCGTGCCGTGTCCCAGTCGGACTCGGCGGGCAGCGGCTGGCTGCGCAGCGCGTCATGGTCCTTGATCGCGGACAGTTCGGGCGCGGGGTCGAGTACGGTGCCGCCGCGCACCCACACCCGGTCGTCCATCTCGGCGAAGGCGGCGACGACGAGCCGGGCGAGGAAATCGGGCAGGCCGCGCGGGTCGGGCTTGTCCGTCCAGTCGGTCAGGGTGATCAGGGACAGGTCCCCGGCGACACCCTGGGCGCTGGCGAGCTGGCGGAAGTGGTCGGCCCAGTAGCGGGACAGCTCGAAGTACGCCTCCTTCTGCTGCCCGAGGCGCAGTGGCCCGGCGATCCGCTGCATCAGCTTGCGGTCGGCGGCCGGGACCTCCACCCGCCCGTCACGCGCCTCGGCGGCAGCCCGCACATGGGTGAACACCTTGCGGGTGTCGGCGGATTTGACGGCGATTCCGGTGCCGTCGGGGTCGAGGTCGGGGTGTGCCGGGTACTGGTGGGCGAGCAGCTTGCCCGCGACGTGCCGGATGCCGTCGTGCAGGCTCTGCCCGAAGGACAGGGTGAGGCCGTCGACATCAGGCAGCGGGACGAGGTGGTCGTCGAAGTCGGGCACGACGTCGGCGGCCTGCTTCTGGGCGAGCCCGTACGCCTGCTTGAAGGCACCCTTGACCTGCTTGAGCAGAGCCTCGCGCTGGGTTTCGAGAAGGCCTTTGGCGCGGCTGCGGTTGTCGGCGTTCAGGTGGCCGGCGTACTGGGTGTCGAAGCGGTGCTCGTCGGCGAGGGCCTTGTCGATGACGACGAGACGCCGGAAGTCGGCGAAGCGCTGCGCGGACAGATGGGCGGGCAGCCAGGCGACGATACGGGACCGCTCGCCCTGCTGGCGCTCGCGCAGCCGCCGGATGCGGTTGACGTCCTCGACCGGACCCCACTCGCCCTCGTCGAAGGGGAGGTCTATCGCGATACGCCAGCGACCGTCCTCCTGCGGCATCAGGTCGTGGTCGGGCAGCTCGTCCTCGTCGGCGACGTTGCCGAACACGATCTCGGCGGTGCGGGAGGTACCGCGCCAGGTGAAGCTGAGTTGGTCACTCAACTGGCCGTGCTCGACGCCGAGTTCCTCGGACAGGAGGCGCCGGGCGAGGGCGACCCGGTTGCCGGGGTTGTCGTTGACCTGGGCGTTGGCGATGACGGAGTCGACGTCGACGCCGGACAGCTCCAGCCGGACGCCGGGGTTGGCGTCGGTGCCGGTCTCCTTGATCTCTGGGAACCGGGCCGCCCACTCGGCGACCTTGTTCTTGATGATGCCGACTTCGGCACCCGGGATCGGCGCGAGGACCGACCCGTGGTTGAGCGCGCCGAGCCGCCGGATGGTCAGTTCGGCCAGGGCGGGCACGCTGGGCGCGAGCGCGGACAGCAGCAGGGTGCACACGAGCCGGTTGTCGCCGACGAACATGCGGCAGCGGTTGAGGCGCTGCGGGTCGGTGATGGCCCCGGGCCGGTTGACGTACTGCTCGACGTCGTCCTCGGTGATGTCGTACGAGCTGAGGAGGTAGGGCCGCAGCTTGGTCTTGTAGAGCTTGTCGGCGGCCTCGAAGACGACCTTCAGGCTGTCGGTGAACGGCTTGTCGCCGCCCTCCGCGATCACCGGGTAGAGGTCGCCGACCGGGATGAGCTGCCCGAGCCGGATCTCGTTGCGGTGGTCGGCGAGGAGTTGGCCCATCAGCTTCAGACCGGTACGGGAGCGCTGCAGCGCGGACGAGATGTGGACGAGCGTGTCCATGAACGCCGGCGAGAAGGGGTACGTCAGCCGGAACGACTCCGCGTCCGCTCCGGTCGTGCCCTTCTCCGAGCCGAGGAGGGTGTCCCAGACCTGGGTGCCGACCCGCTTGGTCTGCTCGAAGGCCGCCTCGACGAGCCGTTCCGCCTCGGCGTCCTTCGGCTTGAGGATGCGCGCGTGAGCGATCTGCGGGAGGTTTCGGTCCTCCAGGGTGATCTTGTCGAACCGGCCGGAGGCCAGGTTCAGAGTGTCCTGGATGGAGGCTTCCGCCGCGCCGGACACCTCTTCGCCGACGAGTTCACGCAGATCGCGCTGGCGGGCGATGAACGAGACGACGGGGATGGCGCGTCGGGCGTCGCCGCCCTCCACGAAGTTCGTGATCTTACTGGCTTCGCGGGCCACGAACTTCTGCTCGTGGATGAGGGTCGCGAGCCAGAGGATCAACTCGTCCAGGAACAGGATCAGGCCGTCGTAGCCGAGCGACTTGGCGTGCTCGGCGATGACGGACAGACCGGCGTCCAGGGAGATGAAGCCGTGCTCGTTCTCGGTGGCGTTCTTGGCGAAGCCGGGGAAAAGGTTGGTGCTGGCGTCGTTGACCAGCTTGGCGCGCAGCTCGGCCGGGGTGGAGGGGTTACGGAGGTTGAGCGGGGTGCCCCCCTCGTGGTTCTCCTCGGCGGCGAGGGCGGTGTCGAGGAGTTGCGGGGTCCAGGCGAAGCCTTCACCCCACTCGTCCGTCTCGCCGTCGCCCGCGTCGCTGCCGCCCAGACCTCGGATGACCGCCTCGTCACCGTAGGTGGCACGGTTGGCCCGGATGTCGGCGAAGAGGGAGTCGGTCCGGTACACCTGCGGGGTCGGAGCATCCGGGTGCAGCTTCTTGACGTGCGTGACGTACCCGCCGAGCACCCGCTGTTCGAGGGCCTTCGCGCCGAGCATGTGGTACGGCACCAGCAGGAACCGCTTGCCGTCCGTAGTCAGCCACTCGTGCTTGGTCAGCACCGGGTCGAACTCGGTACGGGCACGAGCGGCCGGGTCGCCACTGAGCAGCGCGTACAGCACAGCCATGAAGTGCGACTTACCGGAACCGAACGAGCCGTGCAGGTACGCCGCCTTGGAGCGGTGCCCGTCGAGCGAGGACTTGATGAGCGCCAGCGCCTCGTCGAAGTTCTCCAGCAACCGCTCGGTGACGACGTAGTCCTTGAGCGCGTGCTGGGCGCCCTCGGGTGTCGTTGCCTCGGCGAGGGACAGCACGAAGTCCGAGGTGGAGATGTTCTTCTTGATGTCGATGACATCGCGGAGGAGGGGCGGCTGGGCCATTGCGGGTCTCGCTCTCCCTGACAGTGTTCGGTGCTGCTGCTCGTACTCGATGTGGTGCGGGCTGCCTCGCCGACCCGGAGCTGGCCACCGGTCCAGGCCGCAGGAGAGGACCCGGAAGTACGGGTGGGCGGTGCGACGTGCCGGTGGTCCTGCCCGGTGGCGAGGAGGTCAGTCGCGTACCGCTGGGCGAGAACGGCGTCCACGGCATCGGCCAGGCCGAGGGAGGCGGGCTTGTGTCGTTTGCACTTCGTTTCCCCCTCGTACTGAATGACCGGTCGCGCGGCCTGCGCATAGCACCCTACATCGGTACACCGACCGTCCCTGTGCCGTGTACCCCCGGGCACAGCTGACGTGGGGACCACAGCGCCGGAACGCCTTGCGGGCACGAGAGACCATGCGATCCGGAACGTGCTGTCGCGCGTCCCTGTCTCATCCACCGGAGGGCTGCGGTGGGTGCCATCGCCCCGATCGGTACTCGTCCAGCAGCCGACGGCTCGCGACCGTGAAGGGATGCCCGGGGCCCAGGCCGCGTTCCCGCCGCGCGACGACATCGGCCATCAACTCGATCCCTACATCCATGTGGCCGAGCGCGGACCGGGTCCGGGAGAAGAGCTGCCGGGCTGCAAGCACGATCGGGTACTCGGGGCCGAAGCGCCGTACATACGCGTCGGCGACGAGCCGGATCTCCTCGTCAGCCTCGTCAAAACGGCCCAGGAGGTACAGCGCCCAGGCGTGGTTATGCCCGGCGCCGAGCGTCACCGTGTGATCGGGGCCGAGGAGCCGGGCACATTCCGACGGCAGCGAAAGCAACGCGCCGTCTTCTTCGGTAACCACCTCGGAGGCAGGCAGCATCTCCAGCAGACTGGCGCGGGCGCGCAGGGTCAGCGGGTGCGCGGGGCCCAGTGTCGTTTGCCGGCCGGTGACGACAGTCCGCAGAAGTGCGAGCGATTCCTCGCGTCTGCCGAGATTCCCCAGCACGAGCTGAAGGCCGTAAGAAGTGTCCAGGGTGTCGAGGTCGTCAGCCCGGAACAGCCTCTCCTGCATGGCGCGAACGTCGCAGAGCACCGACTCGGCTTCGGCGTACCTGCCCAGCCGGAACAGTGCCCGGCCGGTTCTGGAGCGGGCGGCCAGGACCAGCCGGTCGTCCTGGCCGAGCAGTCGCTGTGCGAGGTCCGCCGCGGTGCGGGAGGTCTCCCAGGCGGAGAGGTAGTCCCCGGTCCGGTGCAGGGCGACCGAAAGGCGCGTCGCGACGGCCAGGGCGTCGGCGGCGGCCAAGGGCTCGCCGATACGTCGCACCAGGGTGAGCACATGAGGCACCAGCAGTCGCAGTTGCGGATCGTACGGGCCCGCGTCAGGTACACGAGGAACGGCCGCGTCGAGCAGCCGGACGGCGGTGGTGTCGAGCGCAGGCAGCAGGTCTACGGAGGTCGCCGCGCGGACACTGTCAAGCAGCACTCCATGACTCTGTACGCAGCGCGCGCCAGCGAGGTCGACCACCTCGGACAGCGACTGGTCGAGAAGTGCTCTCAGGGCTGTCTCGGTACGGGCCTGGGGAAGGACGTTGTTGATGTCGGCGTGGTTGAGAAGGCTGAGCGGCAGGGGCTCGGCGGCGAACCGGGCCAGCAGCCTGAGCAGCATCGCCCCTTCGGGCAGCCCGCGTGCCTCAAAGGTGTCGAGTGTCAGCTGCCAGGTCAAGCCGACCAGGTGCCGCGGGTCCGGTCCGGACAACGCGTCGGCTCCTCGGTCGATCAGCTGGACCCGTTCGTCTCCGTCGAGGTGGTGTCCGTAGGCGTCCATCGTCCAGGGGTCGAGCACTTGGTGGGAGAGGAAGCCGCCGGCCAGGGTGAGGGCGAGAGGCAGCCGCCCGAGCCGGTCCGCGATCTGCGCCGCCTGCTCGGGTGTGCCGCTGTCCGGGGCAAGGTCGCACAGCACCAACGCCGCATCCTCACGCGGCAGCACGCCGATGTGCTGCAGTTCGGCGCCCGGCCACCAGCGGGCCGCAGCACGCCGTGTGGTGACCAGGACGACGCCGCGGGGGCTGGTACGCAGCCAGCTTCCGTCCCGAAGGATCTCCGGCTCATCGGCGTTGTCGAGGACCAGCAGCCACGGCTCGGCGGAGCGGTCGAGATACCGCCAGACGAGATCCGCCGCGGGGCGGAGGCCATTGCGGGCAGCCAGCAGTTCGCCGTCGCCTGCTCCTCGGTCGGCGGCGACGGCCAGCATGCCTCCGCGCAGGCTGGCACGGTCGGCGGCGTTGACCCACAGAGCCACCCGGTCCTGTTCGTCGGCGATCTCCTGGAAGAGCGCGCACGCGACCGCCGTCTTGCCTGATCCGCCCATGCCGTGCAGCACGTAGACCTCGCCACCGCGCTCTGCCTCGACACTCGCCCGCAGGCGTTCCATCACCTCGTTGCGGTCACGCAGTACGACGGGAGACCGCCCCACTGCCGGGCGGCGCACCGAGTCCGGGCCACCGGGCGCCGGCCCGCCACCACCGTAATGGTGATGCTCGTTGATGTGCTGGTCCCCCGATGCCTGGTAGACACGCCCCTGGTCCTCGGCGTGACCGTCCGTCCCGCCCGTCATCGCTCGGTGATGTGCTGGTCTCGTCCGGCCTGGTAGACCCGGCCCTGACCGGAAGCGGTGGCGTGCTGAGTGATCTGCCGGGCGGCCGAGCCGCCAGGATCGAGCTCGTCCAGCAACCTGCGTAATTCGTCTCTGGCGGGGGGCCGGGCGACAAGCAGGCGCCGTACCAGCCCCTGCCACTGCGCACGCAGTTCGTCCAAGGCCTCGTGGTCGTCAGCCGCCGTGGCGGCCAGAACATCCTCGCGAGTCACCTCCAACTCGGCGGCCACGGTCTCGGCACGCTCGGGTTGCACGTGGCGCCAGAGCTGGACGAGCCCGTCCCGTGTGCGGTGCCAGGCGTCGGCCGCCATCAACGTGACCAAGGTGGTCCCCGCGCTCTGTGCGAGCGAGGTCACTTCCGGATCCACTTCCACCCCTCCATTCGCCGATTTCCCTACAGCACAGAAAAAACGTCCCACCTGCCAGGCGTTTACATGATTTTCTTCCCGATCAATATCATCTCACCCCTGAACGGCGCCAGACAAGGAGGAATCAATCCACGCCATTACCCTCGCCGCCCACGCCTGACACATGGTCAGGCACCTCTGGTGCACGCTACAGTGACGCTACCCGACCGACTGAGGGAGCGACGAAGATGGCCAGGCCATGGGAAGCCGATCCGGACACCAGTTTTAAAAAGCGCTTAGGGAAATCACCCCAGGAACTCGGAAACACAACCGGAACTCCCGACTGCCCGGACATCTGGGAACTCGCCAACGGAGACATCGCCGTAATCGGCCGAGACCTCACCCAGTCGCTCGGCAAGAATCTGCCCGACGGGGTCTCGATCGGCTCGGACGAACGCCTCGTCGTCATCCCACGAAACATGCTCGTCGCAGCGAAACCGGATATCCCCAGTGTTTGATTCCTTCCCTGCCGGCGTCTCCGAACGTATGGATCGCCCCACGTATCACGAGGACTTCGGCCGGGTCTACACCAGCGGCATCCACTTCCTGAACAAGCTCGAACGCGGACAGCACTTCAAGGAGCGCGGCTTCGCCAGCTGGGAGGCTTTCGCCGCCGGCGACTGGACACGAGCATTGTCCCTGGCCGAGGAGAGGCGCGCCGACTACGCGCAGGAACTCCAGAAAGCGGCACGGCTGGGAATTTCACACCGGCGCCTTCGTGTCGTGGAATTCCCCGTCACACCGTACGTGCAGTGGGAGCTGTTCGTGCTTCGCGTGCGGGTGGATGAGGGCGACGACATCAAAGTGCTCGACGCCCGAAAAATCAGGGACATCGAGAAGGACCGTCCAGCTCCCGAGGTGGTCATTCTCGGGGACGTCGTCATGTACGAAGTCGTTTACGACGGCGACGGGAACGCGGCGGGTGCCAACCGTTTCACTGAACGGGAACTGATCCGGGAAACTTCTAGTGGATTTGACGCGCTTTACGAGCGCGCTGAGGAATTTCACGAGTTCTTCGACCGGGAAATCCTGCCACTTGCCCCGCCCAGAGTCTCCGGCATGTGGACGGGTGCGCCTGGCGCTCGGTGATCCAGTCCACGAAACGGTCACGCCCACCACCACGTACAAGCCCACCGCGTACGCGTACAGTCCGCAGCCGAACGAGAGCGTGCGAGGGACTCCCCCTCCGCCCCCTCACAGCGGGTGAGCTACGAGGACCGAGGGCCCTCTGCCGTGTCGGCAGTACCGTCCGAGGCATGGCTCTCAGCATGTTCCGCGACGAAGGTCTCGTGGACTGCCTCGGCTTCCACAACAACGACTCGGTGCGTCGGCTTCGCCAGTTCCGAGTCGGAGAGGTGCCTCTTCAGCCGCTTGGCCATGGGGCGATAGGTCGCAAAGGTGAGCCCGCCGGAAACAGCGGCCCCGACGACAGGGATGGCCTTCGAGACGCTCTTCGCGAAGGTCTGCTTCGTCATCTGAACACCGATGTAGCCCGCGACCTTCTTCACTATGGGGTAGATGACGCCTTGGGTGAGTGCCTTCTGAGGCAGCTTCTTGGCGACCTGGTCCGCCATCATCCCGGCGACCTTCCCCACAGCGGCGTTCGCCGACTGGGTACCGAACATCACGCCGAAGAACAGCGTGAGCACCCCCATGGTCGCGTCATCGACGTCATCGCCGTCGCCATCAAATAGATCGGGCCAGCTGTAGAGGTAGGCGAGCTTCTGCGCGATACGCAGCATGTGGCCGAAGTACTGGGCCATGTCGGCGGGCACGGTGGCAGGAAGCGCGAAGAAGCCAGGTATCCCGGCAGCGGCGGAGAGCGCACTGACCTTGGCGGTTTCGTAGCGGATGGAGTCGTTGGCCGCCTTGTCCAGAACGTCGACCGGGATACCCGCCGCCGCGGGGGTCTCTTCTATGGCTATGCGGATCTCGTCCTCGGAGCAGTAGCGCGCCAGCGCTCTCCGAAGGTACGCCTCCCTGTGGATACGCACGCCCGGAAGCCTGGCCGCGCCCACCAGCACAGTGGAGAAGCGCGACTCGGGGTTCTCGATCACTTTGCCCTGATTCATAGCAGGAACTTACAGTAGCTCTGCCCTCCAGTGACCAAGTTGCGTCCGCTCAGTTTGGGCCGCCTCATGTGAGTGACGGTTGGCAGGCGGGCCGACCGCAACGTGCTGTCTGTGCGGCCGAGTTGGGCGCCCGGTGTCACGCTGCCGCCCCGCCGTCTCCGGCATACGCCGGCTGGGTCCGACAAGGATGCTGATCGTCACCCAGGAAGGCGACTGCCGCCGCAAACTGAGTCGCTCTGAGCGGACGTCGAGCGCTCTGGCAGACCCGCACGAGACGGACACGTGCAGGGCCCTCGGCAAGCCCACGCCTGCGGAGGGCCCTGCTCTGTCAGAGTGCCGCGAACTGGACGAACGCGGTCCAGGCTGTGGGTTGTACGGCGAGTGCGGCACGGGCCGCTCGAACACGCACAGCAGGCCACGCCAACGCCACGTACAAGCGCTCCGCCCACGTGTACATCCCACACCCGTCAGCACGTCGCGCCTGGTCAACGCTACGCAGAGTCCGCAACCGTTGCCCCTATGAAGTCAACAACTCCCCCGACGGACATATGCCACAGCGCCTCGCACCCGAACGCGAGTTCACCATGCGCTTCACCTCGCCCCCACGCGGCGCCCGCCTCGCCCGCCGACTGGTTCTCCCACCGTCTGAACAACTGGGGCCACCCGTACCCGACCCCGGTCACGGCCCCCACCCACTCCCTCGACCCCCGACTCCACATCCGAGTCCGGCCGAGGCCTGCTCCTCGTCGCCGCCCTCGCGGATGCCTGGGGCGTCACCCCTCGCCCGGCCGCCCCGGCAAAACGGTATGGGCGGAGCTGCGCATACCGTCCGGAGGCCGCTCGCACACCCACCCGGCGGCTCCTCGTCCGGCAGACTCGGCATCGGCGTACCCGGGCACAACACCGAGTCGTTTTCGGCTACTTCTTCACAGCAGCGCGACGGCCTCGGGTCGCAGCCGGGGGCCGCCAGTTACGGAGATCGTCGTCGGTGAGTCCGTGCTCACCCTGCTTCTGCTGGCCGTAACCGGCGAAGAAGTCTGCCGGGGAGCCGCTGTAGAGCATGTCGAACTCGTTGTGCCACTGGTACAGCCACGGCTGGAGCTCCAGCAGGCCGGCGAGGAAGGGCGTGATCTCTTCAGTGGACAGCGCGGTGTTGGTGAAGTACGTAGCGAGGGCCTGCGCCTGCTCCCGGTGATCCCAGCCGGCCCAGCCGTACAGTTCGGGGGTGGCGGTGTTGGCCTGCCCGTAGGAGACGAACCGCTCCTTGGGCACGTCGAGCTTGCCGCGAGCCTTCCAGTAGGAGGGGCGGAGGAAGTCAGCCGAGGTGTACTTCGGCGGTACGGGGATGGAGTCCCGGATCTTTCGCTTGGCGGGCTCGTCAGGCGCAGCGTCCTCTTGGCGCTGAAGGTCCCACACCTCTTCCCAGTCGGCGCGCTTCTTCATTCCAGAGGGCTTGTACCGCAGGGCGGAGAGGAACGGCACGTGCTCGTCGCTGATCAGCTCGGCGACGACCTTCACGAGTTCCTTGCGGGGTGCGTAGAGCTTGGCGACGGAGACGAAGTCCTCGTCACGCGAGAGCGCGTCGGTGAGCCGGGCCAGGGTGAGAATGGTGGGCTGCCCGCTCTCGTCAAACCAGTGGTCGCGGTTCTCCATACGGTCGAGCAGCCACGAGCGGAGTGCCTTCTCCTGGAGGGCGTCCCAGCCCTCGGTGGCCCAACGGCGCTTGTACTCGGGACGCTCGACCATGCCGATGGCGCGGTTCGACTCAATGGCGTCGATCCGCTTCTGGACGATCTCCCGGTAGGGGGCGGGCCAGCGGGCAGGGATCTCCGTGATGGGCGCGGAGTTATGCCGCTTGAACCACTCGTCACTGGCCTCACCTGCGGCCACGCGGCGCGCAAGAACGATCTCGAAGGCACGCTCCCCAACGACGAGTTCAGGAATGTTGGGGTCGTCGGGGTCCTCTGAGGCACGAAGGTCTTCGCCATGGAGGTTGTACAGGGAGTAGACCTGCCAGTCCAGCTCTTCCTGGAGGGCGATCATGCGGGCGCGGGTGGACTCCCAGGTCTTGCGGGCTTCACGAAGAGTGGCGGCGTTGGGAATGGCGGCTTCGACCACAGCAGAGGCGCGGCTGGCGGAGAACTGTCGGGCGAGGATGTCGAGGGCGGTAGCAAGGGCGGTGGGGTTGGAGGCCGGGACGGGGAACTCTTCAAGGTTGGTGCCGGTGAACTCGTAGCGTTCTTCCCACGCTTCGCTCTGAATGCCGCGCCCGAGACCACTACCGCCTTTGCCCTGGCTGACCTGCTTCAACCAGAAGCCCGCAGTGGAGCTGTTGAGCAGCCCAAGCAGCCGCAGGTGCTCCTCCTCGCTCGCCCCCTCCCGCAACTTGATCACCGGCGCGGAACGGTTAAACACCTTCCCACCCCGGTCCAGCACGAAGTGGTTATACGTGGCCACGAACGCGAATGAGATGGACAACGCGGTCCTGTATGCAGAGGAAGTGAACTGCATGTAGTCCCACCACTGGAGCCCAGCATCCGCCATGTCACCTTGGAAAGTTCGCCGCACTTCAAGCAGACGACGCAACGGCCACAGGTCAGCCGTCAGATCACCAGGCTGCAATTCCTTAGCGTAGGGAAACCAAATACCTTCTTCAGGTGAAGCATCCCAGTCGCGAACAATTTCGCCAATCATGAGCGGTCGAATGCCACGCCGATCAGCCACCGTCCGATAAGTGTCACGGAGTGGGCGAATGTACGCTTCGTCGGCGCCAGCCCGGATCGCCCGTCCAATCGGTGGCTCGACGACCTCCTTCATGATCTGCTCGCTGGCTTTGCCGAGTTGCTCGACCATTTCAAGTCCGCCATCGGCCAAAACCCATGGCTGCTTGCCGAAGTATCGCCCACGCTCCAGGTCATCTACCGAGACCCACTGGCCCACCGAGCCTGGCTTGTCGATCTGTTCGACGATCGCCCGCCAGACCAACCCTTCCTCAGCGTTATCCGGCGCGGACGGCTCACTCTGCACACTTCGAACAGTCCGAATGGTGGGAGATCGCCCAGCTCCGCCTCGCTGCTTACCAACCAGGATGACCGTAGGCGTCCCGTGACCCGGAATGTAGGCACCTGACGTATCGACGACCTCGGTCAACTCCACTGCGTGCCCGAAGTAGCCCTCAATGAGCTTCGCCCCAAACTCACGCTTCATAAAGGAGTTAGCGGTGATCTGCCCAACCATGCCGTACCCTCGCCCCTCAGTATCTCCGCGCTTGGCCAATTCGAAGAACCGCTGGGCGAACGGAACCGAGAGCGCGTATGTGCCTGCACACGCCGGATAAAGATCACGATACAGCTCGTTTAGCTTCTTATCTTTGACCGTGATGTACGGCGGATTCCCCACGACCACGTGGTACCGCCCCGGCCTCAGGATTTCCTGGTACTCGTGCACATCCTCCGTGGCGTACTTGAACTCGGCCAGCTCGTCCACAAGGTCCTCGTCCACCTCACCGAACAGGTTGCCCTGCTGGGACTGGCGGGACTTGATCAGCGAGTCTCCTACCGCCAACTGTACCGGCCAGTCGTATTTCGCCGCCTCAGCCAGCGTCCGCACGCCACCCACAGCCATCGCCGCAACGAGGAGCCGAACCCGCGCAATAGCCACGGCGAACGGGTTGACGTCCACGCCGTGCACCGACTTCAGCGCGGCCGATACCCGTTCGTGCACGTCCTTCCCCGGCTGCCCCTCCGCCCACAGCCGCACCAACCGCCGAAACGCCCCCAACACAAAGTGCCCCGACCCACACGTAGGGTCGATCATCTTCAGTTCCTCGTACCCGAACTCCCGCACCGCAGGATTCATCGTCCGGTCGAGGATGAACTCCTCCACGAACTCCGGCGTCTGGAGCAGCGCATACGTCTTCCGGGCGGCCTCGCTCAAGTCCTGGTAGAGGTCACCCAGGAACCGCGTGTCCCACCCCTCCGTACCGTCCTCGTTCAGCGGATCGATGAAGTCATGGACGAGGGCACCCGCCTCGTCCCGCCCCCGCCAGAACTCGACCAGCTCCCGCGCACCGTCATGCGACAGTGGAACCTGATACAGCGGATTGTGCCGCTTGTCGAAAAGCAGCCGACCCGCCTGCCCCTGCCCCAACTCCTCGAACGCCTTCTCCAGCCACCCCCGGTACGTCGGATCCTCATCCGACTCCACATACGCGTCGTACCGGGACTCCGCCAGCTCACGCCGATCCCCGTCCGGCCCCGTCAAGTACGGCTCGGGAATCAGCCGGTTGTCCTCACAGAACCGTACGAACACAGTCCCCAGCACCCACGCCACCGCGACCTGCGTGACCCGCTCATCGAGCCATGAGTTCCACGTCGCCGCCGTACGCCCGAGCTTGCGTGCCTGGTCGTACTCGGCCCTCAGGCGCGCGCCGACATCGCCCAGCGCCTTCACCTGTCGCCCAAGGTCGGTCTCGACCGCCTTGACCTGCTGCTTCAGGTCGTTCAACAGAGCCTTGCGGTCGATCACTTCACGTCTCCCTCGACAGCGGCACCTGCCGCAACCTCGCCGGACCCGCGATGGGCGTTGCCCACCCACGTGTCCGGAAGCTGAATCCACTCCCCCAGGCCGGCCTGGTACGGCACGGCCACCTGCCCGAGCCGGGGCTCCCGCGAGGGGTCGCTCTGCGGGACCAGGAGCCACAGGCCGCGCCCGCCCCGCCGGGCAACCGACGCCAGCCGGTCCAGGACGCCCATCGCGTCGTACCGCGCGAACACCCCGGCCTCCGTCAGCAGTACAGGACCCGAGGCCGCGCCGCCACCCTCACCCAGCAGCTTCGCGATCCGGGGCTCCACCACACCCCACGCCGTCCGCACGTACTCCGCGAACCGCACCGCGCCCTTCGAGCCAGGCTCGGCGGCGTCCGCCTTGAGCAGGGTCTCCCACGTGGGCTTGGTGCCCGGCGTGACCTGCGCGTGCAGCGCCTCCAGGAACAGCTCCGTCACCGACACCGCAGCTGTGCCCAACCGCCCGGCACCCAGCTCCCGCACCGCGTCCCGCACCAGCTGCTGCCGTACGGTCAGCACCCGGTATCCGTCCCGACGGGCCGACGCGAGCAGCCGTTCCTCCGCTCGTACCGCGCCCGCGAGCTGCGGGTCGTCGGCGTACCGCGTCACCGCACCCGTACGCGTCGACTGCCGCCACGCCCCCGTCGTCAGATAGCTCGACGCGTCGTCCACCCGCGTCGGCAGGTAGCGCAGCACGCCCTCACGCTCGTGCATGCTGAGCGACAGCTCAAAACCGGCGTCGCGCAACGCCTTGGTGAGCGGGCCCCCCGTCGGCAGTTCGTGGTGCGTGCCGCCACGCCCGTCAGGAACGACCATTTCCGGGAAGCGAGCACGGACCCGCTCGTGCACCGCCGCGCCGGTCAGGCCCGGTTGCTGGCCCTCCGGCATACCCGGAATCCAGCGGACGAGCCCGGCCTGCGTAAGGCGCAACGCCCTCACCAGCGACAGGTCACGCGGGTAGATCTCCAAGCGCGGAGTGGCGGCGGCATTCACCGACGCCGCAGCCGCCAGCTCCACCATGCGCCGCTCATCCCAGTCCACCGCGCCCGGTGGCACCGTCAGCGCGCCCAGCTCGGCAAGGACGGTCGCCGCCGTCGGTAGGGTGTCCAGCTTGGCGAGCCGGTCAGCCGTCTTACCGAGACGGGTCGCGTACTCCAGGAGGCCGGGCGCGGTCGGGGTGTCCGGGCCGTCGTTCTCCCGTACATCGAGGGCCAGCAGGCCGGCGCCCAGGGACTCGTCCGTCGCCTTGCGGTTCGGCTGGTGCTGAAACTCGGCTTCCTGAGGCAGCAGTTGCTCCACCTCGGCCACGGCCCGTACGGCCGCCAGCGCCATCGCGCGCCGCTGCTCGCGCCCCGCGAGATGGGTGCCGCGTCGGACCGCCAGGGCATCCGCGATCTCCACCGCCGAGGCGACCCGCCCCATGCCCACCAGCAGGTCGATGATCTCCTCGCGCAGCGCTTGGACGGCGGGCTCCGCCTTCCAGCGCTTGCGCTCCTCCTTGAGCATCTGCGGGATACGGCCATGGCTCAGCCCAAGGCCGTCCGCGACATCCTTCTGCTTCGGCCAGACGCCGATGTCCGGCAGGACCCCGTGCTCGTCGGGCAGGCGCAGCAACAGCCGTACCATCTCCGCCTTGTTGCGGTTGGAGCCGTTGTTGTTGACGGCAGGCACGAAGACGGTGGCGAGGGTGTCGAGGCTGACCGAACGCAACGTGCGGGGGGACAGCGCGCCTGCCGACTCGCCGGTCGCAAGCTGGCCGACGACGGCCGACTCGGCGGCCGTGAGCTGCTCCAGCTCCTCTTTGGCCTCCGCCCGGCCCTTCGGCGTCAGGGGCGAGACGGGGATCTCACGCAGCCGCTCGCCCCACTCGCGCTGCCGCTGCTGGACCTCGTTGCGGGTCTTGGCGCCAAGGCCGGGGGCGTTGACGAGCTTGCGGCGGCTGTAGTCGAGCAGTTCACCGACCGTCGTGATGCCCAGGCCGTACAGGAAGGACTGCGCAGCGGGCGTGAGGCCGGAGACGGTCAGCGGGGTGTCCCGCGTGACCTCGGCGGCGAGACGGTCGCGCTGCTGCTCAGCCGTCTCCGGCTCGGCGTCCGCGATCGCCGCCGCGGCAACGCCCTCGGCGGGTGCCCCCTCCCCTGTGGTCGCCGGGTGGCGGGAACGGTGGCTGGACGGGACCGTCTGCGAGGCGTCGAGGAAGATCTTGCGCCAGGCGTCCCGCATCGGCTTCAGCTCGGGGAACCGCTTGCTGGCATCGCGGTGCAGTGCCTTCTGAAAGAAGGCGACGAGGCCGTCCCGTACGGCCGGGTCGAAGGCCTCGGCCGCGATGGTCGGGTACGGCCACTCCTTCGCGTCGGTCATACGGGGCAGGACGCTGCCGTCGCCCCACTTGGGCAGCTCGCCAGAGGCCATCTGGTGCAGGGTGACGGCGACGGCGTACCGCTCGGCGTGCGAGTCGTACGAGCCGCGGGTGATGACGTCGACGAAGGGGTCCAGGTAGCCGTCGGTGCCAGCGTTGGTGCTCTTCGCCGGGTAGCCGGCGAGAGAGAAGTCGATGAGGACGAGTTCGCGGGTGCGGTTGGGGCGGATACGGATGGCGATGTTGTCGGGCTTGATGTCGCGGTGCCAGACGCCCTCGCCCTCCAGGAAGTCGACCGCTCCGAAGAGGTAGTCGCCGTACGCCTCCAGCTGGTCTACCTGGAGGCGGCCGTTCTCGCGGAGCTGGCGGGCGACGGTCTCCTCACGGCGGCGCGGACGCCCGCCGCCCTCGGTGCCCTGTCCGTTGTCGTCACGCTCATCGCCGACATACTCCAGAGCCAGGACAGTACGGCCGCCCAGGTGCAGCGGCTCGGGTTCGACGAGGCGGATGATGCCGGAGTGGGGGCGCAGTCGTCCCATGGCCTCGGCCTCGCGGGCAAGGATCCCGCTGCGGCTGTTGGAGAGGGCGACCTTCAGCACGGCCAGGGAGCGGGTCCTGCGGGCTTCGGCCTGAAGGTCGCGGACGAGGAAGGCTCGGCTAGTGGAGCCGGTGCCGAGGCGGCGACGGATCTCCCACCGGCCGGCGAGCACGTCACCGGCGACGGCCTCCAGCGGATCCTTGGCGACGGCAGTCTGGTCGTCCTCGTCGCCCGGCCCCTCCGTACCGGTGGCCGCCTGGGCCGGGGCAGTGAGGGAGTCCTCTACGACCTCCAGCAGCTCCAGGAACTCGTCCACACTGGAGAGGCGCTGGCCCGGCCGGTAGGCGGTGGCGGCCTGCACCAGCTCGTCCACGTCCTCCGACAGCCCGTCCACCAGGGAGCTGGGGCGCAAACCCTCGCCCGCCTCCAGACGGGCCAGCAGCTCGGCCTGGCTGGCGGCCGGGGCCTTGCCGGTGACCAGCAGGTAGGTGAGGACGCCGAGCCCGTACACGTCGAGGTGGACCGGGTCGGGATTGAGGGCGGTGAGTTCGGGGGCGAGGTAGGCGTCGGCGTCGTCAGCCAAGTGCATCGCGGACAGGGCGGTCGGCGCGAAGCGAGTCACGCTCTGCCCCTGGGAGGAGTCGCCGCTGCGCTGGGTGGCGATCTGCCAGTCGGAGATCTGGAGGTGCGGGGTGAGCCAGGCGGCATCCTCCCCCACCGCCCGGCCCTTCCTACCGCGCGGCCGAGGGACAACGAGCACGGAGCGCGCGGCGAGCGCCCGGTGGTGGATGCGGCTGGAGTGCGCGGAGCGCATGGTCTCGGCGAGCTGGCGGACCAGCGCCATCCGGCCGAGGATGTCCAGCTTCTCGCCGTACTGGACCAGGTACTCGTCCAGCTTCAGGGTGTCCGGATGGTAGTCGAAGATCAGCGCGGGGCCGGCGGCGTGCCCGGAGGGGAAGTACTGCTTGAGCTCGACCGCGCCCGGATGCTTGAACCGGCCCAGCACCGCCGCCTCGCGCCGGGCCGCGTTCTCGACGGACTGGCGCAGCGAGGCGTCGGAGCCGCGTTCGCTCAGATAGATGCGGACGCGGGCGGCCTCGGGTAGATCGCTGTGACGGGCGAGGTAGTCCGCCCACGTGGGCCCCGAGTCGAAGGACTTCCGCTCCAGCTCGTACGGGCCGACCTTGTACTGCGCGTCGCTCTTGCGGATGCCGATGCCCTTGAGGGCCGCCTCGATCTCACGCGAGCCGATCGCGGTGATCCGGCGCCGCTCGTCGCGCGGGGGTGCCTTGAGCATCTCGACCAGCTGGTGCACGGTGTAGACACCGTTCTGGTCGTGGGCGGGCAGGCGTACACGAAGGCTGTTGTCGGTGAAGCAGACGGCCTCGGCGACCCAGACCCGCTTGTTGCCGGGCAGCGCGAGCAGGCCGGCCAGTTCCTTGGCCTTGCGGTTGACCAGGTGCAGCGGATTGCCGTGCGTACGGCGGCGGCCACCAGGCGTGGTCTGCACCCAGGTGCCGTTCTCGGAGGTGACCGAGCCGTGCCAGTCTTTCAACTCGATCATGCAGACGCCGCCGGGGGCGACAACCAGCAGGTCCACCTCGCGGACGTGGCCGGTGTTCGCGGTGAAGGTGAAGTTCGACCAGGCACGCCAGGGGTCGGAGTCCGGCAGCTTCTCCCGGATCGCCTCCAGGCCGCGGCGTTCGTGATCGAACTCGGACTCGGTGACCGTGACCCACCGGCCTTCCCGCATGCCTTTCCCCGCTCCTTGTATCCCTCAGGGGTCGCCGTTCCCCATGGTCAGACCCAGGGTGCAGATCCTAGTCGCTGCCTGCTACATGAGAAGGGGTGACGAAGAAAGGAACTATAGGACATACCAGCCCGCACAATCAGAATCAGGTACTCGCGAGCGGGCGGACCCGCCTCAGCACCGGATCCCGCCGGGGACAGTCCCTGTGAGCGCACCTTGTCGTAGCGCGTCCGCATCACGCTTATGACTTCCGGTCCAAGACGAGTTGCCCGGTCTTCTACCCCTCCACATATTCGAGCCTCGTAACGGCATGACCTGGATCTCCATGTTCCGCAGGTCCCAAGCAGGCGCTGCACCGCCGGGCCCGCGCTGCCGGCCGACGGGGCGCCCGCTCGGCGAACCGGGCGGTCGGCCTCCGCGCCGTCCCCTTCTCGACCGAGGCAACGCTGGTGCGGGCACAGCCGAACGGTTCGGCGAGCTACTCCCGTTGGGCCGGGATGAGGAAATCGAGCATTGTCATACTGTCGTACTAGCCTTTCGGTATGGGACTTGGGGACATCACACGCGCAGGAGTTCTGGCCGCGGTCGAGGAGTGTCAGCACCTGGGGCGTGAAGCATTTCGCCGCCGGTACGGCTTCGGCAGGGCAACTGCGTACGAGCTTGTTCTGAACGAGAACCGCTATGACTCGAAGGCCATCGCAGGCGTAGCACACCTGTACTCAGTCGGCAGCCCGCTGTCGGCCGCTGACTTCAGCGGCGGTGCGCACACGGTGGTACGTCGTCTGCGTGCGCTTGGCTTCACGGTGACGGACGGGTCCGCCACCACGGACGGGTCGCAGCAGATGGCGCCGCAGGTAGTCCTTCAGCCTCGCGGCGGGCCTCGAGATCGCGGCCCGCGGAACTTCGCTGGATCGATACGACAGGGCGTCCGCATCGCGGACATCAAGCACGTGCTCGGCGAGCACGCGGACGCACTCACCGCCTTGTACCCGGATGGGACAGCTCGCCTGTGGGGAGCCACTCCCACAACGCAGGCCAACAACGAGAAAGTCAGAACTCTGCGAAATCGCCGCATTGGCGACGAGGTTCTTTTCTACGCGGACGGTCACTTCATCGCTCGTGCCCGCATTCTTCACCTGTTCGAGAGTTCGGCGGTGGCGCAGGCGGTCTGGGGAGCCGATGCGGATGGCGCTACGTGGGAACACATCATGGCGCTGGGTGAAGTCGAAGAGTTTCCCGATCCCGTGCTTGCAGCTCCCATATTGAGGCGCTTGAACGTTCCGGCGCCGCTACGGAGCCTTACCCTGCGGCCTGCCGAGGATTACCAGCACGCTGCCCAACTCCTGCCCAGGAAGGTGCACCCGCTTTCGCCGCAGACTCCCGCATCTCTTCCGGTTGTGTCTCGACAGTTGAGCCCAGCGGATTTGCTGGATCGAATCGGCGCTCTCAATACGCATCGCCGTGCCGGAAGTGACGCCCCCAGTCGCCACCAGCCACTGGCCTTGCTGTGGGCAGTGTCCCGCATCGCTACGGGCAAGCCACGCCTGGCACCGTGGTCCTGTTTCCGTACTGAAGTCGGCGCGCTCCTGGCCGAGTTCGGGCTACCCGGCTCCAAAGTCACCCCCGAGTACCCCTTCTGGCACTTGCAGGGCAGTGGTCTGTGGGAAGTACACGGGATACCCAAGGATGCCGGCCCCATGCCGCGGACAGGAGTCCTCAACACGGCCCAACCCGTCGCAGGTCTCACGCATGCAAGCACTGAGTTGCTGCAGAATCCGCTCACCCGCCTACAGGCCGTGGTCACCCTGTGCAGCACGTACCTTGACGATGTCGACCAGCGCGAGTTGCTCAATCGAGTGGGCCTGGCCGGCTACACGACGGCCGACGGCCTGCCCGACGAAGACCCGGACGGTCCCGGCGAGGAAGGTATCGGACCAGAACGGACGACAGGTCCGACCCCACGACGGGAATCCAGCTCCTCACGGCTGATGCGCAATGCCGCCATCGCAAATCAGGTCAAAGACCTGTACAGCAACGCTTGTCAGGTGTGCAAGACATGTCTGCAGTACAAGCGCAGGCCCTACAGCGAGGCTGCGCACATACGTGGCCTCGGATCACCGCACGACGGACCGGACGAACTGCCGAACCTGCTCTGTTTGTGCCCCAACCATCATGTTCTTTTCGACGGTCTCGAGATCTTCATTGACGTTGACGGCTACGTGAAGAAGACGCATGGAGGCGATTCCTTAGGACGCCTCCACCGGCACATGAGCCATCAAATCGATGATGAGCACCTCCGGTACCACCGGACTCTGTGTGAACTCAACAGGCTGACGGGCAAGTAGCGGCACCCGAACGATCTTCGTCGTCCTGCGCTGTTGGCATGGCTCAGGGGGTATGCGCCGCGGAGCGTCGGCCTGTCGGCCAAGCCGACGCAGACTCCCGTGCCAGTCCGCCCGCCAGTTCCCGCAGCTTCTCCCGTGTCTCCGGGTCCGTCGAGTACACGATCGTGCCCACCATGCCTCGGGTCAGCAGCACCTTGTAGGTATTACGGATCAGACGGTCCACGTCGGTGTCCGGGGTCGACTTCTTGAAGACCGGGTCCTTGGACGCCGTACGGTCCGTGATCCAGCGGTCGCCGCGCCAGACCAGGTCGGGGCCGATGATCACGCCGGACCAGTCGTACTCGAAGCCCTGGGCGGTGTAGACGCAGCCGACCTGTCCGAAGCCCGCCGGGTCGGTGGCCCACAAGGCGGCCGGGGGAGCACCGGAGACGGAGCGGTCACCGCGCAGGTTCCAGGGGCGGGCCCAGTCGCCGATGACGACGTCGGGCGGGAGCGGGTCGCCCGGCTTCGGTTCCGGGGACCAGCGCCAGCAGTAGCCCGCGGACATACGGGCGCCGTAGTCATGGGTCCGGCGTGCCTGGAGGAAGGCTTCCATCTCTTGCGGGCTGTCGGCGACCAGCAACTGCATGCGGTCGTCGGGTTCCCACACGACCGGCCCGCCCGGCTCCAGGCCGAGGAGCCGGACCACCCAGCGCAGGTAGGCGTCACTACCACCACAGCGGAACTGGCTGTCCAGTGGGACGACACTGCAGGGGATGCCCCGCTTCGCCGCTGCCGCCTTGATCTCGGCCACGGTGCCCATCTCGCCGGGGCGGACGACCTGGTGCTCGTCGAGGAAGAAGACGGGCACGTAGGCGACATCGATGAGCTCATCGATCTGGGCCCTGCCGGTACGATGCGCGGCGCGCGTGTAGCGGTTGGCCGAGGTCTCCCGGATACGGTGTGCCTCGTCGCAGATCAGGGCACCGAGGCTGTTCTTCTCGGCCGTCATGAAGCTGTTGAAATACTTGAAAAGGTCCTGGACTTCCCGCTTACGGGCGCCTGCGACCTTCCTCATCGTCTTCGTGAACGACTGTGAGCCGGTGGCGTGCAGTGCCGGAACCCCGCGCCGGTAGAGCTCGCCGAGCAGTTGGAGAGCGATCACGCTCTTGCCGGTACCGGGGCCGCCCGTGACGATGACGACCTCTTTGCGGTCGGCGTGCTTCGCCTTCTCCACCGCGTTGAGCACCATGCGGTATGCCACCTGCTGCTCGTCGAGGAGGACGAATTGTGTGCGCTCGCGCACCTCCTCAGCGGCCACGGACATGAGCTGCTTCGACGGCACCGTGGCGCCTGCGTGGAGTTCGTCCGCCGCCCGGGCCCCTGGGTGCTTGTCGCTCAGCCTCGAACGAAGATGGTCGAGGAAGGCGCCACGGCGTTCCTCGGTGAAGAGCAGTCCGTGGTCGTCACGCTCGATCTCGCGCAGCCCGGTCACGCCGAACTCGGTGGCGTTGTGCAGATACGCCACTCCAGCCACCCGGTGTCCGTGTTCGGCCACTGCCCCGTTGAAATTGACGAGGTATTCGCAGTAGCGGCGTACCTGCTCGATGGGGTTGAGGACGGGCTGTGCGTAGGCGTCGACATGGCACAGGGTGGGGTCATCCTCATGGGGCAGCGCCTGACTCCACTGCTTCAGCTCCACCACGACGTAGGACGGCTCTCCCGTGACCGGGTGCACTCCGGAGAGGACGACGTCGGCACGCTTGCTGTTCAGCGGTAGCGCGTACTCCAGCATCACCTCGACGTCGCCCAGGCCGGCGTCGTTGAGTGCGGCGGCCAGGACGGGGATGCTGCGCTCCCAGGAACGCACCTCCGAGGTGCTCGGGCGATAGCCATGCATATGGACGAACCGGTCGGTGAGGTGCAGGAACAGCGAACCGTCGAGTGCCATGACGGCGACCGTTTTCGCGGACGCGCGGAACAGCAAGGACTTCCCCCAGGCAGCACGAAAAGACTCGTGCGGGTGGGGGCATGTCCTTCGAGACTCCACCGGGGTGGAGCGGAAGCCCGTCGGGCCGCGTTGACGATGCGTCTGAGGGTACCTGGCGGTACTGACAGCCGTACCGGCGAATGGGCCGATGCCGGGGCACCGCCCAACCTGGACAAGCCCACTACAACGGATCAAGGACCCTCGGCAGGTACCAGGCCACCCTCCGACTCGACCAAGTACCCGGCGGCGATCAACGCGTCGATGTCACCAGTCAGCGCGTCCCGGATATCGGCGCCGAGCCGCGCCCAGCCGAAGAAGCGGGCGGCCTCCCGCAGTAGATCCTCGCGATGCACGCCCGGCCCTTCGTCGACCACGTTTCCGAGCACGAGCTGCCGCTCCGCCACGGGAACCTCCACCACTCGTCGGGCGCACCGCTCCGTCGGCGTGCGCGACGGCGAAGAGCTCGGTCGACACGGTCGCGAACCACCTGGCCGGCTCGTCCGAGGCCCCACGCGAGACGGACCCGGGTGTAGATCACCTCCTTCTCGACAGGTCCTTCCACCTCGACCACACACAGCGCCACGTCTGCCACGACGTCGAGGGCATCGGGATCCTGCAACTCCACGCTCCACATGCCTCGCTGGCTGCTCGACCTGTCACGTATCTCTGCCAACAGGTCAGGGTCGACCTCCTGGTAGGGACGGCTCCAGGACGCAGGGCCGGCGTCGACCACCACGAACTGCACTCGCGGGACTGCCGGACCACCTGCCACTTCCACGGGCTCCCCGCCGCTCGCGCTCAGGGGGCCGTCCACGACCTCTGCCGTACTGCCGCCATTGCCGACCGCCCCCGCGGGCGGCGCCACTCGTACGGCATGCGGATCCTCAGCACAGGCCGCCTCCACCGCAGCTCGCAGCCGTGCCATCGCATCCCGCCGGTTCCGATACCAGTCCGTTCCCCAGATTCGGTGCAGTCTCCAGCCCAGGTCGCGCAGGACCGCTTCCCTGAGCCGGTCGCGGTCCCGAGCCGCCCGCGACGAGTGATACATGGCGCCGTCGCACTCGATGCCCAGCGCGTACGTGCCGGGCGCGCCTGGGTGCCGTACCGCCATGTCGATGCGGAAACCGGCGACCCCCACCTGCGGCTGGACCTCATGTCCCCAGCCGCGCAGGACGTCGATGACCTCCTCTTCGAAGGGGCTCTCCGGAGCCGCGTCCGGATCGGCGACCGCTGTCTGGAGGATCGCAGGGCCGTGCTGGGCGTACTGCAGATACCGCTTAAGGTGCTGCACGCTCTTGTTGGCACTGTCCGGCAGATCCCCTCCGTAGAAGGAGGCGATGACTTCCATGCGGCGCCGGGCGCGGGTCACGGCCACGTTGAGGCGTCGCCATCCGCCCTCCCTGTTGATGGGGCCAGATGTCGACAGCAGTTTGCCCCGGTGGTCGGGGCCGTAGCCGATGGAGAGGATGATGACGTCGCGCTCGTCGCCCTGGACGGTTTCGAGGTTCTTGACGAAGAAACTGTCGAGGCGGCCCTCCGTGAAGTGGTGGTCGAGGTCCGGGCGGGCCGCCCTGGCCTTCTGTACCGCCTCCTCGATTGCCTCCGCCTGCGCCTTCGACAGCGCGACCACGCCGAGGGTGTGCTCGGGGCGGGTGTCGAAGTGGCGCATGACGCGCTGGGGCCACTTTCGTGGCCTCGAGAGGGTTGTCGATGTTCCCGCCACGGTCGTAGACACCGTCCGCCTTGATGAACTCCACGCCGATGTCCGGTCCCTGTTCCAGCGCGCCCGGGAACGTGACCATGGAGTTGTCGTAGAAGTCGTGGTTGCTGAAAGCGATCAGGTTCTCGTGCCGGCTGCGGTAGTGCCAGCGCAGAGGCAGCCCGCGCAGGACTCCGCTGGCTTTGCACATGTCGAGGATCGACTCGAAGCCGTCGGTGGCGTCCTCGTCCCAATCGTCTCCGTCGTCGCTGCCGCCTGAGGCGCTGAAGAAGGAGGTCAGCAGCAGCTGCTTTTGGTCGCCCGTCCGTTGCGTCCCGCGTGAAAGTCGTCCTTGGTGATGCGGTAGAAGTCAGCCGCCGTCGTCAGCAGGCACAGCCGGATCGCGTCGACGATCGCGGTCTTTCAGCTGTCGTTCTCCACAAGCACGCTGATGCCCGGGCCGAAGTCGATCCGCAGCGCCTCATCGTCGCCTCCCTGCCGCTGCGGCGCCGGGCCAAAGATCCGAAAGGTCTCGGCCCGCACATGTGCCAGGTACACCGAAGCCCCCGGACAAGCCCGCGCCCCTGTACAGCACAGGCGACAACAGCCGCCTCAAGTGCCCCACCCATTGCGGCTCGTGGCGTAAGCATACGAGGGTCACGTACATCCCAAAGAGGGAAACGCGCGCGCTGACGCACCGTTCCTACGAGATCTCTCGCGGTCGCGGGAGGGCGCCTCCGAGGGCCAAGAGCGTCGAAGCCCCTGCTCACCGGCGAGTTGGCCCCCGGGTAATTCACTGCGCCCACGGCTTCGGTACGAAGAGCGATGCGCCGAGCCTTAGCAGCCCGTCTCCGTCAAGCGGTTACTCGTCGAGCAGCCACGCGTCGGGCCCCGTACACAAATCAGTCACGCATCCGATACGAGGTCATCGAGCATCTCCACTGACAGCCCTTCAAACAACGTCGCCGGAAGGACGTTGAGCCCTGACGAAATACACAGAAGAGTCAAAACACTCGGATTGCGCTGACCGTGCTCGATATAGATGAGTCCACGAAAACTTATCCCGCTTCGCTCAGCGAGCTCCTCCAGACTGAATCCCTGCTCCTCCCTCAGACGCCGGATTTGCATACCGATGGACAGAAGTCGCGGATCCGACGGCGGTTGACGCGAGCGGGCACATGAGCAAGTCGAGAGGCCACGGTGAGGATGTCGCGGTTCTCCAGGACGTGGCGGGAGTGTCCCTGGCGGGCGAGGTTCAGTGCTGCCTGGCCGAGCTGGGCGGTGTCGGTCACAAGGACGGGCCCCAGCCGTAGGAGGCGCAGGAGCGGAAGGAACGGGGTGACTGCGACGCTGGCCCATCGGTAGGCGGCGGTCTTGGTGCGGGCGTTGTGAGCAGGCAGGACGAAGCCGGGGCGGAGGGCGTATCCGTTGGGGAAGGCGGAGATGATCGCGTTCTCGGTGCGGCCTTTGACACGGGCCCAGCGGACACGGCCGCGTTCGGTGCTGTCGGTGCCGCCGCCGGAGACGTAGACGAAGGTCAGGCGCGGGTTGACTTCGTGGAGTGTGTGCGCGGCAGCGGTGGTGTATCCGTAGGTGATGCGTTCGTAGTCGTCGTGGTCCATGCCGGTGGAGCTGACGCCGAGGCCCCAGAAGCAGGCATCGGCGCCAGCAAAGTCATTTCTGGCCGAGGCAAAGCTCAGGAAGTCGGCGTGCATGACCTGGCGCAACTTCGGGTGTGTGAGGTCCAGTCGCGTCCGTCCGACGGTGACGACCTCGGCTACGTCGTCGCCGCGCAGGCACTCCTGAAGGAAGCCGTCGCCGATGAGACCGCTGGCGCCGAAGATGATTACTTTCACGGTCATGTCCCTATGTCGTGTTCCTATGTCGAATCCGTCGACGTTGCAATGCGGCGTCGCGGAGCTGTCACGCTGGCCTTGTTCGCGGCGAGCACGCTGAAGCCAGCCGGGAGTTCGGCTGCCCTGATCGTGTAGACGGCGATGCGTTCGGCGATCGCGAGACCGGAGAGGACGCCAGATGAAAGGGGCGCCAGGAGGACTGCGGAGACGGCGAGGAGGATGCCGTGCGTGATGAAGGCGGTGTTCATGATGGTGTGGAGCGGCGAACAGACGGTGAGGGCTCTTCCCCGGTGAATGCCTCTCTCGGCCGGCATGGTGTTCCTTGACTGTCGACGTGGCGAATCCGGCTACGACCGCGAATTGCGTGTGGGGCTCGCCTGCAGGTCCATGTAGGTGACCGTGAGGCCAATGACCAACAGGGCCCACAGGGGTGCGCCGACCGCGGTGTGGACGGCGTCGAGGAGGCCGTCGTTGAGCCCTTGGGCGCTGCTGCCGAATCCCGGATGGCCGAGGAGGGCGAGGCTCAGACCACCGAAGAGGAGGCTCAGTGCGCCCTCGAAGGCGACCGCGACAACAGCAAGGACACTCCAGCGTGCGAGTACGCGTCCGGCCTGAGTGTGGGTGAGGCGGAATGAGCGCCGGAGGGGGTTGGTGCCGTGTTCGAACAGGACGGGGAAGCTGAACATGGAGAGCGCGTACAGCAGGTAGAGGCCGGGGACGACGTACGCGGACAGCCCGGCGACAAGCAGCAGTGTGGCGCCGAGGGTCCACGGTCCCAGGGAGGGAAGGTGGCGTAGACCGTAGCGGTAGGAGTCTTTGACGGTCACGGGCCGGCCGGTCACCGCAGGGCCGACGAGCGCCCAGATGCCGCCCGCCCAACCGATGGCGGCGACCGCGCTCGTGATGACGAGGAGTGCGAGGGTCAGGCTGATGCCCACCACAACCGAGGCGGAGTCTGCGGTCGAAAGTGCTTCGGGCAGTGCCAAGGCAACGGGATAGCCAGACATCTCAGCGAGTGTCTGGGTGAGTTCCACGGCTGCCAGCGGAAGAGCCACCGCGACACCTGTGACCAAGACTGCTGGTTTCCAGCTGTGCCCGGCCACGTCGAGAACGGTGGCGCACCAGGAGCGCAGAGCAGGTGTCGGTGGCGTGAGGCCGGTGCGGCGAGCCAGATCAGAGGCACTGAATTCGCCGGCCCTCACGACGCGACCGCCGCGGTGGATGGTTCGCCAGTCTTGCGAAGGCAGGTCAGGCCGGCGGCCGCCGCGGGATCACGGCGTTCGTATAGGAGCGCGCAGACGGCCCCGGCCAGGTCTCGCGAGCTGGCGGAGGCAGTGCCCACTGGGTAGTTGCTCGGCTTCTGCGAGGGTCTGCGGCAGCGGCTCTGCCCGGGGGTGTCGTGTGCCGTGCGGATGGTCATGCCAGATCTGCCCTTGTCGAGAGGCTTGAGTAGTCGACGATCGCGCGGGTGCGTGCTCGATTCCGCCGGGGAGGGCGTCGCGGCACCGGTTCTCGGGAAAGCGCGGGGACCGAGGCTCCTGGCCGCCAGGACAGTCCGGGCCCGGCGAAGCCGGCCGACCGTGGTCATGGTCAGCGGCGGCGCAGACGGGTTTCCGTGATCTGCGGCGGGACGACCGGGAAGCGATCGGCGGGGGCGATGTCGGTGCCGGGGGCGACGAGTTGGTCGATGCGGTCGAGGACGCTGTCGTCGAGGGTGAGGTCGGCGGACCTGAGGTTCTGCTGCAGGTGGTGCTCGGTGCGGGGACCGACCAGCACCGTGGTGACCGCGGGGTGCGACTTCACGAACGCCAGCGACAGCTCGGCCAGGCTGATTCCGAGCTCGTCGGCGATCTCTTGGAGCGAGTCGACGACGTCGAGCTTGCGCTGGCTCTCCGGCGTCGACAGGTCGAAGCCTCCGCCGAGCTTGGACCGGTGGGTGTCGGCATGGCCGCGCTTGACGGCGCCGGCGAGCCATCCGTTGGCCAGCGGGCTCCAGATGAGGATGCCTATCCGGTACTTCTGCGCGACGGGGAAGATGTCGGCCTCGACGCAGCGGTCGAATACCGAGTAGGCGACCTGCTCGGTAGTGAACCGAGTCAGGGACAGGTCACGGGCGATCCACTGCGCCTCGACGACGGCGTGGGCCGGGTAGGTGGAGCTGCCGAAGCTGCGGATCTTGCCTTCCCGCTGGAGGTCGGTGAGCGCGGCGAGGGTCTCGTCGTGGTCGGTGGCCCAGTCGGGGCGGTGTACCTGGTAGAGGTCGATGTAGTCGGTTCCCAGGCGGCGGAGGCTGTTCTCGACCGCCTTGTACAGCCAGCGTCGTGATGCGCCGCCGGTGAGCGGGTCATCGCCGACGGAGTTGCGGCCCTTGGTGGCCAGCACGATGTCGTCACGGCGTGCGCCGAGGGCCTTGCCGAGCAGTTGCTCGGATTCTCCGAAGCTGTAGATGTCGGCGGTGTCGAACAGGGTGATGCCGGCGTCGAGGGCCTGGCCGACGAGCCGGTCAGCGTCGGCCTGGTCGGTGCCGCCCCAGGTGCCGAGGTTCATGGCCCCGAAGCCGAAGACACTGACAGGCAGGCCAGTGCCGCCGAGAATGCGCGTTTCCATGGTTCTTCCTTCTCTCGGGAGAGTCCCGACCGTGTGGGTTGTGTACGGAGTTCTTGCAGGCAGCCGGAGTGAAGATGCGCGAGCCGGGCGTCGAGGGCGGCCGTGTGCTCCGCCTCGGGCTTGGACAGGCAGAGGCACAGCGACCGGTGTCCGGTGCGGCGTCACGGTGACGGCGAGTTGGGCGGCCGCCGCGACGAGCGCTTGGCCGGGTCGGTCGGCCGTCGCCGGGGCGGGTGGGACCGGGGGCTCAGAGGCTGTCGGGTACTGAGACGCCGGTGAGTTCTTCGGCCGCCGCCCACAACCGGGCCGCGACGTGCCGGTCGGTTGCGGAGCGCGGCAGCTTCGCCGGCACGGCAGGGCCGACCATGGACCAGCGGGGGCCGTAGTAGCCAGCCTGTTCCACGTCCGCGCCGGTCGCTGCGAGGAGCAGCGGCTGGGCGCCGCCGGCCGGGCTCTGCGAGGGCACGATGCGTCCCAGGATCTGCAGGAGCAGTGGCGGGCGGCCGCCCATGGTCGGGCCGCTGGCGGCGATGTTGGTGCGGGCGCTGCCTGGGTGCGCGGCGATCGACAGCAGGGGCCACCCCCTGCTCGTGGCCAGGTGGGCCAGGTACTGGCTCATCAGGAGGTCGGCGAGCTTGGACTGCGCGTAGGCGGGGATGGGCTTGTAGTCGCCGGTGGAGTTCAGGTCGTCGAAGCGGATGGCGGCGCGGTTGGCCTGGCCGCTGCTCATCGTCGCGACCCGCGGTGCCGGGGCCTTCAGCAGGAGGGGCAGCAGGCGGACGGTGAGGGCGAACGGGCCAAGGAAGTTGCTGCCGAACTGCAGCTCGAAGCCGTCCTTGGTCTCGTGGCGTACCGGGGGCATCATCACGCCGGCGTTGTTCAGCAGCAGATCCAGCGGCCGGCCGTCGGAAAGCAGACCGTCGGCGAAGGCGCGGACGGAGTCCAGGTCGGCCAGGTCCAGACGGCGGACCTCCACCTGGGCTGCGGGATGCGCAGCGAGGATGTCGGCTCGGGCCTGCTCGCCCTTGGCCGGCGTGCGCACGGCGAGTACGACGTGGGCTCCGGCAGCGGCCAGCTGCTTCGCGGCCTCCTTGCCGGTGCCGCTGTTCGCGCCGGTCACCACCGCGAGCTTGCCGTGCTGGTCAGGAACCTGGTACATGACGAACCTCATTAAGTACTGCCGGTATCTTGCCTCTCGCCCACCGTAACGGACCACCGGTAACTTTGCAAAGTACCGCCGGTTTGTAACATGGGGGTGTGACCTTCCAACGTGCCCGCACCGACGAACAACGCAGCCAGCGACGACGCCAGATCCTGGACACCGCGGCCGCGATGCTGGCCGAGATGCCGGTCGCGAAGCTGAGCCTGAACGAACTGAGCCGTCGCGTCGGCTTGGCCAAGCCGAACGTGCTGCGCTACTTCGAGTCCCGCGAGGCGGTCCTGCTCGACCTGCTTGAGACCGAGATCAATGACTGGATCGCTGAGCTGGAACGCCTGCATCCGACCGGTGAAGGCTCAGCCCGAGAGCGTGGAGACCTACTGGCCGACACCCTGGCCACCTCATTGGCGCAGCGGCCGGTACTGTGCGACCTGCTCAGCGCGCAGGGCGCGGTGCTGGAGCAGAACATCTCCGCCGAGGCTGGCATCCGGCACAAGCACGCCGCCCGGAAGTCACTGCAGAGCCTGGTTCGACTGGTCCAGTGCCACATACCCGAACTCGGCGCCCAAGGCAGCGCCGCTCTGGTGGAGACGACACTGCTGATGACCATGACCGCCTGGCAGTGCAGCCGTCCCTCGGACGCCATGCTGGCCGCCTACGCCTCCGATCCTGCCCTGGCGGCTATGCGCCCGGACTTCACCGACCTGGTGCGCCGCACGACAGCAGTGACCGCCTCCGGCCTACTAGCTCGTCAGAGGGAAGAGTCAAGTGCCATCCCGGCTTCCTGAAGCTGGCCAGGAGCCTGTGGCGAAGGTCGAGATTTCAAGCATGTGCGAGGCGCGCGGCCTGAGACACCGAGTGCCTGCGACTGCTGTGCAGCTCACAAAACCCGTAGAGGGACGGTGGCGTCCGGCTGCTGCGCGGCTCCAGTCGCGACTTCGGGGAAGGCTCGCGCAGTTCCCTCGTCGCTGACCGCGACCAGGGTGTCCTTGCTGATCGTGGAGTCGTCGGCTGTGCAGCCGATGCGCAGGGTCATGGGCGGGATCTCTCCTCGGGCGCGTCCTGCCAGGGGCGCGCCTCGCCGGAACTGTCCTCTTGGCGGGCAGGCAACTGGTGCTGGCAGGACAGGCAGGCACGAGCTGTATGGCGGGCCAGCGGTGACAACCTAGGGCGGGAGCCGAGTGTCGCGGTGCTGGACCTCGGGTTCCTCGCCGATCGTTCGGGTCTCCGTCGGGTGCGACACCGGGTCTGGAGCGATGGGCGGGCGGGTGGTCGTAGCATCCCTCCATGTGGATTGAGATCCTGCTGCTGGCCGAGCTGACGCGAAGACCGTTGCACGGCTACGAGTTGCGCCGGGAGATCGAGGCGGCGACTGGTCGAAGCCTGTCGAACGACTCCCTCTATCCACGCCTGCGGCGGTTCGTCGAGGCTGATTCGGTGCGCCGCCGTACCGAGAAGCTCCCGGGCGTCCCGACCCGCCACGTCTACTCGATCACCGACGCCGGCCGGGAAGTCCTGCACGACTTGCTGGCCGAGCCTCCTGAGGACACCACGGACAACAGGAAGGAGTTCCTGGCTCGGGTGCTGCACTTCGACCTGCTGACCACCGGTGAACGCCTGCGGATCCTCGATGCCCAGGATGCCGTTTTGGAGCGCAGGCGGGAGCATGTCGCCGGGCTGGCGCAGGCGCGGACGGGAGGCTGGGGCCGCCGAGTGCTCGATTACGGGACGGCGCGGCTCAACATGGACCGGGTGTGGCTGGCCCAGGTACGTGCCGATGTCGTGGCGGAGGCGGGGCCGGTCGACAGCACTGGTTAGCAGGCTCAGGCGCGCTCAGTGAGTCGGCTCGTGGGAGGGCTCCGGTTCGGCCGTTGGCCGGGAGATGGCCGCGTCGGAAGCGGTCTTTTCTGACCGTGCCCCAAGACGCCTGCGGATGACGATGATCGCGGCAATGAGAAGCATCAGTCCACCTACTGCGGCTACTCCGCCGACGCTGCCCAGACTCGCGACGACGCCGAGGGCGAACAGCAGGGGCAGCACGGTGGAGATGACGGCGCCAGCAGCGATCGGCGGGAGGAACTTGCGGTAGGACATGCCGGCGACGCCCGCCACGGCGGGTACGAAGCCGCGCACGAGGGGGATGAGGCGTCCGAGGAAGATGGCCCAGGTGCCCCGGCTGCGCAGCATTTCGGTTGCCTTGTCCCAGCCTTCGGCGCCGCGTTTGCGGATGAGTTTGGTCTCGCGCAGGCCAGGGCCGATGCGCCGGCCCAGTTCGAAGCCGATGACGTTACCCGTGATGGAGCACAGCGCGGCGACCGCCCACAGGAGCAGGAATTTGGGGATGGAGTCGATGGTGGAGGCGGCGATCAGCATGGCCGCCTCACCGGGGAGGACGAGTCCGATACCGACGATGGCTTCGCCGAGGGCGATTAATCCAGCTCCCGCCAGGACCACGGGCTGCGGTGACGACTGGAGCCAGTCGAGCACGCTGGAGAACATGAAGGACGTCCCTTCGACGTATGGGGGGGGGAGACGAGGCGTTCAGTTCGCGCGGGGCCGATCAGCTGGCAGGGCGATGGCGCTGATGAGGGCCACGGTGAGCGCTGCGGCGCAGATCCCGAAGCCGTAGGTGAAACCGGTCTCTGCCGGGACGCCTGCAGTGGTGTCCGAGGCGAGGACGGCGGTGAGAGCAGCGGTGCCTATGCTGCCGCCGATGGTGCGGGCGAGGGTGTTGAGGCTGGTGGCGGCGCTGCTCTGGGCTGGTGACACGGCGGTGAGCAGGGCGTTGGTCATGGCGGAGGAGGCAAGGCCGATACCGATGCCCATGAGGCAGACTCCGGTCAGCATGTGCCAGGTGGTGGCGTGGGCGAGCGCGAGCCAGGCGAACCCGGACAGAGCCATGCCCGTACCGAGGACGAGAAGCCATTTGGCGCCGAAGTGGCGGTGCAGAGCGCCCGAGATCGGGGCGAAGACGATCATCGCGATGGTCGCGGGCAGCAGGTAGAGCCCGGATTCGCTGACGGACCTGCCCAGGCCGTAGCCGGTATCGACGGGCAGTTGCAGCAGGAGAGGGATGAGCAGTGAGGAGCCGAAGGTGACTATGCCGAAGGCGATGCCGACGGTGTTGGTCGTCCATACGCCTCGCCGTACCAGCATCCGGGTGTCGACCAGTGGTTCTCGGGCCCGGCGTTCGGCCATCGCCCACGCGGTGAACGCGATGACCGCGCCGCCGGACAGGCCGAGTGTCGTCTTGCTCTCCCAACCCCAGCCGCCTCCCTTACTGAGCGCCAGGAGCAGGCAGCCCAGTCCCGTCGACAGCAGGATCGCGCCGGTCCAGTGGACCGTGCTGGGGGTGCGGGAGGTGGAGTGCGGGACCCCGTACACGATGCCTGCGGCGGCGAGCAGGAGCAGGAGCAGGGGGATCCAGAACAGCCAGTGCCAGGACAGGTGATCGACGATGGGTCCGGCGAGGACGCTGCCGAGCGCAGCGCCGGAGCCAAGCAGGGACGACAGCAGCCCGATGGCGAAGCCGACGCGCTCGGGAGGGAGCTCGTCGCGAACGATGCCGAAAGCGAGCGGCAGCACCGCTCCTCCGCAGCCCTGTACGGCCCGCCCGACCAGCAGGACGGCGAGGCTGTCGGACAGTGCCGCGATCAGGGTTCCGCAGATCAGTAGGGACAGGACGATGAGAAGTACTCGGCGGCGGCCGAATATGTCACCGAGCCGGCCTGCGACCGGGGTCGCGATCGCGGCGGCGAGCAGGTAGGCGGTGACGAGCCAGCCGATATCGGCGGTGGGCGTGTCCAGTGCGTCCGCGATGACGGGGATGGCTGGGGTGATGAGCGACTGGAGCATCGCGAACACCAACCCGGCCAGTGCCAGGCAGCAGAAGACGAAGGTGGGTCGGGACCCTCGGGGCGGTGAGGGAGCTGGTGTGCCCGGCTCCTGCCGAAGCTCGGTCACCACAGGACTGGCATCTGGTGCAGGCCGTAGCTCATGTGGGGGTCTCCTGGGGAGGGCTCAGCCCTTGGTGGTGACTGTTGTGGAGAGCACGGCGTCTTGCCAGGTGGCGCGGTCGGCGATGGCCTGGCGCCACTGCCGGATCACCTTGGGGGGCATGCCGATGGCGAGTGCGCCGACCACCCGGTCGTCCTTGCGGTAAGCGGCCACGAAGCGGCGTTCCGTCAGGTTGCCCTCGACGATGGCCATCTCGCTGTGGCCGCGCAGGTGACCGTATGCCTGGATACGCAGGTCGTACTGGTGGGACCAGAAGTAGGGGACCGACGGGAAAGGCTTGCGGCTCTCGGGGCGCATGAGGTTGCGGGCGACGGTCATGCCCTGCTCGGCAGCGCTGGTGCGGTGCTCGATCCGCATCGAGGCATCGAAGAGCGGGTTGTACCAGTGGGCGACGTCCCCGGCCGCGTAGACCGTCGGTGCGGCCTCGCCGTAACGGTCGCAGGCAACGCCGTCATGGACGTCGAGTCCGCTGCCGATCAGCCACTGGGTGTTCGGTGTTGAACCGATGGCGACCAGGACCGCATCGGCCGGGACCAGTTCGCCGCCGGCCAGGTATACACCGTCCGGTCTGGTCTCGGTGACTGTGACGCCGGTCCGCACGTCTACTCCGTGGTCGAAGTGGGCCTGGGCGAGGAGCTGGCCGACCTCGGGACCGACCGCGTGGGCGAGTGGGACCGGTGTCGGCTCCAGGAGGGTCACCTCGCAGCCAAGGCTCCGGGCGACGGCGGCGGCCTCTGATCCGAGGAAACCGGCGCCTACGATCACCAGCCGACGGCCGGGGGCAAGACATCGGCGCAGCGCGAGGGCGTCGTCGAGGGTGCGCAGCACATGGGCCCCGGTGCCGGGTAGCGGCCGGGCCCGTACGCCGGTCGCGATGACGAGTCCGTCGTAGGGCACCTGTGTTGCATCGGCCAGGATCACGCCCTTGTTCACCGTGTCAAGCTGGGTGGCCGGCCTTCCCGGGCGCCAGTCGAGGTCGAGGGCAGCGAAGGAGTCCGGGGCGCGCAGGGTGATGCGCTCCGGTTCCCACTGGCCGGCGAGGATCTGTTTGGAGAGCGGGGGACGGTCGTAGGGCAGGCTCGGCTCTTGTCCGACGAGGGTGAGCGTGCCGTCGTAGCCTTCGCGGCGGAGTGTCTCGGCAGCGGCGAGCCCTGCGGCTCCGGCACCGACGATGACGATGTTCCTCACTGTTCCACCAGCGCGATCGCGGCGGCAGGGCAGACAGCGACGGCTTCGCGGACCTCGTCGTAAAGGTGCCTTCCCGGGTGCGCGGTCAGCAGGATGGCAACGCCGTCGTCGTCACGCTGGTCGAAGACGTCGGGGGCGGCCACGACGCACTGCCCGGCGGCGACGCATTTGGGCTGGTCGAGTTGCACGTGCATGGGGGCTCTTTCGTCCGGGGGCGGAGGGTTACCAGGTGACGGGCAGTTCATGGACGCCAAAGGCGGCCATCTCATGCCGGAACTTGACCTCGGCCATCGGCACCGCAAGGAGCAGGCCGGGAAGCCGGCGCAGCAGGAGGGTGAGAGCTTCTTGCAGCTCGACGCGGGCCAGGGACTGGCCGAGGCACTGGTGGATGCCATGGCCGAAGGCGAGGTGCCCGCCGGGCGGAAGGCGCCGGTCGAGGTCGAGGACGTCGGCGTCGGCGAATCTGTCGTCGCGGTTGGCAGCGGGCAGGCTGACGGTGACGAGGTCGCCCGCACTGACGTGCTGTCCGCCGAGCGTGAGGTCCTCCGTGGCGACGCGGTGGATGAGGTCCTGCGGAATGGACAGGTACCGCAGGAGTTCGTCGATGGCGCCCGCCGTGAGCCGGGGATCGTCGCTGTTGCGGATCCGGGCCGCTTGTTCGGGATTCTCCAGCAGCGCCGTGACGCTCAGGCCGATCATGTTCGCGGTGGTCTCGTGTCCGGCGAGCAGTAGGACCTTGCCGTTGACCGCGACCTCCTCCGGGCTGAGTTCGCCGACGCCGAGTACCCGGCTGACGAGGTCGTCGCCCGGCTCGCGCTGTTTGCGGTGCGCCAGCTTCAGCATGTAGTCGTTGAGAGCCCCGCTGGCGGCCGTCTTCTCCTCCCGCGTGGCAAAGCTGCGGGTGAGAACGGCACTGTGCTCCTGGAAGAAGGCGTGGTCCTCGTACGGCACGCCGAGCAGCAGAGAGATGACCAACGACGGCACGGGCAGCGCGAAGTGCTGGATGAGGTCCACCGGCCGCTCTTCCCGGCCGATCATCTCGTCGAGGATGCCGTCGATCAGTTCACGGACGGCCGGGCGCAGCGCCTCCATCCGCTTGACAGTGAACTCGCCGGTGAACTGGCGGCGGATACGGGCGTGTTCGGGGTCATCTGTCCGAGGAAAGGGCTGCGGCCCCTGCGCGCTCTGGACACTGACGGTCAGCTGGGGAAAGCGGCGGACGTCCGCGCTGAACCGGGCATCGCTCAGCACGACCTTGGCATCGTCGAAGCGGGTGGCCACCCAGGCAGCCTTGCCGTGCGATGTCCGTACCCGCTGGAGTCCTTCACCCTGACGCCAACCTGTGTATGCGGTGGGCGGGTCGAAGGGGCAGCGCCCGGTGCGCTTGCCGGGGTAGGCGGGAAGGCCAGCGGTGTCGTCGGCTGCGGCGGTGGCGGTCATGAGGTTCTCCTGTGGGGGTCGCGAAGCGGCGTGCGCCTACGGACGGGGCAGCACAGCCGGGACGGGCTCAAAGTCCTGTCGTGTGCCGCGGCGCGAGCGTGGGGGCCGGAACACGGTCACGCACCTATGTCGTGGCGACCTAGGGAAGGTTAGCTGTGTTCCCTCGGATTGCCATCCCCCCGTTTTTGCCGGGGTTTTCCATGCCATGGACGAAATCGCAGGTCACCGGCATTGCTCTACGACCTTCGCAGGAGGTTGGAGAGCGACGGTTCATACCACGGTCCTAATCGCTCACCCCGGATTGACCACCGTGGGGGGCCAAGGTCGCTGAGATCGGCTCCTAGCGTGAGGTCACGGGTCAGTCAGGCCCCAAGTCCCTCAAGCCCTCCTCCTGGGAGTAATCCGTGGCCACCTTCCTCTATCGGCTCGGCCGATTGGCCTTCCGGCGCCGACGCCTCTTCCTGAGCCTGTGGATCGTCGTTCTGGCTGCCGTCGGCATCGGAGCCTTCAGCTCCTCAGGCACTACCACCGACGGACTCAGCCTGCCGGGCACCCAGTCGCAGCAGGCGATCGACCTGCTGCAGAAAGAGTTCCCGCAGGCGTCCGCCGACGGAGCGACCGCCCGCATCGTCTTCGAGGCCCCGGCCGGTCAGAAGCTCACCTCCGCGGAGAACAAGGCAGAGATCGAGTCCCTGGTGGCGAAGCTGACGGGGTCACCGCAAGTCGCCGGCGTCTCCGCACCCTTCGCAGACGGCCAGGTCAGCACCTCAGGCACCATCGCCTACGCCCAGGTCACTTACAAGGTCGCTCAGGCCGAAATCAGTCGGGCCGCGTACGAGGCCCAGGCCGAGCTTGTCCAGCAGGGCCAACAGGCCGGACTGACCGTGAGCCTGGGCGGCAACGCCGTCGAGGACAAGGCGTCCAGCAAGCTGGCCGAACTGCTCGGCCTCGCGGTAGCCGCCGTCGCCCTCGTGATCACCTTCGGTTCACTGGTCGCGGCCGGGCTGCCGCTGCTCACCGCGATCCTCGGGGTCGGGACGGCGGTCCTGTGCATCACCATCGCCACCCAGATCTGGGACATGTCCTCGCAGGCATCCACGCTGGCGCTCATGCTGGGTCTGGCAGTCGCCATCGACTACGCCCTGTTCATCGTCTCCCGCTACCGCACCGAGGTGCGTGACGGCCACGACCCCGAAGAAGCAGCCGGCCGTGCTCTGGGCACCGCCGGGTCGGCGGTCGTCTTCGCCGGTCTTACCGTGATCGTCGCCCTCGGCGGCCTGAGCGTCATCGGTATCGCCTCACTCACCTCGATGGGCCTCGCCTCCGCGTTCGCCGTCGCCGTCGCCGTCCTCATCGCGCTGACCCTGCTGCCCGCCGTCCTCGGCTTCGCCGGGAAGCGGATCATGAGCAACAGGATGCTGACCCGCCGGATGAAGTCCGCGGAACGCGGCGAGGGCGGGCAGACGATGGGGGTGCGCTGGGCGAGGTTCGTCACCCGCAACCCTCTCAAGGTTCTCGCGGTGTCCGTCCTCGGCCTAGGACTGCTCGCACTGCCCGCGACTTCCCTGCGGCTGGCGCTGCCCGACGACTCCATGAAGCCGCCGGGCTCCACCCAGCGCGTCGCCTACGACACCCTCAGCAAGGGCTTCGGGCCCGGCTTCAGCGGCCCGCTCACCGTCGTCGTCGACGCCCGCGACAGCAACGACCCCGAGGCCGCCGCCGCGCAGGCGAGCACCTTGCTGAGCAAGATGGGGGACCTCGCCGAAACGAGTAAGCCCACCTTCAACGAGGCGGGCAACGTGGCGCTGATCGGCGCCATCCCCAAGAGCGAGCCCAGCAGTCAGGCCACCAAGGACCTCGTCACCGACATCCGCGACCAGAGCAGCGCCCTCCAAAAGGAGTCCGGCGCTGACCTGATGGTCACCGGCTTCACCGCCGTCAACATAGACGTCTCCACCAAGCTTTTCCAAGCGCTCATCCCCTACCTGGCCATCGTCGTAGGCATGGCGCTTGTCCTACTGATGCTTGTCTTCCGCTCGATCCTGGTCCCGCTCAAGGCGGCCCTCGGCTTCCTTCTCAGTGTGACCGCCACTCTCGGTCTGCTGGTCGCGGTCTTTCAGTGGGGCTGGATGAAGGACCTCTTCGGTATCGACCAGACCGGTCCGATCGTCAGCATGCTGCCCATCCTGTTGATCGGTGTCGTCTTCGGTCTCGCCATGGACTACGAAGTCTTCCTCGTGACCCGGATGCGCGAGGAGTACGTCCACGGTGCCTCCCCGACGCAAGCGATCGTCGGAGGTTTCCGGCACAGCGCCCGCGTCGTCACCGCTGCCGCCGTCATCATGATCTCCGTCTTTTCCGGGTTCCTTCTCGACGACGCGGCCCTCATCAAGTCCATCGGCCTCGGGCTCGCCTCCGCTGTTCTCTTCGACGCCTTCGTCGTCAGGATGACCATCGTCCCCGCAGTCATGGTCCTGCTCGGACACCGCTCCTGGGTCCTGCCGAAGTGGCTCGACCGGGCTATGCCGGATGTTGACGTCGAGGGTGAGAAGCTACGCAAGGCGCTGGCTCGACAAGACTCCTCGGCGACCCTCATCCTCCGCGAGCCGGTTCTTGCCAGCGTGGGCACCGAGGCCCCGTCCCTCACCGGTACGACGGACACGGCTCCGCCGCCCCCCGCAGCACTACGACAGCCCCGGGGCCTGCCCTTCCCTCGGCGCACCGGCGACGCCGGCCAGGACGAAAGCAACTGAGCCCATCCTGTCACCCTGGCCCGTCCGCTGGACCACTCCTCTGAAGGCTGGCGGACGGCCCCGACCAACGAGGACCCGTCCCGTGACCAGACCCAGCTCCCCCTCGTCCGGGCGCCCGGACCATCACCGGCTTCTGGAGACTCTGACCGATGACCCGGAGCAGAGCGTGATCGTGTCGGTCATGGCCCGACTGGCCGTCTGGCGTCGTGCCGAGCGGGCGCACCCCCGCATCCGGCGTTGGGGAGTGCCGGCCCTGTGCACCCTGGCGGGCGTCGACTCCTACCTCAACCCCTACAACGTGGGCGACGAGAAACTTCCGTTGATCCTCGCCTTCACCGTCCCACTGCTGTGGCGGGAGCGACGGCCCATGCTGGTCTTCGCCCTCACCACCGCCGCCTCGGTCGTTGCCCTCCCGTTCGGCGTGCTGACCGGAGCCGAGGTCGCACGGGTGGTGGCCCTGTTCAATGTGGGCCGGTTCTGTTCCCCACGCCAGATCATGCTCGCCGTCGGTGTCACCACCGTCCAGCTTGCCGCGTGGGCCTACGTCTTCTGGAACGGCGATCAACTGGAATACGCCACACGCCCTGAGGTCACCACGCTGATCGTGATGGTTGCCATGGCGTCGTTCGCCGCGCTCGGCCTGATGGTCCGCCTGGCCGACGCCTACACCATTGCCCTGAAAAAACAGCGCGCCCACGAAGCTCAGCTCGCCGCCGCCGAGGAACGTACCCGCATCTCCCGCGAGATGCACGACATCCTCGGCCACACCCTCGCCGTGATCGTCGGCCTCGCAGACGGAGCCGCCGGGCTCACTGAAGCCAGACCAGAACGCGGTGCCCAGACACTGCGCATCATCAGCTCAAGCGGCCGGGACGCCCTGGCGGAACTGCGCCGTCTGCTCGCCGTCATCGACCACGGCCCGGACAACGGCACGGCGAAGAACCATCCCCCCGACGCGCCCCTCGCCCCACAGCCCGGCCTCGCCGATCTCAACCCGCTACTGGAGCGAGTCCAGGCCGCCGGCCCCACCGCCGACCTCACCATCCACGGCGATCTCACCAGTCTGACTCCAGGATTCCAACTGACCGTCTACCGCATCATCCAGGAAGCCCTGACCAACACCGTCAAGTACGCCGCCCCGACCACCTCCGTCCGGGTCTCTCTCACACTCCGCCCAGACGCGCTGCACATCACCGTCGAGGACACCGGCCCCTCTCGTACCGCCACGGCCAGCCGTACCGTCTCGGGCGGTCGCGGCCTGGTCGGCATGCGGCAACGCGCCGCCCTCTACCAGGGAGACGTCACCGCCGGTCCCAACACCCACGGCGGCTGGACCGTCCATGCTCGCCTCATCCCCCGCAGCGCACCTGTTAAGCCCGCTTCCACCGAAGGCGGGACGGCCCCACCTCTCCCGGAGAACCCCGCATGACCACCATCCTCATCGTCGACGACCAGGCTCTGCAGCGCATGGGCTTCAGCATGCTCATGGAACAGCATCCCGACATCACGGTCATCGGTGAGGCGGGCGTCGGGGCCGAAGCCGTCCGCCTCACCGCCGAACTCCGCCCCGACGTCGTCCTGATGGACGTCCGGATGCCCGGCATGGACGGCATTGAAGCAACCCGCCGAATCATGGACTTGGGCGGACGCTCCCGTGTCCTCGTCCTGACCACCTTCGACCTCGACGAGTACGCCTACGAAGCCCTGCGCGCCGGAGCAAGCGGCTTCCTCCTCAAAGACGCCCTGCCCGAGGAGCTCGTCGCCGGAGTCCGGGCGGTCGCCGCCGGTGACGCCGTCATCTCCCCCGGCCTGACCCGCAAACTCATCGACACCTTCAGCGACCGGCTGCCCGGCCACTCCCCACAGCAGCAACAGCGCCTCGCCCACCTCAGCGACCGCGAGCGTGAAGTTCTCACCGCCATCGCCACGGGCTGGACCAACGGCGAGATCGCCGAACGCCTTCACCTCGCCGAGTCCACAGTCAAATCCCACATCACTCGCATACTCCCCAAGATCGGGGCTCGCGACCGCGTCCAAGCCGTGATCTTCGCCTACGACACCGGTCTCGTAAGACCGGCATGAACGGCCGGACATGCCGGATCCGCGTAGGGCTCTCCGGAACCACCTGGCGCAGACGGCGCCGGACGGCGCGGCCGGCAAACCGACCGCCCTGCCGCCTTGCGAACAGTCGTCGATAGTGGAGCACTTCAACACGGACGGGCTGTGCAAGCTTTGCCTGGTGGCGATCCGTGCCGAGGACGACGCCGAGTGGTCTCTGGGCCTTTTCAGAGGCACGGCCGCGGGCGGTCCAGCTCACGGATGGAAGCGCAGGTACGCGGTCAGGTGCCGCTGTTCACCGTGCCGCGAGTGCTGGGGGGGATACCGCGGTCAGTACACTCGTCGGCCGACCGGTCGCCGGGTGGGAGCAGGCCCGGCCGGTGATCGAGGCCCGCAACCACCCGCTGGATGCCGGGCCTTTTCCGAAATCGGCCCAGCCGTGGGTGGCCACCCTGCTGCGAACCGTCTTCGAACGGCCCGACACCAACGCGGTGAAGGCCCAGATGACACACATCCTGGACGCGCTGGAGGCCAAGTTCCCCAAAGCCGCCGCCCACTTGGACGCCGCCCAGCATGACCTGCTGGCCTTCACCGCCTTCCCCCGCGAGATCTGGCGGCAGATCTGGTCGAACAATCCGCAGGAGCGGCTGAACAAGGAGATCCGGCGGCGCACCGACGTGGTCGGCATCTTCCCCGACCGCACCGCCGTGATCCGGCTCGGCGGCGCGGTCCTGGCCGAGCAGAACGACGAGTGGACCGAGGCCCGCCGCTACATGGGCCGCGAACTCCTCACCAAAGCCCGCCTCCACCCGATCGAGTCAGAAACAGACGAGACCGCCCTGCCCACCGAACTCACCGCATAGCCTCAAATCGAGATCACCGAGTGGCCGTCAATACACCACTCCAGCGGTGATAATGACACTCGCCAGGGCCACCCCGCGCTGATTGCCCACCGGATCCGGGAACGCGCGTTGACTCGGCTGGCGCACGGCCCTGGCTTACCGCTCGACTGCTTCCGCGATGCCCACGTCCACCCGCCGCTCCCGAATTGCTCTGTGGGCCGCCAGCAGACGGAATGACTTGCACCCAGCGCAGATCACCGCTCTCCAGCAAGGAGAAACGCCGGACGATACTTTCGAAGGCGCCCGAAGCGTCCCCACTCGCTGACCACTGACTTGGGGCCATCCCGCACCCGGCTGGTGCCCCATACACCCTGTATGTCCCATATCAAGGGGACAGGACGGACGATACGAGCCGCATGTCTCCGCGTCGCCGCCCGCCTACACGGTCCGGATTCGACCCGGATTCGACCCGGCCAGTTTGTTCAACGAGTGAACATGGGCTCTGACCTGCGGAAATAGAGAGCGGCAGACGAGCAGGGCTATACGCCGGGTTCTGTCCCCCGGGTCCTCGCGGAGGCCGGGGTGACGGCCATCCATCTAGGGCCGGTGTTGCCACCGGCCTCGTGCGGTCTACCCGCGGACTCGGGCGGGCAGCCCTCGAACGTCCGCGCAGGAACACCGGGGTGCTCCCTCTTGACCTTGCTCCGGGTGGGGTTTACCTAGCTGCCCAGGTCACCCTGGGCACTGGTGGTCTCTTACACCACCGTTTCACCCTTACCCGGCGCCGAAGCGCCGGGCGGTCTGTTTTCTGTGGCACTGTCCCGCGGGTCACCCCGGGTGGCCGTTAGCCACCACCCTGCCCTGTGGAGCCCGGACGTTCCTCGGGAAGCCCCCTAGGGGGACTCCACGCGGCCGTCCGCCCGGCTCGTCTGCCGTGTCGACCATGTTACCGGGCGTGCGGGGCGGCGCGGACCGGCGGCCGTGGCCAGTACCGAGCCGGCCAGGATCAGGGCGAACGCCACGGTGATCCCGGCCGTCAGCGGCTCGTCCAGGAACAGCGCGCCCGCCGCGACCGCGACCGCCGGGTTGACGTAGGTGAAGACGGTGGCCCGGGTCGGGCCGACCTCCTTGATCAGTTCCAGGAAGGCGACGAAGGCGACGGCCGTGCAGATCACGCCCAGACCGGCCAGCGCGGCCAGCACCTGCGCGGAAGGCATGGCGGACGGCCAGGACACGGCGGCGGCCGGAGCGTAGACCAGCGCGGCCAGGGCCAGGCAGGGCGCCGTGAGGTGCAGGGACGGTACGTCCTTGAGCCAGCGGGCGGCTATCAGCGGGGCCGTGGCGTAGCCCAGCACCGTCAGCAGCACCTCGCCGAGGGAGCGGGCGTCACCGCCGGTCAGCTGGGGGACGGTGAGCACCACGACCCCGCCGAGGCCGAGCGCCAGCCCGGTCAGCCGCCGGACACCCAGCCGTTCCGCGTCGCCGAAGAACCTGGCGAGGAGCACGCCCACGATCGGGACGCCCGCGATCAGCAGGCCCGCGGTGGAGCTGGACAGGTTCCGCTCGGCGTCGGTCAGGGTGAACCAGGGGCCGATGATCTCGATGCACGCGAAGGCCAGCATGGGCCGCCAGTGCGCCCGTACGGTCCCGGTCAGGCCGCCCTGGCGGAGCGCGAACGGGAGCAGGAGGAGCGCGCCGAGGGCGCAGCGCGTGAACACCACCATCGACGGGGACACCGCGTCCACCGCCACCTTGATCATCAGATAGGGGATGCCCCAGACGACTCCCATCAGGGAGAACAGGAACCAGCCGCGTGCAGTCATGCGCCGAGTCTCGGCCCGCTCACCGGGCGGCGTCTTGAACGCTGTTGCGGTACGCCGCCGGGGTCACCCCGAGCACCCGGCGGAACCAGCGCGTGAGGTGCGCCTGGTCGGCGAAGCCGACGAGGGCGGCGACCTCGGCGGGGCGCAGGCCGGCCTCCAGCAGGCCGCGCGCCCGGGTCACCCGGTACTGGGCGAGCCAGGCGTAGGGGGGTATACCCATGGTCGTACGGAAGGCCCGCAGGAGTTGGTAGCGGGACAGGCCGAGGTCGGTGGCGAGGGCGGCGAGGGAGGGCGGGGCGGTCAGTTCACCGGCCAGGCGGTCGCGGACCGCTCGGGCGAGGCCGGCGGCGCCCGGTACGAGGTCGGGGGCCGGGCGTGCCGTGGAGTGCCGGCGGGCCAGCGCGGTGAGCAGCCAGGGCAGCCGGGACTCGGCCTCCAGCGGGTCGGGGCGGGCGCTCAGGTCGGTGTGCGCGAGCCGGAACGCGGCGGCGAGTTCGGGGTCGGCGAGGACGGGTTCGCGAAAGTGCGGTACGCCGCCGAGGGTGCCGTCGGCGAGCAGCGCCGGGTCGGCGTACAGGGCGCGGTAGGCGTAGCCGTCGGTGCTGGTGGCGGGGCCGCCGGTGTGCATCTCGCCGGGGGCGAGGACGATGATGGAGCCGGGTCCGGTGCGGATGCGGCCGCCGCGGTAGTCGATGACCTCGGCGCCGCCGACGCAGACGCCGATGGTGAACTCCTCGTGCGCGTGCGGGGCGTAGACGTGTCGCTGGAAGCGGGCGGTCAGCAGGTCGAGCGGCGGGCCGCAGCTGCCCAGTCGCGCCCTCGTCCACCGTGCCTGCTCGGCCACCGGCCCCACACCCCTCCCCTTCGTGTTCGCGCCTACGGGGGTGCAACACCTTCGGGCCCCGGTTCCATGCCGCCGGGGCGCCGCGCCGGGTCGGCTGTGTGCCTGCCGTACGCCGTACGCTGGCGCGAAGGCCGAGAGAAGGAGTACGCGTTGCTTGTCCTGCTGCCGCCGTCCGAAGGCAAGGCCGCGTCCGGCCGTGGCGCCCCGCTGAAGCCGGAGTCGCTGTCCTTGCCGGGGCTGGCCGCCGCCCGTGCGGCCGTCCTCGACGAGCTGGTCGAACTGTGCACGGGCGACGAGGTCAAGGCGCGCGAGGTGCTCGGGCTGAGCGAGGGCCTGCGCGGCGAGGTGGCGAAGAACGCCGGGTTGCGCACGGCCGGGGCGCGGCCCGCCGGGGAGATCTACACGGGTGTGCTCTACGACGCCCTCGGCCTGGCCTCCCTGGATCCGGCCGCCAAGCGGCGCGCCGCGCGGTCGCTGTTGGTCTTCTCCGGGCTGTGGGGTGCGCTCCGGGTGACGGACCGGATTCCGTCGTACCGCTGCTCGATGGGGGTACGGCTGCCCGGTCTCGGGGCGCTGGGCGCGCACTGGCGTACCCCGTTGGCGGACGTGTTGCCCGCGGTGGCCGGTGAGGGGCTGGTGCTCGATCTGCGTTCCGCCGCGTATGCCGCCGCGTGGAAGCCGCAGGGCGAGGTGGCGGGGCGGACGGCGACCGTGCGGGTGCTGCACGCGCCGACCCGGAAGGTCGTCAGCCACTTCAACAAGGCGACGAAGGGGCGGATCGTGCGGAGTCTGCTGTCGTCCGGTGTCGCGCCGGAGGGTCCGGGTGAGTTGGTGACGGCGCTGCGGGATCTCGGGTACGTGGTGGAGGCGCAGGCGCCCGCGCGGGCGGGCCGGGCCTGGTCGCTGGACGTGCTGGTCGCCGAGGTGCACTGAGGCCGGGGAGGCGGCGTGCGTTGCATCATGCGCAACGGCCTTTGCGCATGATGCTCGGCGCGGGCAGGATGAGCGGCATGTCCTCATCGCCGATATCGCCGATATCACCGCTGTCGCCGCCGTCACCTCCGTCACCGCTGGATCTCGCGCCCGTTCTGCCCGTGGTCGTGCTGGCGGACGCCGCCGACGCCGTGCCGCTCGCGAGGGCGCTGGTCGCGGGCGGGCTGCCCGCGATCGAGGTGACGCTGCGGACGCCCGCGGCGCTGGCGGCGATCCGGGCCATCGCCGCCGAGGTGCCGGACGCGGTGGTCGGCGCGGGTACGGTCCTCGACCGCGCGCAGGTGGACGACTCGTGCGCGGCCGGGGCGCGGTTCCTGGTCAGCCCCGGCTGGACGGATGCGCTGCTGGCGGCGATGGCCGGGTCCGGGGTGCCGTTCCTGCCAGGGGTCTCGACCACGTCGGAGGTGGTGGCGCTGCTCGAACGCGGGGTGCGGGAGATGAAGTTCTTCCCGGCGCAGGCGGCCGGCGGTACGGCGTATCTGAAGTCGCTGGCCGGTCCGCTGCCGCAGGCCCGCTTCTGCCCCACGGGAGGGATCGGCCCGGCGAACGCCGCGGAGTATCTGTCCCTGCCCAACGTCGGCTGCGTGGGCGGCACTTGGATGGTACCGGCGGACGCGGTGGCAGCCCGGGACTGGCCCCGCATCGAAGCCCTGGCCCGAACAGCAGCCAACCTCCGCCCGACCGCATGACGTTCACCCCGACAGGACTCCGGCTCGGCCGCACGACGCTCACCTCGACGCGGGGCTCGGGCCGACCGCGTAACCCTCAACGCAGCGCAAGCCTCCGGCTCGGCCTCGTGACCCCCGACGCGGCGCGCGGCCCCGCGGCGGCCCTCTGACGCCTACCGCGGCGCGGGACTCCGGCTCGACCGTGTGCCCCCCAGCACAGCGCAAGGCCCCGGCCCGGCCTCATGGCGCCCAACGCGGCGCGCGGCCCCGGGGCAGCCATGTGACGCCTACCGCGGCGCGGGGCCCGACCGGCGGCATGACCCTCAACTCGGCACGGGACTCCGACCGACCGTCACACCCCTGACCGCGCCCAGCCCGACAGGGCACCGCCCGACCGCGCCCCCCCCTCAACACGCACCCCGGCGACATCACGCCCACCCCGCCAGACAACACCCACGGCCCCTCAACTCACCCCGGTCAACCTCACCGGAGGTGGGACGTGTCGTTGAACAGTCGTACGCTTGCGTTGCCGTCCGCGTAGTACGCCACCGCCGACAGCGACGCCGCCGAGAGTTCCATGCGGAACAGGGACTCGGGCGGGGCGCCCAGGGCCAGGCGTACGAAGGTCTTGATCGGGGTCACGTGGGTGACCAGCAGGACGGTACGGCCCGCGTACGCGGTGACCAGTTCGTCGCGGGCGGCCGCGACCCGCGCGGCGGTCGCCGCGAAGCTCTCGCCGCCGCCGGTCGGGCGCGCCTCGGGGTCGGTCAGCCAGGCGTTCAGGTCGTCCGGATGGCGCTCGTGGACCTCGCCGAAGGTGAGCCCCTCCCAGGCGCCGAAGTCCGTCTCGCGGAGTCCGTCCGCGACGGCCACCTCCAGGCCGAGCCCGGCGGCGACGATCGCGGCGGTCTCCCGGGTCCGGGCCAGCGGTGACGACACGATCGCCTGCACGGTGCCGCGCCGGGCGAGGGCCGCGGCGACCCGCTGCGCCTGCTCCCGGCCGACGTCCGACAGCGACGGATCGCTGCCGCCGCTCCCGGAGAACCGCTTCTGCGGGGTGAGCGGGGTCTCCCCGTGCCGCAGCAGTACGAAGGTGGCCGGAGCGCCGAGATCCGGCGGCGCCCATCCGGCGCTCGGCGTCGCCACCACCCGCGCCGCCCGCACGTCGGCGCCCCCCTCGGCCCGGCTGTCGGTGACCTGGGGCTCCGGGACCGCACCGGCGGCCGTGTCCAGGTCCGCCGTCGAGTCCGCCGGGGACCACTGTTCGCCCCTGCGCCCCGCGTCCATCGCCTCGTTGGCCAGGCGGTCGGCGTGCTTGTTGCGCTCCCGGGGGATCCACTCGTAGGTGACGCGCTCCGGCGGCAGCACGCGGGCCGCCTCCGCCGCGAGCGGCTTCAGGTCGGGGTGCTTGATCTTCCAGCGGCCCGACATCTGCTCGACGACCAGCTTGGAGTCCATACGGACGTGGACGGCGGCGCCGGGATCGAGGTCACGCGCGGCACGCAGCCCGGCCACCAGCCCGCGGTACTCGGCGACGTTGTTGGTGGCGATGCCGATGTACTCGGCGGCCTCCACCAGCGTCCGGCCGGTCGACGCGTCGAGCAGCACGGCGCCGTAGCCTGCCGGCCCCGGATTGCCGCGCGACCCGCCGTCCGCCTCGACGATGAACTCCCGCACGCCCGGGGCCCCTTACAGACCGGACTCGGCCGTGCGCACCAGGATGCGGCGGCAGTTCTCGCAGCGTACGACCGTGTCCGGCGCGGCGCGGCGGATCTCGTTCAGCTCGGTGATGGCCAGCTCCTGGCGGCAGCCCTGGCAGGTGCGCTGGTACAGCTTGGCCGCGCCGATGCCGCCCTGCTGCTCGCGCAGCTTGTCGTACAGCTTGAGCAGGTCGGCGGGGACGGCGGCGGCGATGACCTCGCGCTCCTTGGTCGCCGTGGCCACCTCGCCGTCGATCTCCTCGAACGCGGCGTCCCGGCGGCCGGTCGCGTCGTCGATCTTCGCCTGTACGGAGGCCACCCGCTCGGTCAGCTCGCCCACCCGCTCCTGCGCGCCCTCGCGCCGCTCCATGACCTCCAGGACGACGTCCTCCAGGTCGCCCTGCCGCTTGGCGAGGGAGGCAATCTCCTTCTGGAGGTTCTCCAGGTCCTTCGGGGAGGTGACCGCGCCGGAGTCGAGGCGCTGCTGGTCGCGGGCGGCGCGCTGGCGCACCTGGTCCACGTCCTGCTCGGCCTTGGTCTGCTCGCGGGCGCAGTCGCTCTCCTCGGTCTGCGCGGCCACGAGCAGATCGCGCAGCTGGGTGTGGTCCTTGGTCAGCGAGTCGATCTCGGCGTGCTCGGGCAGCGACTTCCGTCTGTGCGCCAGCTGCTGGAGGCGGACGTCGAGGGCCTGGACGTCGAGGAGTCGGATCTGGTCGGCGGGCGCGGCGTTCAGTTGGGGGCTCCCGGTGCGTGAGAAGAGGCGCCTGTGGCGCCCGGTGGAAGGGCGGTGGCGGACGCCGCGTGGGCGGTCCAGGGGTCGGTGACCGTCGTGGAGACATGGACGCGCAGGTCCCATCCGTGCCGGTCGGAGATCTCGTCGAGCTGGGCCGCGGCCAGTTCGCACCAGGGCCACTCGGTGGCCCAGTGCGCCGCGTCGAGCAGGGCGAGCGGGGTCTGGGCGACGGCTTCGGAGGCCGGGTGGTGGCGCAGGTCGGCGGTGAGGAAGGCGTCCACGCCGGCCGCCCGGACCTGGTCGAACAGGCTGTCGCCCGAGCCGCCGCTGACCGCGACCGTGCGGACGGCCGCCTCGGGGTCGCCGGCGACCCGGATGCCCTGCGCGGTGGCGGGCAGCCGCTCGGCGGCGCGGGCGGCCAGTTCGCGCACGGTGACGGGGTGGTCGAGTTCGCAGACCCGGCCGAGTCCGCGGCGGCCCGCCGGGTCGGTGGGGTCCGGCACCAGGGGGCGTACGACCCGCAGGTCCAGCGCTCCGGCGAGCGCGTCGGAGACGCCCGGGTCGGCGGTGTCGGCGTTGGTGTGGGCGACGTGCAGCGCGATGTCGTTCTTGATCAGCGTGTGCACGACCCGGCCCTTGAAGGTGCCGGCCGAGACCGTCGTCGTACCGCGCAGATAGAGCGGGTGGTGGGTGACGAGCAGGTCGACGCCGAGCTTCACCGCCTCGTCCACGACGTCCCGCACCGGGTCGACGGCGAACAGGACCCGGCGGACGTCCTGGCCGGGGTCGCCCGCGACCGTGCCGACCGCGTCCCAGGACTCGGCCCGCTCGGCGGGCCACAGGGTCTCCAGCGCGGCGATGACTTCAGACAGACGGGGCACGGTGAAAGGCTACCTGCCTGTTCCGCGGGTACATACCGGCCGCCGAACGCGAAGGGCGGCGCCGCGGAAGAGCCGCGCAGCACACGCGTCGCTGATTCCTCGCAGGAACCGCTGCACGGCCACCCGTATGTGTGAAGAGGCCGCTCGTCGGTGCCACGCCTGTGCGGACGAAAACTACGTTCGTCGCCGGAGGTGACCGAACGATGACAGCGTGTGCGATCGAACTTTCGGCGGCCGGCGCGGACGACGGCGCGCCGGAGGCGGGCTGCTCCATCACGGCGGACGGCGCCTACGCCGCCCGGCTCGCCTGGAAGGACGGCTCCTGGTTTCCGGAGCGCTGGACGCTGGACGGCCCCGAGCCGTACGCGGTGCCGCTGCCCGGCAACCAGCCGGAGGAGCCCGGCACCGAGGTGCAACCGCTGGGCGACGGGCGGGTCCTGATCCGCCGGCTGGTGGCCGGGCGGCATGTGTTCTCGCTGCTGTATCCGACCGGGCCGGGCACCGGGGAGCTGCCGCTGGGCGCGGTGGAGTGCGCGGACGCGAGCACCCGGCTGCGGCTGCTGCCGCCGGCTCCGGGCGGGGCGTACGCCTATGCCCTCGCGGCCGGCCCGCGGTCCACGGCGGTGTGGCTGGTGGCGGGCGGCGCTTTCGGGCCCGAGCTGCTGGCCGAGGTGCCGGGGCGCTGCTCGGGCGGGGTCTGGCTGGACGGTACGGGGCGGCTGCTGGCCCTGGACCGGGAGGCGGGCGGGCACACCAAGGCGATCGTGGTGGACCTGGGGCGGGGCGGTGAGGTGTCGCCGCTGTTGCAGATCGCCGCCGACAGCGACGACCGGCTGCTGCTCGCCGATCCGGACAGCGGGCTGCTCCTCATCGCCTCGGACGCGCCTTCGCCGGGCCAGGAGCGGCTGGGCTGGGGTGTGCTGGGCAGCACGCTGCCGGTGCGGTTCCCGGAGAGCCTGCGGATGCCGGACTGCGTGGTGCGGCCGTTCGCGATCCAGCCGGGGCAGGTGCTGACGCCGGAGCGCTGCGCGGTGGCGTTGCGTGTGGACGGCCCGCTGGGCAGCTGGGTCGCGGTGTGGCGGCCCGCGGAGCGGCAGGTGTGCCATCTCCCGGCGCCCGTGGGGTGGTTGGCGGGGGCGGGGCGGTGGACCGGGGACGGGGTACTGCTGCTGCCGTACGCCACCGAGGAGGTGCGGTGCGGGCTGGTGCGGGTGGCGGTGCCCGCGGGTGAGGTGCGCCCCCGGGCGGCCTCCCCGCACGCCTTGACCGCAGCCGCCCCGGACGCCGCCCACGCCCCTGGCTCCCCGGCCGGCTCGGTCGTCCCGGTGCCGACGGCGCCTGGCGGGCTGACGGTGCCCGGTGGGCCGACGGTGTCCGGTGTGCCGACGGTGTCCGGTGTGCCGACGGCGCCTGGCGGACTGACGGTGCCCGACTGGCCTGCGGCGCCCGCCGATGCGGTGGCGCCCGAGGTGTCGGCGGCCGTCCCGGAGACGGTGGAATCGGAGCCCCTGCGCCCGGTCGCACCGCGTCCCGTGCCCCTGCAGCAGGCTCCCCTGGGGCGTCTTGTAACAAAGTAGTGCCGGTTGGCGAGCCCACCTGGATCAGGGCCGAGGGGGGCCGGTTACACTCGCTCGGCTGTACGAAAGATGATAGTGACGGGGTGAATTCTTCCGATGAGCGACACCAGCACGACGCAGCCGCTGTCTGCCGACTCTCAGGAGACCGACGGACACGGCAAGCACCGGGGGCCGGTCACGGTCCAGGACGGCGAGACGGCCCCCAGCGGCCGTCACCGCAAGCCGGAGCAGGCCGGACCGACGGCCTGACGGTAGCCGCAAAAAGAAAGAGGGGGCCAACCCGTCAACCGACGAACCGGCCCCCTCAACGCGTCCCACCCCCACCTTGCCGCCCGATCCCGGGCTCGCCCCCGGTGTCTCCTTCGCGGTTCCGCAACGGGACCTCGGGCCTCCGGCCCCGGCGCAGCTGGTCCCGCCCGTCGGGTCGATGACCTGGGGTGGTGTCACCGGGCCCGAGGGGCGCCGTTGGAGACGGCACCAGCTTCCCCGGCGCCGCTCGCCTTGCCTCTTACGCCGGCCTGGCTTCGGCAATCGCGTCCCGGAAACGGCACCTTCCAGCACTGCGAACCCGCCCCCGGGCCGACGAAACCGATAGGGGCACCCCTGACTGTCGTCACCCTCGTTTGAGGGTGAGTATCTCTGTCGCCGCGAAGGTTTCCCCCGGTGGGCGGGCCGCGTAGTGGGGGGTGAGGAGTGCGTCGAGTTCGGCGTGGCTGAAGGTGTCCTGCTTGCTGTCGAACTTCGCCTGGACGCGCGGCCGTTCGACGATCGCGACCATGCCGCCGTGCACCACGAACAGCTGTCCGTTGACCCGTTCGGCAGCCGGCGCGGCCAGATAGCCGACGAGCGGGGCCACATGCTCGGGCGCCAGCGGGTCGAGGCCCTCGTCGGGGGCGGGTACGGCGGCGAAGACGTCCTCGGTCATCCGGGTACGGGCGCGCGGGCAGATCGCGTTGGCCGTCACACCGTACTTGGCGAGGGCCAGCGCCGTGGAGGTGGTCAGGCCGACGATTCCGCCCTTGGCCGCCGCGTAGTTGGGCTGGCCCGCCGAACCGGCCAGGAACGCCTCCGACGAGGTGTTCACGATCCGCCCGTAGACCGGGCCCCCGGCTGCCTTGGACCGCTCCCGCCAGTGCGCGGCGGCGAAGTGGGTGGTGTTGAAGTGGCCCTTGAGATGGATCCGGATCACCGCGTCCCACTCGTCCTCCGACATGGAGAAGACCATGCGGTCCCGCAGGATGCCGGCGTTGTTGACCAGGATGTCCAGACCCCCGAACGCGTCGACCGCCAGGGCGACCAGCTCCCGGGCCCGGCCGAAGTCGGCGATGTCGCCGCTGTGCGCGACCGCCCGGCCGCCGGCCGCGCGGATCTCGGCGGCGACCTCCTCGGCGGGCCCGGCGGAGGCCGCACCCGAACTCCCGTGCCGGGGCTGCCCATGCTCATGGACGGCGACGTCATTGACGACGACGGCCGCGCCGAGCCGGGCGAGTTCCAGCGCCTCGGCCCGGCCCAGTCCGCGTCCGGCGCCGGTGACGATGGCGGACCGGCCCTCGAGTGGCAGTGACATACGGCTCCCCGTCAGATCTCGATGCAGGTGCGCAGGGCGGTCCCCGTACGCATCTGGTCCAGCGCCTCGTTGATCTCGGCCAGCGGCACCCGGTGGGTGATCAGGCCCTCCAGGTCGACGCGGCCGGCCCGCCACAGCGCGATGGTGCGCGCATAGGAGCGCAGCACGTCGCCGCCGCCGTACATCGAGGGCAGGATCCGCTTCTCGTCGAAGAACAGCTCGAACATGTTGAGTTGGAGGAAGTCGTCCATGGCGCCCGCGCCGACCACGACGAGCGTGCCGCCGCGCCGGGTGTTCTCGTAGGCGGTGCGGGCGGTGGCCGAGCGGCCGACGACCTCGAAGACGTAGTCGAAGCCCTCACCGCCGGTGACCTGCTGCTTGGCGTCGGCCAGCGCCTCGGGCGGGACGGCCCGGGTGGCGCCGAAGCGCAGCGCGGCCTCGCGGCGCGCGGCGACCGGGTCGACGGCGACGATCTCCGCGGCGCCCTTGAGCCGCGCGCCCTGGACCGCCGAGATGCCGACGCCCCCGCAGCCGATGACGGCGACCGACGAACCGGCGGCGACGTCCGCGGTGTTGAGGGCGGCGCCCAGGCCGGTGGTCACGCCGCAGCCGATGAGCGCGGCGATGTCGAAGGGCACGTCGTCCGGGATCGGCACGGCGCAGCCCGCGTCGACGACGACCTCCTCGGCGAAGGTGCCGGTGCCCGCGAAGCCGAAGAGGTCCATGCCGGCGCGCCGGAAGTTGGGGGTGCCCGCGTTCATGAACCCGGCCAGGCACAGTTCGCTCTGGCCGCGCCCGCAGGCGGGGCAGGCACCGCAGGCGGGCAGCCAGCAGATCACCACCCGGTCGCCGGGCTTCAGCGCGGTGACGTGCTCGCCGACCTCGAGGATCTCGCCCGCGCCCTCGTGACCGGGCACGAACGGTGCGGGCTGCGGCAGCACCCCGCCCATGGCGGACAGGTCGGAGTGGCACAGCCCCGTGGCGCGTACCCGCACCCTCACCTTGCCGGGGCCAAAGCCCGCCGCCTCGACGCCGTCGAGGACCTCCAGCTTGTCCTGACCGATCTCGTGCAGTACGGCTGCGCGCATGGTGCGGCTCCCCTCAACAGCGGTCTGACTCCGGTGTGTTCTCAGGTGTGTTCTCAGGTGTGTTCGACGATCGTGTCGGTGAGGACGGGGGTGTCGGTGAGGACGGGGGTGCCGTCCGTGCCCCGCTCTCGGCAGGCGCTCACGGCGACCCGGACCGCGCCGGGCTGCCGCCACATGCGGATGCGCAGCGTCTCACCGGGGTACACCACTCCGGCGAAGCGCGTGGTGTAGCCGCGGACCCGGGTCACATCGCCGTCGAGCAGGGTGTCGACGACGGCCTTGAGCGTGATGCCGTAGGTGCACAGCCCGTGCAGGATGGGCCGGTCGAACCCGGCCAGCTTGGCGAACTCGGGGTCGGCGTGCAGCGGGTTCCAGTCGCCGGAGAGCCGGTAGAGCAGGGCCTGGTCCTCGCGGACGGCACGCTCGACGGTCCGGTCGGGCTCGCCGGTGGGTGGTTCGAGGGTGCCTGAGGGGCCGCGGTCGCCGCCCCAGCCGCCCTCGCCGCGTACGAAGATCTGCGCGTCGCTGGTCCACAACGGGCCGTCGGTGTCGGCGACTTCGGTACGCAGGACGAGGACGGCGGCCTTGACCTTGTCGTACACGGCGGCGATCCGGCCGGTGGCGGTGGCGGTGCCCGCGGCCGGGATGGGCCGGTGCAGGGTGAGGGACTGGCCGCCGTGCAGGACGCGGGCGAGGTCGGCCTCGATGCCGGGCATGGACAGGCCGCTGATCACGCCGGGTGCGCCGCTGCCCGCGACGGTGGCGAAGCTGGGCAGGACGTGCAGCCGGGACTCCAGGGTGTAGCGCAGCTCGTCGGGGTCGGTGGCGGGCCGGCCGGCGCCGATGCCGAGGTGGTAGAGCTGGACGTCCTTGTGGTCCCAGGTGATCTCCCGGGAGCGGGGTTCGGCGGCGAGGGCCTTGGCTGCGTCGATGGGCATACGGCTCCTGACACGGGCGGCGGCCGGCGAGGGCGGCCGGGCGGGCGGGGCACCGCGGCTCACCGCGGCTGCAAGACCCCGGCGCGGCCGTCCGCACCGTCGGCCGCACCGAGGTCGTCACGGGCCGATCTAGAACGCGTTCCAGTCCGGCGCCCCCTGTATAGCCGAGCCCACGACACTTGTGAAGCCTCCTGACACCTCGTCAGACCAGCGTGCCGCACCGGCCGGCAGGCAGGACATTTGCCCCGTCCGGGTCCGCACAAGACCCTCTGCCGGAGCCGTACCCTGCCGCGTCCTTCACGGGGGCGGCCGCACCGCCACGGGACACGGCTCCCGTGACCGGGGAGCGCCCGACTGCGGCTGGGGGCGGGGACAGTGCGCCGAGGTGGCGGCAGGCCATGGCGTGCCAGGTGTCCCCGGTGCGGCGGGCGCGCACCCAACTGCAGAAGGACATGCGCTCCGTGCCCGCCCGAACACCCGCGAACCGGTTAACCGGCCTCGGCACGTCGGTCGACCACCACCCTCCTCCTGAACCAGGGCGTGGACGTCGTCGTGATCAAGGAGCTGCCGGGTCACGCCCACATCGGCGTGACCGCCGGCGCCTACGTCCACGTCCGACTCCGCCTCCAGCGAGACTCCATGCGACACCCTCAGCACCACGCCCGGCAGACCGGAGACCACCGAGACGGCACGCTCCGACGGCGACGAACCGCCATCCTTAGCCGCCCTTGGCCGTTGACGTTGTCGTCAGCTACTGCCGTCACCCCGCGCAGAAGCCCCGTCAGGACACCCCACGCCTGACGGGGCTTCAAATTTGCGTCACGTAAGGGAAATCCGCTACGCCTCAGGAATCTCCAGACCCACACCCAGCGCCAGCGCGCGTGCATGCTGATTGCGAGCGAGTGACGGATATTCCGCCACCACCCGTCGCAACTCCTCATGAATGAAATTGGCGCCAGCTGTCACGAATTCGTCAACGGGGCAGTGCAGTTCCGATTCGAGATAGGTCGGAACTATACGGAGGCCGCTCCTGTCCAGCTCGAAGCTGATGAATTCGTCATTCTCGGTGAAGTCAATCTTCCCAAGCGCATTTCCCCCCTGGGCGAAGACCATCACCTGCTGCACGCAATACATCGCGTCGAACAGTGGAACCCAACCCCATGGGGGTCCAATCTCGATGTCGTATCGGGAGATCCAAAGACGTCCAAGGAAGTAGTACCACCTCAGATCGGCCCTGGATACATCAGCCAGATCGTCCCCCTGTGTGCACTCTCGCCCGTGATCGGCATAGTCGGGACTTGGCGAAAAGGAGATCTTCACAGGAACTCATCTCACAGGGAAAGCGTTACGTACATGATTGAGGTCAGGGTCGTAGTAGACGCGCAGCGTGTGGAGCGGCGTCCTACCACGATCTCGCGCGTACCCGACCGGCTCTTCATACGTGAACTCCTTGACGATCCCATCGCGGTTCTGCGTGTCCTTTACTAGCCGACCACGCTTCAGCACATCGTTGATGAGAGCCGACCGTGACGCCTGCGTGGTCTCAGGCAGCCATTCCGTCTTGGAACGGTCACTTGAGAACATCCCCTCAGGTGTGTGGTTATTCATGATGTGACTGTCAGCAATAGTCGGGCACCCATTACTGTTGTGAACGAGTACGGGCGTAGCCCCCGCCAGCACATAGTACGTGTGGAGGTCGTCGACGGTGAGGTTGTAGGTGCGGGCGTGCTTGGTGAAGGGACGGTTGGCGGTGACCGTTACGGTGGCGCCGTCGTCGGTGAGCAAGGTCATTCCGGAGGTGAGCGCACCGGCTTCGACCCACTCGCGTTCGGACGGCGACCAGAGAGGGTGTTCGTGCGTCGCTGTGAGCTGCTGGATCCCGTCTTCGGTGGCGATAGACAGTTTGTTGAAGTACTTGTCACTGTCGGTGACGATAAGGCGGGTCACCTTCCGAGGCGCCGTCTTACCGGTTTCCGGGTCGGTGGCCAGTACCTTGTCGCCAGCCTTGACGTCCTCGATGTTCTTCGTCGTCCGGTCGGCCATGAGCACATCAGTGCCGGCCAGGAAGCACTTGCAGTCCGGTCCCTTTCGAAGGCGGCCCGCTGCCCCGCCAAGTACTTTTTCAAGGAGTCGGAATTTCGATCGGAAGACGGCATCTTGGGAGAGATCCAAGCAGGCATCGAGGTTGCCGTTCTTGCAATCCTCAAAGCCACCTATACCGAGAAGGTCTTTTTCTACCTCCCAGGCTTGCCGAGACGCCTGCTCTAGTGCCGGACCATAAGAGATCACCTTGCAGTAGATCTCATTGTGCTGGCACCAATTCCCGAGGTTGTTGACCGCCTGGCAGCCCAACGCGCCACACCGATACTGCTCTGCGGCCGTCGTCGTTTCGGTTGTCGTGCCGCTGTGCGCCGTCCCACCATCGTCACCTGTAGCGCCGCTGTTACTGGGGCAGTGGTAGTAGCAGCCGCCAGCTCCGGTACCACCGCGGGGGACTCCGACGTTGCTGCGGTGCTTTCCGGAACGGTCTTTGGGGTTGGGTTCGCTGCGGCCGGTGCCGTCGTCGAGCCACATGCCGGTGGGGTCGCTGTTGGTGACGGGGTTGTTGTCGGCGTAGGCGTAGCCGTTGAGGCTTTGCGGGTCGGCGGTGTCCAGGATCGGGTCGACGCTGATGAACTGGCCGATGGCTGAATCGTATTCGCGGGCACCGATGTGGGTGAGTCCGGTGGTGGTGTCCCGGGTTTTGCCGAGGAATCCCTTGTCATCGGGCCAGGGGCCGTAGAGGGGTGTGTCTCCTCTGTCTTCGCCGAAGGGGTTCAGGTAGCGCTTGGTCAGGGCCTGGGTGTCGGACGTGATGGCGGTGGTGCTGGTGCCATGCTGGTCACCGGCCAGGTAGGTGATCTTCTCGGTGCCGGACTCGTTGCTGCGCAGGGCGATGGTGGTGCCGACGTAGGTGTAGTAGCGGTTGGCCCACTTCTTCCCGGCCTTGAGGTGGACCTCCGTGGCTCCGAGGTAGAGGACGGTCTCTCCGTCGGCTGCGGCGCCGCGGCGGATCAGCAGGTTGCCGCCTGCGTCGTAGAGGTAGGTGGTCTGGCTGCCCTGTGCGTTGGTGGAAGCGATCTTGCCTTCGCTGTCCCAGGTGTATTCCTGGATGCCGGAGGTGATGGGTGCGGAGCCGATCCAGGTGTCGGCATCCCACTTCAGGTTCCAGTCGGCGTCGTAGATGGTGAAGACGCCGGTGTCCTGCAAAGTGGCGAAGTAGCCGGAGCCGGCGCCCTTGTAAGTCTTGCTGGACCACAGGGCGTTGCGGTTGGCGTCGTAGACGACGAAGTTGCCGTCGTCCTGCATGGTGGCCCAGGCTCCGCTGTGGCCTGCGGTATCGGTGTGCCAGACCTGCTCGCCGGTGTCCCTGTTGTAGAGGGCGAGATCGCCGTCTTCACGCATGACCAGGCGGGCGCGCTGGGTGCGGACTTCTTTACCGGAGGTGAGCTTCCAGCCGGCGCGGAAGTACTGGGGGGTTGTCGTGGTGGTGCGCTTGGTGGTATTGCCGGCGTCGTCGTAGGTGAGCGCTTCGCTGCGTGTGCCGTCATCCGTGGTGGACACGCTGGCCAGTGTGTGGGGCTGGGCGGCGCCGGACGGGGGGTACGTGTAGGTGCGCTGTGTGTCCTGGCCTTGGCGGATGCCGATGCCGTGCTGTGTTTCGTTCGTGCGCTGGCCGCCGGTGTTGTACGCGTACGAAGTCCAGTACGGGGCGGCGCCGCCGAGGTTGGCGGTCGTGCGGTGGTCGGGCGTGCAGTCGGCGTCGGCCGGTGTCCATGCCTCGGTCAGACGCTGGTAGCCGTCGTAGGCGAAGCACTGGGTGTCGGCTTTGCCGGTGCCTGCGAGGGTGGTGGTGTCGGAGATCTTGGTGACGTTGCCGGCGATGTCGTAGGTGTAGTGCAGGTTCAGTGCGTCGTAGGCGTGGGACTGAGCGTGGACCTGGGTCTTCAGGAGCCGGTGGGTGCCGTCCTCGTAGCCGTTGGCGATGTCTATCTTGTTGGTGCCGGTCGCTTCGGAGACGCCGAGCTGCATCGTGGAGACCTGGGCCAGGTCGGTGTAGGTGGTGTTGAGGACGATGCCCTTGCTGCCGCCGGTGAGGGTGATGGGCAGACTCCGGTCGGAGTACCCGTAGCGCATGGTTTCGGCGGCCAGCCCGCCGGCTGCGGGTTCATTGGTGTACTGCAGGGTTCCGTCGATGTTGTAGTACGCGGAGAAAACCAGTGTGTTGGAGGCGAGGGCGCCGGCCGTCACCAACGGGTCGTCGGACGGCAGGGTGAGTTTTGATCCGGTGATCTGGTAAAGGCTGTCGTATTCCGTGACGGAGTTGGTGTAGGCATCACCCGCGACACCGCCCACATACCGTGTGGAGGCGGCCGGTTGGCCCTTGCCTCCGGTGGCGGTGTCATAGGCGAGGTGGGTGAGTTTGTTGGCATCCGTCTTCTGCGCGGCGAGCACGGCGGCATCGGTCAGGTCCGCGTTGACGGCGGCCTTCCAGGTGTCGGTGACTCTGCCGAGCTCGTCGTAGGCGGAGATCACCGCCTGCCCGGTGGATGCCTTGGTCCAGGACACCTGGTCGAGTGCCGTGTAGCCGGTAGTTGTGTCGCCCTTGTCCGGGTCGCTCTCTGCGACCTGGCGGCTATAGAGGTCGTAGGTGTACGACCACACGGCACCGTCAGGACCGGTGACGGTCTTCTGCTTGCCGTCGGGGGTGTAGGTGAAGCGGGTGCGGGCGTAGTCCGCGCCGACAGTGCCGCCGTACTCGGTGTCCGCGGGCGAGGTGCTCGCGTACTGGCGGGTCTCGGTGGTCCGGCCGAGGGCGTCGGTGATGGTGCGGGCGGCCGAACCGCCGGTGAGCCCGGTGGTAGCGGTGGAGTCACCGGTGTAGGTGGTCGTGGTCTGCCACTTCTGCACCCCGCCGACCAGGAACGTCGTGGTCGTCGGACGGCCGGCCGCGTCGTAGCCGGTCTTGGTCAGGCTGGGTGCTTCGCCGTACTCAACCTGGGTGTAGGTGCCTGAGGGGTCGGCGGTGTCGAAGATGTCGGCATAGGACTCGTACGCGAGGCCCCGGCTGTCGTAGCGGGTGTCGGTCAGGATCCGACCGCTGGTCGCACCCGGCGACTGCGTCTGCACGGGGCGCAGCAGCGAGTCATAGATCGCGTAGGAGGTGGCGTACGTCTTACCGTCCGGCTTCAGGGTGCCTGTGGAGGTCCAGGAGGGGGCGGTGTTGGAGACGGAATAGTCGAACACATAGTTCGCGCTCTGGGAAGAGGGGATGCGGTTGGGCAGCCACACTGAGGTCGTCCGGCCGAGCGCGTCGTAGGCCGTCTGGGTGAGCCGGTTGTTCGGGTCGAATACCTTCGTGGGCTGGCCGCGCGCCGGGTCGAAGTACGTGTAGGTGCTGTACTTCGGGTCCTTGGTCTGAATCCGAGTGACCGGGCCGGTGTCCGGCGGGGTGTAGGTCGTTGTGGTCGTGTTGTCGTCCGCGTCTATCTTGTCCAGGGGGCGGCCGAGCGTGTCATACGTGGATTTGGTGACCCTCTGCCAGGATGTCGGATTCCGTTCGCTGCCGGACACACTGGTCGGGTAGGCGGAGGCGCGGCCGGTCCAGGTCGCCTCGCCCTTGGTCGGAGACTGCGACGCGCTCCAACCGGTGGCATTCGCGGTGTCGTAGACAACCCCGATGTCAAAGGCGACATCACCCGCAGAAGCCGCACCCGTCGGCAACGAGAGATCACCCTCAGCGACCGAGCACGCCCGGCCCACCGTACGGGTGCGGGAGGTGAGGGAGTTGATACCCAGGCTGTCGTTACGGGCGTACCAGGTGCGGGTGCAGGTCTCGTCCCCGGACTTGGCCGTGTCGCCCGTACTGTCGACCTTGACGGCCATTCCGTAGTCGTCGTAGGTGGTGCTGGTGGACGCGGCCCGCCATGTCTTGGAGGTGGTCAGGTACGTGTACGCCGTCGTCTTGCCGGTGCGGACGTAGTACGCCTCAGTGTCGGCGTACGACTTGTGCTGGGTTGCCGTCTTTTTCGACCAGGGGTCGTTGACGGTGACCGAGACAGGGGTGGTCCCGTTGTAGGTGACCTGCTCGCGCAGGAAACCGGCGTAGGGCTCGCTGTCCTTCTGATCCGCCACGTTCAGTCCGGTGAAGCCCACCCCGGATACCGTCGCACTGCGCCGGGCGCTGGGGTCGAGGGTGCCGTCTGCCTTCAGGAGCCGGTCGCCATCCATGCCTTGCAGGTACACCGAGGTCACCTTGGACAGATCGGCGCCTGATCCCTGAGTGACGGTGACGGTGCGGTAGCCGCGCCAGAGGGACCAGGTGCGCTCGTCGACGGGCGTGAACGGGGAGTCGTTGTAGTGCCAGGCCGGGCCGGAGTAGGCGTAGTGGCTCTCCAGGGTCGCACTGCGGCCGGTGGGATCGCTGGTGACCACGTCCGTGACCCGGTACTTGTGGAACCAGTCGATCGAAGCGTCCTGGGCGCCGTTGATGTGCCAGTACTGCGGGTAGCAGGACTTGGTGTTGTCGTCCTCAGCCGTCGGCATGCTGCTCCCGCGCACGCACTCCTGGCTGGAGAGGGTCACGTCGGTTATCGCGCCGGTCTCCGAGGTGACGGTGCGGATACGTGGCTTGGTCAGCGGCAGGATGTCGTCGCGGTCGCCGTCCACCCGGTTGGGGCGCATGTCGTAGGTGAAGCTCACGGGTTTGAGGCTGACCGCGGTGCCGTTCTTCCCGGTGTGCTTGATGCTCTGGAGCGTCAGTGTCTGGTCGGTGGTGTCACCGATGTCCCCGCCGTCCAGGTACTGCTGGGTGAGATCCCAGGTGTCCACCGGGGAGTAGGCGCTGCTGGTGGCCGACCACACCGCGGTGTCGATCCGGGTCAGCCGCTTACGCGTGAAGAAGCCAGGGCCAACGGCGTCACAGTCCGCTCCTGACGCGCAGATGGCATCGAAGGGGACATCCGGCCAGTTCGGGGCGGTGGAGTCCTTCAGCTCCGAGCAGTCGGAGGCGGTGCACCGCTCCGTGTAGGTGAATTCGACCTTCCCCGAGGTCACCCCGGAGAACAGGGAGTCCGCGCGCTGTCCGTAGAGGATCTTGTCCAGGCGGCCGCCCCGGGTGTAGGAGGCCGTGGCGGTGTCCGCGCCGTTCTTGGCGTAGGCGTTGGTCTCCTTGGTGTACCAGTACGACATGGCGTTGTCGTGCAGGTCCTCGACGTAGTCGAGGTTCCACCGCCATGCCTGGGTCACCGCGCGGTCCGCGAACGAGGTGCCCTGGTCGTAGCCGGGCTCCCCGGGGTCGTCTCCGAACACCGGCACGGTCCATACCGAGTTGGTGCGCTCGGTGCCGGCGCCGGGCAGCTTGTTCAGGCCGAAAACGTACCGGGTGCCGTCGCCGGTGGTGACCGTCCAGTACTCGCCGTTGCCATCGCCGTTGTCCGCGCCGGTCGACAGCGTCACCGTCGAGGCGTCGTCGTTCTTCAGCCGCCACTTGCCTGTGGTGTCGTCCTTGACGAGCTCGGACGCCTTGCCGTTCAGGACCAGGCTGGCGTTGTCGAACTTCCAGCACAGGTCGAACTTGTCCTTCTGCCCGTCCTCGTCACACGTACCGTACGTGCGCTCGATGTACGAATTCGAGGACAGGTCGAAGCCCTCACCGACCTGCGTGGACTGGTTGTTCGTCGACGCGGTCTTCCCGTCGACTGAACCTGAGTCGTAGCTGAGGTTCAGAGAAGGGGAGGGTCCCACAGCCGGAGGAGTCGTCATCGGGTACGACCAGGTGAACGCACCCGACGAGCCGCCCGCCTCCCACGTGGCCGACGGCGACAGCTGGGTGGCCGCGTAGTTACCCGAACCGGACGCCGACTCACCCGGCGTGGTTGCGGCAAGGGCCAGCACCGTGGGGGCGGTGGCCGACAACGCGACCGTCCCGGTGACGGTCCGAGCGTTGATGTCGTTGGTCGACACCACCTGGGTGGTGGTGCGGCACTGCGCCTTCTCGGGCGTGGTCAGGGCACAGTCCGGCAGGCTGACCAGCCCCAGCCGCCCCGACCAGCCGCCACCATAGGCCGAGGCGAACTCCCCGTAGCCCACGCTCACTTCAGCGGTGCCGGGCTGGGATGCCTGGGCCGACAGCAGAACCCCCTTGATCCCCAGGGCGGTTGCCGCCTGGTGACCGAGCACCTTCACCTGCACCGGCCCGTCGGTGGGCACACTCGCGGGCGCCTTCGCGGACTTCCGTGCCTTCGGGGCAGTTACGACGAGCGGCAGGCCGCCCACCTCGTCGGCGGACGGCTTGCCCGCAGCACCCACGGTCAGGTGACCTTCACCACCCCGGGGCCACACCGCCTTCTGCTCGCTCTTGGCGTTCTCGGCCTGGGTCTCGTTCTTCTTCCGTACGGCAGCGGCCTTCTCACGCGCCGCCTTGGCGCCGAGCCCGGTCACCGCCGCGGTCTTGCTGACCTTCCGCTCCCACAACGGCTTCAGGCCGTCCGGACCTTCCGCGGACCAGGCAACGGGAGTCACTCCGCCGCCGACCACCGCTACCGCCATCGTCAGGATCAGTGCAGCCTTGGCCCGTCCATGCCAGCGTCGTCGACGCGGCGCCCGTCTTCCGAACACCAACAACCCCCACGAGTGTCATGAATCAATCAAAGGATGAGCAGCGGTCCCACACGGATGCCGCGCTGTGCACGTGGTGCAAGTGGTGCATGTGCAGTGCAGGGGCCGGTGCCGCGTGAACGGGCAGCACCGGCCACCGCACCGCATTAGCCGGACGCGTCGTCGCTCGCGTCGTCCTGCGCCGCCCCGACCAGCGGCCCGACCTGGTTTGGCTCTGCTGCCCCGGCCCAGATCCTGATGTCGGTGATCTCACCCGGCAGGTAGTGGCCCCACGTCTTGTTCACGAAGCCCTTGCCGCCGGCGAACTCGTCCGAGCCGATCACCGCGGTGTAGGGGGTGTCCGGTCCGTTCTGCGTAGAAGCGAGATACAGCCGGATCGTCCCTTCTTGCGCGTCGTAGACCCCGGTCAGACGTACCGCTCCGTCGGAAGCCGCCTGGTTGGAGTCGACTGCATCGAACGATCCGTCACTGCCGAGGCGGCCGAAGCGCCAGAACCCGACAGGCCGGGTCAGCAGATCACCCGTCTCATCATCGATGTACTCCTCGGAACTGGTGCGCTGGTACCACAGCCCCCACGCGGACCCGTCCGCGGTCCGCTGGCCGAGAACCTGCGCCGTGTAACCGTCCGGTTTGCCGTTGAGGACCTGTGTGTTCAAGGTGACCTCGGTGGTCACCGTGAAGGACTCACGGTCGTCCACGACCGGGCCCGGCGTGGTGACCGAGTCGTCGACACCGTCCAGCACGATCGCGTCGTTGACCATCTGCGCCCCGCCGTTCAACTGCAGGCTCCGCCCATAGCCGCTGACCGTGTCCGCGATAGGCGCGGTGCCGGTGCTGCCCTGCGGCTGCCAGTTGGCCACCAGTTCCACGGCCCGTGCGCTCTCGTCCGCGTTCAGCAGCTTGGCCACCTTGGCGACCTCTGCATCCGGCAGCACGGTCTGGAACACGGCTGCCTCGTCGATACGGCCCTTCCAGTAGTTGTTGTAGCTGCCGTAGGTGGTGCCGGCACGGCCGATCTGGAAGTTGCCGTCCACGGCCGTCGCCCACCCCGCTTCCGGCACCGGCACCGGGTCCCCCTGCCTGCGGCCGTTCACGAACAGGCTCAGCGTGTGCGCGTCACCGTCGTACACGCCTGCCAGATGGGTCCACGCCTTCAGGGTGATCCCCGCAGTCACGTCGGCGTTGGCACCGATGTACTTGCGTGTGCCGTTCTCGTACCAGTGCATCAGGAACACCCACCGGTCCACTCCCGGCGAGTAGTAGAGCTCGAAGCCTCTGTTGTCGCTGCCGGTCTGGGAGAGCACCGTGCGGAAGGCGGTTTTGTCGGTGGGGTAGGCCCAGGCGGAGACGGTGTAGGAGGACTGGGTGTTCACCACCGTTCCTGAGCTCTCCGCATACCCGGTCTGCTGGCCGCTGTTGGTGGTGTCGTTCAGCCACAGTGAGCGGCCGGCGTCACCGGTGCGGGAGAAGGTCGACCAGCCTGCTCCGGCCTCGCGCAGGGTCAGGTTGTGCCGGCTACCCGAGGCTGTTCCTGTATCGGCCGCGCTCGTCGCCCCGGAACCAGGTGCCGCGTCGTCGAAGTGCCACAGCCCCGAGGGACCTTCGCCCTCGGCGACATTGAAGCGCACCGCCGTGGTCTCACCGGACTGGCCGGTTCCGACGCTGTCGACCGCCCGCACGTACAGCACCTGAATGCCCGACAGGGCGGGTTTGATCGACCGGGTGAGCGTGCCCGTCGACGGTGCCTTCGTCCATTTCTTGTCGGTGGCGAGCTTGTACTCGAAGGCGCTGATGTTGTTGTCGGCCGCGTTCTTGGTGAAGGTGAACTGCCCCGCGATCCCCGGCCCGCCGGACGCCGTGGTGCAGCCGTCGCCGTCATCCGGGCAGATCTTGTACACCGCCCCGTCCGGCGTGGTCACGGACGGCGCCTTGGGCCTGGTCGAGTCGATCTCGAAGTAGCACCAGCCCTTGGTGGACGCCGTGGTGCTGCCCTCCAGGTAGGTCGAGCCATTGTCGTAGTAGGAGCGCGTCGAGATCCTCATCCGGTACAAGGTGTTCTGCAGGAGAGTGACCGGTGAGTCGACCGTCACCTTCGCGTTGTCCCCGACAAAGCCGCTGGAGGGCCGTACCGGCTCGGTCGCCACGACCGACCAGGTACCGTCGGTGTCCTTTCGCTGCACATAGAAGTGGGCCCGCAGACTCGCCCCGCTCTCCCCGCCGGGCGCCGTCTGGACCTGGCCGCTCAGCGCCGGCGTCAGATCCGAGATCCACGCCGGATCCGACGCGCTGGTCTCACACGTGTTCGCCACCAGAGGGTTCGTCGGCACTCCGGGCTCGGCGACATAGGTGACGGCCAGCACGGCATCGTTCCTGAACCGCTTCCACGCCGAGGTGTCGCCCTCGTCCTTCGCCTTCAGCATGAGCGTAAGGCGGGAGAACTTGCCGTCCGCGAACGACCTCACCGTCGGGGTGAGATTCTCGTAGCTCTCGTTCGGGTCGTCGTTGAACTCGATCGGCGCCGTCGGCTTGTCCGGGTCGCACGCGGAGCCACGCCCCGCGGACACGTTGCGGTCGCCCACCAGGTCGATGTGCGTCGGACGCGATGCCCACGTGGTGGAGGACGAGATGTTGCCCGTCCGGTACAGCTGCACCCACCGCGGATCGCACTGGAACGCCCACGGCTCGGTCACCCGGAACGTCGCGTCCAGAACGTGCTTGCCCTTCAGCTTCGACGGGGAGAACTCGAAGTAGAGACGCTGCGTATACCCGGGACCGCAGTAATAACCGCCCCACGTCCCGCACTTGCCGACCCCCTGGCCCTGGTTGTCGCTGCCGTTGCCCCAGCCGTACGACTCATAGCCGTCCGACCGCAGCAGCGTGCGCTCCGCCTCACCCCAGGACACCGAGGGATCGATGCTCAGCGGGAAGTCTGCCGCGTCCGTGCCGGCCAGCATCCCCGCATCGGGCACCACGGTCAGCGAGTCCGCGTCGACCCGCGTGGCCACCGCCTTCACCGTGTCACCGGCCCTCGGCTCAACCCCCGGCTCCCCGCCGCCGGCCTCCCCCGCCTGGCCGGACGAAGATGCACGTGCACCGGAGGACCCGGCCGCGGGCGGTACGGTCTCACCGGAGCCGGCCGAGTCCCACATCTGCGCCCTCGGGGCACGGAACACCCAGTTGCCGTTCTCGTCGACCGCCTGATAGCCGCCGCTGTCGTGACCCACGACACCCAGCCCGGCCGTCTGCAACGAGTACTCGATCTGCTGGAGTTCGGGCTGCGCGGCAGCCTGGGGAGTCTTGACGATCAGCACATGCCGGAAACCCTCGGCAGACGCCGTGATCTTGAGATCCACGCCGTCGAACACATCCCGATACAAGGCACTCGCCCCGGCCAGCTCCGGCTCGGGCAGCGCCCCGGGCCATCCCAGCGCAAGGGACCGGCCACGGTCCCCGATCCGCACCAGCGGCTCCTGCGACCCGCCACCGGAGAACTCCATCCCCACAGCCGCGGCCTTCGGTACCACCGACCCATCCGCCTGCCGCACCAGCGTCGCGTCCGGAGCCTGCCAGCCGCCACCGGCCGCCGGCACCCGCACGGGAACCGCCGACTCCTCCAACGTCAGCGTGGAACCGTCAGGGTTGGCATACACGGTCGTATCCGACGACCGCTCCCCCACCACCTCGACCCGCTCACCCGTCTCAGCCGCCGTCGCCAACGCCCGCGCAGCCTCACTCCCCTCCGGGCTGCTGTCCGACACGGCGGACACCCTGGACTGCGCAGCCCCCTGCGCCACCGACGGCAGCGGCCCCAGCACCAGCACGCCGGCCGTCAACACCGCCAGCGCACCACCCGACCAACCCGGTCTTCGGACACGCACACGCATCCAGCCCCACCCCTTCAGACACGAACCACGCCAGGCATCAAGCCCTTTCAAATCCGCCACATAAAACAACAACACCCATCACACGGTAAAGATCTTGAACAGAAAACGAGACATCATCAACGAACCACGTTTTACCGGCCCATAAATGCATGATCCCCGCATCGTAAATTCACCCACGCATTAACGGCGTTATAATTTCCGATGGAATCAAAATTACCTATGGGTGATTTTAAGGTTTACGGGCAATGCCCGTCGCTCGGTCGCCGGCACAGCGAAGCGATAACTACCCTGGTTTCAGAGGCTGTTGGCTGCCCACCGTCACCTTTGGCGGCGCACTCACATCCGCCGAGAATGCCCCGTCCCGGAGTTCTCAGTCGGCAGCACCATCAGGCAGAGTATGGCCAACTTATATCAGTGAAAAATCACTACATGGCCCGGCCAATCCCTATAGGCGTGAAGCATCCGGGATAGCCCCAATGTCACATGTTCGCCCAGGTGGTGGCGTATGGATGGCTGGTGACGTTCGCGCAGACCGCTGGAAGTGCGGTGGCCGATCCTCTGTGAGTGCGCTGGCTGGCCGGCAGCGAGGAATCCCCTGAGGCGGACACTCTCTCAAGGTGAACCCGACCATGAATGCGGCGAAGATGCCAATCCGGTGCGTAGTCGCAGGGTGCCGACGGCCGGGAGAGCGGTTCGGTCTGCCGATTCGTCTCAGCGGAGGAGCCCGGCAGGGTGTGCGCCCGGGGTGACACCGGCACCGGCGGGCCCCGCTCAGAGCGAGCCGACCGCCCGGCTGGCGGTGCCCGTGCCCGAGGTCATTCTTCGGTCAGTACCCCGCTGAGCAGCAGGTCGGTCAGTCTTGGAATGGTCGATGCCCGTTCGGCCGGGTGAGCCCGGAAGGAGCTGATGGCCCTCAGGGCGACGCGTGCGTCCTCGGTCGACACCCCCTGGCGGACGGCGCCGTCATGTCGTGCGCGTTCCACCAGCCGCGCGAACCCCTGCGCGTGTGCGCGGCGTTGTTCGGTGAAGGCCGCGCCCGCCGCGTGCGAGCCGAGCAGCGCTTCGTTGAGGACGCGGTCACGTACCTGCCGTTCGGCGAAGCGGAGGATGGTGCCGCGCAGCGCACGCCGGGAGTCCGGGTCGGCGAGAGCGGCCCGCATCTCCTCCTCGCACCGCGTGACCTGCTCGGCGAGCACGGCGGCGATGAGATCCTCGCGCGACGGAAAGTGCCGGTAGACCGTGGCGACGCCGATGCCCGCACGCCGGGCGATCTCACGCACCGGCAGGTCCAGCCCGTCTGCGGCAAAGGCGGCCCGCGCTGTCGCCACGATGCGCCTTTGATTGTGTTCGGCATCCGAACGGCGTTTCCGAGTCAATGCGCTGTGCCCGCCTCTCACTTCCGCACGATCTGGAACGGCTGTTCCTCTTTCGCTTCTACGGTAGTCCGCGGTCTTGTCGCTCCACGTGGGGAGAGGTACTCGTGTTCGCAGTGCGGTTCGACCGGTTCGGTCCTCCCGAAGTGCTGTCCGTGGGCGCGCTTCCCGAGCCCCACGCGGGGCGGGGCGAAGTACGCGTCAGGGTCAGAGCCGCCGGCGTCTCGCCGGCCGATGTCGCGCTGCGCGCCGGACGGTTGCCGTCGAGCGAGAAGATCGCTCTGCCGCACATTCCGGGGGTCGACGCGGCTGGAGTCGTCGACGAGGTGGGTCCGGATGTCACCGGTACCGCGGTCGGGGACGAGGTGTTCGGCGCGGTCGATGTCGCACGGCTCGGCGGGGCGAGCGCCGAGTTCGCCGTATTGAGGTTCTGGACGGCGAAACCGGCGTCGATGTCGTGGGAAGAGGCCGGCGCGAGCGGTACGAGCGTCGAGACGGCGACCCGGGTGCTCGACCTGCTCGACGTACGCGAAGGAACCACGCTGCTGATCGATGGCGCGGCAGGCGGCGTCGGCAGCGTCGCCGTGCAGCTGGCCGTCGCCCGGGGCGCCCGTGTCATCGGCACGGGCAGCCCGGCGAACCAGACCTTCATCGCCGGGCTCGGCGCGCTCCCCACCACCTATGGCCAGGGGCTGCCGGAGCGGGTCCGCGCGCTGTGGAACGGCCGGGTCGACCTCGCGCTCGACGTCGCCGGTGCCGGCTCCCTCCCCGAACTCGTCGCGCTCACCGGCACGGCGGACTCGGTCGTCACGATCGCCGACTTCACCGCCCGGCAGCTCGGGGTCCGTCTTTCGTCCGGCGAGCTGGGCGGCGAGCCGAACGGACACCATGGTCTCGCCGCCGCGGCCGCGCTCTTCGCAGAAGGCCGCTTCCGCCTTCCCGTGCAGGAGGTGTTCGCCATGACACAGGCCGCCCGCGCGCACGCGCTCGCCGCGCGAGGACCACGGCGGGGAAAGATCGCCCTGGCTGTCCCCCAGACCCTGACAACCGCCGAATGAGCGAGTGCGGCGGCGTCAGCGGCGGCACCGGCTGCCACGGACCTGTCGCCCGACGCGCCCCGGCAAGCGCCCCGATCTAGCCTGTTCCTCGTGAACGAGATGCCGCAGGAGCACCGCCCGCTCAGGGGGATCAGGGTTCTGCTCGCCGAGGACCCGGGCATGGTGCGTGGCGCGCTGGCCCTGCTGCTCGGCATGGAGGACGACATCGAGGTCGTCGCCCAGGTCGCGGCGGGCGACGCGATCGTGGACGCCGCGCTGCTGCACCGGCCCGACGTGGCCCTGCTGGACAGCGAACTGCCGGGTATGAGCGGCCTGGAGGCGGCGGCCGAGCTGCGCGCGCAGGCGCCCGACTGCCGGGTGCTGATCCTGACCACGTTCGGCCGGCCCGGCCAGCTGCGCCGGGCCATGGCGGCCGGGGCGGCCGGATTCCTGGTCAAGGACGGGCCGGTGGAGGAGCTGGCGGTGGCGATCCGGCGCGTGCTCACCGGGGAGACGGTGGTCGACCCGGCGCTGGCCGCCGCCGCGCTGAGCGCCGGGCCGAATCCGCTGACCGGCCGGGAGTGCGAGGTGCTGAAGGCGTCGGTGGACGGCGCGAGCGTCGCCGACATCGCGGCGAAGCTGGGTCTGTCCGAGTCGGCGGTCCGCAACCACCTGTCCGCGGCCATCGGCAAGACGGGCACCCGCAACCGCACGGAGGCCCTGCGCGAGGCCCGCCACCAGGGCTGGCTGTGACCGTCCCCTCGTACGCCAACTCCCGCCCGCCACGCCATACGGCACACGGCCGGACACACCGGCACCCAACTGCCGACAGCAGGCAGCGGCCGACCGTCACCGACAACGCCCTACGCGGGCCCGCCACCCGGGCTGACCACGCCCCCGTACGACACCCCACGCCCGCCCCACCACGCCATGCGGCACTTGGCCGGACACACCGGCACCCAACTGCCGACAGCAGGCGGCGGCGCGGCCGACCGTCACCGACAACGCCCTACGCGGGCCCGCCACCAGGGCTGGCTGTGACCGTCCCCTCGTACGACGCCCCCGCCCCACCACGCCATGCGGCACTCGTCATCGAACGGGCGAACGGCGCGAGAACGACAGGGACTTGACGACAGGATGGTCAGAGGCCCAGGTCGGTCAGGCCGGGGTGGTCGTCGGGGCGGCGGCCGAGGGGCCAGTGGTAGGTGCGGTCGTCCGCCTTGATGGGGAGGTCGTTGATGGAGGCCAGGCGGACCCGCATCAGGCCGTCGTCGTCGAACTCCCAGTTCTCGTTCCCGTACGAGCGGTACCAGGTGCCCGAGTCGTCGTGGCACTCGTAGGCGAAGCGCACGGCGATACGGTTCGCGTCGTGTGCCCACAGCTCCTTGATGAGCCGGTACTCCTGCTCCCGGGTCCATTTCCGGGTGAGGAAGGCGACGATCTCCTCGCGGCCGTTGATGAATTCCCCGCGGTTGCGCCAGCGGCTGTCGGCCGTGTAGGCGAGGGCCACCCGCTCGGGATCCCGGCTGTTCCATGCGTCCTCGGCCAGGCGGACCTTCTCGATCGCACTCTCCCGGGTGAACGGGGGCACAGGCGGCTTCGCGGCCATGGATTCTCCCAGCGCGTCACGGTTGCGGCATCCGGTGCCCGCCGAGGTCGGTCCGGCAGCCGGACACCACCGCGCCGGCCGGTGCGTTACGGCGTTCATTCCATACCGGCCACCCAGTGATCGCAACACGCCCGCCACCTCAGCCCACGGCAGCGTCAACACCGCCCCGCCTCCCCGGAGACCGGACCGGCCGAGACCGGCGCCGCCCCCGAGGCGAGCGGGGTCGCGGCCGGTCCGCAGGTCGGTCGACCTGTACCACCGGCCACCGTACGGCCGACGGACCTACACCGCCCGTACCAGCGTCACCACCGCCGCGCCGCCCAGGCCGATGTTGTGGGCCAGTCCGACCCGCGCCCCGGCCACCTGCCGTTCCCCCGCGCGGCCGCGCAGTTGCCATACCAGCTCGGCGACCTGGGCGAGGCCGGTGGCGCCCAGGGGATGTCCCTTGGAGATCAGCCCGCCCGACGGGTTGACCACCCAGCGCCCGCCGTACGTGGTCGCCCCGGACTCGACGAGCTTGCCGGACTCCCCTGGCCCGCACATGCCGAGCGCCTCGTAGGTGAGCAGTTCGTTGATGGAGAAACAGTCGTGCAGTTCCACCACGTCCACGTCCTCGATGCCGAGCCCGGCCCGCTCGTACGCCTGCCGGGCTGCCGCGCGGGACATCGGCTGTCCGACGACGTCGATGCAGGAACCGGACGCGAAGGACTCCTCGGTGTCGGTGGTCATGGCCTGCCCGGCGATCTCGACGAGTCCGGCGAGACCGTGCCGTGCGGCGAACCGTTCGGACACCACCACGGCCGCCGCCGCGCCGTCCGAGGTGGGCGAGCACTGGAGCTTGGTGAGCGGCCGGTGCACGGTGCGGGAGGCGAGCACCTCGGCGACGTCGTACACGTCCCGGAACTGGGCGTACGGATTGTGCGCGGAGTGCCGGTGGTTCTTGGCGGCGACGGCGGCGAGCTGCGCCTCGGTCGTGCCATAGAGGTCCATGTGCTCGCGGGCCGCGGCGCCGAAGATCTGCGCGGTCGGCGGGGTCGCCGCGAAGCCGTGCCGGGCCGCCAGCACGCCGTAGTGCCGGGCGACCGGGGAGGTCGCGAAGTCCCCGCCGTCGGTGCCCGCCCCGAGCGCGCCCCGCCGCATCTTCTCGAAGCCGAGCGCCAGCACGCAGTCGCAGCCGCCCTCGACGAGCTGCCGGGCCAGCATCAGCGCGGTGGATCCGGTGGCGCAGTTGTTGTTCAGGTTGTAGACGGGGACGCCGGTCAGTCCGAGTTCGTAGGCGGCGCGCTGGCCGGCCGTGGAGGGCTGGAAGCAGTAGCCGACGGGAACCTGTTCCACCTCGGAGTACGTGATTCCGGCGTCGGCGAGGGCTGCGCCGCCCGCCTCCCGCGCCATGTCCCAGTACTGCCATTCACGGGTCTCGGGCTTCTCGAACCTGGTCATCCCGACCCCGGCTACATAGGCCTTCATGGCCGTCAGATTAGAACGTGTTCCACCATTACGCCAGCCTTCCGGCGACCCCTGTCGGTCTTCTGACGGCACATCAGATCCCCATGGTCGGGTCAAGGATTTGTTAGGGAGCCGAAGCGACGGAATAGTTGCCCGTGCATACGAGGTTCCCCGAAGACCCACCCCGCGCGGTTCACCGACCACCTCTCCACTTCCGGCCCGGAGGCCTCACTCCATGACGCACACGAACGACCAGCCCACCCGGAGCGCGAGCGGGACCGTGGTCCCGGTACTCGCCTTCGCGGGCATCACGGTCGCGGTGATGCAGACCCTGCTCGTCCCCGTCATCAAGGACCTGCCGCAGCTGCTGGCCACCTCGCCCAGCAACGCCACCTGGGTGCTCACCTCGACGCTGCTGTCCGGCGCCGTGGCCACCCCGATCATGGGCCGCCTCGGCGACCTGTACGGCAAGCGGCGCCTGCTCATAGCCAGCCTCGCGGTGATGGTGGTCGGCGCACTGATCAGCGCGGTCACGAGCCAGCTGCTCATGATGATCGTGGGCCGTACGCTCCAGGGCTTCGCGATGGGTGCGATCCCGCTCGGCATCGGCCTGATGCGCGACATGCTGCCGCGCGAACGGCTCGGCTCGGCGATGGCCCTGATGAGTTCCTCGATCGGCGTCGGCGGCGGCCTCGCGCTGCCGGGCGCGGCCCTGGTCGCCCAGCACGCGAACTGGCACGCCCTGTTCTACGGCGCCGCCGCCCTCGGCGTGATCGCCATCGCCCTCACCCTGCTGACCGTCCCCGAGTCCCCGATGCGCGCCCCTGGTTCCTTCGACCTGCCCGGCGCGCTCGGCCTGTCCGCGGGCCTGGTCCTGCTGCTCCTGCCGGTCACCAAGGGCAGCGACTGGGGCTGGTCGTCCGGCACCACGCTCGGCCTGTTCGGCGCGGCCGTCGCCGTGCTGCTGCTGTGGGGCCTGCTGGAGCTGCGCGTCAAGGCGCCGCTCGTCGACCTGCGCACCACCGCCCGCCGCGAGGTCCTGCTGACCAACCTCGCCTCGATCATGGTCGGCGTCTCCTTCTACGTCGTCTCGCTCGTCCTGCCCCAGCTGCTCCAGCTGCCGAGGTCCACCGGATACGGCCTCGGCCAGTCGATGGTCGCCGCGGGTCTGCTGGTGGCGCCGCTCGGCCTGACGATGATGTTCACGGCACCCGTCTACGCCCGGCTGTCCGCCAAGTACGGCCCCAAGGTCACCCTGATCCTCGGCATGCTGATCATCGCGATCGGCTACGGCGCCGGCCTCGGCCTGATGAGCGCCCCCTGGCAGAGCCTCGTCATCGCGGTGATCCTCGGCGCGGGCATCGGCCTCGCGTACTCCTCGCTGCCCGCGCTGATCGTCGGCGCGGTCCCGGCCTCGGAGACGGGCGCGGCCAACGGCCTGAACACCCTGATGCGCTCCATCGGTACGTCCGTGTCGAGCGCCGTGATCGGCATGGTGCTCGCCAACACGGCGCACACCGTGGGCGGCACCGCGATCCCGACCATGCACGGCTTCCGCGTCTCCTTCCTGATCGCGACGGCCGCGGTCGCGGTGGGCCTCGCCCTGGCCGTGTTCCTGCCGAAGCCCCAGCGCGCCTCGCAGCTGCGGGCGAGCAGCGAGGAGGAGGCCAACCTGGACCGCGCCGAGCGGGCGCTGCGCGGCTTCCACGGCCGGGTCCTGGACGCCGACGGCGCCCCGGTCGCCCGCGCCAAGGTCACCCTGATAGACCGCCGGGGCCGCCAGGCGGGCGCGACCCTCTCCGCGGAGGACGGCAGCTACGCCCTCGCCGTGCCCGCCGGGGGCGCCTACGTGGTGGCGGCCCGGGCCACCGGCCACGGCCCACACGCCTCATCCGCAACCCACACGGGCGACGAACACCCGATCCCCCTGGACCTCCCCCTACCAACCAAAACCATCACCGCCTGACAGCGAGGATGCGACGTGCGGCCGCGCCCCGATAGGGGCGCGGGGAACTGCGCGACCAGCCACAACGGCCCCGCACCCGCACACGACGCCCAGCAACCCCGAACCCCCGCGCAGCTGAGCCCCGCCGGCAGGCACCCGCGGGGAACTGCGCGACCAGCCACAACGCACCCGCAGCCGCGACCTTGCCAATGGACGTCCACGGAGACGCGCCCCGATAGGGGCGCGGGGAACTGCGCGATCAACCACAACGCACCCGCAGCCGCACACGACGCCCGCCAACCCCGAACCCCCACGTGGCCGAGCGTGCGGCAGCATAAGCGACCGTACGCACATGCCCCCCCGAGAGGACCCCCATGCCCCCGGCGCCACCGCCCGAGACCCTGGCCGCGTTCGAGGCGGCGAAGGGGTTCATGCCCCCGGACGAGGGCCTCGCGCTGCACGCGGCGGCCGTAGAGGCAGGACAGCTGGGCCTCCCGCTGCTGGAGATCGGCACGTACTGCGGACGCTCCACGGTGCTGCTGGCGGACGCCGCCCGGCAAAGCGGGGTGAGCGCGCTCACCGTGGACCACCACCGCGGCAGCGAGGAGCAGCAGCCGGGCTGGGAGTACCACGACCCGGAGACGGTCGATCCCGAGGTCGGCCTGATGGACACGCTGCCCGCGTTCCGCAGGACGCTGCACCGGGCGGGCCTGGAGGAACACGTCGTCGCCCTGGTCGGCCGCTCGCCGCGGATCGCCGCCCTCTGGAACTCCCCGCTCGGGCTCGTCTTCATCGACGGCGGCCACACCGACGAGCACGCTGGCGCCGACTACGAGGGCTGGGCCCCGCACGTGGCCGAGGGCGGCCTGCTCGCCGTCCACGACGTGTTCCCGGACCCGGTGGACGAGTTCACCGGCCAGGCCCCGTACCGGATCTGGCGCAGAGCGCTGGCATCCGGCGCGTTCACCGAGACCTCGGCCCACGGTTCGCTGCGCGTACTACGGCGAACGGGGACGGGGATCTGAGCCCGGCGCTCGCCGGACGCAGCCGTCAGGGAGATCCGGTGGACACCGTCAACGCCCACTAGGGTGGCACCCGTGTCGTACGTAGGCCCCGACTTCGAACCCCCGCGGCCGCGCCGCTCCCGGCGCCCGCTCACGGTGGCGCTGGCCGCCCTGGTGCCGGGCGCGCTGCTCGGCTGGCTCGTGTACCAGGCGGTGGGCGGCTCGGACGGCTCCGCCGCGGCCGGCGGCGCGTCCACGCCCCCAGCGGCGTCCTCGGCGTCCGCCGGGCGCTCGACGCCACCGACCGGCTCACCGGACTCCGCCTCGCCGGACTCCGCCTCCCCCCGATCCTCCCCCGGCGACGACGGGAAGCCGACGGCCGCGGCACCGGGCGCCACCGGCTCCGAGCCGCTCGCGGGCAAGGTGGTCGTCATCGACCCGGGGCACAACTCAGGAAACTTCCGGCATACGGCAGAGATCAACCGCAAGGTCGATATCGGCACAGGCCGGAAGGAATGCGATACGACGGGCACGGCCACCGACGACGGCTACCCGGAGGCCCAGTTCACCCTGGACGTGTCCCACCGGCTGCGCACCCTGCTGGAGCAGCAGGGCGCCACGGTGAAGCTGACCCACGACCGGGACGAGCCCCCGTGGGGACCGTGCGTGGACGAGCGGGCCCGGATCGGCAACACCGCGCACGCGGACGCGGCGATCTCGATCCACGCGGACGGCTCGGCGACGGGCAACCGCGGGTTCCATGTGATCCTGCCGGGCTCCGTGCACGCCGGCGGCGCCGACACCCGCCCGATCGTCGCCCCCTCCCGCGACCTCGGCGAGCGGATCGCGGGCAACTTCGTGCGGGCCACGGGCAGCGCGCCCGCCAACTACGTCGGCGGCGGCACCGGTCTCGTCACCCGCGCGGACCTGGGCGGTCTCAATCTGTCAACGGTTCCCAAGGTCTTCATCGAGTGCGGCAACATGCGCGACAGCAAGGACGCGGCACGGTTGACCAGCGGCGCCTGGCGGCAGAAGGCGGCGGAGGGGATCTCTGAGGGAATCGTGAGTTTCCTGCGCGGGTAGGGTCCCGCGGACCGCACCGGGCGGACACCGTGATCGTACGGAAGGTAGGGTCGGCCTACGATGAGGGGCCACCCCCCGCGCTTCGCACCGGGCCCTTGAGGGGCGACACACGGTGACAGCGACGCCTCCACTGACGACGAGACGACCTACGAAGGATCTGAAGTGAATATCCGCTCCCTCACTAGGGGCGACGGCGTGGTGATCGGAGCAGCGGTGTTGCTGTTCATCGCGTCGTTCCTCGACAACTACTCGTACAACGGGGTACCGAGCAACATCGACCTGCCCAGCCTGTGGGCGAGCGGGCCGGTCATGTTCAGCGTCGTACTCGCGGGGATCATCGGCGCCGCGCTCCTCGTCGTCATCCGGCTGCTGCCGCAGCCCCCCAAGGTGGTCGGCCTCGACCTCGGTCCGCTCGGTGTGGCCCTCACGGTCTTCGCCGCGTGGAGCGCGCTCGGCAATGTCATCGACCCGGCGGGTGCCGCGGACAACCTGAGCAACTCCAGCGACGGCCCGAGCGCCGGCACCGGTCTCGTCATCGCCCTCATCGCCACCCTGGTCATGGCGGGGGCGGCCATCGCCGGCCCGCTGGTGCCCGCCCTCCAGGCCGGTCTGATCCCGGCCCCCAAGCCGGCCGCCCCGCAGCCCTACGGCGCCCAGCCCCAGGGCGCGTACGGCTACCCCGGCGCCGCGCAGCAGCAGCCGCCGCAGCAGCAGCCGTACGGCGGCCAGCCGCAGCAGAGCCAGCCGTTCGATCCGTTCGGCCAGCAGCCGCCGGCCCCGCAGCGGGCCCAGGCCGCGGAGTTCTCGCCGTTCTGGTTCGCCGTGCCGGTGCCGCGGCCGCTGTTCGCCGAGGACGGCTCGGCCCCGATCGCCGAACTGGCGCCGGGCACCTGGTACCTGGCGGTCGAGCAGCGCGGTGCGCAGCTGGTCGCGCAGACCCAGGACGGCCGCCGCGGTGTGCTCCAGGACACCTCCGGTATCCAGCGCGGCTGAGCCGCCGGTCCACTGCCGTCGCTTCCGGCCCCTCGCCCCTCCGGCCCCTCGCCCTTCCGGGCGGGGGGCCGTTGCCGTACAGTCGCCCCGTTGTCTGATGGACCGTCAGGAGGCGGGCATGCGGCTCGGTCTGGCACTCGGCTACTGGGGGCGCGGCCCCTCCGCTGACCAGGTGCCGCTGGCCCGGGAGGCGGAGCGGCTCGGCTACGACTCGGTGTGGACGGCGGAGTCCTGGGGCTCGGACGCGTTCACCCCGCTGGCCTGGATCGCCGCGCACACCACGCGGATCCGGCTGGGCACGGCGGTCGCCCAGATGGCGGCCCGCTCCCCCACCACCACCGCGATGCACGCCCTCACCCTGGACCATCTCTCCGGCGGGCGGATGCTGCTCGGCCTCGGGCTGTCCGGGCCGCAGGTCGTGGAGGGCTGGTACGGCCGCCCGTTCCCGCGCTCGCCGCTGACCGCGACCCGGGAGTACGTCGACGTCGTACGGCAGGTGCTGCGCCGGGCGGCGCCGGTGGCCGTGGACGGCCGCTTCCACCCGCTGCCCTACCGCGGCCCGGACGCCACCGGCCTGGGCAAGCCGCTCAAGCCGATCACCCATCCGCTCCGCCCGGACCTGCCGGTGCTGCTCGGCGCCGAGGGCCCGAAGAACGTCGCCCAGACCACCCGGATCGCCGACGGCTGGCTGCCGCTGTACTGGGCGCCGAGCCGGCCCGAGGTGTACGGGCCCGCCGTCCAGGACCTGCCCGCGGGTTTTCTCGTCGCCCCCATGGCCCAGGTCAGGGTCTGTGCCGATGTCGCCGCGGGGCTGCTCCCCGTCAAGGCCATGCTCGGCTTCTACATCGGCGGCATGGGGCACGCGGCCCGCAACTTCCACGCCGACCTGATGGCACGCATGGGGTACGCGGACGAGGCGCGGCGGATCCAGGAGCTGTTCCTGTCCGGCCGCCGGGAGGAGGCCGTACGGGCCGTCCCGGACGCGTTCGCCGACGAGATCTCCCTGGTCGGCCCCCGCGAACGGATAGCCGAACGCCTGGAGTCATGGCGCAAGTCCCCGATCACCGACCTCCTGGCCCTGACCTCGGACCCCCGCACACTACGCGTACTGGCGGAGCTCAACTCCTAGCGCTCTGACCGGAGCGCGGTGAAGTCGTCCGTCACGCGGGAGCGTAGCCACGAGAACCCCGACGGCGAGGAGTCACAGGTCGCTGCTGTCCAGCCCGAGGTCCGTCATGGGCTGGGTGGTGGTGACGACGTCGACAGGATGGGCGTGAGCGTAGGCGGCGAGCTCCAGGGAGAGCTTCGGCTCGCTCGCGGAACCCGCCTCGGCTACGCCGAGATCGTTCAGCAGGTTCTGCGTGATGCGCATGCGGCCCTGCAAGAGCCGCAGGGAATCGGCACCGTGCTCGGCGAGCAGCCGGCATGCCTCCGAGCGGCCGGGTTTCTCGACAAGCCCGAGCATCCTCTGCACGGGCCCCCTGCCGTCGCACACGATCACGCCGTAGGTTCCGGCCGCGTCCACGTCGAACGGGGAGGCCAGCACCGCCGGTACACCCGGTGTCACCGCAGCGGCGAGCAGGGGCAGAGCGGTGTGCGTGACGTCGACATTGTCAGCGAACACCACGTAGACGTCCTCCGCGCGCAGATGTTCGGCCCCCTCCAGCACCGAGGTGATGTCGGCGTACCGGCCCTGCTGCGGGATGAAGTCCACCCGTAGGCGGTCAGCAGGGCGCGGCCCGGCGACCGGCTGTCGAGCGAGCACCTGGTACCGGGCCAGTGCTCCCGGAGCCAGAACCTGCCGGGTCCACGGCACGAGCGGCGTGTAGTAACGGTGATGGACCACCACGGCACGCACGGCGCCCATCGCCCCCGCCTCGTCCACGATGTGTGCCAGCCCCGGCCTGCCTCGCACGGGCCGGAGTTCCTTCGGCAGGTACGGCGACCACCCGCCCACGCGCGTACCAAGACCTCCTGCGGCGATCACCACCGGGGCCACCGCCACGGCCGTTGTCTGACTCATCGGTGTCCCTTCTCTACGGGCGGTAGCGTCGGCGAATGCACACACGCGTCACAGGCATCGTCATCCGCGACGACACGATTCTTCTTCTGCACCAGGACACAGACGGGCCGCGCCGCTGGTCCCTGCCCGGCGGCAAGGTCGAGGACGGCGAGACCCTCGAACAAGCGCTGGTCAGAGAGATGCGGGAAGAGACCGGCACCGACGTCGAGATCGGCCGGCTGCTGTACCTGTGCGACAACGTCCGGGCTCGCGTCGTCCACATCACCTTCGAGGTCCGCGTCGTCGGCGGAGAGATCGGCGCCGTCACCGAAGGCGCGGACACCCGGCCGATCCACGCGGTCGAGTTCGTTCCGCTCGACGACCTGACCGGCCTCGGCTTCAGCGAGCTGTTCGTCAAGCTGTGCCGGGACGGCTTCCCGGGAGCCGGGTCGTACGTGGGGCCCAAGTCCGCCATCGGGCTATGACTCCACAGCCCTGAGCAGGAGACGGTCCAGAGCGCCCGGAGTGGTCCGGGCGTCGCTGTCGGCCACCGTTGTCCACCGGTTGAGCAGGTTGGCCAGCTCCCACGCGCCGAGCCGGGCGGTGTCGGTGGTGCCGGGGTCGCGCACCAGGCGCACCCCGACACCGCGCGATGAGCCCAACAGGTAGCGGGACCGTTCGGCGGCGGCCGCCTCCCAGGTGCCCGGCGTGTTCCAGGCGGCACCGGCCAGGTACCGCTGCAACGGCTGGTCCTCGACCTGCTCCGGGCCGTCAGCACACCACACCTGGACATTGCCGATCACGTGGTGGACGTCGCCACGCCCAAGGCCGGGCTCGGCCACCGGGCACGTGTCGCCCACCGCATAGTCGCAGTTGGAGGCCCGGCGCCCGGCCGCTGCCTCCAGGGCCTCGACGCGGGTGGGCAACCGGGCCCCGGACCAGGCGGCCATGAGCGCCGCCCCGAGCCAGGTCACCCAGTACGCCGGATGCTCCTCGTACCCACGGCTCACCCGCCACTGCCTCGATGCACGGTCGAAGTGCAGCCGCCCGCCCCGTTCGTGAGGCATCGGACAGACCAGCAGGTTGGTGCCCAGCCTGCTGTTCGGCGCGCCTCCCGCGTGCAGCAGAGTCAGCAGCTCCGCCATCTCCGTGTTGGTGACCAGCAGGTTGCGCCACCGCACCCCGGAAGCCGGGGGGTAGTCAGGCCTCGGCATCACAACAGGCACAGAAGCCGGCCGGAACCCGGACGAGGCACGGGCCACAGGGGCGTGGAGTTCGTACAGATCGTCACCGGCCAGCCATTCCGCAGCTGTGCGCGTGACGTCCGGGGCGAGCGTCTGCCGGGCGCACTCGATCGTCGCGGCGACCGAGTCACTGACTCGGGCCGCGTCGCCGCGGGAGAGTTCGGCGATCAGCTGGTCCTTGTGCCGGGTGGTGGCGAACGTTGCATGCGCGGCATCCTGGCCCTGGTTCGGCTGCGGCTCCACAAGCGCAGGCGCCGGAATGTCCAGGAAGCGGGCCAGGGCGGACCGTGTGGCTGCGCGGTCGGCCACATGCCGCTCGTACGGGATGACCAGCCGGGGCCGGGCACCGGTGACCGGGTCGTGCAACGTCCGGGCCAGCAGCAGCGCGTTGACCGCGAGCAGCCGCCCCAGGGCGGTGGACGGGTCCGGGCGGTCGTCCGGCAGGAGCGCGGCGAACGAGGCACGCCAGCGTGGGGCGCGGGCCGAGGCCGACACCTGGGCGTACCGGTCGCCGTACCGCCAGCGCTCCCACAGACGCCCGCGTGCGAACGAAGACGCGATCCCGATGGGGGCCCGGGTCAGGACGATGGCCGGCGACCGAGGCAGGAGCCCGAGCACCGTGTCGACAGCGAAGAACAGGTTGGTTTCCTTGACCAAGTGCCGGTCGGGTCCGTGCAGGTCGCAGAGCGCGCACACCAGTTGGTGCCGGTCCAGCCCGCCCAGTCCGGTCTCGTGCAGGCTCGGCGGAACGCGGTCAGCGGGCGAGAGCGGATGCTCACGGCTCAACTGCTGGCGGAAGGGTTCGTTGTGCTGCGGCATGGCCTGGCGCAGCGAGTCGGACAGCCAGTTGGAGCCGACCCGCTCGAAGACGCCCAGGGCCAGCACTGGGGCCTGATACTCAGCCGTCAGGCGCTGAACGCGCGCGGCGAGGCTCGCGACCGTCCCGTCGAGCAGCTGGCTGCCCGACGGTGCGCACGGAGCCGACGACTCGTGTTGATCACTGGTGACGCCCATTTTGCCGTGAGACCTCCAGTGGGCGCAGAGCCCGGAGAGAGTGAGCGAAAGGAAGTCTCCGGGCCCGGCTGCGGCCACAGCCAGGACACGGAGCGGCCATTGAGCGGCCATTCCGCGACCGCGGCAGATTGTCCGGCTTGCCTACCGACGTCCGACGCAGTAGCTGTGGTCCTCCACCTTGTTGGGAGGCTGGAGTGACGATCAATCACCGGCTGCGGGCAGCAAGGCTCGACCAGGGATGGCTGACTCAGAAGAGAGGCGCCGACGGGGTCAGCCGTGCCGGGCAGAAAGCCCTGGATGACCCGTCCTTCGAAGTCTCCGAGCGCACCTACCGCAGGTGGGAGTCAGACGCTCCAGGATGGCCGCGGCCGGACTGCTCAGCCGCGCTGTGGGCTGCCTTCGGAGTCGGGCCCGAGCACCTCGGGTTCGTGCCGCCGCACGAACACCCGTACACCACCGCTGTGGAGCCAACGTTCACCCCTGTCGATACCGTGGAGGTGATACTCGCGCTGGAAGGGAGTCCAGTGGACCGCAGAGGATTCCTCGCCACATCCAGCGGCGCCGCGCTCTCGCTCCTGGGTGTCCCGGACCCCGAGGCCATCACCCGCAGGGTGACCAGTCCTGTGCCCGGAGCCGTACGCGTCGGGAAGGGCGAGGTCCGCGCGATCCACCAGATGGTCACCACGCTCGGCGACCTGGCAGCCGAGTACGGCGGAGGCCACGCCAAGCACCTGGCTACCCGCTACCTCACGGCCAACGTCGGCCCCTGGCTCAGGGGCCGGTACACCGAGCAGACCGGCCGAGCCCTGTTCGCGGCGACCTCTCAGCTGTCCCACCTCATCGGCTGGATGGCCCAGGACCTCGACGGCCCGGCTGACCAGGGGGTAGCCCGGCAGTACTACGCCAGCGCGTTCCGGCTCGCCGACGAAGCCGGCGAACCCGAGTTGGCCGCGACCGCGTTACGCGGCATGACCGTGCAGTCCATCGCCATGGGTCCCCGCTATCGCGCCGAGGCCCTCGCTCTCGCGGAACGGTGCATGGACCAGGCGCGCGATCTGAGCGACCCTCGGGCTATCGCCTACTACCGGTCCACGCATGCCGAGGCCGCCGCCCTGGACGGCAACCACCGGCTTGCCGCGAAGGCCCTCAAAGCGTCCCAGGACCAGATCGAACGGGCGGCAGACGCTCCTGCCGGGGAGTCCTGGGCCGGCCACTTCAGCATCGGCCGGTGGGCGCATTCAGCCGGGATGATCCTGGCCCGCATGGGCGACACCGCGGGCGCCCGAGTCCAGCTGCGCGAAGCCATGGAGATCCACGGCCTCGACCGCCGCCGTAGCAGAGCCGCCGTTCTCGGCAACCTCGGCGAGATCCACCTTCAGGAAGGCGACCTCGACGGAGCACTCGCGACGTGGGCGGAGTTCCTGGACTGCGCCGAAGGCGTCCAGTCCGTGAAAGTCCGGGCGGCAGCAGAGGACATGCGAGTCCGGCTCGCCCGCTATCAGGCGATTCCTGCAGCCCAGGATCTGTCGCAGCGGGCGGGCATGCTGCTGGCTGATCCGGCAACCGGGCCGGAAACGGTGTAGCGCCGCGCTTGGGGCGCGTGGCCCTAGCCGTCGCTCAGCTCTTGGCGCCGGTGATCAGTTGTGAGGTTGTGGGTACCTTGTTGTGGACCACGGCACCCTGGCTCTTCCCGGCGTCCTTCACCTGGTTGATGATGTCGTTGTAGGAGTTGGCCGCCTTGTCGCTGGACGCGTCGCCCCTGTGCAGCTTGGCTGGCAGGTCCTTGAGCGCCGCGATGCCGACGGTGAGCGGAGCGAGTGCCCTGGCGAGCCCGGGATCACCCTTGGCGTTCCGCACCGCCGCCTTCAGCCGGTTGTACGCGAAGGCGCCCGCGAGCGCGGCCTTGACCAGGGTGGTCTTGCGGCCGTGCGCGCCCTTCTTGAACTTGCCATGCCTGGCGGGCTTGACGATCCACTGGTACGCCGCCCCGGCCGCGAGGCCGGCGTTCAGCACGAACCGGGTCTTGGCGAACTTCTGCCGCTCCGCGGTCGTGGTGGGGCTGGGCGTTGCGGCGACGAGCACCGCGGCGTGCGTGGTGTCCCGGGTGGCGGTCTGGCTGCTCCCGTTGGCGGTGGCGCCGACCAGCAGGGCGCAGCACACTGTGAGCGCGACGACGAGGCGTCGCATCGGTACAGTCACGGGATTTCCTCCGGGATGTTTTCCCCGAGCAGACAGTTCTCTCCCCGGCCGGGGAAAAGGCTGTCCCCGACCGGAAAAAGGTCTCTCCCCGCAGCCTTACCCCACAGCGCCGACTACGCCACTCGGGGGAACGGAACCGCGGTCCGGCTAGGCGCAGCAGTCGGGGGCCAGGCCATGGGGCAGCCGGGCTCCGCCGAACACGGCGCAGGTGGCCTCGTGGCCGCCGAGCGCGGCCACCGCGAGGAGCAGGGAGCCGGCCGTCCAGCTGGTGAGTTCGCGGGGCCAGACGGCGTCGTCGTCGAAGACGTAGCCGGTCCAGTACAGGCCGGTGGCCGGGTCGCGCAGATGCTGGATGGACTGGAGAATGTCCAGGGCGCGGTCGGACTCGCCCATCGCCCACAGGGCCAGGGCGAGTTCGGCGGACTCGCCGCCGGTGACCCAGGGGTTGGGCACCACGCAGCGGACGCCGAGGCCCGGCACCACGAAGCGGTCCCAGCCCTCCTCCATACGGGACTTGGCCTCCGCCGCGGGCAGCGCGCCGCCCAGGATCGGGTAGTACCAGTCCATCGAGTAACGGCTCTTGTCGAGGAAGCGCTCGGGGTGCCGGCGGATCGCGTGGCGCAGCGCGCCGAGGGCCAACTCCCAGTCAGGTTGAGGCTCTTCGCGCTGTTCGGCGATGGCGAGCGCGCAGCGCAGGGCGTGGTGGATGGAGGAGCTGCCGGTGAGCAGCGCGTCGGCGGTCGCGGTGCCGTCGTCCTCGCGGCGCCAGCCGATCTGGCCGCCGGGGCGTTGCAGCCGCAGCACCCACTCCAGCGCCGCGTAGACGGTGGGCCACATGCGGTCGAGGAAGGTGTCGTCGCCGGTGGCGAGGTAGTGGTGCCAGACCCCGACGGCTATGTACGCCACGAAGTTGGATTCGCGGGCGCGGTCCGTGACGTCGTCGTACGCCCCGTTCGCGTAGGCGGCGTACCAGGAGCCGTCCTCGTTCTGGTGCCGGGCCAGCCAGGTGTACGCCCGTTCCGCGGCGTCGTGTTCGCCGGCCGCGTCGAGGGCCATGGCGGCCTCGGTGTGGTCCCACGGGTCGAGGTGGTGCCCGCGGAACCAGGGGATCGCGCCGTCCTCCCGCTGTACGCCGAGGATGCCGTGTACGGTCGCGTCGGCCTGCTCGGCGGTGAGGACCCCGGGCAGGACGAGGTGTTCTGTCCGGGGTGTGGTCACCGGGCGGCCGCCTCGGTGTCCTCGGCCGTGGAGGTCCTCTCGGGCGTGGCGGTCTTCTCGGGCAGCCGGGGCAGGTGCGGTTTGGTCGCGTAGGCCACGAAGCTCTTGCCGATCAGCGGGTTCAGCGCCCGCTCGGCGAGCCGGGTGGCGAGCGGTTTCTTCATGATGTCCCAGACCAGCAGCTTGTGGTACGCCTGCACCGGCAGCACCTTGTCGTTGTCGACGCCGAAGGCGCACTTCAGCCACCAGTACGGGGAGTGCAGGGCGTGGGCGTGGTGGGTGCCGTACGGGCGCAGGCCCGCGCCGCGGATCTTCGCGAGCAGTTCGTCGGCGCGGTAGATGCGGATGTGGCCGCCCTCGACCTCGTGGTAGGCGTCGGACAGCGTCCAGCAGACCTTCTCGGGGCCGTAGCGCGGGACGGTGATCGCGATACGGCCGCCCGGTTTCAGCACCCGCACCATCTCGGCGAGCACGCCCTTGTCGTCGGGGATGTGCTCCATCACCTCGGAGATGATGACGACGTCGAAGGACTCGTCGGGGAAGGGCAGCGCGAGGGCGTCGCCCTCCATGGCGGTGGCGGTGGCGCCCGCGGGGGCCTCGCCGGCCTCCCGCATGGCCGCGAACCACTTGGCGACCTCGCGGATCTCCGCACCGTTGCGGTCGAGCGCCACGACGCGCGCGCCCCGCCGGTAGCACTCGAAGGCATGCCGACCGGCTCCACACCCGAGATCCAGCACACGGTCCCCCGAAGCAAGCGGAAACCGAGAAAAATCAACGGTCAGCACGAGGCCCTGCTTTCACACTCGTTCTCAACGGGGACGCTGCGCTCGGCACCACCGGCAGAAGCGGCGGCCGCCCCAGGCACGGCGAACGCCACCGGGGCGGCGGACACCGCCGAGCCACTGGAAGCCACCGGGACGGCGGGCGCCGCAGGAACGACCGGTGCCGCGGGGGCGGCGGACACCACCAAGGCATTAGGAGCCACGGGCACGGCGGAAGCCACCCGGGCACCGGGCGCCACAGGCACAGCGGAGGCCTCCGAAGCACCGGGAGCCGCAGGGACGGCGGGCGCCGCAGGAACGACCGGTGCTGCCGGGGCGGCGGACACCACCAAGGCATTAGGAGCCACGGGCACGACGGAAGCCACCCGGGCACCGGGCGCCACAGGCACAGCGGAGGCCTCCGAAGCACCGGGAGCCGCAGGGACGGCGGGCGCCGCAGGAACGACCGGTGCTGCCGGGGCGGCGGACACCACCAAGGCATTAGGAGCCACGGGCACGACGGAAGCCACCCGGGCGCCGGACGCCGCAGGGGCGGAGGGCGCCGCGGGCACGAGGGGCGCCGCAGGCACAGCCTGTGCTGCCGGGGTGGCGGACACCGCCGAGGCACTGGGAGCCGCGGGGGCGACGGGCACGGCGGGAGTCACCGGGGCGGGCGCCGCAGGAACGGCGAGGGCCGCGAGAGCGCCGGGCGCCGCAGGCACGGCGGACACTGCCGAGCCACTGGGAGCCACCGGAACGGCGGGGACCGCGGGAGCACCGGAAACAGCGGGGGCCACCCGGGCGCCGGGCGCCACAGGGGCGGCGGGCGCCGCAGGCACGACCGGCGCCACCAGGGCGGCAGACGCCACCGAAGCGCTGGATGCCACAGGCACAGCGGGAGCCTCCGAAGCACCGGGAGCCGCAGGCACGGCTGGCGCCGCAGGCACGACCGGCACCATCAGGGCGGCGGACGCCGCCGAAGCACTGGGTGCCGCAGGAGCGGCGGGAGCCTCCGGAGCACCGGGTGCCGCAGGAACGGCGGGAGCCGCAGGCACGGTCGGTGGTGCCGGGGTGGCGGGCGTGGGGGCTGGAATCGCCGCGCCGCGAGCGGCGGCAGCGGCGTCCGACGCATCCGCCGCGCGAGCGGCCGGGGCGGCACCTCGCGTAACCGCCCCCCAACCAGCAGCGGCAGCACGCCGCGCGGTCGTCGCTCGGGCGATGGACTCTCGGTAGTGGGCTACCGTGCCCTCTGCCGCGCGGGTCCAGGTGAAGTGGTGGAGTATGCGGGTGCGGCCCGCCGAGCCGAGTCGGGCGCGTAGGTCGGGGTCGCCGAGGAGTCTGCTGAGCGCAGCGGCCAGCGCCCCCGCGTCGCCGGGCGGTACGGCCAGGCAGGTCTCCCCGTCGCGGCCGGCCACCTCGGGGATCGCGCCGCCGGTGGTGGCGACCAGCGGGGTGCCGGTGGCCATGGCCTCGGCGGCGGGCAGCGAGAAGCCCTCGTACAGCGACGGCACGCAGGCCACCTCGGCGGAGCGGACCAGGTCCACCAGTTCGGCGTCCGTGATGCCCTTGACGAACTCGACGGCGCCCTCAAGTCCGTACCGCTCGATGGCCTGGGCGACCGGCCCGGCCTCGGCCCGCTTGCCGACGACGACGAGATGGGCCGCCGGATGCTCGGTACGCACCTTCGCCAGCGCCTCGACGAGGAAGACAAGGCCCTTGAGCGGCACATCGGCGCTGGACGTGGTCACGATCCGGCCGGGGATCACGGGCACGGCCGGATCCGGGGCGAACAGCTCGGTGTCGGCGCCGATATGGACCACGTGGACCCGGTCGTCCCGGACGCCGAGGTGGTCGACGATCTCCTGCCGTGAGGTGCCGGAGACGGTGAGGACCGACGGCAGACGGCGGGCGACCCGCTTCTGCATGCGGGTGAAGCCGTACCAGCGCCGTACCGAGAAGCGGCGCCGCCACCCCTCGGCGGCGTCCAGCTCCAACTGCCGGTCCACGGTGATGGGATGGTGGACGGTGGTGACCAGCGGCGCGCCGACGTCGCCCAACAGGCCGTAACCGAGCGTCTGGTTGTCGTGCACGACGTCGAACCGGCCGCGCCGCGCGCGCAGATGGCGGCGGGCGCGCAGCGAGAAGGTGAGCGGCTCGGGGAAGCCGCCGGTCCACATCGTGGCGACTTCGAGGGCGTCGACCCAGTCCCGGTACTCGCCCCGCCCGGGGGTGCGGAAGGGGTCCGGCTGACGGTAGAGGTCGAGGCTGGGCAGCTCGGTCAGGGTGAGTCCGGGCAGCCCCTCGTCGAGGACGGGGTAGGGCTGGGAGCCGATGACCTCGACGCGGTGGCCGAGCCGGGCCAGCTCGCGGGAGAGATGCCGTACGTAGACACCCTGTCCCCCGCAGAACGGGTTCCCTTTGTAGGTGAGAAGCGCGATGTCGAGCGGTCTGTTGCCGTCAGCTGCGGGGCCCTCTTCCGCACCCGCATCCCTGGCCTCAGCGGTCACTCTGAGCCCCCTTCTCCCTGCGCTGTCCCGCGAGATTACGCCGGGACGCTAATCTAGAACAAGTTTCAGACTTGATCGTTCAAGGAGCTCCGAATCTACCGGCAGGTAAGGGCGCTGTGACCACCGCGTCAGGTGATTCACGCCACGACCCGCCCCTACCATGCTGTGCGATCAGCAGCCTTCACCGACAGTCACGGAGCGGGACCCATGCCTGCGCAAGCCAAGGCGGACGCCAGCGCCGCCCCATCGAGGCAGCCGGCCTCGTCGCCCCTCACGGAGCGACAGGAGGCCCGCCGCCGCCGGATCCTGCACGCGAGCGCGCAACTGGCCAGCCGGGGCGGCTTCGACGCGGTGCAGATGCGGGAGGTCGCCGAGTCCTCCCAGGTGGCACTCGGCACGCTCTACCGCTACTTCCCCTCCAAGGTGCACCTGCTGGTCGCGACCATGCAGGCCCAGCTGGAGCATCTGCACGGCACGCTCGGCCGCAAGCCCCCGACGGGCGACACGGCGGCGGAGCGGGTCGCCGAGACGCTGATGCGGGCCTTCCGCGCCCTTCAGCGCGAGCCGCATCTGGCCGACGCGATGGTCCGCGCCCTGACCTTCGCCGACCGCAGCGTGAGCCCCGAGGTCGACCAGGTCTCCCGGCAGACCACGGCGATCGTGCTGGACGCGATGGGCCTGGAGCACCCCACCCCGGAGCAGGTGTCGGCGGTCCGCGTCATCGAGCACACCTGGCACTCGGCGCTGATCACCTGGCTCTCGGGCCGCGCCTCCATCGCCCAGGTCAAGATCGACATCGAGACGGTGTGCCGGCTGATCGACCTGACGGCCCCGGAGGGGCAGGGGACGGCACCCGAAGGGCAGAAGTAAGGCCCGAAGGACAGAAGCAAGACAGGCAAGACCTACGAGACGGGTTCCCTTCGCCGGTATTGTCCGGATCAGGTATTAGGGGTCGCCTTCCGGCCCAACCACTGCCTTCCGGCCTCTCAGCCCGACCGTCGACGTCGGCCCCGGCGGATGCTTGCGCGTCTCGCCCGAGTCGGCTACTCCGGTCGAACTCCCTCACTCGCCTCGTAGGCCACTAACAGAATAGAACACCTCATCGAGGACAGAACCCCCCGAAAGCCCTAAAGGGGAAATTTTACTCTTCGGGCGGGAAGACCGACTCACCGCCCGCCGACAGCGTGATCACGATGGCCTCCACGGGACAGCTCTCCGCCGCCGCCAGCAGCTGCTCACTGGCGTCGGTGTCCGCCTCGACGGGCCGGGACTGGCGGCCGGTGTCGAGGCGGAAGCCGTCGGGGGCGCGGTGGACGCACTGGGCGGAGCCGATGCAGACGGAGCGGTCGACCTCGACATGCCAGCGGTCGCCCATCGCCTACGCCTCCCAGCCCGCCGGCAGGTGGATCATCTTGTGTTCCAGGTACGCGTCATAGCCCTCGGGCCCGAACTCCCGCCCCAGACCGGAGTTCTTGTAGCCGCCGAACGGGCCGAGCATGTCCAGGCTGAAGGTGTTGACCGAGTAGGTGCCGGTACGCACCTGCCGGGCGACCTCGATGCCGTGCGCGGTGTCGGCCGTCCACACGCTGCCGGACAGCCCGTACTCGGAGTCGTTGGCGATCTTCAGCGCCTCGGCCTCGTCGCCGTACGGCAGCAGGCAGATGACCGGTCCGAAGATCTCCTCCCGGGCGATCCGCATGGCGTTGTCGACGTCGCCGAAGAGCGTCGGCTCGACGTACCAGCCGCGCTCCAGGCCCGCGGGCCGGCCGCCGCCGGTGAGGATCTTGGCGCCTTCCTCCTGGCCGATGCGGATGTAGTCGAGGTTGCGCTGCTGCTGGCGCCGGGCGACCAGCGGGCCGACCTGGGTGGCGGGGTCCAGCGGGTCGCCGACCGTGAGGGCGCTCGCGGCCCGGGCGAAGGCGTCCGCGAACTCGTCGTAGCGGGAGCGGGGCAGCAGGATGCGGGACTGCGCCACGCACGCCTGCCCGTTGTTCATCCAGGCCGCCGGGACGATGCCCGCGACGGCGGTCTCGACGTCCGCGTCGGGCAGCACGACCGCCGCCGACTTGCCGCCGAGTTCCAGGGTGACGCGGGTGAGGTTGCGCGCGGCCACCTCCATGACCCGCCTGCCCGCCGCCACCGAGCCGGTGAAGGCGACCTTGTCGATGCCGGGGTGCCCGACCAGGTACTCGCTGACCTCGCGGTCGGCGGGCAGGATCGACAGCACGCCGTCGGGCAGCCCGGCCTCGCGGGCGATCTCGCCGAGGAGGTAGGCGTCCAGCGGGGACTCGGGGGACGGCTTGAGGATCACCGTGCAGCCGGCGAGCAGGGCGGGGGCCAGCTTGGCGGCGGCGACGAACTGCGGGACGTTCCACGGGACGACGGCGGCAACCACCCCGACCGGCTCGCGCCGCACCATGATCTTCCCGAGCGCCCCGTCGCGCGTCTCCTCGTACGTGTGACCGCGGGCGACGGTGAGCGCCGCGTCCCACACCATCATCGCGCCGAGCGCCTGCGCGAGGACGCTCCACGAGTACGGCGACCCGTTCTCGGCGGAGATCACGCGGGCGATCTCCTCGTGCCGGGCGGCGATGCCGTCCTTGATGCGGGTGACGACCGCGATCCGCTCGTCGAGGGCCGTGCGCGGCCAGGGCCCCTCGTCGAAGGCGGTCCGCGCGACGGCCACCGCGCGGTCCACATCGGCGGTCGACGCGTGCGGCACCCGGCCGATGACCTCCTCGGTGTGCGGCGAGATCACCTCGATGACGCCCTCGCCCAGGGGGTCGGTCAACTCCCCGCCGATGAACAGCTGTCCGTGTTCCACGAGCTCGGTCATGGCCGACTGCCTCCTGCGGCACGTTTCCTGACGCTGTTTCAGAACTGATACCAGTTCTAGTTATAGTGGGCAATGGCCATGGAGCGGGGAGGCGGACGATGACGAAGACGTTCGATCACGGTGGGGGCGTGTGGTCCGTGGCGGTGCCTATTCCGGACAACCCGCTCGGTCATACGCTCGTGTACGTCGTGGACACCGACCGCGGACCGGTGCTCGTCGACACCGGGTGGGACGACCCCGGGTCGTGGGACACGCTGGCCGCGGGACTGATCGCATGCGGTACGTCCGTGCAGGAGGTCCGCGGGGTCGTCATCACTCACCATCACCCCGACCACCACGGGCTGTCCGGCCGGGTGCGCGAGGCGTCCGGCGCGTGGGTGGCGATGCACGCGGCCGACGCGGCGGTGGTACGCCGTACCCGCGAGGCCCGCCCCGAGCGCTGGGTCGGCTACATGAGCGCCAAGCTCGCGGCGGCCGGCGCTCCCGAGGACCACCTCACGCCCCTGCGCTCCCCCCGCGCCCTGCCCCGGCTGTCCCCCGCCCTCCCCGACCGCGAGATCGTCCCGGGCGACCTCCTCGACCTCCCCGGTCGCCGGCTGCGTGCCGTCTGGACGCCGGGGCACACGCCGGGCCATGTCTGTCTGCACCTGGAGGAGGAGCATCCCTCCGGACTGCCCGGCCACGGCCGTCTGTTCTCCGGCGACCATCTGCTCCCGGAGATCACCCCGCACATCGGCCTGTACGAGGATCCGGACGACGGGGTCGTGACCGATCCGCTCGGGGACTATCTGGACTCGCTCGAGCGGGTCGGGCGGCTCGTCCCCGCCGAGGTGCTGCCGGCTCACCAGTACGCGTTCACCGATGCGTCGGGTCGTGTGCGGGAGTTGCTTGCGCATCATGAGGAACGGCTGGGTGGGTTGCTGGGGTTGCTCGCCGTGCCGCTCACTCCGTGGGAGTTGGCCGAGCGGATGTCGTGGAATCGGCCTTGGTCCGAGATTCCGCATGCTTCCCGGAATATTGCTGTTTCGGAGGCCGAGGCGCATCTGCGCCGCATGGTTAAGCAGGGGCGGGTGGAGCCGGTGTCGGGTACCGAGCCGGTGACTTACGTACGGAGTGGGTGACGGGGGGCCTTCGGGAGTGGCTCGATTGTCGGTGGGCGGGTGCGGGTGCATTGTGGCTTGTCGCGCCGTTCCCCGCGCCCCTATCGGGCGCGACCCGTCGTCGGTCGGGTGCGGCGGCATCGTGGCTGATCGCGCCGTTCCCCGCGCCCCCAAGAAAAACGACGCTCGGTGGGCATCTGCGGGATCGTCGTGGCTTGTCGCGCAGTTCCCCGCGCCCCTATCGGGCGCGACCCGTTGTCGTTCGGGTGCGGCAGCGTCGTGGCTGATCGCGCCGTTCCCCGCGCCCCTTCGGAGGCGTTGTTGTGGCCGTCTCTCTGGGGGGTGAGGGGCGGTCGGTAGAGTGGGTGGGGTGTCATTGCGTTCGTTCGGGGGGAAGCCGGTGGGAATCCGGCGCTGACCCGCAACCGTGAACCGGGCCTTCGGGTTCGGTGAGCCGGACTGCCTCGGGCGGGACGTTGACCGCCCACGCACGGCACCGTCGAGGTTTACGGGGCCGAGCCGCCCGGGGTGTCCCGTGCTGCCCGGCTTCCTCGCGAACCGAACCGCGAAGAGAGGCACCCGCCGACCATGAACGTCCGCCGCAGCGCAGCGGCCCTGGCCGCCGCCGGTGTGCTCGCCGCCGCATCGCCCGCCCTGGCCGCGAGCCCCTCGCCGTCCCCGTCGACGGTGCTCCCGTCCGGGCTGTACGGCGGCACGGACCCGACGTACGACGGCGTCTGGCGGCAGTCGCTGGCGCTGCTCGCCCAGCACACGGTGTCCGTGACGCCCGCCGCCAAGGCAGTCGACTGGCTGACCGGTCAGCAGTGCGCGAACGGCGCGTTCGCCGCGTTCCGCGCCGAGCCCGCGCGGGCCTGCGACGCCAAGGTGATGGTCGACAGCAACAGCACGGCCGCCGCCGTCCAGGCCCTGTCGGCGCTCGGCGGGCACGAGGACACCACCGGCAAGGCGGTGACCTGGCTGAAGTCGGTGCAGAACGAGGACGGCGGCTGGGGCTACGCGCCGGGCGGCGCGAGCGACGCGAACTCCACGGGGGTGGTCATCGGCGCGCTCGCGGCGGCCGGTGAGCGGCCCGCGGAGGTCACCAAGGGCGGCAGATCCCCGTACGACGCGTTGCTGAAGCTGGCCCTGCCCTGCACGGGCGAGGGCGCGGGCGCCTTCGCCTACCAGCCGGACAAGAAGGGCGCGTTGACCGCCAACGCGGACGCCACCGCGGCGGCCGTGGTGGGCGCCCTGGGCGCGGGCTTCGACGCAAAGCCAGGCAAATCAGGTAAGTCCGGCAACGGGTCCGGGACTGGCTGTGCCGAGCCGGACCCGCTCACCCCCGAACAGGCCGCGGCCAACGGCGCCGGGTATCTCGCGAAGGCCGTCGCCGCGGACGGCCACCTCACCTCCGCGCTGGCCGGCGCCCCCGAGCAGCCCGACTACGGCAACACCGCCGACGCGGTCGTCGCGCTCGCCGCGCAGGGCGGTGCGGACCGGGCGGCGAAGCCGCTGGCGTGGCTGGAGCAGAACGCGGCGGCCTGGGCGAAGCAGAGCGGACCTGCCGCGTACGCCCAGTTGGTCTTCGCGGCGCACGCCACCGGCACGGACCCACGGGACTTCGGCGGCACGGACCTGGTGCGGGCGCTCAACGCGACCGGCCCGGCACCGCAGCCGACCAAGCCAACCAAGACGGCTGAGAAGGACGACGGCGGCTCGGGCGCCGGCGTCTGGTGGATGGTCGGCACCGGTCTGGCCGCGGGCGCCGGCATCGGCTTCCTGCTCAGCAGCCGCAGAAAGCAGCAGCTGTGACCCGCGTCCGGCGCGGCGCGCTCCTGCTGCTGGCCGCCCTCCTGGTCTGGGGGGCCGCGGGCCAGGCGCAGGCCGTCGGCTACCGCTACTGGTCGTTCTGGGAGCGCGACGGCGACCGGTGGACGTACGCGACCGAGGGCCCGTCGACGGCCCGCCCCGCCGACGGTGCCGTGCAGGGCTTCCGGTTCGCGGTGAGCGAGGACTCCGCCGACGCCACGCGCCCGCGCGGCACGGCCCGCTTCGCCGCGATCTGCGCGCAGACGCCCGAACGGGAGGGCCGCAAGCGGGTGGCGCTGGTCCTCGACTTCGGTACGGCGGCGGACGCGCCCGGGGACGAGACGCCGCCGTCGGCACGGACCGCCTGCGCGGCGGTCGCGCCCGACGCGACGACCGCCGAGGCGCTGGCGGCGGTCGCGGGGCCGCTGCGCTACGACGCCAACGCCCTGCTGTGTGCCATCGCCGGATACCCGCGCACGGGCTGCGGCGAGCAGGTGGCGGCCGGCGGTGAGAAGCCGACGACCGCCGCGAAGGAGCCTGCGGCCACCGGGGGCGGCGGTCCGTCGATCGGCCTGTGGGCGGGCGGGGCAGCCGTCGTCCTGCTGGGCACGGCGGCCTTCTGGCAGGCCCGTCGGCGCCGGGATGGGTAAGGGAGCCGACGCCGCACGTGTGCCCGTGTCCCGGCCGCGGCGGGGCAACGTCGTGCATTCCGGGGCCTGGTGGGTGTGGGCGCTCGGGCTCGGCGTCGGGGCGAGCCGGACGACCAATCCGCTGCTGCTCGGGCTGCTCGTCGCGGCGGCGGGCTATGTGGTGGCCACCCATCGCAGCTCCGCGCCCTGGGCCCGGTCCTACACGGCGTTCGCCAAGCTGGCGCTCGCCGTTCTCGTCGTCCGCCTCGTCTTCGCGGTGGTCCTCGGCTCCCCGATCCCCGGTACGCACGTCCTCGTCACCCTCCCCGAAGTCCCGCTTCCGTACTGGGCGCAGGGCATCCGGCTGGGCGGCCGGGTCACCGCCGAGTCGCTGGTCTTCGCGCTGTACGACGGTCTGCGGCTGGCCACGCTGCTGATCTGCGTCGGCGCGGCGAACGCCCTCGCCAACCCGGCCCGCCTCCTCAAGTCCCTGCCGGGCGCCCTGTACGAGATCGGCGTGGCCGTGGTCGTCGCGCTCACCTTCGCGCCGAACCTGATCGCGGACGTGCAGCGGCTGCGGGCCGCGCGCCGGCTGCGGGGCCGCCCGGACCGGGGCGTGCGCGGTCTGCTCCAGGTGGGCCTGCCGGTCCTTGAGGGCGCCCTGGAACGCTCCGTCGCGCTGGCCGCCGCGATGGACGCCCGCGGCTACGGCCGTACCGCCGCCGTGCCCGTCGCGGTCCGCCGTACGACCGCCGCGCTCACCCTGGGCGGGCTGCTCGGCGTCTGCGCGGGCACGTACGGGCTGCTCACCGCCGAGGGCGGCACGTACGGGCTGCCGGTGCTGGGTGCCGGGGTCGTCGCGGCCCTCGCGGGGCTGCGGCTCGGCGGTCGGCGCTCGCCGCGCACCCGGTACCGGCCCGACCCGTGGAACGCGCGCGCCTGGCTGGTCGCCGGGTCCGGTGCCGCGGTCGCCGCGCTGCTCGCGCTGGCCGCGGCCCGGGATCCGGCGGCGCTGCATCCCGGGGTCGTGCCGCTCACCGCGCCCGCGCTGCCGCTGTGGCCGGCGGCGGCCGTACTCCTCGCCCTGTTGCCCGCGCTCGTGGTCCCCAAGGAGTCGTCGTGATCCGCTTCGAGGACGTCAGCGTGACGTACGACGGTGCCGTCGAACCCGTCGTCCGGGGGCTGGACTTCGAGGTGCCCGAGGGTGAACTCGTGCTGCTCGTCGGTCCGTCCGGGGTCGGCAAGTCCACGGTGCTCGGTGCGGTCGGCGGGCTCGTCCCGCACTTCACGGGTGGCACCCTGCGCGGCCGGGTCACGGTCGCGGGGCGGGACACCCGTACGCACAAGCCGCGCGAACTCGCCGATGTGGTCGGCACGGTGGGGCAGGATCCGCTGGCGCACTTCGTGACGGACACGGTGGAGGACGAACTCGCCTACGGGATGGAGTCGTTGGGGCTGGCGCCGGCCGTGATGCGGCGGCGGGTCGAGGAGACGCTGGATCTGCTGGGGCTGGCGGATCTGCGGGACCGGCCGATCGCCACGTTGTCCGGTGGGCAGCGGCAGCGGGTCGCTATCGGGTCGGTGCTCACTCCGCATCCGCGGGTGCTGGTGCTCGATGAACCTACGTCGGCGTTGGATCCGGCTGCTGCGGAGGAGGTGCTTGCGGTGCTTCAGCGTCTGGTGCATGACCTGGGGACGACTGTGCTGATGGCTGAGCATCGGTTGGAGCGGGTGGTTCAGTACGCGGATCAGGTGCTGTTGTTGCCTTCGGTGGGGGGTGTGCCTGTGCTGGGCGCTGCCGCTGAGGTGATGGGGGTGTCTCCGGTGTTTCCGCCGGTGGTGGACCTTGGTCGGCTGGCGGGGTGGGCTCCGGTGCCCCTTACTGTCCGCGATGCGCGTCGCCGCGCGGCCGGGCTGCGGGTGCGCCTCGCTGACCTCGCTCCTGCGGGCCCGCCGCCTGTGACCGGGCGTCGCCCGACCGCGCGGGGCTCCGCCGGGAGGGCCGTGGAGCGTCGTCGTTCGGCTGCGGCAGCGTCGGGGTCCTTCGCGCCGTTCCCCGCGCCCCTTCAGGGCGCGACCCGTCGTCGTTTGGGTGCGGCTGCGTCGTGGCTGATCGCGCAGTTCCCCGCGCCCCTTCGGGGCACGAACCGTCGTCGGTCGAGTGCGGCTCCGTCGGGGCCCTTCGCGCAGTTCCCCGCGCCCCTTTGGGGCGCGAACCGTCGTCGGTCGGGTGCGGGTGTGGCGTTGCCCGCGCCGCCTCAGGACGCTGCCGGACCCTCGCCCGAATCGGCCGACGCGCCTGGCCCGAACACGGGCCCGCCGCCCGTGACCCGCCGTCACCCGACCGCGGCACCGTCGGAGACCTTCGCGCCGTTCCCCGCGGTCCTTGAGGGGGTGGTGGTGCGGCGGGGAGGCGTTGAGGCTTTGCGTGGGGTTGATCTCAGGGTTGGCCGGGGGGAGATCGTCGCTCTTATGGGGCGTAACGGGGCCGGGAAGTCCACGTTGCTCAATGCTCTGGTCGGGGTGGTCGAGGTCGGTGTGGGGAGTGTGCGGGTCGGTGGGGTCGTTCCGGGGCGTACTGCGCCGCGGGAGTTGGTGCGGGTGGTGGGGCTGGTGCCGCAGGAGCCTCGTGATCTGCTGTACGCCGACACCGTGGGCGCCGAGTGTGCCGCCGCCGACCGGGACGCGGGTGCCGAGCCGGGTACCTGCCGTGCGCTGGTGTCCGAGCTGCTGCCCGGGATCACCGACGACACGCACCCGCGTGACCTGTCCGAGGGCCAGCGGCTGGCGCTCGCCCTGGCCGTGGTGCTGGCCGCCCGCCCGCCGCTGCTCCTGCTGGACGAGCCGACCCGCGGCCTCGACTACGCGGCCAAGGCCCGCCTGGTCGCGCTGCTGCGCGGGCTCGCCGCCGAGGGCCACGCCGTCGTCCTGGCCACACACGACGTGGAGTTGGCCGCCGAGCTGGCACACCGGGTGGTGCTGCTCGCCGACGGTGAGGTGATCGCCGACGGCCCGACCGCCGACATCGTGGTCTCCTCACCCTCTTTCGCCCCCCAGGTCACCAAGATCCTCGCCCCGCAGGAATGGCTCACAGTGGCCCAGGTACGGGAGGCGCTGAAATGAGCGTGCCGACCCGGCAGGCCCGCGCCGTTCGGATCGGGGCCCGTTCCGCCGCCGCGCTCCTGCTCGTCGGCGCCGTCGGGGTGGTCGCCTTCGGGTGGCCCTTCCTCGCCCCGCCCGCCTCGCAGATCAGCGCGCACGCGCAGGACGCGCCGTGGCTCTTCGCCGGCCTGCTGGTGCTGCTGCTCGCGGTCGTCGCCGCGGCGATCTCCGAGTCGGGGCTTGGCCCGAAGGCGGTGGCCATGCTGGGCGTGCTGGCCGCGACCGGAGCGGCGCTGCGGCCGATCGGCGCGGGCACGGCGGGCATCGAGCCCATGTTCTTCCTGATGGTGCTCAGCGGACGCGTCCTGGGCCCCGGCTTCGGCTTCGTGCTGGGCTCGCTCACCATGTTTGCGTCCGCGCTGCTCACCGGCGGCGTGGGGCCGTGGCTGCCGTTCCAGATGCTGGCGATGGGCTGGTTCGCCATGGGCGCGGGCCTGCTCCCGGGCCCCGACCGGCTGCGCGGGCGCGCCGAACTCGCCCTGCTCGCCGGCTACGGCTTCCTCGCCGCGTTCGCCTACGGCACCGTCATGAACCTCGCCGGCTGGCCCTTCATGGGCGCCCTGGCCTCGAACATCGCCTTCGACCCGCAGGCCGCGGTCCCCGCCAACCTGGCCCGGTTCGTCGCGTACTGCCTGGCGACCTCGCTGGGCTGGGACCTGGGCCGGGCCCTCTGCACGGTGGTGCTGACCCTCACGCTCGGCCCGGCGCTGCTGCGCGCGCTGCGCCGGGCCACCCGGCGGGCCGCGTTCGAGACCGCGGTCACATTCGACGCCCCCGGCCGTTGACCCCAGGGTGAGCGCCCGTGCGCGGTCTGTCGGCGGCCCGGTGATCCGCCCCACATGACCCACGTCACCTACGAAGCCGGATAGCGGTCCAGTTTGTCCCATATATCCGCGAACGCACCCCCACTGACCTGCATCATGCGAGCCGGATCACACAAATCACCTTTCCCCTCAATTCGGTCACCACTAGTAAAAGGGGTCATTGCGGACGACTTTCGGGGCTGCTTCTCTGGATCCGTCGCCAGGCGCCGGCGGACCCACCCGGGTCGCGGCGCCGACGTACGCCCCCACCGCCGGAAGCGGAGGGGACGCGTACGGAGGGCGGCTCCCTGTCCCCGACGCAAGAGGTTCTCCGTGTCCGTCTCGTTCATCCGTCGCTTCGCCGCCCCCAAGAAGGCCCTCGCCGTCGCCGCCGTGGCCGCCGCCACGACCGGCATGGTGCTGTCCTCGGCACCCGCCCAGGCCGCCACCACCTCGGACTCCTCGGCCCGCACGGTCGCGAAGCAGATGATTCCGGACGCCGCGCAGTACGACGCGTTCAGCAAGATCGTCGAACGCGAGAGCGGCTGGAACGTCACCGCCACCAACAGCTCCTCCGGCGCCTACGGCCTCGTCCAGGCGCTCCCGGCCCACAAGATGTCGTCCGCGGGCTCCGACTGGAAGACCAACGCGTCCACCCAGATCAAGTGGGGCCTGGACTACATGAACTCCCGCTACGGCAGCCCGACCGCCGCCTGGAGCTTCTGGCAGGCCAACGGCTGGTACTGAGCCGCTCCGCGCAGACGTCCGCGCCCTCGCACCCCGCCCGGTGCGAGGGCGCGGCCGTCGCTTGCGGGGGCGGAGTCTGCCGGACCTCACCAGGGCAGGGCGAGGCCACTTCCTGTGTGATCGGCGCAGGTGAAGGTGCCGGTGGGTCCCCCGTCGGGAAGTGTGGCCATCGCGACGGGGAGGCGCGCGCCCTGTTCCAGGGTCAGGAGGCCGGTGTGGCCGTTGGCGTCGGTCGGTACCCAGTTCGGGGAGACGGCGTTGACCAGGATGCCTTCGTCACGCAGTTCGTTGGCGTACATGACGGTGAGGGCGTTCACGGCGGTTTTGGAGACGGGGTATCCGAGGGTGTTGGGGAAGCTCCCGTCGGGGAAGGCACCGGTGGGGTCGTGGTTCTCGGCGGCGGCGGTGAGCGACCCGATCACGCTGCTGATGTTGACGATGCGGGCGGCTTCGGAACGGCGCAGCAGCGGCAGCATGGCGTTGGTGACGGTGATGACGCCGAGGACGTTGGTCTCGAAGCTGCGGCGCATGTCGTCCAGCGGGGTCTGGCTGGGGGGTTGCCAGGGTGTGCTGATGCCGGCGTTGTTGACGAGGATGTCGAGTCGGCCGGCTTCTTCCTCGATGCGCTTGGCGGCGAGGTCCGCGGTGGCGGTGTCGGTGACGTCGAGGTGCAGGAAGCGTACGTCGTGGCCGTTTGCGGTCAGCTCGGCGGCGGCTGTCCGGCCGCGGTCCTCGTCGCGGGCGCCGAGATAGACGGTGGCGGGGAGGGCGGCGAGTTGCCGGGCGATGGCGTGTCCGACGCCTTTGTTGGCGCCGGTGACGAGGGCGACGGGGGCGTTGGTGGTGGTGTGAGAGGTCATGGACGGCCTTTCGTGGTGGTGAGGGGGGCGGTGTCCGGTTGCCCGGAGGATCGGGGCGCGGGTGTGGTGCGGCGCATGACGGTCCCGGCGAAGGCGCCGAGGACGAGTCGGTGCCGGCGACGCTTGACGCTTCGTCTGCCGTACGCAGGTGGTTCAGGAAGTCCTGACGGTGGAGGGCGGGCACGTGCTCGGCGGCTGCGTCGGCTGCTGACCCGTTGCCGTCGCGATCCGCGTCTGCAGGAGCACGCCGATGCCGGCGCTGCCGAGGACGGCCCCGAGCGGCCCATGCGCGGTGACCAGGCCGGCTTCGGTGGGTGAGAGGCCGAGCGCGGTCTGCATGTAGATGACCAGGGGGGGAGGAACATGCCCGTCAGGGTGAACCCGAGGGCCGCGGTCGTCAGGGCGCCCCTGGGCTTCTGGCAGGTGCGCCTGCGTCCTTCGCCGGTCTGCTGTCGGTGCTGCTCATCGTTCGTGCTCCGCCGGTCTCGGTGGTCGGATCAGGGGCGGGCCCGTCGGGCAGACGTCCCGTTCGGCGTACGGGCGGTCAGTAGCGGACGGCGCCGTAGTCGATGGGTTCGGCGGGGTAGGTCGCGGCCCGTCGCCCGAGTCCGCGCATCCGCTCGCGCATCTCGTCGGCCGGGAGACGGTGCAGGTCGCCGTGGCCGGGCAGCACCCACTCGAAGGTCAGCTCTTCGGCTCCGCGGGCGACGGAGTCGGCGAGGGTCTTGATCGAGTCGTAGACGACGCTGTGGGCGACTTCCAGGGTCTGCTGGGAGTTGGACCAGAAGAACGCGTCCCCGGTGAAGCAGAACTTCTCGTCCGCGATGAACAGGGTGCTGCCCTCGGTGTGGCCGGGGAAGGGATGGGCGATGACGCCGGGGCCGATCTCGACGGGCTCCCGGCCACGGATGATGTGATCGGCGTCGGGCAGGGAGTGCAGGTCGCCCTCGTGGATCCAGAGGCGGGCCTGGAAGGCGTCGGCGTACTTGCGGGCGTGCGCCACGTGGTCGAGGTGGGTGATCAGGACGTCGGTGACCTTGCCGACCTTCTGCTCGTAGCGGCGGGCGAGGGCGGGACGCCAGCGCGGCGTGTCGATCATCATCGCGGTCCCGTCCGGCCGCTTCAGGAGGTACGACGTCGCGCCGTACGTCTGCGGTGAGGCGTGCCCGCACAGGTGGACGATCCCCTCCTCGTCCAGAGGGGTGGGGTAGGGGTCCGAGTCCGGGCCGAGCGGGCCGTTGGGCGGGTGGACGGACCGGGTCGGGCAGGCGTGCGCGGCCAGGTACATCTTCTCGACGTCCGCCTCGGTCTCCGGCTGCCGGGTGACCTTCGAGAGCCCGCCGTACTGGCCGCCCTCGGTGTAACTGATCATGCCGGGGGCGTACGCCCTGGCGATGTTGCAGTTCAGGCAGCGGTCATCGACATGCCAGCCTTGCTCTGCCTCCTCCTTGGGGCGGGTTTCCTGCTCTGCCGGTTCGGTGCTCACGTGATCTGTTCTCCTGTGAGGGGACGCCCGCGCGATGCGGGCACGGTGGTCTCGGAATCCTGGGCGGGCGGGGTGCGCCCCTCCGGTCATCCGTGGCTCGGCTGCTGTTTCGGGCCGGTCGAGCGCCGCGTCGAGTCGTGCTGCGGAGCCTTTGAGCATCCGGTCACGGCCGCCGTAACTGGCGACGACGGGGCAGGCGTTCTTCAGGACCTCGTCCATCTGTTTGGGGAGGATGCCGTAGTTGACGGAGGCGGCCTGGAAGTCGCCGCTCGCTGCGGTCATCAGGGCGAAGGCGCCGCCCATGCAGAAGCCGATGATGCCGGTGGCTCCGGTGGAGGCGGGATGCCGGGCGAGGTGGGTCCGGGCTGCCTCGATGTCCCGGTAGCCCCATGTGGCGCCGGTGTGCCGGCGGCTCGTCGCGGCGGCGGGTGGTCACAGGTCGAGGACCAGATGCGGGCTGCGGGAGCGGGAGACGCAGATCATCATCGTTTCGCCGGATTCCCGTTCTTCCACGCTGAGGACGGAGTCCCGGTGATCGGGCTCGCCTTCGAGCACCTCTGTCTCGCATGTCCCGCAGATGCCTTCCGTGCACGAACTGGGGACCGGGATCCTGGCGTCGCGGACGACGTCCAGGATGCTGCGGTCCGCAGGCACGCGCAGGGTGACGTCGGAGCCGGAGAGAACGATGTCGAATGCGGAGTCCACCGTGTCGGAGGGGAGTTGCGCTGCCTGGAAGCGCTCGGTGCGCAGGGTTCCCGCGGGCCAGGTCCGGCTGAGGTCCTCCACTGCGGTGAGCATCGGTTCCGGGCCGCAGCAGTAGACGAGGGTCTTCTCGTCGGGTGCTCCGAGGTACCCAGCGAGGTCGGGCAGGCCGAACTGGTCCTGCGGCACGGTGCGCACCGCGTCTCCGTAGACGGCCAGTTCGTCGAGGAAGGCCATCGAGGCGAGGCTCCTGCCGCCGTAGAGCAGACGCCACTCCACACCTGCCGCCTCGGCCGCCGCGACCATCGGCAGCAGCGGAGTGATCCCGATCCCGCCGGCTACGAACAGGCAGCGCTCCATGGCGCGAAAGGTGAAGTTCTCCCTCGGCCCACGCACGCCCACCGGTACGCCGACGTGCAGTTCGTCGTGCACATGGGCCGACCCACCGCGGCTCGCGGAAGTGCGCAGCACGGCGATCCGCCAGCCCGAGCGGTCGGCAGGGTCGCCGCACAGCGAGTAGTGCCGGACCAGGCCGTTGCCGAGCAGCACCTCGACGTGGGCGCCGGGCCGCCACTCCGGCAGCGGCCCGCCGTCCGGACGGGCGAGCGTGAGGTCGAGGACTCCGTCGGCAGCCTGCCTCCGCCGCGTGACGGTCAGCAGCGTTTCACCATCGGGAGAGTGGGGGGTGCTCACGAGATTTCCCGCTTTCACAGGAGACGGAGCGCCACCCGCGCCAGGAAAGAGGATGCCGACGCGGCTGACGCTGTGGACGAGTCAGGTCATGGAGCGCGCGACGGAAGGCATGCGACGGAAGGCGTTGTCCGCGGAGAACCCTAACCCACACACACCCAGGTGCGTTATCAATCCGTTACCAGAAAACCCCGGGAGGCACTCAATTCCAGCCAAGCCCGCCAGCCCGAGTAACTGCACCTTCCAGATGGTACAGTTACGCCCGGCCGTACTGCTCACCCAAGGCCGCGGTCAACCTCGCGGACCCCGTCCAGGCCGACCACTGACCTCTGCCCGACGACGGACCCGCCGTTCACTGAACGCCGTCGCCCGGCCGCGGCGCCGTCGTGGCCGCTCGCGCAGTTCCCCGCGCCCCTTCAGGACGCACGGCCAGCCGACGGCGAACGCGGATCCAAAACGGCGGGCTCCCTCTGCCCGACGACGGACCCGCCGTTCACTGGAACGCCGCCTCCCGGCCGCGGCACCGTCGTGGCCGCTCGCGCAGTTCCCCGCGCCCCTTCAGGACGCACGGCCAGCCGACGGCGAACGCGGATCCAAAACGGCGGGCTCCCTCTGCCCGACGACGGACCCGCCGTTCACTGGAACGCCGTCACCCGGCCGCGGCACCGTCGTGGCCGCTCGCGCAGTTCCCCGCGCCCCTTCAGGACGCACGGCCAGCCGACGGCGAACGCGGATCCAAAACGGCGGGCTCCCTCTGCCCGACGACGGACCCGCCGCTCACTGGAACGCCGTCGCCCGGCCGCGGCACCGTCGTGGCCGGGCGCGCGGTCAGCCAGCGGCGAACGCGGATCCAAAACGGCGGGCTCCCTCTGCCCGACGACGGACCCGCCGTTCACTGGAACGCCGTCACCCGGCCGCGGCACCGTCGTGGCCGGGCGCGGGGTCAGCCGGTGGTGACCTGGAGTTCCTTGATTCCGTTGATCCAAGCGGAGCGCAGTCGGCGGGGGGCGCCGACCAGTTTCAGGTCCGGCATGGCGTCCGCGACCGCCTGGAAGATCAGGTCGATCTCCAGCACCGCCAGGGACTTGCCGAGGCAGTAGTGCGGGCCGCCGCCGCCGAAACCGAGGTGCGGGTTGGGGTCGCGGGTGATGTCGAACGCGTCCGGGTCCGTGAAGACCTCGGGGTCGTGATTGGCGGAGGCGTAGAACAGTCCGACCCGGTCGCCCTTCTTGATCTGCCGTCCGCCCAGCTCGGTGTCCTGGGTGGCGGTGCGCTGGAAGGCGTTGACGGGGGTCGCCCAGCGGACGATCTCCTCCGCCGCGGTCTCCGGCCGCTCGCGCTTGTAGCGGTCCCACTGGTCGGGGTGGGTGAGGAAGGCGTGCATGCCGTGGGTGATGGCATTACGGGTGGTCTCGTTGCCCGCGACCGCCAGCATCAGTACGAAGAAGCCGAACTCGTCCGAGTTGAGGTTGCCCTCGTCCTCGGCGGCCACCAGCGTGCTGACGATGTCCTTGGCCGGGCACTGCTTGCGGTCGGCGGCCATGTTCATGGCGTAGGCGATGATCTCGGTGGCCGCCTCCGCGCCGACCTCCTCGGTGATCGCGTACTCCGGGTCGTCGTACGCGACCATCTTGTTGGACCAGTCGAAGATCTTGGACCGGTCCTCCTGTGCCACGCCGATCAGCTCCGCGATGGCCTGGAGGGGCAGTTCGCAGGCGACCTCGGTGACGAAGTCGAAGGGCCCGGAGCGGGCGAGCGCCCCCTGGACGATCGCGCGCGCCCGGGCCCGCAGCCGGTCCTCCAGCGCGCGGATGGCGCGCGGGGTGAAGCCGCGCTGCACGATCTGCCGGACCCTGGTGTGCTCGGGCGGGTCCATGTTGAGCAGGATCAGCCGCTGGGCGTCGATGGCGTCCCGTTCCATGTGCTCGGTGAAGCGGATGATCGCCGTGTTGAGGAAGGAGGAGAAGATCTCCGGGTGGGTGGAGACATACTTGACGTCCTCGTGCCGGGTCACGGCCCAGTAGCCGTCGTCGGCGAATCCGGCCAGGCCGTGCGGCTGTGGTATCCAGCGCACCGGCTCGGCCCGGCGCAGCTCGGCGAACTCCGGCAGCGGCACACGCTGGTGCAGCAGATCGGGGTCGGTGAAGTCGAACCCGTCGGACAGCGCGGGACAGGGCATGAGCGACTCACTCCCACCATTCTGACGGTCCATCAGGAAATCCCGGTCGCCGCGACCGTAGTAACCGGTTCTACAACTCGCAAGAGGTAGAGTGCCCCCAATTTGCGCGCAGCCCTCTTGCGGTTGGGTACGGACTGTCAGCAAACTGCACACAGAACTGGTACGCGTTCTAGTTCTGCGTGGCGGGCCGGGCCGGGACGCCCCGCGCCGCGCGGGTGACCGAGGAGAGGACGATTCCCCATGGCCGCGGAACCCGTGATCGTCGAGGCGGTACGCACCCCGATCGGCAAGCGCGGCGGCGCGCTCGCCAACCTCCATCCCGCCTATCTCCTGGGCGAGACCTACCGTGAACTGCTGGGCCGCACCGGCATCCCCGCCGACTGCGTGGAGCAGATCGTCGGCGGCACGGTGACCCATGCCGGCGAGCAGTCCATGAACCCCGCGCGCACGGCGTGGCTGACCGTGGGCCTGCCGTACGAGACGGCGGCGACCACCGTGGACTGCCAGTGCGGCTCCTCGCAGCAGGCCGCGCACATGGTGGCCAACATGGTCGCGGCCGGCGTCATCGACGTCGGGATCAGCTGCGGCGTCGAGGCCATGTCGCGGGTGCCGCTCGGCTCGGGCTCCAAGCACGGTCCCGGCAAGCCGTTCCCCGACGAGTGGAACGTGGACCTGCCCAACCAGTTCGAGGCGGCGGAGCGCATCGCCCGCAACCGCGGGCTCACCCGGGAGGACGTCGACGCGCTGGGCGTGCTCTCGCAGGAGCGGGCCGCGCACGCCTGGGCCGAGGAGCGCTTCAAGCGCGAGACCTTCGCCGTCCAGGTCCCCACCACCGAGGAGGAGCAGCACGCCGGGCAGGGCATGTGGCGGCTGGTCGACAGGGACGAGGGGCCGCGCGACACCTCCATGGAGGTCCTGGCCGGGCTGAAGCCCATCATGCCGACGGCCGTGCACACGGCGGGCAACTCCTCGCAGATCTCCGACGGTTCGGCGGCCCTCATGTGGGCGTCCAAACGGATGGCGCGGGCGCTGAAGCTGCGGCCGAGGGCACGGATCGTCGCCCAGGCCCTGGTCGGCGCGGACCCGCACTTCCACCTCGACGGGCCGATCGACGCGACGAAGGCCGTGCTGGGCAAGGCCGGGATGACTCTGAAGGACATCGACCTCGTCGAGATCAACGAGGCGTTCGCCTCCGTGGTGTTGAGCTGGGCCCAGGTCTTCGACCAGGACCTGACGAAGGTCAACGTCAACGGCGGCGCGATCGCCCTCGGGCACCCGGTCGGTTCGACCGGGGCCCGCCTCATCACCACGGCACTCCATGAACTGGAGCGCACGGACAAGGAGTTCGCGCTCATCACGATGTGCGCGGGCGGTGGACTGGCCACCGGGACGATCATCCAACGACTTTGACATCCTCGCCCCCTTGGACAGGGGCGGTTTGGGCCGTCGCCGACACCGCCGCCTCACTCGGCGTCCGCACACCGCGTGACTCGTCAAGTCATTGCTCCGATGGTCGAGCCGGGCGGGCGGCGGAAACGGGGAGAGCGGCAGCGGCCAGTCCGGCCATTCCCAAGGCGACGGCCGCGATGAATGCCGGTAGAGGGGTGGGTTCGTGCAGGGGCCATGCCCAGCGTGCGGGGGTTCCGTGGTGAACGCCGAAGGCCGCGCAGGCGATCGGGAAGAGAGTGACGCTCGTGGCCGCGATGTGCAGGCTGGTGAAGGTGCGCAGCAACAGGGCGAGTCCGAGGTAGCCCAGGAAGTTGCGGGCCATGCCCGCGGCGGGGATATGGCCGGTCGTGGCCGATACGAGCCAGCCCCCGGCGAGCGTCAGTACGGTGCAGGCCGTCATGAACCCGGTGTCCCACAGCCGTACCGGTCGCACGGCCGTCGCCTCGATGGGGCTGCCTCCGCGGGACTGTCCCTACAGGATGAGGCACACCGGTGCGAGCGGCAGCAGGAACGGCAGAGGGAATGCGAAGGAGAGTCCGCCGACTACGACCGGTACGGGGATCTGGATGGAATCGGCGGCGGCGCCGAGGACGAGGCAGGCGGCGAGGGCGGCGCCGACCGCGGGTACCCGGCGCACGTGGAGCCACCAGTCCATGAGTGTTTCTCTCTGTCGGCCGGCTCGTAGTGGCCGGTTCAGAAGCGGGCGGGGTCGAGGACGGGCTTCAGATCGCACCGGGTGAGCGTCCGCGCATTCCGCTGGAACCAGGCCAGTTGGGCCTGTCGGGGGCGTTCGAGAACGCGGGTGGCGACCGCGACTTCCTCTGGCATGTAACGGGAAGCGATGGCCTGGGAGTTCACTCCCGCGGTGCGGGTGAGCCAGACAGTGAGCGGCCCGGAAGCGGCACTTCCCGGCCATTCACCGGACGTGGCGCATGCCGGGACGTCTTGAGGCAGAGCGCTCTGGGCGACAAGGGAGCTGGTCGGTTCCCGCCTACGATCCGTCAGCAGGTCGGCACGCGCTGAGAACGCGGGAGGGCACGGGGGACGCGGGAGCGGCAGTGGATCACCGCCCGCCGGAGCGAAGCGGACGCCCTCGCGGGTCTCTCATGAACGGACCGACCGAGACCAACGCCGATCGCAGCCGCTCGGTCCGTCGGCCGAACCGGAGGGTGAGCCCGGACACCTGCTGGGCGAAGGTCCTGCGCGGACAGGAGCCCTCCGTGCAGACGAACCGACGCACCCGTAGTGACACCACGACGGACTTGCCAGCCGCTGGTAGATCACGGGGAAACCGCAGGCAGGAGCTGTGTGTTCGGCTTCGCCAGCACCCGCGTCCCGGGCAGGACGCCCGCCTGACAGTCATCCGGGCCTCGACCCGGACGACCGTGTCACCCGCGACAAAGTCGACGTCAAGCAGATCACCACCCACCGGCTGATGCCGCCGTTCGGCCTCGGTGGGATCGGCGGGCGCCATCAGGCCGGGGTGTCGCCTTTGAGGATTTTCGCGAGGTGTGCCAGCGTCGTGTGGATGTCGTGCTGGAGGCGGATCAGGTCCAGGCCGTCGTCGCCGAGGATGGTGAGCAGGGCTCGGTCGTTGATCGCCAGAACGACCACGTGCCGGTCCGCGCTGCGGGTGGTGACATCGCGCAGGCCCGTACCGCCCGCCTCGTGGGCCATGCGGTGCGCGAGGCTGTGGGTGGCGGCGGAGAGGGCGGCGATGGACTCCGCGTGCACGGCGTCGACGTCGGCGGCGACAAGGAGGCCGTCGACGGTGGAGATCACTGTCTCGCTGACACCCATCACGCCTTCGCGCAGTGCCGTGAGCACCTCGACGAGTGGTTCGGGCTGGTGGATTTCAGGCATCTGCATTCCCGACGTGTGTGGGGTGGCGTGCTGGAGTGTGCGGGCGTGGTTCAGGGCAGTCCCGCGAGACCCGCGCGGACGCAGTGGAGGAGGGCTGTCTCGGGCTGGTGCTCAGTGAGGTTCGTCGGGAAGGACGGTCGGTCGGGTGCCGCGCCGGGTTGGCGCGTGGGCAACGGCGGCAGCGGTGAGCGCGGACCTGTGCGGGTGCGAGCGAGTCTCAACTGCCGGGAGAGGGCGAGGTTACGTCGTTTGGACTTCCTGCGCCGACGCGGGTTCACACCGCATCCGATCGGTGTGGGTGGCGTGCTCCGGGTGAGCGTTTTGGAAGCGGAGCCGGGGCGGCCGGGCTCGGGGTCCCGGTCCGGGGGCCGGGCATGCGCGGGGCGGTGCTGGGGCGGCCGAGCGGTGGTGTGTCGTGCTCGATGAGGCCGAGGGCGCGCAGGTGGGAGAGGTCGAGCATGACGGCGTACGTGCCGCGGCCCAGGGCGAAGGCGATGTCGCGGGGGGTGCGACGGCCGTTGGCGGCTTCCAGGATGTCCGTGTGTCTGGGGAGAAGACGGACCGGGGAGGTGTTGGCCGTACGGATGCGGGTGCGGGCCAACTCCGTTGCTGATCCCCAGAGTTCGGTGATGGTGGCGAGGCGGCGAGTGGTCTCGGCGGTGACGAGGTGCGGGGCGAAGGCACGGGCCGTGACGACAGGCCGGGACGGCCCGCGTACCTCCCACTCGGCGGCGGAGCCGAGGGCGAGGGCGAAGGCGCCGTCGAACAGCGCCGCTGTACAGACGATCTCGAACTCTTCTGGGGTCAGCAGGTCGCGTCGACGAAGTTCGTCGCGCAGGGTGTTCCCGCCGGAGCCGCTTGCCGCGCAGGCCATCGCCCAGGCGCTGTCCTCGACTCGCCCTGATTTCAGGAGAGTCGACTCCGCGCTGGGGGCGCCGGGGGTGTCCACCCCCACGATCCTGCCCTGGCGCAGGTGGATGGTGCCGCCCGGGGTGCCGCCGACGATGACCGCCGCGTCGCGCTCATCCTCATGGAGAGCGGCGAGGAGGGCGGGGAGGTTACGCGGGGCGGCGTCCGCAGCCTTCACGCGATCACCTCGGCGGCATAGAGGCCCAAGTGGTGCAGGACCAGGGCCAGGTTGGCCTGGCCGCGCTCCAGCACGGCGGTCAGCAGCAGAGGATCGCCCTGCCGGGGCACGGTGGCGACGACAAGCAGGCGGTTGGTTCCCGTGATGACGACGCTCTCCAACTCGCCTTGCGTACCAGCCGCGTTCAGTCCGTTGCCGATGAGAGCTGTGAGGCGGCTGCACTCGACGGGATCCGAGCCGTTCGTTCCGGCCTCGCCGTACGTCAGTCCCGTGACCGCGTCGATGAGCGTGACACCCGTGACGCCTGGCAGTTCCAGCAGGCAGCTCAGGGAGGCTTCGACTGATGACAAAGGGACTCACTTTCACCGATGCTTCACACGGCAACAGAAGGCACAGTACTTTAAGCAGAAACGTTCAGGACAGGGCACACAGCGCTCATATTCTGAATTTTCTGCAACGTCGCACCACCGCACGAGTGAAGGGCATGACCATGAACATCGAGACCGCGCTCAAGGAAGCCATGGCCATCGAGGGCGCCCTCGGCGTCGCCCTGGTCGACTACGAAAGCGGCATGTCGCTCGGGGTCCTCGGCGGTGGCCAGGGGCTGGACCTGGAGGTGGCCGCCGCGGGCAACACCGAGGTGGTCCGCGCCAAGACCCGTACGCTCGGACTGCTCGGGGTGGAGGACTCGATCGAGGACATCCTCATCACGCTCGGCGCGCAGTACCACATCATCCGCCCGTTGGGCAACAGTGGCGGGAGCCTCTTCCTCTACCTCGCGTTGGACCGTTCACGCGGCAATCTGGCGCTGGCTCGGCACGCGCTCAAGCGCATAGAGGGCAAGCTGGAGGTCTGAGCGGGGTCTCCCCCCACTCCGCTGAGCCTGTCGTGCCGCACACCTGCGTGATCAGGCGTCGGCGGGCCCGCTGCGTTCCACCCCTGCGGCAGGGATTCAGCGCGGAGAACGCAGACGAATGGTCGTCCCGCACGACGTCGATCTGCCTGCAGGGGCGGAGACACGGCGGCGGCGGATGACCTCGTGGGTGAACCCGTCCGGATGGACGAGGCCGGCCCGGCTGAGGGCGGCAGGAGGTGACGTCCGGGCCTGTGGTCGTGACCGTCGGGCCGGCCACGCTGACACAGAACCACGAGCCGACTGATCACCGGCCGCCAGACCACCGGTAAGAAAGCCGGGCCGGGCCGTCGGCCTCCCGCACGATCGCCAGGATCTTGCGGTGGCCGCCGGGCGGCGCGCCCTCGTCGGCCGCGTCGCTGCGGTGCGGGATGAGCAGGACTGCCCGCCCGGCCACAACGCGCACTGCTCCGAACGCCGCACCAGCGTCATCAACGCCTTCTTCGACCTTGCGGGCGTCGTCATCACCGTCCGTAGCACCATCCGCCGCGCCTGGACCACCTACCGCTGGGACGACCGCCCCGCCCGACGACCATGGCCCCATGCCTATCTGCGCGAGCCCTAAGCTACGGGCGTGCATTACAGCGAAGTTGAGGCGGACGTTCTTCGGATGATCGTCGGGGCCACCGAGGACGGCGTTCGTGCCTTCGGGGAAAAGACGGTCACCCGTCTGGTGCGGCCGGAACTGCTGCGCGGTGCGGCCGAGGACGAACTCACCGAGGAGGCGCGGGCGGCACTGGCCACCGCCTGCGCGAACGTACTGACGATCAGCGCCGCCGAGCTGCACGACGCGCTTGCGGCGATCCACGACGGCATCCTGGTCGATGACGATCTGGACCCCGGAGTCCTCACCGCCATCCGCGCGTTGGCGCACTGGCACAGCTACTTGGAGCAGAACCGGCGGGGCGAGCTGTACGAACTCGCCATCCGTTCCATCGAGGACGTCGACCACGAGGTCTCCGCCGACCTCGACGACTTCCTCGCCACACCGGAGATGGCCGCCGAGTACGAGCGCATCCGCCGACTCCTTGGCCCCGGCACGGAACAGTAACGCGGGACCCGCCGCATGTAGTCCACACTGTCAGCCCCGCATCCGCGGCGACGGGCAGCAGGGCAGGAGGGCAGCAGCAGGCTGCTCGCCCTCGGCCAGGCGGAAGGGCGGCCAACTGACGACGGAGGTGACCTCGGTGAACACCGGGACGGGCAGTTCCGTCGCCGGGTGGGGCACTGCACTCCTGCCGCCACAAACGAGCGGGAATCCCGAAGTCGAACAAACACTCTAGGTGATACTGTCGTCACTCTCAGAGCTGGGCCTTCATCAAATGCCGGCGGCTGGAGGAGACATGGCGAAGAAGTGGGAAGCCGATCCCGACGCGTTCTTCGCACGGCGGCTGGGCAAGTCGTCTCTTGAGCTGGGGCAGACTTCCGGGAACACCGGCTGCCCTGACATGTGGGAGCTGGACAACGGAGATGTCGCGGTCATCGGTGCGGATCTGACCGCTTCCTACGAGGGGCGGCTTCCGGACGACGTACGGGTCGATCCCGGAGAACGGCTGGTCATCATCCCCCGGGCGACGATCCTCGCGGCCAAGGCGGACATCCCGGATGCGTAGTCCGCTGCACGGTGCGGTGGGAGAGCGTATGGCGCTCAAGGACTACTACGCCGACTTCGAGAAGTACTTCTGGCACTGCGGCGATCTCGGATTCTGGAAACTTGAGCGGCAGCAGACATTCAAGGAACCCGGCTACGACAGCTGGGAGGCATTCTGGCGTGGCGACTGGGATGAGTCCCTGCGCTTGCTGGAAGCGGGCCGCGCGGACATGGCGGAGTACCACCGCAAAGTCGAGCAGAACGGCTTCGTGGCCCGGCGGGCCCGCGTGGTCGAGGAGCCGCTGAGCGACTACATGCAGTGGGAACTCCACGCGCTGCGTATCCGGGACCAGTGCGGGGGCCCCATCCATGTCACCGACGCAGACCGCGTGGCCCAGTACGAGCAGGACGGCCCTCTGCCCGAGATCTCCACTCTCGGAAACCAGGTGATGTATCAGGCGCTCTACGACGAGCGGGGCATCCTGGTCGCCGCGCTGAAGTTTGTCGACCGCCAACTCGTCCTGCGTTGCCGGGAGCTCATCATGAGCATCTACAACGCCGGTGAGCCCTTGGCGCACTGGTTTGACGGGCATGTGGCGCCCCTTCCGCCCCCGCAGCGCCAAGCACCGAGATGAGAGAAGACGTCCCGGGTCACGTCAACCGGTTCGACGGCCCGGCTTCGGCACACACGGTCGTGCAGGCTGGCGAGGTCAGCGGCGGGGTGCATTTTCATCACCCGGTGCCGCTGCCCGCGCCTGTCATCGTGCCGCATCAGTTGCGCACTGCATTGGGCGCACAGCATCCGGTCGCATTTCCCAGGGGGTGAGCTCTACGCCAACCTGCGGGGCCACACCGCGGGCTCCCCTGTTACACCGCAGGAAGTACTGGGCCGCTTCCTGGAGGACCTCGGCGTCCCCGCCACACATGTGCCGGCCGAACCGGAGCGCCGGGAGACGATGTTCCGGTCGCTGCTCGCCGAGCGCCGCATGCTGCTCGTACTCGACAATGCCGCGGACAGCTCGCAGGTCCGCCCGCTGCTGCCTGCCACCTCCGGTTGCCTCGTCGTGGTGACCAGCCGGGATGACCTGTCCGGCCTGGTCCGCCAGGAGGGCGCACTGCGCCTGGACGTCACAACGTTCCCCACGGCGGACGCCGTGGAACTGCTGCGTGCCGCCACCGCCGACTACCGGACCAGCGACCATCGGGGAGACTTGGCGGCGTTGGCCCGACTGTGCGCGGGGCTGCCTCTGGCACTGCGTATCGCCGCCGAACGTGCGGCGGGCCGGCCATCCATGCCGCTCGGCGAGCTGATCGACGACCTGCGCGACGAATCGGCCCGGTGGAGCGTTCTGACAGCCGAGGCCGAGGAGGGGTCCGACGCAATGCGCAGCGTTTTCGAGTGGTCTTACCGAGCGCTGCCCGGCCCCGCGGCCCAGTTGTTCCGACGGCTCGGCCTGCACCCTGGCAACGAGTTCGGCCTGCCCGCCGCCGCGAGCCTCGCCGGAGGCGATCCGGCCCCTGTACGGGGCCTGTTGGACACCTTGGTGCGAGCCCATCTGCTGGAGCGGCGCCCCGCCGGACGCTACGAGTTCCATGACCTGCTGCGGGCCTATGCGGCGGAGCAGGTACGGCGGGAGGAGAGCGAGACGGAGCGGACAGAGATCCTCAGACGCTGTCTCGCCTGGTACCTCCACACCGCGTATGCGGCACGCGATTGGCCGTGGTGATGCGGGCCGTCTACATGCACCAGAACGCCTTCGACGACTGGGAGGCGACCGCCCGGATCGTCGTCGAGGCCGCAGCACGCGCCGGAGAGCAGCACGGTGAGGCGGAGGCGCTCGAAACTCTGGGCAAGGCTGCCTTCCAGACATTGCGGCTCGATGAGGCGGAGGAGCATCATCGCGCCTCACTGGCCCTTCGCCGGCGTATCGGCGACCGCCGTGGCATGGCGGTGTCCGTCAACGCTCTCGGCCTGCTCGGACTGCGTCGGAGACGACTCGACGAGGCCAGAGCACACTTCGGGGACGGCGTGGAGATCTTCCGTGAACTCGGCGATCGCCGATGGACGGCATTGGTGCGGAGCAACCTCGCGGAGACGCTGTGCGAACTCGGCCAGGGCGCCGAGGCCCGAACCCTCATCGAGCAGGTGCTGGCCGACTTCCGCCAACTCGGTGACCGCGCTTGCGAGGGCAATGCCCTGTGCCTGCTGAGCTGGGCACAGCGCACATCAGACGAGCCCGAAGCGGCTGCCCGCTCGATCCGCGCCGCCTTGTCGATCGCTGATGACGAGAACAACCAGGTGTGGCAGGGGCATTGGGGGACCGAAGCAGCACGAGTCGAGCGAGCACTCGGGAATCCTGAAGAAGCCCTCCGCCTGTGCCAGAAGTCCGCCGCCGTTCAGCAGAAACTCGGTGATGCGTCCCGGGAGGCTGCCGCACTGGACGGAGCGGGCGAGGCATACCAGTCGCTCGGACGCTTCGAGGAGGCAGCGGAGCTGCACCGACGCGCCGCACAGACCTACCGCCGGCTCGGCTCTCGCTGGCAACTCGGCCGCGCCCAGGCTCACCTGGCCGATGCGCTGACGTCTCTGGGCGATCACGAAGCGGCACGCGCCGCCCGAGGGGAAGCGCTGCATCTGCTCGGTTCGTTCGACGATCCCAGAGCAATCGCGCTCACAGAGAAGGTGGCACGGTGCCTGAGTGATGACGGCACATAGCTAATCGCCGGCCGCTACGGGCTCCGACGCCGTGATCCATACGGGCGCGTCGGCGCAGTCCAGACGGATTCCGTCGACTGGGGTGAGGCTGGTCCGCAGGACCTTCAACCGACGGCCGTTGACCGTCGCCGTAGGGCCGAGGCTCGGGCCCATGAAACGGAACGTCCGCACCTGGTTGTGGACCTGGCGCGCGGTCATCGTGGTGTCGACTGCGAAGAACTCCGGTTCCAGCAACCCCGCATAACTGACGCCGTCGGCGGACTGCGGTTCGCCGGCCGAAGGGTCTCGCACCCGGTCCAGGGCCATGCTCAGCTGCTCGCGCAGCACTGGGGAAAGATCGGTCCACAGGCTCCGGGGAGTCACATCGTCCGGCAGCGGAACGCCGCCTTGCTGGGCCAGCACCGGGCCGGTGTCGAATTCCTCGTCCATACGGTGAACTGTCACGCCCAGGTCCGGGTCGCCATTGCGGATCGCCCAGAGCACTGGGGCCGGGCCGCGGTATTTGGGCAGCAGCGAGGAGTGGATGTTGAGCACGCCGTAGCGCGGAATCTGTAGCACGGACCGTGGCAGCCGCCATGAGAATCCATAGCAGACAAGCAGGTCAAGACCGTATCCGTGGAACGCGGCACCCAGTCCTTCGGAACTGCCCGGCAGGAGCAGGTCGACGCCCGCAGGCAGCGCTGCGGTGATCTCGCCTGCAACGCGTGCCGCGCTCTCGTCCGTGGGCTTGCGGGGACGCAGAGAACGGGAGAACGCGTAGACGACCGGGTCATGGCCCGCTGCGGCGCACGTTTCGCTCCGCTGGGCGTGCCGCGCTATGCCGTCGGTCGTCTGCGGCAGCGTCGTGGCTGGTCGCGCAGTTCCCCGCGCCCCTTCGGCGGCGGACCTGCTTAGCTTGCGCGCTTCGCCTGCGGCGGCTTCAGATGGGGTTTGTGGTGGTCCACTTCAGGAACGATGTGAACGGGGCGGGGGCGAAGGCGAGGTGTGGGGCTGTGGGGTTCTTGGAGTCTCTTACGGCGACGGTGGCGCAGGGGGCTTCGGCGACCTCTATGCAGTCGCCACCCTGGTCACCGCTGTACGTCGACTTGCGCCAAGCCACAGCGCCGAGAGTGGCGCACTCGACACACTCACCGCCCTGGTCGCTGCTGTAGCTGGACTTGCGCCAGTTGCTCTCCATAGCGGTCCTCCATCACGCGCCGGATCGGCTCCGGCGAGTCCTTCAGGGACAGCGTTCTCACAGTCGGGTCGCCCGGAGGGCGTCTCACCCCCGGGCGGCCCGACCGCTTGCCTCTCTCCGTCGACGTCCCGGAGCGGGCCTCAGACGCGCTTCGCGCCCGCCCACTCCAGGAACGCCGTGAACACCGCGGGCTCGAACGCGAGGTGCGGGCCTGCGGGGTTCTTGGAATCTCTTACGGCCACGGTGGCGCAGGGGGCTTCGGCGACCTCTATGCAGTTGCCACCCATGTCGCCGCTGTACGTCGACTTGTGCCAGGCCAAGGGGCCAAGCGGTGCGCACTCGACGCAGGAACCTCCCTGATCACCGCTGTAGCTGGACTTACGCCACCGAATCGTGTTGCTCCCCATAGCGCTCCTCCATCACCTGCCGGATCAGCTCCGCCGAGTCCTTGAGAGACAGCGCGGCGGCCTGGAGATGATCGTATCGGAGCGAGCAGTCCTGGATGGTGTCTGGGTTGGCAGAGGGATGCCCGCTTCCGTAGCCCTCGGTGTAGACAATGCTCGGGTCGCTCACGAAGCGGAAGAGGTCGAATGAGCCCTGCGAGCCCGCATGTGCTCCGGCCGAGAACGGCAGCACCTGAACGTTGATCCGTGAGTTGCCCTCGAATGACAACAAGTGTGCCAACTGCTCGCGCATCACCTCTGAGCTGCCAACCTCCTGGCGCAGCACAGTTTCGCTCACGACCGCCCAGAAGATCGGTGGCGTGACCTTCGCGAAGATGCACTGACGTGCCAGCCGCGCTACGGCCCGGTCGTCGAGGCTGTTTTGGTCCAACGCGCCCAGCACGGCACGTGCGTAGGCCGGAGTCTGCAACAAGCCGTGGACCAGGTGAGTGTGGAAGGTGTAGATCTCCGTGGCCCGCGCCTCCAGCTCCGCCACCTGCTGGAACCACGCCGGAAGTTGAGTGCGCATCACCAGACCGACGAGCCGCGACAGCAGCCCACCCGTCCCCAGCGCGATGTCCGCCCGTTCGCTGAACTCCTGCGTCGGCAACTTGCGGGCCGTTTCGATCTGGCCGACAAGCGACCCCGTGTAGTTGAGGATGTCGCCGAGTTGCCGTTGTGTCAGTCCCGCCACTTCTCGATGTCGGCGCAACTCGAAGCCGTAGAAATCGAGCGGCGACGCACCCGGGTCGAGGGCGTTGATATGGGTCACGGACAGTCCCCTCTCGCGCAACTCGGTCCACATCGGGACCTGTTGTATCCGTTCCATAGCCGAGCGTAGTCGCGGCAGGTCAGCCTCGTGGCGTGAACTTCCACATTCCCCACTACCGTATGAGCCTCAGCGTCGGCGAGCACTCCGTACGGCACATCCGCAACATCGTGCGCTCGCTGCTCCGTGACTGGGGTCTGACCGAGCTGACAGACGCCCTGGACGTGGGCGTGAGCGAGCTGGTCAGCAACGTCGTACGCCATGTACCCGACCGCCGCTGCGTGCTGCTGGTGCAGCGGCGGAAATCGGTCGTACGGGTCGAGGTGAGCGACGGGTCACCCGACCTGCCGCTCATCTCGCTCCAGCCGCCGCTGGACGGGGAGGGCGGACGCGGACTCCTCCTGGTCGACGCCGTGGCCGACAAGTGGGGTGTCCAGCCGCGTCCCGGCGGCGGCAAGACCGTCTGGTTCGAGTGCAGTGCCGGCTGAGGCAGTAGACCCTGCCGGTCCGACGCCGGTTCAGCCGCTCCGGGGTCGCACCCGGAGCGGTTTCGCGTGGTCCATGAATGTCTCGAACGGACTGTCCCCATATTGTGCCCTTTATGACAGATATGCAGGATGGTCAGCACGACGAACGCCGTGCGACGTGGCTGGAGCTGTTCTTCGACCTGATCGTGGTGGCCGGCACGGCCCAGCTTGCGCATCTACTGCACGGTGGGCCGGACTTGGTCGATTTAGGCCTGTTCACCGTGCTGTTCTTCGCCTTCTGGACCATCTGGATGTGCTTCACGACGTACGGGGACGTCGCCGGTGCCCGCGCGCGGACGGGCACGATGCTCATCGGGATGCTCGGCATGACGGTGATGGCCGCCGCGGTGGCGGGCGTGCACGAGGGCCGACATCTGCAGAGTTTCGCCATCTGGTACGTGGTGCTGCGCTTCGTGGTCAGCAACATCTGGCGCGGCCGCGGTCAAGTGCTGATCGACTGGCCCGTCGCGCAGTTCAGCATGGGCACGGCGCCCTGGGTCGTCTCGATCTGGGTGGACGGGCCGGCGCGTTACTGGCTGTGGGCCGCCGGCCTGGCCATCGACCTGTGGACCACGCTCAGCTTCTCCGCCCACCGGTTCCAGGAGAGCTTCGAGGCGCGGATGTTCAGGACGAAGCGGCAGGCCGAGCGGCACCGGGAGCACCGCGGCGGCCCTCGCCGGCCGGTGGACATCACCGTCGCCTACACCGACTCGGCGCATCTGGGCGAGCGGCTGGGCCTGTTCACCATCATCGTGCTCGGCGAGGGCGTCGCCCAGCTCGTCTCCATCGGCTCGGGCGAGGAGTGGGACCGGACCTTGCAGGTACTCGGCTTCGGCGGCTTTCTGCTGCTGGTGTCGGTCTGGGCGCTGTCGCTGGTGCACGGCTACGGCGGGGTGCCGAACCTGCGCGCGGCGGCGCTGCCGCCGCGCATCGTGCTCTTCCTGCACTGCGTGACCAACGGCGCCCTGGTCGCGCTGGCCGCCGGGCTCGGCGCGGCCATGGAGCACCGACACGGCGAACTGCCGGAGAGCGTGCGCTGGCTGCTGTGCGCGAGCTTCGCGGCGTACGTGGTCATCGGCCTGGCCGGAGCGGTGGCGGCGCAGCTCGCCGCCGGGGCCGGCCTGCACCGGGGCGTGCTGGTCACGCATGCGCTGCCGCCGCTGGCGGTGGCGCTGCTCACCGGCTTGCTCGGCAGCCGGTTGCCGGCGGCCGCCGTGGTGTGGCTGCTGGTCGCGGCGGCGTTGTGGGGCCTGCGGGGATATCTGGGACGGCCGGCGCGACCGAGCGGCGAACTCGCCGCACGCTGACCTGACACGGTCAGGAGCCTTGTACGAGCAACCGTCCCCGCTCGGCGTCCCGAAGTGGCCTGGTTCAGCCGTCAGTTCACTCGCACATTCTTCCGGTCGCCGGTCTCTGAGCTCGGAGACCATCGTGGATCCCGATGGATGCGAGGGGTTCTGCTGAGACGGCGAGACTTCAGGAGATACGATTCTGCACGCCGCTCGCGACGGCGGTCGGTGAGGTCGGCGGTGGAGGCGAAAGCACCGGGATCGAGCAGCGAAGAACCTCACCTCGAAGTGGTCCACGCAACAGCAGTGGGGCCCTTTTCTTTTTTCACGACACGAGAAGTGTGGAGTGTGACGCCATGAACCAACTCGGCAGAGACTCGCGCCGGTTAGCGCGGAGGCTTGTGGAGCCACCGGCGCGCATCGCGATATCTGTTCTTCTGCTGGCAGGCGGCGCCGTGGGAGCGACGGCCGGACCGGCCACCGCTTCGGCCGACGACGGCACGCTGACGGTCGAGGTGCTGCGCGACTTCTTCGGCACCGGCGTGATCAATACGACGATGGACGTCCCGCAGCGGGGCATGAAGGTGAAGGTCTCCGACCCCGCCGGGCACGTCGTCACCGGCGTCACGGATGCCACCGGAAAGGTCGTGGTGTCGCAGTCGACCGTGCTGAGCGGCGGCCAGTACCGCGTCGACGTCAGCATCCCGGCGCCGTACAGCGACTATCTGCAGGCGGCGCCCGCGTCGACGGCCGAGAACCACTTCGACAGCTTCACGTCGTTCGTCGACGTATCGGGTAGCAGAAACGTTTCTGTTGTGGCGGGAGTGTGGGATCCGGCCGACTACGCGCTGCCGGACTCGCGGTACTTCGTACCGATCCACAACGGCCCCAACGGGGGCGAGAACCGGGCGTTGGTGGCGTTCGGGACGAAGGTCCGGGGCACGTGTCCCACCGATGTGGCGTGCCCGACCACGCTGGCCACGCAGGACCAGGTGGGCACGACGTTCGGGTTGGCGTACGACAAGGACCGGACCCGGCTGTTCCAGAGCGCGTTCGCCCGCCGGTACGCCCCGTACGGGCCGCAGGGCGGGGGCGCGATCTACACGGTGCCGGTCAACGGCTCCGGTGCGCCTGAGCTGTTCGCGCGGGTGCCGGACGCCGCGGTGACGCAGCACGACACCGCCAACATGATCAAGGATCCCGGGTTCACCGAGGCGCCGGGCAAGGAGAGCATCGGTGGCCTGACCCTGTCGGCGGACGGCTCCACGCTGTACGCGGTGAACCTGCGGACCCGCAGCCTGGTGAGCTTCGACGCGACAGGGGCCAGGGCCGCGGCGCCCAAGTCGACGGTCCGGATCCCGGACCCGGGGTGCGCGAGCCCCGACGACTGGCGGCCGTTCGGTCTCCAGGTCCACAACAACACGCTGTACGTCGGCGGCGTGTGCAGCGCGGAGAGCACACAGCAGCGCGCGGACCTGAAAGCCGTCGTCTCCACCTACGACGGCAAGCGGTTCACCACGGTGCTGAGCCACCCGCTGACGGCCAAACGCGGCAACGTCTTCGGCGGCAACGTCAAGGGCAGTCAGTGGAACCCGTGGAACACGAGCCTGGACACGTGGGACGACCGGAAGTCGGGCGGCGCCTTCATCGATCCCCAGCCGGAGTTGGCCTCCCTCGCCTTCGCCCGCGACGGCTCGATGATCCTGGGTTTCCGCGACCGGTTCATGGACGTGCTCGGCTGGGGAGGTCTTGACCCCCGCCCGGGGAACGACACGGCGGAAAGCGGCATGTCCGGTGGTGACATCACCATGGTCTGCGCCACTCCCACCGGTGAATACCAGTGGGAAGGCACCGGGAGCTGCCCCAACCACGCCACCACCGCCAACAATGGCGGCCAGGCCGCCGATGTCGTCGAGTACTTCCCGGGCGACTTCTATGCCAACTCGCACCAGGAGACCGCGCTGGGGTCGGTGGCCTACATCCCGCAGCAGCAGTGGGTGGTCAGCACGGAGTTCGACCCGGTCGTCAACGTCGCGACCTCAGGGACCGGTTACCACGACATCACGACCGGTGAGGGCCCGGGCAACAACCCGACCGCCAACGGGTTCCAGTTCGTCAGCCGGGAACAAGGCGGCTTCGGCAAGGCCGGCGGGCTCGGTGACATCGCGTACGCGGCGGCGAACGCGCCGATCCAGATCGGCAACGTCGTGTGGTTCGACGAGGACCACAACGGGCTCCAGGACCCGGGGCACGTGCTGCTGCCGGGGGCGACGATCAACCTGCTGGACGCGGACGGCAAAAAGGTCGCCACGACCAGGACCGACGCCGCCGGCGAGTACTACTTCGGTGGTGTCGGCGCCGAGTACGAGCTGACGCCGGGCGCGAAGTACACGGTGCAGTTCGACGTGTGCACCGCGGACACCAGCCAGGTGCCCGAGCAACCCCCGGCGAGCGAGCTGAGGTTCACGCTCCCGCGGGCCGGTGCCGACCGAGCGCACGACTCCAATGTGACCCCGCCGACCACCGGACCGCTGTGCAACGGCTACGCGCCTGTCACGGCGCCGGACAAGCCGGGCGAGGTCGATCACACGATCGACGCCGGGGTGTACATCCCGAAGGAGACGCCGACCCCGACGCCGACCTCCACGCCGACCCCGACACCGACTCCGACGCCGCCCGCGGTCTCCACGCCGCCTGCCAACCACCCGGCCCCGGCCGGTGGCGGCGGGGGTTCGCTGGCGAGCACCGGGACGGCCGGGGTGGCGGCGATGATCGGCATCGTCGGTCTGCTGGTGGGTGCGGGCCTGGTCATCGCGTACGTGACCCGGAATCGTCGCGCCCGGCACCACTGAACGAACCGCACAACGCTGATCTGCCCGTCCGCGATCCGGACGGCGCGGACGGGCACATCACGCCTCGGCCGGTCCACAAGGGCCGGCCTTGGCGTGGTCTGCCACCGGACTGCCGAGTGCCGCCGCGAGCCCGCGGCGGCCGGACGGTGTGGCGATCGAAAGGATGAATCGGACCGTGTCAGCGTCGAACCGCGTGCGGAGCATGAGAATCCGGCAAGCCCCACCGGGTCGTCCGGCCGGCCGTCGCCGATGGCCGCGGTCGCGCCGGGCCGCGGCCTTCATCGGCATCGCGGCCGTCGCGATGGCCGCGATGGCCGCGGTGACCGCGTTCCTGGTCGCCGACGGCGGAGCCGACGGTCCGCGCCCGCTGACGACGGATGAGGCGAACCGGCTGGCGATCACGCGATTCCGCAACTACCAGGCGCAGGGCCGCGCGATGACGATCACCGTGCCGGGCACTGCCAGCGGACTGACCGTCACCGGGTCCGTCGACTACCGGCGCAAGGTCGGTTACGGCGTGGTGCACGGCACGGGGCGCGACAAGTCCAGCGACGGGCTGATCCAGTGGACGCCCACCTCGGTGCGCGTCCGCCCGATGACGGACGCCCCGGCGCACGCACCCGCGTCGCCGCCCCGTTCGGGCTGGTACGACCGTCCACTGCTGTCGTCCGGCAGCGCGCTGGACACCTCCCTGTCCATCGCGCTCGGTCTCGGCGGCGACCGGCCGGACAACGCCGAACTGCTGCCGCAGAACGGCGCCGCCTGGTGGGGGCGGGAGCAGGTGGACGGGCGCCGGGTGGACGTCATGACCGGGCCGTCCTCCCCCGACCGCTCCGGTACGGCGGGCAACGTGCGCTACTGGATCGGCTCCGACGGCACCATGTACCGGGTCCGCGTCAGCGTGGATTCGCAGCCGGAGCCGGTGGTCATCGATTTCGACACCCACGCATACGTTCCGGTCGAGCCGGTACCCGGAACCACCCCGGCCCGGTAGCCGCTGTTCAGGGGTTCCGCACCCGCGCGTTCGCGGCGAGCAGGGACGCCGGCGGCAGCCGGACGTCCTCCGTCCTCGGCAGCGCCGGGACGCGCGGGACGACGGTGGCGCCCGCGGTGGCGGCATCGGGGAACTCCGGCTGCGGAGCAGGCGCCGCGACCTCGGTGAACGGGATGCCACCGGGTGCCGTCGGCGCCGCCCACGTGCCGGCCGGCGAGGACGACCCGGCCGGCAGCGGGCAGGCCGCGGTCGTCGCCAGCCGTGCGGGCACAGTGGTGCGCAGATCGTTGCCCCGCAGGCAGTTGCCCCGTCCCCGCGTGGCGGTGGGGAACGTCCAGCCGACGTCGACGCCGTTGCCGGTGAACGTGTTGTCCACGATCTGGTTGCCGACCGGAGGTATGTCGGCGGTCGCGGTGATCACCAGCCCGGCGTTGCGGTTGCCGGCGATGCGGTTGCGGACGAACCGGTTCTCGCTGCCGCCGTCGATGCCGGCGCCGATGCCCCACCCGCCGTCTGCCTGCTCCGGGGTGGCCGTCTGCTGGTTGGAGCCGATCAGATTGCCCGCGATGACGGAGCCCTTCTGCGGCAGCAGTTTCTCCTGGTGGTTGGAGTTGGTGGTGAGTCCGACCCGGTTGCCGACCAGGCGGTTGCCGACCACGTACATGTCCTCGCTGGCGTTGGTGCCTTCGTAGCCGACCGCGTTGAGTTCGGCGACGTTGTCCCGCACCACGATGTTGCAGGGCTTGCACTGGCCGACGTAGATCCCCGAGTCGGCGCCGCCCGACGCGTACGAGTGCTCGATGACACCGTTCTGGGCGGAGAACGCGTAGATTCCGTACAGACCGTTGCGGGTCGCGGTCACGTGGGAGACCAGGAACGACTTGAGGAAGGTGACGGGCTCGTCGCCGGTGTCGTAGCCGCCGCTGCTCCCCGGCAGGCCGGCGGCCGCCTTCGCCGAACCGGTGATCAGGACCCCGTTCTGCGTGTTGTTCTCCACGGTCAGGTTCTCCACGGCCACCCCGGGCGCCGAGACGACGACGCCGTTCGGCTGCTGCAACCGCCCGTCGATGACGACCTTGTCCCGGGACGAACCGCGCAGCGTGATGCGCGCCGTGTCGATCCTCACCGACTCGTGGTACACGCCCGGCGCGACCAGCACCAGGTCACCGGGGCGAGCCAGGGACACCGCAGCCGAGATCGTCGGGGCATCGGCAGGCACGCGGATCGTCACGTCCGCACCGGCCGGACGCCGGCCTTCGCCCTCGCCCGATCCGCCATCGCCGCCGCAGCCTGACACCAGTGTCAGCGTGCCAACTACCGCCGCCAGTACGCGAAGAGCTGATCGAGACATGATCCTATTCTGGCATGGTACCCAATTCCACGCCAAAATCGCCGGGTTGACCGGTACGCGCGATTCGGGGTGTGGCATTCTGCACCCCATGCGCCGAGCCGATCACCACCCGTCACGCCGCACGTTCCTCGATGTCACCGGCGCCATGATGGCCGCCGGTCTGGCCGCCGGGTGCACATCGGACTCCGCCCAGCCGGGCCGGCACGCCCCTGCCGCCTCTGCCCCGGAGGCCACGCCCAAGCCGGTTCCGGCGACGGGCCGCCATCAGGCAGGCATCACGCTCCCCCAGCCGGCCCAGCCCAACCTGCTCGCCGTGGTGGCCGACCTCGATGACACCGTGGCCCCCGGCCCGTTGCTTGCCGAACTCGGCGAGGCCATCCGCACCCTCACAGCGGGGACCGACACGCGACTGCTCGGCCTGCCGCCCGGCGACCTCACCGTGACCGTCGGTGTGGGCCCCCGGCTGGTGCGCACGGCCGGTGCCTCGCTGCCCGGCGCGACCGACCTGCCGCGCTTCTCCCGCGAGCGGATCGCCCCGCAGGCACGCGGCGGTGACCTGCTGATACAGATCTGCGCCAGCGACGCGCTGCTCCTGCCGGTCGTCGCCGCCATGCTGCTGGACCAGGCCGGTGACCGCATCCGCGAACGCTGGCGCCAGTCCGCACGCCGCGGTACGAACGTGTCCGTCGGCAACGGCCTCACCGCACCGCGCAACCCGCTCGGTTTCATCGACGGCATCGTGGGCCCGCACACGAGCGCCGAACAACAACGCGACCTGTGGCTGGCGGGGCCCCCTGCGGTCGCCGGCGGCACCCTTGCCGTACTGCGGCGCATGGAACTCGACCTGCCGCGGTTCGCCGCCCTGTCCGTGGCCGAACAGGAAGCGGTCTTCGGGCGGCGCCGGGCCAGCGGCGTCCCCCTCTCCGGCGGCACCGCCGCCTCGGGCCCGGAACTCGGGGCCAAGACACCGGACGGGCGCTATCTCGTCCCCGCGGACGCCCACGCGCGCCGAGCGCACTCCACCGTGGTCGGGGTCGGACACATGCTCCGCCGCTCCTACAGCACCGACGAGCCCGCCCCCGGCCTGCTCTTCATCAGCTTCCAGAACGACCTGCGGACCTTCACCGCCACCCTCACCCACATGGACAACTCCGACGCGCTGCTGCCCTTCACCACCACGACCGCCAGCGCGACATTCCTGATCCTCCCCGGCTTCGACCGGCAACGCCCGCTCGGTTCCCGGCTGTTCGGCTGATCACGATCGACTCACGATCAACTTGACGGCGGGGAGACCGCCGCGGGAGATACCCGAGCGGCAGTCGAGCCCTCCGCGCCGGGAACACCGGGCCGGGATTCGTCCGCCCGGTCCACCCGGCGCGGTCCCGTCAGGAGATACGTCAGGGCGAAACCGGCACCCACCACCGCCGCCCCTCCCACCGCGTCCAGCACCCAGTGGTTGCCCGTCGCGACGATGGCGGACACCGTGAACAGCGGGTGCAGCAGGCCCAGCGCCTTCATCCACCACTTCGGGGCGATGACCGCGATGACCACACCGCACCACAGGGACCAGCCGAAGTGCAGCGAGGGCATCGCCGCGTACTGGTTGGTGAGGGCGGTCAGGGTGCCGTAGTCCGGCTTGGAGAAGTCCTGGACGCCGTGCACGGTGTCGATGATGCCGAAGCCCGGCATCAGGCGGGGCGGGGCCAGCGGGAACAGCCAGAAGCCGGCCAGGGCGAGCAGGGTGGCGAAGCCGAGGGAGGTGCGGGCCCAGCGGTAGTCGACGGGGCGGCGCCAGTAGAGGACGGCGAGCACACTGAGCGGGACGACGAAGTGGAACGACTCGTAGTAGAAGTCGAAGAAGTTCCGCAGCCAGTCGATCTTGACGACGGCGTGGTTGACCGCGTGCTCGATGTCGAGGCGCAGGAAGCGTTCGAGGTCGAGGATCAGCCGGCCGTGGTGTTCGGCGGTGGCCCGGCCCTCGGAGTTGCTGCCGCCGGTCGCGGCGAGCCGGACCTGCTGGTAGGCGGCGTAGGTGACGCGTATGAGCAGCAGTTCGAGGAGGAGGTTGGGCCGGGTGAGGACCCGGCGGAGGAACGGCAGGAGCGGGACGTGCCGGAAACGGGCGGGGACCGGCTTGGCGTACTCCGTCGGGACCGGGCTCGCGTAGTACGGCGAGGTGCGCGACAGGAACGGCACCGCGGTGGCGGCGGCGATGGCCGCGAGCAGCACGATGTTGTCCCGCAGCGGGTACACCACCGGCATGTTCGGCAGCATCATCTTCGCCGGGAACGTGGTCACCAGGACCACGGCGACCGGCCAGACGTAGCGGTCGGAGGCGCGCCTGCCGACCCGGCCGACGACCGCGAGCAGCACCCACAGCAGCTGGTGCTGCCAGGTGGTCGGCGACACGGCGACGGCCGCGCAGCCGGTGATCGCGACGGCGAGCAGCAGTTGGCCGTCGTGGGCGTAGCGGACGGCGCGGCGCAGGGCGAGGGTCGCGACGACCGCGCCGAGCACCAGGAAGACGCCTATCTCCAGCGGGCCTGTCAGGTCGAGGCGGAGCAGGGCGCCGTGCAGGGACTGGTTGGCGAGGGCGTCGGCCTTGCCGCCGAGGCCGACGCCCGCCATGTGGTGCACCCAGTAGGTGTGCGAGTCGTGCGGCATCGCGGCCCAGGCGAGCGCGGTGGCCGCGGCGAAGGTGCCGGCGGCGGAGACGGCGGCGCGGCGGCGGCCGGTGAACCAGAGCAGCGGGGCGAACAGCAGGACGGTCGGCTGGAGCGCGGCGGCGACGCCGATGCACAGGCCGCCGGCCCGTTCCCCGCGGACGGCGAAGCAGCCGAGCAGGACGAGCAGCACGGGTATGACGCTGGTCTGGCCCAGCCACAGCGTGTTGCGGACGGGCAGGGACAGCATCAGCAGGCTGATCGCGACCGGGGCGGCCAGCAGCGCGGTGCGGCGGCTGACCGGCTGGGGCAGGGCGCGGGCGGCGACCAGGCCGAGGGCGACGACCAGCAGCAGCGTGCCGAAGGTCCAGCCCCAGCCGAGGGTCTGCTCGGCGGCGCGGGTGAGCGGCTTGAGCACCAGGCCGCCGAAGGGGGTGCCGGTGAACCGGGTCGAGTCGTACAGGGAGCCGTTGACGTGCAGCACGCCGTTGGGGCCGACCCAGGTCTCCAGATCCGTCAGCCGCTCCCCGCGGGGTGAGCCGAGGACGACGGCCGACTGGCGCACCGCGAGGATCGCGGCCACCCCCCACAGGACCAGCCTGGCCGCCTTGAGGCGGGCCCTGGCCGGCGCTCCCGCGAAGCCCTCCCCCGGTCGCCCACTGTGCTCCACGTTCGCCACGCCTTGTCGGCCTCCCGCCCCATCCGTCCCGCACGTCCCCTGCGGATTCGCTCTGCGCACCCTATGAAGAGCCGCAGCCCCCTGCGGAGTGACGCGGGAAACCCCCGCTTCACCTGACGTCCGCCCGGCTTTTGTCCGGAAGACGATAGTGCGCCGGAGGCGCTGCTGCCCCGGCGGGGAGCGATATGGATCACAACGGGAGGAATGTGCGGGGGTGCCGGGGCGGGGCTGCGTGCCTGCTGGGGGGATGTTTGGCTGCGCTGTGCGGTGAGGTGCGTACGGTACGTAAGGGGCGTAATTCCACCTATGGTCACTTTTTGGCCTGCCGCGGTGGGCCTGTTCCTGTCCCCGTCGAGAGGTAGGCGAGCGCAGTTTTGCGGGCCGCCCCAGCTGTCACCCCGTCCGTCACCCCGCCTGAGGGGACCGTTCCGGGCTGTCCGGGCGGCGCGCGGGTCACCGTGACCGATCCGGCGCTTGTCAGGCGCGCCGTGAAGGCCGCCGCGCTGGGCAACGCCATGGAGTGGTTCGACTTCGGTGTCTACAGCTATCTCGCGGTGACGCTGGGCAAGGTGTTCTTCCCGTCCGGCAATCCGACCGCGCAACTGCTGTCGACCTTCGGCGCCTTCGCGGCGGCCTTCCTGGTCCGGCCGCTGGGCGGGATGGTCTTCGGTCCGCTCGGCGACCGGGTGGGCCGGCAGAAGGTGCTGGCCCTCACCATGATCATGATGGCGGCGGGCACGTTCGCGATCGGCCTGATCCCGTCGTACGCGACGCTCGGGGTCGGGGCGCCGCTGCTGCTGCTCGCTGCGCGGCTGGTGCAGGGGTTCTCGACCGGCGGTGAGTACGCGGGCGCGTCGACGTTCATCGCCGAGTACGCGCCGGACCGCAGGCGGGGCTTCTTCGGCAGCTGGCTGGAGTTCGGCACGCTGGCCGGGTACATCGGCGGGGCGGGGCTGGTGACACTGATGACGGCGCTGCTGTCGGCGGACGACCTGGTGTCCTGGGGCTGGCGTGTGCCGTTCCTGATCGCGGGTCCGATGGGGATCATCGGGCTGTATCTGCGGATGCGGCTTGAGGAGACCCCGGCGTTCGCGGCGCAGCTCGAGAAGGCCGAGTCGAGCCGCCGGAAGGTGCCGCTGCGGGAGATGGTGGCGGGCCAGTGGCGCGCGCTGCTGCTCTGCATGGCACTGGTCCTGGTCTTCAACGTCACCGACTACATGCTGCTGTCGTACATGCCGAGCTATCTGACGAGCGAGCTGAAGTACGACGAGACGCACGGACTGCTGGTGGTGCTCGGGGTGATGGCGCTGATGATGATCGTGCAGCCGTTCGCGGGCGCGCTGACCGACCGGATAGGCCGCCGCCCGGTGATAGCGGCAGGCTGCGCGGGTTTCCTCTTTCTCTCGGTCCCCGCCCTGCTGCTGATCCGCCAGGGCAGCCTGCTCGCGGTCGCGCTCGGCATGGGGGCGCTGGGGCTGCTGCTGGTCTGCTTCACGGCGGCGATGCCGGCGGCGCTGCCCGCCCTGTTCCCGACCCGGGTCCGCTACGGCTCCCTGTCGATCGGCTTCAACATCTCGGTCTCCCTGTTCGGCGGCACGACTCCGCTGGTGGTCACGGCGCTGATCGGGGCGACGGGGGACATGATGATGCCCGCGTACTACATGATGGGGGCGGCGGTGATCGGCGGAATCGCAACATGGCGAATCCCAGAATCAGCAGGCCACCCCCTACCAGGTTCCCCACCTTCCCTGGAACCCCTCCCAGCAGTCCCAGCACCTACCCAACACGGCTAGCCCCAAAAGGGGCGCGAGGAACTGCGCGATCAGCCACGACGGCGCCGCACCCCCTAGACAGCCAAACCCGGCCACGGACACCGCCCCAAAGGGGCGCGGGGAACTGCGCGACAAGCCACGACGGTGCCGCAGCCGCCAGACGACAGGCCCAGGCCCCCTAGACAGCCAAACCCGGCCAGGAACACCGCCCCAAAGGGGCGCGGGGAACTGCGCGATCAGCCACGACGCCGCCGCAGCCGCCAGACGACATACACGAGGCACCCCCTGACGCGGCCAAGCCCCGCAGGGACACCGCAGGCGACATACCCAGGCACCCCCTGACGCGGCCGAGCCTCAGGCAGGGGGAGACTGGCCGGGGCCGGTCGTCGCCGGCGGTGGTGGGTACTCGACAGGTACCGGACACGGAAAGGCAAGGGCCATGAGCGGGTCGCAGCTCTGGGACGACGTCGACTTCTACTTCACCAGCCACCTCTCGCCGGACGACGAGGCACTCCAGGCAGCCCTGCGCGACAGCGAAGCCGCAGCGCTGCCGCACGCCAACGTCACCGCGAACCAGGGCAAGTTCCTCCAGCTCCTGGCCCAGATCCAGGACGCCCGGCGAATCCTGGAGATCGGCACGCTCGGCGGCTACAGCACCATCTGGCTCGGCCGCGCCCTGCCCGCCGACGGCCGCCTGATCTCCCTGGAGTACAGCGCCAAGCACGCCGAGATCGCCACCCGCAACATCGCCCGCGCCGGCCTGGAGAGGCTCGTCGAGGTGCGGGTGGGCCCGGCCCTGGAGTCGCTGCCCAAGCTCGCCGACGAGAACCCGGCCCCCTTCGACCTGGTCTTCATCGACGCCGACAAGGTCAACAACCCGAACTACGTGGAGTGGGCGCTGCGCCTCACCCGCACCGGCAGCCTGATCGTCGTGGACAACGTCGTCCGCGGTGGCCGCGTGCTCGACGCGGAGAGCGACGAGCCCGACGTCGTGGGCACCCGCGCCGCCATCGAGCTGATCGCCGCCCACCCCAGACTGTCCGGCACGGCGATCCAGACGGTGGGCAGCAAGGGCTACGACGGCTTCGCCATGGCCCGCGTACTGCCGTGACGGTGGGATCGGGGCTGCTGCGCGGACGCTACACCTCGTGGTAGAAGCCCACGTTCACGCTGCGCGGCCCGGTGCGGTCCTGGATGATTATCTCCCCGGAGCCACCCCGCGGGAGCGCCACACTGGCCCCGTACGCGACGGTCTGGGCGTACTCCCCCACCGTCAGCCGCACCACGGAGGACGGATCGGGCTGCGAGCCGCGCAGCCAGGTCAGCTGCCAGCCGCCCTCCGGGCCGCACAGGAACTCCAGGTGCACCCGGGAGACGAACAGCCAGTCGTCGGGCGTGGCGAGCCGGCACACGGCCGCGTCCCGGCCCACGCGCAGCGCCGCGCCCGGCTCGCTGGGCGCGTCGGCCATGAGCATCCCGGCCGTGGCACCCGCGTCGGCCCCGGAGACGGTGGCCATGGTGAGTTCGAGCACGTGCGTTCCCCCTGAAGTGCGGTGTTCCGTCATGAACTGCCCTTGCAGCAGCGGCCGAATGATAAATCGCCCGACCCCACCGCGTCCGGCACAATGGACACATGACCGAGCGAAAGCCACCGGGCGTCCCGTTCGAGTCCTGGGTCGACAAGCAGATCCGTGATGCGCAGGGGCGCGGCGAGTTCGACCGGCTCACGGGCGCGGGCAAGCCGCTGCCGCGGGATGTCGACGCCACGTACGACGAACTGTGGTGGGTCAGGCGCAAGATGGCCCGCGAGGGGCTGGCCTTCCTGCCGCCAGCTCTGGCCCTGCGCAAGGAGGCGGAGGACGCGCTCGTGGCTGCCTACGCGGCTCCCTCCGAGCGGATCGCGCGGAAGATCGTCACGGAGATAAACGTCAAGATCCGCGACATGATGTTCAAGCCGCCACCGGGTCCCCCGCTCGGCATGAAGCCGTACGACGCCGACGAGGTCGCACGCGAGTGGCACCGACGCCGTGACCCCGAGGCCACGTAGACCGTCCCGGTCGGATACCGGCCCACCCTTCGTCTGCGGCACCATCGTGGCTGATCGCGCCCACGCGGCGGAGCCGCATATCGATACAGCCCCGCGCCCCTTCGGGGCCGCTGTCTGGGCAGTTGTTGGTCACCCGGGACGACGGCGTGCCCGGCCCGCGGATATCCGGTTGCGCACGGGCCCGGACGTCTCCCGACAATGTCGGCCATGACCTGGACCATCGCCCCGGAACCCGTCGACTCCGCCGTCGCGGCCGCGCTGTGGCGGGCGTACTACACGGAGGTCAGCGACCGCTGGTATCTGCGGTACGCGGGACACCGTACCGACCCCGTCGAGCTCGAACGGGAGATCGCCGCCGTATCGGGTACCGAACTCACCCCGCCCACCGGGCAGTTGCTGGTCGCCCGGTACGACGGTGAGCCCGCGGGCTGTGCGGGCGTACGGCTTCTGGACCCGGTCACCGCCGAACTGACCCGGGTCTTTGTGCACGAGAACCGGCGCGGCCGGGGCGGTGCCCCGCTGCTCGTGACCACCGCCGAGCAGGCGGCGCGCGGCCTCGGCGCCACCCGCATGATCCTCGACACCCGCGGCGACCTGGTGGAGGCCCGCGCCCTGTACGCGCGCCTCGGCTACACGGAGACCGAGCGGCACAACGACGACCGGTACGCCGAGCACTGGTTCCGCAAGGACCTGACCCCGGGCGAGGGCCTCGGTGTGGACATGGCGGTCAGGTGAACTTTGGGGTGGGGTCGGGTTGTGGGTGTTCGCGGCGGGAGCCGCACATCTCGTCGGTCAGTTGCTTCACCAGCCGGTCCAGGTCGGTGGGCCGCTCCGGTCCCCACCAGTCGCCCAGCAGCTCCGCCAGCGATTCCTCGCGGGCCCGGGCCAGCCGGTCGGCGGCCGCGCGGCCCTGCTCGGTCAGATACAGGTCGAGTCCCTCGCGCACGGCCAGGTGCCGCTCCTCGACCTGGCGGGCGGCCGCCATGACGACGCGCAGTGGTACGGCCCCGTGCTCGGCGAGCACACCGGGCTCCACCGAGCCGTACTTCCGCATCCGCAGCAGCAGCCAGCTCGCCCCCGGCAGCAGGTCGTACCCGGCCCGTTCGCTGATCTTCCGGTAGACCTCCCGCCGCCCGTCACGGGTGCCGAGCACCGACAGCGCGCGGCACACCTCGTCGTACGAGGACCGCTCGACCGGGTTGGAGGCCAGCGTCTCCGTCCCGTCCGGCGCCGTCACCGAGCCGCGCAACGGGTCCTCCTTCAGGAACCACGCCAGTACGAAGCCGAGGAGGGCGACCGGAGCCGCGTACAGGAAGACGTCGGTGATGGACACCGAGAACGCGTGCAGGGCCGCCGGGCGCAGCGGCGGCGGCAGTACGCCGATGCCCCGCGGGTCGGCCTGGAGCGTGCCCGGCGTGACCCCGGGCGGCAGGTGCACGCCCCGGAAGGCGGCGACGAGTTCGCTGCCGAGGCGGCTCGCGAAGAACGAACCGAAGATGGCGACGCCGAACGAGGCGCCGATGGAACGGAAGAAGGTCGCGCCGGAGGTGGCGACGCCGAGATCCTCGTACGAGACGGCGTTCTGCACGATGAGCACGAGGACCTGCATGACCAGGCCGAGGCCCAGCCCGAGGACGAAGAAGTACGTGCTCATCAGGGCCGTGGAGCTGTGCTCGTCGAGCCGGTGCAGCAGAAGCAGCCCGATCATGGTGACCCCGGTGCCGGCGATCGGGAACACCTTCCAGCGGCCGGTACGGCTGACGATCTGCCCGGAGACGGTCGAGGACAGCATCAGGCCCACCACCATCGGCAGCATGTGCACACCCGACATGGTCGGTGAGACGCCGTGTACGACCTGGAGGAACGTGGGCAGGTAGGTCATCGCGCCGAACATCGCGAAGCCGACGATGAAGCTGATGAGGGCGGCGAGCGTGAAGGTGCGGATGCGGAAGAGCTCCAGCGGCAGGACGGGTTCGGCGGCTCTGCGCTCCACGCCGACGAAGACCGCGATCAGGACGACGCCGAGCACGGCGAGCCCGATGATCTGGGGCGAGCCCCAGGCCCAGGTGGTGCCGCCGAGGGAGGCGACCAGAACCAGACAGGTGGCGACCGCGGCGATCAGGAAGGTGCCGAGGTAGTCGATGACGTGGTGGGCGGTACGGCGCGGGATGCGCAGGGAGGTGGCGATCACGGCGAGGGCGACGATGCCGACGGGGAGGTTGACGTAGAAGACCCAGCGCCAGCTCAGTTGCTCGGTGAGCAGGCCGCCGAGCAGCGGTCCGAGCACGCTGGTGGTGCCGAAGACGGCGCCGAACAGTCCCTGGTAACGGCCGCGTTCGCGGGGCGGCACGATGTCCCCGACGATCGACATCGACAGCACGATCAAGCCGCCGCCGCCCAGTCCCTGGAGCGCCCGGAAGAGGATCAGCTGGGGCATGTTCTGCGCCATGCCGCACAGCGCGGAGCCGATCAGGAAGATCACTATCGCGAGCTGGAAGAGCCGTTTTCGGCCGTACTGGTCGCCGAGCTTGCCCCACAGGGGGGTGGCGGCGGTCGACGCGAGGAGATAGGCGGTGACGACCCAGGACAAATGCTCCAGTCCGCCGAGGTCGCTGACGATGGTGGGCAGCGCGGTCGACACGATGGTCTGGTCGAGTGCGGCGAGCAGCAGTCCGAGGAGCAGGGCACCGATCGGGACGAGGACGTTTCCGGGGACGTTGTACGTGCCCTTCGCGTCCTGTGCGGTGCCGTGCGTCTCCAGGGCCATGGGACCTCCCGGGGCTCCCTTTTTCCCATCTTCCATCGTGAACGGTGTCACCCGTTATGGCCTGTTGAGTCCCGCGGGGACCTCCTCGGAATCCGCCATTCCGGGGGGCTTCCGGGAAGGAGATGTGTGGGAGGTCTGCATAATCTCTGGAGATCGCGCGGGGACGCGAGGGGAGCGGACACAAACATGACGGATCCGAAGGGCACGACTGGCCCTCAGGACAACCCACACCCGACAAACGGGACGGACCCGGGAGCCCAGGAAGGCGCGGGCTCGGGGGGTGGGGCGGGCGCGTCGGGGGGCGCGGGCCCTCAGGGCGGGGTAGGCGCCCAGGGCGGCACGGACGTCAAGGGGGGCGCGGGCCCGGGGGGCGGGACGGACCCCCGGGGTGGGGCGGGCCCGGAGAGCGGCGCGGGTGCGCAGAGCGGACCAGGCCCTCAGGGGGGCGCAGGCCCGAGGACCGGCGTGGGGAACGCGGGCCCTCAGGCGGGTACGAGCCCGAAGAGCGGCGCAGGTCCTCAGGGAGGCGCAAGCCCTCACGGCGGCGCAGGCCCGGCGGGGGAGACAGGCCCTCAGAGCGGGGCAGACCCTCAAGGCGGGATGGACCCCCGACGCAGCGCAGTCCCGACGGGAGGCGCAGCCCCTCAGAGCAGCGCAAGCCCGGAAAGCAGCGCTGACACGAGGAACAACACGGACCCTCAGGGCGGAGTAGGCCCGAAGGGGAGCGCAAGCCCTCAAGCAGGCACGAGCCCGAAGAGCGGCCCATCCCCTCAAGGCAGCGCAGGCCCGGAGATCGGCTCAGGCCCGGCGGGTGACGCAAGCCCTCAGAGCGGGGTCGACCCCAAGGGCGGAGTGGACCCCCGGCACGGCGCAGTCCCGACGGGAAGCGCGGCCACTCAGAGCGGCCCAAGCCCGGAAAGCGGCGCTGGCCTGAGGAACGGCACGCCCCCTCAGGGCGGAGTAGGCCAGAAGGGAAGCGCAAGCCCTCAAGCGGGCACGAGCCCGAAGAGCGACCCAGCCCCTCAAGGCGGCGCAGGTCCGGAGGTCGGCTCAGGCCCGGCGGGTGGGACAAGCCCTCAGAGCAGGGCGGGCCTCAAGGGCGCAGTGGACCCCCGGCACGGCGCAGTCCCGACGGGAAGCGCGGCCCCTCAGAGCGGAGTAGGCCCGAAGGGGAACGCGGGCTCTCAGGGGGGCGCGGGCCCGAGAAGCGGCGCAGGCTCAGGGGGCCGGGTGGCGAAAGGCGCGGCCTCGCAGGACGGCGCTGGCCCGAGGAACGGCACGGACCCTCGGGGCGGAGTAGGCCCGAAGGGGAGCGCAAGCCCTCAAGCAGGCACGAGCCCGAAGAGCGGACCAGGCCCTCAAGGCAGCGCAGGCCCGGAGGTCGGCTCGGGGTCAGCGGGTGGGGCAGGCCCTCAGGGCGGGGCGGGTCCCGAAGGCGGAGTGGACCTTCAGCGCGGCGCAGGCCCGGCGGGGGGCGTTGCCCCTCAGGGCCCTCAGGGCGGCGTAGGACATAAGAGCGGCGCAAGCCCGGAGAGCGGCCCAGGTCCTCAAGGGGGCGTAAGCCCGGAGAGTGGGCCAGGGGGTTCGGGGGTGCCTTGTCCTGAGTGTGGGGTGCCGCGGGAGCCGGACAACACCGCCTCGTGCCCCTGCGCGCAACGCGTCTCCGACGCCCTTCGCGACACCCGCACGGCGGCAGCGGCGGCGGCTGAGGACTTCGACCCGCTCCGTATTCGGCCGTACGTCGACCTGGACTCCACCATGGCCGAGGCAGCCACCGGAAACGCGAGGGGCAGCGGCGCCGCACCGGCCTCCGCCGAAGGCGCGGCCGGGGAACCGGCTGGGGGCGCGGGTGCCGGCGCGGGCGTGAGTGGGTCGGGTGCCCCGGGTGAGCCCACGGGCACCGGCCCCGGAACGGGCGCGGGTCCGCACACAGGCACAGGCACCGGGTCGAGTGCCGACCCCAACCCCGGCGCCGACGCCCGACAGGCGGGGGCGAGTGCTGCCATGGGCCCCGCCACGGGCGCGGGTCAGGGCGGCACCCCGGGTGGGGACGTCACCATGGTGTTGCGGCTGGTCGATGCCGCCGCGGCGGCGCCGGAGAGCGACGCCACCATGGAGCTGCGGCGGATAGAGGGCGGCGCAGCCGACGCCGCCGTACCCACGCCGCTGTCGACCACGGCATCCGTGCCGAGCACGGCCGACCTGAACCTGTTCGACGCGGAGCACGCCGCACAGGACGAGGCCGGTATCACCGTCGGGAACACGGCACCGAGCCCCCGGCGCCGCCGTACCGTCCTCCTCTCGGTCGCCGGCGCGGCGATCGCCACCGTCGCGGCGGCCGGTTTCGCGAGCGGGCTGTTCACCTACGACACGCCCTCGCGGGACGGTGCTGCCCCCGAGGACATCCGCGCGAGCGTGCCCGAGCGTACGACCGAGGCGGCCACGCCGGAGACTGCCACGGCCCCCGCCGCCGCTCCCCCGGCCGCCACCACCCCCACCGCGGCCACCAGCCCCTCACCGACGGCCTCCCCCACCCCCTCCACATCGCAGTCGAGCGCGACCACCCCCACCGCCACCCCGTCCCGCTCCCCCGAGGCGTCCGCCACGGCGACGGCCACCGAAACGGCCGAGGACCCGCCCCCCGCGCCCGCGCCCGGCCCGGTTCTGCGACGCGGCGACCGCGGCCCCGAGGTCACCGAACTCCAGCTACGGCTCATGCAGTTGAACCTGTACTGGGGTTCCGCGGACGGCCGCTTCGGCAAGCACCTCGAAGACGCCGTACGCGGCTACCAGTGGACCCGTGGCATCCGCGCGGACGAGTCCGGCGTCTACGGCGCGACCACGCGGGCGAGCCTGGAGTCGGAGACCTCCCAGCCCTGAGCCCCGCCCCCCGTCGGGCCCGGAATCACCCCGCTTCCGGGCCCGCGGGCGGCTCCTCCTGCGCGTGCTTCAGCCCCATCCGCGCGTCCACCCGCTCCGCCGTGGCGACCTCCGCCCAGAAGCGGTGCGTGGTGACGAACACCGCGAGCTCGTGCTCGCGCTGCCGCAGCTTCTCCACCTCCGCCTGTTCGTCTTCCGTCCAGCCCGGGGACGCGGGCCGCTCCACCTTCCGCCAGCCGTGGTCGTCGCTGAAGCCGTCCAGCGGCTCGACCGACCAGGGGAGCCGCTTCAGCAGGGCCGACAGCTCGGCCCTGACCTGATGCAGCTCCTCCTGACCAGCGAGCAGGTCACTCGGAAAGTCATAGGTCTCAGCCACACGACAATGCTACGCCTGTTCGATTTCGGGATGCGAGTTCCTTCCCTCACTTCACGCGAACGAGGGGTCCGAGTAGGGATGGTGATCTGCTTGAGGTTGACCTTGTCGTGGGTCAGCGGGTTGAACGGCCCGTAGTCGGCACCCGCGGTACCGGCGACCGCGCCGCAGCGGGGGCATCCCGCGCGACTTCGTCCACGTCGGTCGGGGAAGGCCCTCGAGGCCGTGGTCAGATGGTCAGTTGTCGAGTCCTGCGTCGCGCGCCAGTAGCGCGGCCTGGACGCGGTTGGTGACTTCAAGCGCGGTCAGGATGCGGCTGACATGGGTTTTGACGGTGCTTTCGCGCATAGCCAGTTGGGTGGCGATGTCCGCGTTGGTGTCGCCTCGGGCGAGCAGCGCGAGCACATCCCGTTCGCGGGGTGTGAGCAGGTCCAGCCGTGCTCGGGCTGCGGTCGCCCGGGGCCGGGTGGTTGCGTGGTAGCGGTCGATGAGTCGGCGGGCGGCGGTCGGGTGGAGCATCGCCGAGCCGGCGGCCACCAGGTGGACGGCGCGCAGGATCTCTGCGGGGTCGGTGTCCTTGAGCAGGAACCCGTCGGATCCGGCGGTCAGGGCGTCGTAGACGTACTCGTCGAGGTCGAACGTGGTCAGTGTGATGACCTTCGGCGGATGGGGAAGGTTCCGGAGCCGGGTGGTGGCGGTGATGCCGTCCATGCGGGGCATGCGGACGTCGACGAGAGCGACGTCGATACGGTGGGCGGTGGCCTGCTCGATGGCCTGGAGGCCGTCGGCGGCCTGGGCAATGACGTCGATGCCGGGGTCGCCTTCGAGGAGGTCGGCCAGGCCGAGACGGACCAGGGCGTCGTCATCGACGATCATGGCGCGGATCATGCTGGGGTGCCGTTCTGTTCGGGTTCGGCAGGCTGGGGAATGCGGGCGGCCAGACGCCAGGCACCTGCGCCGGCGGGTCCGGCATCAAGGTGTCCGCCGAGGGCAGCGACGCGCTCTCGCAAACCGACCAGCCCGTACCCCGAATCGATGTCCGCGGCGTTTCCCCCGGTGCCGACGGTGTTGGTGATCTCGACCAGTGTGGCCGGCGGCAGGTAGTCGATGCGCACGGTCACCATGGCGCCGTCGGCGTGCTTGCGCACGTTGGTCAGTGCTTCCTGGACGATGCGGTATATGGCCAGACGGTGGGTGGTGGGGGCCTGCGCCGGGTCGCCGTGGGTCGTGGTGCCGACGCGCTGCCCGGCGGCGCGGGCTTCGTCGATCAGTTCCTGCACGTCTTTCAGGACCGGGCTGAGCGCGGCGCCCAGTTGTGTGGGGTCGGGTTCGCGCAGGGCGCCGAGTACGTCGCGCAGGTCGGCAAGGGCTTCGGTGGATGCGGTGCGCAGCAGGGCGAGCCGATCGGCGACCGGCGCGGGAAGCGTGCTGCTCCTGGTGGCCAATACACCGGTGTGCAGAGCAATGAGGCTCAGCCGGTGCGCGAGGACATCGTGCATCTCTGCGGCGATGCGTGACCGCTCGCCGATCCGCGCGGCCTCCTCACGCAACTGCGCCTCGACGCGCAGGTGCTCCACGTCGCCGGCGAGGGCGCGCATCAGACGTCGACGGTTGCCGAACCACAGTCCGAGGACGAAGGCGAAGAGCCATAGGACGGCCGCGGTCACATAGGACTGATCGGCCCACAGCCGGGTGGCAGGGAAACCGAGCACGTTGGCGCCCAGCACGACGGCGGCGCAGCCCGCCGCCGGCCATGTCCGGCGAGCCGCGGCCAGGTCGAACATGACAACGGCGAGCAGCGTCACCGTGAGGGACCCCCACCACGCGGTGACCGCGGTGACCAGCAGTGGGGCAGTGGGCCACCGCAGCCGCGGCACCAGCAACACCACGCCGCATGCCATCACCGAGACGGTCAGCGCGACGTGGGGCCAGCCGGGGCCGACCGGTCCTCCGTCGATGGCGGCGATCCACACGAGGAACACCACTAGTGCTGCACGTCCGCCGACCGCTGCCCACCTTGAGACCCTGCCTGTGTTCACGTTCGCAAGCCTAGGCCGGGGTATGTCCTGCTCTCTGCGACGATCTGCTGCGCTGACCTCCTACTTTCGTAGGGGGTTGGCAGCGCAGAACGGCGGATCCGTCGCCAGGCAGCAATTTCTAGCGTCAATTGCATGAACGACTGGACCACCTCCCACGACCGCGTTCTGGCGCAGCGCCATGCCGAAGGCTGGATGTTCCTGATCGAGGCCGCTCGCGATCTGCGGACCACCGGAGCAATAGCTCCCAGCGGCAAGGCCCTGGCCCGTGCGCTGACCGCCCCCATCAGGATTCAGTCGCCCCACCCGCTGGCTGTCCTGGAAGCCGGTGCCGGCACGGGCGCGGTCACCCGGGCCCTGATCCCCCAGCTGTCCCGGGGCAGCTGCCTGGACATCGTGGAGGCCAACCCGCGATTCGCCGCCCGGCTGGACCGGCTCGTCGCCGCACACCCGAGCCTGTCCGGCCGATCAGGGCAGGTGGCCGTGCACCAGTCGTACGTCGAGGAACTCGACACCACCCGACGCTACGACGTCATCGTCTCCGGCCTGCCGCTGACCAACTTCCGCCCCGAACAGGTCGAGCGCATCATGACCCGGTACATGGAACTGCTGCATCCCGGCGGCACGCTCACCTACTTCGCCTACCTGGGCACCCGAAGGGCCCGCTCCCTGGCCGCCTCCCGAGCAGAGTCCCGGCGGCACGCCGCAGTGGACGAGGTCATGACCGCCTACCAGCGCGCTTACGCCACCGGCCGCTGGACGGTGTGGGGCAATCTTCCCCCCGCCCACGTCTGGCACCTGCAACGTCCCCTCGTCCGTGCCGACCGCCTTGAGGAGAAACCCGACGAGGCACGGCGGTGAACGCACTCTCCGACATCCTCGGCCACCTGACGCCCCACCTCGCATACACGCTGGTGGCCGCGGCCGTTCTGGCCGAATCCATCCTCCTGGTCGGCGCTTTCATCCCCACCCTCACCCTGCTCCTGACCGCCGGCGCGCTCGCCCGCACCGGCCACATCAGCCTCCTCCTGGTCATCGCCGCCGCAGCCGGTGCGGTGGTGGTGGGCGACTTCCTCGCCCATCGCACCGGCAGGTTCCTCGGCAGCCGACTCCGCACCGGCCGGGTAGGCCGGCGGATCCCCCGAGCCGCCTGGCACCGGGCCGAGACACTGATGACCCGCCACGGCGGCCGGGCTGTCTTCCTCGCTCGCTTCCTGCCGGTCGTCCGTACCCTCGTCCCCCACTTCGCAGGCGCCACCCGCCTGCCCTTCCGTCGCATCGCCCCCTACAGCGCCACCGCCGCCTGTCTGTGGGCCACAGCCGAGGCCTGTGTCGGGTACGCCGCCGCCACCTCACTCCAGCAGATCCTCACCCTGGGCGGGCCTGTCCTCGCCGTGATCGCAGCCATCACCGTCGGGGCCGCACTTCTGTGGCGCCGCTCTGCCCACCCCGAACGGCACACCGCCATCACACGCTCCGGTGGCAGCGGCTCGCACGATCACGACCCGGCGCCCGCGTGCGTGACCGGCATGGCTGTCGATCATGGCGACACTGCATCAACTGCCAAGCTCGCCGATCGTGGTACGCGGGGAAACGAATGGGTGGGTGTGCGGGAGACTGGGCGTATGTGCCGGAGTATCAAGACCTTGCGTCCGCCCGTGTTGCCCGAGGAGGCCACGGAGGAGGAGATTCGCGCCGCGGCGCTTCAGTATGTGCGGAAGGTGTCCGGGTTTCGGGTGCCGGCCGCGCACAATCGGGAGGTGTTCGATCGGGCCGTGGATGTGGTGGCTCGGGCGACCTCGGAGTTGCTTGCGGGGCTGGAGGTTCGGGGGAGGGTCTGACGCGGCGGATTTTTGGCGGGTTGCGCAGTTCCCCGTGCCCCTATCGGGCGACGGTCGGTGGGCCCCTGCGGGTGCGTCGTGGCTTGTTGCGCCGTTCCCCGCGCCCCCAGAAGAGCGACGGTCGGTGGGCATCTGCGGGTTCGTCGTGGTTGATCGCGCAGTTCCCCGCGCCCCTATCGGGCAACGGTCGGTGGGTATCTGCGGGCACGTCGTGGCTTGTCGCGCAGTTCCCCGCGCCCCTGAAAAGCGACGGTCGGTGGGCATCTGCGGGCACGTCGCGGTTGATCGCGCAGTTCCCCGCGCCCCTTTGGGGCGTTTCTACGCTGGGCTGCGGCGCATCCAGTATGTGGCTGCTGCTCCCGCTGCGAACAGGGCTGCCAGGGAGACGACCGTGGCCAGCCAGGTGGCGCCCAGCCACTGCGCTCCGAAGTAGCCGAGGGCCACGCTGTAGGCGGCCCAGGACAGGCCGGCCAGGGCCGACCAGGGGAGGAAGTCGCGGGCGCGGCGGTGGGCCGCGCCCGCGCAGAAGGAGACGACCGAGCGGCCGGCGGGGGCGAAGCGGGCCAGGATCACCAGGGCCCCGCCGCCCCGGGACAGGGCCGCACCGAGATGTTCCTGCGCCGAGGTCAGCCGGCGGGAGCGGGCGATGGCACGGTCCAGTCGCTTCCCGCCGCGCCAGGCCAGGCGGTACGCCACGAGGTCACCGAGGACGGACGCGGTGGCCGCGGAGAGGATCAGCGCGAGCATGTCGGGCACCGCGTGCGGAACCTGCCCGGTCGCCGCGCCGGAACCGGCCGCCGCCGTGGTGGCCGCCGTGATCACCAGCACCCCGCTCGGCAGCACCGGCAGGAACACGTCGAGCAGCACCGACAGGGCCACCATGGCGTATATCCATGGGCCGACGGTCAGTGACCCCACGCTCTCCAGCACGACAACTCCCGTTTGCTCCCCCGACGACAGCCATACAGCGTACGCGGCGGATGTGACAGCGGGGACACGGGGGGTGAAAGTGGCTGGGGGGAGACATGGGACAGGTCAGGCCGTCGCCGGCTCCTGGTCCGCCGTCCGACTCCGCTCACCGGACGTGCGCCGGGCGAACAGTCCGTCCAGACCGAACGCGCCGGAGCCGGTGAAGACCAGCAGCAAGAAGGCCCAGCAGAACATGGCCGGCAGTTCGCCGCCGTTCTGCACCGGCCACAGCGCGGCCTCCTGGTGCACGTTGAAGTAGGCGTACGCCATGGAGCCCGAGGCGATCAGGGCGGCGACCCGGGTGCCGAGGCCGAGCAGCACGAGGCCGCCGCCCACGAACTGGATCACCGCCGCGTACCAGCCGGGCCAGGTGCCGGCGTCGATCGCGCCGCCGTCGGCGCCGGCGGCACCGCCCAGGACTCCGAAGAGCGAGGCGGCGCCGTGCACGGCGAAGAGCAGGCCGACGACGACCCGGAACAGGCCGATGGCATACGGCTGAGCGGAGTTGAGACGTGCGGACATGTGGGGGGGTCTCCTCTTCGGTTTCGGTCGGGCCGGCCGGGGACGGGCCGGTCTGGGGGCGGGTACCGAACGAGGGGACCAGGTTAGGTGGACCTAATCGATGCTTGCAAGTTCAACATTCGACCGCGGATCCGCTTCCGCTCGCGGTTCCGCTTCCGTCCCGGCCGCCCGCAGCACCGCCCGCGCCACCGCGTCCGCGTCGGACAGCGTGACCGAATCCACCCCGGGCCGAGCCCCCGCCGCGGTCACCCAGTGCACCCCTTCGGTGGGCACTCCGAACGCGAACCGCCGTGCGTGGCGCCGACCTTGACGGTCCATCAGGTAGTAGGGGCGCGCTGTCACATCCAGCCCTCCGGTCTCATAGCCGTCGGCGGTGTGCGGCCGGCAGTCACCGGTCCGCAGCAGCCGGGCGAGCAACTCGTCGGCGGTGCGTCTCAGATCGGGTTCCGGAAGACGCGCCTCTATGAGAGTCGTCACACGCACCGCCGAGCCGGGTACGTCCGGTGAGTGCGCCGTCCAGGCCCCGTCCGCGCAGCGCACCTCCAGCCGCGGCCCGAGCACGTCCACCACCCCCGCGTCCAGCAGCGCGGCCAGTTCCTCGATGCGCCGCCGGGGCGGGCCGATGGACAGGAACGCGTTCAGCGGGGTGTACCAGCGGTCCAGGTGGTCCCGGCGGGAGGCGCCGGCGAGCCCGCCGTGGTCGACCACGAGCCGTATCTCGTTGCGCAGGTCGCGCAGCACGTCCAGGGCCGCCTTCAGCGGGCCGGCGACATTGCCGAGGGCGGCCTGCGCGGCATCCTCCCGCAGGTGGGCGCGCAGCCATGCCCGCCACTGCTCCCGGTCCGCGAAGTCCCGCTCTCCGTGCGGCCGGGAGACCCGCTCCCAGCTCCAGCGGTCGGCCTCCGGGACCCCGAACTCGTCCAGCAGCAGGGCCTCTTGGGGATCGCCGTGCGGGACGGCGAGGTACCGCTCGGCGAGTTCGGGACGCCGGGTCAGCGCGCCGTAGTAGACGGCCTCCACCTCCTTGGCCACCAGCGGCCACACCTCCGTCAGGAAGTTGGGCGGCTCACCGGAGTCCGCGCGCTTGCGGAAGCCCGCGATCGCCTCCGGCGTCAGGACGCGCGGGGTGTGCCGGCCGTACGGGCCCTTGGCGTTGTCACCGCGCGCCTGGTAGGGGATCCCGCGCCGGGAGCCGGCGTACAGACGCGGCTCGTCGCCGGAGGGCGTGTAGCGCAGGGTGCCGTCGGCGCCGCGGGTGAAGCGCCCGCCCCGGCCGGTGGTCAACAGGGCCAGGTGGTCGAAGAAGTTGAGGCCCAGGCCGCGCAGCAGCACCGGCTCGCCGGGCGCGAGCGGCGCGAGGTCGACGTCGGCCGGGTTGGCGGGCGGTATGTGGCGCAGGCCGTGGCGCTCGGCGTACTCGGTCAACTCCCGCTGGGTGCGGTCGGCGCGCGCCGGGAGGTGGCCCTGGGCGAGGACCACCGCCGACAGCCCGGCCAGGGTCCGGCCGTCGTCCAGGGTGAGCACCTGGCGGCCGTCGTCGGCGTCGTCGAGCCGTACGGCACGGGCCCGGTGGGTCCGTACCCGTACGGCGTCCGGCGCGTGCCGTACGACCCGGGCGAACACCCACTCCAGATAGCGGCCGTAGTGGGCGCGGGTCGGATAGTCGTCCGGGTCCAGCTCGCCGTCGGCCCATTCGTACAGGCTGGGGCCGGGCAGGATCGGCCCCGAGCAGTCGACGCTCTCGTCGGTGAACAGGGTCACCTGGCAGGCCACGGTGTTCATCAGCAGATCAGGCGGCTGAGCGGTGCGCCAGACGTGGCCCGGTCCGGGCGGCGCCGGGTCGATCACATGGACCGTCAGCCGGACGCCGGGCGGGAGCAGCTCCGGCACGGAGGCACAGAGGCGTTCCAGGACGCTGGTACCGCGTGGACCGGCGCCGACCAGGGCGACGGAGACCGCAGACGATTCCTCGGTCGGTGCAGACAAAGGTGAAACTCCCGAGCATGTGGGGCGCAGGGTGGGCGAAACGCCCGCAGGAGACGGACGGTCCGCCTCATCATGCCGCCGCCCACCACGGAAGCCAACGCGGGTCCCACAGGTCCCACTTGTCCCTCATGAACCGGTGCGGAGTGACTCCTCCAGGGTCGTCAGACTTCCGCCCCGGCGGGCCCGCGGGGAGCCGCCGGCCGACGCGGGCCGGGCGCGCGGCCCACCGCGTCCGGACCAGCCCGCTCCAGAAACGGACACCGCGGGCGCCCCTCACGGACCCGCGAGGAAGGACTCCGCCCATCCTCATCAGCCTCCCGCTCGGGCAAGGCCGTTCCAGAAGCGCAAGCCGCAGGCGTCCCTCACGGACCCGTCAGAAGTGACTCCTTCACGGTTGTCAGGCTTCCGTCCCGGCGGGCCCGTTCCAGCCGCAGTCGGGCCGAACGCCCGCCCAGGGTCAGCGTCATGAGCTGATTGCCGAACCAGGGCCCGCCCGTCCTGCGCCAGTCGACCGGCGGCTTCGGGCAGCGGCCGTGCCGGATGAACCGGCGGCCCAGGACCCGGGCCGCCGCGCTCCAGCCGAAGCGGAAGCCGAGGCGGATCGAGAGCGGGATGGAGTTGTGCACCGGCGAGCAGGTGAGCTGCAGGACCCGGGCGTCGGGCGGGCCGGCCGGCCAGGACGGTTCGGCGACGTAGGCGTGGTGGACGTCCCCAGACAGGATGAAGACCGTCGCGGGCGCGCCGGGCCCGGAGCCGGCCTCGGCGAGCAGGGCGGCCAGCGCGGCGAAGGACTCCGGGAAAGCCGCCCAGTGCTCCAGGTCGGCGCGGCGGCGCAGGTCCTCGCCGAACCGCGCCCAGCGGGCCCCGCGTTCGCCCCGGCACAGCGCCGCGTCCCAGGTCTCGGCGTCGTGCACCAGGTGCGGCAGCAGCCAGGGCAGCGAGCTGCCGATCAGCAGGTGATCGCAGGAGCCGGGGTCGGCCAGCGCCTGCTCACGCAGCCAGGCCGCCTCACCCGGATCGAGCATCGCGCGGCCGTCCTCGTCGAGCACCCGGGCGGCCCGGGTGTCCACCATCAGCAGCCGGACCCGGCCGAAGTCGCGGCGGTAGCTCCAGCGGACCGAGGCGGGGTCGGTGTCGGCGGTGGCGGCGAAGGCCCGCAGCACGTCGGTGGCGTCGGGGGTCTCGCGCACGGCCGCGTACAGCGGGTCGGCGGCGAGTTCGGCCGGGGACAGATTGCCCAGGTGCTGGTGGACCCAGTACGACATCAGGCCGCTCAGCAGCCGCTCCTGCCACCAGTCGGTGGTCCGCATGTCGGCGAGCCAGGCGGCGGAGGTGTTCCAGTCGTCGATCACGTCGTGATCGTCGAAGATCATGCAGCTGGGCACGGTGGACAGCAGCCAGCGCACCTCGGGGTCGAGCCAGGACTCGTAGTAGAGCCAGGTGTACTCCTCGTAGTCCGCGACCTCGCTGCCCGGGGGATCGCTCAGGTCGCGGCGGGCGGCGAGGCGGCGCCGGATCGCGGCGGAGGTCTCGTCGGCGTACACCTGGTCGCCCAACAGCAGCAGGACGTCGGGGCGTTCGCCGGCCGGGTCGGCGGCAAGCCGGGCGGCGAGCGCGTTCAGCGCGTCGGGTCCGACCCGGTCGTGCCCGTCGGCCGGGGGCGCGGCCCAGCGGCAGGAACCGAAGGCCATGCGTACGGTGTCGCCCGCGGTGCGCGTGCGGATCTCGGAGGGCGGGAAGGGCGAGTCGGGCAACGGCCACACACGCGTGCCGTCCAGGAACACCTCGTACGCCGCCGAGGTGCCCGGGGTGAGCCCGGTCACCGTGACCAGGGCGTAGTGATGGCCCGCCACCTGGAAGGTGGGGGCCGTGCCGCCCGCGCCGTCGGCGCAGCGCACCTCGGCGGCGCACGGCCGGCTCGCCTCGACCCAGACGGTCGCGGACGCGCCGTCGGCGTACCTCAGCAGTGGTCCCAGGCGCAGTTCGGCCACGATCACCCTCCTCCGTCGTCCCGTACGGTACGGAACGACGGAGGCGAGCGGGGCGGTTCCGGCGATCAGCAGCCGCTGAGGTAGCTGGTGAGCGCGCTCTTCTCGGCGGAGTCGACGGAGAGGTTGTAGTAGTACTTCACCTGGACCCAGGCGCGGACGTACGTGCAGCGGTAAGCGGTGCGGGACGGCATCCACTCGGCCGGGTCCTTGTCGCCCTTCGCCTGGTTCACGTTGTCGGTGACGGCGATGAGCTGCGGGCGGGTCAGGTCGTTGGCGAACGCCTGGCGCTGGGCGGTGGTCCACTTGCTCGCGCCGGAGTCCCAGGCCTCGGCGAGCGGGACGACGTGGTCGATGTCGACGTCGGAGGCGGCGCTCCAGGTGGCGCCGTCGTACGGGGAGTACCAGCTGCCGCTGGTGGCGGCGCAGGAGGAGTCGGTGGTGACGTTCGAGCCGTCGCGCTTGAGGACCGTCTCGCGGGTGTTGCAGGTGCCGCTGATGGTGATCCAGTGGGGGAAGAGGTCGCGGCTGTAGCCGGTGCGGTTCTCCGTGGCGACGGTGAGCTGCGCGAGGTAGCTGCGGGCGGTGGCGCCGCTGACCGGGGTGGGGAGGGCGGCGGAGGCGGTCGGGGAGTTGAAGAGCGCGACGGAGGCTATGAGACCGGTGAGCGCGGCGAGTATGCTGACCTGTCGACGCGCGTAGAACTTGGCCATGCGAACTCCCTTGGAGGGTGAGGGCGTTGGGGTGCGAGCGAGGGAATGCTCGCGGTCCCGCGTTGCGCGCAGGTGTGTGTCGGGTAAGAAGCTAATGACACGTACATGACACAGCAAGGTGCGGGCCGATTTTTGCTACGTCCGACGGCCCGGTGCGCCCTTCTTCTTCACCGCCGGGCGGATGGGCTCACCCCTCGAACCGAACTCCAGCCGGGAACGACGGGGTTCGGCTGCCGAGGGTGCGGTCGCTGCGCGGCTGGGTCGGACGAAACCCTTGGACTCGGCCTAGCGGGAGCGGTGCGGCTCGGCCGGACAGGAGCCATGCAGCCCAGCCGGGCCGGAGCGTGGGGCTCAGCCCGGCAGACGCTGCGGGGCGAGGTCGAGCGGAAGCGGTGCGGTTCAGTCGGACAGGGAGCAGCGGGGACACCCAACCGCGAGCCATGCGGCCCGATCGGACAGAAACGGTGGGACTCAACCCGACGGAAGCCACGGGCGAGGCTGAGCGGAAGCAGTGCGGTTCAGTCGGACAGGGAACAGCGGGGACACCCAACCGAGAGCCGCAGGGCTCGGCCAGACGGAAGCCATGCGGCCCAGCCGGGCCGGAGCGTAGGGCTCAGCCCGGCAGAAGCCGCGGAGCAAGGTCGAGGGGGAGCAGTGCAGTTCAGTCTGGCGAACAGCGGGGACGCCCAACCAGGAGCCGCAGGGCTCGGCCTGACAGGAGCCATGCGGCTCGGCCGAGCGGGAGCGGTGGGACTCAGTCTGGGCGGACGATGCCGTCGGGCCCAGCCGGCCGCACGGGCGGGCCCGCGCCGCCGGGACCCCGTACGGCTGCCGGCTCCTCGACCGGCACGCCATCGTCGCCCACGTCGACAGGCACCCCCGGCCTCGTCCCGCACCGCCGCACCCTGGCCAGGGCGACGATCTCGGTACCCTCGGGGCCGGGGGTGCCCAGGCGACGGACAAGCCGATGGTCACGCCGACCCGGACGGACATCCCGGGGTGCCCAGGCGGCGTCAGCCCGGCCGGATCACCGGGACGCCGCGGCGTAGGGCGCCCGGAGGTGTCGGGCGAGCTGAACGGCTGGTGAACGGTTGGCGGGGGCGGTGGCGGGATCGCGAAGCGTTTTGTACCGTAGAGAAACAAAGTGGCTCCCGCCCGTTTACCCTGACCGGCGGGCGGGGCCGCCTTGTCCCTGCGGGGGCCCGACCGACATCCCGGCTCCTGCCACCCCTGCCGCCTTGGAGCTGCCCATGCCGCCCACCGCCCTCACCGCCCGCGCCCTGCTGCTCGACATGGACGGCACGCTCGTCAACTCCGACGCCGTCGTGGAACGCATCTGGCGGCGCTGGGCCGAGCGGCACGGGCTGGCCGGCGACGAGGTGATGAAGGTCGTGCACGGCCGCCAGGGGCACGCCTCGATGGCCGTCCTGCTGCCCCACCGGCCGGTCGAGCACAACCTCGCCGACAACGCCCGCATGCTCGCCGAGGAGACCGCCGACGTGGACGGCGTCGTCGAGATCCCCGGCGCGGGCGCCTTCCTGCGGGCCCTGCGCGGGCTGCCGCACGCCCTCGTGACCTCCGCCGACGTGGCCCTGTCCACGGCGCGGATGGCCGCCGCCGGGCTGGACCTGCCGGACATCCGCGTCACCGCCGAGTCGGTCGGCGCGAGCAAGCCCGACCCCGAGGGCTTCCTGAAGGGCGCCGCGGAACTCGGCGTCGCGCCCGCCGACTGCCTGGTCTTCGAGGACTCCGGAGCGGGAATCGCCGCGGGGCGCGCCGCGGGCATGCGGGTCGTGGGAGTGGGCCCGCGCGCCTGGGTGCACAAGCCGGACGTCATGGTGAACGACCTGACCCAAGTACGCCCGGAGCAGGCGCAAGACGGCACGATCCAAGTCCACATCGGCTGACGTCGTGCGGTCAGTCCAGGCCGAACCAGGGGAGGCACTCCTGTAGGCCCGCTGTCTTCACCGGGGCCTGTCGGTGCTCTCGCCACTGTTCCGGGGTGAGGCGGAGCCTGCGGAGTACGGCGGACTCGGCACGTACGACGTGATGCTCGATGCCGTCGTCGCGGTACCCCAGCTTGCGCGACACCCCCAGCGAAGCCGTGTTGTCCGCGTATGCGCCGGAGACGGCGTGCCGTGCCGAGAGTCCGGCGAAGGCCAGGTGGAGAACCGCGGCACGCATCTCGGTGCCCAGGCCCCGGCGGTGGTGTCTCCTGCCGAGCCAGGAGCCGGTGTGCACTTCACGGCGTATCGCGAAGTCCCGCGCACCGATGCCCTGCGTGCCCACGACGACGCCGTCCTGCAGCGCCACGAGGTTCAGCTCCCAGTTCTCCGGCTGCCACTCGCCCCAGCAGCGCCAGTGGTACTGCAGGACGCTCCGCGCCCGCTGCTCGGGCGCGACGTCGGTCCACGCGACCGTGAACGGCTGCACGGCCGGGTCGTGTACGCCTTCCGCGGCCAGAGAAGCCAACGCGGCGAGCTCGTCCGGATTCGGCAACCGCAGTTCCAGCCGCGGGGTGGTCAACCGCAGTCCGGCAAGCGGCCAGTGGGATATCAGGCTCATGATCAGGAATTCTCCCGATCTCCCGCCGCCGTAGCCACTGGATATCGTCGAGGTGGTTCAGCGGGGGTCGTCGGGGCGGTAGCTGGCTCTGATGTGGACGCGTTCGCCCTGGGGGCCGAGGATGCTGAGGAATTCCACGGGGTGTTCGTCGGCGTTGCCGAACCAGTGCGGGAGGTGGGTGTCGAATTCGGCGACCTCGCCCTCGGTGAGGATGAAGTCCTTGTCGCCGAGTACGACGCGGAGGCGGCCGCGCAGGACGTACAGCCAGTGATAGCCCTCGTGCGAGCGGGGGTCGGGTTCACGGCCGTCGGTCAGGCCGGCGGGCAGGATGTGCTTGAACGCCTGCAGTCCGCCGGGTTTGCGCGTCAGCGGCACGACGGTCATGCCGTTGCGGGTGAACGGCTGCGGATACACCCGGGGATCGAGGTCGGCCGGAGCGCCGATCAACTCATCGACCGGCACCTGGTAGGCCCTGGCCAGGGGCAGCAGGAGTTCCAGGCCCGGTTTGCGGTGCCCGGACTCCAGTCGGGACAGCGTGCTGATCGGAATGCCGGTGGTCTCCGACAGCGCGGTCAGGGTGATACCGCGGCGGCGGCGCAGCTCGCGCAGCCGCGGTCCGACCGCGGCCAGCACCGCATCGAAGTCGTCGCTCATACGTTCACTGTGCCCGCGGTTTGCGTTTTCAGCAAAGAACTTTGCCCGATTGCCGAAATGGACGCACCTTGGCGTCGGAGGTGGTCACGGTGACCCGAAGTCCCCAGGTCAGCAGCGGTGATCGGTACGACGTCGCGGTAGTCGGCGCGGGCCCGGCCGGCTTGAGCGCGGCGCTCATGCTCGGGCGCGCCCGACGGTCGGTGCTGGTGATCGACAGCGGCCGGCCGCGGAACGCACCGGCGGCGCTCATGCACGGCTTCCTTTCCCGTGACGGGGTCCCGCCCGGTGACCTGCTATCGCCGAGGACACCCACCAGGCGCTCCGCGCTCACCGCGACCCCTTCTCGCCCGCGTCCGAGGCCCGCGTCTGCGAACGGGTCTTGGGCGAGCGGCGTCATGGCCTGTGATCCCCAGCCAAGCGCTCCGCTGGGCTGGGCGGGATGCGGTCGTCGGTCGGCTGCGGGTGCGTCGTGGCCGGTCGCGCAGTTCCCCGCGCCCCTTCAGGGCGATGATCTTCTTCAGGGTGTCCACACTGTGGGGCCGCCGCCTCGCCAGTCGATCAGGGATGACCTGACCACGTCCATCTCGTCCCAGCCCTGCAGGCCGGCCTGCTGCATGAAGCGGGCTATGTCCTGGACGCTGAACGCGCGCCCGAGGATCTCCCCGTCCACGCGCACCCGCCGGCCGCCCTCCTCGTCGGGCGGATAGATCACCACGGGTTTCGAGCCGGCCATGTCTCCACACTCTCCCCGCGTGCGGGCGGACGCACCGCGGGCCGCTCACTCCGCCGGGTCCTCCTCGCCGTGCCGGACGGCCCTCTTCACGGCCTGTTCCACCTCGTGCCGGTTGGCCTCGGTCGCCTTGGCGTGCTCGGTGATCGCCGTCTGCGCGGCCTCGGCCGCCTCGCGCCAACGGCGCCACTGTGCGTCGTAGTCGTCGCCGCTGAGCCCGGCGAGCTTCGCCCGCTCTTCCTCGGCGGTACGTTCCAGTGCGATGAGCCGATCGGGGATGTCTGCCACGTACACGGATGGTAGGCGGGACCCGGCGAAGCCCCGGTTCGACCCGCGAGGCGGGGTCCAGAAAACACCCGCACCCACGACGACGGCCCCTCGGAGTCATCTCCAAGGAGCCGTCGGACGGTGGGCGCGGACGGTTTCGAACCGCCGACATCCTGCTTGTAAGGCAGGCGCTCTACCCCTGAGCTACGCGCCCCGATCGAGTCGACAGCCTACATTGCCGACGACGGTGCGCCGCAAACCCGTATTCAGGGGTTATCCCCACCGTCGATGCGGTAGTGGGCAGGATCGTCGCGAGAGGCACGAATCCCTAGCGACGGAGTGGACCAGCACCGTCCGCAGCCTTTCGGTGCAGCGCCCTGAAGGGGCGCGGGGAACTGCGCGATCAACCACGACGCCGCCGCAGCCGCTGAACGGCATACAGGGGCACCCCAGGCCCGCACGCCACCACGCTGCCGCAGCCGAAGGCACCCCGCAGCGGCCCCCGACCCTGCTCCGCCGGTTCGGTGCAGCGCCCCGAAGGGGCGCGAGGAACTGCGCGATCAACCACGACGCTGCCGCAGCCACTGGACGGCATACGGGGGCACCCCGGGCCCGCGCGCCACCACGCTGCCGCAGGCGACGGCTCGGTGGACGTGTCCGTGCCGCGCGACGACTCCAGTGCCCATGCGATCGCCGCCCACACCCATGACGGGAAGATCACGGTACGAACCGCGAACTGAACGGCCCGTGTGTTCGTCCTCTACGGGTGGGACAATGACACCACCCAGGACGCAGCACGGCACGGGAGAGGGATGTGACGGCGACACCGGCGACGACACCATCGCAGCCGCACCCGCCGTTCACACGGCTCAGGCGCGGCACCTCGGCCCTACGGGACGTCCTCACCCTGATGAGCCTGCCCGTGCTCGTCGCCCTCGCGGTGCCGGGCGCGTTCGCCGGCGGCGGCACCCGGCGCTGGTTCGGCGGGCGGGCGGAAAACCAGCGGGCGGAGGCACAGGCCGCGAAGGACGCCGCCGCGGCCGCGTTCTACGAGCTGGACACGGCCCAGCGCGACCTCAGGATCTCGATCGAGACGATCACGGCCGTCGACGACTCCCCCGCGGCCCGGCGTGCCGTCGCCGACTTCGAGGCGCTCGGCCGGCGCATCGACGAGGCCAGCCACCGCTACATCGAGGCGGTCGACGCGCATGACCTGGACCGGGACGACCTGGAGGCCGCCGTCGCCTCCCGGGCGCGCGGCGAGCTGACCGCGGCCAAGGAGGAGCTGGTCCGCGTCAAGCAGGACCTTGACCGGTTCGGTGACGGGCTCGGGCCGCTGCTCGGCAAGGCCGAGACACAGCTGGCCCGGCTGGCGCCCGCCGTGGAACGGGCCCGGCAGGCGCTGCTCGCCGCCTCGAACGCGCTGGACGCCGTCCGCGGTACGGGGCTGACGGCGGACGACCTCGCCGCCCGGCTCGCGGCGCTCTCCCCCGAGCTGACCCGGCTGAACCAGGGCGCCGGGCAGCACGGGGTGCAGCCGACGCTGGAGCGGGCCGAGCGGGTGGCGCGGGAGGCGGAGGCGATCCGGGTCGAGGCGGAGCGGCTGCCGGAGAAGGCCGCCGAGATCGACCACCGGCTGGTGAGCCTGCGGACCCGGGCGCAGGCCCTGACCACCCGGGCCGGGCAGGTCGACCCGGTGCTGAGCGAGTTGCGCCGCCGGTTCGCCGCGGCCTGCTGGCAGGACCTCCAGCAGGTGCCGGCGCAGGCCGCCGAGAACGTACGGCAGGCCGAGTCGAGGCTGCGGGAGGCGCAGGCGGCCCGGTCCGCGCAGCGCTGGGCGGATGCGACGTCGCTGCTGTCGACCGTGCGGGCGCTGCTGAACACCACGGACGAGGCGGTGTCGGCGGCCGGTGACCGGCTGACGCGGCTGAACGCCGTGCAGAAGGATCCGCAGCGGGAGATCGAGCGGACCCGGTTCGCGATCCGGGACGCGCAGCGGCTGGCCATGGCGGGCCGGGCCACCCCGGATCCGCGGGACGCCCGGCCGCTGGACGACTCGGTGGCCCGGCTGGAACGGGCGATCGGCACGCTGGAGGGGCGCCACCCCGACTACTGGCACTTCCTGACGGAGACGGAGGCGGTGCGGCAGGCAGTGGCGCGGGTGGTCTCCCGTATCCGCGAGGAACGCGGCACCACCGGCCACTGACGGCGTTTGCCGGTGCGGCGGGGTGGGCGGATATTGGGAGGTACGCATGCCTCCGCACACGCCCCAGGGAGGCGGAGATGGCCTCACACGCGATGCAGTCCGGGACGCGCCGCCGGATCCGGTTCGACGAGCATCTGCCCGTCGACCACCGGCTGAACCTGGTCTACCGGATCGGCGCGGGGCTGATGGGCCTGTTCCTGCTGGCCTTCGGCATCCTCGGCCTGACCGACAACATCGGCTTCTTCAACACGGGCGGGAACACCGCGCTGGGCCTGAACACCAACGGCACGCTCAGCGTCCTGTCGATCTGCGTCGGGCTGCTGCTGTTCGTCGGCATGGTGATCGGCGGGAACTTCGCGTCCACGCTGAACATGACCCTCGGCATCCTGTTCCTGCTCAGCGGCTTCCTGAACCTCGCATTGCTGCCCACCCCGTACAACTTCCTCGCGTTCAAGATCCAGAACGTGTTGTTCAGCTTCGTGGTCGGCCTGCTGCTGATGGTCTTCGGCATGTACGGCCGGGTCAGCTCAACCCTCCCCCACGACAACCCCTATTGGCGAGCCCGCCACCCCGACCTCGCCGAACCCACCACCCCCCAACTGAACCAGGCCGACAACAGAACACCCCCGTAAAGGGGCGCGAGGAACTGCGCGACCGGCCACAACGCACCCGCAGACAACCGACGACAGCACAGCCCTGCCAAGCCGCGCAGCGTACTCTGTGCGCATGCCTCGCTACGAGTACCGCTGCCGGAGCTGCGGCGACACCTTCGAACTGAGCCGCCCGATGGCGGAGTCCGCCGCCCCCGCCGTCTGCCCCGCCGGCCACGACGACACGGTGAAGCTCCTGTCGACCGTGTCAGTCGCCGGCTCGGCCACCGCACCGTCGCCCACCCCCAAGCCGAACGCCGGAGGCGGCTGCTGCGGCGGCGGATGCTGCAGCTAGCGCCCGCTAACAACCCTCCCGTGCCGTCCGCAGGAACTCGCGCAGGATGTGCTCCCCGGCCAGCACCCCACGCTCAGGCAGCGCGCTGACCGTGGGCGCCGTCCAGCCGGAGTCGGCCAGTTCACCGTGCCCGGGCCGCCAGCCGCGGTCGGCCGCGAGGAGCAGATCGGCGTCGAGCAGGGAGTCACCGGCGGCCAGCGTCAGCTCGGCGCCGGTACGGCGGGCGATCTCCCGCACGGCCGCGCTCTTGGTCAGCGGCTTCGGTACGACGTAGATCTTGCGGCCCTGCAGGGAGACCGTCCAGCCCCGGTTCTCGGCCCATACGGCGAGTTCCTTCACCCAGTCCTCGGGCAGCAGCTCGCGTTCGACGACCAGGTAGGCGAACAGGTCGTCGGCGACGCGGTGCCTGCGCAGCCACGCCGGGTCGGCGGTGTCGGCGAGGTGCTGTCCGACCTCGTCCAGCGGGGCGCACTCGGCGGCCAGCCGGGCCAGTACCCGGGCGTGCCAGTCGGGGTCGGACACGCCGTCCACCAGCAGATGACCGCCGTTGGCGCAGACCGCGTAGGCGGGCGCCGGGCCGGGCAGGTTGATGCGCAGATACTGCTTACGGGTCCGGGTGGTGGTCGGCACGAACACGGCCGCGTCCCCCAACTCGGTGAGCAGTTGGGCGGCGGTCTCCGTCAGATACGACAGCGGCCTGCTCTCGTGCACCTCCACGCACAGCAGCCGCGGCGCCCGGGCGTCCGGCATGGTCAGCGCGAGGGCCGCCGCGGAGTAGATGAGGGTGCGATCGAGGTCGCTCGCCACGAGCACCGGCATCAGACCGTCACCGCCCTGCCGTCGGCGCCGGTGGCGCCCCGCGTGTACTTGGGGTGGATCAAACCCACGCAGGTGTACGGGAGTTCGTCGACCTCCTCGACCGGTACGCCGCGTTGCTCAGCCAGCAGCCGCACATGCTCCACATCAGCGCCCGCACCGGCACGGGCGAGGATCTTCCACGGCACCCGGCGCAGCAGCACCCGAGTGGTCTCGCCCACACCGGGTTTGACCAGGTTCACGTCGTGTATGCCGTACTCCTCACTGATGCGCTCGACGGCCGCCCAGCCCGCCCAGCTCGGGGTGCGGTCGGCGGCGGCCAGTTCCTTCACTGCGGCGGCCACCGGGTCCGCGACCTCGGAAAAGCGGGCGGAGACGGCGTCGAGGAAGGCCACCGACAGGTCGGAGCCGGCGAGTTCGCGGTAGAACTTCGCGCCGTGGTAGTCGTGCGGTCCGACCAGGTCGGCACGGAGGACCGTACGCGAGATCAGGCCGGACACCGTGGAGTTGAGGCAGGCGGACGGGATGAGGAAGTCCTCGCGGGTGCCGTAGGTCCGTACGCATGAGCCGGGGTCGGCCAGCACCGCGATCTCCGGGGCGAAGCCGGTGATGCCGTCGGACTCCTCGAACTCCCGGAGCGCGTTGGCGAGTTCGCGGGTGATGGCGCCCTTGCCGGTCCAGCCGTCGACGAAGACGACATCCCGCGGGTCGTGGTGGGCGGCCAGCCAGCGCAGCGCGTTGGCGTCGATGCCCCGGCCGCGCACGATGGAGACGGCGTAGTGCGGCACGTCGAGTCCGTGCCGGAACCGGGCCCAGCGGCGCATCAGCACGCCGACGGGGGTGCCCGCACGGGCCAGCGAGACCAGGACGGGACGCGGCGAGCGCTCCGCGATCACCGTCTCGGTGACCACGCCGACCGCCCGCGCCAGCCGTACGGCGGAGGCGTCGAGGGCCTGGTGGAACAGCTCCTGGTACTGCTCGCTCGGCTGGTACTCGACCGGCAGCGACTCGGCGTAGTGCGCCCCACCGCTCTGGATGGCCTCCTCGCGCTCCTCGGTCGGCGCCTCCAGCGTCACGTCCGAGAGGTCCTGGAGCAGCCAGCCGACCTCGTCGGGTGCGTACGAGGAGAAGGCGGGGCCGCGGAGGGGCTCGGACAGCATGGCGGATCTCTCCTCGCAGGAGGCGGGGACGTACAGGGGCTCGGGGACGTACGACGGTACGACGGCGAGCAGGACGTGCGGGGTGTGCTCGCCGAGCCGGGCCAGCAGGCCGTCGGGGGCGTGCAGTTCGGGGGTGTCGGCGGCCGAGTCGACGACCGCGACGACGGCGTCGAAGCCGCCGCCCGCCACGTTGTAGGCGTAGCGCTCGCCGGGGCCGTCGGCCGGGTCGTCGTGGGCGGGGAAGACGATGCGGCTGCGTATCGCGTAGCCGGGGTCGTCGACCGCGAGGACGGGCGAGCGGGTGGTGGTGGAGTAGCGGACCTCGGCGGTGACGACCTGCTCCAGTTCGCGGGCGAGCCGCAGCGGCGCGTACATCAGCTCCTCGAAGCCGAGCACCAGGACGCGCCGGGCGTCGGCGGGCAGGGCCTCGGCGACGCGGGCGGCCATGGCGGGCAGGGCGCGCTCCAGGCGGGCGCGGTGCGCGGGCGTGAACCCGTGCCGCCCGCCGTCGGGCAGCCCGTGCGGCCAGCGCAGCTCGATCCGGCCGGCGGCCCGTCCGCGGTCCGTCCGCTCAGGGGCCACCGGTTCGGGGGCGCCGTCGGCCGCCGGGAAGGCGTCCGGCTCCGTGGTGTTCTCCGCCGCCGTGACGTCGTCCGGCCCCGTCGGGCCCACTGCCGTGGTGTTCTCCGCCGTCGTGGCGCTGTCAGCGTCCGTCGCGCCGTCCGTGCCGCCGGGTGCGGCGGACTCATGGCGGGCGACCAGGGCCCGCCCCTTCTCCAGGACACCCGCCGGGAGGCGCACCGTGCCCGAGGCGGCCGCGACGAGGTCCACGCGGGCGCCGATCTCGCCGGCGAAGTCCGCCAGCCGGGCGGCGTCGGCCGGGGACCGCATGTCGACCAGGGCGACCACCACATAGCGCCGGCGCGGATAGCGTTCGTGCAGGTCGCGAATGGTGTTCAGGACCGTGTTCCCGGTGGAGAACTCGTCGTCGACGAGCACCAGCGGGCCGTCGCCGACCAGCAGCGCCGGATCCTCCGGCAGCAGCAGGTGCGAGGTGGCGTGCGAGTGGGACTCCTCGAAGCCGCCGGCCCGCGCCACCCCGGTCACCGGGCGGCGCGTGGAGTGCAGATACGGCGCCAGGTGCAGGCCGTCGGCGACCGAGTGGCCGAGCCCCGTGGCAGTCTCCGCGTAGCCGAGGACGACCGCGGCCATGGCCTCCTCGTCGCCGAGCAGCTCGCGCACCCGCCGGCCGAGGGCGACCCCGTGGCCGTACACCACGGCCGGTGACTGCGGCACATGCTTGCCGAGCACGTTGGAGACGAGCAGATGCGCCCGCTTGGGGTTACGGCGCAGGGCGAGCCCGAGCAGGCCCGGCAGGGTGTCGTCGCCGGCCAGCTCGACGCCGAGCCGCTCGGCGACCCAGCTGCCGGACCAGACCCCGGCGCCCGCCGCACCGCGCGCGGGGTTCGGGGGATGCGTGGGAGTGGGGGGCGTGGGGGTGGGATTCATGGGGTTCATGGGTTCCTTGTGCCGCGGGCGCTCAGCCCGGTATTCCGGCGGCGAGCAGCTCGACGAAGCCGACGTCCTCGTTGGCGACACCGAACACCTCGGCGCGCAGCAGGGTCCGCTCGGCCCAGGCGCGGTGCGGCTTCACCTCGTTCATCTTGTTGGTGTACGCCGACCGGAGCACGCCCCCGCCGCCCCGGTCCGGCCGCAGGATGTCCTGGGCGTCGCTGAACTCCTCGTGACTGACCACGGACAGTGCGTGCACGGGCAGCACATGGGAGGGGTGGATGCAGGTCTTGCCGAGCAGGCCGTTGGCCTGGTCCAGGGAGATCTCCCGCAGCAGTCCGTCCATCGCGTGCTCGATGAGCCGCTCACGCAGCTCGACGGCCTGCCCCTCCAGGAAGGGGCTGCGGCGCAGCATCGGCTTGAACATGCGCTCCGGGACCCGGAAGTACTCCCAGACCGGTCCGGTGACCGTGAAGCCGGTGCCGTCGGCCCGGCCCAGCATGTTGACCACGTCGGCGATCACGGAGGCGACGATCTGGACGTCGTACGCCGTCATGTCGGGCGCCCTGCGCAGCCCGTAGGAGGAGCAGAAGTCGGTCACGCCCAGGCGCAGGGCGAGCACCCGGTCGCGGTACTTGTCGACCGCGCGCAGGATGCCCTCCAGGCTCTCCACGCGCGATTCCCGGTACAGCAGTTCGGGTGACTCCAGGACCGGCATGGCGAACAGCCGCCGGCCGCTGGCCGCCTCGGCGCCGGTCAGCGCCTCCAGGAAGGGGATGCCGCGTTCCTCGGTGAACTTCGGCAGCACGAAGCCGGAGAGCAGCCGGACGCTCGGGCCGAGCCGCCGTACCAGGTCCGGAATCTGTTCGGGGTGGCGGACCCGGATGAAGAGCAGCGGCAGCTGCGCGTCCTGCCGGGACGCCAGGTCGGCGAACTGCCGGACGAGGTTCTCCTCGCCGGCCACGACGTCCGCGTCGTCGATCGAGTCCTCCAGGCACAGCACCATCGAGACCACGCCGAGTCGGGCCTGCTTGACGATGTCGTCGGCGAGCCTCGGCCGGGTGGCCGGGCTGTACAGCGTGGCGCCCAGGCCCGCGGAGAGCAGCCGGGCCGCGGAGTCGGCGGTGAACTCGCACGGCTCCTGGTGAAAGAGGCGCTGCCGCACCTCAGGGGCGATGTGCCCGAAATGACGCATATAACTCCCCCGGGGCGCAAGGTGGGCCTGTGGGTTCCGTGTTGGGGTGGCCGGTAATAGTACGTAGGGATCCATGCCCTAGGTTCCCGTCAGGCATGAATTTCAGGTAACTCGACCGTGTCGACCGTCGCCACCCCCCGCATTGTCGTGGCCAGGGCCGAGAGGGCAGGATGACCGCATGACGCACGCGATGCTGAAAGGGTCGAACGTCCCGCTGGAGGCCACGACGGTGCGTGCCGTGCTGCGCTGGTCGCCCGGGCAGGGGATTCCCGATGTCGACGCCTCGGCGCTGCTCCTCGGTCCCGACGGTCGTGTGCGTTCCGACGAGGACTTCGTCTTCTACAACCAGCCCCGGCATCCGTCGGGGACGGTGTGGCGGCTCGGCAAGAAGCGGGGCGCCGAGGGGCTCACCGACACGATCCAGACGGACCTGTCGGGTGTCGACCCCGGGGTGGGTCGAATTCTGTTGGTCGCTTCGGCGGACGGGGTCACCTTTGACCGCGTACGGTCGCTGCGCATCCTGTTGTACGACGCGGCGGTGGGTGACGGGGAGGCGCTGGCGCACTTCGATGTGAAGCCGGAGACCGGTGCGGAGACGGCGCTGATCTGCGGGGAGCTGTATCGGCGTGGTGAGGGGTGGAAGTTCCGCGCCCTGGGCGAGGGTTACTCGAACGGGCTCAAGGGGTTGGCCACGGACTTCGGTATCTCGGTGGACGAGTCGGAGACGGGTCCGCCGGAGGTTTCGCGGCCGTTGCCGCCGGAACAGCCGACGGCTGTTCCGACTCAGCCCGCGTACGGGTATCCGCAGCCGGCGTACGGGTATCCGCAGCCGGCCTCGGCTTCGTCGGCGTACGGGTATCCGCCGCCGGTGACTGCGCCTGTGGCGGTGCCGGTGAGTTCGGATGTGCGGTTGCCTCCGCAGGGGCCGCAGTTCTTGGGCCGTTAGCGACCCCGCCGCGCTGGCGAGCCCCGTCCTTCGTGTGCGGCGGCGTTGTGGCTCGCGGCGCGGCCCGGGTGCCCCCGCAATGCCGTCCAGCGGCTGCGGCGCCGTCGTGGCTCGTCGCGCAGTTCCCCGCGCCCCTTCACGGTGCTGCCCTGAACCGGCGGAACAGGGTCGGGATGCCGCTGCGGCACGCCTTCGCCTGCGGCAGCGATGTGGCGCGCGGGCCCGGAGTGCCCCCATACACCGTCAGGCGGCTGCGGCGGCGTCGTGGCTCGTCGCGCAGTTCCCCGCGCCCCTTTGGGGCGCTGCAGCTGGGGTTAGCGGGTTGGTTGGGTTTTGTAGCCTCTGCCCCATTGGAGGCCCCAGCCGTAGAGGCGGTCCAGTTCGCCCTGGAAGCCGTAGACGAATTGGACCTCGCGGCGGACGATCAGTTCGCCCTTGATGTTCTCGATCATCACCACCGCGCAGGAGCGTGCCTGGGGGTGCCGTTCGTCCAGGCCTATCTCGATCCGCGGGCCGTTGCTCGGGTAGAGCGTGACGATCGCGTGCGTACGGTCGAACGCGGGCGTCTGGTCGTAGATGTACACAAAGACCAGCAGCCGCTTGATGTTCTCGCGGTGGTCCAGATTGACGTACATCGTCTCGCCGGACGCCGAACCGAACCGGTCGTCGCCGCTCAGCTTGACGTACGGCGGTGCGTTGACGTCCCCGAGGTAGCCGCCCAGCGGCTGTACGACCCCCTTCGTGCCGTCGGTCAGCTCGTACAGGCAGCCCAGGTCGAGGTCGACGTTGACCATGCTCTGCCCGTGTCCGAGGATCTCCGGGGGCTTCAGTGCCTTGAAGGGGTGCCGGAACAGGCGGTTACGCTCGACGGTGCCCATGAAGTCGGACGTCCGCATCCGCCAGGTCAGATTGACGCGCAGATGCCCGGTGGCCGCGTCCTGCTTGGTCAGGGACACCTGCTGGTGCCGCTTGGTGAGCTCTATGGAGTTGGTCGCGGCGCTGCCCGAGTCGAAATCGGCCGCGCGCCCGCCCTTCAGCCCGTCGAAGAAGCCCATTCCCGCCCCCAGTACTCATGCCCGACGTGTGCGGGGCGGCCGAGCGCGTCGGCCGCCCCGCACACAGAGCGTTCCTCACCGGCCGGGGTGTCACACCCCGGACGGGACCTCGGTCTTCTTGTCCGCCCCGGCGTCGCCCTCGGCCGCGGCGAGGGCGCGGTTGCGGCGGACGGAGGACCAGAAGGAGGCGCCGATCAGGACGACGCCGACCAGACCGGTGATGACCTCGTTGATCTGGTACTGGATGGTGACCATGAGGATCACGGCCAGCGCGCCGATCGCGTAGTGGGCGCCGTGCTCCAGGTAGACGTAGTCGTCCAGGGTGCCCTGGCGGACCAGGTAGACGGTGAGCGACCGGACGTACATCGCGCCGATGCCCAGGCCCAGCGCCATCAGCACGATGTCGTTGGTGATGGCGAACGCGCCGATCACGCCGTCGAAGGAGAAGGACGCGTCCAGGACCTCCA
>NZ_PENI01000029.1 GCF_003688995.1 Streptomyces shenzhenensis | reverse complement strand
AAACCACGAACAGCCGTTTTCCCGGTTGTGTGTTTCGTAGTGTTTCGGTGGTCATAGCGTGAGGGAAACGCCCGGTTACATTCCGAACCCGGAAGCTAAGCCTTACAGCGCCGATGGTACTGCAGGGGTGACCCTGTGGGAGAGTAGGACACCGCCGAACAAAAATTGAGGGAAGCCCCCGTGTCTTTGGACACGGGGGTTTTCTGCGTTTGGGGCCCGAGTATTACCGTGGCCCGCCTGAGCACAGATGCGCGGCTTGCCTTTCTGGAGACGTACGAGGATGCCGCCGCCAGGCCGGACACCTTCTGGCAGGAGCGGGCCGCCCGGTCCGCGGACGGGGCGGGCGCGGTGCAGTTTGTCGCCGTGGCTCCGGACGAGGTGTGGGCCGGGACCCTGACGGTGCTGGTGGAGGAGGCCGGCACCACGGACTGGGCCGGGTTTTCGGTGGACCGTCGGCAGGGCCATGTCGTCGGGGTGTTCGTCAGGCCCGAGCATCGCGGGCGCGGGCTGATCGAGGCGCTGTTCGCCGTCGGCCTGGAGTGGGCGTGGCAGCACGGGGCCTCGCGGGTACGGCTGCTCGTGCACGAGGACAACGGGCGGGCCCGGGGCGCTTACCGCAAGGCGGGCTTCGTGGCCAGCGGGGTCACTGTGGCCCTCGTCGAGGGTGAGGGCCGGGAGCTGGAACTGGTCGTCGAGCGCGGGTGACGGCGGGTCCTAGACGGGCAGTTCCTGGTGGGGCCAGCGGGCGCGGCCCTGTTCGCGGGAGCGGAGGAGGGCCAGCGTCGGCAGGCCCTGGGCCGTGCCGGTGGCCAGGAGGTCCGGGAGCTGGGGGAGCGGGGCCACGGCCGCGATGTCGTCGAGGACGAGGGTCAGTGGTGGGTCGAGCCGACCGGAGGATGACCGTTCGGCCATGCGCCGGCCGCGCTCGACCACGCTTGAGACGAGGGCCGTCAGGAGGGGCATCGCGCCGGGGTTGGTCCTGGGGTCCTCGATGGATTCACCGACCACATAAAGGGTGCCCCCTTCGGCGACAAAGGAATCCAAGGCGAGTGCGTCACTTCGGTTCGGGGTGCAGGCCTCACGGATATTGACCGTGAAGAGCGCGGCGAGTGCACGGCTCGTCAACTCCTGGGCCATGTCCCGGCGTTCCGGGTGCGCGGTGAGGGCGGCCTCGAGTTCACCGGCGGCGCCGGGGGCGGCCTTGGGGTTCGTCCGGAGGATGCGTACCGCGTCCTGGACCTGGGTGCCCTGGGTCCAGCGGTGGACATGGCGGATGGTGCGGCCGTCGATGGCGGCCGCGTGCAGACAGCTCCTCAGGAGCGTCTCGGCGGTGTCCGCCAGGGCCTGGTCCAGCTTGGCTGTGGGCCTGACCGGGGCGAGCAGGGCTGCGGCTCGATGCCGTGCCGTCTGCTGGTCCTCGCAGCCCGTCGTGGGCGGCCAGTGGAGGCGGGCCGGGGTGTCGCAGCTGTGGGTGGGGTCGTAGACGTGGGTGGGGCCGAGTTTGGCCCGGGCGTCCTTTGTCTCCGCCCAGAGGGCGGGGCTGGACGTGACCACCAGGACCGGGCCTTCCGCGTCGCGCACCGCCTGGGCCGCGGTGGCCTGGCGGGTCGGGGGGTCGGCGTACAGGACGGCGCGTTCGGTGCGGGGGGTCTCCCAGCCGCCGGTCCGTCCACCGTCGGTGGCGGTGGCCTCTTGGGGCTGGGGCTCGCTGCGGGGCTCGGGGACCTCGTGCCGGGGTTCGAGCGGCCGGGTGGGCGCCGGTTCCGGCGCACGTTCCGGTGTCTGTTCCCGTGGCGGTTCGGGTGCCGGCTCCCGCGTCCGTTCCGGTGTGGGTTCCGCCATGGCGGGGACGGGTGCCGTGGCCGTGGTGTGCTTCGCGTAGCGGCGCCGGGCCCGGCCGACCCGCCAGCGGGCCACCGTGCCGATCGTGAACACGGTCAGGACGAACAGCACCATCAACTGGCTGATGAACAGTCCCCAGAACAGCCCGTACCCCGACAGCTGCCCGGGGGGTGTGTGCGGCCAGGCACCGGGGATGTCGTGCGGTTCGGCGATGAGGTCCCGTATCGCCAGCGGGGTGCGGGTGAAGGTGACGCCGGCCGGCCAGGCTCCGCGGGCGAACAGGCCCGCGAGGCCCGTGGCCGTCCACACCAGCACGGTCATGCCGAGGAGGAAGGCGAGCATGCCCAGCAGCAGGCCGTCGGGGATGCCACCCTGGCCCTCCCGGCGGCGCTCCCGTTCTGCGGCGCTCATCTCAGGCCACCGTCGACTCGGACGAACCGTCCAGGTCGGCGATGTGCTGTTCCATGAAGGCCGCCGCCCGCTGCTCCGCCTCCAGTTCGGCGGCGTGCAGCGCGTCGTCGGCGCGGTCGCTGGACGACTCGGTCATCGCCCGGTCGGTGAAGACCAGGGGACGTTCGGTCTCGGTCACCAGGTGTTTGACGACCTGGACGTTGCCGTTGACGTCCCAGACCGCGATGCCGGGGGTGAGGGTCGGGATGATCTCCACGGCCCAGCGGGGCAGGCCGAGGACCCGGCCGGTCGCGCGGGCCTCGTCGGCCTTCTGGGCGTAGATGGTGCGGGTCGACGCCATCTTCAGGATCGCCGCGGCCTCCTTGGCGGCGGCACCGTCCACGACGTCGGACAGATGGTGGACGACCGCGACGAAGGACAGGCCGAGCCGCCGCCCGAACTTGAGCAGCCGCTGGAACAGCTGCGCCACGAACGGGCTGTTGATGATGTGCCAGGCCTCTTCGACCAGGAAGATGCGCTTCTTGCGGTCGGGGCGGATCCAGGTGTGCTCCAGCCACACACCGACGATCGCCATCAGGATCGGCATGGCGATGGAGTTGCGGTCGATGTGGGACAGGTCGAAGACGATCAGAGGGGCGTCCAGGTCGATGCCGACCGTCGTGGGGCCGTCGAACATGCCGCGCAGGTCGCCGTCGACCAGCCGGTCGATGACGAGTGCCACGTCGAGGCCCCAGGCCCGTACGTCGTCCACGGCGACGTTCATCGCCTCCGCCGACTCCGGTTCGGGGTGGCGGAGTTGCTCGACGATGTCGGACAGCACCGGCTGGCGGTCGACGATCGTCTCGTTGACGAATGCGTGGGCGACCTTGAGGGCGAAGCCGGACCGCTCGTCCAGGCCGTGTCCCATCGCGACCTCGATGATCGTGCGGAGCAGGGCGAGCTGGCCGGTCGTGGTGATCGACGGGTCGAGCGGGTTGAGCCGGATGCCGTGGTCCAGGGCGGCCATCGGGTCCAGCCGGATCGGCGTTATCCCCAGCTCCTGCGCGATGAGGTTCCATTCGCCGACGCCGTCCTCGCCCTGGGCGTCCAGGACGACGACCTGGCGGTCGCGGAAGCGCAGTTGGCGCAGGACGTAGGTCTTCTCCAGCGCCGACTTGCCGTTGCCCGACTCGCCGAGGACCAGCCAGTGCGGGGCGGGCAGCTGCTGCCCGTACAGCTGGAAGGGGTCGTAGATGTAGCCCTTCCCGGAGTACACCTCGCGGCCGATGATGACGCCGGAGTCGCCCAGGCCCGGTGCGGCGGTCGGCAGATAGACCGCCTGGGCCTGGCCCGTGGACGTGCGCACCGGGAGTCGGGTCGTCTCGACCTTCCCGAACAGGAAGGACGTGAAGGCGTCCGTGACGACGGACATCGGGTCCCGCATCAGTGCATCAACCCCTACCTTCGGATACCGGTGGCGAACGGGAGGGTGTTCACGAAGGCGCGATGGTGCTCGCGGTCGCACCACTCCAGCTTCAGATACGACTTGCCGGCCGAGGCCCTGATGGTCCGCTTGTCGCGGGCGAGGGCTTCGGGGGAACGGGCGGAGACGGTGATGTAGCCGACCAGGTTGACCCCGGCGGCGCCGCTGGCCAGGTCCTCGCCGCGCTGGTCGAGGCGGCCGTGGGCGGCGATGTCGCGCGGGTCGACGGTGCGGTTCATCTTGGCGGCGCGGCTGGCCTCGGCCTCGTCGTTGGTCTTCTCGGTCAGCATGCGCTCGATGGCGACCTCGGTGGGTTCGAGGTCCATGGTGACCGCGACGGTGCGGATGACGTCCGGGGTGTGGACGAGCAGCGGCGCCAGGAAGTTCACGCCGACCGGGGTCATCGGCCACTCCTTCACCCAGGCGGTGGCGTGGCACCAGGGTTCGCGGGTCGTGGACTCGCGGGTCTTGGCCTTGAGGCAGGTGGGATCCATCGCGTCCAGCTCGGCCGGCCAGGCGTTCCGTTGCGTCATCGCCTGGATGTGGTCGATCGGGTGGTCCGGGTCGTACATGGAGTGGACGAGGGAGGCGAGCCGGCCCTGACCGAGCGGCTGGCGGACCCGGATGTCGGCCTCCTGCAACCGGGAGCAGATGTCGGTCAGTTCGCGGGCCATGACGACGGCGAGTCCGGAGTCCCGGTCCAGCTTGCGGCCGGCCTGGGGGCGGGCGGCGCGGGCCATGGCGTGTGCCTCGGCGGCCAGTTCGCGGGAGTAGTGCATGCAGGCGACGAGGTAGGCGCGGTGCTGCTCGCTGCTGGTGGACACCATGGACTGGAGCTGCTCGTACGACCGGGCCAGCCAGTGCGGGGCCTTCTCGTCGCCGCGCTGGGCGATGTCCTTGGCGTGGGCGTCCGGGTCGGCGGGCAGGGTGCGGGCGAGCATCTGCAGCCGGGTGACGAAGCCGTCGCCGTTGGCCACGTGCTTGAGCAGGGTGCCGAACCGGTCGACGAGGGCCTCCTGGTCCTCGGAGTCACGCAGTCCGACGCCCGGGCCCTCGATCTCGATGGCGGCGGTGACGGTCTTGCGGTCGGCGTGCAGGAGCACGGCGATCTCGTCGGGTCCGAAGGGTGCGGCGAGCCAGCTGATCCGTCCGATGCCGGGGGGCGGGCCGATCTCCACCTCGCGGCCGTCGAGGCGGGTGCCCGCCTCCATGGCCCCGGAGCGGTAGACGGTGCCCTGGCGCAAGGTGCGCTTGAAGCTGCGGTTGATCTCGAACCACTTGTAGAACGTGCGGCGTTTGTACGGCACGTACACCGCGGCGAGCGCGAGCAGGGGGAAGCCCGTCAGCAGCACGATCCGCAGGGACAGGACGGGGACCAGGAGTCCGCACATCATGCCCAGGAACGCGCCGCCGATGATGAGCGCGATCTCGCCGGTCTCACGGTTGCGGCCGATGACCGCGTTCGGCCGGGCGCGGCCGATGAGATACGTACGGCGGGGCGTGACCGGATGGGACAGGTGGGACTCGGTCGTCAACGCCCTTCACCTCCCGAGCGGTTGCTGCTGCTGTTGCGGGTGTTGCCGGCGTGCGGGGTCTTCGCCGGGCTGGGGGAGCGTGGTGGGGGTGCGGCGGAGGGGACAGATCCGCCGCCGCCCGGGGTGCGCGTGCTGTGCGCGGCGACTCCGCCGGAGGCCGGGTTGGCCGGGCGGGCGCCGGCGGAGGACGACTGGCCGCCGCCTCCGTTGTTGTCGGCGCGGGCGCTGTGCGTCTTGATGCCCTGGGCGACCAGGGTGGCCGGGGAGCTGATGACCGCGGCGGCCTTGCCCTCGGCGCCCTGCATGATGCGGTTGTTGCGGCCGGCGGCGATCTCGTCGCCGAAGCCGGGGACGAAGCGGTAGATCATCGCGCTGGCGAAGATGGCGAGCAGGATGATGGCGAGTCCGGAGACGACGGCGGAGAACGCGTCCGGGCCGTCGCCCGAGGACAGGGCGCCGGCCAGGCCGAGCACGATGACGATGACCGGTTTGATGAGGATGACCGCGATCATGATGCCGGCCCAGCGGCGTACGTGGCTCCACAGGCTCTTGTCGACCAGGCCGGCGTAGACGACGGTGCCGAGGAGGGCGCCGACGTAGAGCAGGGCGGCGCGGATGACCAGTTCCAGCCAGAGGATGCCGGCGGCGAGGATGGACACGAGCGAGACGACGATCAGCATGATCGGGCCGCCGCCGATGTCGTTGCCCTTGTCCAGGGCGCCGGCGAAGGTGCCGAAGAAGGTGTCGGTCTGGTCGCCGGTGGTCTTCGCCAGGACGTCCGTCACGCCGTCGGCGGCCGATACGACGGTGTAGAGGATCAGGGGGGTGAAGGCGGAGGCCAGCACGGTGAGCCAGAGGAAGCCGATGGCTTCGGACAGGGCGGTGGTGAGGGGGACGCCGCGGACCGCGCGCTTGGCGACGGCGAGGAGCCACAGGAGGAGGGTGAGGATGGTGGACGCGGCGAAGACGACCGCGTACTGCTGGAGGAACTTGGCGTTCGTGAAGTCGACGTTCGCCGTCTGCTGTACCGCGTCGCTGAGTTTGCGGATGGTCCATGACGCGGCGTCGGCGCAGCCCTTGGCGAGCGAAGCGAGCGGGTCGAGGGTGGAGGTGAGCTTGCTACTCGACCCGGAACCACCGGAGTTGCTGCCTTGTTCGCAGTAGTCCTTGGCGGGGCCGTGGATCAGGTCACAGGCGTCGCTGGACGGCGACGGTGTGGGCTCGGCGAAGGCGCGGGTGGCCATGAGGACCGCTGCGGCCTGTACGGCCGTGACCGCGGCTGTCAGTTTGAGTACGTGCCGACTAACGGGCATAGGTGAAGCCTCCGTACTCTTCTACGGCCTTCGAGATCTCGTCGGAGCTGGAAGCCTTGTCGTCGCCTGGGACGGGCGCCGGGCCTTCCTTCTGCGAGTGTTCGACGATCTTCCAGTCCTCGGCGGTCCACTCCAGGTGCATGGTGATGGTGAACCAGCTGTTGGTGACCGGGTTCGTGGACTTGTCGCCGGCCAGTCCGAGCAAGCCGCTGCACCAGACCTCGACGGTGGCGGCATCGCCGGAGGAATCGGTGAGTCTGGTACCGATCGGGCTGGTACGCGAGACGAACGTGTAGCCCTGAGGTGTCGAACCGTCTTCGTTCAGACCGACGTTCTTGTTGAAGCCTGGCGTGTACGCCTGGTCGAGCGATGTCTCGAAGCCCGACACGCGGGAAGGCGTGATGACGGCCCGCAGGATCGCGTCGCGCTTTGCCTTGTTGAACATTTCTGCTGAGCCCAGGGCCACGGCGTAGTTGGCTGCTGCGCTTTGGGCGCCCTGTTGGGTGTGGGGGAAGCCTGTGGGGATTCCGGCTGTCTTGGATCGGACCGGGGAGTCGCCGGTTGCCGCGGTGGCGGAGGTGGCCGGCTTGTCGTTGGAGCCGTCGGCCGAGGAGCCGCCGTTGCCGCCGCGGTTCGCGAAGGCGATCGCGGCGATCAGGAGGACGACCACGCCGACGACTGTGACCAGGCTGCGCGAGGACGAGCGGCCGCCCCGGCGGGCCCCGCCGTAGGGGTCGCCGTCGGGGAGCCGGGTGCGGGTCTGACCCGTGTCGGCGTAACCGCCGGAGGTACCGTGCTCGTCTCCGAGACTCATGCCGCGTACGCTCCCTCGACGTCGTGCCGGAACACCTTGTGCCGGACCGCGTAGAAGTACGACGGTAGCCGTGCTGGTTCCCGTGCGGGCGGGGTGTGGTGAGTCGACATCAGGGAAACGCAACCTCAGCCGGTGGGCACGACGGGCGGGTGGGGGTAGGGGGACCGGGCGCGCCCGGAGGGGACAGAAGGGGACGGGGCGGTCCGGTCAGACGGCCATGCCGTACACGATGGTGAACAGCGTGCCGAGTGAGCCGATGATGAAGACTCCGGTCAGACCGGCGATGATGAGGCCTTTGCCTTGCTCGGCGCTGAAGGTGTCACGGAGGGCCGTCGCGCCGATGCGCTGCTTGGCGGCGCCCCAGATGGCGATGCCGAGGCAGAGCAGGATGGCCACGGCCATCACCACCTCGATCATCACCTTCGCTTCGTTGCCCAGGCTGCCGAAGGGCCCCCAGTCCGGAGCGATCCCGCCGATGATGGTGTTGATGTCTCCCTTGTCGGCCGCAAAGAGCATGTAAGTCACCGCCCCTGGTGGGTAGTTCCGCTATCCCCTGCGGTGTGCAGAGGTCAGGCCTCATTCTCGCTGACAATCGCGCCGTCGCATGTCGACTTGACGTCATTGGTTGGCGGGTTTCGTACGAATACCACGTACGGTCACTCTGTGTATCACGGCAGGTCACGCCGGGCAATGAGGCCTGAGCGGAACCTGTCGTGTGGTTCCCTCGTTGACCCCTCTTACGACCTGGCACGGTTTCTGACGGCTGGTCGGGGTGAGACGTCGAGACGATGTTCTCACGGGCGGGCGGACGGGCGGGCGTGCCGAAGGGCCTCGGCGGGTGCCGGGGCCCTGGGTGCGGCCGGGGTTCAGCCGGTGAGGGCCGAGACGCCCTGCGGGGTGCCCCGGCCGGTCGGGCTGTCGCGGCCGGATCCGGTGGTGCGGGCAGCTGCCGCTGGGCGGGGTGCCCGCGAGGGTGTGGACGTCTGCGATGACGCGCGGAGACGCGGGTGCCGTCGAAGGTGTACCGGCGGGCGGTGATGCCGTGGGGGTCGTAGACCGGGACGCCGGTCGCCGGTGCAGTCGGTGTCGGTCCACCGACTCGGTGCGGCGTCTCGGTCCAGCCGTGGGTGGTGGCCGAGGACTTGGCCAGGGTGGTGCCGTCGACCGGGGTCGTCGAGTCGGTCCGGATGGCCTTCTTGAGGCAGCCGTTGGTGGTGGTGCAGGCGGAGGGGCCGTGGTACGAGCGGTACTTGGCGAGGTCGGCCCAACTCGCAGGAGTGGTGTGGGAGTCGGTGGTCCGGGGGGTGGGTCAGCGTGGGCTCAGGCCGTACAGGAGGTGGTGGATGGACTCGGCTATGCCGGCGAGGGCGGCCTCCGCCTCCAGGGCGCCGCTGGCGACGAGTGCGGCGGTGCCGTGCAGGCTCGCGGCGGCGACCAGGTTGAGCCGGTCGGGGTCGCCCTGGATGATCTCGCCCCGCTCCTGGGCCTCGGCGATCAGCTGGTTGAGGGAGCCGAGGGACCGTTCGACGGCGGCGGCGAGCAGCGCGAAGCTCTCGGGGCGGTGCTTGCGGGTGAACATCAGCTCCAGCAGCTCGGGGTTGTCGATGGCGAACCCGAGGTAGGCGCGGCCCAGTTCGGTCATCCGCGGTTCGAGCGGCAGTGCGGGGCGGTCGGCGGCCGCCAGGATCCGGGTCAGCCGTTCGTACCCGTCGAGCGCCAGGGCGTCCAGCAGGGCCTGCTTGTCCTTGAAATGCCGGCCCGGGGCGGCGTGGCTGACGCCGACCTCGCGGGCGAGCTCGCGCAGGGACAGCGCGCCGGCCCCCTTCTCCCGCAGGGTGCGCTCGGCGCCGGTCAGCAGCGCGGCGCGCAGGTCTCCGTGGTGATAAGGGCGGGTCGTGGACATGCGCACCATCCTATCTTGATGTTGACGGTGCCATCTTTGTTGGCGTCGGCATCAATGTTGTCATTGACAGCATTGTTGGCGTCGCCTACTTTGACGGTATGGCTACGACGACTGACACGACCGCATGGGACGCGACCCGCCTCCCCGACCTCACCGGCCGCCGGGCCCTCGTCACCGGCGCGAACAGCGGCATCGGCTTCACGACCGCGGACGCGCTGGCGCGCGCCGGCGCGCACGTGGTGTTCGCCGTCCGCGACGTGGAGCGCGGCCGGACCGCCGCCGCGCGGGTGACCGGCAGCACCGAGGTGCGCCGCCTGGACCTGGCCGACCTCGTCTCGGTGCGCGAGTTCGGCGAGGCATGGCAGGACCCGATCGATCTGCTGATCAACAACGCCGGCGTGATGATGCTGCCCCGGCAGCAGACCAAGGACGGCTTCGAGCGGCAGTTCGGCACGAATCACCTCGGCCACTTCGCGCTGACGAACCTGCTCCTGCCGTATGTGACCGGCCGGGTGGTCACCGTGTCCTCCGACGCGCACCGCTGGGGTGACGCCAGGATCCGCTTCGAGGATCTGAATCTGACCCTCGGCTATACCCCGCGCGGCGCCTACGCCCAGTCCAAGCTGGCGAACCTGCTGTTCACCCTGGAACTCCAGCGCCGTCTCACGGAGTCCGGCTCCCCGGTCCGCGCCCTCGCCGCCCATCCCGGTTACGCGGCCACCAATCTGCAGAGCCACACCGGGAACCGGCTCGTCCATCTGTTCCTGATGATCGGCAACCGGTTCTTCGCCCAGGACGACCGGGCGGGCGCCCTCCCGACCCTCTACGCCGCCACCCAGGACCTGCCCGGCGCGAGTTATGTCGGCCCGAACGGGTTCCGCGAGAGGCGGGGAGCGCCGACGCTGGTGGGCCGGTCGAGCGCCGCGAGCGATCCGGTCGTGGCCCGGCGGCTGTGGACGGTGTCGGAGGACCTCACGGGGGTGCGGTTCCCGTCGGGCGCCGGGTTGTTGAGGAAGTGACCGTCCCGGGGGAGCGGCCGGCGGCGGGGGTCAGGCCGGGGCGGGCGTGGCTGCGGATGGCGGTGCTGACAGGGTCACCTGGTCGCGTCGGGCCGGCGCCGGCAGTTCGGCAGCGGGGGCTGGTGCCGGTCGCGGTGGCCGGCGGGCCCAGCAGACCGTGCTCCGGGAGTCAGGTGTAGCAGGCATCGAGGAGTTCCGCGCGCCGGCGCGGGCGCCCGGGTGATCGTGAGCGGGCGGGACCCTGCCACCGCGGAGGCCGTGGCCGCGCGGCTGTGGGACGTCGGGGCTCGACGTCGGGGCCGGACCGTGCGGCGGCCCACGTGCCGGTGACCGGCCTCGGGGACATCGAAGTCCCGGTCGACACCGTGGGCCACGGGGACCGGCGGGGCGGCGGGGAGATGCCGCCCGCGGAACTGGGGGCGATGCTCGATGTCCGACTGACCTCGGCGTACGCGCTGAGCCGGATCGCCGCACGGGGCACGCCGGGCGGATCATCAAGGTCTCCTCGGCCCTCGGGCAGCTCGGCCGCACGGGGGACGTCGCTCACGACACCGCCGAGGCCGGGCTGGACTGCTTGACCCGCGTTCTCGTGGCCGGTCCGGGGCCACGACGTTCTGAGCGGCGCGGTGGTGTCGTGGTTCGTGGTTCACAGGAAAATCTCAGTTAAGTGGGGGGCGGTTTCTCATTTTCGTGGGACACAGTGGGGCCCGATGAAGCGCACCTCCCGTATCTCGGGTACCTCCGGCACCTCGCGCATGGCGTTGTTCGGCGCCATGGTGCTGCTGGCGGTCACGTCGGCCTCCGTGGCCGCCGCCGATGACGGGCCGGGGCCGCTCGGGGTGACGGCGGTGGCGGCCGAGACCCGGCAGAGCGTGCGGGTCGGGGCGCTGTTCGACGCCGACCGTGGATCCGTGCCGGCCGCGGGGCACTACTGCACCGCCTCCGTCGTGCACAGCCCGCAGGGGAATCTCCTCGTGACGGCGGCGCACTGCGTGGACGGGGACGCGTCCGATCTGGTGTTCGCGCCCGGGTACCGGGACGGGAAGGCGCCGTACGGGCTGTGGCAGGTCGGCGAGCGGTTCCTGCCGGACGGGTGGACCGAGGGGCAGGACGAGGACAGCGATGTGGCCTTCGCGCTGGTGGCGGACGAGGGCGGGAAGCGGATCGAGGACGTGGTCGGGGCGAACCGGTTCGCGCCGGGGACGGCGACCGGGGCGACCGCGGTGACCGTCACCGGATATCCCGACTCCGGTGAGGCGCCGATCAGTTGCTCCGACAAGCCGTCCGCGCACAGCCCCACCCAACAGCGGATCGGGTGCCCCGACTTCACGGGCGGCACCAGTGGCAGCCCCTGGGTCAATGGGGACCACGAGGTCGTCGGCGTCCTCGGCGGGTACGAGGAGGGCGGTTCCACGGCGGACGTCTCGTACAGCGTGGTCCTCGGGACGGAGGCGGCGGAGCTGTACCGGGACGCGGTGGGCGGCGGATGAGGTGACGCGGGGGAGCACGCCGGTCGGGGCGGCCAACTGGGGGTGTTGAAAGCGGTGGTTCAGGGGGATGCCGTGGGGGAGAGGGGCCGGGACCGCATGTCTGGTTTGCTGCGACATGGCGGTACGGTTGGCGGAAATGGTCTTGAACGGCCGCTGTATGGGGGAGTGTTGACCCGTGCGGAAAGTATGGGTGATCGGTGGGGCCGCGGCCGGGCTCGGGCTGAGCTTCGTCATGCTGCTGGTCGTCGGGGTGTACATGGCCGCCGGGAACCTGACCAACGGCGTCGGCGCCGGCAGCGTCGGGCTGGCCAAGGGTGCCGTGCCCGCCGCGTACAAACCGCTCGTGCAGCAGTGGGGCAACCTGTGCTCCGCCATCAACCCGGCGCTGCTCGCCGCACAGCTCTACCAGGAGAGCGGCTGGGACCCGAACGTGGTCAGCGTGGCCGACGCGCGTGGTATCGCGCAGTTCATCCCGAGCACCTGGGCCAGCCACGGCATCGACGGCAACGGCGACGGCAAGCGCGACATCTGGGATCCGGATGACGCGATCCCGTCGGCCGCGTCGTACGACTGTGAACTCGCGAAGTACGTCAAGGACGTGCCCGGGGACACCACCGACAACATGCTCGCCGCCTACAACGCCGGTGCGTACCGCGTGATAACGGCGGGTGGGGTTCCGGCCATTCGGGAGACCCAGAACTACGTCAAGACGATCCGCACCCTGGAGAAGAGCTTCGCCGCGCCGGTGTCCCGGGTCGACCCCACCCGGCAGGCGGCCGGTGCCATCGCCTTCGCCCAGGAGAAGCTCGGCACGCCCTATCTGTGGGGCGGCAACGGCACCGCGGACCAGGGCGGTCGGTTCGACTGCTCGGGGCTGACCAAGGCCGCGTACGAGAACGTGGGGATCACGCTGCCGCGGGTCGCCAACGACCAGTACAACGCAGGACCGCACCCGGCGCGGGACGAACTGCTCCCCGGCGACCTGGTGTTCTTCTCGGACGATCTCACCGATTCCCGCGCCATCCGGCACGTGGGGATCTACGTGGGCGGCGGCTACATGATCGACGCGCCGAGAACAGGGGCCGTGATCCGGTTCGACCCGGTTGACACACCGGACTACTTCGGGGCCACCCGGGTCACCGCGGATGGCGCGAAAGCGCTCCCCACAGCGGTGTGACCGACCGTGAACCCACCCCCTGAGCTGCGGCGATGAGTCTCTCTTCGGTAACGTCTGAGTGATCATTCGGTGGAGCGTGGAACGTATCAACGGGGGACGTGCGTTCCTGTTGACGTAGTCGGGCGGACGGTGAGTGCGCACATCTACACACCACGGGGGTGGGCAGCGGCGACGCACGTGAGGTGCGTCCGGGACAACGACGAAGGGGCCGTAGCACCATGGCTGTACTCGCCGAATCCGGATCGAACCCCGACGTCGACCTGCTCTACGACATCAACGGACTCGCCAAGGACGCGCCCCGGTGGTTCGACCGGGTCATGGAGTTCGTGGGCGAGTACGGGCTGCTGCTCGCCATGGTGCTGCTGGTGGTGTGGTGCTGGTGGTCCGTGCGGCGCCGGTCCGACAGCGACGAGGAGGCCGCCGCGTCGGTCGCCGCGCTGATGTGGGCGCCGCTCGCGGCCGCCGTCGCCGCGCTGGTGAACGTGCCGATCCGGGGGTTCGTGGCGCGCCCCCGCCCCTTCCTCGACCATCAGGGGCTGGAGGTGCTCGTCTCCGGCAAGACGGACTACTCCTTCGTGAGCGACCACGCGACGATCACCATGGCGCTCGCGGTCGGGCTGTTCGTGGCCAACCGGAGGTTCGGGATCGCCGGGCTCGGGCTGGCTCTGTCGGAGGGGTTCTGCCGGGTCTACATGGGCGTGCACTACCCGACGGACGTCGTCGGCGGGTTCGCGCTCGGCACGGCCGTCGTGCTGCTGCTGTCCCCGCTGGCCATGGCCCTGCTCACGCCGGTGATGCGGGCGGTGGTCCGGTCGCCGCGGGCCGGGTGGCTGATCCGGCGGCGCACACCGGCGGGCGGCCGGGGCGATGCGGTGGTCCCGGGCGCCCGGCAGCCGGCGCCATCCGAGGAGCGAGACCTGGCGGCCTGACGCGGGTTCGGCGGCGGTCCGCCTCAACCGGCGGCGGTCCGCTCCCACCTGGCGGCGGTCCGCCTTAACCGGCGTCGGTCGGCTCTCGCCTGGCGGTGGTCCGCTCTCACCCGCGGCGGTCGGCCCCGTGCCTGGCGGCGGTCTGTCTCAACCGGCGTTGGTCGGCTCTCGCCTGGCGGTGGTCCGCTCTCACCCGCGGCGGTCGGCCCCGTGCCTGGCGGCGGTCTGTCTCAACCGGCGTTGGTCGGCTCTCGCCTGGCGGTGGTCCGCTCTCACCCGCGGCGGTCGGCCCCGTGCCTGGCGGCGGTCTGTCTCAACCGGCGTTGGTCGGCTCTCGCCTGGCGGTGGTCCGCTCTCACCCGCGGCGGTCGGCCCCGTGCCCGGAGGTGGTCTGTTTCGGCCTGCCGGTGGCCGGTCCCGACCACGGACGCGGCCTTCTTCGACTCGGCGGGACGGCGCGCATGCGGAGGCGGCCTGCCGTATGTCTGTGGTCTGTCGCAACTCGGCAGTGGGTGGGCAAACGAAGGTCGTACGGCCGCAGCGGGGTTCACAGCGACTGCGGGTAGGTGAAGAAACGGCCCGGGTCGTACTGCTTCTTCACCTGGGCCAGGCGGGACGCGGCATCGCCGTAGTACGCCGTGCGCCAGTTCGTCAGGGTCGGGTCCGTGTAGTTCTGGTAGGCCGCGCCGGAGGCGTACGGCTTCATCGCGCCGTGCGCCTCGGTCAGCCAGGACTGTGCCGCGGTCCCCGAAGTGCCCGCCTTCCAGGACGCGATGTACTGGGCCAGCATCCGGGAGCGGCGGTGCACGAAGGCCGTCGCCGTGGGGGAGACGCGGTTGACCGCGCCGCCGAGTGCCGTCAGGGCGATGCTGCACGAGCCGCCGCGGGCGGTCTGCATCTGGTTCAGGAGCGTCCGCACGCCGGCCGGCGCGAGCGACCGGTCGAAGAAGTCCGAGCGGGCGGCGTACGTCTCGCGGCCCAGCGCGCCCTGCGGGGAGCGGCCTGGGGTGGAGCCGGGCAGATGGCACTGGGCCTGCGCGGAGAAGGACGAACAGCCCGCGTAGATCTCCATCGCCTCCGCGTAGCCCCGGCGGCGCAGGGACACGCTCGACGCGCTCGCGCCCACCGTGGCGGCCAGGCGGTCCACGGCGTTCTGGAGTTCGCCGTAGGTGCCAAGGGAGAAGACGGAGAGGGACACGGTGGGGGCGCGGCCGGGCGTGCGGTCGAGGTGCAGGGCCGACCAGATCTCGTCGGGCTGGTCGGGGCCCCAGTCCTGCCAGGCCCGGATCAGGGCGGCCGCCCTGGCCCACGGCCAGGTCAGGTATCCGGTGACGGCCTGTGGCGCCGGGTGGGTGGCGAAGCGCAGTTCGGTGACGACGCCGAAGTTGCCGTTGCCGGCGCCGCGCAGGGCCCAGAACAGGTCCTTGTGGGTCCGGGCGTCGGCGGTGATCTGCTTGCCGTCGGCCGTGATCAGGGTGGCCCCGGTCAGGCTGTCGCAGGTCAGGCCGTAGGCGCGGGAGACGACTCCGTGGCCGCCGCCGAGGACGAGGCCGGAGACGCCGACCGTGGGGCAGGAACCCGCCGGTATGGTCACGCCCTTGGCGGTCAGCGCGCGGTAGACGTCGATCAGTTTGGCGCCGGCGCCGACGACCGCCTGCCCGCCGCTCACCCGGATCCGGTTCAGCTGCGAGACGTCGACGACGAGACGGCCGTTCCCGGACGACCAGCCCGCGTAGGAGTGGCCGCCGTTGCGTATCGCGACGCGCAGGCCGTGCGCCCCGGCGTACGCCAGGGTGGTCCGGATGTCGTCCGGGTGGGCGACGTAGGCCACCGCCGCGGGCTTCAGGCCGTCGAAGCGGGTGTTGTAGAGGAGGCGGGCCGTGTTCCAGGCCGCGTCCCCGGGGCGGATCAGCGGCCCGTCGAGCTCGCGGGCGAGGGCGCGCCAGTCGGCGACGGCCGTCGCGCTGGCGGTCTTCAGCGGCGTACGGGAGGATGTGGAGCCGAGGGGCGCGCCGGCCGCGCGCGTCGAGGAACCGGCGGACGGACTCGGACCGCCCGAGCAGCCTGTCGCCACGGCGGCCGTCGCCAGTGCCGCCGCGCCATGTGAGATGAACGTACGCCGTTCCATGCCCGTGCCCTTCGTCGGCTTGCGTGGAACGAGACGGAGCGCCGGTGCGAAGGGTTCCACGGCCGTCGAATATATGTGCCGTCTGCACGTTACTCACACCGCCGGGCCGCCGGGTGGACCGCCTTTGCTGACGCAGGGGTTGGGACCTCGATGTGCCCTCCCCGTAAGCATTCCGTGACCTTACCGGGCCGACGGCAGGGGTTCACCCTGCGTTCACCAATGGCCATCGGCGGCTTCACCTGTTCTGCCTAATTTCGGCCGTACACGGTGCCCTGTGCGGCAGGACGGCGCAGACGCACCACGACGACTACGCGCGCCGCCGACGGTGGCGGCTCCTTGGAAGGAACTCCCGAAAGTGAAGCTTCAGCGCAAGAACCGGCTGCGCGCCCTTTCCCTCGGTGCTGTGGCCGTCTCCGGCGCCCTGGCCCTGACGGCGTGCGGCTCGGACGACACCGGCAGTGACAAGGCAAGCGACTCCTCCTCCTCTTCCTCGTCGGCCAGCGCCAGCTCCATCGCGTGTGACGACGCCAAGGGTCAGCTGCTGTCGGACGGCTCCTCCGCGCAGAAGAACGCGATCGACGCGTGGGTGGCCGAGTTCTCCAAGGCCTGCCAGGTGCAGATCAACTACAAGGCCGGCGGTTCCGGTGCCGGTATCACCTCCTTCAACCAGGGCCAGCTCGCCTTCGCCGGTTCCGACTCGGCGCTGAAGCCCGAGGAGATCACGGCCTCCAAGAAGGTCTGCACCGGCGGCCAGGGCATCGACCTCCCGATGGTCGGCGGCCCGATCGCGGTCGGCTACAACCTGGAGGGCGTGGACACCCTGGTCCTGGACGCCCCGACGCTTGCCAAGATCTTCGACGGCAAGATCACCAACTGGAACGACGCGGCCATCAAGAAGCTGAACCCCGACGCGAAGCTTCCTGACCTCAAGATCCAGGCGTACCACCGCTCGGACGAGTCCGGCACCACGGACAACTTCACCAAGTACCTGAAGGCCGCCACGCCGGAGAACTGGAAGTACGAGGGTGGCAAGGCCTGGCAGGCCAAGGGTGGCCAGGCTGCCGCCCAGTCCTCGGGTGTGGCCGCCGGTGTCAAGCAGACCAACGGCGCCATCGGCTACTTCGAGCTGTCCTACGTCGCCGACGGCATGAAGGCCGTCAGCATCGACACGGGTGCCAGCGCGCCGGTCGCCCCGAGCAGCGACGCCGCCTCGAAGGCGATCGCCGACGCCAAGGTCGTGGGCACGGGCCAGGACCTGGCGCTCGAGCTGAACTACGCGACCAAGGCCGAGGGCGCCTACCCGGTCACCCTCGTCACCTACGAGGTCGTCTGCGACAAGGGCAACAAGGCGGACACCCTGCCCGCCACCAAGGCGTTCCTGAACTACATCGCCTCCGAAGACGGCCAGGGCAAGCTCGCCGGCCTCGGCTACGCCCCCATCCCCGCCGACATCATCTCCAAGGTCCGCACCACCATCTCGGGCCTGAGCTGAACTGAGAGTGCGGCCCGGTCCCGGGTCTGATCCCGGGGCCGGGCCGCACCCGTCCGGTGCACCGCCGCCATGAGCCGTGCGACGTGTACGGCTTCGCAGAGCCGTATCGCGCATACGGCTCCGCAGACCGGAGAACCCGATGGACATAACGACACATAACACAACAGACGCGCCTCCCCCCACCCCCCAGCCGACCGAGGCCGAGCGGAAGCCCGCGGCCCGCGGCGCCACCCGAGCCGGAGACCGGATCTTCCTCGGTCTCTCCCGTGGCTCGGGCATCCTGCTGCTGGTGATCATGGCCGCGATCGCGGTCTTCCTCACCTACCGGGCGACCCTCGCCATCAGCAAGGACCACGGCAACTTCCTGACCACCCTCGAGTGGAACACGGGCGTCCAGCCGCCGTCCTTCGGCATCGCCGTCCTGGCCTACGGCACGGTGATCTCCTCGATCATCGCCATGGTCCTCGCGGTCCCGATCGCGGTCGCGATCGCGCTGTTCCTCACCCACTACGCCCCGCGCCGGCTGCGCGGCCCGATCGCCTATGTGATCGACCTGCTCGCCGCCGTGCCGTCCATCGTCTACGGCCTGTGGGGCGCACTGGTGCTCGTGCCGCACCTGAACGGCCTCTTCGGCTGGCTGAACGACTACCTCGGCTGGACCGGCATCTTCTCCTGGGAGGAGACTGCCCCGCGCTCGATGCTCACCGTCGGCATCCTGCTCGCGATCATGATCCTGCCGGTCATCACCAACGTGAGCCGCGAGGTCTTCCGTCAGGTCCCGCAGATGCACGAGGAGGCGGCCCTGGCCCTCGGCGCCACGCGCTGGGAGGTCATCCGCATGGCCGTGCTGCCCTTCGGCCGCTCCGGTGTGATCTCCGCCTCGATGCTCGGCCTCGGCCGCGCGCTCGGCGAGACGATGGCCGTCGCGACCGTGCTCTCCCCGGACTTCCTCATCCACGCCAGCCTGCTCAACACGGGCGGCGGCACCTTCGCCCAGAACATCGCCAGCAAGTTCGGCGAGGCGAACGAGTTCGGCCGTGACGCGCTGATCGCCTCCGGTCTGGTCCTGTTCGTCATCACCCTGCTGGTCAACGGCGCGGCCCGCATGATCATCGCGCGCCGTGCGGAGTACTCGGGGGCCAACGCATGAGCAACGCCGCCATCGTCGACAAGCGCCCCAGCGCCCTGCGCGGCGCCAGCATGCCGAAGTGGTCGCCGTGGGCGATCGCCGCCGGCTCGGTGGCCGTGGCCATCGGCATCTCCCTGGTCGCCGGCTTCGACAGCAAGATCCAGTGGGGCCTGCTGTCCGGGCTGATCTTCCTCATCGCCACCTACGGCATCGCCGCCCGCGTCGAGGGCCGCCGCCAGGCCAAGGACCGCATCGCGACCGGCCTGGTCTGGGTCGCCTTTCTGGTCGCCCTCATACCGCTGCTCTCTCTGGTGTGGACGACCGTCTCGCGCGGCGTGAAGGTCCTCGACATCTACTTCCTGACCCACTCGATGGGCATCGTCGCCGACGCCCAGCCGGGCGGTGGCGTCTACCACGCCATCATCGGCAGCCTGGAGCAGGTCGGCCTCGCCACGATCATCGCCGCACCGATCGGCATCCTCACCGCGGTCTACCTCGTCGAGTACGGCGGCCGCGGCAGGCTCGCCCGCGCCGTCACCTTCTTCGTGGACGTGATGACCGGTGTCCCGTCGATCGTCGCGGGTCTGTTCATCCTCAGCCTCATGCTGATCTTCGAGATGGAGCCGTTCGGCTTCGCCGGTTCGCTGGCCCTGGCCATCCTGATGATGCCGGTGGTCGTGCGCTCCACGGAGGAGATGCTCAAGCTCGTTCCGAACGAGCTGCGTGAGGCGTCCCTCGCGCTCGGCGTCCCGAAGTGGCGCACCATCCTGAAGGTGGTCCTGCCGACCTCGATCGGCGGCATCACGACCGGCGTCATGCTGGCGATCGCCCGTATCGCCGGTGAGACCGCGCCCGTGCTGCTGCTGGTGTTCGGCAACCGGTTCATCAACAACAACCCGTTCGAGGGTGCGCAGCAGTCGCTGCCGCTGTACATCTACCAGCAGTACTCGCAGAGCGCCGGCGAGAACACGGCGTACGACCGGGCCTGGGCGGCTTCGCTCACCCTGATCGCCTTCGTGATGATCCTCAACCTCGTGGCCCGCGGCATCGCCCGCTGGAAGGCTCCGAAGTCCGGTCGCTGAGGCGACAATCTCTGGCTCCGCCGGGTGGGGCCATACAGCGAACCGATACCCCCCTCGAAAGAAGCAGTGATTTCCATGGCCAAGCGAATTGACGTCAGCGGCCTCAGCGCCTACTACGGATCCTTCCGGGCCATCGAGGACATCTCGATGACCATCGAGCCCCGTACCGTCACGGCCTTCATCGGCCCGTCCGGCTGCGGCAAGTCCACCTTCCTGCGCACCCTCAACCGGATGCACGAGGTGACGTCGGGCGGCCGGGTCGAGGGCAAGGTCATGCTCGACGACGAGAACCTGTACGGCGCCGGGGTCGACCCGGTGGCCGTGCGGCGCGAGGTCGGCATGGTCTTCCAGCGCCCGAACCCGTTCCCGACGATGTCGGTGTTCGAGAACGTCGCGGCGGGCCTGCGGCTGAACGGCTCGTACAAGAAGAGCGCGCTGGAGGACATAGTCGAGAAGTCGCTCCGCGGCGCGAACCTCTGGAACGAGGTGAAGGACCGCCTGAACAAGCCCGGTTCGGGTCTCTCCGGTGGTCAGCAGCAGCGTCTGTGCATCGCCCGCGCCATCGCGGTGGAGCCGAAGGTGCTGCTCATGGACGAGCCCTGCTCGGCCCTCGACCCCATCTCGACCCTCGCGATCGAGGATCTGATCGGCGAGCTGAAGGACCGCTTCACGATCGTCATCGTGACGCACAACATGCAGCAGGCGGCGCGGGTCTCCGACCGCACGGCGTTCTTCAACCTCGCGGCGGTCGGGCAGCCCGGCAAGCTGATCGAGATCGACGACACCGAGCGCATCTTCTCCAACCCGTCGGTGCAGGCGACGGAGGACTACATCTCCGGCCGCTTCGGCTGAGCGCTCCGCTGGAAATGCCGCGAGGTGCCGTCGGTGGTCCGCGGCACCATCGTGGCCGGCCTCGCAGTTCCCCGCGCCCCTTCAGGGCGCTGCCGAACCGCAGCGGACTTCACCGGACCTGCTCAGGCCGACGCTGCCAAGAACCCCTCGCGGTGCTGCATGGCGGTGCCACCGCGAGGATGAGAAGGGCCCGCCCCTGGCTCCCGGGGGCGGGCCCGCTCGTCGTTTCCGGGTCACTGCTCCCGGGCGGCCGGTTCTTCCGGCCGGTGCTCTCGGCTGACTGGTCCGTGCCGAGCGATCCCACGTGTGCTGCCCTTCCCCCGTGCTCCCCCGTGCCCGGTGGCCTACAGGAACGCCAGGTCCACGATGCCGAACACCGCAGCCGCGACCAGTGCGGCCGCCGGCATCGTGATGAACCAGCCGAGGACGATGTTCTTCGCGACGCCCCAGCGGACCGCGTTCACGCGCTTGGTCGCGCCGACGCCCATGATGGCCGAGGTGATGACGTGGGTCGTGGAGATCGGCGCCTTGAACAGGAACGCCGTGGTGAACATGATCGACGCGCCGGTGGTCTCGGCCGCGAAGCCCTGCGGCGGGTCCAGCTCGATGATCTTGCGGCCGAGGGTGCGCATGATGCGCCAGCCGCCCGCGTAGGTGCCGAGCGACAGCATCACGGCGCACACGATCTTGACCCAGACCGGGATCGGGTCGCCGTAGGTCTCATGGCCGGAGATCACCAGGGCCATCACCACGACACCCATGGTCTTCTGGGCGTCCTGGAGGCCGTGCCCGAGCGCCATGCCGGCCGCGGACACGGTCTGGGCGATACGGAAGCCCCGCTTGGCCTTGTGCGGGTTGGCCCGCCGGAAGATCCACATGATGGCCGTCATCACCAGATAGCCGACGATCAGGCCGACCACCGGCGACACGAACATCGGAATGATGATCTTGTCGACGACACCGTTCCAGAACACGGTGGTGCCGCCCGCAAGCGCCGCGCCCACCAGGCCGCCGAACAGGGCGTGCGAGGAGGAGGACGGCAGGCCGAAGTACCAGGTGAGCAGGTTCCAGGCGATGGCCCCCAGCAGCGCGGAGAAGAGGATGCCCATCCCGTGCGAGCCCTGGGGGGTCTGGATCAGGCCCTCGCTGACGGTCTTGGCGACACCGCTGCCCAGGAAGGCGCCTGCGAGGTTCATCACGGCCGCCATCGCCAGCGCGGCCCGTGGGGTCAGCGCCCGCGTCGACACCGAGGTGGCGATCGCGTTCGCGGAGTCGTGGAATCCGTTCGTATACGTGAAAAAGAGCGCGACCGCGACGGTCACGACCAGGGCGAAGGTGTCCATCGACGCCTCAGGACTCCTTGACGGCGATGGTCTCCACCGTGTTCGCCACGTGCTCGAACGCGTCCGCGGCCTCTTCCAGCACATCCACGATCTGCTTGAGCTTCAGCACCTCGATCGCGTCGTACTTGCCGTTGAAGAGGTGCGCGAGCAGCTTTCTGTGGATTTGGTCCGCCTGGTTCTCCAGGCGGTTCACCTCGATCCAGTACTCGGTGAGGTTGTCCATGGTGCGCAGGCTCGGCATCGCCTCGGCCGTCAGCTCCGCCGCCCGGGCCAGCACCTCGATCTGCTGCTCGACGCCCTTCGGGAGTTCCTCGATGTTGTAGAGGACGACCAGGTCGACGGCCTCCTCCATGAAGTCCATGATGTCGTCGAGGGACGACGCGAGGGAATAGATGTCCTCGCGGTCGAAGGGCGTGATGAACGAGGAGTTCAGCTGGTGGAAGATCGCATGCGTGGCGTCGTCACCTGCGTGTTCCGCGGCCCTCATACGCTCTGCGATCTCGGCCCGGGCGGGTGCGTCCGCCCCGAGCAGTTCCATCAGGAGTTTCGAGCCGGTGACGATGTTGTCCGCGGATGCGGCGAACATGTCGTAGAAGCTCGTCTCCCTGGGGGTCAGACGAAAGCGCACTTGGGGTCCTTGGTATGCATCGGTTTCGGTCAGCCTGATGCTAAGCGCATCATCCGGTCATGGCTAAGGGGCCGTCCCCCAGTGTCACCCATAGGGCAAAGTGATCAGCACGGGGGCGTACCAAGGGCCCTATACCCAGCAAAGTTCGTTACGATATACCCGCCAGGGGTATGTGTCTGGAGGACGCGATGACGACCACCGAGGCCGGCGCGACGGCGCCCTCCGAGAGGCCGCTCGGGGGCACCGGCGAGAACGTGACGCACGGGTACCACAAGCAGAAGGACGAGCACCTCAAGCGGCTGCGCCGGATCGAGGGGCAGATCCGCGGGCTGCAGCGCATGGTCGACGAGGACGTCTACTGCATCGACATACTCACGCAGGTGTCGGCCTCCACGAAGGCCCTGCAGTCCTTCGCGCTGCAACTGCTGGAGGAGCATCTGCGGCACTGTGTCGCCGACGCGGCCGTCAAGGGCGGCAGCGAGATCGACGCGAAGGTGGAAGAGGCGACGAAGGCGATCGGCCGCCTGCTGCGCACCTGAACCCCGACCCGGGACGGGGCACGACGCGCCCTGCCCGGCGGAACTTCGGGGATTACCGGAGGGCTCACGTCGTGGGGGTGAGGTGCTTCCGCCGGCGGGGGTTTCAGCCTGCGGGGGAGGGCTTCGCGCGCTGTGGGGTGGGGTTTTCTCCGGCGGTGTTTCCTGCCCGGCGGGTCGCGGGGTTCAGGGTGTGGGTGGGTCGGGGTCTTCTGTGACTTTTAGCACCTTGTCGATGCTTTCCAGGCTGAGCCGGTCCTCTTCGGAGGCCGAGGCCGCGATGATCAGCTCGCCGCACAGTTCGATCTCGGCGAGGGCCACGTGGTCCTGAACCGCCGTACCGCCGCCCGGAGCCACGCGCATCACCTCGTTTCTGCCACCACCGGCTTCCTAGGGTAGGCAGTGGTCTACACACCGCGCATGGCACGGACGGGCTAGTTCGCGGGCTGGTCCTCCGCGATCCGGCCCGCGTAGATGTCCCGCGGGCGCGGCAGCTTCACCTCCACGTCGGCACCGAAGTCGTACAGCAGCGTCGTCGACGCGACCGCGACCGGGGTCTTCTGCTGGCCGTTGACGAAGCTGAACCGCTGCCGGAGCTTGCGGATGCGGCCCTGCTCGTCGAGGTATACGTCGAACGGGACCTCGGCCTTGGCGAACCCCTTGGCCGCCGCCGCGAGGGTGGCCCGGTTGCCCGCCGAGGCCGCCCGAGCCGCGGCGGCGAGGTCGGCGGTGCCCCGGTAGTGCCGCACCGCGGTGCCGCCCACCTCGGTGAGGCCCACATACGTCGCCGTCCGGGTGCCGCGCAGCAGCTCCGCGGCGGCGTACGGGTCGGTCGCGCCGCCCGTCACCAGGTTGCCGTCGGAGAGCGTCGCCGTGTCCACCCGGACCCACTTGTCGGTGGGCACCCCGGCACCCCGGTTCTTCATGTACAGCGCGCCCGGCGCGAGCAGCTCGGTGATCGGCCGGTGCTCGGCGGCCCCCGTCGGGTCCTGCGGCAGTACGACCGTGAGCTGCCCAACCTGCCTGCGGTAGTCGTAGCGCCCCTTGCCGCGGATGGTGACCCGGGTGCCGCCGGTCGCCATCTCCATCGACGTGCCCACCCGTGAGCTGCCCGCGGTGCGCAGGGCGTCGGCGGCGCGGTGCAGGGTGGTGACCGGATCGGCCGGGCCGCGCGCGTCGGCGGCCGCGTCGCTGCCGGCACACCCCGTGGCGCACACGCCCGGGCCCACCAGCATCACCGCCGCGACGACCGTACCGCCCGCCGTCCTGTGCTGCCGCCGATCCATTGCCTGCCTACCCCCGGTACGTCCGTCACGGGCCCCCTGTCGTTCCGCTTAACGACGGGTGGGGAGTGCCGTCACGCGCGTCGGCGGGCCGGGAAACCCACGGGGTTCCGTCGGGCACGGCGTTTGGCCGCCCGCAAGATCGGTAACGTTGTCGAAGTGGCGCAGCAGGACGGGCCGGAGCGGGCTCGTGACGGACAGGAACACCGCACGACGACCGATGAGCAGGGCCGCTTCTGCGTGGCCCGCTGCACCTGCGGCTGGCGCGGACCGGCCCGCCGGGCGCGCAGCCAGGCCCGTGCGGACGCGGCGGGGCACTCGGCGATCCCCTGAGGGCAAGACGCCCATGACGGAGCCCGCGGCGCCGACGGAAACACCCGGGGCACGCGAGCGGTGTCAGCTCGCCGGCCCCCGATGCTCGAACTGGCGTACAAGGGCGTCGACGAGATCCCGGTCGCGGGGCTGGGTGAGGCGGTCACGGGCCGCGGCGGGGGCGAGCCAGAGGATGCGGTCCACCTCGTCATTGGGCGCGAAGCCGCCCGCCGCGGCCTCGGCCGCCCAGTAACGCACCTGTTTCGGGCGGCCGTTGGCCGGATAGTGCAGGGTGGGCAGCTCGGCACCGGGGGCGGCGGCGTAGCCGGTCTCCTCGGCCACCTCGCGCAGGGCGCCGGCCAGTGCCGCCTCGCCGCGTTTCAGTTTGCCCTTGGGGTGGGACCAGTCGTCGTACTTCGGCCGGTGGACGAGGCAGATCTCCACCTGGCCGTCGACGGGGGAGCGGCGCCACAGGACGCAGCCTGCCGCCTGGACGGTGGTGTCATTCGTGCTGGTCACCGGTTGGTCACCCTCCTGGTCAGGGAGCGCTGACCGGCTGCTTCTGCCAGGACTGCTGGAACTCGAACCGCGCTGCCTCCACCTCGTGCCGCTGGTCGGCGTGGAGCACGCCGAGCGCGTACGCCGTCGCGGGCGCGATGCGCGGGGTGCGGGCGGCCTGTGCCGCCGCGCCGGCCGCCTCAGCGGCGTCCCGGTGCCGGTCCAGCGCCCGGCCGGCCGCGAGCAGCCGCAGCTCGGCCGGGGGCGCGCCGAGCCCGCCGCCGCACAGGACCTCGCGGGCGTAGCGGTGCAGCCGCAGCAGCAGCCGCACCTGGTGCCAGGGGCCGTCCTGCGGGTGCGGGGTGGGGTCCGGGGACAGCCCGTGGACCAGGGCCTCCGCGTTGTACGGGTGCCCGGCGGTGACCAGGGGCAGCGCGGCGATGGCGTCCATGAGGCGCTCCTCGGCCGCCGCAGCGGCCGGCCGCAGGTCGGTGGTCACGGCGGCCGGGGTGAGCGGGACCTCGCTGGCCAGCACGGCGACCTTGTCGGCGACCGCGTGGAAGCGGGAGGAGCCGAGGGCCTGCAGGGCGGTGGAGTGGGCCCGGGTCCGGGCGAGGGTGAGCTGGCGTTCCAGCAGGGCGCCCGCCTTGGCCGCGCCCACGGTGAGGTTGCCGCGTTCCTGGGCGGGCGGGCCGGAACCGGGGGCCGCGGGGCCGGCGCCGGAGGTCACCGACTGCGCCGGGAACGGCGACGAACCGGACAGCCGGTGCAGCGCGAGCAACAGCCGCTCCAGCCGGGCCTCGTACGCGTGCTCCATCCCCAGCGTCCCCGACAGCCAGGCCAGTTCGGGGCGCATCTCCTCCGACCAGTCGGCGTCGAGGAGCGGGCGGAAGGTGTGCAGGCTGCCGCTGATGCGGCGGGCCGAGCGGCGCAGGGCGCGCGCCGCGTCGACGGGCTCCTCCGTACCGGCGGACGTACCGGTCTCCCGGTGCAGCCGCAGCGCGCGCAGGAACTCCGTGGCCTGGGCGCGCAGATAGACCGCGAGGGCGTCTCCGGTCACCACTCCGGCCGCGGGGTCCGTCGGTTCAAGGTGTTGCTGTGCCACGCCGGCGCCTCCGGGCGTCTATGAGCATCTCCTGGACGTTGCGCAGGGGCTGTCCGTCCGCGTCGATCGCATGCCGGGTCCACTCGCCGTCGGGGCCCAGGTGCCAGGAGGAGGTGGTGTCGGACATACCGGTTTCGAGCAGTCGGTTGAGGGCCGCCCGGTGGGCCGGGTCGGTGACCCTGACCAGTGCCTCGATCCGGCGGTCGAGGTTGCGGTGCATCATGTCGGCGCTGCCGATCCACACTTCGGGCTCGCCGCCGTTGCCGAAGACGAACACCCGGGAGTGTTCCAGGAAGCGGCCGAGGACGGAGCGGACCCGGATGTTCTCCGAGAGACCCGCGACGCCCGGACGGAGCGCGCAGATGCCGCGCACCCAGACGTCCACCGGCACGCCCGCCTGGGACGCCCGGTAGAGGGAGTCGATGACGGCCTCGTCCACCATGGAGTTGACCTTGATGCGGATGACGGCGGGACGGCCCGCACGGTGGTGCTGGGCCTCCTTGTCGATCCGCGCGACCAGCCCGTCCCGCAGGGACTTGGGCGCGACCAGCAGCCGGCGGTACGTCTCGCGGCGCGAGTAACCGGAGAGCCGGTTGAACAGGTCGGACAGGTCGGCGCCGACCTGCGGGTCCGCCGTCAGCAGGCCCAGGTCCTCGTAGAGCCGGGCCGTCTTCGGGTGGTAGTTGCCGGTACCGACATGGCTGTAGCGCCGGAGCGTCTCGCCCTCCTGGCGCACCACCAGGGACAGCTTGGAGTGCGTCTTCAGGCCGACCAGGCCGTACACGACATGGCAGCCGGCCTCCTCCAGCTTGCGCGCCCACTTGATGTTGGCGTGCTCGTCGAACCTGGCCTTGATCTCGACCAGGACGAGCACCTGCTTGCCGGACTCGGCGGCGTCGATGAGCGCGTCGACTATGGGGGAGTCGCCCGAGGTCCGGTACAGGGTCTGCTTGATGGCGAGGACGTCGGGGTCCTCGGCCGCCTGCTGGAGGAACGCCTGCACCGAGGTCGAGAAGGAGTCGTACGGGTGGTGCAGCAGCACGTCCCGGCCGCGCAGCGCGGCGAAGATGTCCGGCTCGGAGGCCGACTCGACCTCGGCGAGGTCGCGGTGGGTGCCGGCGACGAACTTCGGGTACTTCAGCTCGGGCCGGTCGAGGCTGTGGATGCGGAAGAGGCCGGTGAGGTCCAGGGGGCCGGGCAGCGGGTAGACCTCGGCCTCGCTGATCTTCAGTTCGCGCACCAGCAGGTCGAGCACCTCGCGGTCGATGGACTCCTCGACCTCCAGGCGCACCGGCGGCCCGAAGCGGCGCCGCATGAGTTCCTTCTCCAGGGCCTGGAGCAGGTTCTCGGCGTCGTCCTCCTCGACCTCCAGGTCCTCGTTGCGGGTCACCCGGAAGGCGTGGTGCTCCAGCACCTCCATGCCCGGGAACAGCTCTTCGAGGTGGGCGGCGATGACGTCCTCGAGGGGGACGTAGCGGCCGGGGGCGGCCTCCAGGAAGCGGGAGAGCAGCGGCGGCACCTTCACCCGGGCGAAGTGCCTGTGGCCGCTGACCGGGTTCCGTACCACCACGGCCAGGTTCAGGGACAGGCCGGAGATGTACGGGAAGGGGTGCGCCGGGTCGACCGCCAGGGGGGTCAGGACCGGGAAGATCTGGTGCCGGAACAGGGTGAAGAGGCGGGCCTGCTCCTTCTCGGTCAGCTCGTTCCAGCGGACCAGGTGGATGCCCTCCTCCGCGAGGGCGGGGGCGACGTCCTCGTGGTAGCAGGCGGCGTGCCGGGCCATCAGCTCGCGGGAGCGGGCCCAGATCATCTCCAGCACCTCGCGGGGCTGGAGGCCGGAGGCGGACCGGGTGGCGACGCCCGCCGCGATGCGGCGCTTCAGGCCGGCCACCCGGACCATGAAGAACTCGTCCAGGTTGCTGGCGAAGATCGCCAGGAAGTTCGCCCGCTCCAGGAGGGGCGTGTTCGGGTCCTCGGCGAGTTCGAGGACCCGCTCGTTGAACGCGAGCCAGCTGCGCTCCCGGTCGAGGAAGCGCCCTTGTGGCAACTGGGCCCCGTCGGTCTGCGACTCCTCGTATGCGTCGAGATCGGCGTCGAGATCGGGTTCCAGATCGGAGACCGCCGCCGCCACGGTGTGCGGGCGGTGCGCGGCAATGGAGCCCACGGAGGGCTGTGTGTTTGCATGAGCGCCGCGGCCCGCAGGGCCTCCACCAAGGGTGGTGGTGGGAGACGGGTGGGACTCGGCCTGGGTGTTCTGGCTCATGTGTCCATTGTTCCGCGCGACCAGGGAGAAGGGCGCGTCGGAACGTGCGGGAGGGAGCCTCACGGTCCCGTTCCCGCCGGGCCCCTCGGGGGGCGGCGAAGGCTCTGGCGCGGCGGTCTTCATTGACTGAGCGTCGCAAGCCCGTCTGAATCAATGGTTACGGAGACATGACGTGCGGGATAGCGCGGAGCGGCTCCCCGGCGTCCACGGCGGCGACGGTCCCGTGCGTTCCCTTTTTTGTGGCGGGGGACGCGCGGGGCCGTCGGGGTGCCGGATCGTGGTCAGTGCGTCACCCCGCGGGGCGGGGCCCGGGGCGGTGCGGCTCACGCCGTGGTGCTGGTGTCGGTCATGCCGTGGCCTGCGCTGTGCCGTGCAGTGGCGAGGGTTCCGTGCGTTCCCCTTTGTGGCGGGGGACGCGCGGGGCCGTCGGGGTGCTGGGGCTTGGGCGGGGTGTCACCCCGTGGGGTGGGGCGGTGTGGGTCATGTCGTGGTCGGCGCTGTGCCGGGCAGTGGTGACGGTCCCGTGCGTTGCTCGCTGTGCGGCTGGGAGGCACGGGACCGTCGGGGCGTCACCTCGTGGGGCTGGGCCCCGGGGCGGTGCGGGTCATGCTGTGGTCCGGGGGGTCGCGGTGCGGTGGCGTAGCAGCCAGAACGCGGCGGCCGTGCCCAGGCCGGCCACGGCCAGTACGAGCGCGCCGGTGGTCAGCTGGAGCGGCCAGTAGTGGGAGACGGGGTGGTACGTGCTGTAGTAGCCGACGGCGTCGAGCTTCTCGAGCTCCCTGGCGCAGCCCCCGGACACGGTCGTGTAGCACTCGAGCTTGGGGACGTGCCCGCCGCTCGCGGTGATCAGGCCGTGGTCGACCTGGATCCCGGAGTAGAGATGTCCGTAGCCCTGCTGGAGGCTGGTCTCCTCGGTGACGGCCGGCCACAGGTGCGGCATCAGCAGCTGGGCGGTGCCCCACACGCCGGCGGCCAGCGCGAGGCCGAGCAGCAGCGCGGGCAGGGTGCGGCGCAGCACCAGGCCCGCGAGCGCGCCCGCGACGAGTCCGGCCAGGGCGAGGGCGACGGTGGTCGGCCCGTTGGCGTGGAAGGTCCACACGTCGTGCCACGGCTTGCCGGTGTCGATGCGGCCCTGGGCGGCCGACCATGCCCGGTGGTGCAGCAGGACCAGCAGGCTCGCGCCCGCGGTGACCGCGACGGCCGGCACGGCCAGCCGCAGGGCCAGCCAGCGGGTGGGGCTGACGCCCTGGGTCCAGGCGAGCTGCGCGGTGCCGGACTCCAGCTCGCGGCCGGTGAGCGCGGCGCCCGCCCAGGCGGCCACCAGGAACGGCAGCCCGGCCATGGCGGCCGCGACGTAGTTGTAGGTGGACTTGTAGAAGAGGATCGCGTCCTGGTCGTAGGAGCACCGCGGGGTCGTCCCGCAGGCGTTGTACTGCCGCCAGCCCTCCGCCGCCGCGTCGGTGAGCGGTCCGGCGAGCCACAGCAGCAGGGCGGAGCCGAGCAGGACGAAAACGGTCCAGACGAGGAGCGCGGACCGGTGCAGGCGCAGCAGCCAGCGGGTCAGCCGGGGGCTGCCGTGGGTGTGGGCGGTGCCGGTGGCGGCCGGGGCGGTGAGGGCGGTCACGCGGTGGTCTCCTCGGTCTGTTCGGTCTGCCGGATCTCCTCGGTCCGCGCCGGGGCCGTGGTGGTGAGGGCGGTCGCCCCGGGGTTGCGCAGATGGGCGAGGATCAGGTCCTCCAGCGTCGGGGGGCCGGTGCGCCAGTCGGCGGGCAGCGGTGCGGCACCCGGGCGGATCAGGGCGCTCAGCTGGCGGCCGGTGGTCCGGGACTCCACGACGGTGTGCGTGCTCAGGTCGGCGGACCCGGCGGGCACGCTGAGCCGGGTGTGGGCGGCCAGCAGCTCGTCGATGTCCCCGGCCAGCCGGATCCGGCCGCCGCCGAGCAGCAGCAGGTGGTCGCAGGAGTCCTCCAGTTCGGCGACCACGTGCGAGGACATCACGATGGTGGTGCCGTGCTGTGCGGACTGCCCCATCAGCAGGCCCATCAGGTCGTGCCGGGCGAGCGGGTCGAGGTCGGCCATCGGCTCGTCCAGGAGCAGCAGTTCGGTCCGCTTGCCGAGGGCCAGGGCGAGGGCGACCCGGGTGTGCTGCCCGCCGGACAGCGACCGTATCCGGGCGTCGGGGTCGAGGCCGCCGGCGGTCACGACCCGCTCGGCGGTGGCCCGGTCCCAGCGGCCGGGGTTGAGGTCGGCGCCCATGCGCAGCGTCTCGGCGACGGTGAGCTGCGGGTGCAGCGGTTTGCCCTGCGCGACGAAGCCCACCCGGGCGCGGGCCCGGGCCGGGTCCGCGCCGAGGACGGAGACGCTGCCCTCGGTGGGGCCGAGCAGTCCGGCGGCGAGGGCCAGGAGGGTGGACTTGCCCGCGCCGTTGGGTCCGACGACGGCGCAGATGCGTCCGGCGGGCAGCCGGAACGCGCAGTCGCGCAGCGCCCATCCTCCTCGCCGGCCGAAGCGCTTGCCCAGCGCGACCGCCTCCAGGGCCGCTCGGGTATGGGTCGTCATGACGGTTCTCCCTGGAAGTGCTGCTCGACGTGGGATCCGGTGTGCCGCTCTGCGGGGTGTTCGGCGTGTTTTTCGAGTACGGCGGTGAAGAGAGCGGCGATGTCGTCGCGGTCCAGGCCGGCCTCCCGGGCCCGGGCCGCCCATGCCTCCAGCTCGGCGCGCAGGGGTGACTCGGCCGGGGCGGAGCCCAGCGTGCGCCGCACGAAGGTGCCGAGCCCGCGCCGCGCCTCGACCAGTCCCTCGCGTTCCAGCTCGCGATACGCCTTGAGGACGGTGTTGGGGTTGATGGCGGTGGCCTCGACGACCTCGCGGGCCGTGGGCAGCTGGTCACCGGGCCGCAGTACGCCCAGCCGGATGGCCTGTTTGGTCTGCTGGACGATCTGCACATAGGTGGCGACACCGCTGTGCCGGTCGATGCGGTATTCGACCACTCGAATAACCACCCTTTCACTAATTGAGTAGTGAAAGGGTGGTGCAAGGCCGCCGCAGAAGTCAAACGCGCAGCTCGGGGCGGGGGTGATGGACCGGCGGTGGACGCCTCAGCCGGCCGCGAGCCGGGTGCGCAGCACCTCGTCCAGGGTGCGGGGCGGACGGCCGAGCAGACCGGCCAGGGTCGGGTCGACGGCGGCGAACTCACCGGCCCGGGCGGCGGCGAAGACGCCCAGCAGCCGGCCGGCCCCCTCGGCGGGCACCCCGTGGCCGGTCAGCCGTGCCACGAACTGTTCGTCGGGCGCGGTGGTCCTGGTGAAGGCGCGGCCCGTGGCGGCGGCAGCGAGACGGGCGATGTCGCCGAAGGTGTGGGCCTGTGCCGCGGTGAGCGGTGGCGTGGGGCCGTCGAACCGGCCCTCGTCGGCCAGGACGGCGGCGGTCGCCTCGGCGAGATCGGCGTGCGCGGTCCAGCTGACCGGGCCGTCCGCGGGGAGCGCGATCTCCCCGGACTCCAGGGCGGGGGCGAGGAACTGCATCGCGCCGGCCGCGTAGAAGCCGTTGCGCAGGGAGGTGAACGGCACGCCGCAGGCGCGCAGCGCCTCCTCGGTGGCGGCGTGGTCGCGGCAGGCCTGGAAGTGCGAGGAGGCGCTCGCGCCCATGTGGCTGGTGTAGAGGACGCGGCGGGCACCGGCGGTGACGGCCGCGTCGACGGCGGCCCGGTGCTGCCGCACGGCCTCGTCGCCCATCGTGTCGACGGAGACGACGAGGACCTGGGTGGCGCCCTCGAAGGCGTGGGCCAGGCCTGCCGGGTCGGTGAAGCTGCCCTGCCGCACCCGCACCCCCTGGTCGGCGAGCTGCTGTGCCTTGCGCGGGTCGCGGACGCTGACGCCGATCCGGCCGGCGGGTACGCGGGTCAGCAGGTTCTCGACGATCCGGCGGCCGAGTTGTCCGGTGGCTCCGGTCACGATGATCACGGTGTGCTCCAGTGGGCTGGTACCAACGGTTCGATTCCGTTGGAATCGCTATCACGGTAACACCGGTAATAACAATGGAACCAGCGGTCATGTATCGTTGATATATGCCATCGCCCTCACGCGACGGGAACCCCGCCGCCGTCACCGCATCCGCCCCAGGACCCGGGCCCGACCCGGCGTCCGCGGCCCGTGAGCAGACCCGCCGTCGGGTCGTCGAGGCCGCCGCCGACCTGCTGGAGCGCGAGGGCCGCGACGCGGTCACCACCCGCGCGGTCGCGGTCGCGGCGGGACTGCAACCGCCGGCCATCTACCGGCTGTTCGGCGACAAGGAGGGGCTGCTCGACGCGATGGCCGAGCACGGCTTCGCCGCGTTCCTCGCGAGCAAGCACGTCGACCCCGACCCGCAGGACCCCATCGAGGATCTGCGGGCGGGCTGGGACCTGGCGGTCGAGTTCGGGCTGGCCAATCCCGCGCTGTACGCGCTGATGTACGGCGAGCCCACGCGGACCCCGTCGGCCGCCTTCCGGGCCGGCATGGAGATCCTGATGGGCCGCGTCCGCCGCCTCGCCGCAGGCGGCTGGCTGCGGGTCGACGAGGACCTGGCGGCCCAGCTCATCCACGCCACGGCGCGCGGCGCGGTGCTCACCTGGCTGTCGCTGCCCGTGGACCGGCGCGATCCGGCCCTGCTGGCCACGCTGCGGGAGGCCATGGTCACGACCGTCACCGACCGGGAGCCGGCCGTGCGGGACGCGGGCCCGGCCGGCGCCGCGCGGGCGCTGCGCGCCGCCCTGCCGGAACAGACGGTGCTCAGCGGCCCGGAGCGGCGGCTGCTCGACGAATGGCTGGACCGTCTCACCGCCGAGGACCGTCGCACCGCCGAGGGCTGACACACGGAGGCCCGGCCGCACGGCCGGGCCTCACCTCTGTGTTTCGGACGCCCGCGTTCCCGACGCCTGCGTTCTCATGTCTCCGTGCGGTACATCAGGTCGGTCTCGTGCGTCACGAACCCCAGCCGCTCGTAGACCGACACGGCCGCCGTGTTGTCGGCGTCGACGTACAGCATCGCCGTCGGCAGGCCCTGCGCGGCCAGGTGGCGCAGGCCGACGGTCGTCAGGGCCTTGCCGAGGCCGCCGCCCTGGGCGCCGGGTGCCACGCCGAGCACATACACCTCGCCCAGCTGCTCCTCCGCGTGCGCCTTGGTCCAGTGGAAGCCGACCAGCTGCCCCGCGCGTTCGGCGAGGAAGAAGCCGGCCGGGTCGAACCAGGGCTCGGACTCGCGGTCGTCCAGGTCGCGCTGGGTCAGGGAGCCCTGTTCGGGATGGTGCGCGAAGGCCGCCGCGTTCACGGCGAGCCAGGCCGCGTCGTCCTGCCCCGGCACGAACGTGCGCACCGTGACCCCCTCGGGCAGCCGCGGCTCGGGCAGCTGGAGACCCGTCAACGGCCGCCGCATCTGGCGCAGTTCACGGAACAGGGTGAGCCCAAGCACCTGGGCGAGGTGCCGGGCGGCGGCGTGCCCGCCGTGCGCCCACACCCGCAGCCGCTTCCCGGACGCGGCGAGCAGCGCCGAGCCGAGCGCCCGGCCGTGCCCGTGCCCCCGGTGCGAGGGGTGCACGACCAGCTCGGCGGCCGGCGCCTCCACCGGGTCGGTGTCCTCCAGCTGGGCATAGCCGACGAGTTCGTCGTCGACGCTCAGCAGCAGATGGGAGACGCCCTCGCGCGCGCCCCCGCGCAGTTGCAACCGGCCCTGCTCGGACACCGCCTGCTGCCCGTCGGTTCCGGCGGCCGCCGCGAGCAGCTCCAGGACGGCCTCGGCCTGGTCCGGGGAGAGCGCGGAGTAGGTCTCGATGGAGCGGGAGGGGAAAGGTGGTGCGGCGTCGTCGCTGGTCATGCGTACGAGGGTACGGGGCGCCCCCGGCAAAGTGATGACAAGGGCAAACGCAAAGAAGTCGGCAAAGGGAAACCAGGATGTAACCATGAACCCCCTGTCGCGCTACGCGCGTTGAATCTAGGCTGCGCCATCGGACTCAATCCTCACTATCAGCCCACAGGGGGGCACATGCCCACGCCGACCCAACCGCGTCACCGCGGCAGACGCCGCACACACACGTTTCTCGCGACCGCCGCCGGTCTCGCCACCGTCGCGGCCCTGGCCGCAGCGCTGCCCGCGCAGGCGCACAACGACCAGGGCGACCAGGACGGCCACGGCCGGCAGGGCCGCTACCAGGACGTCCAACTCCTCTCCTTCAACGACCTGCACGGCAACCTGGAGCCGCCGTCCGGCTCCTCCGGCCGGGTCAACGAGCTGCAGTCGGACGGCACCACGAAGACGGTCGACGCGGGTGGCGTCGAGTACCTGGCCACCCACCTCCGCCAGGCCCGCGCCGGCCACCCGTACTCCATCACCGCGGCCGGCGGCGACATGGTCGGCGCCTCCCCGCTGATCTCCGGTCTCTTCCACGACGAGCCGACCATCGAGGCGCTCAACGGCCTGGACCTGGACGTCACCTCCGTGGGCAACCACGAGTTCGACGAGGGCGCCAAGGAGCTGGCGCGGCTGCAGAACGGCGGCTGCCACCCGACGGACGGCTGCTACGACAAGAAGAAGAAGTTCACCGGCGCGGACTTCCCGTACCTCGCGGCCAACGTGCTGAACGACAAGACGGACAAGCCGATCCTGAAGCCGTACTGGGTCTGGAAGAAGAAGGACGTCAAGATCGGCTTCATCGGCGTCACCCTGGAGAACACCCCGGGGATCGTCTCCGCCGAGGGCGTCAAGGGCCTCAAGTTCAAGGACGAGGTCGAGACGATCAACAAGTACGCCAAGGAGCTGCAGCGCCAGGGCGTCCAGTCGATCGTGGCCCTGGTCCACGAGGGCGGCTTCCCGGCCTCGTCGAACTACAACTACGACTGCGACTCCTCGGGCGCCGGCGCCGGCATCTCCGGCCCGATCGTGGACATCGCCAAGAACGTCACCCCGGCGGTGGACGCGCTGGTGACGGGCCACACCCACAACGCGTACGTCTGCACCATCAATGACCCGGCGGGCAAGCCGCGCATGGTCACCTCGGCCGCCTCCTTCGGCCGCCTCTACACGGACACGACGCTGACCTACGACCGGGTGACCGGTGACATCGCCCGTACGGCGGTGAAGTCGGCGAACCGCGTGGTCACGCGCACCGTGCCCAAGGCCGCGGACATGACGCAGCTGATCTCCAAGTGGAACGCGCTGGCCGCGCCCATCGGCAACCGCGCGATCGGCTACATCTCCGGTGACGTGGCCAACACCGGCACCGAGTCCCCGATGGGCGACCTGATCGCGGACGCGCAGCTCGCCTACGGCCGGGAGCTGGACCCGAAGACCTCCCTGGCGCTGATGAACCCGGGCGGTGTGCGGGCCGGCCTGACGTATGCGGCCTCGGGCGCCGAGGGCGACGGTGTCGTCACCTACGCCGAGGGCTTCACCGTCCAGCCGTTCGCCAACACGGTGAACCTCCAGGACCTCACCGGCACCCAGCTGATCCAGGTGCTGAAGGAGCAGGTGAGCGGCGCCAACGCGGCCGCGCCGAAGATCCTCCAGCCGTCGGCCGGGCTGACCTACACGCTGGACCTGACGAAGTCCGGCGCGGACCGCGTGGTGACCGACTCGATCCGGCTGAACGGCGCCGCGATCGACCCGGCCGCCACCTACCGGGTCGCCAGCAACAGCTTCCTCGCGGGCGGCGGCGACGGCTTCACCACGCTCGGCCAGGGCACCAACCCCCTGGTGGGCGCGGACGACCTGACCGCCCTGGCGGACTACCTGACGGCCAACTCGTCGGCCGGCAGCCCGATCGCGCCCCCCGCGGCGGACCGCATCACGATCGTGCGGTAAGCGGCACGGCGGCTGCTTCAGGGCCGGGCCCGGTGCGTACTCCGGTACGCACCGGGCCCTTTCCGTTCCATAAAACCTGTGTGAATCGCCGAATGGTTCCCCATTGCATCTGAAAATTCGTCTCAGGCTCAATTAACCCAGGTCTCACCGGAATTGGCATTCTCCGGCACTCGGCTCCCGTAATGTTTTCCGTGTCGAAAGCGAAAGGCGCGGACGGCAGTCGAAACGAGGAGGAGCCATGAGCTTCCGCAAGGTCACCCCGGTCAAGAAGGCCAACAAGCCCGCCCCGGCCCCGAAGCGGTCGGCGCCGCAGAAGCGCGCTCCGAAGCGCCGCCCGATCGGCGGCGATCGCTGACCGAGAATTCACCTCAATAAATCACAGAGAATTTCCCGGAAGAGAGGAAAAGCAGCATGAGCTTCCACAAGATCACCCCCGTCAGGAAGACCCGCAAGCCCGCCCAGGACCCGAAGCAGCCGGCGCCCAGGAAGCCGGCCGCCAAGCGCCGCCCGGTCGGCGACCGCGGCTGAGGTACGCCACGAGGCGGGGTCACGGGTCGAGCACGCTCGCACCGGTGACCCCGCCTCGGCCGTGTCCGCACCCGCTTCCCGCGCACCGTATCCCCCGATCCCACAAGGGAGTTGACCATGAGGGAAGCCCGTCGGGCCTTCCGCCGTTTCTGGCCGCTGACCCGCGGCGACCGCAGCCGGCTGGTGGTGATCGTGGCCTGCGTGGTGGTCTCCGCGCTCGCCGAGACCGCCGCCATCCTGATCTTCGCCGACCTCACCGACCATGCCCTGCAGGCCGGTTCGCTCTCCGCCTTCTGGGGCCCGGCCGCCGCCTGGCTGGGCGTCGCCGCCCTCGGCGCGCTCGTCGGCTACCTCGGCAACTCGCTCGCCACCTGGACCGCCGAGCGATTCGTGCGCCGGCTGCGGGCCCACGCCTTCCGGCATGTGCAGCAGCTGCCCCCGCACTTCTTCCAGCGGCACCGCCAGGGCGATCTGGTCGAACGGCTCACCGGTGACGTCGAGGCCATCGAGCAGCTCGTCGTCTCCGGCGTGGTCGGCGTGATCTCCGCTGCCTTCTCCGCCGTCTTCTACGCCGCCGCCGCGTTCTGGCTGCGCTGGGACCTGGCCCTGGCCACCTTCGCGCTCGCGCCGCTGTTCCTGCTCGCCGCTCGCCGCTTCGCCGGCCGCGTCCAGCGGGCGTCCCAGGACGAGCGGGTCGCCGACGGCGCGATCACCTCGGTGGTGACCGAGGCGCTGGGCAACATCGTCCTCACCCAGGCCTACAACCGCTGCGGCGACGAGGAGGCACGGCTCGACGTCGAGGCCCGCGCCTGGCAGCGGGCCAGTGTGCGCGGCGCGCAGCTGAGCGAGCTGTACGAGCAGTTCGTCGAGGTCGTCGAGACGCTGTGCGTGCTCACGGTGATCGGGCTCGGCGTGTGGGAGATCTCCGCCGGGCGCATGACGCTGGGCCAACTGCTGGCCTTCGCCGCCTTCCTCGGCTACCTCTACCCGCCCGTCCGCACCCTCGGCCGGCTCGGTCTCACCGTCACCGCGGCCGTCGCCGGCGCCGAGCGCATCGGCGAGATCCTGGACGCCGAGCCCGCGGTCAGCGACCCGGCCCGGCCGGTCCCCGCCTGGCCGGTGCGCGGCTGGATCGGCTTCGAGGGCGTCTCCTTCCGCTACCCGGACTCGCCCCGGACCGCCCTGCGCGACGTGACGTTCACCGCGGGACCCGGCCAACTCGTCGTCGTCACCGGCGTGAGCGGCGCCGGCAAGTCGACCCTGACCGCGCTGCTCACCCGTTTCTACGACCCCTCGGCCGGCACGATCCGCCTGGACGGCGTCCCGCTGACCGACGTACCCCTCGACTTCCTGCGCACGCACATCGCCCTGCTGCCGCAGCAGACGCTGGTCCTCAACGGCACCATCCGCGAGAACATCGCGTGCGGCCGGCCCGGCGCGAGCGACGCGGAGATCGAGTGGGCGGCCCGCAGCGCGGCGGCGCACGGCTTCGTCAGCGCGCTCCCCGACGGCTACGACACCCGGATCGCCCCCGGCACGGCCGCCCTCTCCGGCGGCCAGTTGCAGCGCCTGGCCATCGCCCGTGCGATGCTCCGGGGCGCCCCGGTCCTGGTGCTCGACGAGCCGACGGCCGGGCTGGACGCGGAGGCCGCCCGGCAGGTGGTGCGGCCGCTGCGCCGGCTGATGGCCGGCCGGACCACGATCATGATCACCCATGACCTCGGCCTGGCCCCCGACGCCGACCGCATCCTGGTCGTGGACCGCGGCCGGCTGGTGGAGGAGGGCACCCACACCGAACTGATCACCCGAGCCGGCACCTACGCCCGACTGGCCACACCACACCCGCCCACTCGGCCGGACGACACACGGATCCTCCGACGCTAGGGCAGCGCCCCGAAGGGGGCGCGGGGAACTGCGCGATCAGCTACAACGAACCCGCACCCGCCCGACGACCGTTCCTCACAGGGGCGCGGGGAACTGCGCGATCAGCCACAACGCACCCGCAGGACGAACAACGACGCACAACGCCCGGCCCAGCGGAGCCCGCGTCACGGGGCCTGTACCAGTTCCGGCGGAGCCGTGGGCGCGCCGGGCAGCCGGACCGTGGCCACCGTGCCGCCGCCCTCCGCCGGGGACAGGGACACCTCGCCACCCGCCTGCTGGACCGTGCGGGCCACGATCGACAGGCCGAGGCCCGAACCCGGCAGGGCCCGCGCGCTCGGGGAGCGCCAGAACCGGTCGAATACATGCGGGAGTTCCTCGACGGCGATGCCGGGACCGTGGTCCCGGACGGTGAGGACGCCCTTCCCCAGCACCACGTCCACCGTGCCGCCGTCGGGGCTGAACTTCACCGCGTTGTCGAGGATGTTGACGATCGCCCGCTCCAGCGCGGACGGTTCGGCGCGGACGTACCACGGCGCAAGGTCAGCCGTGATCGTCAGCTCGGGGCCGCGCAGCCGGGCCCGGCGCAGCGCTGTCTCCACGGTGTCGTGGAACGCGATCACTTGGACCCGCTCACCGCGCTGGCCCTCCGAACGGGACAGCTCCTGGAGGTCGCCGATCAGCGACGCCAGCTCCGTCATCTGTGCCTTCACCGATGCCAGCAGCGCCTTGCGGTCGGCCGGCGGGAGGGGCCGGCCGGTCTCCTCGCTGCGGGTGAGCAGTTCCACGTTCGTGCGCAGCGAGGTGAGCGGCGTGCGCAGTTCATGACCGGCGTCCGCGATCAGCTGCTGCTGCAGCTCGCGGGAGCTGGCCAGCGCGGACGTCATCGAGTTGAACGACCGGGACAGGCGCGCGATCTCGTCCTCGCTGTCGTCCTCCACCGGGATGCGGATCGTCAGATCCTCGGTGCGGGCGACGTGCTCCACCGCCTCGGTGAGCTTGTCGACGGGGCGCAGTCCGGCCCGGGCCACCGCGAGACCGGCGGCGCCGGCCCCGACGACCCCGATCCCGGAGACCAGCAGCAGCACCAGGGCCAGATCCTTGAGCGTGGTCTCGGTGCCCCGCAGCGGGACGGCGGCCATGAGGGCCGCGTTGGTCTCGGAGACCGGGCTGCTGATGGTGAGGGGCACGGTCAGCACCCGCACCCGGTTGCCGTCCGCGTCGGAGCCGTTGTGGAAGACGCCCCGGCTGCCGTCCGCGTTGTTGATCACGTCCTCGTCCGTCCGGGTCACCTTGATCCGGCCGACCGAGCTCTGGAAGAGACAGGCGGTGCCGTCCGAGGTGACCACCTGGGAGTAGGTGTTCCCGAAGCCGTTGACGGCACTTTGCGGGGTCTGCGTGCAGTTGTTGAGCGCGCGCTGGATGTTGTCGAGGTTCTGGGGGCGGGCCGACACGGACTTCTTCAGGTCGTTGTCGATCTGCTCGTACAGTTTCCCCTGCACGATGAACCAGCAGGTCACCGAGACCGCCGCCACCGCGAACGCCACCGCCGCCGCCACCAGCAGCGAAAGCCGCGAGCGGATCGGCAGCGCCCGGAACCGGCGGACCAGCCCTTTCACTCGGCGCCGCCCTGGCGCAGCACATACCCCACGCCGCGGACCGTGTGCACGAGCCGCGGCTCGCCGCCCGCCTCCGTCTTGCGGCGCAGGTACATGACGTACACGTCCAGCGAGTTCGACGACGGCTCGAAGTCGAAGCCCCAGACCGCCTTCAGGATCTGCTCACGGGTGAGCACCTGGCGCGGATGGGCCATGAACATCTCCAGCAGCGTGAACTCGGTGCGGGTCAGCTCCACCTGCCGGGCGCCGCGCGTGACCTCGCGGGTCGCGAGGTCCATGCGCAGATCGCCGAAGGTGAGGGCGTCGTCGTCCGGGGAGGCGCCGACCACCGCCGCGGCGTAGGAGCTACGCCGCAGCAGCGCGCGGACCCGGGCGAACAGCTCGTCCAGCTCGAACGGCTTGACCAGGTAGTCGTCGGCCCCGGCGTCGAGGCCGGTGACCCGGTCGCCGACGGTGTCGCGGGCCGTCAGCATCAGGATGGGTGTGGTGTCGCCCGCGCCGCGGATGCGGCGGGCGGCCGTCAGGCCGTCCATGCGGGGCATCTGGATGTCCAGGACGACCAGGTCGGGCCGGTACGCGGCGGCCTTCTCCAGCGCGTCCGCGCCGTCGACGGCGACCTCGGTGTCGTACCCCTCGAAGGCCAGGCTGCGCTGGAGCGCTTCGCGTACGGCGGGCTCGTCGTCGACGATCAGGATGCGCTGCGGGTCACGGTCGCCTTCGGCGGAGCTCATCGTCGGGGTTCCTCGGGGTGGGGTGGGGCGTGACAGGGACGTCATCAGCCTCGCATGTTTGCGGCCCGCCGGGTGCGTACGAGCCGCCGGTGCCGGGCGTGGGGCACGCGGACTGCGTCGGCGTGCCGGGCCCGGCCGGTCTCAGCTGTGTACGGCGGTGAGGCGCTTGAGGGGGACCTTGTGGCGGTGCGGGCGGGTGGCGGGTATGCGCAGGCCCATCAGCTCGGGGGTGGCGACCTCCGTGGCCCGGGCGGGCGGCCGGGGCGCGTGCAGCTCGTACGCCACCTCGAGGGCCAGGGCGGTGCAGGCCGGGCCGAGGCCGGCCGCCTGGTGCGAAACCTGCTTGATCGTCTTGCTCATGACGTGCTCCCTAGCTCTTCGTGCTCCCGAGCGCTCTGTGCTCCAGGGCTCCTCGTGGTCGTTCGTGTGCGCTGCGCTCTGCCGCTCCCGCCTGTTCAGCCGGTGGCGCCGGCCCGCAGCTTGGCCAGGTCGGACTTGACGGTGTTGACGGGGATCGCGAAGCCGAGGCCGACGCTGCCCGCGTCCGAGGACGACGAGGAGTTGGCGGCCGAGTACATCGCGGAGTTGATGCCGATGATGTTGCCGCTCGCATCGATCAGGGCACCGCCGGAGTTGCCGGGGTTGAGGGACGCGTCGGTCTGGATGGCCTTGTACGTGGTGGTGGAGGAGCCCGTGTCGCCGTTGAACTCCTGGCCGCCGAACTGGAACGGCCACCGGCCGTCGCCCCGGCTCTGCCCCTGGCTCTCGTCCGTGGAGACGGTCACGTCCCGGTTCAGGGCGGAGACGATGCCGCTGGTGACGGTGCCGGTCAGGCCCTCGGGGGAGCCGATCGCCACGACCGTGTCGCCGACCTGCACCTCGGAGGAGTCGCCGAGGGAGGCGGCCGTCAGCCCGGAGGCGTCGCGCAGCTTGATCAGGGCGAGGTCCTTGGAGCTGTCGGTGCCCACGACGTCGGCCGTGTACTCCTTGCCGTCGCTGGTCCGCACCTTGATCGACGAGGCGCCGGAGACGACGTGGTTGTTGGTGATGATCTCGCCGCCGGAGGTGATGATCACGCCGGAGCCGGTGGACGAGCCGCCCGCGAGCGTCGCGTTGACCTCGACCACGCTCGGGCTGACCGCGGCGGCGATGGCGGCGACGTCACCCTTCTTGCTGGACGGCACCACATGGGTGGTGGCGCTACTGGCCTGGGCGGAGTCCTTGCCGGTCAGCTCCTGGAAGGCGTACGCCGTGCCGCCGCCGACGGCCGCGGCGACGATCGCCACGGCGGCCAGCAGGCCTATCGGACCCCGGGCGCGCTTCCGGTGCGGGGCGTGCGGGGTGTGCGGCGGGGCGCCCTCGCCGCTCGGCGCGGTCGCAAGGAGAGCGGTTCCGCCGCCGTGCCCGCCGTCGCCGCTCTGTCCGGCGTCGGCGGCGAGCGGAGCGGTCGTCGCGGCGGCCTCGCCGCCCGGCCACACGGTGGTGCCCGGCTCGACGGAGACCGGTTCCACGGGCCGGTGGGCCGGCGGGGGCGGCCACTCCGGGTGCACGGGGGAGGAGGCGTGCTGCTGCTGGGGGTACGCGCCCTGGTAGGCGTCACCCTGGGGGTTCTCGTACGCGCCGCTGCGGCGGAAGCTCTCGGTCATGTCATAGAGCTTGTCCCGCCACCATGAGAGCTTCCTGAGCGCTGCCTGAGAAGCCCGGCAGAACCTCGTTTGCCCGATATAAAGACGGTTCTCGCAGCTCAGCGGCGACGCTCAGAGAGCCCTCATGAACGCCTGAGAAACCTCACACACAGCCGCAGGAGCGGCGCGGTACCGGTTGGGGCGGGTGGGTCTGCGAGCTCGCGATCCGCGGCGGGGGCCGTGTCCTGGGTGTCGTCGAAGCCGGCCGCCGTCCGTGCGCGCGGCATGCCGGGACGTGGTTCGTGCACGGCTCGGCGGCGACGCTCAGAGAGCCCTCATGAACGCCTGAGAAACCTCACACACAGCCGCAGGAGCGGCGCGGTACCGGTTGGGGCGGGTGGGTCTGCGAGCTCGCGATCCGCGGCGGGGGCCGTGTCCTGGGTGTCGTCGAAGCCGGCCGCCGTCCGTGCGCGCGGCATGCCGGGACGTGGTTCGTGCGCGGCTCGGCGGCGACGCTCAGAGAGCCCTCATGAACGCCTGAGAAACCTCACACACAGCCGCAGGAGCGGCGCAGTATCAGTTGGGACGGGAAGGTCTTCAGGCGCTCCCGGCGTGAGCCCGCCACCCGTAGACCGTCGTCGAGGACGAGGTCCACGGCCGCCCGTGCCATGGCCGACCGGTCCGAGGCGACCGTCGTCAGCGGGGGATCGGCCAGGGCCGCTTCCTTGATGTCGTCGAAGCCGGCCACCGCCAGCTCGCCGGGCACGTCGAGGCGCAGCTCGCGGGCGGCCCGCAGCACGCCGATCGCCTGGTCGTCGGTGGAGCAGAAGATCGCGGGCGGCCGGTCGGGACCGGAGAGGATGTCCAGGGCGACCCGGTAGGCGTCGTAGCGGTTGTACGGGGCCTCGAAGAGGCGGCCCTCGGTCGGGATGCCGGCCTCGTCCAGGGCGCGCCGCCAGCCCTCGACATGGTCGGAGACCGGGTCGCCGACGGCGGGTGTGTCGGCCGTGCCGCCCATGCAGGCGACGTACTCGTTCCCGTGTTCCAGCAGATGGCGCACCGCGAGCTGGGCGCCGCCCAGGTCGTCGGTGACGACGGCGACGTCGTCGATGGCCTCCGGCCGCTCGTGCAGCAGCACCACCCGGGCGTCCCAGGCCTCGATCTCGGCGGCGGCGAGGTCGTTGAGCGCGTGGGAGACGAGGATCAGACCCGAGACCCGCATCCCGAGGAAGGCCCGCAGATAGTGGACCTCGCGCTCGCCGACGTAGTCGGAATTGCCGACGAGGACCATCTTTCCGCGCTCGGAGGCGGCCTGCTCGACCGCGTGGGCCATCTCCCCGAAGAAGGGCTGGCGCGCGTCCGGCACGATCAGTCCTATGAGGTCGGTGCGCCGCGAGGCCATCGCCTGGGCCACCCGGTCGGGCCGGTACCCCAGTTCCTTGATCGCCGCGAGGACACGCTCGCGCGTGGCCGGCGCCACCGGCCGGGGTCCGTTGTTGATGACATAGCTGACCACGGCGGTGGAAGTGCCCGCCAGCCGCGCCACGTCATCCCGAGTCACCTTGGCCACGCGCGGAGTCTACGCGGAGAGATCCGCGCTGGGCAGGGCCTGTCGGAGCTTCTCTGTGCGGAAGCAATGCCCTGCCCGGGGCGCGGCTATGCCTCGGCCCCGACCTCGGAGCCGTCGAGGACGGCCGCTGTGTCCGTATCGTCCGGCTTTGGCCGGGCTGCCGCGGCCTTCGCCTCGTCCGCGGCGCGGTCGCCCTTCTCAGGAGTAACGAATCGATAACCGACGTTCCGGACGGTGCCGATCAGCGACTCGTGCTCCGGGCCGAGCTTGGCGCGCAGCCGCCGTACGTGCACGTCGACGGTCCGCGTGCCCCCGAAGTAGTCGTAGCCCCAGACCTCCTGGAGCAGCTGGGCCCGGGTGAAGACGCGGCCCGGGTGCTGCGCGAGGTACTTCAGGAGCTCGAACTCCTTGAAGGTCAGGTCGAGGACCCGGCCCTTGAGCTTGGCGGAGTAGGTCGCCTCGTCGACCGACAGGTCGCCGTTGCGGATCTCCATCGGGGAGTCGTCGTTGACGATCTGCTGGCGGCCCATGGCCAGGCGGAGGCGGGCCTCCACCTCGGCGGGGCCGGCCGTGTCCAGGAGGACGTCGTCGATGCCCCAGTCGGCGGTGACGGCGGCGAGGCCGCCCTCGGTGACGACGAGGACGAGCGGACAGCCGGGCCCGGTGGAGCGCAGCAGCTGGCACAGGCTGCGGACCTGGGGGAGGTCCCGGCGTCCGTCGATCAGGATGACGTCGGCACCGGGGGTGTCGACGAGGGCGGGTCCCTCCGCCGGGGCCACGCGCACGTTGTGCAGCAGCAGTCCGAGGGCGGGGAGTACCTCCGTCGACGGCTGGAGGGCGTTGGTCAGGAGCAGCAGAGAACTCATATGTCTGGTTCCTCCTCGGTCCCTGCGAGGACGTGTGCGGTGCGGAACTGCTCTGCGTTCCCGAAGGCCCCGTACACCTGCGGTTTCCCGCTTCGTATACAACGCTTCCGAAAGCACAAAAGGACCCGGGGGCTACGCTGCCCGAGTCCTCTGTCCAGCAGAATAGCCGACATGAGCAGCGGTCCGGCAGGTCATGTGGCACGATCCACCGTTCGTCCGCACTGCGAGACGAGCAGACGCGCACCTATGCGGACGTTTCTGCGCACGACCGACGGGATTTCCCTCGATTCCGTATACGAACCGGGTGCGGTCGTATACGACGCCTCCGCGCCACCCTCCCGTGACCTGGTGTTCGTCGTCGCCCACGGCTTCACCGGGGACGTGGACCAGCCGCATGTGCGCCGGGTCGCGGCGGCCCTCGCCCGGCACGGCTCGGTCGTCACCTTCTCGTTCCGCGGCCACGGGGCGTCCGGCGGGCGGTCCACGGTCGGCGACCGGGAGGTGCTGGACCTGGCCGCCGCGGTGGCGTGGGCCCGCGGGCTCGGGCACGCGCGCGTGGTCACCGTCGGCTTCTCCATGGGCGGCTCGGTGGTGCTGCGGCACGCGGCGCTGCACCCTGGCGCCGATGCCGTGGTCGCGGTGAGCGCCCCGGCCCGCTGGTACTACCGGGGCACCGCGCCCATGCGCCGGGTGCACTGGCTGGTCACGCGCCCCGAGGGCCGCCTGGTCGGCCGCTACGGGTTCCGCACCCGCATCCACCACCGCGACTGGGACCCGGTGCCGCTGTCCCCGGTGGACGCGGTCCCGCGGATCGCGCCGACCCCGCTGCTGATCGTGCACGGCGACCGGGACGGCTACTTCCCGCTCGACCACCCCCGGATGCTGGCCGCCGCCTCCGGTGACCACGGGGAACTGTGGCTGGAGCCTGGCATGGGCCATGCCGAGCACGCGGCCGACGACGCCCTGCTGGCCCGGATCGGGGACTGGGCCGCCTCCCGGGCGGGCTAGCCTGACGTGTCGAGACTTAGTACTGACGTGCTGAGCATTGATGTACTGACGTACTGACGTACCCATGGACTTGAGGACGAGATGGCAAAGGTCACGGTGCGCTACTGGGCCGCCGCGAAGGCCGCGGCCGGGGTCGCCGAGGAGGCCCACGACGCGGCGAACCTCGCCGAGGCGCTGGAAGCGGTGCGCGAGCGGCATCCCGGCGAACTGGTGCGCGTGCTGCGCCGATGCTCGTTCCTCGTCGACGGCGACCCTGTGGGGACCCGCGAGCATGAGACGGTACGGCTGGCCGAGGGCGGCACGGTCGAGGTGCTCCCGCCATTCGCAGGAGGATGAGCGATGACCCAGCAGCCGTATGACGGCGGCCCGTACGAGGGGTACGACCCGTACCGGCAGCAGCAGCCGCACCAGGCCGGGCAGCAGACCACCCCGCAGGCGTGGCCCGCGCAGCAGGGCTACGACCAGTCCGGCTATGGACAGCAGCCCGGGTATGGGCAGCAGCCCGGGTACGGGCAGTCCGGCCACGACCAGTCCGGGTACGACCCGCAGCTCACCCAGCAGTGGCAGGGGCAGACCTGGGAGACGCAGGTCCACGCGCCGGTGCCGTCGGCCGAGGAGACCGCCTACCTGCCGGCGCACGGCTACGCCGCCCCCGCCGCGCCCCACACGCCCGCGGCGACGGAAGCACCGGCACAGGCCCCGGCTGCCGCCCCGGCGACGGCAGGGCCCGCATACGGCTCCGCCACCCTCGCCGGGAACGCCCGCATCACCGACGCCCAGCGGGCCCGTCTCGAGGGCCGCTCCCCGATCATCGAGCCTGGGATGCAGCCCGCGGCGCTCACCGCGCTGCTCGGCCTGCTGCTCGCGGGCACGGCGGCGGTCGGCTCGTACGCCCTGGTCCTGCCGCTGGTCGTGCTCCAGGCCGTGACCGCGGCGGGCTGGTTCCGGCTGAACGGCATGTGGCCCGCCCGGCAGGGCATCGCGCTCGCCTTCGCCGGAGCGCTCACCGCGGACGTGACGCTGCTGGTGGCGGGCCGCGAGCACGCGCCCGCGGCCATCCTCGGCCCGCTGGGCGTCTGGATCCTGCTCACCCTGGTGCTGCAGCTGCGCTCGCACGCCGACCCCGACGAGCGGATGTACGGGCTGATGGCGACGGTCGCCGCCACCGCGCTCGCGGTCATCGCGACCGGCTACCTGGGCGCCGACCCGCACGCCACGTCGGTCGGCGCCGCCGCGGTGGCCGTGGCAGTCCTGGCCCGCGCGCTCCCGCTGCCCACCCCGGCCTCCGTGGTCGTCGCGCTGCTCGCGGCGGCGGGCGCCGGCATCGCGGTCGGCGGGATGACAGGGCTCGGCCCGAAGGGCGCCCTGGTCGGCGCCGCGGCGGCCGGGTGTGCGCTGATCGGGCACCGCGTGGCCAGTTACGACTACCCGTCCCGCTTCGTGCACTTCACGGCGGGTGTTGCGCTGCCGCTGTCGGCCGCGGCGCCGGTGGTGTGGCTCCTGGGCCGGGCCCTGGGCTGACCGCGCACGTCACAGGTGATCGACAAAAATCGGGGACCCGTCACGCCCGGCGTTACCGTGGCTGGGTTGTCGGCTGCCTAGGTGGGGGATCGCATGCGTGCGTTGCGCATATTTCTGATCGTCGTCGTGATTCTCGGCGTTCTGTTCGTGATCGTCGACCGCGTCGCGGTCCACTTCGCCCAGGGTCAGGCGGCCGACAGGCTCAGGACCACGGAGAACCTGTCCGCCACCCCGGACGTGTCGATCAACGGCTTCCCCTTCCTCACCCAGCTGGCCGGCGGCTCGCTGGACGATGTCGAGGTCGGCATCAAGGACTACCAGTCGACCACCGGCACCGACGGCCGGTCGATCCGCATCGACGACCTGAACGCGCACATGAAGGGCGTCGAGTTCGCCGGCGACTTCAGCTCCGCCACCGCGGCGACCGCCGACGGCACGGCGACCATCGCCTACGACGAGCTGCTGAAGACCGCCAAGTCCGACACCACCCAGGTCGCCCCCGGCGTCACCGCCCGCGTGGTCGGCCTCTCCGACGGCGGCAACGGCAAGATCAAGGTCTCGGTGGAGGCCACGGTCCTCGGCGCCAAGCTGCCCAACCCCGTCTCCGTGCTCAGCACGGTCACCGTCAAGGGCGACGCGGTGCAGGTGCACGCCGACTCCCTGCCCAAGCTCGGCGGTGTGAACCTCGCCGAGGACCGGGTCCGGGAGATCACCGACTTCCAGCAGGCCATCGACCAGCTGCCCGGTGGCATCAAGCTGGACAAGGTGCAGGCTGCGCCGGACGGCGTCGAGATCACGGTGAAGGGTTCGAACGTCCGGCTGGCCGGGTAGGACCGACAGCGCCGACCACCGCCGCGCGGCGCCACGGACGGCATCAGGTACCGACGGACCACCGAGGGACGGACAGCCGATGGACAGCCGGCGGACGGCCGCGGCAGCCGTCGGACGCCCCGGGCGTCCGACAGGCGAGACGGTCATGTCCGCACCGCAGATACCGCACGCGGTCCGGACGCCCGCGGGCCCGGCCGCGATGGCCCGTGCGGTCCAGTGATCCCACATCGCGGACGATCGCGTCTCATCATGCGACACGCCGGTGACATGTCCGCCTGTCCGTCCCTACGATCGACGCCATGAAGCGACAGGCGGACCTCACGAAGCGGCGGGCAGTAGACCTGTGCCGCGTCGCCGCCATGCTCTGTCGCCCCTTCTGAGCGGGAGCCCCGACTTCCGCGTTCTTCAGCCGCCCAGCTCAGGGCACCCGTGCGCGCTCCCTGCGGGAGCCCGCGCCCCACGCACTCGCACGCCCCGCCGCAACTGCCCCGGAGGAGAAAGAGCATGAGCCGCAGCGACGTCCTGGTCGACGCCGACTGGTTGCAGGAGCACCTCGAAGACCCGAGCATCGCGATCGTCGAGGTCGACGAGGACACGACCGCGTACGAGAAGAACCACATCAAGAACGCGATCCGCATCGACTGGACCAAGGACCTTCAGGACCCGGTCCGCCGTGACTTCATCGACCAGGAGGGCTTCGAGAAGCTCCTGTCGGCGAAGGGCATCGCCAACGACACGCTGGTGATCCTCTACGGCGGCAACAACAACTGGTTCGCGTCCTACGCGTACTGGTACTTCAAGCTGTACGGCCACGACAACGTCAAGCTGCTCGACGGCGGCCGCAAGAAGTGGGAGCTGGACGCCCGCGAGCTGGTCGACGGCGCCGAGGTGCCCGAGCGCGCCGCGACCGACTACAGGGCCAAGCCGCAGGACACGTCGATCCGCGCGTTCCGCGACGACATCGTGGCCGCCATCGGCTCGCAGAACCTCGTCGACGTGCGTTCCCCCGACGAGTTCTCGGGCAAGCTGCTCGCCCCGGCGCACCTGCCGCAGGAGCAGTCGCAGCGCCCCGGCCACGTCCCGACCGCCAAGAACATCCCGTGGTCGAAGAACGCCAACGACGACGGCACCTTCAAGTCGGACGACGACCTGAAGGAGCTGTACACCGTCGAGGACGTGGACCTCGCCAAGGACACCATCGCCTACTGCCGCATCGGTGAGCGCTCCGCGCTGACCTGGTTCGTGCTGCACGAGCTGCTGGGCGTCCAGAACGTCAAGAACTACGACGGCTCCTGGACCGAGTACGGCTCCCTGGTGGGCGTGCCGATCGAGCTGGGCACCGGCAAGTAGGCGACCCGACCGACCCTGCAAGACCTCAGACCTCTGGAGAAGCAGCATGTGTGGAGCGAAGGCCGGCGGCCCGGACGCCTCGACGATCAAGCCCGGTGAGACCACCATCCAGGGCCAGGTGACCCGCGACGGCGAGCCGGTGACGGGTTACGTCCGGCTCCTGGACTCGACCGGCGAGTTCACCGCGGAGGTCCCGACCTCCGCCACCGGACAGTTCCGCTTCTACGCGGCCGAGGGCACCTGGACCGTCCGTGCCCTCGTGCCCGGCGGCACCGCCGACCGCACCGTCGTCGCCCAGCAGGGCGGCCTCGCGGAGGTCGCGATCGCGGTCTGAGCAGCACCACGGAACGGCCGGAGGGCCGCGCCCCACGGGTTGGACGCCCGGGCGCGGTCCTTCCGCCTGTCCGGACCTACCCTGGAGTCATGTACGCACGGCGGCGTCACGTGTACTTCGCCATGATGGGCGTCTGCATCGCACTCTTCGTCCTGGCCTGGGGCGTCGTACGCATCTGGTCGGTGCCCGCGGCCGTCGCGATGTGCATCGTGGCCATGGTCATCCCGCCCGTCGCCGCGATGATCGCCAACCGGCGCGGCCCCGAGGACCGTTGGTGGGACGATCCCTCGGGCGACCCGCAGTCCGACGAGTGGTGGGACGAGCTGGACGGCAAGAAGCGCCACTGAGCGCTCCGCCGGCAGAGCCGCGTCCGGTCGACGCGGGGTCAGTACACGAGGGCCTGGGTGCCGTCTCCCAGTGCCTCCTGCACGAAGACCTGCGCGCCCGCGATCCGTACGCCCTCGATGACGTCCTTCTCCGTGATCTCGCGGCGGGCCGCGCACTGTGTGCACAGGGTGACCCGGCCGGCCGCCAGGATCGACTCCAGCAGATCGGGCAGCGGCGCGGCATGCGGCAGGTCGAACTCGGCGGCCCGGCCCGGCAGCGCGAACCACGAGGACTCGCCGGTCAGCCACAGGGAGACCTCGACCCCGCTGGCCACCGCCACCGCCGCGACCGTGAACGCCTGCGAGCAGCGCTCGGGGGCATCGGCCCCCGCCGTCACCTTGACCACGAGCTTCTTCGCCATGCCCGAATCGTAATCAACTTCCTTGCAACGGTGCTGGTTACCCATGGGTCTTCTGTGCGCGCGGCATGAAAGACGCGCTTCATGTTCTGAGAGGGATGATCGCTGCCGCGGCCGTGCTCGGCATCGGCGCCGGTGCGTGCGCCGGCTACGTCGTCCAGGCGGACCGCGCTGCCGTCGCTCTCCCAGCCCCTGCTCGAGCGGGCCGAGGGCGAGGTCGAGGCGCTGTCGGCGGCGCAGGACAGCCCGTAGTCGGTGAGCAGCTGTCCGGCCTCGTCCCGGTCCTCAGTCCCGCAAGGGCACCGCGGCGGCCGCCCCCTTCCAGCAGACGGTGGCGCTGCAGAGCCAGCTGCTGGGCTGAACCGGGCGGCCTTCGTGGGTGGTGTCAAGAAGGGCTGACGTAAGCTGGGGCCGCCCCGGCTCTGTCTGCCCACCCTCGCTCAAGGAGCACCCGTGGAGATCTTCTTCGAAATCCTGCTGGTCCTGGTCTGCGTCGGCGTCCTCGCCTTCGCCGGGCTGGCCGTGAAGAAGCTGTACCAGGGTCAGCGCTGAGCCCGTACCCGAACCGATCCAGGAACCACCGCTCATGATCGAGATCCCGTCGGACCTTCACCCGGACCTGGTCCCCCTGGCCTTCCTGCTCGGCAACTGGGCCGGCGCGGGCGTGCACGACTTCCCCGGCTCCGAGAAGTGCAACTTCGGCCAGGAGGTCACCTTCAGCCACGACGGCCGGGACTTCCTGGAGTACCACTCCCATACCTGGGTGCTGGACAGGGACGGGAACAAGGTCCGCCCGCTGGAGTCGGAGTCCGGCTTCTGGCGGATCGACGCCCACCGCAAGGTCGAGATCACCATGACCCGTGACGACGGCGTCATCGAGATCTGGTACGGCGAGCTGGCCGACAAGAAGCCGCAGATCGACCTGGTCACGGACGCGGTGGCGCGGACCGCCGGCGCCCGCCCGTACACCGGCGGCAAGCGCCTGTACGGCTATGTGAAGAGCGACCTCATGTGGGTCGGCGAGAAGCAGACCCCCGAGGTCGAGCTGCGCCCCTACATGTCCGCCCACCTGAAGAAGGTCGTCACCCCCGAGGAGGTCGAACGCTGGGCCAAGGCCCTCCCCGACGACCTCCCGGACGACGGAATCGCCTTCTTCAAGTAGCCCACGCCTCACCGAGCCCCCACGTCCCCCGCGCCGCAACGGCCCGGGGGACGTCGTGCTCACCGGCACTCCGGAGGACGGCCGCTCGAGCGGTGTCCTGTCGACCGAGGCATGACCCCGGCCGGTGCGTCCTAGACTGGGGGTGTGGTGAGCATCGACTGGAAGAGCGATCTACGACAGCGTGGCTACCGGCTGACGCCGCAGCGGCAACTTGTGCTCGAAGCCGTGGACACCCTGGAACACGCCACCCCCGACGACATCCTCGTCGAGGTGCGGAAGACCGCGTCGGGGGTCAACATCTCCACCGTCTACCGCACGCTGGAACTGCTCGAGGAGCTGGGCCTCGTCTCGCACGCCCACCTCGGTCACGGCGCCCCCACCTACCACCTCGCCGACCGCCACCACCACATACACCTGGTGTGCCGGGACTGCCAGAACGTCATCGAGGCGGACGTGTCGGTCGCCGCCGAGTTCACCGCCAAGCTGCGCGCCGACTTCGGCTTCGACACGGACATGAAGCACTTCGCGCTCTTCGGCCGGTGCCGCGACTGCTCCCTCAAGCGTTCAACTACCGAGTCGTAGGCTTGTCGCATGAAGAGCCCCCTGCTGTCCCTGCCCGGCGCAGTCCCCGCCGAGGGTGCGGACGAAGGCGTCGCCGCCCACTACGGCGACCTGTTCCGCGAACAGCGCGCCCTCGCCGACGGCACCGGATTCGTCGACCTCTCGCACCGCGGAGTGGTGACCGTCTCCGGTGCGGACCGGCTGAGCTGGCTGCACCTCCTCCTCACCCAGCACGTCAGCGAACTTCCCGCGGGCGAGGCCACCGAGGCGCTGATCCTGTCCGCGCACGGCCACGTCGAACACGCCCTGTACCTGGTGGACGACGGCGACACGGTCTGGGCCCATGTGGAGCCCGGCACCCAGGACGCGCTGATCGCGTACCTGGAATCGATGAAGTTCTTCTACCAGGTCGAGGTCGCCGACCGGACGGCCGACTTCGCCGTCGTCCACCTGCCCGCCGGCTCGATCGCGGAGGTACCGGACGGCGTCGTCGTCCGCGAGACGGCGTACGGCCGTGACGTCTTCCTCCCGCGCGCCGACCTGGAGTCGTACGCCGAGAAGGCCGGGCCGCCCGCCGGCATCCTCGCCCACGAGGCGCTGCGCGTCGAGCGGCACCACCCGCGCCTCGGCTTCGAGACCGACCACCGCACCATCCCGCACGAGCTGGGCTGGATCGGCTCCGCGGTCCATCTGCAGAAGGGCTGCTACCGCGGCCAGGAGACCGTCGCCCGGGTGCAGAACCTGGGCAAGCCGCCGCGCCGCCTGGTCTTCCTGCACCTCGACGGCAGCGAGGTCCATCTGCCCCCGCACGGCACCGAGATCCGGCTCGCGGACGAGGACCCCGACGGCCGCAAGGTCGGCTTCATCACGACGTCCGCGCGCCACTACGAACTGGGCCCGGTCGCCCTCGCCCTGGTCAAGCGGAACGTGCCGGTGGACGCGCGGCTGATGGCCGGGGACACGGCGGCGGCCCAGGAGACCGTCGTCGAGCCCTGAACGGACCCCGTGACCCCTGGGGGAGAGCCCCGCGGCCCCGGGGTTCACATCTCCAGCAGGACGGTGAACGGGCCGTCGTTCGTCAGCGAGACCCGCATCTGAGCGCCGAACCGGCCCGTCGCCACGGTCGCGCCCAGGGCACGCAGCTGTGCGACCACCTCGTCCACCAGCGGTTCGGCGGCATCGCCCGGGGCCGCCGCGTTCCAGGTGGGCCGGCGCCCCTTGCGCGCGTCCCCGTACAGCGTGAACTGGCTGATGACCAGCAGCGGGGCGTCGATGTCGCTGCACGACCGCTCGTCGTGCAGGATGCGCAGGGACCAGAGCTTGCGGGCGAGCTGTGCCGCCTTCTCCTTGGTGTCCTCATGGGTGACCCCGACGAGGACGCACAGCCCCTCGCCCTCGATCGCCCCGACCGTCTCGCCGTCCACGACGACGCTCGCGCCGTCCACCCGTTGCACCACTGCACGCATGCGGACCATGATGCCGGGTGCCCGGGACCGGTCGTCAGGTGGGCCGAAAGGGCCTGTCGGCAGGACGATTTTTGATCCTTAACCCCCCATCTGGGGCCGTTCGGGGGCACTCGGCCGCATAGTGGCCACTTGGGGTGGCACGATGCTCCCGTACGCCGGTCGAGGGGACGGTAGAGGCACATGAGTACACCGAGTATCGGGCAGCCGCCCGGTGCGATCACGGCCGCCCTCGCGGGCGGGCAGGAGACGCACCGGCCGCCCGTGCAGCGCAGCGACAGCCCGATGCCGGCACCGGACGAGCCGAGGTACGACATGATCCGGCTGAGCCTGCCCGAGCTGCGCGTCCTGCGCCGGGACGCCCAGCGCGACGAGGCGGACCTCAGTTACGTACGGCGGCTGCTGCAGGGCCGGATCGACATCCTGCGCGCGGAACTGGCCCGCCGGGGGCCGGAGTCGGTCGCCGCGGCCGAGGCCGCCTCCGTGGTCGACCGGCTCCCGGAGATCCTCACCGACGCGCCGGCCCGGCACCGCTCGTCGGCCCGCCATGTCACGGTGGGCACGCCGCACGGCGAGGAGTACCGGCGGCTGGCCGCCGACATGCTCGCCGAGGTCGAGCTGTCCGACCTGGAGGCCCGCACGGACCAGGAGCTCAGCACGGCGATGGGCCGCCTCGTGCGCTACGAGCGGCAGGCATCCCGCCGCCGTCACCATCTCCAGAGCACGGCGGACGACTGCAGCGCGGAGATCGCCCGCCGCTACCGGGAGGGCGAGGCCCAGGTCGACGACCTGCTCCTGTGACGGACCCGGCGCGCCCGGAGGGCCGTACCGCCCTGGGTCCGGGGGTGGGTTCGTGGGGAACCGAGTCGGGTGGGTGGGCAGGTAAAACCCCGCGACAGCGCAGCGCACCGCACCTACCGTGACCCCATGACCGACGTTCGCCCCGTCACCGAGGCCGAGTTCCCCGACTGGCTCCGCGCCCTGAACACCGGCTTCCTCCGCTCTCCCACCCCGACCCCCGAACAATTGGCGGCCCGCCGCGCCCAGTTCGTCCCCGGCCGCCTGCTCGGCGGCTTCGACGGCGACCGCTGTGTCGCGACGTTCCGCTCCTTCGCCCAGGAGATCACCGTGGTCGGCGGCGCCACCGTCCCCGCGGACGCGATCTCCAACGTGACGGTCTCGCCCACGCACCGCCGCCGCGGCCTGCTGACCCGCATGATGAGCCAGGACCTCGCGGCGGCGAAGGACCGCGGCGACGTCGTCGCCACGCTCATCGCCGCCGAGTACCCGATCTACGGCCGCTACGGCTTCGGCCCCGCCACCTGGACCACGGAGTGGACCGTCGATGTGCCCCGCGCCGGCCTCGACCCCCGCTGGTCGGGCCCGGCGGACGGCGGCCGGATCGACCTGCTGGACGCGGCCGAGGTCCGCAAGGCGGGCCCGGAGCTGCACGAGCGCGTACGCCGCGGCCGGCCCGGCGCGGTGAGCCGCGACGACCTGTGGTGGCAGGCCAACACGGGCGCCGTACGCTTCGGCGACTGGACCGAGCCGTACTACGTCGGCTACCGCTCCCCCTCCGGCGACCTGGAGGGCCTGGTCTCGTACCAGGCGGACAACACCTGGCAGGGCAAGCAGCCGCAGAACACCGCCGATGTGAACTGGCTGATCGCCTCGACCCCGGCGGCCGAGCGCGCCCTGTGGCACTACCTGTGCTCGATCGACTGGATCACCAAGGTCAAGAGCGGCTGGCGCGCACCGGACGATCTGCTCCCGCTGCTGCTGCCGGACCCGCGCGCGGCCCGGGTCACGACGCAGGCGGACTGGCTGTGGGTGCGCGTCCTGGACGTCGTACGGGCGCTGGAGGCCCGTACGTACGACAGCACCGGCACGCTGGTGCTGGAGGTCGTCGACCGGCAGGGCATCGCGGGCGGCCGGTACCGGCTGACGGCGTCGCCGGCCGGCGCGAGCTGCGCACCGACCGGCGACGACGCGGAACTCACGCTGGACATAGCTGAGTTGGCCACCCTGTGGCTCGGTGACGAGTCGGCCGCGCGGCTGCTCGCGCTGGGCCGGATCCGGGAAGAACGAGAGGGCGCCGCCCACGTGGCCGACGCCCTGCTGCACACGCCCGGGCGACCGTGGTGCCCGGACCTCTTCTGATGCTCCTTCCTCCCGGCCGACCGTGATCATCCGTAGCGAGCTTGTTCAGTTGTGACTGTGCTGTACGGCTGCTGAGCCGCGATGTTGAGTTGTCGATGTTGAGTTGTCGGTGTTCAGTTGTGGCTGTGCTCCGGCGGCGGCGGTTCGCTACACGGTCGAGCCGGACCGACCAGGCTCCCGGCTCCCCTCCGGAAGGGAGCCCGGTCGGCCAACCACCGGGAAGTATGACCAGGTTGCCTAAGTTGGCTACCAACTTCACTGTACTTATCTCCGCTTGGAAGCGGCTCATAACCACCTTCCCATGAACTGCCGAAAGATGGCGGGAAGTTGTAGGGTTTCTTTGTGGACCCGGAACACGCCGCCGCCACTGGGCGGGAGAGGTCACAGCGGCCACAGAAGTCACACCACGAGGTGGCCGACGAGTTGCGCGCCAGGATCAGGTCTGGCGTGCTCCGCCCCGGCCAGCGCATGCCCACGCAGGCCAGGCTGGCCGACGAGTTCGGCGTGGAGCGCGGTGCCGTACGGCAGGCGCTGCGCATCCTGCAGTCGGAACGCCTGCTCACCAACGTCTCCAAGGGCGCGCCCGCCACGGTGGCCCCCGACCTGGGTCTCGCCCGTGTCCCGGCCGGTCCCGGGGCCCCTCCGCAGCCCACCATGGTGGCTCTCGCGTCCCGGGTGGCCGCCGCCTTCGCGGCCCCGCACGTCGAGATAGACGCCCTGTGCCTGACCTCCGTCTCGCTCACGCTCGCGATCGGCGAGCCCCTGCGCCAGATCCACGCCGGCAGGCTGAAACCGGCCAAGGTCGACGTCCGTGTCCTGCTGCCCAGCCGTGACATCGACCTCGCCTTCCCGGCCCCGGTGGAGGCCTCGGCCGCGGGCCTGCTGCACCGTCGCTGGCTGGCCCAGCGCAATGCGCAGGGCCAGGTGCTGCAGCACAACCTGCTGGCGCTGCGCGCCACGCACGGCATCGACGTACACGTCACGTTCCGGGCGCTGCCGTTCACCCCGCCCGTGAAGCTCTATCTGCTCAACGGCGCGGAGGCGCTGTTCGCTTACTACACGCTGTCCCGGCGCGAGCGGGAGATCGAGCACGAGCAGCTGGAGATGTACGACTCCGACGGCACCCGGTCGATGCTGTTCGGCTTCGAGCAGGGTGCCGGACTGCGTGACACGACCTTCGTGGAGCAGTCCCATCTCTGGTTCAACGCGCTGTGGGAGACGATCAGTTCGGAGTTGCAGCTGACGTCATAGGGCGCGACCGGTCAGCAGGACGGCGAGCAGCACCGCGCCGGCCGAGCTGACCGTCGGGCTCTTCGCCTTGACGCCTATGGTGAGCAGCAACAGGCCGACGATGCCGGTGGCGCCGTACTTCCACTGCACGAGCTGTTCGAAGCCGACGACGAAGACGGCGGAGATGAGGGCGAGGGCAGGCACGGTGGTTCCCCCTTCAGGCTGCCAGGAAGCAAAACTTCCGCCAACTTGGCTAAGTTGGCAACCAACTCTGCTTGGATTGTCCCCACTTGGCTACCATCCATAAACAACTTCTAGGCAACTCCCGCCAGATGGATCGAAGTTGTAGCGTTTGGTCGTGACCCAGGAGAACGTGGCAATGAACGGCAGCAGAAGGCTTACGCCCCAGGAGATCGCCGACACCCTGCGGGAACGTATCCGCGTCGGAGACCTGAAGGCCGGCGACCGCCTGCCCACCCAGGCCGAACTGGCCGAGGAGTTCGGTGTCGAGCGCGGCGCCGTGCGCCAGGCGCTGCGCGTGCTCCAGGGGGACGGTCTGCTCAGCAACGTCAGCAAGGGCAGCCCGCCGCGCATCGCCGAGCCGGCGCCCGCGCGCGACGAGCCCCAGCCGACCATGGTCGGACTGGGCCCCCGGCTGGCGGAGGCGTTCTCGGCGCCCCGCGTGCGCATCGACGCGGTCTGCCTCACCGCCGAGACCCTGATGCTGGCGATGAGCGAGCCCCTGCGCCAGATCCACGAGGGCCGCGTCCGCCCGGAGCGGCTCGACGTACGCATCCTGCTGCCGTCCAGGGACATCAACCTCGCCTTCCCGGTCCCGGTCGAGGGGCGTGGCGAGGAGGACCCGGTCCACCAGCGCTGGCTGGCGATGCGCAACGCCCAGGGCCAGGTCCTGACGTACAACCTCCACGCCCTGCGCTCCACGCACGACGTCGACGTGCATGTCACGTTCCGGGCTCTGCCGTTCACCCCGCCGGTGAAGCTGTACCTGCTCAACGGGGCGGAGGCGCTGATCGGCTACTACATGGTCGCGCGCCGCGAGGAGCCCACGGACAGCGGAACGCTGGAGATGTACGACACCCTGGGCTCCCAGTCGCTCCTCTTCTCCTTCGAGCGGCGGGCCGGGCAGCGGGACGCCGCGTTCGTGGAGCAATCGCAGAAGTGGTTCGACGCCCTCTGGGAAACCATCACTTCGGACCTGACACTCTCCTAGTGACTTCTGACACGAAGCAGACTGAATCGGTGCCAGCTGAGACCGAAGACGACAACCGGGGCGGGATCCTGGACGCCACCCAGGCCGAGGCGGACCATCTCACGGAGCTGATCGCGCGCGCCCGCGTCGTGCTCTGGGACTTCGACGGACCGATCTGCCGGCTGTTCGCCGGACACGCGGCGGAGCGGGTGGCGGTCGACCTGGTGGAGTGGCTGGAGGGGCGGGGCCTGCACGGACTGCTCACGGAGCCGGAACGGGAGTCCCTGGACCCGCACGTCGTGCTGCGCGCCGTGGACCGCAGACACCCCGGCAGCGACCTGGTCGCGGAACTGGAGGAACGTCTCACCCAGGAGGAGCTGCGGGCCACGGCCACGGCGATGCCCACCGCGTACGCCGACCCGGTGATCCGCACCTGGACGGCGGTCGGCTCCCGGCTCGCCATCGCCACCAACAACTCCCCGCGGGTGGTGCGTGAATACCTGCTGGGCCGCGGCCTCACCTCCTGTTTCGTCCCCCACATCTACGGCCGCACCCAGGAGCTCCAGCACCTGAAGCCGGACCCGCACTGCCTCAACCGCGCGCTGAACGCGATGGGCGCGGCCCCCTCGGCTGCCCTGATGATCGGCGACACCCCCTCGGACCTCGCCGCCGCGAACGCCGCCGGGGTTCCGTTCCTGGGCTACGCGCGTAACGACCGCAAGGAGAAGATCCTCCGCGAGGCGGGCGCCACCGTGATCGTGCACTCGCTGTCGACGGTCCTGACCCTGCTCCGCGCTCAGGCCTGAGTCATCAGCAGGGTGAACACCAGGGCGGTCCCGACGGCCAGTCCCACCCGCTGCGCCCGTATGCCCACGCCCACCGTCATCAGCAGTACCACGCCGATGAGCCCGAGCTTCGCCTGCGCCGCCATGCCGAGGAACAGTTCGAGGAGCGCCCCGGTGATCTGAGGCTGCAGCATGCCCACCACCCCCTATCCAGTTTCGGCGTGCCATCCGTGATCAGTCCAATTGGACTGGTTGCCTGATGATGGTCTGCCCTGGTTGGCTGATCGCTTAACCGCCCGGCCAATCCGCCTGTCCGATGGGGTAATTGGTTTGCCAGTGGCCCGAAAGCGGTACGGTCGAGGCGTGGCTGCGCAACATGCGGGTGACGGCGGCGGAGGCCGGAAGTTCCAACGGGTCTCCGACGAACTGCGGACCCGGATCACCGACGGCACCTATCCGCTGAGCTCCTTCCTGCCGTCGGAACGCGACCTCGCCGAGGAGTTCGAGGTCTCCCGGGACACGGTGCAGCGGGCGCTGCGGGAACTGGCCAGCGAGAACTGGATCGCATCCCGCCAGGGCAGCGGCTGGCGGGTGGCCAAGACCCAGCGCATACACTCCCCGACGCCCAGGGCCACCCGCTCCAGCCGGGGTGTGACGCTCGGCCCCCTCATCAGCGAGGCGTTCGAGCGGCCCGAAGTCACCCTGGATGTCTTCACGTTGACCTCCGAGTCGCTGGACGCGCACATCCGCCTCCAGGTGGAGCGCATCCACGGCGGCTTCATCCACCCGGAGCGCATCGCCCTGCGCATGCTGCTGCCCTCCGAAGGGCTGCGGCTGCCGTATCCGCGGGTCAAGGACGACCCGGCCGACGAGCGCCCGAGGGCGCGCCTGGCGGCCATCAGCCGACGCCACACGGACTCGCTGCGCGGCCTGATGAAGGACCTGTCGACGGAGGAGCTGGTGCGCTCCGTCGACGTGCAGATCTGCCACGTACCGCTGGTTCCGGCCTTCAAGCTCTATCTGCTCAACGGCACCGAGGTGCTGCACGGCATGTACGACGTGATCGAACGTCGGATGGAGCTGGACAGCGGCGAGGTGATCACGGCCCTCGACGTCCTCGGTCTCGGCGCCACCCTGACCCACCATGTGACGGACGCGGACCCGAACGCGCCGGGTTCGGTGTTCGTGGCCGGCATGCAGTCGTGGTTCGACTCGGTCTGGGACAAGCTCGCCGAATAGCGGTGGCGCCGCCGGGCGGGGGCGGGCCGGTGCGCTACCATTCGCGCACCGTAGGACGACGGCTCCGTCGCCTCAGGGGCGGCGAACCGATCCGTTCCGAACGACCTCAACGAGAAGCGTGGCACCCCAACCACCCGTTGTGAGTACTCACGTCTGACTCCGGTCGTGCCTGATAGCACCCGCAATTACTGTTTGGCATACCTTTCTCTTTCTTGCGAGTCACCCGGAGCGGCCAGTGGGCGCACCTCCTCTTCCCCATCGGCACTTCGGGGAAAGCGCCAGATCCGACGCCATCGGCGTCTTCGTGGACCGGGCCGCGGACCTGGGACAGGCGAGCAGCGGGCACCACAACCAGAACTACGTCCTGCCGCTGGCCGAGGACGTGTCGCTGCTGCTGGGGCGCGAGGCCGGCACCTCCGTGACCGTACGGATCCGCCGCGCCGACGCGCTGCCCGTGGTGATCAGGACCTGGCAGGACGAGGCGGAGATCCTGGGCGCGCTGCGGGGCATCCTGCCGCACGTACCGGAGTGCCTCGCCAAGGGCGACGGCTACGCCCTGCACAGCTATGTCGAGGGCATTCCCCTGTCCAGCGTGTGCGACAACGGCAAACCGGTCGACGCCCTGCTCATCAAGGCGCTGGTCGGCCTGCTCGCCCAGATGGCCCAGGTACGGCGCGAGGTGCTGCCCCCGCTGCCGGCGGTCTGGCCGCGCAACGACAAGGACAGCCAGGGCTTCCTGCAGACGCTGGCGCACCTGGCGGACCGCCAGATCAGGCAGCCCAATTGGCGGGAATTCGGTGGGCTGCTCACCGCGCTGGGCATTCCGGAGGACGCCCTGATTCGGTTGGCCGAGCGGGTTCCCGCCATGGCCCGGCGGCCGTACAGCCTGCTCCACGCCGATCTGCACCGCGACAACCTGATCATGTCGTACAGCGGGCTCCCGCCGCTCATCTGCGTCGACTGGGAGCTGGCGACCTACGGCGACCCCCTGCACGATCTCGCCACGCACCTCGTGCGCATGCAGTACCCGGCCCATCAGTGGGGCGAGGTGATCGACGCCTGGGCGGACGCCATGCGGCTGATCCGCCCGGCCGCCGTCAACGGCCTGGGCAAGGACCTGCGCCACTACATCGCCTTCGAACGGGCGCAGTCCGTCTACCCGGACGTGATGCGGGCCGCCGACCGGCTCCAGGGCACGTCCGACCAGAAGAGCCTGGACGACGCGACGACCGCGGTGCGCCGCGCCCTGGAGGCGGCGGCCGAACCGCTCAGGCTCCGCAACGTGCCGGGCGAGCTGGAGATCGAGCGGATCCTCTTCCGCTGGCGGGCCGCCAGGAACGGCGGCCTCGGCCTGTCCGCCAAGGTCAGTGACTGGAACCCCGACCTGCGGGCGCCGGAGCACCCCGACTTCCCCCGTTCGGCCGTGCGTCCGGCCCTGTTCGCGGAGGGCGCCGCGTCGGCCAGCCGTGTCTTCAAGGGGACCGGCCACCTCAATTCGGTGGTGCGGGTGCCGGGCATCGACTTCCCCGTCGTGGTGCGGCGCAAGGTGGCCAACGTCTGCCGGCGCGAGCGCGGCTTCCTGAGCGAGCACGCCGTCCTGCGGGCCATCGAACTGTCCCGGGTCGGGGTGTCCGCACCGAAGTTCCTCGCCCTGGGAACCGGTTACCAGGGCGAGCGGTTCGCCATCCACACCTACGAGGGGCCGCGCAGGGCCGACCAGCCCCCCAACCACCCGGTGCACGGACTGCTGCCGCACGAGGCGGACCGGCTCGTGGACCAGCTCGGCGCGCTGACACAGGTGAACTACAAGGCGCTCGACCCGGCCGCGGGCGAGGGCCGGTTCTACAGCTGGCTGTGCGACCAACTCGTGCTCCTGGTGGGGGAGTTGCCGAAGGCGTCGCAGCAGCTCGCCCGGCTGCTCGGGCTGCCCGACGCCGACCGGCTCCGGCAGATCCTGGCCCGGCACACGGTGAGCCACCGGGAGCCCGCCCTGCTGCACGGCGACCTGAACCCCTGGAACCTGGTCCGCCGGGAGGACGCGCTGGCGCTCACCCTCATCGACTGGGAGATGGCGGTCGTCGGCGACCCGCTCTACGACCTGGTCCGGCACATGCATCTCACCCCGACCCGGCCGGAGATCCGCGACCGTATGTTCCGCCGCTGGGAGGAGCGGCTGCCCGAGCGGCACACCGTCGACTGGCTGCGGGACTGGCGGGTCTACCGGTGGATCGAGATCGTACGGTCGGCCTATGTGGACCTCGACCGCCTGGTGACCGGCGCGAGCCTGGACGCCCCCAACGTCCGCCGGGCCGTGGACTCGTACGCCATGACACTGGCGGCGGCGACCGGCTCCCTGGGCCTCCCGACCCGCGCCACCGCAAACCCCTACCTGGCCCGCGCCCTGGCCTGAGAGCCTGGCGCGGCCGGGGGAGCCGCGCGGTGCCCCTCGCCGGGGCCGGGCCGCATACCCGATCCTGGGGTGATGCTGCTCTTCCTCGACATCGACGGGACGCTGCTCCCGTTCGGGGCGTCCGGCCCGTACCCCGAGTACGAGCCGGACACCACGCTGCCGGGGTCCGGGCCGCCGGGGTCCGCCGCCGGGCATCCGCTGCTGGCCCGCATCGATCCCCGGCTCGGCCCCCGCCTCGCGGCCCTCGGCTGCGAGCTGGTCTGGGCCACCACCTGGATGGACGACGCGAACACCTGCGTCTCGCCCTGGCTCGGACTGCCCCCGCTGCCGGTGGTCGAATGGCCCGACGAGGACGAGCCGTCCGCGCTGCTGCACTGGAAGACCCGGCCCCTGGTCGACTGGGCGGACGGCCGGCCCTTCGTCTGGGTCGACGACGAGATCACCGAGGCCGACCGGGCACCGCGACGGCCTGACGGGTGAGGTGATCCGGCTCGCCCGATGCCCAGGCGGCCAGTTGCGCCACCGGTGTTCAGCGCAGGGTGAGGGGGGTTTCTGAGGTGATATGGGTCAGTTTTTCCGGGTTGCGGACGTAGTAGAGGCCGGTGATGCGGGTGTCCTCGACCCGGATCGCGATGACGCCGTCGAGTTCGCCGTTCACGCGCACGAGGAGCCCCGGGTTGCCGTTGACCACGGTCGGGTCGCAGGTGACCGTGACGCCGGCCCTGCCGACGCCGCCGACGATGAAACGGGCCACCTTGTCGGCGCCGACGGTCGGCCGCGGCGCGGCCCTCTTGATGCCTCCGCCGTCGCTGACCAGGACGACATCCGGCGCGAGCACATCGAGGAAGCCCTGGAGATCCCCGGTTTCGAGCGCCCGCCGGAAGGAGTCCAAAGCCGCCCGGGCGGCGCTCGGGGAGACCACGTTGCGCGGGCGCCGGGCGTCGACGTGCTTGCGGGCGCGGTGGGCGATCTGGTGGACGGCCGCGGGGCTCTTGTCGACGGCGGCGGCGATCTCGTCGTAGCCGACGCCGAAGGCCTCGCGCAGCACGAAGACGGCGCGCTCGGTCGGCGACAGCGTTTCGAGGACGAGCATCAGCGCCATCGACAGGTTCTCGGCGAGCTCGACGTCCTCGGCCACGTCCGGCGCGGTGAGCAGCGGCTCGGGCAGCCAGGGGCCGACGTACGCCTCCCTGCGGCGCTTCACGGTGCGCAGCCGGTTGAGGGACTGCCGGGTGGTGATCCGGACCAGGTAGGCGCGCTGGTCGCGCACCTGCTCCCGGTCGGCCTCGGCCCAGCGCAGCCAGGTCTCCTGGAGGACGTCCTCCGCGTCGGCCGCCGACCCGAGCATCTCGTACGCGACGGTGAAGAGCAGACTGCGGTGGGCGAGGAAGGCCTCGGTCGCCGGATCGGCGGCGTGCTCGCTCATGGTCCTCATTCGTGAGTAGGTGGTTCAGGGCTGGGGCCGGGGCAGGGCCGCCGGACCGTCAGGCAGGGGTGGCCGGCGCCTTGTCGCGCTCGGCCCGCAGCCGGTGCGCGCGCTCGGCGTCCTTCGCCCACCAGGTGCGCACACCGGGTTTGCGTGCCTCGTACCGCAGCTGCCAGACGGTGCTCCTGCACACGAACTCCTTGAGCCTCGCGCCCGGTCGGCCGCCGACGTAGAACTTGATCGCGGTGTCGTCCTTGTGCGCGAACTGGAAGATGCCGGCGCGACGCCCCAGGCTGATGCACTGGCCGGCGAACCCCACGCTGATGGGCGCGGGCTGCTTGCCCGCGATCCGGCTGAGCACCGTCTCGGCGGCCTGCGGGCCCAGTTGAACCGCGGACTGGCAGCCCATCCGGAACGGCAGGTCCGACGGCGCCGCCGCGTCACCGGCCGCGACGACGCGCGCGTCGTCCACGCTCGTCAGGGTCTCGTCCGTGCGCAGCCGGCCGTCGGCGTCGGTGCTCAGACCGCTGCGCGCGGCCAGGTCCGGCACGCCGAACCCGGCGGTCCAGATGGTCACCGCGCTCGGCACCGTACGGCCGCCACCCAGCTGGACGGCATCCCGCGACACCGCCGTCACCTCGGTGCCGGGGCCGTCGAGCACGGTCACCCCGAGCCCGGCCAGCCGCTCGGCGACCGAGCGCCGGCCGCGAGGGTGCAGGTACGGGCCGAGCGGCCCGCCGCAGACCAGGGTCACGGTGCGGCCCTCCTCCGCCAGTTCGGCGGCGGTCTCGATGCCGCTCGGACCGGCCCCGACCACCGTCACCGCGGCCGTCGCGGGCGCGCCGTCGAGGACCGGCCGCAGCCGCTGCGCCTCCTCCAGGCCGGCGATCGGGTAGGCGAACTCGGCCGCTCCCGGCACGCGTGGCGCGGCGCTGTTGCTGCCCACCGCGTAGATCAGGTAGTCGTAGCCGACCGTGCCGCCGCTCGCCAACGTCACGCTGCGCTCGGCCGCGTCGATCCGGGTCACGGCGTCGACCACCAGCCGGACGCCGCCGGCCAGGATCCTCCGGTAGTCGACGACCGCGTCGTCGGACCCGCCCACCAGCTGGTGCAGACGGATCCGCTCGACGAAGTCCGGGCGCGGGTTGATCAGGGTCACTGTCACGTCGTCGCGCTGCGTCAGGCGGTTGGCCGCCATGACACCGGCGTATCCGCCACCGATCACGATCACCTCGGTGTTCCCCACCATGACGTCTCCTCCGTTTCTCGAGCCTCGCCCTCAAGACACCACCCGGCCGGCCGACCTGACATCGTGTGACACGGATCACTCCGGCGTCGCATCCGGAGCTGTCGGGGTCATGCCGCGGTGACCGCCGCCCAGGACCGGAGCTTCTCGGGGTTGCGCATCGCCCAGAGGTGCCGGATGCGGTCGCCGGCGATGTCGAAGGAGTACACCGTGACGATGGCACCGCCCTGGTGGCCGACCAGGCCGGGCTGCCCGTTGACGGTGCGCTCGAGGAGCGTCGTCCCGGACAGCCGTCCGGTGAGGCGGACCAGGTGGCGGGCGATCTCCTCGCTGCCCCGGAGCGTGCGGCGCAGGGTGCTCACCAGGCCGCCGCCGTCGCCGACCGCCGTGGCCGCCGGGTCCAGCAGGCCGACGAGGGCGTCGATGTCGTGGGACTCCCAGGCCCGTTTGAGTTCCCTGACGACGGCGGCGTCCCGGGCCGTCGGAGCGGAGCGCGCCTGCGCGCCGCGGACCCGGCGGCGGGCCGCGGACGCCAGCTGGCGGCATGCGGCCGGTGTACGGCCGACGATCCGGGCCACCTCGGCGAAGGGGTACCGGAAGACGTCGTGGAGGACGAAGACGACGCGCTGGGCCGGGGACATCGAGTCCAGGACCACCAGAAAGGCCATGCCGACCGACTCGTCGAGGGTGACCCGGTCGGCCGGGTCGCAGGCGATGCCGGCCGCCCGCCCGCCGTTCCACTCCGTCGGGTCGGGCAGCGGCTCCGGGAGCCACTCGCCCACATAGCGCTCCCGCCGTGCCCGTGCGGAGCCGAGCTGATTGAGGCAGATGCGACTGGCCACCGTCGTCAGCCAGGCGCCGGGGGACTCGACGGCCTCCCGCTCCCGGCCGGGCAGGGCGTACCAGCGGGCATACGCCTCCTGGACGGCGTCCTCGGCGTCGGCCAGCGAGCCGAGCATCCGGTAGGCGATGTCGATCAGTTGCCGGCGTTCACCTGTGACCGGCGCGAATTCCTGCGTGGATCGGGTGGACATGGTTCCGCGGGCTCCTTCCGTGGCGTCCGAGCTCATGACTCCGACGGGACGGCGCGGCCGTCTGTGACATACGACGGCGAGGCCCCGCCTCACAATCCGGGGCGCTGCGTTGTCGGACCGGTGGAACGACGCCCGGAACGCGGGTCACCCCGCCGACCGGGCACCGCCGAGCACGTGAAGGAGCGACTCCGCCATGACCACCCACACCGGCGACACGGCCTCCCGGCAGGACGGGATCAGGTCGCGTCTGCCCGACCTCACCAGGCTCTACCCCGACCTGGCGGCCCTCTCCGGGGCCGTGCGCAAGGCCGTCCGCAACGGCCCGGTTCCGCAGACCACCATCACCCTGATGCTGCTGCGCGCCGCGCAGATCGTCGGCAGCACCTACCACTGTGTCGCGATGACGGACGGCCTCCGCAGGGCCGGGGAGGAGGAGCGGCGCATCACCGCCGTGGCGACATGGCAGGACGCCCCCTACTTCACCGACGCCGAACGCGTCGCGCTGGAACTCGCGGAGGCCGTCCTCACCCCGAACCCGTTCGGGGAGCGCGTCTCCGACGAGCTGTTCGCCAGGGCGGCCCGCCACTACGACGACGAGGCGATCTGGCACCTCACCATGGCACTGGGCCACCTGGGCCTGTTCACCCCGGTCGCCCTCATCGGCAAGCCGATCCCCGGCAGACCCCCGGGAAAGAACTACATCGGGTGACATCCGGCCTACGCCGGTTTCATGACGGGCCGGTTCGGTGAGCGCGCCGGCGGTCCGGACCGGTCGTCCACGGGGCGCCCGCGCGTGCTCCCTTCACAGACGGCGGACGCGCCAGCTGACCCGGCGTCATTTGGTTGGCGGCAGCGAGGCGGGTGCGCTGGGAACCCGCGCACCGATGACCCAGCCTCGAACTCCACCGAAACTGCATCAGCCAATGGCAGCGGGACCGAGAAGGCAGAACGGGACCGAACCCCTCACCCAGGTGATCTGCCGGAGAACCTCACTGGACAAGCTGAGTGCCTGCTCAGACGCGACGCGACCTGTCTGCATGGAGGGCCCGGAGGAGTGCCTTCAACGGGTACGGGGTCTCCCTGTTCTCGTCCTGGACCTTGCCGTAGAAGTCCGTCATCACTGCGGCGAGCGGTGCATGGCGGGAGAGGATCGCCCTGGCCTTTTGCGGTCCGTCCGGCGGGTCCTCTCCTTCCGCGCACGCGCGGACAAGTGCCTCGAGTTCTTTCCGCTCGTATCCGTACAGCTTCGTGATCAGCCTGTTCACCAGCCAGCTGCGCGTGTAGCAGCGATCGTAGGTCCTGTGCAGTTCGAAGAAGCTGGTCTCGGACGGTGACAGATCGAACTGGGAGGAGACGGCGAGGCCGTAGTCGGCGAAGTAAAGGCGTCGGCCGTCGACCAGGATGTTCTGAAAATGGGCGTCGAAGTGCAGAAGCCCGCGAGCATTCATGAAGGACGTGCCGGCCTCCAACTCGCCCTCCACCAGAGAACAAGCCCGGTCGGCAGACTCTTCACCAGCCTGTACCTGCTTGGTGAGCCACTCGTCGAGCGTCTGAGGGATGTATTCCAGGAACAGCGCGATGCTCGCAGAGGACTGTCGAAGGGCCTCGATACGACGGCGCACCTCCGGCCTGCCTCCCCAATAGGCCACGACCCGCTCGATGTCCGCGAGTTCCTCGGGAAGTGCGGCCGTGTCCGGCAGCACGCGCCAGTGGTACATCATCGGGAACCCTTGGTACTGCCCACCGAGTACCCAGTTCGTCGTCATGGTGTGAACGGCGAGCTCCCGCCATGCCCCGAAACCAGGCCCCCCACCGACGCCGTACTGGCAGAAGGTGGGAATTCCGAACAGGTTGGCCGTGGATCGTGCGTGCTCCGGCAGCCGCTCCATGTCCGTGAGCGGCACCCGCTTCACGAAGACCGGCTTCCCGTCGACGTCCAGCAGTGCAGACCTCCCACCGATACCGGAGCCAAGGGGTATGGCGGTGTCCACGAGCTCGCCCAGCCGGCGATCACTCTGCAGGGCGAGGGAGGTGGAGACTGTGCCATAGGCGGCCAATCGTGCGCTTTCCGGCATATCGCGATGTATGGCCGCTACCTGCATGGAATGCCGACCTCGTTTCCACCGTGTACGCGAGTGTCCACCGAGTGCTGCCCGCGCACTGTACGCGAACGCTGACGGGCCGGGCAGGGAGTGCCTCAGCCGCCTGACGTCCGTAGGGCAACCTGCGAGAGACCTCTGTGACTCGCAACGGTAGTTGTCACCGGTAGCGTTCGCTGAGCTGCGGCGTCCCTCCGGGATCGCAGCGCTTTCTGTCACCGAATGCGCGCGATTGCTGTCACTTCCGGGCTGTTCTCAATCGTGTTGTCACCAGCTCCGGAGAACTGCTCCCTGCCCGCTGGTCGGGGCGGTTCTCTGACGATGTGGACGAAGTACGTTTCTGCGTACGGCCCGCTGGCGGGGTAGGAGCCTTGGGCGGGGGCCTGTGGTCGCACAGGTGCAGGTGGGAGGAACTGCTCGTTCCGGTGTCCGTGGCGCCCGGCCGGAGCGGGCTGGATCTCGGGCCGGAGTGGACTCGCCGCTGGACGGCGACTTGGCGGACAGCGGGCGACGAGGTGTCGTGCACTGTGAGGGACTTGGCCCACACACGTATCGCAGACGCTACGCCGATGCGGTGGTTCTCCTGGCGGCGGACCCAACGTCACCGCCCTGATCTTCAGTTTCTCGTCAGCACGGGCCGTCATCACGGGACAGAGAGCCTGGAGGAGGCCCGCCTGCTGCTGGCCCTCGACTTCGCGGCCAACTTGGTCGACGTGGTGTCGCAGCCCATGCGGCTTTGGTTCGATACCGCGACCGGTCGCCGCAGGCATATCCCGGACTTTCTCGCGGTGCCCCACACCGGCGCTTGGCTGATCGACGTACGGCCGTGGGCGTTGATCGAGCCGAAGGACCTGGAGGCGTTCGCTGCGGCTGCCGAGGTCGCGCTGGTCTGCGGCTGGCACTACGTGGTTGCGGCGGGGTGGAAGAAAAACGTCACGGCCACGGTGGACGTGTTCTCCACCCAGCGGCGAGCCCTGTCTGACCCGCTCGCGCTGCGGCCGCGCTTGTTGGCAGCAGCCCAGGATGGCGGGACATTCGGCGAACTCGCAGATGCGGCGCCGTTTCCACCCCTGGCCAGGGCCCAGCTTCTGCATTTGCTCTGGCACCGGCAGCTCGGTATCGATCTGAGCCAGCCGTTCGGGGACCGTTCCGTCGTGGTCCATCCGCAGGGAGGGGAGCGGTGAGGGCGGCTGGGGTCCTGGACTTGTCTCCTGGAGCGGCTCTGGTGGTGGACGGCACGGAGTGGACCGTCGAGCGCCGCGAGCCGGAGCTGGGTCGGGTCCAGCTGGTCCGGCACGACGGTGCCCGGCAGCGGGTGAGCTTCCATTTTCTGGCCAACCATCCCAGTTGCCGCTCATAGTCCACGACCTCGGCCCGGGGAGCGGACCGGGGCCGTCAGCCAAAGACCCTGCGGGATCTGGAGCCGGGGCGTCGGGAGCTCGCCGCATCCAGGCTGGCGCACCTGCTGGAAGTGGAGACGGGTTTTCGTAGTGGTGATCCTCTGCGGGCCGCGCCTGTCGTGCCGGGGCAGATACCTCAGCAGGTCGCGCTTCGCCTTGAGGTACCCGGCCTTCAACTGCGCGACCACGTCCGTCTCGTGCAACGAGCACAGGCCGAGGAGACACGCTTCGACCGAAGACCGGGCCAGCTGGACTGGCGCCTCCCTGACCCCGGCCAGCGCCGCCCTGCGAGTCTGGTTCATCGTGCTGTGGCCTATCCCGAGACCCTAGGTACCCCTCCCTTGCGGCCGATGTTAAAAGCGATGCGGTACACGTCTGGTAGGTCGATGCGATCGTCGCGGCGGCGGCGCATCACGCCGAGAACGATCAGCTCATCGATCAGGCGATTCGGGTCGTCCGGGTAGCGGGGGCCGGTGCGGACGAGGGTGTCCTCCTCACCTCCCACCTCGGAACGCTCGGCCTCCTTGCGTAGAACGTCAGACAGTCGTGCCTCGTGCCACAGCTCCGTGACCGTGTCCTGTTCTATGGGGACCTGTCGGCCGGCCAGTGGATCGACGGCCAGCCGTACCCACGGCATGTCCTCGCCGACCTCCCGCACCCGGGTCTCGGATGCGGTCTGCACCCCTCGACGGATGCCTTCGTGGTGCAGGGCGTACTCATAGCCCGCGTACGTGCCGCGTGTCTCGGCGACCGCCTTGTTCAGGGCGCTGAGGAAGCTGCGCGGGCTGACCTGCTCGACGCCGTCCATCAGGTGGTTGGGCAGCCAGGTGTACGTGTTGCCCTTGCGGTAGTTGGCGCCCATGTAGGGGCCGGCGATCTGCGCGAACTGCTCGGCCTGGGAACTCTCGTCGCCTCTGAGTAGGGCGGGCGGGATGTGGCGGCGGCCGAAGGAGTCGGTCTCCCAGCCGCCTGTGAGGCTGCGGAAGTGCTCCGCGTACTCGCTGTTGTGGTTGCCCATGTAGTGGAAGAGCAGCCCGTACAGGTTGGCGTTGGACCAGGTCAGGCTGGCGGCGTTGGCCGTGAGCTTGGAAGCGTCCGGGAAGTGGAGGAGCGCGCCGTCGAACATGTCGGGGCGGATGAACACCTTGCAGCGGATATTGCGGGTACCCAGGCGCATGGCGAGAGCGAGCTCCAGGATGCCGCCGACGAGGCGGTCGGCCTGGGCGCGGACCCGATGGAGATGTTCCAGCGCATCGAAGATGACCAGGTGAGTGGTGCCGTACTGCTGTGCCTCCCGGTCGGCCTGCTGCACTGTGCGTTCGGCCGCGCCAGGATTGGCACGCACCCAGGTGACTCGGTCGCGCCACTCGGGGAGGTCGTGCAGCTCAGCCTGGCCAAGGGCCGTCAGCAGTACGGCGTACCACAGGTCGTAGGGCCGCACGCCCTCCTCCACGAGCTGCCGCAAGACGCCCGTACCCGGGTACAGGTCCGGCTCGACGGCCGCCCCGTATCCGGGAGAGACAGTGAGCCGGCGCAGTCGCTCGATGCCGTACTCCTCGGCGGCGACCTCCCGCAGAGTTTCGTCGAGCAGCGAGCGGTACCAGAATGTTTTGCCGACGCCCCGCCCGCCGCGCACCACGGTGCTGTCGACGTAAAGCGCCACGCGGTGACTGTCCGGGGTGAACAGGGTGTGCAGGTTCGGAAGGAGCGTGTCGGCGTCTGTCGCCTCGGGCAGCGCTGCGGAGAGCAGCTCGCGGTATTCATGGGCGCCCAGTGCGGTCGTCATCGCGGTCCTTCGTCGCTCTGCGGGTCGGCGGTGATCAGGAGGGTTGCGGTGGCCAGGAAGTCACGGTACGCGGCCTGCACGAAGGCACGATCCTGCCAGCCTGGTGCGCTATCTGCATCCAGACCGACCAGGCCGGGCTCGAACAAAATAGGGATCGGGTGGTGCGGGGCCGAGTCATCCTCCAGGGACGGAGAGAAAGCGCCCGGGGCGAGCCGGCCAGTCTCCGGCTCCGGCACGTCGTCGTCATATAGGACAGAGAAGCAACCCCAGGAGTGCTCGCGGAACGACTCCAGATAAGCGCCCATTGGGCGCTGCGGTGATTCCGGGACCATGGAAGCGACCATGCGGAGCTTCTCTCGGATTGCGCGGGCCTGCCCGGAAGCGTGCCAGGCCGCGAACAGGTCACCGTAGCCGACCCAAGTCTGACGGTTGTCCGCGCCGAAAAGCAGGGCGAGGTCGCACAGGCGGGAGATGGCGACAGCGGCGATGTCGTGGATGCCGGCCCGGCTATCGAGGAGGACCACGTTCGGGCGGCGACCGCTTTCGCCCTCGCGGACCACGGCGTCCTCGCAGGCACGGACCGCGGCAGCCAGGCGGTCGGCGAAGTCCATGCCGGGAATATCGGCGTACACCCGGTTGAGTTTGTCGACATAGGAGTAGGGGACTTCCTGGGTGTCTCGGCCGCGGGCCGGAGCCACCCAAAGTTCGCCTTGACCCGTACGCGGTGCGTATCCGGTCGGGGCCACCAGTTCCAGGTCGTCCGCGTTGTTCACAGCGGACTCGACGAGCTGGTCGACGATGCCGTGGCGAGGCATCAGCGCCCCAGCGGCGAGGAGCGGGCCGGCGCCCGGAGACTCCAGGTCGAGGTCCACGACGAGGACGACGTGGCCCTGGTCGGCGAGGTGGCGGGCGAGGATTGCGGTGGCTGTGGTTCGGCCGACGCCGCCCTTGAAGCCGTACAAGGCGGTGCGGTGGGTGCGTGAGCCGTCGGTCTCGACAGTTGGGGTGGACACCTGGGCCCAGTCCTCCCCGACCACTGTGTTGTCCAGGAGACGGACGCCGCCGTGCCCGTCGACTGGCGGGTGCAGCGGGTCCGACTGAGTGCGCTCGGAGTCGAGCAGGTCATCGGCTGAGAACAGCGACGAGGCGAGAAGTAGAGGTCTGTCGGCGGCATACCGTTGCAAGTCTGCGGTCAGACGTTCACTCCAGGCAATTGCTTGGGCGGCCAGCACGTCTTTCTCGCGGTCGTCGACTAGGAGCGCGAAGCGGCCCAGCACGTCCCGTACAAGCAGCACGTCCATGCCCTCGGCGGCTACGTCGTGGGCGATCGTCAGGGCTCGGGGACGGGCGTCGTCGAACCGGACGGGGACATGAGGCAGGTTCACTGGAGCCTTCCGGTGATCAGGGCTTGCTCGTGCAGGCCGAGGATCTCTTGCGCCACGGTACGCCGCTGCGACACGTCGGCTTCGGCGACAGCGGTCCCGTCGAGGTAGCGCTGGTGGACCGACCACGAGTCGAAGGCGCTGAGGTTGCCGAGTGCGGCTGATAACCGTGCCGCAGACCGGCCGTGCGTCAGCAGGGAGACATCGGCGGTGACCCACGGCAGATGGCCGTACTCGTGGCTCACCTTGCCCGTGACCGGATCAGGCACCCAGGGGGCATTCGCCGGGGGCTTTCCTTGTCTCTTGGGGGCCATGGTGGCGGCCGTGAACCTGAGAAGCAGGCTCTTCAACGCGCACTCCACCGCGAAGCCTAGGTGGTAGTCAGCGTTGGGCAGGCGGCCGCCGTCCTGGAGGTAGACAGCGTCCTTGTAGTGCCGCTCGGCGGCGTGAGCGTAGTGATGCTCAGCCGAAGTCGCTGGCGAAGTTCCCGACGACGTTCCTGAAGTCCCTGACACGCAAGGGATCATAGGGTGAGGTTCGCTAGAACGGCCGCGTCCGAACGTTGCTCACCTCTTCTTGAACACGTCCTTCAAATAGAGCCCGTCCAACACCGTCGACTCGAACAGCAGGTCCACCACCTCAACGGGTTGGCCCATTGAGGGCGGGAGCCGTACTCGGGTCCTCTGTGCGTAGTAGCACCCACCCATCGATCGTCGTCACGGACAGTACGAAGCTGGGGCCATCAGCCCGCCAAACGAGGTGGTGACAACACGCGCTGGAAGGTGACATCTATCGCTGGAAGTCACGACCTCGCTGCGCAACAGGGTGGTGCACTTTTGCAAGCGGGTGCTTGCAATTGTTAGCGGGGGTGGGGCAAGGTGGAGACATGGCATCGCTCAACGTCGGCAATCTCGGTGAGTACCTGCGCGAGCAGCGCCGCAACGCGCGGCTCTCGCTCCGGCAGCTCGCCGACGCCGCCGGTGTGTCCAATCCGTACCTGAGCCAGATCGAGCGCGGGCTGCGCAAGCCGAGCGCGGAGGTGTTGCAGCAGGTCGCCAAGGCCCTGCGGATCTCCGCGGAGACGCTGTACGTCCGCGCCGGAATCCTCGACGCCGAGCGGGACCGCGACGAGGTGGAGACGCGCGCCGTCATCCTCGCCGACCCCACCCTCGACGAGCGGCAGAAGCAGGTGCTGCTCCAGATCTACGAGTCCTTCCGCAAGGAGAACGGATTCGGAGGCGACGGCGGCGGCGCGAGCGACGGCCGCGACGACAGAGACGACGACAGACACGACGACGCCGCCGTACGTGACAGCCGCACGGACGACGGAAGTGACACCGACCCGCAGCGGACGGCCGGTTGAGCCGGACCAGGGCACCGGCCGCCCCGCTGCGGACCACACAAACCCTCAGCCGAATGTGAATCCGGGAGGACCATCACCATGGCCATTACCGATGATCTGCGCAAGACCCTCAGCGACCCGACCCCGCTGTACTTCGCCGCCGGCACCGCCGACCTGGCGCTTCAGCAGGCCAAGAAGGTGCCCGGCCTGGTGGAGCAGCTGCGCGCGGAGGCTCCGGCCCGTATCGACGCCGTGCGCAACGCCGACCCGAAGGCCGTGCAGGAGAGGGCCGCCGCGCGCGCCAAGGAGGCGCAGGAGACCTTGCAGGTCAGGGCCAGGGGCGCGCAGGAGAGCCTCCAGTCCAGGGTCAACGACTTCTTCGGCACCCTCGACGGCGACCTGAAGAAGCTCGGCAGCACGATCGACGCCGACCTGAAGAAGCTCGGCGAGTCCGCCCAGGACCTGGCCCTGCGCGGCGTCGGCGTCGCCGCCGAGTACGCCGTCAAGGCCCGTGAGACCTACGAGAAGGTCGCCGAGCACGGCGAGCAGGCCGTGAAGACCTGGCGTGGCGAGGCCGCCGAGGAGATCGAAGAGCTGGCCGTCGCCGTCGAGCCGACGACGCAGCGGGTGACGGTCAAGGCCGAGCCGAGGCCCGCCGAGCCGAAGCCGGCCGAGGCCAGGCCCGCCGAGGTGAGGGCCGTGCCCGCGCCGGAGAAGAAGCCCATGGCGAAGAAGGCCCCGGCGGAGAAAACGCCTGCCGAGAAGGCCCCGGAGCAGAAGACCTCGATCCAGAAGGCCCCGGACCCGAAGGCTCCGGTCCGCAAGGCCGCTGTCAGGAAGACCACGCCGCCGGCCAAGTAAGGGCGTGCGCGCGTATGGGCCGGGCACCCTTGGGGTGCCCGGCCCGTTGTACGGGTACGGTTGCCGCGTAGGAGTCGGAAAGAACGGGCGGTGGGCGACATGCTGATGTTGGGCTTCGCGGGGTTCCTGGGACTACTGAAGATCGTCCTGATGGCCCTCTCCGCGTTCGGGCTGTTCGACGCGGCGTTCCGTCGCGAGGACGCCTTCCGCGCGGCCGACAAGCAGAACAAGGTGTTCTGGCTGATCATCCTGGCCCTCGCGCTGGTGGTGAGCTATCTGTTCTCGATCCTCTCGATCCTGCCGATCATCGGTGTGGTCGCGAGCATCGTCTACATCGTGGATGTGCGTCCCGCGCTCAAGCAGGTGTCGGGCGGCAGCGGCTGGGGCCGCGGCCGCGGCGGAAGCAGCAGCGACGGGCCGTACGGGCCGTACAACGGCGGCCGCTGACACGTCCGGGAGCACGGCACCTCGGCCGCCGGGGGCCAAGACCGCCGAGCATCCCGGCTGCCGTGCGCGGCAGGTGCGCGCTCGCCGAGTCCGCCTACGGGCTCGCTGAGGTGGATCCGACGCGCGGCGCGGCTCTTGGCTACGCCCGCCACAGCCCGTGCGTGCCCCATGGCCCACGCAAGCCACAGTCGCTACGTCAGTCACGCCAGCCACAGCTATCAGGTCAGCCACGCCCGCCCGGCTAGGGCTGCGGCACCCGGTCCAGCAGGACCACCGCCACGTCGTCCGTCAGCTCGCCCCCGTTGAGGTCGCGGACCTCATGGACCGCGGCCCGCAACAGCCGCTCGCCGCGCAGGCCCTCGGCGAACTGGCGGCGGATCATCTGCACCATCCCGTCCTGCCCGAGGCGCTCCCCGCCCCTTCCGATCCGGCCCTCGATCAGACCGTCGGTGTAGAGCATCAGGCTCCACTCGGCGCCCAGCTCCACCTGCATGCGCGGCCAGCGGGCGCCGGGGAGCAGGCCGAGTGCGGGGCCGTTGTTGTCGTACGGCAGCAGTCGGGCCGGGCAGTCCGGGCGGGCGAGCAGCGGGGAGGGGTGGCCGGCCAGGCACAGGCCCGCCCAGCGGCCGTCGGGGGAGATGTCCACCGTGCACAGGGTCGCGAAGATCTCCTCGTCCGCGCGCTCGTGCTCCAGCACCTGCTGGAGCGTGCCGAGCAACTCGTCGCCGCACAGTCCGGCCAGCGTCAGGGCCCGCCAGGCGATACGGAGCTCCACGCCGAGCGCGGCCTCGTCGGGGCCGTGCCCGCTGACGTCGCCGATCATGGCGTGCACGGTGCCGTCGGGCGTGCGTACGGTGTCGTAGAAGTCACCGCCGAGCAGCGCGCGCGAGCGGCCCGGGCGGTAGCGGGCGGCGAAGCGCAGCGACGAGCCGTCCAGCAGGGGCGTCGGCAGCAGGCCGCGCTCCAGCCGGCGGTTCTCCTGCGCGCGCAGCCGGCCCTCGGCGAGCCGCCGCTCGGCCGATTCGGAACGCTTGCGCTCCACCGCGTAGCGGATGGCCCGGCTCAGCAGCCGCCCGTCCAGTTCGTCCCGGAAGAGGTAGTCCTGGGCGCCCACGCGCACCGCCTCGGCGGCGCGCTCGGCGTCGCCGGACGCGGTGAGCGCGAGGACGGCGTGCCGGGGCGCGAGTTCGAGGACATGCTTGAGCACGGCCAGTTCGTCGTCACCGTCGCCGGACCGGCCGGCTGCGGGGAGCGCGAGGTCCAGCAGGATGCAGTGGACGTCGTCGGTGAGCAGCCGTCCGGCCTCGGTGAGGTTGCGGGCGGTGCGGACGCGGATCGGCTTGCCGGCCGAGTCCAGCAGTTCGGGCACGATCGGTGAACCGGCCGGATCGTCCTCGATCAGCAGCAGGGTCAGCGTGGCGCCGGCCGAGGTAGGGGCACCGGCGTCCGTTCGGTCGGCCTCTTTCTTGGCGGGGCCGCCGACTGCCGACCCGGCCTGCGCCTGACCACTCTCCACGGCCGGGATCGCTCTCTGCCGCGGTACGGGTACGGGCATCGTGTTGGGTTCCTTCCCTCCCCCCGAGGGCATGGCGGGGCGAGGGACCTCGACCCACCCGACGGGGACCATAGCGGTACTGGCCACCGCAACGGAATGGTGTGAGCCGCGTCGCTCCGTCGCTGGCCGCTGTCATATGCCGTGTTCTGTACCGCAGTTGGACATGGGGGTGGTGGGGTCGGAATGACGAAGCTCACGTCCTGGCGGGGTTTGCCGGGGCTGGGCGTGTCCTGGGTCACATGACCCGCGTCACGCCCTTTGTGGCGCCGAGCCCGGCGTCCCTTGCCCTTGCGCCGCGCTCGGTGTCTCTTGTCCTGAGCCCGGTGTCCGTCGCCCTCGCGCCGAGTCCGGTGTCCTTTGCCTTCGCGCCGCGCTCGGCGTTCCTCGTCATCGAGCCCCCCGTCCCGGCGCCGCGCTCGGCGTTCCGCGCCTCCGCGTTGCGCTCGGCGCCCTTGCCTTCGCGCCCTGCCCGTCGTACGTCGTCCCCGCGCCGCGTCGGCGTCCTTCGTCGCGCGCCCGGCGTCCTCGCCCTCGCCTTGCGCCCGGCGTTGCCTTCGTGCCGCGCCCGGTGTCCTCGCCCTCGCGTTCCGCCTGTCGTCCCTTGCCCTCGCGCCGCGCTCGGCGTTCCTCGTCATCGAGCCCCGCCCGTCCCAGCGCCGCGCCCGGCGTCCTCGCCCTCGCCTTGCGCCCGGCGTTCCTTGCCTTCGTGCCGCGTTCGGCTTCACTCGCCTCCGCGCCCCGCGCCCCGCGTCCGGCGTCATTCGCACCGCCCCCGCTCACGCGTCCGGTCGTACCACGCCCAGTATCGGCATCGAGCCCGCCCCCGCCACCGTCACCGTTCGGCCCGGGCGGGGAGCGTGGACGATCGCGCCGTCGCCCACGTACATCCCGACGTGGCTGGCGTCGTCGAAGTAGATGATGAGGTCGCCGGGGCGCATGTCCTTGACCTCGATGTGCCTGAGCTGCTTCCACTGCTCCTGCGAGGTGCGCGGGACGGGCCGGCCGGCCGTCGCCCAAGCCTGTGAGGTCAGGCCCGAGCAGTCGAACGTGTCCGGACCCTCCGCGCCCCACTCGTAGGGCTTGCCGATCTGGGCCGAGGCGAACATGACGGCCTTCTTGCCCTGTGCGGACGCCTTGCCGCTGACCTCCTTGAGGATCCCGGTGTCGAGCCAGGCGGTCTGCGCCCTGTACGCGGCCTCCCGCTCCAACTCGGCCAGCCGCTCCTTCTCCTGCTTCTCCAGCCGGGACTCCAGCTTCTCGGCTGCCTCGATCTGCTGCTTGATCTTCTTCTTGGCGGCGGCCTTCGCCTTGCGGCCCGTCTCCAGCTTCTCCCACTGGGCGGAGGCGTCCTTCGCGTACTCCTTCAAGTGCTGCTGGGTGCGGGTCATGTCACCGATCAGACCCTTGGTGGCCCGCTGGCCCTGGAGCACCCGTCCCGCACCGCTCAGGAACTGCTGCGGGTCGTCGCTCAGCATCAGCTGGGCCTCCGGCGGCAGTCCGCCGGTGCGGTACTGGGCGCGGGCCGTGGCGCCCGCGCGGTCCTTCAACTCGTCCAGCTTGCGCTGCCCTTGGACGATCTTCTGGGCCAGCTTGACGATCTCGGTGGACTGCTCCTTGGCCTTCTCCTCGGCCGCGTTGTAGGCGTCGGTGGCGACGGCCGCGGCGTGGTAGAGCTGCTCGAGCTTCTTGTGGACTGCCTCAAGGTCCTTGTTGGGAGGCGGACTCGGGGCGGTCGACGGCGAGGCGGTGGGGGACGGCGCCGGTGAGGGGCTCGCGAACGTCGTGCCGGGCGCTGCCAGTATGGTGACCGCGCAGACCACGGTCACCGCGGTCGTGGTCAGGCCGCGCTTGCCCGTTCCCATACCTCTTCCCCCAAACTGATTTACCGTCAGTAACTTACGGGCCTGGGGGATCGTGTCATGTCGCTGTGTAAAGCGACAGAGGTGGTACTTGGTAGGTCCTCCCCTCTTTCCCACCCGGTCATGACGATCTCCCGCCTTTGTGACGAACGACTCGCGTAGATCGTTCCTCGCCACGCCGAGGCATGTGTGGCCGACTCGCCGTGTGGGGTCGGTGCCGGGCTAATTAGACAGCTAGCCTGAAAATATTCATCAGACCTGGGGTTTCGACGGGGCCAAGTCCCTGGTATTCAGGCGCTGCCCCTGACCACGGAGTGCCAACGCCCCTCACGCCACCGTCACTTCGCCGCCGTGTCCTCCGCCGACGGCACCGGCACTCCGCGGCGGCCGACCGCGAGCGGCGAACCCGAACACCCCCTCGGCGCACACTGCGTGGCGCTGCTGCACTTGGGCGCTGCGCTGGCCCGGATCAACGGCTCGATCATCGCGGCGGCGCCGGTCTCCGTCGCCGCGGCCCTGCGTATCGCCGCCCAACGCGCCACCCGGCCCTGGGACGCAGGCTCCGGCCGAGCTCCCGGCTTCCGAATACGTCCTCGGTGGACGCTTCGTGGCGCTGCTGCACCTGGGCGCCTCGCTCGCCCTGATCAACGGTTCGACCGTCGTGGTGGCGCTGGTCTCCGTCGCCGCGGTCCTGCGCATCGCCGTCGGGGACGACTCAGGGGTGCCCAACATGCCACCTGCCCCTGGGATGCCGGTGCCGGCCGAGCTCCCGGCTTCCGAATACGTCCTCGGCGGATGCTTCGTGGCGCTGCTGCACCTGGGCGCCTCGCTCGCCCTGATCAACGGTTCGATCATCGTGGTGGCGCCGGTCTCCGTCGCTGCGGCGGCTGCGCCTCGCCGCCGGGGGACGCTTCACCGGCGCCCAACACACCACCCGGCCCCAACACACCACCCGGCCCCGGAATGCCGCCGCCAGGCCAAGCCCCCGGCCTCCGGGCGCTGCCACTCAGCCGCCTGGGGCGTCCGCCAGCGCCCCTAACTCCGAGGCGTCAACGTCTCTCGCGCCCGAGCCAAGCTCCGGCTCCCGCGGACCGCCACTCAGCCCACAGGGCGTCCGCCAGCATCCCTAATCCCAAGGTGTCGACGCCTCCCACGCCCGAGCCAAGCCCCCCGGCTCCCGGGCACCGCCGCCCAGCCACCAAGGCGCCCCCCACCCCCCTATCCCCGAGGTGTCAACGCCCCCCACGCCCGAGCCGAGCCCCCGACCCCCAGGCACCGCCCCACCCCCCTACCCCCGAGGTGCCAACGCCCCCCAGGTCACCGTCACTTCGCCCTGTCGCCAGCGTGGTGTTGTGTCTGTCACCGGCCAGTCGGCCGTCAGGTCCCGTACCGCTCGGATCCAGCGCTGCCGGGCGCCGTAGGAGGCGTAGGGCGCGGCGGCCGCCCAGGCGCGGTCGAAGTCGCGCAGGAAGGCGTGCACCGGCTCGCCGGGCACATTGCGGTGGATGAGCGCCTTCGGGAGGCGTTCGGCGAGGTCGGACGGGCGCTCCAGGGAGCCGAGCCGGGTCGCGAAGGTGACCGTCCGCGGGCCCTCAGGACCGAGCGCCACCCAGACGTGCCGCCGTCCGATCTCGTCGCAGGTGCCCTCGACGAGCAGCCCGCCGCGGGAGCGCCCGTCGGCGGGGGCGAGCCGCGCGCACAGCCGTGTCCAGACGCCGGCGACCTCGGCCTCGTCGTACTGGCGCAGCACGTTGGCGGCGCGGATGAGCTGCGGGCGACGGGGCAGGGGGATCTCGAAGCCGCCGTGCCGGAAGTGCAGCCCGGCGCGCTCGTACGGCTCGGCCGCCGCGACCCGGGCCGGTTCGATCTCGACGCCGACCACCTGCGTGCGGGGCGCGACGGTGCGCAGCCGGCCGAGCAGTTCGACGGCTGTCCAGGGCGCGGCCCCGTAGCCGAGGTCGACGGCCACCGGGTCGGCGGCGCGGCGCAGTTCGGCGCCGTGGGTGGCGGCGATCCAGCGGTCCATGCGGCGCAGGCGGTTCGGGTTGGTGGTCCCGCGCGTCACCGTTCCCACGACGGGGGTGCCCCCGTTCGAGCGACGCCGAGAGCGGGGGAGGACGGCGCGGGCTGTCATGCGTATGAGGGTAAGCGGCCCCGGTGTGCCCACGCATTCCGGTATCGAACGGTTGAGCGATCATGGGTAATGATTGAGTAAAAGACCATGATCGGGAAATGGAGTTGCCCCCTCCGCTGTTGGACCACCTTGGAGGGCGTTCCGCGTCCTCCGAACGGCATGCCCGCGACGAGGAGGAACGCCACGTGAGCCAGTACGTCAGCAGGCTCGGGCGTCGCTCACCGGCCGCGCCCGCGCGGCTGCGACTGCACCGCAGGCCCCGCCGTGTGGCCATGCTGTCCGTGCACACCTCACCGCTCCACCAGCCGGGCACCGGCGACGCCGGCGGCATGAACGTCTACATCGTGGAGCTGGCCCAGCGCCTCGCCGCGATCAACATCGAGGTGGAGATCTTCACCCGGGCCACCGCGGGCGGCCTCCCGCCGACGGTGCAGCTCGCCCCCGGCGTGCTCGTCCGGCACATCGACGCGGGCCCCTACGAGGGCCTCGCCAAGGAGGAACTCCCGGCCCAGCTGTGCGCCTTCACCCACGGCGTGATGCAGGCCTGGGCCGGTCACCGCCCCGGCCACTACGACCTGGTCCACTCCCACTACTGGCTCTCCGGCCACGTCGGCTGGCTCGCCGCCCAGCGCTGGGGCGTGCCCCTGGTGCACGCCATGCACACCATGGCCAAGGTCAAGAACGCCAACCTGGCCGAGGGCGACACCCCCGAGCCCGCCGCCCGCGTCATCGGCGAGACCCAGATCGTCGTCGCCGCCGACCGGCTGATCGCCAACACCGCCGAGGAGGCGGACGAACTGGTCCGGCACTACGCCGCCGAACCGGCGAAGGTCGCCGTGGTGCACCCGGGCGTGAACCTGGAGCGCTTCCTGCCGGCCGACGGCCGCGCCGCCGCCCGCGCCCGGCTGGGCCTGCCGCAGGACGCGCTGATCCCGCTGTTCGCGGGCCGCATACAGCCCCTGAAGGCGCCCGACGTGCTGCTGCGCGCCGTGGCCGTCCTCCTCGACGAGTGCCCCCGGCTGCGGTCGAGGATCGTCGTACCGGTGGTCGGCGGGCCCAGCGGCAGCGGCCTCGCCAAGCCCGAGGGGCTGCAGAAGCTCGCCGCCCGGCTCGGCATCGCCGATGTGGTGCGGTTCCGCCCGCCCGTCGGCCAGGAGCAGCTGGCCGACTGGTTCCGGGCGGCCTCGGTGCTGGTGGTGCCGTCGTACAGCGAGTCCTTCGGGCTGGTCGCGATAGAGGCGCAGGCGGCCGGTACGCCCGTGCTCGCGGCCTCGGTCGGCGGGCTTCCGGTGGCGGTGCGCGACGGCGAGACCGGCTTCCTGGTGCGCGGCCACGACCCGGCCGACTACGCGCGCGTGCTGCGCCGTTTCGCCGAGGACCCGGAGCTGGCCGCGCTCATGGGCGCCGCCGCGGCCCGGCACGCGCAGTCCTTCGGCTGGAGCACCGCGGCCGCCGCCACCGCCGACGTGTACACGGCCGCGACCCAGGCCCACCGCCGTCGCGTACGCTCGCCCCATGGGTGAGGCTTCACAGCAGCAGCAGCGGGCGGCGCAGGTCATCGAGGATGCCCTGAAGGACGCCGAGCTGGAGTGGGAGAGCCCGGAGCCCGGCAGCTACGTGGTCAAGCTCCCCGGCACCCGCAAGCTGTCCACGACGGTCTCGCTCATCGTGGGCCGCCACTCCCTCTCCCTCAACGCGTTCGTGATCCGCCACCCCGACGAGAACGAGGCGGCCGTCCACCGCTGGCTCCTGGAGCGCAACCTCAAGCTGTACGGCGTGAGTTACGCGGTCGACCCGCTCGGCGACATCTACGTCACCGCCCGGCTGCCGCTGGCCTCCGTCACCGCCGAGGAGACCGACCGCCTGCTCGGCCAGGTCCTGGAGGCCGCGGACGGCAGCTTCAACACCCTTCTGGAACTCGGCTTCGCCGCCGCGATCCGCAAGGAGTACGCCTGGCGGGTGTCCCGGGGCGAATCGACCCGGAACCTGGACGCGTTCGCCCACCTGACTCGGCGTCCGGCCGACTGACCGTACGCCCGCGCAACCCGTACGGGGCTCAGCGCGCGCTGAGCCGGTAGCGCCCCGGGGTCACACCCACCAGCCGCTTGAAGTGCCGGGTCAGATGGGCCTGATCGTAGAACCCGGTCGCCGACGCCACCTCGCCCGCTGCCCGCCCGTCGAGCAGCAGGCGGCGGGCGCGCTCGACCCGGCGCGACATCAGGTACTGGTGCGGCGCGATCCCGTAGGCGGAGCTGAACGCCCGTACCAGATGGGCGGGATGGGCGTACAGCAGCCGCGCCGCCTCCTCCAGGCCGATGCCGTACGCGATCCGTTCGTCGAGCAACTCCCGCAGGGACCGGGCGAGCGCGGGGTCCCGCCGGAGCGGCGCCGCGCCGATCCGGGGCCGCAGGTGGGCCCGCAGCCGCTCCTCGACGAGCGTCAGCCTGCTCTCCGCCTCCAGCTCGTCGCCCGGCCGCGCGAGCGCGCCGTGCACCTGTCCGACGCGCCACCGCAGCAGCGGATCGCGCAGGTCGGGGCCGTCGACCGCGGGGCCGATCAGATCGTCGCCGAGCCGCGAGGCGTCGAGGTAGAGGACGCGCTTGCGAAAGCCGTGCGGGGTGGCGGGGGAGCCGTTGTGCGGGACGTGCGGCGGCAGCAGCGAGACCGTGTCGTGCGGGGTGCCGTGCTCGTGCCGGTCCAGGTCGTACCGGACGGCCCCGTCGTCGACGATCAGCAGCGTCCAGGCCTGGTGCACATGCATCGGATACGCGTACTCGGTGAAACGCGCATGGAAGACCTCCACGACACCCGGGACGCGCGGGCGCCAGGCGGAGACTTCCGGACGCGCGGCCATGCAAAGAACGTACAAGACGGCGTCCCGGGCCGCCCGGCAGGCTCACTGCATGAGCACGCAGAGCCCGGAACCCGTCCGTTTCGACACGAAGATCGCCGTACTGCTCCGCGCGGACCTGGAGCCCTGGCAGCGCCTGAACGTCACCGCGTTCCTGGTCAGCGGCCTGGGCGCGGAGCTGCCCGAGGTGATCGGGGAGCCCTACGAGGACGCGGACGGCGTGCCCTACCTGCCGATGTTCCGCCAGCCGGTCCTGGTCTTCGAGGGCACCAAGGAGGCGCTGACCACCGCCCACGGCCGGGCCCTGTCCCGCGCGCTGCCCCGGGCCGTGTTCACCTCGGACCTCTTCACCACGGGCCACGACCGTGACAACCGGGCGGCCGTCCGGGCGGTGCCCACGGCGGAACTGGACCTCGTGGGGCTCGCGGTGTACGGGCCGCGCAACGCGGTCGACAAGGTGCTGAAGGGGGCGCGTATGCACCCGTGAGGCATGCGCCTGCCCCTGTCCTGCCTCTCCCGCTCCCCAGGTCAGGCCGTGCGGACCTCGGGTTCGCTGCCGTTGGGGGCGGGGGAGGCCGGCAGGGTCCGCTCGGCGGGCAGCCGCCGCATCAGCAGCCCGTACCCGAGCGCCGCCGCCGTACCGACGACGGCGCACATCCCCCACAGCCACTCCGCGCCGAAACGGTCGATGACCAGGCCGGACATCAGCGGGGCGACCAGCGCCGCGACGGACCAGGACAGGGTGTACATGCCCTGGTAGCGACCGCGTCCGTGCACCGGCGAGAGGCGCACCACCAGACCCGTCTGCGTGGGCGCGTTCACGATCTCGGCGAGCGTCCACACGCACACGGTGAGCGCGAACACACCGACCGACCCCGCGAACGCGGTGAGCCCGAAGCCGTACCCGGCGACCAGCGAGGAGATCACGAGCAGCCGCCGCGGGTCCCGGTGCTCGATGAAGCGGGTCACTGGGATCTGCAGGGCGACGATCAGCACGCCGTTGACGGCGATCGCCGTGCCGTAGTCGGCCGGCGAGTACCCGGCGGAGCCCATCGCCACCGGCAGTCCGACCGCGCCCTGCTGGAAGACCACCGCGACCAGGAAGGACAGCCCGACGACGGCCATGAACCGCCCGTCGCGCAGCACGGTCCCCAGCCGCACCTCGTCCTTGGGGCTCTTGCCCTGCTCGGTGCCCCGGACCGGCCGCGACTCGGGCAGCTTGACGAACACGACGACCGCGCAGACGGCCGTCATCGCCGCCTCGATCAGGAAGCCGGCCAGATAACTGACCTCGGCGATCAGGCCCGCGCCCATGGAGGAGACGGCGAACCCGAGGTTGATGGCCCAGTAGTTGAGGGAGAACGCCCGGACCCGGTCCTCGGGCCGGACGATGTCCGCCATCATCGCCTGCACGGCGGGCCGCGAGGCGTTGGAGGCCATGCCGACGAGGAACGCGACGGCGGCGATGGCGACGGGGTCGCGCATGAACCCGAGCAGCGCCACCGAGGCGGCGGTGGCCGACTGCGCGATCAGCAGCGTCGGCCGCCGCCCCAGCCGGTCGGCCATCACGCCGCCGCCGAGCGAGGAGACGACCCCGCCCAGCCCGTGCAGCGAGGCGACGAGACCCGCGTACGAGGCGCTGTACCCCTGGTTCACGGTCAGGTAGAGCGCCATGAACGTGGCGACGAAGCCGCCGAGCCGGTTGACGAGGGTGCTGGTCCACAGCCACCAGAACTCGCGGGGCAGCCCGGAGACGGTCTCCCGGGCGGCGCGTCTGATCGCGGCGACGGACATGGACGGACCCCCGGATGTAAGCGGCTCAGATATCGAGCACAACTTACGAGGGCGCCTCCGGCGAGGACCACTCAATTAACAGATGCCGTCAACCGTCCGGCTTCCGGCCGCTTCCGCGGGCGCTCGAACGCGTGGATTACGCTCTGAGGCATGGCCGACGCACCGTACAAGCTGATCCTGCTCCGCCACGGCGAGAGCGAGTGGAACGCGAAGAACCTGTTCACCGGCTGGGTGGACGTCAACCTCAACGAGAAGGGCGAGAAGGAGGCGGTCCGCGGCGGTGAGCTGCTCAAGGACGCCGGCCTGCTGCCCGACGTGGTCCACACGTCCCTCCAGAAGCGCGCGATCCGCACCGCGCAGCTCGCGCTGGAGGCCGCCGACCGCCACTGGATCCCGGTCCACCGCTCCTGGCGCCTGAACGAGCGCCACTACGGCGCGTTGCAGGGCAAGGACAAGGCGCAGACGCTCGCCGAGTTCGGCGAGGAGCAGTTCATGCTGTGGCGCCGCTCGTACGACACCCCGCCCCCGCCGCTGGCCGACGACTCCGAGTTCTCCCAGGCCGACGACGCGCGCTACGCCTCCATCCCGCCGGAGCTGCGCCCGAAGACGGAGTGCCTGAAGGACGTCGTCTTCCGCATGCTCCCCTACTGGTACGACGGCATCGTCCCGGACCTGCTCGCGGGCCGCACGGTTCTGGTCGCCGCGCACGGCAACAGCCTGCGCGCCCTGGTCAAGCACCTGGACGGCATCTCGGACGCCGACATCGCGGGCCTGAACATCCCGACGGGCATCCCCCTGTCCTACGAACTCGACCACGACTTCAAGCCCCTCACCCCCGGCGGCCAGTACCTCGACCCGGAAGCAGCGGCAGCAGCCATCGAGGCAGTCAAGAACCAGGGCAAGAAGAAGTAAGCAGCCCTGACCAAGCCCCCTAGCTGCGGGTTCTCCGCTGATAGGGGGCTTGTTGCTGGACTGGCGCCGTCTCCGGGCCGCCAGCGGCGCAGCGCGGCTGTGCGTCGGTCTCGCCCACGATGTGATCGCGAGTGTCGGTCGCTGGTGCTAGAACACCCGCATGACGTACAGATTCACGGCGCAACTTGCTTGTGGGCTCGACGAGTAAGCGGGCGACTGCGTGATGGCGGGTGTGGCCGAGTCGGACGACGAGGAGGCGTTCTCCCACCGCCTACGGGTGTGTTCGTGAAGTGGAGCTGGCCGGTGATGTGCTGCGGGTGAGCCTCGACCCGCGCGAGGTGCTGCCGCGCGTCCTGGCGTACGGGCGTCCGGATGCTCGCCCGAGGCTGATCAGGTCGGAGCTGGACTGAGACTGCCTACTCAGCGGCAGTATCGGGCCTCTGCTCTGGCGAAACCGGCGCTGTAGCCACTGCTGTAGCCGCGGGCGTAGTCGCTGTTGGCGTGGCTGCCCCCATGTCCATATCCCCTGTGCGTCCTGCAGTCGTTCCGGGCGTCCTGGTAACCGTCCCGGAATCCGTCGCGGAAGCCCCGTTGGAAGTCGCGCTGACTCTCGACCGCGCTGGCGTGGGTCTGGCTCGGCGTTGCCGCTGCCGCCGCCACCGGCTGCAGGCCAAGTGGGGCAAGGGCGAGGATGAGGGCCGAACCGGCAACGGCAGATCGCTTACAGAGCCTTGCGTTCATGACCGTACCCCTTTGCAACATAGGTCACATCAGTCACTTCCACCGTAGTAGCCCAAATGGGTCTCGCAACTTGCTGACATCAGCGGCGCCGAACGCCGGTTCCATGACGGCGTCTTGGGCCTGCCGGCCGAGGGTGCCGCCGACGGCGCCTGCGATTCCCGCTGGTCCCAGCGGTAAGGGGGGCGTTTTTCTGGCTGTGTGATGATGCACGGGCCATGGCCGGCCCTGGGGAGGGGCCGGGGACACAAGTAAGGGGCGGGGAGCGCTTCGTGGGCAAGGACGAAGGGTCCATATCGGACGACGAGTGGGAGCGTTTCCTGCGAGACGCCGAGGCCGGAACCCCCGGTGCGCCCGAGGAGCCGTCGGCGCGGGCCCGGATGGTGGCGCGGCGGCTGCGGGAGGAGACCGGCCGGCCCGAGCCCTGGCGGGGGCACCGGCCGGCCCGGCGGCGAGGCGGCAAGATCTGGTATGTCGTCGGTCTGCTCGCCGCGGCCGGCCTGCTGGCGGTGGCGCTGGATCCGGGCCGGCTGACGGGCTGGTTCGGGGGTGACGGCGGCGGCGAGAGCACGCCGCTCGCTGCGGAGTCGGAGCGTCCTGACCAGCCGCCGCCGACGGAAGGGGCGGCCCAACAGCCCACGCTGGAGCAGCCGTTCAGGGGATCGCCCGCCGCACGGTGGGGGGACGGTACGGCCGGGATCGGTCTGCCCGCGGCACGGGCGACCGGCTGGATGAGCAAGGCGCAGGTCGCGCAGGCCCTCGACCGGACCAGGGACTTCCTCGCCGCGTCCAGCCTGAATCCCGCGGTGTTGCGCGGGGAGCGGCCGGGCAAGGGGATCGCGTTGATCAACCCGCATCAGCAGGATGTGCGGGACTACTTGGCGACCGCGTTCCGTGCGCCCAGCCGGGAGGACGACCCCCTGCTGTTGTTCAGCCGGTTCGACAAGGCGCAGGTCCGGCTCGTCGGGGACGTGGTCAAGACACGGGGACGGATCACGTACCGGGAGGGCGAGCGGGGCGCGGTCGAGGTGACCACCGATGTCACGTACGTCTATCCGGTCGCGCCCGCGGCGGCCGGAAGCGACGAGGTCACGCGCACCATCGTGCGCCGCGAGGTTGTGCTGAGCTGGGACGACCCGGCGAAGGTGGTCACCGAGCCGGGTACCTTCTCCCTCGTCTCCTACAAGGTGGACACCACCAACGGCGGCTGCGACACCTTCACCGGCTATCTCACCCCCAAGTTCGAGGCGGAGCGCGCGGGAGCGGATGCGGGAGACGGTCCCGAGACCGACCCGTACGACCGGAGCACGTCGATGGACGCGCGGATGCAGGAGGCCGGCGACGCCGGTTGCGGAACCGCCTCACGGCTGTGAGATCTCATCACCGCGTGCGGCTGCGGCTCGGCCGAAGGACCCGGGTGACGGATCTCACCCGGGCCCTTCGTACGGACGACGACCGAACGACGACGGGCGGCTGCCCGGGGCGTGGCCGGGGGCGACGGCGGCTGCCGTCAGCCGCACTGGCAGGGGTTGCCCGACTGGCACCCGCAGCCGCAGCCCGAGCCGCAGCCGCACGCGCCGATGAGCTGGAGGTTTCTGATCTCGGCGGGCTGGTCGGTCGCGCGCTCCTGCGTGGGGTCGGGCGTGGTGCTGGGGGATTCGGCCATGGGACCCTCCTGGAGGCCTAGAGGCTGGAGCCTGGTGCCTTGTGCCCATTCCATGCCCGTTCCCTCGGGCGCATCAACGGCGCATGGAGGCGCCCGAACGCCCCGACCGGAAACGTTCGAGCCCCCCGGTCCCCGGGAGCTACGCTCCCTCGACCCCCGTCACCGGCTGGATGTCCGGCTGCAGTTCGTCCGCGTGCTCGCCCGTCACCAGGTACACCACGCGCTTGGCGACGGCCACCGCGTGGTCGGCGTACCGCTCGTAGTAGCGGCCGAGCAGGGTGACGTCCACGGCGGTCTCGATGCCGTGCTTCCAGCGGTCGTCCATCAGGTGCTGGAACAGGGTGCGGTGCAGGAGGTCCATCTCGTCGTCGTCCTGCTCCAGCTGGAGCGCCAGGTCGACGTCCTTGGTGATGATGACCTCCGCGGCCTTCGCCATCAGCCGCTGCGCGAGCTGGCCCATCTCCAGGATGGTCGCGTGCAGGTCGTGCGGGACCGCGCGCTCCGGAAAGCGCAGCCGGGCCAGCTTCGCCACGTGCTGCGCCAGGTCGCCGGACCGCTCCAGGTCGGCCGACATGCGCAGGGACGTGACGACGATACGGAGGTCGGTGGCCACCGGCTGCTGCCGGGCCAGCAGGGCTATCGCCCGTGCCTCGAGGTCGTGCTGGAGTTCGTCGACCTTCTGGTCGCCCTCGATCACGCTCTCGGCCAGCTTGAGGTCGGAGTCGAGGATCGCCGTCGTGGCGCGCCCGATGGCCGATCCGACCAGCCGGGCCATCTCCACCAGTCCGTCGCCGATCGAGTCAAGTTCCTCGTGGTACGCGTCCCGCATCAGGGCTCCCTCTCGTACGTGTCCTATCGGTGGGGTTTCCGGGGCCGGGGCCCGTGATGAAACCAGGCGGTGCGAACCCCACGCTCCCACGGTCCGGCTCCTACGCGTCCGTTTCTGCCACCCCAAATGAACCAATACTGGCTCCAAGGTGAACTCTGAGCGACGAGTGTTCGAGGTCGCACTCCGACGGCTGTGGGCATGTCGTACCCCATGCCTAACCTGGATGCATGGACGTGAACGCGGCGGTCGCCGCAGCGGCAGCGATCGCCGGGGTGCTCACCGGCGTCATCGCCATGCTGGCGTTCCGCTGGAGCGAGCGGGAGCAGAAGCGCCCGACACGGACCTCCCTGCACACGGACCCGGTGCTGCCGCCGGGCGTGGACACCGTGCTGTCCGTGCTCCGCTCCTCCGCAGTCGTGCTCGACGAGGCCGACGCCGTCGTCAAGGCGAGCTCGGCCGCGTATGCCCTCGGGCTGGTGCGCGGCGGCAAGCTGGCCGTCGAGCCGATGCTCCAGATGGCCAGGGACACCCGGCGCGACGGGGAGATACGCCAGGTCGAGCTTGACCTTCCCCGGCGCGGGACCGGCCGGGGCGAGGCCCTGGCGGTGTCCGCGCGGGTGGCGCCGCTCGGATCGAGACTGGTGTTGCTCCTCGTCGAGGACCTCACCGAGGCCCGCCGCATCGAGGCGGTGCGCCGCGATTTCGTCGCGAATGTCAGCCATGAGCTGAAGACCCCGGTCGGGGCGCTCTCGCTGCTGTCGGAGGCCGTGATGGACGCCTCCGACGACCCGGAGGCCGTGCAGCGCTTCGCCGGCCGTATGCAGATCGAGGCGACGCGCCTGACCAACCTGGTCCAGGAGCTGATCGACCTGTCCCGGGTGCAGAACGACGACCCGCTGGAGGACGCCGAGCCCGTCCGGGTCGACGAACTGGTCGCCGAGGCCATCGACCGCTGCCGCCACCAGGCCGGCACCAAGCAGATCACCATGGCCGCGGGCGGCACCGCCGACCTGCATGTCTGGGGGAACCGAGGGCAGCTCGCCGCCGCCCTCGGCAACCTCGTCGAGAATGCCGTCAACTACTCCCCGGCCCGTACCCGCGTGGGCATCGCCGCCCGCCGGGTCAGCGTGTCCGGCGGCGACATGATCGAACTTGCCGTGACCGACCAGGGCATCGGCATCACCGACAAGGACAAGGAGCGCATCTTCGAGCGCTTCTACCGCGTCGACCCGGCCCGCTCCCGGGCCACCGGTGGCACCGGTCTGGGTCTCGCGATCGTCAAGCACGTGGTCGCCTCGCACGGCGGGGAGGTCACGGTGTGGAGCGCCGAAGGCCAGGGCTCCACGTTCACCCTGCGACTGCCGGAGGCGGGTGCGGCCCGCGACCGTGCTCAGCAGCACCCCGACCTCGACGAAGAGGACGGGCAGTCCCCAACCCCCGACCCGACCGCGTACGAAACGCTTTCCGCCCCGGAGGTCCTTCCGTGACCCGAGTGCTCGTCGTCGAGGACGAGGAGTCCTTCTCCGACGCCCTGTCGTACATGCTCCGCAAGGAGGGCTTCGAGGTCGCCGTGGCGGCCACCGGGCCCGACGGACTCGACGAGTTCGAGCGCAACGGCGCCGATCTCGTCCTCCTCGACCTGATGCTGCCGGGCCTGCCCGGCACGGAGGTCTGCCGCCAGCTGCGCGGCCGCTCCAACGTCCCGGTGATCATGGTCACCGCCAAGGACAGTGAGATCGACAAGGTCGTCGGCCTGGAAATAGGAGCCGACGACTACGTCACCAAGCCGTTCTCCTCGCGAGAACTGGTCGCCCGAATCAGGGCCGTGCTGCGCCGCCGCGGCGAGCCGGAAGAGGTCGCTCCGGCGGCCCTGGAGGCCGGCCCGGTCCGGATGGACGTCGACCGGCACGTGGTCACCGTCTCCGGCTCCAAGGTCGATCTGCCGCTCAAGGAGTTCGACCTGCTGGAGATGTTGCTGCGCAACGCCGGGCGTGTGCTGACCCGGATGCAGCTCATCGACCGCGTCTGGGGCGCCGACTACGTCGGTGACACCAAGACCCTGGACGTCCACGTCAAGCGCCTGCGCGCCAAGATCGAGCCCGACCCGGGCGCGCCGCGCTACCTGGTGACGGTCCGCGGCCTCGGCTACAAGTTCGAGCCGTAGACCGCATCGCACGCACACGGTGAAGGGCGGCGCCCCGCAAGGCGCCGCCCTTCACCGCATGCCGGTGTCGTCGCGCGGTGGCCCGCCGGCCGGACCGTCCGCTCAGTGACCGGACGGCGTGACCGACGCGGAGGCCGCGTCGGTCGGGGTGGCGCTGCCACCCGCCGCGCTGCCGGCCGCCGCCGCGTCGCCCGCCGCGGCCGACGGGTCCGCGGCGGCGCCGCTCTTCGCCGGGTCGGCGCTGTTGCTCGCGGCGGCGCCCGGGGCCGCCGGGGCCGGCGCCGACGGGATCTCGCTCGGGCCCCAGGAGCTGAAGTAGCTCTCGGCGGGGACCACGAAGGCGCGCAGGCTCACATCACCGGTCTTGCTGAAGGTGAAGGTGATCTTCTGGGCGTTGCCGTCCTGGACCGCGTCGCGGCTGCTGGGCAGCACGGCGGAGGCGTTGTTCTTGCCGCCGAGGATCAGGGAGCCGCCGGCCGGGATGGTCAGCGACTGGCCCTTGGCGGGGCTGAGCTGGGCGGTCTTGCTGGTGCCGGCGACAGCGATCGACTGCAGGGTCTGGGCGGTGCTGCCGTCGTTGAAGATGGTCGCGGCGATCACCGCGGGGCCCGTGGACTGCAGCTCGGGCTGGGTCACGACGATCGCGTTCTGCACCTTGAGGTCGCCGACCTTCGCGCCTGCTTGGTCCGGCTTGATCTCCAGGGTCTGGGCGTTGTGGCCGGCGCCGCAGGCGGCGAGCGAGGCGATCGAGAGGGCGACGGCGGAGGCGGCGAGGGCGCCGCGTCGAAGGCTGCTGCTCACGGCGGCGGCAACTCCTTTGAACGCTGGGGCGACTCTCTGATAAAGCCGCCCTAAGTGTCTGTCAGCGCGCTCAGGTTACCGAGCCGTCCCCGCGGGCTCGCACCCGACCCTCCCCAAGCGCTCCGCATCCCTCCCGCAGGGGGTACGCCCGTGCCGCACAAGTGACTCCCGAGTCACTTTGACACCGCACCCGTCCGGCATTCACATAACAGGCGGCAAATTTTCCGTGAGGGAATGCAGGGACGCTTCGGATATTGATCACGTACCGCTCGGCCGGCCGCCTGTGATCAATTCCGGATTCGTCTCGTACCCGGCCCGTACGACCGAACGGAGTAGCGGAAGTCGCACACCTGGAACCGGACAAATGGGGACGTTCGTCCACTTGGAGGTGCCTCCAGAGGTGTGTAACGTAGGCGTTTCTCCCCGGTCGAAGACGTGCTCCGACCTGCGAATACCTGCTTCCGATGGGCCTGCGAAGCACGTTCCTGTCGCTGTTGTCAAGCCCCGAGATATGCCCTGACCTGCGAAAACGCCATTCAGAAGACGCCGTATCCGTGTTACCCTGGATAGCCACGGAAGGGGTACCTGTCACATGACGTTCAAGGTTGGCGACACCGTGGTCTATCCCCATCACGGGGCCGCGCTGATCGAGGCCATCGAAACTCGTCAGATCAAAGGCGTGGACAAGACCTACTTGGTGCTGAAGGTCGCCCAGGGTGACCTGACGGTGCGTGTGCCAGCGGACAATGCGGAGTTCGTCGGCGTGCGTGATGTGGTCGGTCAGGACGGGCTGGACCGGGTCTTCGAGGTGCTGCGCGCGCCGTATGCCGAGGAGCCCACGAACTGGTCGCGTCGATACAAGGCAAATCTGGAGAAGCTCGCCTCCGGCGATGTCATCAAGGTCGCGGAAGTCGTGCGTGACCTGTGGCGTCGCGAGCGTGAGCGCGGACTCTCCGCCGGTGAGAAGCGCATGCTCGCCAAGGCCCGCCAGATCCTGGTGAGCGAGCTCGCCCTCGCGGAGAACACCAACGAGGACAAGGCCGAGGCCCTGCTCGACGAGGTGCTCGCGTCCTGACACGAAGCAGGCAATGCCCGCTCCGCTCAGCACAATGAAATGCCGCGGTGCCCGATGACAGATTCCTGTCGCCGGGCGCTGCGGCATGTCCGTCCCCGGATGTGCATGTCCTGGATGCCGTACGCCTCGGGAAAGTCCGCCGTACGTTACGGAAAACCCCCGGATACTTGGTTGTGCCGGGCCCGGGCGCAGGCTCGACCGGTGTCACGGAAGGGTCCGGTCAAGGCGTCGCGCCCGGCACTCCCCAGGCCATACCCACGTAGGCCGAGCACACAAACCTGACAGGAACCGATGTCTGACGTTTCGCGTCCTTCCCCCGCGCCGCCCCCCGTCGCCGCCGTGATTCCGGCCGCCGGCCGGGGCGTACGCCTCGGTCCGGGCGCTCCCAAGGCGCTTCGCGCGCTCAACGGCACCCCCATGCTCATTCACGCGGCCCGCGCGCTCGCCGCGTCCCGCGCCGTCTCCCTCGTGGTCGTCGTGGCCCCGCCGGACGGCGCCGCCGAGGTCAAGTCGCTGCTCGACGCGCACGCGCTGCCCGGGGGCACCCCCAGCGGCAGCTTGGGGAGGACGGACTTCCTGGTCGTGCCCGGCGGGGACACGCGCCAGGAGTCCGTGCGGCTCGGCCTGGACGCCCTGCCGCCGGAGTACGGCATCGTCCTCGTGCACGACGCGGCCCGCCCGCTGGTGCCGGTGGACACGGTGGACACGGTGATCGAGGCGGTCCGGGACGGGGCCCGCGCCGTCGTGCCCGCGCTGCCCCTCGCCGACACCGTCAAGGAGGTCGAGCCCGCCACGGAGCCGGGCACGCCGGAGCCGGTGGTGGCCACGCCCGTGCGGGCCCGGCTGCGCGCGGTGCAGACGCCGCAGGGCTTCGACCGGGAGACGCTGGTACGGGCCCACGAGAAGGTCACCGACGACGTCACCGACGACGCGAGCATGGTCGAGCGGCTCGGCGAGCGGGTGGTCGTCGTCCCGGGCCACGAAGAGGCGTTCAAGGTCACCCGCCCGCTGGACCTGGTCCTCGCCGAGGCGGTCCTCGCCCGCAGGAGGCTCAACGATGGCTTCTGACGCGTTTGGCCCGGCGCCGCTGCCCCAGGTCGGCATCGGCACCGACATCCATGCCTTCGAGGAGGGCCGCGAGCTGTGGTGCGCCGGCCTGAAGTGGGAGGGCGAGGGCCCCGGCCTCGCGGGCCACTCCGACGCGGACGTCGTCGCCCACGCCGCGTGCAACGCGCTGTTCTCCGCCGCCGGCCTCGGTGACCTGGGTCAGCACTTCGGCACCGGGCGCCCCGAGTGGTCCGGCGCGTCCGGGATCACCCTGCTCACGGAGGCGGCCCGGATCGTCCGCGCCGCCGGCTTCCGGATCGGCAACGTCGCGGTGCAGGTCGTCGGGGCCCGCCCCAAGATCGGCAAGCGCCGCGACGAGGCCCAGAAGCTTCTCTCGGCGGCGGCCGGGGCCCCGGTCTCGGTCTCCGGTGCCACGACCGACGGGCTGGGCTTCCCTGGCCGGGACGAGGGACTGATGGCGATCGCCACGGCGCTCGTGGTGCGGGTGGACTGAGAGCGTGCGACGGTACCCGCAGAGTCACCGTCGACCCAGGAGGTACCCCGCATGTCCGCCGTCCTCTCCGACCGGCTCAAGTCCCTGCTCGACACCCCCGTCTTCATCGTGCTCGGCACGCTCCAGCCCGACGGCGGACCGCAGCTGTCCCCGGTGTGGGTGAAGCGGGACGGCGACCAGATCCTGGTCTCCACGACGATCGACCGCCGCAAGAAGCGCAACCTCGACCGCGACCCCCGGGTGAGCGTCGTCGTGCAGGACCCCGACTCGCCCTACGAGTACGCCGAGATCCGTGGCAGCGCGGAGCTGACGACCGAGGGCGCCCGGGAACTCATCGACGAACTCAGCCGGAAGTACACGGGCAAGAAGTACGCCGAGTTCAACCCCGCGTCGGCGCAGGACGCCGAGCGGGTGGTGGTACGGGTCACCCCGCGCAGGGTCGTCGGCCGCATCTGACCCTCGCGGCCCTGCCTGCGCGGCGGCGAACGGGGCCCTGCGGGACTCCGGCCGGCGGCTTGAGGCGACGTACGCCCTGCAGCGCCCGTTCCGCCGGCCCGGCGGCCGGGGTCCGGGCGGCCAGGTCGTTGAGCGGACCAGTGGCACTGCCTCGCGTGCTCGGGCGCCGGCTGCATCGGATTGTCTGCGACCCCGTGGCCGGCCGGCGGCTCGACCTCACCGCCGAGGCGATGTACGCCCGGCAGTTCGGCGACCGGTGGGGGAGGACGGCGTGGGTCGGTGGCGTCCGTTCCGTCGGTCCGGTGGCCGGGCGCTGGAGACGCGTCCGAGCCTGTTGCCGGGCGTGAGCCAGTTGCGGCCGGGGTCCGACATCCGCGCAGTTCCTCGCGCCCCTTTCAGGGAACCGTCGTCGGGTGGGCGCCGTGGTGCGTGTGATGTCACGAATGGATGCCCCTTGGGCGAAGGGTCGTGAGGCACTGCCCCACGCCCACTACCCTGGAGTGGTGACCATTCGCCTGTACGACACCAGCGCCCGGCAGATCCGTGACTTCACCCCGCTCAAGCCGGGTTGTGTCTCGATCTACCTGTGTGGCGCCACCGTGCAGGCCGCACCGCACATCGGGCACATCAGGTCGGGCCTCAACTTCGACATCATGCGCCGCTGGTTCGAGTACCGCGGCTACGACGTGACCTTCATCAGGAACGTCACCGACATCGATGACAAGATCATCGCCAAGGCCCACGAGCAGGGCCGGCCGTGGTGGTCGATCGGGTACGAGAACGAGCGCGCGTTCAACGACGGCTATCAGGCGCTGGGCTGCCTGCCGCCGGCGTACGAGCCGCGCGCCACCGGCCATGTGCCCGAGATGGTCGAGATGATGCAGGGGCTCATCGAACGCGGGCACGCCTACGCGGCGGACGGCAACGTCTACTTCGACGTGCGGTCCTTCCCGCAGTACCTGGAGCTGTCCCGGCAGGAGCTGGACAACCTCCAGCAGCCCACCGGCGCGGGCGAGACCGGCAAGCGGGACCCGCGCGACTTCGCCATGTGGAAGGCCGCCAAGCCCGGCGAGCCGACCTGGCCCACGCCGTGGGGACCGGGGCGCCCGGGCTGGCACCTGGAGTGCTCCGCCATGGCGCACAAGTACCTGGGCGCCGCGTTCGACATCCACGGCGGCGGGCTCGACCTGATCTTCCCGCACCACGAGAACGAGATCGCCCAGGCCAAGGCGTACGGCGACGACTTCGCCCGGTACTGGGTGCACAACGCCTGGGTGACCATGGCCGGCGACAAGATGTCCAAGTCGCTGGGCAATTCGGTCCTCGTCTCCGAGATGGTCAAGCAGTGGCGGCCGATCGTGCTGCGCTACTACCTCGGCACCCCGCACTACCGCTCGATGATCGAGTACAGCGAGGAGTCGCTGCGCGAGGCCGAGTCGGCGTTCGCGCGGATCGAGGGCTTCGTGCAGCGCGTGATGGAGAAGGCCGGGGGCGTCGTCGAGCCCGCGGCGGAGGTCCCGCCCGCCTTCGCGGAGGCGATGGACGACGACCTGGGCGTCCCGCAGGCCCTCGCGGTCGTGCACACCACCGTCCGGCAGGGCAACTCCGCCCTCGCCGCGGACGACAAGGAGGCCGCCGTGGCCCGGCTCGCCGAGGTGCGGGCCATGCTCGGCGTCCTCGGCCTCGACCCGCTGGACGCGCACTGGGCCGGCGAAGGCGGCGACCGCGGCGAGGATCTGCACGGCGTGGTCGACAGTCTCGTACGGCTCGTCCTCGACCAGCGCGAGTCCGCCCGCACCCGCAAGGACTGGGCCACCGCGGACGCCATCCGCGACCAGCTCAACCAGACCGGACTGGTCATCGAGGACAGCCCGCAGGGCCCGCGCTGGAGCCTCGGCCCGCGCTGAGCCCGTCCGGGTGCCCGGTTGATCGATTGTGCCGCCCGGCCGTCCGGGCGGCACACTGCACAGACGTACGTACGACGCTTCAACAGACAGGTAGTGGGTCATGGCCGCGAACAACCGCCGCATGTCCGGCAAGAAGGGCGCGCAGGTCGGCAGTGGCGGCCAGCGGCGCCGGGGCCTGGAGGGCAAGGGGCCGACCCCGCCCGCCGAGATGCGCAAGGGACACGCCAAGCAGCGCGCCGCCGCGGCCCAGGCCCGCCGCACGCAGGGCCGTCCGCAGCAGCGCCGGGGCGCCGGCCGGACGTCGTCCGAGCTGGTCGTCGGCCGCAACCCGGTCGTCGAGGCGCTGCGCGAGGGCGTGCCCGCCTCCACCCTGTATGTGCAGCAGTTCATCGACAGCGACGAGCGGGTCCGCGAGGCGCTGCAACTCGCCGCCGAGCGCGGCGGCATCAACCTCATGGAGGCCCCGCGTCCCGAACTGGACCGGATGACGGGCGGCCTCAACCACCAGGGGCTGGTCCTCCAGGTCCCGCCGTACGTGTACGCCCACCCGGAGGATCTGACCGCCGCCGCCCACGACGCGGGCGAGGACCCGCTGATCGTGGCCCTCGACGGGGTGACCGACCCGCGCAACCTCGGTGCCGTCGTCCGCTCCGTCTCCGCCTTCGGCGGGCACGGCGTCGTCGTCCCCGAGCGCCGCGCGGCCGGCATGACCGCCGGCGCCTGGAAGACGTCCGCCGGTACGGCCGCCCGTACGCCCGTCGCCCGCGCCACCAATCTGACGCGCGCCCTGGAGGCGTACAAGAAGGCCGGGCTGGTGGTCGTCGGGCTCGCCGCCGACGGGGAGGCCGAACTCGGCGACCTGGAGGCCCTGGACGGCCCGGTCGTGATCGTCGTCGGCAGCGAGGGCAAGGGCCTGTCCCGACTGGTCGGCGAGACCTGCGACTTCCGGGTCCGCATCCCGATGCCGGGCGGCGCCGAGTCGCTGAACGCGGGTGTGGCGGCGGGCATCGTGCTGTACGAGACGGCTCGCCGACGGGCGTGAACGCGCGTCCGCCAGTTCACCCGTACGGGCTAATTCGGGCGTCCTGGACATGCTTGACGCGGTCCGGACAGATCCGACGGGTTCAGGCAGTGTCCTAACTCCACATCACTCGGTTAGATGAGTGTGGACACGAGAACACCCCGCACACCCACGGGGGACCGCTCGTCGGGATTCGACGACGCTCCCGCGCTGAGCATGGTGAAGGTGCCGAGCGATCCGGCGCAGGTCATCGTCAACCACGCGAGTTTCCGCGTCCAGTTGGGCGCCTCGACGTGGCGCACCCATGCCCCGCTCTTCGCGGGTCAGTCGGGTGCCGCTCGGGACACCGCCGGCATCTCCGTCGGCGGCACCGCGGGTGGCGCGGGCCCGGCCAGGACGCGGCGCCGCCCGGTCGTCTGGAGCGGCCGCTCGGCCCCCGACGACACCGGCGCCCACCGGCTGCTCCAGGCGGTGCGGGGCGGCAGCGTCCGCTACGTCGAAGAGCCGTCCCTCGACACCGGGGCCACCCAGGTCATCCCGCGGATCGACGCCGACTACGGCAACCACACCGGCTACACCGACTACGCCGACTACACCGACGACACGGGGTATGGCGGCTACGACGACTTCGACCGGACCGTCGAGACGCCCGTCATCGGCTCCCAGCGCACGCCGGGTTCCGGCGAGACCAGGCTCCTGCCGCACATGCGGACCGTCGGCAGCGCGTACGACGAACCCGGTTACGCCGACGAGGAGTTCGACGACTACGCCGAGCCGGCCAGGGCGGACGACGAGCCCTCGGGCAAGCGGCACGGCGACGATCCGGCCCGGCACGCGTACTACCCCGGCCGCCGGATGAACCTCGGCGTCGTCCTGCTCCCGCTGCGCATCTTCCTCGGCTTCATCTCCGTCTACGCCGGCATGGGCAAGCTCTGCGACCCCGTCTACTTCGACGGCGGCAAGCGCGGCTCGATGGTGAAGTGGCTCAACACCCTGCACCCCTGGGACGTCGCCGAGCCGCTGCGCCAGTTCGCCCTGCAGCACCCGGTCGGCTCCGGGCTGGTCATCGCCTTCCTCCAGGTTGTCGTGGGCGTCCTCACGATCCTGGGCTGCTGGCAGCGGGTCGCCGCGGTGGTCGGCGCCGGGCTCTCGGCCGCGCTGATCGTCACCGTCAGCTGGAAGACCGTCCCCGCGTACGACGCGCCGGACATCATCTACCTCGCCGCGTGGTCCCCGCTGATCATCGCTGGCGCGCCCGTCTACTCGATCGACGGGCGGCTCGCGGGCCGTGCCTGGCGCACCCTCGGGCCGCGCTCCGACATCTGGGAGCTGCGTCGCTATGTGCTGCGCCGGGGCGCCCTCGTCACCGCCGTCACCGTGGGCCTCACCCTGCTCGTCGGATCCCTGCTCGGCGGTGCCGTCCGTGACTCCAGCCGGGTGGTCGTGCCCGGCCCCGGCGAGGCCCCGCGCAACAATGTGCCCGGCTCGCCGCTCCCCGACGAGCCCAGCAGGAAGCACTCGACCAGCCCGTCGGCCTCCAGCACGCCGAGCGGGGGTGCCACGGCCGGCGCCGACCCGTCCGGGTCCGGCGCGGCGACGACCCCGGGCGCGGCCCGCTCGTCCGGCACCGTCACCGGCGGCGCGCCGAGCCAGACCCAGGGGACCGTGGGCCAGGCCCCGCCGCAGCGGAACTCCCCGGCCGGCCAGGCACCGAGCACCAGCGCGGGCCCGAGCTCCGGCGGTACGGCGACCGGCGGTTCGGGCGACTCGGGCGGCTCGGGCGGTTCGCCTGCCGGCACGAGCGGTACGGGCGGCGGCTCGGAGGACGGCGGCTCGTCCACGTCGGGCCAGCCGGGCCGCCTGGTCGGCGGTCTCCTCGGCTGACCGAAGGCTCTGAAGGGGTCCGGCCCTGCCTGGGGTGCCGGGCCCCTTCGTCGTGCCTGGGCGTTTTCCGTGCGGCCGGCGCTCGTGTCCGGTTGTTCGAGGTGTCTGGCCGGTGGCCTAGGTCGAGGGTGCGGGATGCGTCGTGGACGGTGGTGGCTTGTCCACCTCGGGGCAGCTGGGCCGCTTGGTCGGTGGTCTCCTCGGCTGACGGGAGGCTCTGAAGGGGGTCCGGCCCCGCCAAGGGGTGCCGGGCCCCTTCGTCGTACTCGGGACCCCGGGGCGCGCGGTCTGCCTCCGTGCTCGGCTCTTCGAGGGCTGGGTGACGTACCGGGTGCGTTTCAGCGGCCCAGTGCTGCCAGTTCCTTTGCTGCTTCCGTGAGGTCCTTGGCCGTGTCGATGGCGCGCCAGTAGGCGCCCTGGGGGATCGGGAAGCCCGCCAGGCGGCGTTCGCGGGCCAGGTGGGGGAACGTGGTGCGCTCGTGGTCGCCGCGCGCGGGCAGCATCCCGGCGAACTCAGGCGAGAAGACGTACACACCCGCGTTGATCTCGAAGGTCGACGGCGGCGCCTCGATGAAGTCCGTGATGTGGCCGAAGCCGTCCGTCTTGACGGCGCCCCACGGGATGCGCGGCCGGGCCAGGGCGAGGGTCGCGACGGCGTCGCGCTCGGCGTGGAAGTCCGCCATCTCACGGAGCGAGAAACGGGTCCAGATGTCGCCGTTGGTGGCGTACCAGGGCCGGTCCGGGTGGGGGAGGTGGGCCGCCGCGTACTTCAGGCCGCCGCCGCGGCCGAGCGGCTCGGTCTCCACGACGGTGCTGACGCGGACCGGCAGATCGGCGGTGTCCAGCCACTTCTGCAGGACCTCGGCGAGGTGGCCGCAGGAGATCACCACGTCCGTGACGCCCTCCTCGGCGAGCCAGGACAGCTGGTGGCCGATGATCGGGGTGCCCGTGCCGGGGATCTCGACCATCGGCTTGGGCCGGTCGTCGGTGTAGGGGCGCAGCCGGGAGCCCTGGCCGCCGGCCAGGACGACGGCTTGGGTGGGGCGCGACGCGGCGTTCGGATCGGTCATGCCCGAACTGTACGTGGCGCCCCACCCGCGGTGGCCGGTCGCAACCGGCTCCTTGAGCAGCCGTTACCCACTTCCGAACGGCCGCTTGCCCGGCAGCGGCCGGGCGGTGGTCCGGCTCAGCCGTGTGCGGCCAGCACGCCGGAGGCGAAGGAGGTGTCGCAGACGGGGCGCGCGTACGACTGCGCCCGTGAGGCGCCGTACATGCGCACGGCCGCCTCGCCGAGGGCGCGGGCGATGGACGTGCAGTGCCGGGCCAGCGACGGGCGGTCGTTGACGGCCTGCTGGAGGTGGGTGAGGACCGCGCCCGGGTTCTTCTCCTGCAGTTCGGCCAGCAGCTGGTCGCGCAGCACCTCCTGCGGCGCGCGCTGCACAGCCTTGGAGGAGCTGCTCGCCGAGGAGACGTCCGAGGCGGTGAGCACCGAGTGCGACGGGTTCCCCGACCAGTTGACTCGGGTGACCGCGAGGGTCCCGGAGAGGACCAGGACGACGGGCAGGACCAGGGCGAGGGTGCGGCCGATCCGGTGGGCAGGGCCCCGGCGACCGCGCCGCGTCTGTTGGGTGGTGGAGTGCTTCACGCGAGTGAGAGTAGCGCCCGGTGATGATTTGGCGACATTTGGTCACCGGTTCGAGGGACGAGGAAGTGCCTTTTCCTGGCGGGGTGTTGACGCACACTGCTCGAAATGCACGCGTTTGCCGGGGTCTTTGTCGACAACGGGAAGGGCCCCGCAGCAGCCTGCGGGGCCCTGATGCGTCAACCTGGGTGAATCACCCGGGGTCAGTCGGTGAGGCGTTCGCCCGTGGAGGTGGAGAAGACGTGGGTCTCGCCGGGGCGGGGTACGACGTGGAGTCGGGTGCCCTTCTCGGGGACGGCGCGGCTGTTGACGCGGACGACGAGGTCCTTCTGTGTGCCGCCGACCTCGACGGAGCCGTAGACGTAGCCGTCGGCGCCGGTCTCCTCGACGACGTTCACGGAGACGGCGAGGCCGGCGGGGGCGTCCTCGGTGTCCTTGGACAGGGAGGCGGTGGCGTCGCCGTTGTGCTCGACGACGTCGAAGTGTTCGGGGCGGACGCCGACGGTGACGGTCTTGTCGCCCTTGTCGGTGGCGGCCTTGAGGGCGTCGCGGTTGACGGGGACGACGCTGTTGCCGAACTTGACGCCGCCGTCGGTGATGGGTACTTCGATGAGGTTCATGGCGGGGGAGCCGATGAAGCCGGCGACGAAGAGGTTGGCGGGGCGGTCGTACATGTTGCGGGGCGAGTCGACCTGCTGGAGGAGGCCGTCCTTGAGGACGGCGACGCGGTCGCCCATGGTCATGGCCTCGACCTGGTCGTGGGTGACGTAGACGGTGGTGATGCCGAGGCGGCGCTGGAGCGAGGCGATCTGCGTGCGGGTGGAGACACGCAGCTTGGCGTCCAGGTTGGACAGCGGCTCGTCCATGAGGAACACCTGCGGCTCACGCACGATCGCACGGCCCATCGCCACACGCTGGCGCTGGCCGCCGGAGAGGGCCTTGGGCTTGCGGTCCAGGTACTCGGTGAGGTCGAGGATCTTGGCGGCTTCTTCGACCTTCTGGCGGATCTCGGCCTTGTTGACGCCGGCGATCTTGAGGGCGAAGCCCATGTTGTCGGCGACCGACATGTGGGGGTAGAGCGCGTAGTTCTGGAACACCATGGCGATGTCCCGGTCCTTGGGCGGCAGGTGGGTGACGTCGCGGTCGCCGATGCGGATGGCGCCGCCGTTGACGTCCTCCAGTCCCGCGAGCATGCGCAGGGAGGTGGACTTGCCGCAGCCGGACGGGCCGACGAGGACGAGGAACTCGCCGTCCTCGATCGCGATGTCGAGCGAGTCGACGGCGGGCTTTTCGGAACCCGGGTAGATCCGGGTCGCCTTGTCGAACGTGACAGTGGCCATGGTGAGTAGCCCCTTCTACCGGCAGGAACGTGCCGGACGATCCGAGTAGGAAGGTGGTTGACGTAGTCAACGCGGGTGAACTGGGTCAGGACGGTACCTGGCGTTTGCCTGATCTGTCAGTACCTGGGGGACTGTGAACTTCGCGGAAATTCTCGCTGAGGCCCCCCGGGACCTGGGTACACTGCACGGGCGCACACCCGCACGCCTCCTTAGCTCAGCTGGTCAGAGCGCCGCTCTTGTAAAGCGAAGGTCGTCGGTTCGAATCCGACAGGGGGCTCCGTATGACGAAGGCCACTCGCACCTGCCGGTGCGGGTGGCCTTCGTGCTGACAGGCAGGTCAGCCCGTGCGTAGGAGGGTGGTCAGGACCTTGCGGAGCGTTGTCTCCGGGTCGGGTACGGCGCCGGAGGATCGCCAGGCCACGAAGCCGTCCGGGCGTACCAGGACCGCGCCGTCGGCCGTCGTGCCGTGCAGTCGCGCCCAGTCGACCGAACTCGCGGCGCCCGGGCCGCCCGCGCCGCTCGTGCCGCCCGGCCGGCCGGGTCCGCCCGCGGCGCCGGGGCCGCTGGTGCCGCCGGGTCGGCCGGGGCCGGACGGGCCGCCGGCGGGCTGGGTGTCGTAGGTCAGATCCGCGTCGGCGCCCGGGCCGATCCGGTACGCGTCCAGGCGTACCCCGTCCTGTTCGGCGATGCGGCGGGCCGCGGCGTGCCAGCCCGCGTCGTCCGGGGCGTCGCTGAGCAGGACCAGGGAGCGTTCGTACAGGTCGAGGGTGGACAGGCGCTCGCCGGAGCGGCGCAGCCACTGGTGCGGGGCGCGGCTGCCCGGCTGTCCGGTCAGGGTCAGCTCCTCCGGCACGACCGGCTGCTCCGGGTCGGCGCCGATGACGGCACCGCGCGGGTAGCGGTAGCCGAGGACGACGTTGAGAATGCCGCCGCGCCTGCCGCCGCCGACGCCCGGGGCCGGGGCGAAGCCGGGGTGGCTGTGCTCGACGGAGCGGGCGGAGGCGCGGGCGCTGGTCGCCAGGGCCACCGGGCGCCGCTCGGTGTCGTACGTCTCCAGCAGGCCGGGGCCGGCCCAGCCGTCCAGCACCGCCGCCAGCTTCCAGGCCAGGTTGTGGGCGTCCTGGATGCCGGTGTTGGAGCCGAACGCCCCGGTGGGGGACATCTCGTGGGCGGAGTCGCCGGCGAGGAACACCCGGCCGGCCGCGTACCGGTCGGCGACCCGTTCGGCGGCGCGCCACGACGCCTTTCCGGTGATTTCCACATCGAGGTCGGGGACGCCGACGGCCCGCCGGATGTGCCGCTGCAGCCGCTCCTCGGTGAACTCCTCCAGCGTCTCGCCGCGCTCGGGATGCCACGGCGCGTGGAAGACCCAGTGCTCCTCGTTGTCGACGGGCAGCAGGGCGCCGTCCGCCTCCTGGTCGGTGAGGTAGCAGCAGATGAAACGCCGGTCGCCGACCACATCGGCGAGCAGCTTGGAGCGGAAGGTGGCGCTGACGTTGGCGAACAGGTCGCCGGGGCCGGACTGCCCGATGCCGAGCCGGCGGCGCACCGGGCTGCGCGGTCCGTCCGCCGCGACCAGGTAGTCCGTGCGGACGGTGTACCGCTCGTCGGTGCCGCGGTCCCGGACGGTGGCCGTCACCCCTTCGGCGTCCTGTTCGAAGGTCTCCAGCTCATGGGAGTAGCGCAGGTCGCCGCCGAGTGCGCGGGCGCCGTCCATGAGCACCGGTTCGAGGTCGTTCTGGCTGCACAGGCACCAGCCGGTGGGGCTGAACCGGGCGAGCCCGCCACCGGGGTCGATCTGCTTGAACAGCCACTCGCCGGCGTCGCCGGCCAGCGTCGGGGTCTGCAGGATGCCGTGGTTGTCGGCGAGCAGTGCGGCCGCCGTCTTGATGTCCGGCTCGATGCCGGCCATCCGGAACAGTTCCATCGTCCGCACGTTGTTGCCGCGTCCGCGCGGGTGGATCGATGTCCCGGAGTGCCGCTCGACGAGCAGGTGCCGGACCCCGAGACGGCCCAGGAACAGTGACATGGACAGGCCCACCAGAGAGCCGCCCACGATGAGGACGGGAATTCGGTGGTCGGCTTTTTGATGCATCGAAGCCTCCAGAGGCAGGGGTGCGCCCGATGCGGCGCCTGTGACGTTCCATGCCCGGTGCGAGCGACCCGGAGTGCCTCCGCCGCCCCAATCACCCGCGTGGTTCATACGAGTCGCGCGCTCCTGGGGACCGGCACAGGATCAAGGAACGCTGACGTCGCGTCATCATCGGCCGGCGTCTGCATCCGCACGCGAAGGAGATGTACGCAGGATGACCACTACGTCTGAACGAGTTTCAGAAGTGCTGACGCGACAGGTGTCGAAAGTCTCCCAGTCCGTGTTCGACGGCTCCCGGCTCCGGGTCGTCCTGCTGGTCGACGTCTACGACGGAGCCCAGCAGCAGTTCCTGGAGGCGTACGAGCAGCTGTGCAACCAGGTTGCGTCCGTACCCGGACATGTCAGCGACCAACTCTGCCAGTCCATCGAGAATCCGTCCCAATGGCTCATCACGAGTGAGTGGGAGAGCGCGCCGCCGTTCCTCGCCTGGGTGAACAGCGAGGAGCACGTGCGGATGGTGGAGCCGCTGCACAGCTGCGTCCGGGACACCCGGTCGCTGCGCTTCCACATCGTCCGGGAGACCGGCGCGGCGGTCGACCGGTCGCAGCACCGCCGGCTCCAGACCTCGCCGCGGATCGGCGACGGAGTGATCCGGCACGCGCTGACCTTCACGGTCCGGCCGGGCACCGAGGAGAAGGCCGCGAAGATCCTCGCCGACTACGCCTCGCCCGAGGCGCGGGTCGACGACACCACGCGGCTGTGCCGGACCTCGCTGTTCATGCACGGCAATCGGGTGGTGCGGGCCATCGAGGTGCGCGGCGACCTGCTCGCGGCGCTGCGGCACGTGGCCCAGCAGCCCGAGGTGCGCGCGGTGGAGGAGGCCATCAACCCGTATCTGGAGCAGGACCGGGACCTCAACGACCAGGAGTCGGCGCGGGTGTTCTTCACCCGGGCGGCGCTGCCGGCCGTGCACCACGTGACGGCGGACGGGCTGTCCCAGGGCGAGCGGTACGCGCAGTACTACCCGGTCGTGTCCGGTTGCGGGATGCGGCTGGCCGAGCTGCTCGCCCAGCACGACGAGGCGGCCGCCGAGGACCCGGCGAGCCCGGTCCTGCGCAGCACGGTCTTCCAGCGCGACGACGTCGTGGTGCGGCTGGTCGACGTGCGCGACGCGGCCGGTGCCGAGCCCCTGCTGCAGCGGCCGGAGCACACGGCCGAGCTGAAGTCGCTCCTCGACGGCGAGGTCGTGCGCATGACCCTCGTCACCGATCGCCGTTCGCCGGACGCCTGACCCGATGGCCACGACTGTCATCTCGACGCAGTACACCAACGGAGGAACGTCGTGATCAAACCCCGTCCCCGTATCGTGGACCTCAGCGAGGTCGAGCCCAACGTCAGGCGCGGCGGCGATCTGCGCGCCATGCTCACCCCGGCCACGGTGGGTTCCACCAGCGGTTTCATGGGCGTGGCCATCGTGCAGCCCGGCGACCGCATCGGCGAGCACTACCACCCGTACTCCGAGGAGTTCGTCTACGTCGTCTGCGGTCAGCTGGTGGTGGACCTGGACGGCGAGGCGCACGCGCTGCGGCCCGAGCAGGGGCTGATGATCCCCGCCTACATGCGGCACCGCTTCCGCAACGTCGGCAAGGTGGAGGCGCGGATCGTCTTCCACCTCGGTCCGCTCGCGCCGCGCCCGCAGCTGGGCCACGTCGACACGGAGGAGACCGACGTGATCGGCGCCGCCGCCGTCACCACCGAGGCAGCCGCGGCGGGCGCCGTCCCCGCGGCCGACGCGGAGAAGGTCTCTCCATGACCCGGCGCGTGGCGGTCACCGGCATAGGCATCGTCGCCCCGGGCGGTATCGGCGCACCGGCCTTCTGGGACCTGCTGGCGGCCGGGCGTACGGCGACGCGCGGCATCACGTGCTTCGACCCGGCCGGCCTCCGGTCCCGGATCGCCGCCGAATGCGACTTCGACCCGGTGACACACGGGCTGGACACCGAGCAGGTCGAGCGGGCGGACCGGTACATACAGTTCGCGCTGGTCGCCGGCGACGAGGCCGTGCGCGACTCGGGTCTCGATCTGGCCAGGGAGAACCCCTGGCGGGTCGGGGTCTCCCTGGGCACCGCGGTCGGCGGCACCACCCGCCTCGAACACGACTACGTCCTGGTCAGCCACGGGGGGCGGCAGTGGGACGTGGATCACCGGGAGGCGGAGCCGCAGCTGCACCGGGCGTTCTCGCCGAGCACGCTCGCCTCGGCGGTCGCGGAACGATTCGGCGCGCAGGGTCCGGTGCAGACCGTCTCGACGGGCTGCACCTCCGGACTCGACGCGGTCGGATACGCCTTCCACGCCGTCGAGGAGGGCCGGGCCGACGTCTGCATAGCCGGGGCCTCGGACTCGCCGATCTCACCGATCACCATGGCGTGCTTCGACGCGATCAAGGCCACGTCCCCCAACAACGACGACCCCGCACACGCCTCCCGGCCCTTCGACAACAACCGTGACGGGTTCGTCATGGGCGAGGGCGGCGCGGTGCTCGTCCTGGAGGAACTGGAACACGCGCGGGCCCGAGGCGCCCACGTCTACTGCGAACTGAGCGGCTACGCCACCTACGGCAACGCCTACCACATGACCGGCCTGACCAGCGAGGGCCTGGAGATGGCCCGGGCCATCGAGGTCGCCCTCGACCACGCCCGGCTGGACCCCACGGCCATCGACTACATCAACGCCCACGGCTCCGGCACCCGGCAGAACGACCGGCACGAGACGGCCGCCGTGAAGCGGGCCCTGGGGCAGCACGCCTACCGGACGCCCATGAGCTCCATCAAGTCCATGGTGGGGCACTCCCTCGGCGCGATCGGTGCGATCGAGGTCGTGGCCTGTGTGCTGGCCCTGGCCCATCAGGTCGTACCGCCGACCGCCAACTACGAGACCCCGGACCCCGAGTGCGACCTGGACTACGTCCCCCGTGTCGCCCGCGAGCGCACGCTCAACAGCGTGCTCTCCGTGGGCAGCGGGTTCGGCGGCTTCCAGTCCGCGGTGATCCTGACCCGCCCCCGGGAGTAGGAGAGGACACGATGAGCGCACCCCGCGAACGCCGCGCGGCCATCACCGGAATCGGTGTCGTCGCACCCAACGGAACCACCATCGACACCTTCTGGAAGAACACCCAGGAGGGGCTCAGTGTCCTCGACCGGATCACCCGCGAGGGGTGTGAGCACCTGCCGCTGAAGGTGGCCGGTGAGGTCCGCGCCTTCGACCCGGCGGCGGCGGTCGAGGAGCGCTACCTCGTCCAGACCGACCGGTTCACGCACTACGCGATGGCCGCGGCCGACCTCGCGCTGGACGACGCCCGGCTCGGCGCGGCCGACACCGCCGGCCAGCCGTTCTCCATCGGTGTGGTCACCGCGGCCGGTTCCGGCGGCGGTGAGTTCGGCCAGCGGGAGCTGCAGCGACTGTGGGGGAAGGGCAGCCGGTTCGTCGGCCCGTACCAGTCCATCGCCTGGTTCTACGCCGCCTCCACCGGCCAGATCTCCATCCGCCGTGGCTTCAAGGGGCCGTGCTCGGTGGTCGCGGCCGACGAGGCGGGCGGCCTCGACGCGCTCGCCCATGCGGCGCGGGCGGTGCAGCGTGGCACCGACGCGGTCGTGGCCGGCTCGACCGAGGCGCCGCTCGCCCCGTACTCGATGGTGTGCCAGCTCGGCTACGAGGAGCTGAGCACCGTCGACGATCCGTCCCGTGCCTACCTCCCGTTCACGGCGGCGGCCGGCGGGTTCGTGCCCGCCGAGGGCGGCGCCATGGTCGTGGTGGAGGCGGAGCGGGTGGCCCGGGAGCGCGGTGCGCCGCTGCGCGCCCTGCTCGCCGGGCACGCGGCGACGTTCACCGGCGCCTCCGGCTGGGAGGAGTCCCGCGCGGGGCTCGCCCAGGCGATCCGGGGCGCCCTGGACGAGGCCGGCTGCGCGCCGGAGGAGATCGACGTGGTCTTCGCCGACGCGCTCGGCGTGCCGGCGGCGGACCGCGCCGAGGCGCTGGCGATCGCCGACGCCCTGGGCGGGCATGCCGCGCGGGTGCCCGTCACCGCGCCGAAGACGGGCATCGGCCGGGGTTACTGCGCGGCGCCCGTGCTGGACACCGCGGCGGCGGTGCTCGCGATGGAGCACGGTCTGATCCCGCCCACCCCCAACGTCTTCGACGTCTGCCACGACCTGGACCTCGTGACCGGCCGGGCCCGCGCCGTCGAGCTGCGCACGGCGCTGGTCCTCAGCCGGGGACTCATGGGGTCGAACTCGGCGCTGGTGCTGCGGCGCGGCGCCGGCGAAGGGGTCTGAAGTACCTGACGCCTCCCACCGAGGCCGTCTCACCGCACTCCCGGAGAGAAGGAGAACAACGTATGAGTGCCCACATCACCGTGGAAGAGCTGTCCGGGCTCATGAAGCAGGCCGCCGGGGTCACCGTCGCCCCGCAGGAGCTGGCACAGCGGTCCGACACCGGTTTCGACGCGCTCGGCGTCGATTCGCTGGGTCTGCTCGGCATCGTCGGGGAGCTGGAGAACCGGCACGGCACCCCGATGCCGCCGGACGCGGAGCGCTGCAAGACGCCCCGGCAGTTCCTCGACCTCGTCAACAGCACCCTTATGGCAGGAGCCTGACATGGCTGGACACACACAGAACGAGATCACCATCGCCGCCCCGCTGGACCTCGTCTGGGACATGACCAACGACCTGGAGAACTGGCCGCGCCTGTTCAGCGAGTACGCGTCGGTCGAGATCCTCTCCCGGGAGGGCGCGAAGACCACGTTCCGGCTGACCATGCACCCGGACGACAAGGGCGTCGTGTGGCACTGGGTCTCGGAGCGGGAGCCGGACCGCGAGACGCTCACCGTCAAGGCGCGCCGGGTCGAGACCGGGCCGTTCGCGCACATGGACATCCACTGGCGCTACGAGGAGGTCCCGGCCGGCACCCGGATGGTGTGGACCCAGGACTTCGCGATGAAGCCGGACGCCCCGGTCGACGACGACTGGATGACCGACAACATCAACCGGAACTCCAAGATCCAGATGGCCCTGATCCGGGAGAGGATCGAGAAGGCCGCGGCGCGGCAGGGGTCCGCGGCCGCCCTGGCCGATTGAGCGCGGAAGGACGCATCCGATGCACCAGGCACTGATCGTCGCCCGCATGGCCCCGGGCTCCGCCCTCGACATCGCCAAGGTGTTCGAGGAGTCCGACCGCGGAGAGCTGCCGCACCTCGTCGGGGTCGTCCGGCGCAGCCTCTTCCAGTTCGGCGATGTGTACATGCATCTGATCGAGTCCGAGCGCGAGCCCGGACCGGCCATCGCCAAGGTCACCCGGCACCCGGAGTTCCGGGACGTGAGCGAGCGGCTGGAGGCGTACGTCAGCGCGTACGACCCCGAGACCTGGCGCTCACCCAAGGACGCCATGGCGCACCGCTTCTACCTGTGGGAGCGCGACTGATACGGCCGCCCCCGCAGACACCGGTCGCCGGGCCCGCGCTGCCGCGGGTCCGGCGACGGGCGTCCGTTCCGCCGTGTCCGTCAGCCCGGGACGTGGCAGTCGAACGCGTGCAGATACGGGTTGACCGGACTGACGTCGTCGATGACGAGGCCGGCCGAGGTCAGCCTGGTCACCATGGACTCGGTGGTGTGCTTGGCGCCGCCGACGTTGAGCAGCAGCAACAGGTCCATGCCGGTGCTGAAGCGCATCGAGGGGGTGTCGTCGACGAGGTTCTCGATGACCACGACCCGGGTGCCCGGGCCGCCCGCCCGGATGACGTTGTCCAGCAGCCGCGTCGTGCTCGCGTCGTCCCACTCCAGGATGTTCTTGATGACGTAGACGTCGGCCTTGACCGGGACGGACTCCCGGGCGTCGCCGGGCACGATGCGCACCCGGTCCGCGAGGTCGCCGCCCTCGCGCAGCCGCGGCACGGCGTTGTCGACCACGCGCGGCAGGTCGAGCAGACTGCCGTGCATCGAGGGGTACTTGTCGAGCAGGCTCGCCACCACATGGCCCTGGCCGCCGCCGACGTCCGCCACCGAGGCGCTGCCGGACAGGTCGAGCAGCGCGGCCACCTCCCGCGCCGACTGCTCGCTGGAGGTGGTCATCGCGCGGTTGAAGACGTCCGCCGACTCGGGGGCGTCCTCGTTGAGGTAGCTGAAGAACTCCTTGCCGTACAGGTCCTCGACCACGTTCCGGCCGGTGCGCACGGCCTCGTCCAGCCGGGGCCAGGCGTCCCAGGTCCACGGTTCGGTGCACCACAGGGAGATGTCGCGCAGGCTGTCCGGGGCGTCCTCGCGCAGCAGCCGGGACATGCCGGTGTGCGCGAAGGTGCCGTCCGGCCGCTCCTCGAAGACGCCGTAGCAGGACAGGGCGCGCAGCAGCCGGCGCAGCGGCTTCGCTTCGGTCTTCACCACGGCGGCGAGGTCCTCCACGGCCTTGGGGGAGTCCCCGAGGGCGTCGGCGACGCCCAGCCGGGCGGCGGCCCGGACGGCGGCGGCACACGCCGCGCCGAACACGAGCTCTCTCAGCCGCATGGACGGTGGCGGCGACGGGGATTCCCCCTGGCCGTGCGGGGCCGAGGACTTGGCGGAGGTTGCGGTCGTCATGTGCCGCCTTCCTTCCTTGGATCGGGGTTCTTGGGGCGGGGCGCTGAGCGATGCGGTGGCCGCCGGTCAGCACATTCCCGAGGGCTGGGAGACCCGGCACGCGTTGCCGCTGAACGTGTTGCCCTTGCCGGGGTCCGTGTTGACGAGGTCCGCCGGGGCGTTGTTCGCCAGCATGTTGTCGTGGATCCGGTTCCGCTCACTGGTGACGCCCACGAAGCTCTTGAACAGGACGATGCCGCCGGACAGCGGGGACTTGCCGGAGTGGTCGGTGACCTGGTTCCGGGTGACCAGGCTGTCCTCGGCACCGGTCAGCACGATCCCGGAACCCTGCAGCGCGGGCAGCCGCTCGGTCTTCGGGCAGGACTTGTTGTTCTGCGTGACCCGGTTGCCCTGCACGGTCAGGGCGCCCGCCCGCGGCTTGTTCTCGTCGCCGACGACGAACATGCCGACGCAGTTGCCGGTGACGTCGTTGTTCGCCACGGTGAGGTTGCGCAGGCGCCGGACGGTGAGGCCGATGCGGTTGTTCTGCAGCCAGTTGCGTTCGACCCGCGCGCCCTTGGTGTCCTGGGCGCCCTCCTCGGCCGTGACGGTGTTGGCGAGGAAGAGGCCGGCGTCGCCGTTGTCCATGGCGTAGTTCTCGCGGAACACACCGCGCACGGACTGCTGTTGGGCGATGCCCCAGGTGCCGTTCTTGACCGCGTGCACCCTGTTGACGGTCATCCCGTCGGTCCCCATGCCGAACACGCCGGCCCGGGTGAAGCCGGTCACGGTCAGGTCGGCGATCGTGACGCCCTCGACGTTGCGGGTCTTGGCGCCCATCACACAGATGCCGTCTCCCTGTTCGGCGCACATGGACGCGGCCTTCTTGGCGGGCGGCTGGATCACCGTGCCCTGGCCCGTGCCGCGCAGGGTCAGCTTGGGCGTGCTCACCGTGACGTTCTCGCGGTAGATGCCGGACTTCAGCAGGATGGTGTCACCGGGCTGGGCGGCGTCGACCGCCTTCTGGATGGACTGGCCCGGTTGCACCTCGTGCGTCGTCTGGGCGTGGGCGGTGGCGCAGGCCGGAGTGGTGGCCAGCGCCGCACCGGCGAGCGCCGAGGCACAGGCCAGGGAAGCGATGTGGTATTTCGTCATACCCTGCACGCTATGACTGATAAGCCTATTAATGGGGTGCATGGGCCATCCAGTGGCGTGTCATCCGCGCAGTGCAATCCCGATCTCCAACTGGGCTGTCTCCAGCGGCCGTCCGGACTCGAGCTCCCACAGACAGTTCTGCAGCACACGCCCCAGCGTCCACGCCCTCGCCCGCTCCCGGTCCAGGCCCAGGGCATCGGTGAGCGCGTCGAAGCGCCAGCGGGTCTCGGCCGGGTCGTAGCGGTTGTCGATCGCGGGGAGCAGATCGAAGCCGGGGTCGCCGGCCAGCGGCTTGGGGTCGATGGCCAGCCAGTCGGCCCGCCGGGCCGAGAGCACGTTCTCGTCGTGCAGATCCCAGTGCAGCAGCCGGTCGCCGGGCTCGGCCAGCACCTCGCGCACGGCCGCCGCGCAGTCCGCCAGCAGCCGCCGGTCCGCCGGGTCCGGGACGCGCTCCAGCGCCCACGGCACCTGCTCCAGCATCCGCTGTGCGATGTCACCGAGCCGTCGCATCCCCGGCGGTGCCGGCCGCGCGGTCAGCCGGGCCAGCAGCGCGCCGATCACCCGCACGGACGCCCTGGTGTCCGGCACGTCGCGCAGCATGCGGCCCTCGTCGAGCCGCTCCAGCAGCAGCGTGCAGGTCGGCTCGTCGTGCGCCAGCAGCCGCACCGCCCCGTCGCCGTCCCAGGCCCGCAGGGCGAGGGGCTCGCCCGCGCTCTCCTCGTCGAGCGGCTGGAGCTTCAGCGCGGCCGGGCTGCCGTCGGCGCGCACCACCGGCAGGACCAGCGCGCACACCCCGTACATGGCCGGACCGTCGAGCCGCAGCTCCCATCGCCGCAGGAACTCCGCGGCCCGTCCCGGCAGGTCCGCGACGAACGCGCGCCCCGCCTCCCCGTTGAACTTCTCCTGTGAGGCGACCAGCTCGCCGGGCACTTCGATCACCTTGGTGACCATACTGACCCGTGTGAACCGGGTCATCCGATATCGGTGCCGGCTCGGGGCGGTGGCGGGCTATGTGCGCAGCGCCCCGGGGACCTACGTCTGGCTGCTGGTCCTGTTCGTCACCACCATCGTCCTGCACTACATGTCCCCGGCCTTCGAGCGGGAGTTCCTGCGGCAGCGCTCGACCAACATCCACGAGCTGTCACGGGACCCGGTGCGGGTGCTGATCACCAGCGCGATGTGGATCGACGGCGGCCGCTGGCTGCCGTACGCCGTCCTGTACACGGCCGTCCACGCCCAGGCCGAACGCTGGCTCGGCACCCTGCGCTGGCTCCTGGTGTGCGCCGCCGCGCATGTGCTGGCCACGCTGATCAGCGAGCTGACGCTGCTGAACGCCATCCGGGACGGTGCCGCACCGCAGCGGGCCGTCCACACCCTCGACGTCGGCGTGAGCTATGCGCTGGCCGGGGTGGTCGGCGCGCTCACCTACCGGATCGCGGCGCCCTGGCGGTATCTGTACCTGGCGGTCGTGCTCGCCGCCGTCCTGGTGCCGCTCCTCACCGGCGCCACCTTCACCGATTTCGGGCACTTCGTGTCCGTACTGGTCGGTCTGGCCTGCTATCCGCTGGTCAGGGGCCGGGGAAAAGCATGGAATCCGAAGGAGACACTGACCGCTCTGAAGGGTTAACGTCCGCGCATGAGCAGCTCGGCAAGCGGGGCCGTCAACGGCGGCATCTCCTTCTGGTACGCGGACGACGGCCTCCCCGCGGTCCGCGAACCCCTCAGCGGGGACGCGTCCGCCGACGTCGTGATCGTCGTCGGCGGCTACACGGGCCTGTGGACCGCCTACTACCTGAAGCAGGCCGCCCCCTTCCTGCGCGTCACCGTCCTGGAGCAGAAGTTCTGCGGCTACGGCGCCTCCGGCCGCAACGGCGGCTGGCTGTACAACGGTGTCGCGGGCCGCGACCGGTACGCGAAGCTGCACGGCCACGAGGCCGCCGTACGCCTGCAACGGGCCATGAACGACACCGTCGGCGAGGTCGTCGCGGTCACCGAGGCGGCGGGCATCGACGCCGACCTGTACCGCGGCGGCGTGCTGGAGGTGGCGACCACCCCCGCCCAGCTGGCCCGGCTGAAGGCCTTCCACGAGCACGAGCTGTCGTACGGCGAGCAGGACCGCGAGCTGTACGACGCCCGCGAGACCCGCGAACGGATCCGGGTCGCCGACGCGGTCGGCGCCACCTGGACCCCGCACGGCGCCCGGCTGCACCCGGTGAAGCTCGTCAAGGGCCTCGCCGCGGCGGTCGAGGCGCTGGGCGTCACGATCCACGAGTCGACGCCGGTGACGGAGATCCGCTCCCGGCACGCCGTCACCCCCTACGGCACCGTGCGCGCCCCCTACGTCCTGCGCTGCACCGAGGGCTTCACCGCGTCCCTGAAGGGCCAGCGGCGCACCTGGCTGCCCATGAACTCCTCGATGATCGCCACCGAGCCGCTCACCGACGAGCAGTGGGCGGCGATCGGCTGGGACGGCCGGGAGACCCTGGGCGACATGGCGCACGCGTACATGTACGCCCAGCGCACCGCCGACGGCCGGATCGCGCTCGGCGGGCGCGGCGTCCCCTACCGCTTCGGCTCGAAGACGGACAACGACGGCCGCACCCAGGAAGCGACGGTCGACGCCCTGCGCGAGATCCTGGTCCGCTTCTTCCCGTCCCTCGCGGGCCTGCGCGTCGCACATGCCTGGTCCGGTGTCCTCGGCGTGCCGCGCGACTGGTGCGCGACCGTCACCCTGGACCGTGCTACGGGCCTGGGCTGGGCGGGCGGCTACGTCGGCTCGGGCGTGGCCACCGCCAACCTCGCCGCCCGCACCCTGCGCGACCTGGTCCGGCTCGACTCCGGCCAGGGCGGTCGTACCGAGCTGACGGACCTGCCCTGGGTGGACCACAAGGTCCGCAGATGGGAGCCCGAGCCCTTCCGCTGGCTGGGCGTGCAGGGCATGTACGCCACCTACCGCGCCGCCGACCGGCGCGAGCGGCTCCGCCCGGGCGCCGAGTCGTCCCGCCTGGCGCGGCTGGCCGACCGGGTGGCGGGGCGGCACTCGTGATCCGCGCCGCGACCCCCGCCGACATCCCCGTCATCCACGCCCTGATCCGGGAGCTGGCCGCCTACGAGAAGGCCGCCGACGAGGCCAGGGCCACCCCCGAGCAGTTGCACGAGGCGCTCTTCGGGCCGCGGCCGGCCGTCTTCGCCCACCTGGCGGTGGACGACTCGACCGGGGAGGCGGCCGGCTTCGCGCTGTGGTTCCTCACCTTCTCCACTTGGCGCGGCGTCCACGGCATCCATCTGGAGGACCTGTACGTCCGGCCCACGGCGCGCGGCGGCGGCCACGGACGCGCGCTGCTCACCGAACTCGCCCGCATCTGCGTGCGGCGCGGTTACGCACGTCTTGAGTGGTCGGTCCTCGACTGGAACGAGCCCGCGATCGGCTTCTACCAGTCCCTGGGTGCCCGAGCGCAGGACGAATGGTGTGGGTACCGCCTGACGGACGCCGCGCTGGCCGCGCTGGGCAGCCCGGACGACTGACCCGGCCCTGGGCCGGGTCCGGCCGGGTCACGGTGCCCGGTGGGTGGCAGCTGCGTCGGCGCAGGCCGGGAGGGATTGTCAGAGGTGTGGGGCAGCATGGGGGCATGGCGAGAAGAGTGACTGGAGGCACCGGCGGGTCCGGTGGGCCGGGCCGGACCGGGGTGCGGGCGGCGCGCCGCCCCGAGCTGCGGCTGCCGCCGCTGGAGCCGTACGACGGGGCGGAGCTGCGGCCTGACGGCGACTACGACGGCGTCGAGTTCCGCGAGGCGGACCTGGTCGGCCAGGACGGCGCGGGCGCCCGCTTCATGGACTGCGCGCTGACGGGGTGCGCCCTCGACGAGACGCGGCTGCGCAGGGCCCGGATCCTCGACACCGCCCTGACCGGCATACGGGGCGTCGGCACCGACCTCGCCGAAGCGAACCTGCGCGATGTCGAACTGCACGACCCCCGGCTGGGCGGCACCCAGCTGCACGGCGCCGTCCTGGAACGGGTCCTGATCCGCGGCGGCAAGATCGACTACCTCAACCTCCGTACGGCCCGGCTCAAGGACGTCGTCTTCGAGAACTGCGTCCTGGTCGAACCGGACTTCGGGGGAGCGCGCCTCGAACGGGTCGAGTTCGCCGGCTGCACGCTGAAGGGCGCGGACCTCAGCGGTGCGACCCTCACGGACGTGGACCTGCGCGGCGCCGCCCAGCTGGAGATCGCCCGCGGGGTGGAGCGGCTGTCCGGCGCGGTCCTCAGCACCGGCCAACTCCTGGATCTGGCACCGGTGCTGGCGGCCCAACTGGGCATCCGGGTGCAGGACTGACGGACGGCGCCGGGGCCCGGTCGCAGGCGGCGCCGGTCCGGCTCACCGCACCCGGGGGAAGCGGGCCTGCAGCGTCCACACCGCCGGGTTCTCCGCGAGGGGTTCGTGCAGATCGGTCAGGTCGGCGAGCAGGTCGTGCAGGAAGTCCCGTGCCTCACGGCGCAGTTCGGCGTGGGAGAAGGACAGCGGGGGCTCCTCGGCCGGCATCCAGTCGGCCTCGATGTCCACCCAGCCGAAGCGGCGCTCGAAGAGCATGCGGTCGGTCGACTCGGTGAAGTCCAGTTCCGCCCGCTGGGGCCGCGACGCCCGCGAGCCCGCCGGATCCCGGTCCAGCCGCTCCACGATGTCGCACAGCGCCCACGCGAAGTCCAGCACCGGAACCCATCCCCAGGCTGTGGACAGCTCCCGGTCCGCCTCGGTGTCCGCGAGGTAGACGTCCCCGCAGAACAGGTCGTGGCGCAGCGCGTGGACGTCCGCCCGCCGGTAGTCCGTCTGCGGCGGGTCCGGGAAGCGGTTGGAGAGGGCGTAGCCGATGTCGAGCACGGATGCGATGGTGTCACGCCCGCGGATCCGCGCCGCGGGGGCCCTCACGGCAGCAGCCGCCGCTCCTTCGCCACGGCCACCGCACCCGCCCGGGTGTCCACGCCCAGCTTGCCGTAGATCCGGCTGAGATGCGTCTTCACCGTGGCCTCACTGATGAACAGGGCACGCGCGATCTCCCGGTTGCCGAGGCCCTGCGCGAGCTGCGCCACGATGTCGCGCTCCTGGTCGGTGAGCGTGGGGCGTGGGCTGCGCAGCTGGGCCATCACCCGGCCGGCCACCGGCGCGGAGAGCGTCGTACGGCCCTCGGCCGCGGCGGCGATCGCCGCGAACAGCTCCTCGGGGCGTTCCGCATTGAGGAGATAGCCGGTCGCGCCCGCCTCGATGGCACGGGTGATGTCGGCGTCCGTGTCATAGGTCGTCAGGACCAGCACATGCGGGATGGCACCGGGCCCGGAGACCAGCCGCCCCGTGGTCTCCACGCCGTCGATGCCGGCTCCCAGCTGAAGGTCCATCAGCACCACGTCCGGCGTCAGCTTCGCGGCCATGGCCAGCGCCTCCTCGCCCGTGTCGGCATCTCCGACCCCCTCGATGCCGGGGGCGCTGTCGAGCAGCGCGAGCAGCCCGGCCCGGACGACGGCGTGGTCGTCGCACACCAGGATGCGCACGGTACCGCGGTCACTCATCGGACGGCCCCGCTTTCCTGATCATGGGGAGTCTCCAGGGTGACGACGACGGACAGGACCGTTCCCTCGCCGGGCGCCGACTCCACGGTGAGGGCGCCGCCGAGCTGCCGTACCCGGGCCCGCATCGCGGGCAGCCCGTACCCGCGCAGCCCGGACGCCGCACCGGACCGGGCGGCGGGGGCAAAACCGTGGCCGTCGTCGGCGATGTCCAGGACGACCCGGTCGTCGAGCAGGGTGAGGGTGAGCGCGGCGGTGGTCGCGGCGGCGTGTTCGCGGACGTTGGCGAGCGCGCCCTGCGCGATGCGCAACAGGGCCGACTGGACCCGCTCGGGCAGCTCCGGGGCCCGCCCACCGTCGTCCACATGCACGCGCACGCCGAGGGGCCCGCCGGACTCCCGGGCGGCGAGGGCGCGCAGCGCCGCCCCGAGCCCGCCGTCGCCGGCCAGGTCGGCTGGGGCCAGATCGCACACGAAGCGCCGGGCCCCGGCGAGGTTGTGCTCGGCGACGGACGCCGCGCTGCGGACGTGCGCACGGGCCTTGGCCGGGTCCCCCTCCCACACCCGCTCGGCCGCCTGGAGCAGCATCCGCTGGCTGGACAGGCCCTGGGCGAGACTGTCATGGATCTCCATGGACAGCCGCTGGCGTTCCGCGAAGACGCCCTCACGGCGTTCGGACGCGGCCAGTTCACGGCGGGTGCGGAGCAGATCGTCGATCAGATCGCGCTGGCGTGCCGCCTGCCGCTGCGCCTGGAGGAAGACGGTGGTGGCGAGGGCAGCGACCGCGGGCGGGGCGAACAGCAGGTTCGGGTCGAAGCGGCCCGCGAACCTCAGCTGCGCGGCCACGACGAGAACCGTCAGGACGACCACCACAGCGACCGCCGCCCGCGGCGGCAGGGTGCGCAGCCCGGCGTAGAAGAGGGGGATCGCGCACCAGGCGAAGCTCGGCGCGAGCAGGACCAGCACGGTCCACACCACGACGATGAGGCCGAGCCAGGCGTGCTGCCACCGGGCCGACCAGGCCCGCGTGCCGCCCAGCGTCGGTCCGAGGACGTACAGCAGCGTGAGGACCACGGGCAGGGCGATGATCCACGGGATGAGCGGATCGCCCGGGTGCCGCACCAGAAAACCGGTGAGGGCGCCGCCGAGCAGCAGGAAGAACGCCGCGTGTAGCACGGCGGACGGCCACCGGGCGTCCGGCTCGTACGACTGCGCCACCCGCCCGCCCTCCCTTCCGACCGTTTGAACTGGGCGAACACCTTCATTGCGACCTTCATTGTGACGAGCCCCTGCGGCTCCAGGGCCAGCCGATCGGATGGCCCGGGCGTCCCCTGGACGAGCCCTGCCGAGCACTCGCCGTGAGGTCAGCGCCCGCAGTGAGGGGCGAGCCGGGCCATCAGGTGACCGCCGTCAGCTCCGCGACCCGGGTGAACTCCTCCTCCAGGCGGTCGCGGCCGAGGGCCGCGAACTCGCGGTCCAGGTCCGCCGGCGTCACCTCGCGCAGCTCCACCATGGTGCGGGCGGCCCGGACCCACGGCGCCCACTGCGAGCCGTACTTCACCTGCTCCATGTGGCACCCCGGGATCGGCT
>NZ_PENI01000028.1 GCF_003688995.1 Streptomyces shenzhenensis | reverse complement strand
CGGAACGCACCCCCTCGGCGAAACCCGCCATCCTGTCGAGCACCGCGTGCACAGCGGGGACCACATTCTCCCCGTCCACCTCGACCACCGCGTCACGCGGCGCACGCAACGCCGAATGCAGCACCGCTCGCCCCTCAGTGACATTGATCTTCTCCCCACGGAACATCGCATCCCGCAACCCGAACACGTCGGTCGCGGTCGCCAGCTCCTGGAGCAGCGCGAGTGTCTCGTCGGTGATGAGGTGTTTGCTGTAGTCGATCAGCAGGTCGCCGACGCGTACGGTGTAGCGCTCGGCCCGCCCGGGGTCGGCCGCGAACAGCTCGCGCAGCCGCGGCTGCGACGCGGCGCGGTGGTCGGCGAGCGCGACCCACTCGGGCCGCCGGGTGAGCACGGGGTGCGGGGACTCGGCCATGTCAGACGTTCTCCTTGGTGCCCTCGCCGCGCAGGGCGATGGCGTACATCTCGTCGGCGTCGAGGCGGCGCAGCTCCTCGGCGATGAGTTCGGAGGTGGGCCGGACCTTCAGGGCGAGGGTGCGCGGCGGCTGCCCCGGCAGGGTCAGCGTGGCGAGCGGGCCCTCCGGCCGGTCGATGACGATCTCGCCGTCCGCGGTGCCCAGGCGGACCGCCGTGACGACCGGTCCGGCCGTGACGACCCGGTCCGCCGGGACCCCCAGGCGCGCTTCCAGCCAGCGGGCGAGCAGCTCGGCGCTGGGGTTCTCGGCCTCGCTCTCCACGGTGGCCGAGGTGATCCTCACCCGGGCCTGGTCCAGGGCCGCGGCCAGCATCGAGCGCCATGGGGTGAGCCGGGTCCAGGCCAGGTCGGTGTCGCCGGGCGCGTACGAGCGGACCCGGGCCTCCAGCGCGTCCAGCGGGTGCTCCACGGCGTACATGTCGGTGATCCGGCGCTGGGCGAGCATGCCCAGCGGGTCCTTCGCCGGGTTGTCGGGCGCGTCCACCGGCCACCACACGACGACCGGGGCGTCCGGCAGCAGCAGCGGCAGCACCACGGAGTCGGCGTGGTCGGAGACCTCGCCGAACGTGCGCAGCACCACCGTCTCGCCGGTGCCCGCCTCGGAACCGACCCGGATCTCCGCGTCCAGCCGGGAACTGGTGCGCTCGCGGGGGGTGCGGGCGTGCCGCTTGATGACGACCAGGGTGCGCGAGGGGTGCTCGCGCGAGGCGTCCTCGGCCGCCTTGACGGAGTCGTAGGCGTTCTCCTCGTCCGTGACGATCACCATCGTCAGGACCATGCCCACCGCCGGGGTGCCGATGGCACGGCGCCCGCGCACAAGGGCCTTGTTGATCTTGCTTGCCGTGGTGTCGGTCAGGTCGATCTTCATGGCCTGCGCCAGCTCCGTCCGTCTCGTGCGAGCATCTCGTCGGCTGCCTCGGGTCCCCAGCCGCCCGACGCGTACTGCGCCGGCCTGCCGTGCGCCGCCCAGTACTCCTCGATCGGGTCGAGGATCTTCCAGGACTCTTCCACTTCCTCGGTCCGGGGGAAGAGGTTGGCGTCGCCGAGCAGCACGTCCAGGATGAGCCGCTCGTACGCCTCAGGGCTGGACTCCGTGAACGACTCGCCGTAGGCGAAGTCCATGGAGACGTCCCGGATCTCCATCGAGGTGCCCGGCACCTTGGAGCCGAACCGGACGGTCATGCCCTCGTCGGGCTGGACGCGGATGACGACCGCGTTCTGGCCCAGTTCCTCGGTCGCGGTGTGGTCGAAGGGGGAGTGCGGGGCCCGCTGGAAGACCACCGCGATCTCGGTGACCCGGCGGCCGAGCCGCTTGCCGGTGCGCAGATAGAAGGGGACGCCCGCCCAGCGGCGGTTGTCGATCTCCAGCTTGATCGCGGCGTAGGTGTCGGTCTTCGACTTCGGGTCGATGCCGTCCTCCTGGAGGTAGCCGACGACCTCCTCGCCGCCCTGCCAGCCCGCCGCGTACTGCCCGCGGACGGTGTGCGCGCCGAGGTCGTCGGGCACCCGCACCGACCTGAGCACCTTCAGCTTCTCGGTGAGCAGCGACTCCGCGTCGAAGGCGATGGGCTCCTCCATCGTGGTGAGCGCCATCAGCTGGAGCAGGTGGTTCTGGATGACGTCGCGGGCGGCGCCGATCCCGTCGTAGTAGCCCGCCCGGCCGCCGATGCCGATGTCCTCGGCCATGGTGATCTGCACATGGTCGACGTACGAGCGGTTCCAGACCGGTTCGTACATCTGGTTGGCGAAGCGCAGCGCCAGGATGTTCTGGACGGTCTCCTTGCCCAGGTAGTGGTCGATCCGGAACACCTGGTCCGGCTCGAACACCTCGTGCACGACCTTGTTCAGCTCCTCGGCCGACTTCAGGTCGTGGCCGAACGGCTTCTCGATGACCGCGCGCCGCCAGGAGCCCTCCGGAGGGTCGGCCAGGCCGTGCTTCTTCAGCTGCCGCACCACCTTCGGGAAGAACCGGGGCGGTACGGACAGATAGAAGGCGAAGTTGCCGCCGGTGCCGCGGGAGGCGTTCAGCTCCTCGACGGCCTCGCGCAGCTGCTTGAACGCCGTGTCGTCGTCGAAGTCACCGGGCACGAACCGCATGCCCTCGGCGAGCTGCTGCCACACCTCCTCGCGGAACGGGGTGCGGGCGTGCTCGCGGACCGCGTCATGCACCACCTGCGCGAAGTCCTGGTCCGCCCAGTCCCGGCGGGCGAAGCCCACCAGCGAGAAGCCCGGCGGCAGCAGACCCCGGTTGGCCAGGTCGTAGACGGCCGGCATCAGCTTCTTGCGGGACAGGTCACCGGTCACACCGAAGATCACCAGACCGGAGGGGCCGGCGATCCGGGGGAGCCGGCGGTCGCGGAGATCGCGCAGCGGGTTCACCCAGTCGGCGGCGGGTACGGCAGCGGCAGCCCGTGCGGCCGGAACGCGCGCCGCGGCCGGCGCCGGCTCCTGCTCGGGGGTGCTCATCGAGCGTCAACTCCCTTGCTGTCCAGGGACTTTCCGACGGCGGTCAGCAACTCCTGCCAGGCCGCCTCGAACTTGGCGACGCCCTCGCTCTCCAGCTTGCGGACGACCTCGTCGTAGGAGATGCCGAGCCGCTCCACGGCCGCGAGGTCGGCCCGGGCCTGCGCATAGCCGCCGGTCACCGTGTCGCCGGTGATGTCGCCGTGGTCGGCGGTGGCGTCGAGCGTCGCCTCCGGCATGGTGTTGACGGTGCCGGGCGCGACCAGCTCGGCCACGTACAGGGTGTCCTTGTACGCCGGGTCCTTCACGCCGGTGGAGGCCCACAGCGGGCGCTGCTTGTTGGCCCGGGCCCCGGCGAGGGCGGTCCAGCGCGCGCCGCCGCCGAACACGTCCTCGTAGGCCTCGTAGGCCAGCCGCGCGTTCGCCAGCGCCGCCCTGCCCTTGAGGGCGCGGGCCTGGTCGGTGCCGAGGAGCGTCAGGCGCTTGTCGATCTCGCTGTCGACCCGGGAGACGAAGAAGGAGGCCACGGAGTGCACGGTGGACAGGTCCAGGCCCGCCGCGCGGGCCTTCTCCAGGCCGGCCAGATAGGCGTCCATGACCTGCCGGTAGCGCTCCAGCGAGAAGATCAGCGTGACGTTGACGCTGATGCCGAGGCCGATCACCTCGGTGATCGCCGGCAGGCCCGCCTCGGTAGCCGGAATCTTGATCATCACATTGGGGCGGTCGACGAGCCAGGCGAGCTGCTTGGCCTCGGCGACCGTCGCCGCGGTGTCGTGCGCCAGCCGCGGGTCGACCTCGATGGAGACCCGGCCGTCCCGGCCGCCGGTGGCGTCGTACACCGGCCGCAGCACATCGGCGGCGGCGCGGACGTCGGCGGTGGTCATCATCCGTACGGCCTCGTCGACCGTGACGCCGCGCACGGCGAGGTCCGCGAGCTGCTCCTCGTACCCCTCCCCGGAGCCGATGGCGGCCTGGAAGATGGACGGGTTGGTGGTGACGCCCACGACGTGCCTGCGGGCGACGAGTTCGGCCAGGTTGCCGCTGCTGATCCGGCGACGCGACAGATCGTCGAGCCAGATGGACACACCCCCGGCGGAGAGACGCCTGAGGGCTCCCGCGGTCGCGGTTGCTTCGGTCACAGTGATCATCTTCTTTCGGGCGATCGGATCAACCGCGGGCGGCGGCCAGGGATTCCCGGGCCTGGGCGGCGACGTTCTCGGGGGTGAAACCGAACTCGGCGAACAGGGTCTGCGCGGCGGCGGAGGCGCCGAAGTGCTCCAGCGAGACGATGCGCCCGGCGTCGCCGGTGTAGCGGTACCAGGTCAGGCCGATGCCGGCCTCGACGGCGACCCGGGCCCTGACGGCCGGCGGCAGGACGCTGTCCCGGTAGGCCTGGTCCTGCTCCTCGAACCACTCCACGGACGGCATGGACACCACGCGGGTGCCGATGCCCTCGGCCTCCAGCAGGTCCCGGGCGGCGACCGCGAGCTGCACCTCGGAACCGGTGGCGATGAGGATCACCTCCGGGGTCGGGGCGGACGAGTCGTGCAGGACGTAGCCGCCCTTGGCCGCGTCCGGATTCGGCGCGTACGTGGGCACGCCCTGGCGGGTCAGCGCGAGTCCGTGCGGGGCGGGCTTGGTGGCGTGCCTCTTCAGGATCTCGGCCCAGGCGGTCACGGTCTCGTTGGCGTCCGCCGGGCGGACGACGTTGAGGCCGGGGATGGCACGGAGCGAGGCGAGGTGTTCGACGGGCTGGTGGGTGGGGCCGTCCTCGCCCAGGCCGATCGAGTCGTGGGTCCACACATAGGTGACGGGCAGCTGCATGAGGGCGGACATGCGGACGGCGTTGCGCATGTAGTCGGAGAACACCAGGAAGGTGCCGCCGTAGATACGTGTGTTGCCGTGCAGGGCGATGCCGTTCATCTCCGCGGCCATGGAGAACTCGCGGATGCCGAAGTGGACGGTGCGGCCGTAGGGATCGGCGCTGGGCAGCGGATTGCCCTTGGGCAGGAAGGAGGAGGCGGCGTCGATGGTGGTGTTGTTGGAGCCGGCCAGGTCGGCGGAGCCGCCCCACAGTTCGGGGACGACCGGGCCGAGGGCCTGGAGGACCTTGCCGGAGGCGGCGCGGGTGGCGACGGCCTTGCCGGGCTCGAAGACGGGCAGGGCGTCCTGCCAGCCGTCGGGGAGCTGACCGGCGACGACGCGGTCGAAGAGACGGGCGCGCTCGGGGGAGGCGGTGCGCCACCGGGCGATCCGCTTGTCCCAGCCGGCATGGGCCTCGGCGCCCCGGTCCAGGGCCTGGCGGGTGTGGGCGAGGACGTCGTCGGCGACGGCGAAGTGCTGCTCGGGGTCGAAGCCGAGGACCCGCTTGGTGGCGGCGACCTCCTCGGCGCCGAGGGCGGAGCCGTGGGCGGCCTCGGTGTTCTGGGCGTGCGGGGCGGGCCAGGCGATGATCGTGCGCAGCGCGACGATCGAGGGGCGCCCGGTCTCGGCCCGGGCCGCGTCCAGCGCCGCGTACAGGGCGGGCACGTCGACGTCGCCGTTCTCCGCGGCCTCGACGCGCTGTACATGCCAGCCGTACGCCTCGTAGCGCCCGAGCACGTCCTCGGAGAAGGCCGTGGCGGTGTCGCCCTCGATGGAGATGTGGTTGTCGTCCCACAGGAAGACCAGGTTGCCGAGCCGCTGGTGGCCGGCGAGCGAGGAGGCCTCGGCGGAGACGCCCTCCTCCAGGTCGCCGTCCGAGACGATCGCCCAGACGGTGTGGTCGAAGGGGGAGGCGCCCTCGGGGGCGTCGGGGTCGAACAGACCGCGCTCGTAGCGGGCGGCCATCGCCATGCCGACGGCGTTCGCGACGCCCTGGCCGAGCGGGCCGGTGGTGGTCTCGACGCCCGCGGTGTGCCCGTACTCGGGGTGGCCGGGCGTCTTCGAGCCATGGGTGCGGAACGCCTTCAGATCGTCCAGCTCCAGCTCGTATCCGGCGAGGAAGAGCTGGGTGTAGAGGGTGAGCGAGGTGTGGCCGGGGGACAGGACGAAGCGGTCGCGGCCGGTCCACTCGGGATCGGCCGGGTCATGACGCATCAGCTTCTGAAAGATCGTGTAGGCGGCGGGGGCCAGGCTCATCGCCGTGCCCGGGTGCCCGTTCCCCACGTGCTGCACGGCATCGGCCGCCAGCAGGCGGGCGGTGTCCACGGCACGCCGGTCGAGGTCGGTCCACTCGAAGCCGTCGGTTGTCTGCGTGCTCATCTTCAAGAAGTCCTCGATCTCGGCGCGGTTCTGGCTGGACGCGTTCAAAAGTAAAAGTCAGACTTTTAAGGGGGAAGGTCGACGTGTGTCAGCCTGTGGTGAAAGTGGGACACCGGCGGCATCGCAGAGGGCACAAGAGGGACATGGCAGGCAGAACAGCGCAAGGTGAGGGTGCCGGCGATGGCGACGACGGGATCAGGACGTTTCCCTTCCCGGTCGGCCTGAGCGTCGGCGGCGTCGGCATCCAGGTCGGCCCGATGGGCACCGGCCGCACCTGGCACGCGGACGCCCCGCTGCACCGCGTCCACCGCATCGACTTCCATGTGGTGATGTTCTTCAGCGACGGCCCCGTCCAGCACATGATCGACTTCGCCGAGTACGAGGCGACGGCGGGCGATGTGCTGTGGGTACGCCCCGGACAGGTCCACCGCTTCTCCCGGACGAGCGAGTACCGCGGCACCGTCCTCACCATGCAGCCCGGTTTCCTGCCCCGCGCCACCGTCGAGGCCACCGGCCTCTACCGCTACGACCTGCCGCCCCTGCTGCACCCCGACCCGGCCCGGCTTGGCGCCCTGCGCGCCGCGCTCGACCAGCTGCGACGCGAGTACGAGGACACGGCGACCCTGCCGCTCAGCCTGCACACGGCGGTGCTGCGGCACTCCCTGACGGCGTTCCTGCTGCGCCTCGCCCATCTCGCGACCAGCTCCGCGGAGGCGGCCCGGCAGCAGGCCGGCACGACCTTCACACTCTTCCGTGACGCGGTCGAGCAGGGCTTCGCCACCAACCACAGCGTCAGTGCCTACGCCGACGCCCTCGGCTACTCCCGCCGCACCCTCGTCCGCGCGGTCCGCGCCGCCACCGGTGAGACCCCCAAGGGCTTCATCGACAAGCGGGTGGTCCTGGAGGCCAAGCGCCTGCTCGCCCACACCGACCTGCCCATCGGCCGGGTCGGCGCGGCCGTCGGCTTCCCCGACGCCGCGAACTTCTCCAAGTTCTTCCAGTTGCACACCGGCCGGACCCCGGCGGCGTTCCGCGCCGAGCTGGGCTGACGCCGGGCCGCGCACGGCGAAGGGGGCCCCGCGTGCGCGGAGCCCCCTCGGTGCGGCCGGCCGGCGCCGGTCAGTGGCCGAAGTCGAACCAGTTCACGTTCACGAAGTCGGCCGGCTGGCCGCTGGTGAACGTCAGATACACATCGTGCGTGCCGGTCACGGCCGTGATGTTGGCCGGGACCGTCCGCCAGGACTGCCAGCCGCCCGTGTTGGCCAGCGCGAAGCTGCCGATGGGGGCGTTGGAGCGGCTGTCCAGGCGTACCTCCACGAGACCGCTCACCCCGGTCGCCGCGCCGCTCGCCACCCGTGCGTAGAACTGGGTGGCCGCCGTGGAGCCGAAGTTGACGCCCTTGTACTGGGCCCAGTCGCCGCCCGCGATCGAGGCGATGTTCTGCCCGCCGCCGGTGTCCGACGTCGCCTCGGTGCTCACGCCGGACTGGCTGTCGTACGACTCGGCCTGGATGGCGCTGTAGGCGTCCCGGTTGCCGGTCGGCGGGGGAGTGGTGCCGCCCCCGCCGGACTGCAGCACCTGCACATAGTCCACGACCATCGGGTGGTTCGGGTCGGTGCCGCTGTCCGGGCCGCCGCCGAAGGCGCCGGGGAAGCCGCCGCCCATCGCCACGTTGAGGATGATGAAGAAGCCGTGGGCGGTGGCGTTCGACCAGGTCGTCGCGTCCACCTGGTTGGCCCGCACGGTGTGGAAGTTGACACCGTCGAGGTAGTAGCGGATCTCCTCGGGACTGGTCGAGCGGTCCCACTCCATCCGGTACGTGTGGAAGCCCGCTTGGCAGGTGGTGCCGGTGCAGGAGGTCGAACCGCCGATGCCGGTCGTCTCGTTGCAGGGGCCGCCCGGGCTGGTGCCGCAGTGGATCGTGGCCCAGGTGGTGTTGAGGCCCTGGACGTTCTCCATGATGTCCAGCTCGCCGACGCTCGGCCAGTTCCAGTAGTTGCCGCGGAACGGCGCGCCGAGCATCCAGAAGGCCGGCCAGTAGCCCTTGGCGGCGTCGCCGGTGACGTTCGGCAGCTGGATGCGGGACTCGACGCGCAGCTTGCCGCCGGCCGGGGGCTGGAAGTCGGTGCGGTTGGTCTCGATACGGCCGGAGGTCCAGTTGCCCGCGGCGTCGCGGCGCGGAGTGATCAGCAGGTTGCCGTTGCCGTCGAGCGCGACGTTGTTGGTGCTCGACGTCATCGTCTCGATCTCGCCCGTGCCCCAGTTGGCGGCGCCGCCCGGGTACGACGTCCCGGTCGCGTACTGCCAGTCGGAGGTGTTGACGCCGGAGCCTGCCGCGCCGTTGAAGTCGTCGAGGAAGACCTGCGTCCAGCCCGACGGGGGTGTGGGCGCCGAGGCGTTGGCGGGCAGGGTGGCGGCCGTGGCGGCGGCGGCCGTCAGGACGAGGGTGCCGAGCACGGCGACGAGCGCGCGGCGCAGCGGGCCGCGTCTGTGTGTTCCGGAGGGTTCGCTCATGGGGGGCCTCTCGGGTGCGTAGGGGGACATCCTTGAGAGCGCTCTCAAGGTGCGGCCAATGTGCTCTGGGCCCCTCCTCACGTCAAGAGTCGAAGCCGAGAAAGTCCGGCTCCGGCAGGGAAACTGACGTGCCCTCACGGGTTCGGCGCGTCAGACACCCTTGTGGACCGGGTGCCAGCCGAGGGCGCGGGAGATGCCGCGGGCCGCCAGCCGCACCGCCGGGATCAGTACCGCCGCCCGGGCGCCGGCGTACGGGACGACCACGGACACCGCGGCGACCACCGCCCGGTCCGGGCCGTGCACCGGGGCCGCCACCGACAGCGCGTCGTCGGTGACCTGCCGGCTGCTGACCGCGGCACCGGTGCGCCGCACGTCGGCGAGCACCCGGCGCAGCCTGGCCGGTTCGGTGAGGGTGTGCGGGGTGAACGCGGCGAGCGGCCCGGCGCAGTACTCCTCCTGGAACTCGGGTGTGCTGTGCGCCAGCAGCACCAGCCCGACCCCGGTGGCGTGCAGCGGCCAGCGCCCCCCGACCCGGATGTGCACGCCGACCGCCGAGCGCCCGGAGAGCCACTCCGTGTACACCACCTCCGTGCCGTCCCGCACGGCCAACTGCACGTTCTCGTGCGTCGCTTCGTACAGGTCCTCCAGGTGGGGCAGCGCGATCTGGCGCAGTGCGAGGCCGCGCGGCGCGAGCGCGGCCAGCTCCAGGAGCCGCAGCCCCACGTGATAGACGCCGGCCGCGTCCCGCTCCAGCGCGCCCCACGCGGTGAGGGCCGCCACGAGCCGGTGCGCGGTGCTCAGGCTCAGCCCGGCCCGGCGGCTGATGTCCGTCAGGCACAGCGCCGGATGCCCGTGGTCGAACGCGGCGAGCACGGACAGCAGCCGGTCAGGCGCGGAACGGGCGGGGGCGTCCCGCGCGGTGTGCCGAGGGCCGGTGTCCAAGGGGTCTCCCGGGGCGCGGCGGGTGGCCTGCGCGTCCACCGTACGGCCGCGGGGGCGGCGGCGGAACGGCCGGGACCGCCGACGCATCTCTCCGCCCCCATGCCCGACGGCGCCCCAGCCCCGCCGCCCCGGAGCCCTCGGTCCAACGGATCCGGTGCCTCAGCGGCCGTCCACCACGTCCACGAACACCGGGTTGGTGTAGAACCAGGTGTCGGCCCACGGGTCGCCGTCACCTGGCACGTGCGGGACGGGACCGTGGGGATCCACCGAGGCGCCCAGGTAACCCGCCCCGTGCCGGTTGCCGTCGCTGCCGCGCAGCCGCACGTAGCAGGACTCGTCGCCGGCCGTCAGCGGAATGCGCAGGGTGTACGTGCCCGTGCGACCGCTGACGTCCCTGCTCTCGACGACCTTCGTGTCCGGCGCCCGCCAGGCGTCGCGGTCGGAGGCCGGGCCGCGCACCGCGCCCCGGATCACGTCCACGTGCGCCGGCCGCGGCAGGATCCCCTGCGGGTTGGCCCGGGACGCGGTGGTCACCGTCACGGACAGCGTCATCCGCTCACCCTTGCGGACCCGCAGCCGCCCGCCCAGCGTGACGCCCCGCCCGTGGTCGCCGTCCCGCTTGAGACGGACGTCGAGGCCGTCGAGCAGATGACCGTGGTCCACCCAGATCCGGCCCGCGCGCAGGCCGGCCATCACCGCGTGGTAGCCGTAGCGGGTGACGCCGACATGGGTGCGGCTGAACTGGCCGGGCCAGAAGTCGCTGCCGGGCTGCGGGGTGTCGGTCCTGACCGGGTCGGGCAGCCGGCCGGTGTTGTCGAAGTTCTGCCCGGCCGGCCAGTCCCCGTTCCGCCAGGTGTCGAACACCACGCGGTGCACATCGGAGTTGGAGGTGATCGAGAACAGCTTCCCCTCGGCGAGCAGCGAGTCCCACAGGCCGCCGACGGTCGCGGTCGCCCAGTCGAAGCCGCCGTACGTCACATAGGCGTCCCCGGGGTAGCCCGCCCAGGACTGCGCCGACGGCCGGTTCTCGTACTCGCCGCGGATCGAGGTCACCGGGTCACGCCAGCCGGGGACGGCCGCGCCCTGGGCGCCCGGCGCACCCTCCATGCCGATCATGATGTCGGGGGCGGCGTCGCGCCAGGCGCGCATCTCGTGCGGGGAGTCGATGCCCAGCCGCAGCGGGTGGTTGGCGAGGACGAGCACGTCGTCGACGTAGCCGCGGCGGCGCTGCTCGGCCAGCCAGCGCAGCGCCTTGACCGCGTGGGCCTCGTTGCGCGCGGTGTCGGCGGCCCCGGCAGCGCCCTCGGTGTAGTTCAACAGCTTGCCGTCGTAGGCCAGTTCGAACCGGGTGAGCAGATCGACCTCGTGCGGGCCGGGCGCGGCGAACACCGTGCAGTGCTCGGCGGCCGGGATGTACCACTCCAGGCCCTGGAAGATCAGCTGGCGGGGATGGGCGGCGCGGGCCCTGCGGATCTCCTCGTGCTCCAGGCGCGCGCCGTACCGGGCGTGCCCGAAGTTGGCGTGCTCGTTGAACACCAGCCAGTCGACGCCGTACTCCGCGGCCGCGGTGGCGACCTGCGAGAACGTGTACTTGGCGTCGTGGCTGTAGACGGAGTGCACATGGTGGTCGCCGACCAGATAGGCCAGTCGGGGATCCTCGCCGCCGAGGCCCCGCTGCCGCGGTCCGGCGACGGCGGGCGCCGCCGCAGGACCGAGGGCCAGGGCGGCGCCGAACAGGCCCGCCCGGCGCAGCAGCCGGCGGCGGGAGACGCCCTGTGCGTCGAGGCCGGCGGGGGAGACGGACGGGTCGGCCCAGGCGGGCAGTTGCTGCTCGGTCATGGTGGTGGTGATCCTCGCGGGGTCGGGGTTCGGGAACGACGTGACGGGCGGCGCCCGTCCGGCGGCCCCCGGACCTCGCGGAGGCCCGGGGCGGGTCACAGGAGGCGCAGGGTCCAGCTCCAGCGATGCACGCCCGGTGCGATGCGGTGGGCGGGTGAGGTGTCCGGGCCGCACGACGCCGTGCCCAGCCCGCGGTGGGCCGCGTCGAGATGCACCACGCAACCGGGCCGCGGCACCAGTTCGTCGTGGTGCGCGGCGGCGGTCAGGTCGGCGGCCCGGAAGCGGGTGACGGACACCTGGCGCGGCTCGTCCAGCTCGACCGCGAGCCCCGTGGCGTCCGGCGCCGACAGCGTGAAGCGGCGCACGCCGTGCCGGCCGCCGCTCTCCTGCGGACGCAGATACGGGGTGAACAGCTCGTCCACCGGCAGCACGTGATGGCCGACCGGCGCGCCCGCGCTGCGGTCCGGGTACGACTCCCAGGGGCCCTGTCCGAACCACTCCAGCAGATCGAGGCCCGGCACCGTCTCGAACACCGAGCCGACCCGCGCCACGTCGTCGAACTCCGCGGGCAGCTCGGCCTGTTCGTCGATGCGCAGCCCGCCCTCGACGGCGCTGAACTCCTGCCGGTGCCGGATGACACCGGCCGTGCCCGCGTACTCGGCCAGCACCCGCACCCGGCCCTCGGCCCGGTCCACGGAGACCAGTTTGCGGACCAGCGCGTCGAGCCCCCAGGCCCGCCAGCGCACCGCCATGCCGCCGATCTCGTCGTTGTCGGTGGGCGCCCGCCACAGGGACAGCACGGGCGCGGCGGTCAGCAGCGGATGCACGAGCAGTCCCTCGGCGTCCACGTCGACCGGCCGGTCCGCCGCGGGCGCCGGCGCAGTGGTGACCGGCGCCCGCAGCCGCAGCTGCGGGGCGCACAGCTCGGTGCCGCGCGGCGCCCACGGCTCGTCCCGTGCCGTCCGCACCCGCAGCGTCAGCCAGGCCTCGCCGCCGTCCGGCGGCAGCCGGAAGGGCAGCGGCACCGCCGCCGTCTGGCCCGGCCGCAGGTCCGGCAGCTCGGCCGGCGCGGTCAGCGTGCGGCCGTCGGCGAGGGCCAGCTCCCACTCGCCCGCCAGCCAGTCCAGGCCGCGGAAGTGCTGGTGGTTGCCGAGGACGATGCCCTCGTGCCGGTAGCACTCGATCCGGACCGGAGCCGCCAGCTCCCGGTGCTCGTACATCGCGGGCTTGGGCGTGCGGTCCGGGAAGACGAGTCCGTCCGCGACGAACGCGCCGTCGTGCACGGCCTCGCCGAAGTCGCCGCCGTACGCCCAGCGGTGGCCGGGCCCGGCGACGCCGTTCGCGTACCGCCCGGCGCCCGCGCGCCCGGCCGGTCTTCCGTCACTCACGCGCTGGAGAATGCCGTGGTCCCAGAACTCCCAGATGAACCCGCCCTGAAGGCCCGGCGTGGACTCGATGGCCGCCCAATGGTCGGCGAGCGTGCCGTTGCTGTTGCCCATGGCGTGCGAGTACTCGCACTGGATCAGCGGCTTCGTCTGCTGTCCGGAGAGCGCGTGCGCCACGCAGTCCTCCAGCGGGGCGTACATCGGGCAGGCGATGTCGGAGGCGACCGAGGGATCCGCCCACCCCGTCTTCGCCGCGCCCTCGTACTGCAGCGGCCGGGTCGGATCGTACCGGCGCACCCAGCCCGCGGCCGCGTCGTGGTTCGCGCCGTAGTCGGACTCGTTGCCCAGCGACCAGACGATCACCGAGGGGTGGTTGACGTCCCGCAGCACCATGCGCGAGACCCGGTCGACGAAGGCGTTCAGATAGCGGGGGTCGTCGGCGATCTCATGGGCGTGGTCGTGGGACTCGATGTCCGCCTCGTCGACGACGTAGAAGCCGAGTTCGTCGGCGAGGTCGTACAGCGCCGGGTCGTTCGGGTAGTGGGAGGTGCGGATCGCGTTGAAGCCGAACCGCTTCAGCAGCACCAGGTCCGCGCGCATGTCCTCGGCCGAGACCGTGCGGCCGGTCAGCGGGTGGAAGTCGTGCCGGTTGATGCCCCTGATGTACACCCGCTCGCCGTTGACCAGCAGGTCCCGGCCCACGATCGTGACGTCGCGGAAGCCGACGCGGTGCCGCGAGGTGTCGGCGACCGTGCCGTCGGCGCGGTGCAGCCGGACGGTCAGGCCGTACAGCTCGGGCGTCTCCGCGTTCCAGGTGCGCACCTCGGGCACGGTGGCCGTGAGCCGCGCCTCGCCGAGGAAGTCGGAGACCCGTTCGTCCGCGGCGTTGGCCCGGTCGAACTCCGTGTCCTGGACGAGCGGCAGGCCGTCCAGCTCCCCGCTGACGTACCAGCCGGCGGGCAGCGCGCCGCCCGCGTGCCGCACCCGGCAGTCCACCCGCAGCGCGCCGTCCTGCCGGGCCCGCACGGTCACGTCGGCCAGGTGCAGCGGGTCCGTCGCGTACAGCAGCACCGAACGCGTGATGCCGCCGTGCCACCAGTGGTCCTGGTCCTCGATGTGCGAGGCGTCCGACCACTTGACCACGGTCAGCCGCAGAAGCGAGCGGGACCCGGCCCGGACGAGGTCCGACAGGTCGAACTCGGCGGCCAGATGGGAGTCCTTGGAGGCACCGACGGGCCGCCCGTCCACATGCACCAGCAGGACGCTCTCCGCGGCCCCGACCTGGAGCACGATCCGCCGCCCGGCCCACTCGGCGGGGATGTCCACCTCGCGTTCGTGGACGCCCGTCGGGTCGGCGGCGGGCGCCTGCGGCGGGAACTGCGGGAACGGCATCCGTACGTTGGTGTACTGCGGCAGGTCGCCGGTGTCCTGGAGGGTCCAGGCGCCGGGGACGTGCACCGTGGACCAGGTCCCGGACAGCGGCGCGTCCGGCGCCGGCAGCAGCTGGAAGCGCCACTCGCCGTCGAGGCGGACGGCGCCGGGGCGCCGGTCGATCGCGTGCATCGGCAGCCGCCCCCGTGAGGTCACCTCGGGTGCCTCCCAGGGGCGCAGCGCCAGCAGGGGGTCCATCAGCGGATCGCCCCCTTCGCGAGGTCGCCGATGATCTGCCGGGCGCCGATCGCGAACACGATCAGCAGCGGCACGAGGGCGAGCAGGGCGCCGGTCATCACCATGCCGTAGTCGGTCGTGCCGTGGGTGCCGTTGAGCTGGGACAGCGCCACCTGGAGCGTCACATTGTCCGGGTCGGTCAGGGCGATCAGCGGCCAGGCGTAGTCGTTCCACTGGCCCATGAACGTGAAGATGCCGAGGAAGGCCAGGCCGGGCCGGACCACGGGCAGGGCGACGTGCCAGTACTGGCGCAGGAAGTTCGCCCCGTCGATGCGGGAGGCGTCGAGGAGTTCGTCGTGGATGGCGCCCTTCATGTACTGGCGCATCCAGAAGATGCCGAACGCGTTGGCCGCGGCCGGCACGATCAGCGCCGTCATGGAGCCGATCCAGCCGATCCTCGCCATGGTCACGAACTGCGGGATGGCCGCGAGCTGCGCCGGCACCATGAAGATCAGCATGAGCAGCGCGAACAGCACCCGCTTGCCGGGGAACGCGAACTTGGCGAACACGAAGGCCGCCAGCGAGTCGAAGAACAGGACGAGGACCGTCACCGACCCCGCGACCAGCAGCGAGTTGAGCATCGAGCCGAAGAAGTCGATGCTGTCGAACAGATTGCGGACGTTCTCCAGGAAGTGCGCGCCGGGCAGCAGCTTCGGCGGGTAGGAGAAGATCTCGCTGGACGTGTGGGTCGACATGATGACGGCCCAGTAGAACGGGAAGGCCGACAGCAGCAGGCCGGCCACGAGGACGGCGTGCAGCGCGATGCCCCGGCTCCGGGAGCCCTTGACGGATGCCATGGTGAACCGGCCTCCCTATTCGCCCCGGCGCTGCACCAGGCGCCAGTTGATGATCGAGAAGATGACGACGACGAGGAAGATGCCCCAGGCCACGGCGGCGCCGTAGCCGAAGTCGTTGTTGTCGAAGGTCTGCTGGAAGAAGTAGAGGACCATGGTGCGGCCCGCGTGCCCCGGACCGCCGGAGTACGTCGACTCGTTGGCGGTGTTCTGCAGCAGCACCTGCGGCTCGGAGAAGCTCTGCAGGCCGGTCACGGTCGACACGACCAGTACGAACAGCAGCATCGGCCGCATCAGCGGGAGCGTGATCCGGAAGAAGGTCTGCACCGGACCCGCACCGTCGATCCGCGCCGCCTCGTACAGCTCGCCCGGGATGGTCTGCAGACCGGCCAGGAAGATGATCGCGTTGTAGCCGGTCCACTGCCAGGTCATCAGGGTGGCGATGGCGACCTTGATGCCCCACGGTGTGTTGAGCCACGCCACCTGGTCCAGGCCGACCGCCTGCAACAGGGCGTTCACCAGGCCGAAGTTGGTGGAGAACACCGATCCGAAGATGATCGCCACGGCGACGACGGAGGTGACGTTGGGCAGGAAGTAGGCGAAACGGTAGACGTTCTTGAAGCGGACCGCCGAGTTGAGCAGCACGGCCGTGACCATCGCCAGGAAGATCATGGGGAAGGTGGCCAGTGCCCAGATGACGATCGTGTTCCCGATCGAGCTCCAGAAGTCGATGTCGGTCAGCAGATACCGATACTGCGTCAGGCCGGCCCACTCCATCGGGCCGAGGCCGTCCCAGCGGTGCAGCGACAGATACAGCGAGAAGCCGACGGGGACCAGGCCGAAGGCCAGGAACAGCAGATAGAACGGGGAGATCGCGGCGTACAGGTGCCAGTGCCTGCGCAGGCCGGTCCGCGGCCGGGCGGCGGCGGACCGCTCCGCGGTGGCGGGAGGCTTCTCCAGCGCGGTGGCCATCAGACGCTCACCCCCAGGTGCTGCGCGATGCGGCGGCACTTGCTCATGGCGTCCTTCCAGGCCTGTCCGGGGTTCTTGCCGAGGACGCCGACGCTCTTGATCTCGTCCTTGACGGGCTGCCCGAGGGCCATGTCGTACGGGCTGGCGTAGGCGACCGGGATGCGCCGCGCGGCCGGTCCGAAGACGTCCATCGTGATCTGGCCGCCGAAGAACGGGTCGGGCTCGCGCAGTTTCCGCATGCCGTACGAGGCGGGCGTGGACGGGAACAGGCCCGCGTCGACGAAGCCCTGTGCCTGGTTGGCGGCGCCCAGCACCCAGGTGATGATCTCGAAGGCCCGCTCGGGCTCACGGCACGCCCTGGTGATCGACAGGAACGATCCGCCGATGTTGGACGGCCCGCCGGGACACCCGGCCACCCGCCAGCGGCCCTTGGTCCTCGGCACGCCGTTCTTGATGTCGTTGGTGGCCCAGGAGGCGTTGAGCTGGCTCGGCAGCGTGCCGTCCTCGACCGCCGACCACTGGTCGGGGGTGCCGCTGACCAGGTTGGAGACGATCCGGCGCCGCTTGGCCTCCACCGCCCGGTCCCAGGCGGCGCGCACATGCTCCCCGTCGCCGATGAAGTGCCGGTCCCGGTCGACGAACCGCTCGGTGCCCTGGTTGACCGACATCTCGAAGACGCTGGTGATGTCGGTGAGCAGGTAGGTGCCGGGGAGGCGCTTCTTGAGCTGCTCGCCCGCCGTGAAGAACTTCTCCCAAGTGTTCAGCTCGGCCGAGACGTCCGCGGGCTCGTAGGGCAGCCCGGCCTTCCGGAACACCGCGTACTGGTAGTAGTGCGCGACCGGCCCGCAGTCGATCGGGAAGCCGACCATCCGGCCGTCCTCGGCGATGCCCGCCTGCCACTTCCAGGGCAGGTAGCCGCTCTTCAGCCGGTCCGCGCCCAGCGTGCGCAGGTCCACGAACTGGTCGGCGTCGGGCAGGTAGGAGGCCATGTCCTCGCCCTTGAGGCCCGCGATGTCGGGGATGTGGGCGCGGCCGGCCAGGGTGGTGATGAGCTTCGAGCGGTAGTAGCCGCCGATCTTGACGGCCCGCAGGTCGACAGCGTTGTCGAAACGGGTCCTGGCCTGCCGGACGACCGTCTCGCCGAGGCCGCCGTCCCAGTACCACAGGACCATGTTCCGCCCGGTCGAGCCGGTCGGAACGGCACAGCCGGACGCCAGGCCGCCGAGCGCCGTGGCGGCCGTACCGGCCAGCCCGGCGCGCAGCAGGCCTCTTCGTGAGAGCCGCACAGCTCCCACCGCCTTTCGGATCTGTTCGGGACTTCGCACGGGCACGTCGGTCAGCACGGCCGTGCGGGCGGGGTGACGGGGGCGTGGCGCACCGCAGGGCCGGGGTCGGCCGGCAGCCGGTCCGCCAGGAAGCCGTACACAGCGGCCAGTTCGGGGTCGGTGAGCGAGCGCCACCAGCGGTCGACGCCGTACCAGCCGGGGGCCGCCAGGGCGCCGCCGTGCCGGCGCACCGAGAGCCCGGCCGCCAGCACGGCGAACCGCAGCCGCTCCGCCAGCGGCCAGCCGCCGAGCGAGGCCGCGACGAAGCTCGCGCCGAAGACGTCCCCGGCGCCGGTGGCGTCCAGGACATCGGTGGCGAGCGCCGGGACGTCCGCGTACTCGCCGGTCGTCTGGTCGACCGCGATCGCGCCGTCGCCGCCGCGGGTGACAACGGCCACCGGCACCAGGTCGGCGAGCGCGCCGAGCGCGGCGACCGCGCTGTCGGTGCGGGTGTAGGCCATCGCCTCGGCCTCGTTTGGCAGGAAGGCGTGGCACAGGGCGAGCTGGTCGAGCAGGTCGCGGGACCACTGCCGGGTGGGGTCCCAGCCGACGTCGGCGAAGACACGGGTGCCGTTCGCGGCGGCCTTGGCGAGCCAGGCGCGCGGTTCGGCCTCCAGATGGACCAGGGCGGTGCGCGCCGCGGGCGGGTCGCCCATCAGCGCGTCCTGCGAGTACGGCGGCTCCTGGCCGTGGGTGACCAGGGCCCGGTCGTGCACCGGGGCCGCGCCGGCCGGGCCGGGGCCGCGGGGCAGGGCGAGGGAGACGGTGACCGGGGTGGGCCAGCCGTCCGCCGTGCGGGAGAGCGCGAGGTCCACGCCCTCCTGACCGGCCAGGACCTCCCGGCAGTGGGCGCCGTAGAAGTCGTCGCCGAAGACCGTGGCGAGCGAGGTGCGCAGCCCGAACCGGGCGGTGGCCACGGCGAGATTGGCGATGCCGCCCGGGCCGCAGCCCATCCCGGACGTCCAGATCTCCTCGCCCGGCGTGGGCGGGCCGCCCAGCCCCGTGAGGACGAGGTCGTAGAAGAGCAGCCCGGTCAATAGCACATCGGGCCGGTCGTCGTCCACGCGATCGTCCTCTCGTCAGAACTGTTCAAATTCGGTGCACGGAATCGTGCGCTGCTCTTTGAGTTTGGTCAATACCCGAGCAGAATCGAGCATGGAAATGATTGAAGATGACGAGTAGTGTGCGCGTCGTGCTGGCAGAACGACGACATCAACTCATCCTGCGGGCCCTGCGCTCCGGCGGCCCCGCGGCCGTGACCGCCCTCTCGGAGCAGCTGGGCGTGAGCCCCGCCACCATCCGGCGCGACCTGGTCAAACTGGAGGAGGACGGCCTGCTCACCCGGGTGCACGGCGGCGCGGTCGCCGAGGAGGGCGACCAGCCCTTCGCCGAGGTCGCCGAGGTGCGCGTGCCCGCCAAGGACGCCATAGCGGAGCGTGCCGCGGCGCTCGTCCAGGACGGCCAGTCGGTGCTGCTCGACATCGGCACCACCGCCTACCGGCTGGCCCGCCGGCTGCACGGCCGCCGGCTCACCGTGATCACCAGCAACCTGGTGGTCTACGAGGAGCTGGCCGACGACGAGGGCATCGAACTGGTGCTGCTCGGCGGCATGCTCCGCCGCGAGTACCGCTCCCTGGTCGGCTTCCTCACCGAGGACAACCTGCGCCAGCTGCACGCCGACTGGCTCTTCCTCGGCACCAGCGGGGTGCGGCCGGGCGGGCAGGTGATGGACACGACGGTGGTCGAGGTGCCGGTCAAGCGGGCCATGATCAAGGCCGGTGGCAAGGTCGTACTGCTCGCCGACGCGGCGAAGTTCCCCGGTACGGGGATGGCGAAGGTCTGCGGTCCCGAGGACCTGGACGTGGTGGTCACCGACGCGCCGGTGGACGCGGTGACCCGGTCCGCCCTGCAGGAGGCCGGTGTCGAGGTGCTGGTGGCGAACGAGGTGACGGCGTGAAACTCACGATTCTGGGCGGCGGCGGATTCCGGGTGCCGCTCGTGTACGGGGCGCTGCTGACGGACCGCGCCGAGGGCCGGGTCACCCGGGTCGTGCTGCACGACCTGGACGCGGAGCGGCTGTCCGCGGTGACCCGGGTGCTCGCCGAACAGGCCGCCGGGGTGCCCGGCGCGCCCGAGGTCAGCGCCACCACCGACCTGGACGAGGCGCTGCGCGGCGCCGACTTCGTCTTCTCCGCGATCCGTGTCGGCGGCCTCGCGGGCCGCGCCGACGACGAGCGGGTGGCCCTCGCCGAGGGGGTCCTCGGCCAGGAGACGGTCGGCGCGGGCGGCATCGCCTACGGCCTGCGCACCGTCCCCGTCGCCGTGGACATCGCGCGCCGCGTGGCCCGGCTGGCGCCGGACGCCTGGGTCATCAACTTCACCAACCCGGCCGGCCTGGTCACCGAGGCGATGTCCCGCCACCTCGGCGACCGCGTCATCGGCATCTGCGACTCGCCGGTCGGCCTCGGCCGGCGCATCGCCCGTGTGCTCGGCGCCGACCCCGGGCAGGCATGGATCGACTACGTCGGCCTCAACCACCTCGGCTGGGTGCGCGGCCTGCGCGTCGCCGGCCGCGACGAGCTCCCGCGGCTGCTCGCCGACCCGGAGCTGCTCGGCTCGTTCGAGGAGGGCAAGCTCTTCGGCGCCGACTGGCTCAGGTCGCTCGGCGCGATCCCCAACGAGTACCTGCACTACTACTACTTCAACCGCGAGGCCGTCCGCGCCTACCAGGAGGCCCGGCAGACCCGTGGCGCCTTCCTCCGCGACCAGCAGGCGCGCTTCTACACGCGGCTGAAGGACCCGGGCGCCGCGGCCCTCGCGGCCTGGGAGCACACTCGCGCCGAGCGCGAGGCGACGTACATGGCCGAGAACCGGGAGACCGCCGGCGCGGGCGAGCGCGACGCCGACGACCTCTCCGGCGGGTACGAGAAGGTGGCCCTCGCCCTGATGCGGGCCATCGCGCGCGACGAGCGCACCACCCTGATCCTCAACGTGCGCAACCGCAGCACCCTGTCCGTGCTGGACGCCGAGGCCGTCATCGAGGTGCCCTGCCTGGTCGACGCGAACGGTGCGCACCCGGTCGCCGTCGACCCGCTGCCCGCACACGCGACCGGCCTGGTCTGCGCGGTCAAGGCGGTCGAGCGCGAGGTGCTGTCCGCCGCCGAGTCCGGCTCCCGGGCGAGGGCCGTGACGGCCTTCGCGCTGCATCCGCTGGTCGACTCGGTCAACGTGGCCCGCAGGCTGGTAGAGGGATACACCGAGGTCCACCCCGGCCTGGGCTACCTCAAGTAAGCGCCGTCCGGCCCTGCTCTCAGGAGACTTCCATGCACGACGAACGCCGCCGGATCGAGGAGCGCGTGGAGCGCCTCCACAACCAGCGCATCAAGCCCGCACTCTATGCGGCCACCGTCCCCCTCGAGGTCGCGGCCTGGCAGGCGCCGGGGGAGCCCGTCCCGTTCGCCGAGGCCGCTGCCGCCGCCTACGAGCCCTTCGCGACGGGCACCCCCTGGGGGCCGCCCTGGGGCACCACCTGGTTCCGGATGCACGGCCGCGTCCCCGACGACTGGGCGGGCCGGCGCGTCGAGGCGGTCATCGACCTCGGCTTCGTCGGCGACTGGCCCGGCAACCAGGCCGAGGCCCTGGTGCACCGGCCCGACGGCACCCCGCTGAAGGCGGTCAACCCGCTCAACCAGTACGTGCCGATCGCCAACCCCGCGACCGGCGGCGAGCGGATCGACTACCTGGTCGAGGCGGCCTCCAACCCGGACATCCTGGCGAACGACTTCGCCGGACCGACCCTGCTCGGCGACGTGCTCACCGCCGGGGACGCGCCCCTCTACACCTTCCGCCGCGCCGACCTCGCCGTCCTCGACGAGGAGGTCTTCCACCTCGACCTGGACCTCCAGGTACTGCGCGAGCTGATGGCGGAGCTGGGCGAGCACGAACCGCGCCGGCACGAGATCATGCACGCCCTGGACCACGCCATGGACCTGCTCGACCTCGACGACATCGCCGGCTCGGCGCCCGCGGTGCGCGCCGCGCTCGCGCCCGTGCTCGCCAGGCCCGCCCACGCCAGCGCCCATGTCGTCTCCGGCGTCGGGCACGCCCACATCGACTCGGCCTGGCTGTGGCCCATCCGCGAGACCAAGCGCAAGACGTCCCGCACCTTCTCCAATGTGACCGCGCTCGCCGACGAGTACGAGGAGTTCGTCTTCGCCTGCTCACAGGCCCAGCAGTACGAGTGGGTGCGCGACCACTACCCGAAGGTGTGGGCCCGCATCCAGGAGTCGGTCAAGCGCGGCCAGTGGGCGCCGGTCGGCGGCATGTGGGTGGAGGCCGACGGCAACCTGCCCGGCGGCGAGGCCCTCGCCCGCCAGCTGATCCACGGCAAGCGGTTCTTCATGGAGCAGTTCGGGATCGAGACCAAGGGCGTGTGGCTGCCGGACTCCTTCGGCTACACCGCGGCCTACCCGCAGCTCGCCAAGCTCGCCGGCAACGAGTGGTTCCTCACCCAGAAGATCTCCTGGAACCAGACCAACACCTTCCCCCACCACACCTTCTGGTGGGAGGGCATCGACGGCACCCGCATCTTCACGCACTTCCCGCCGGTCGACACCTACAACGCCTGCTTCAGCGGCGAGGAGATGGCCCGCGCCGCCCGCAACTACCGGGAGAAGGGCGGCGGTACGCGCTCGCTCGCGCCCTTCGGCTGGGGCGACGGCGGCGGCGGTCCCACCCGCGAACTCATGGAACGGGCCCGCCGGCTGCGCGACCTGGAGGGCTCCCCGAAGGTCGAGGTGGAGCACCCGGACGCGTTCTTCGCCAAGGCCCGCGCCGAGTACGAGGACGCCCCCGTCTGGGTCGGCGAGCTGTATCTGGAGCTGCACCGGGCGACGTACACCTCGCAGGCGCGCACCAAACAGGGCAACCGGCGCAGCGAACACCTGCTGCGCGAGGCGGAGTTGTGGGCGACGACCGCCGCCCTGCACGCGCCGGGCTACGCGTATCCGTACGAGAGGCTGGACCGGCTGTGGAAGACGGTCCTGCTGCACCAGTTCCACGACATCCTGCCGGGCTCCTCGATCGCCTGGGTGCACCGCGAGGCGGAGGCCGAGTACGCCCGCGTCGCCCAGGAGCTGGAGGCGCTGACGGCCGAGGCGACGGCCGCGCTCGGCGGCGGTACGGCACGGGTGTTCAACACGAGCCCCTTCGACCGCGCCGAGGTGGTCCGCACGGCCGCGGGCACGCCGGTGTACGTACAGGTGCCCGCGAACGGCAGCGCCCCGCTGACCGGCACCGCCACGCCGCCGCAGCCGGTCGAGGTGTCGCAGCGGGTGCTCGACAACGGCCTGGTCCGCGTCGAGGTCGCCGCGGACGGCACCCTGGCCTCCGTGCGTGACCTGCGGGCGGACCGCGAGGTCCTCGCCGACCGGGGCAACCTGCTGCGCCTGCACACCGACCTGCCCAACTACTGGGACGCCTGGGACATCGACAAGCACTACCGCAACCGCTACACCGACCTGCTGGAGCCGGACTCGGTCACGGTCGTCGAACAGGACCCGCTGATCGGGGCCGTCCGGGTCGAGCGCTCCTTCGGCAAGGGCTCCAGGATCACCCAGACCATCACCGTCCGGGCCGGCAGCCCGCGCATCGACTTCGAGACCGTGATCGACTGGCACGAGGCGGAGAAGATCCTCAAGGCGGGCTTCCCGGTCGACATCCGGGCGCCGCACTCCTCCGCCGAGATCCAGTTCGGCCACATCCAGCGGCCCACCCACACCAACACCAGCTGGGAGGCGGCCCGCTTCGAGGTCTCCGGCCACCGCTGGGTGCACATCGCCGAGCCCGGCTACGGCGTCGCCGTCATCAACGACTCGACCTACGGCCACGACGTCACCCGTACGGTCCGCGAGGACGGCGGCACGACCACCACGGTCCGGCTCAGCCTGGTGCGCGCCCCGCGGGTCCCGGACCCGGGGGCGGACCAGGGCCGGCACCGCTTCACATACTCCCTGCTCCCCGGCGCGAGCATCGAGGACGCGGTCGCCGAGGGCTACGCCCTCAACCTGCCGCTGCGGTCGGCGGACTCCGCGGGAGCCCCGCGCCCCGTCGTCTCCGCCGAGGGCGAGGGCGTCACCGTGGAAGCGGTGAAGCTCGCCGACGACGGCTCAGGCGATGTGATCGTGCGGATCTACGAGTCCCGCGGCGGCCGGGCCGGCGGCCTGCTGCGCACCGGGTTCCCGCTGGCCGGGGCCCAGCTGACCGATCTGCTGGAGCGCCCGCTCGGGGCGGCGGACACGGACGGGGACGCCGTGCCGGTGACCCTGCGGCCGTTCGAGGTGCAGACGCTGCGCCTGGCCGTCGGCGGGGCGTGACCGCCCGTCGTGCCACGGGCTTCCCATGAAGAATTAAGAAACCGGTAAGCCACCTGGTCACGGCGGGTGTTCCAGCCGCCGTGACCACGGTGGTTCGCCTGTGCGTCACCTGGAATTCGCCTGCCGCCCCTGAGATGCGGGGACCGGAAGAGAGAAAGGTGGCACCGTGCGAGACCCGCGTCTGTCCGCGATCGGCAAGGGGCTGAAGCGCCGGGGGAGGCTCATGGCACAGGCGGTGAGCCCGCCCCGCCGCACCCTCGACGCGATGCCGGCCCAACGCCGGGCCCCCGGCAAGGACGGCGCCGGCAAGGACACGGGCGGTTACGTGGCCCCGCCCGCCCCGCGCCTCGTGGAGTCACCGGTGTTCGTGCTCTCCTCGGTGCGCTCCGGCTCGACCCTGCTCAGGGTGCTGCTCAACAGCCACAGCCGCATCCGGGCACCGCACGAGATGCATCTGCGCACGGTCCACGTCCAGCTCTCGCGGACTTTCACCGCGGCCGCCATGAAGGAGCTGTCCCTCGACCGGCAGGAGCTGGAGCATGTGCTCTGGGACCGGCTGCTGCACCTGGAGCTGACCCGCAGCGGCAAGGACGTCATCGTCGACAAGACCCCGCCCAACACCCTCATCTGGCCACGCCTGCACCGATGTTGGCCCAACGCCCGCTACCTCGTGCTGCTGCGCCACCCGGGTGCGGTCATCCAGTCCCTGACCAACCGGCGCACGAACCCGGACCACGAGGCGATACGTGCCGAGGTCCTGAACTACACCGAGAAGCTGGAAGAGGCCCGCCGCCGGCTCGACGGCCATGTGATCACCTACGAGGACCTCACCGCCGACCCGGAACAGGTCACCCGCGGCGTGTGCGCCTATCTCGGGGTGCCCTGGGAGCGCGGGATGCTCGACTACGGCGAACAGGACCACGGCACGTTCCGCCCCCAGCTCGGCGACTGGAGCGAGGAGATCAAGTCAGGCCGCATCCACACGGCCCGCCCACCCGACCCGACCCTGCCCCTACCCCCCCGCCTAACAGAAATAGCCAAAACCTGGGGCTACCCCCACTAGTCCTCGCGGTGTTCAAGAAGGCGCAGGGGGCTCGTGCCCCGCAAGGGGCGCGGCCTGTTCAAGAAGGTACAGCGGAACCGTGCCCCGTAAGGGGCGCGGGGAACTGCGCGCTCAACCACAACGCACCCGCGGCCGCTGACGGAGCTGATGCCCCCATCTCGCGGTGTTCAAGAACGTGCAGCGGAGGTCGAGCCCCGCAAGGGGCGCGGGGAACTGCGCGCTCAGCCACGATGCACCCGCAGCTGGCGCTCCATCTCACGCTGTTCAAGAAGGTGCAGCGGGACCGTGCCCCGTAAGGGGCGCGGGGAACTGCGCGCTCAGCCACATGCTGCCGCAGGCGCCGACGAAGCTGATGACCCAGCCACGGACGCCACCGCCCACCCAGCGGAGCTAAAGGCGCAGAGCCTGACCCGCGCTCTCCACAGGCGCCGCAGGCGCAGGCGCGGGCGCGGGCGCGGGAGGCAACGCCGGCTCGGCCACCTCAGCCCGCTGCTGAGCCGCCGGCAAGGCAGCCCGTACGGGCCGCGGCCCCGACACCACCGTGTAGTCCTGCCCCAGGAACGGCGGCACGATCTCACCCGGGTCCTCCCCGAGCGCCAACTGCACCGCAGCCCAGGGGGCGTTGATCCCGCACAGGGACAGCTGGTACAGCCCCCCGGCGGGACGCGTGTTGACGTCGAGCAGCACCGGCCGGTCGCCGTACATCCGGAACTGGATGTTGGACAGATGGTGCAGCCCGAAGCCCTCGGCGATCAGCCGGGCCGGCTCCAGCCACTGCTCGTGGAGCGTGAACCCGCGGCGGCGGCCGTTCTTGGTGCGCCCGACGGCCAGCCGGACCCGGTTGTCCGGACCGGTCAGGCAGTCCACGGACACCTCCGGCTGCTCCAGGCGCGGCATCACCAGCCAGTCCACCGGTTGGTCGGCCCGGCGGAGCGCCGAAACGACCAGGTCCAGCTGGACATAGGGCCCCGGGAACCCGCCGAGATGCAGCAGCGAGAACGGGCTGCGGGTGATCACGCGGAAGCCCACCCCACCGGCGCCGCTGGCCGGCTTGAAGCACGCCTTGTGCCCACCCGCCTCCAACTCCTCGACGGCCGCGATGAGTTCGTCGGCCGTCCGGACCCGCCGGAACGGCGGCACCGGCACCCCCACCGAGTGGACCGCCTCGTACGCGGTCACCTTGTCCTCGAAGACGGCGATCGCCTGCGGCGTAGGCGCCAGCAGCGCCGTACCGGCCGCCTCGAACTCGGCGCGGTGCGCCACGATCGCCCCCTGGTGCAGCCGGGGCACGAACACATCGATGCCGCGCCGTGCGCACTGGTCCAGCGCGTACTCGACGTACGCGGCCGGGGACAGGCCCTCCGGTTCGAGATCGGCGGTGTCGGCGGCGGCCAGCACGGGTGAGTCGGCGTCCCCGTGGGTGGCATGGATCTCGACCGCGCGGTCGCTCGGATTTCTGCGCAGCTGATCCATGAAGAACACGTTCTCCGCGTACGTGCGGTTGAGCCAGACGCGTACGCGAGAGAGCATGCAGGCCGCCTTTCGGGGGTTTCCGGGCAGGGCTCAGCGGCCCGTGCCCGGGCAAGGTGGTCGGAGGGACACCGAACCGCTCTGGGAAAGGAGATCGTGGCGGTGGTGTTGGGGCGATCATACGGCTTCCCGGAGGCCCCTCTGCAACGTGCGTGTTACGGATTGCCTGATGCCGGGTGTCGGTTCTTGCGCTCCCCGGGCTCCGCCGCCCGTCAGGGCCGCGGGCACCAGGTGTGCAGCAGCCGGAAGAAGGCGTCCTCGTTGCCCACGAGCCCCGCGTCCGCCATCGCCTGTTCCGCCTCGGCGAGCACAAGGGGAGGGACCAGGACCGGCCCACCGCCGTCCGGTGGGCCGTCGAAGGCCGCGCGCACCGTCTGGAGCAGTCGCAGATAGGCCTGTACGGCGGTGCGCTCGCGGTCGGTCAGAACGGCGGTGGGCATCGGTCGGCTCTCCCCGGGTCGGCTCTGCGGTCACGCGCCGGGACGGCGCGTACGCCGCGCGTGAAGGCGGCGCCCCTCCAGCTTGCCGCCCGGCACTGACAACGCCGCCCGTCCGCACCTGTTGTCGCCCGCTCGGCCGAGCGGGAACCTCGGTGAGACCCGCTGCGGGCGGGCCGGCGCGGCGGTCAGCCCTGGGGGCCGCGGTAGCCCAGGGACGCCTCGATCCGGCCCGCCAGGTGGTCCCGTTGCACGGGGCCGCGCAGGGCGGAACCGGCCAGCCACGTACGGCACTTGCTGGCGAGGAGAAGGCCGAATGCCTCGGCCTCGCGCTCGTCGTGGAGGTCGAAGCGGGTGCGCGCGGCGACCCGGTGCACCGCCGCCTGGAGGGCGGCCCGGTCGGCGTCGCCGAGGCCCTCGCCGAGCAGCCGCGCGGCCACGGGCACACCGTCGACGGGGTGGCCGCGGTGCCCGGCCTTCATATGCCACAGCTCATGGCCCAGTATCACCAACTGGTGGTCGGGCGCGGTGCGTTCCTCGATCACGATGAGGTCCTGGTCCGTCATGTCCAGCCACAGCCCGCTGGCCGTGCCGGTCGGGAAGACGGCCGTACGGAAGTGGACGGGACGGCCGCGGCGGCGGCTCATCGCGTCGCACAGCGCGGTGTAAAGTTCCCGCGGGCGGGCAGGCGTGGGCAGTGTCAGTTCTCCGAGCAGCGCCCCGCACAACCGCCGCATGTCCTTGCCGATGCCCACGTTCCTCCCCCGGTTCACGACTCGGGCCGCTTGACGCTCTCCAGGAGCATGTCCAGCCACTCGGCGACCTTGTCCCGGTGCTGGTCGGTGGGCAGCTGCGCGGCGCGCCAGGCGATGCCCCGCACGCCATGGTCCTGCAGCAGCCGTTCCAACGGGTCCGCGGCGACCGCGGCGGCTTCCCGCTCGCGGTCGGCGAGCTTCTGCAGCAGCTCCTGCTCGGTGCGCTGGAGCGCTCCCGCGACGGCCTCGGGGTCCTCCGCGGTGAGGAATCCGGCGTGCACCCGGAAGAAGCGCTGCAGGGCGTCGCAGTGCTCCATGGTGGGCCGCCGGTCGCCGTTGATGAGGGCGCCGGCCTGCTGCCGGGACATGCCCGCGCCGTCCGCGATCTCCTGCTGGGTGTACTTGCGTCCGGTGGGCTTGAGCCGGGTGCGGCGCAACAGGTCGAGGCGTTGCAGGAAGCGGGACTGCACATCGGGTTCGCCCGCGGGCCGGCCGCTCAGCAGGACCCTGACGACGGGCTCGGGGACGCCGCAGGCGACGGAGAGCCGCCCGACGTCGAAGATTTCGAGGTGCGGCACGCCGAGCCGGTCGGCGAGCGCGGTGACGCGGGCGACGACGGCCGGCAGCTGGGCGGTCGCCGCGGCGCCCGGATCCTCGTAGCCATCCGTCACCGACAGAACTCCTACGTCTCTCAAGGGATTCAGTGCCCTGCCACCAGAGATTGCCGTGAACTTCCCGGAGAGTAGCCCGTGCCGCGAACCCGCAGCCAGGTCTCGCCACAATTGTGGCCAATTTCAGCCGTCAACGGGCATGAAATGCCACGATAGTTGACATGGCTGTCGTCTGGGCAGCAGGATCACATCGCCGCGTGAAGGCCGCATAGGCAAGAGGGGTGACCTCCCGATGGCACATCAGGCAGGTGGGCAGCGGCCGGCGCCGCGGCCGGTCCCCGAGGGCCGCGAGGCCCAGGCGTACCTCCGGGACTACGCCACGCTCCTGGAATCGGTCCCGTTCCCGTCCCTCGTCGTCGACCACCGCTGGGACGTGGTCCTCGCCAACGGCGCGTTCGCGGCGCTCTTCCGGGGGATCGGCCCGCATCCCACGGCCATGCCCGGTGACAACTTCCTCCGGTTCGTCCTGTTCCACCCCGACGCGGCCACGGTCCTCGGGGAGCACGAGTCGAGCTGGGGCCTGCCGATGCTGGCCCAGTTCAAGCGCGCCCTTGACCGGCACGCGCACGACCACGGACTCCAGGCGATCCGCCGGGAGATCGCCCAGGACCCGATCATGGAGGCCGCCTTCCGGCAGGGCCTGCCGCACTGGATCCGCGCGGTCGGTGAGGGCGCCGCCGAGCACGACGGCGCCGTCCGCCCGCTGCTGCACCCGGACCCGCGCTGGGGCGCCACCGACTGCCGGATCGTGGACGACACCCCGAAGACCCTCCGGGAACTCGGCTACACCCGTCTCACGCTCGTCCTGCGCGACACCCGCCGCCCGGGGGGCACCGCGCGCCGCCCGCGCCGCACCCGTGGCGCGGCCACCCATCTGACCGTCGTACCCACCCCGGAGCCCTGACCCGGCACCGCCGGCGTTCAGGTCGCCGACGGCGCCGGGCGGGTCCGCCGTGGGTCCCGCCCAGCCCGTGACGACGACCTGCACCAGCGGCACACCACGAGCCGCGTCCCGCCGCACCCTCCGCCCGTGCCCGCTCCGGCTGCGCCCGCGGGATCCGGCCGGACGGGCCGGGTCTGCCGTGCTTCCGTTCGGTCCGTGGCGACGACCGGCACCAGCGGCACACCACGAGCCGCGTCCCGGCCGCACCCTCCGCCCGCGCCCGCTCCGGCCGCGCCCGCGGGATCCGGCTGGACGGGCCGGGTCCGGGGAGACCGTGACCCGGCCGCGGGCGTTCACCGGCCGGGCGGGTCCGCCGTGGGTCCTGCCCAGCCCGTGGCGACGACCCGCACCAGCGGCACGTCACGAGCTGCGTCCCGGCCGCACCCTCCGCCCATGCCCGCTCCGGCTGCGCCCGCGGGATCCGGCTGGACGGGCCGGGTCCGGGGAGACCGCGACCCGGCCGCGGGCTTTCGCCGGGCGGGTGGGTCTGCCGTGCTTCCGTTCGGTCCGTGGCGACGACCCGCACCAGCGGCACACCACGAGCCGCGTTCCGCCGCACCGCCCCGGGCAGCCACCGGCCCCCCGTTTACGCAAGCAGCTTGCATAACTTGCGCTACCCTTGCGGCCATGACGCGACGACTTGCGGAAGTGGCCAAGAAGGTCGGGGTCAGCGAGGCCACGGTCAGCCGGGTGCTCAACAGCAAGCCCGGAGTCTCCGAGGCCACCCGGCAGGCGGTGCTGTCCGCCCTCGACGTGCTCGGCTACGAGCGGCCCACCCAGCTGCGCGGCGAACGCGCCCGGCTCGTGGGCCTGGTCCTGCCCGAACTGCAGAACCCCATCTTCCCGGCGTTCGCCGAGGCCATCGGGGGCGCGCTGGCCCAGCTCGGGCTCACCCCGGTGCTGTGCACCCAGACCAAGGGCGGGGTCTCCGAGGCGGACTATGTGGAGCTGCTGCTGCAACAGCAGGTCTCCGGCGTCGTGTTCGCCGGCGGTCTGTACGCCCAGGCGGACGCGCCGCACGACCACTACCGGCAGCTCGCCGACCGCAACATCCCGGTGGTGCTCGTCAACGCGGCCATCGAGGACCTCGGTTTCCCCGGGGTGTCGTGCGACGACGCGGTCGCCGTCGAGCAGGCCTGGCGGCATCTGGCCTCCCTCGGACACGAGCGGATCGGGCTGGTGCTCGGCCCCGGCGACCATGTGCCGTCGGCGCGGAAGCTGGCGGCGGCCCGCGCCGTCGCGGGCGAGCTGCCCGACGACCGCGTTTCCCGGGCGATCTTCTCCATCGAGGGCGGGCACGCGGCCGGCGCCAAGCTGATCGACCGCGGGGTCACCGGCTTCATCTGCGCCAGCGACCCGCTCGCGCTGGGCGTCGTACGGGCCGCCCGACGCAAAGGACTCGACGTGCCCGCGCAGATCTCCGTCGTGGGCTACGACGACTCCGCGCTGATGAACTGCACGGAACCGCCGCTCACCACGGTCCGCCAGCCCATCGAGTCGATGGGCAGGGCCGCGGTCGAGCTGCTCAACGCGCAGATCGGCGGCACCTCCGTACCGCCCGACGAGCTGCTCTTCGAGCCGGAACTGGTGGTCCGCGGCTCCACCGCGCAAGCACCGCGTGGCTGAGATCCAGTAGATCCCACCCGCTGTCGAATAATTACAGATTCTGCGCGACATCTTGCGGATGAATGGCGCCGGTGCTTGAGTGTGCGGCGCCCACAGCTCCTGTCCAGAGGGGTCCACCGATGTCAAGCACCGGCTTCCGCCGCACGTTTGTCGCGATCGGCGTCTGTTCCTCCCTTGCCCTCGCCGCCGCGGCCTGCGGGTCGTCCGACGACGAGTCGGCCGGCGGCAAGACCCGCATCACCGTCAACTGCGAGCCGCCCAGGAGCGCCAAGGTCGACCGGAAGTTCTTCGAGGAGGACATCGCCTCCTTCGAGAAGCAGAACCCGGACATCGACGTCGTCGCGCACGACGCCTTCCCCTGCCAGGACCCGAAGACGTTCGACGCCAAGCTGGCCGGCGGCCAGATGGAGGACGTCTTCTACACCTACTTCACCGACGTCAGGCACGTCGTGGGCATCGGCCAGGCCGCCGACCTCACCCCGTACGTCAAGGAGCTGAAGAGCTACGGGACCATCCAGCAGCAGCTGCGCGACATCTACACCGTCGACGGGAGGATCTACGGCATCCCGCGCACCGGCTACTCGATGGGCCTGATCTACAACCGCACGCTCTTCGAGAGGGCGGGTCTCGACCCCGACAAGCCGCCGACGACCTGGGAGGAGGTCCGCGCCGACGCCAAGAAGATCGCGGCGCTCGGCGGCGGCACCGTCGGCTACGCCGACTACAGCGCCCAGAACCAGGGCGGCTGGCACTTCACCGCCGAGCTGTACGCCCAGGGCGGCGACGTCGTCAGCGCCGACGGCACGAAGGCCACCGTCGACACCCCTGAGGGCCGCGCCGTCCTGCAGAACCTGCACGACATGCGCTGGACCGACAATTCGATGGGCAGCAAACAGCTCCTCATCATCAACGACGCGCAGCAGATGATGGGCTCAGGCAAGCTCGGCATGTACCTCGCCGCCCCCGACAACATCCCGATCCTGGTCAAGGAGAAGGGCGGCGACTACAAGGACCTGGCGCTCGCCCCGATGCCGGGCGGCAAGGCCACACTCATCGGCGGCGACGGCTACATGGTCAACAAGAAGGCCACCCCCGAACAGATCCGGGCCGGCCTCAAGTGGCTCGACCACATGTTCCTCACCCCCGGCTCCGGCTTCCTCGGCGACTACTCCCGCGCCAGGAAGCACGACGCCCCGGTCGGCCTGCCGGAGCCGCGCCTGTTCACCGGCGCCGCCGACGCCGAGGACCAGGAGGCCAAGAAGGCCGACGCCAACGTCCCCGTGGAGAACTACCAGGCGTTCCTCGACGGCAACCAGAACCTCCGGATGAAGATCGAGCCGCCCGGCGCCCAGCAGATCTACTCCGTCCTCGACGGGGTCGTCTCCGCCGTCCTCACCAAGAAGGACGCGAACATCGACCAGCTCCTGAAGGACGCCTCCGGCAAGATCGACGGCATTCTGGCCCGGAGCTGACGCGATGACCAGGACGGCAGCGCGGCGAACGGCCCCGGCGATCGCCGTACGCCCCGTTCCGGCGCCGCCCCCGGTAGGGGGCCGGGGGCGGCGCCGCCTGCGTGACCAGCTCCAGGCCTATGGATTCCTCCTCGGCGGCCTCGTCTGCTTCGCCCTGTTCTCCTGGTACCCGGCGATCCGCGCGGTCGTGATCGCCTTCCAGAAGTACACACCGGGCTCCCCGCCCGAGTGGGTCGGCACCGCCAACTTCACCCGCGTCCTGCACGACCCGGAGTTCGCGGCGGCCTGGCGCAACACGCTCACCTTCACCCTGCTGGCCCTGCTCATCGGCTTCGCGATCCCCTTCGTCCTCGCCCTGGTGCTCAACGAACTGCGGCACGCCAGGGCCTTCTTCCGGGTCGTGGTCTATCTGCCGGTGATGATCCCGCCGGTGGTCAGCGCCCTGCTGTGGAAGTGGTTCTACGACCCGGGGGCCGGCCTCGCCAACGAGGCGCTGCGCTCGCTGCACCTGCCCACCTCCGACTGGTCCAACGGCGCCGACACCGCCCTGGTCTCCCTGGTGATCGTGGCGACCTGGGCCAACCTGGGCGGCACCGTGCTGATCTACCTGGCCGCGCTCCAGTCCATCCCCGGCGAACTGTACGAGGCGGCCGAACTGGACGGCGCGAACCTCCTCCAGCGCGTGCGGCACGTGACGATCCCGCAGACCCGGTTCGTCATCCTCATGCTGATGCTCCTTCAGATCATCGCCACCATGCAGGTGTTCACGGAGCCGTTCGTCATCACGGGCGGCGGCCCGGAGAACGCCACGGTCACCGTCCTGTACCTGATCTACAAGTACGCCTTCCTCTACAACGACTTCGGCGGGGCCTGCGCGCTCAGCGTGCTGCTCCTGGTCCTGCTCGGCGCGTTCTCCGCCGGCTATCTCCGGCTCACCCGCTCGGAGGGGGACACATGAGCACCCGGACCCTCGTCTCCCCGTCCGTCCTGGCACGCCCGCGCGGCAAGGCCGCCTACTGGACCGTGTTCACCGGTGTCGTCCTGCTCTTCGCGCTCGCCTTCCTCTTCCCGGTCTACTGGATGGTGACCGGCGCGATGAAGTCGCCGGACGAGGTGGCGCGGACCCCGCCCACCCTCGTCCCGGAGCGCTGGCACACCGACGGCTTCACCGACGCCTGGGACCTCATGCAGCTCCCGCGGCACCTGTGGAACACGGTGGTGCAGGCCGCCGGAGCCTGGGCGTTCCAGCTGGTGCTGTGCACGGCCGCCGCCTACGCCCTGTCCAGGCTGCGACCCGCCTTCGGCAAGGTGGTCCTCGGCGGCATCCTGGCCACCCTGATGGTCCCGGCCCAGGCCCTGGTCGTACCGAAGTACCTGACGGTCGCCGATCTGCCGCTGATCCACACGAACCTGCTCAACGACCCGCTCGCGATCTGGCTGCCGGCCGTCGCCAACGCCTTCAACCTCTACCTCCTCAAGCGGTTCTTCGACCAGCTCCCGCGGGACGTGCTGGAGGCCGCCGAGATCGACGGCGCGGGAAAGCTGCGCATCCTGTGGTCGATCGTGCTGCCCATGTCCCGGCCGGTCCTCGGCGTGGTCTCGATCTTCGCGCTGGTCGCCGTGTGGCAGGACTTCCTGTGGCCGCTGATGGTCTTCTCCGACACCGACAAGCAGCCGATCAGCGTGGCCCTGGTCCAGCTGTCGGCGAACATCCAGCTGACCGTGCTGATCGCGGCCATGGTGATCGCCAGCATCCCGATGGTCGCCCTGTTCCTCGTCTTCCAGCGGCACATCATCGCCGGGATCAGCGCCGGCAGCGCCAAGGGCTGACCCGGCCCCTCGACAGAAAGGCACGCATTGTGGGAGAGCCCACCCATGCCCGCGAGCAGACCGACTGGTGGCGCACCGCCGTCATCTACCAGGTCTACGTGCGCAGTTTCGCGGACGGCGACGGGGACGGCACCGGCGACCTCGCGGGCGTCCGCGCGAAGCTCCCCTACCTCGCCGAACTCGGCGTGGACGCACTGTGGTTCAACCCGTGGTACCTGTCACCGATGAAGGACGGCGGCTACGACGTCGCCGACTACCGGGCCGTCGACCCGGCCTTCGGGACCCTCGCGGAGGCGGAGAAACTGATCGCGGAGGCCCGGGAACTGGGCATCCGCACCATCGTCGACGTCGTACCGAACCATGTCTCCGACCAGCACCCCTGGTTCCGGGCCGCGCTCGCCGCCGGTCCCGGCAGCCCCGAGCGCGAGCTGTTCCACTTCCGGCCCGGACGGCGGGGAGAGCTTGGGGGAGAGCACGGTGAACTCCCGCCCAACGACTGGCCGTCGCAGTTCGTCGGCTCCACCGAGCCCGTGTGGACCCGGCTGGCCGACGGCGACTGGTACCTGCACCTGTTCACGCCCGAGCAGCCCGACCTCAACTGGGCCCATCCGGTGGTCCGTCAGGAACACGAGGACATCCTGCGCTTCTGGTTCGAGCGCGGAGTCGCGGGCGTCCGCATCGACTCGGCCGCCTTGCTCGCCAAGGACCCCGCGCTGCCGGATTTCGTGCCCGGTCGGGACCCCAACCCGTTCGTCGACCGCGACGAACTCCACGACATCTACCGCTCCTGGCGGTCCGTGGCCGACGCCTACGACGGCGTCTTCGTCGGCGAGGTGTGGCTGCCCGACCCCGAGCGCTTCGCCCGCTACCTGCGCCCCGACGAGCTCCACACCGCCTTCAATTTCTCCTTCCTGTCCTGCCCCTGGGACGCCGGACGGCTGCGGGCCTCGATCGACACGACGCTCGCCGAGCACGCCCCGGTGGGCGCCCCCGCCACCTGGGTGCTGTGCAACCACGACGTGACCCGCACCGTCACCCGCTACGGCCGCGCGGACACCGGCTTCGACTTCGCCGCCAAGGCCTTCGGCACCCCGACCGACCTCGCGCTCGGCACCCGGCGCGCCCGCGCCGCCGCCCTGCTGTCCCTGGCCCTGCCCGGCGCGGTCTACGTCTACCAGGGCGAGGAACTCGGCCTGCCCGAGGCGGACATCCCCGTCGACCGCATCCAGGACCCGATGTACTCCCGTTCGGGCGGCACCGACCCCGGCCGGGACGGCTGCCGGGTCCCGCTGCCCTGGGTGGCCGAGGCGCCGTACGCCGGTTTCGGCTCCCGTGAGGAACCGTGGCTGCCGCAGCCGGCCGGCTGGGCGGACTACGCGGCCGACGTACAGGCGGAGGACCCCGGCTCGATGCTCGCCCTCTACCGCGCGGCGATCCGGCTGCGTGCCGCCTTCGGCGACGGCCCGCTGACCTGGCTGCCCGCCCCCGAGGGCGTGCTCGCCTTCACCCGCGCGCGGGGCGCCGGCTGTGTGGTGAACCTCGCCGCGGCCCCCGTCGGCCTCCCCGCGCACAGTGAACTCCTGCTCAGCAGCGGCCCCCTGGACGACGCGGGCCGGCTGCCCCAGGACACGGCGGCCTGGCTGCGCGCCTGAACCGCCGCCGCACCACCCCTGCTATCCCCGCACCCCCACCACGAAGGGATCAGCACATGCTCAGCAGCACCCGCAGATCTGTCAGGCGCATGCCAGCCATCGGCGCGGCCGTCGCCCTCGCGGCCGGCATGCTCGTCACCCTCGCGCCGTCCGCGCACGCGGCGGCGGGCGCCACCCTGCCCTTCACCTCGATCGAGGCCGAGTCGGCGACCACCACCGGCACCAGGATCGGCCCTGACCACACCCAGGGCACCCTCGCCTCCGAGGCCTCCGGACGTCAGGCCGTCCGGCTCACCTCGGGCCAGCGCGTCGAGTTCACCGTGCCGCGCGCGGCCAACGCGGTGAACGTCGCCTACAGCGTCCCGGACGGCCAGTCCGGCACCCTCGACGTGTACGTCAACGGGCAGAGACTGGCGAAGACCCTCACGGTCACCGCCAAGTACTCCTACGTCGACACCGGCTGGATCCCGGGCGCCAGGACCCACCACTTCTTCGACAACGCCCGCCTCCTGCTCGGCCAGAACGTACAGGCGGGCGACACGATCGCCTTCCAGTCGACGGGCACCCAGGTCACCGTGGACGTCGCCGACTTCGAGCAGGTGGCCGCCGCGGCCACCCAGCCCGCCGGGTCGGTCTCCGTCACCTCCAAGGGCGCCGACCCCAGCGGCAACGGCGACTCCACCCAGGCCTTCCGGGACGCCATCGCCGCCGCGCAGGGCGGAGTGGTCTGGATCCCGCCGGGCGACTACCGGCTGACCTCGTCGCTCGGCGGCGTGCAGAACGTGACCCTCCAGGGCGCCGGCAGCTGGCACTCCGTCCTGCACACCTCCCGCTTCATCGACCAGTCCAGCTCCTCGGGAAACGTCCACATCAAGGACTTCGCGGTCATCGGCGAGGTCACCGAACGCGTCGACTCCAGCCCCGACAACTTCGTCAACGGGTCGCTGGGGCCGAACAGTTCGGTGTCCGGCATGTGGATCCAGCACGTCAAGGTCGGCCTCTGGCTGATGGGCACCAACGACAACCTGGTCGTCGAGAACAACCGCATCCTCGACACCACCGCCGACGGCCTCAACCTCAACGGCAACGCCAGGGGTGTCCGGGTCCGCAACAACTTCCTGCGCAACCAGGGCGACGACGCGCTCGCCATGTGGTCGCTGTACGCGCCGGACACCGACAGCAGCTTCGAGAACAACACCATCTCCCAGCCCAACCTCGCCAACGGCATCGCCGTCTACGGCGGCACGGACATCGCCGTGAAGAACAACCTGATCTCCGACACCAACGCCCTCGGCAGCGGCATCGCGATCTCCAACCAGAAGTTCCTCGACCCCTTCTCCCCGCTGGCCGGCACCATCACCGTCGACGGCAACACCCTCGTGCGCACCGGCGCCATGAACCCCAACTGGAACCACCCGATGGGCGCGCTGCGCGTCGACTCGTACGACAGCGCCATCAACGCGACCGTCGCCATCACCGACACCACCATCACCGACAGCCCCTACAGCGCCTTCGAGTTCGTCTCCGGCGGCGGCCAGGGCCACCCGGTCCGGAACGTCACCGTGGACGGCGCGACGGTGCGCAACACCGGAACCGTCGTCGTCCAGGCCGAGGCCCAGGGCGCCGCCACCTTCCGCAACGTCACCGCCACCGCGGTGGGCGCCGCCGGCCTCTACAACTGCCCCTACCCGGCCGGGTCCGGCTCCTTCACCCTCACCGACGGCGGCGGCAACTCCGGCTGGAACAGCACCTGGTCGGACTGCGCCAGCTGGCCCCAGCCGGGCCAGGGCAACCCGGACCCCGACCCGGCCCGCAACCTGGCCAAGGGCCGCCCCGCCGACGCCACCGGCTCCGTGGACGTCTACACACCCGGCAAGGCGGTGGACGGCGATGCCGACAGCTACTGGGAGTCGGCCAACAACGCCTTCCCGCAGTCCCTGACGGTCGACCTCGGCTCCGCCGAGGCGGTGCGCCGCCTGGTGCTGAAGCTGCCGCCGTCCACGGCCTGGGGCGCACGCACCCAGACCATCACCGTGCTCGGCAGCACCGACGGCCAGAACTACACCACGGTGGTCGGCGCACAGGGCTACCGCTTCGACCCGGCCACCGGCAACACGGCCACCGTCTCCCTGCCAAGCGGCACCAGCCTGCGCCACCTGCGGCTGACCGTCAGCGCCAACACCGGCTGGCCCGCAGGTCAGTTCAGTGAGGTGGAGGCCTATCTGACGCCGTGACACGGGCCGGTGCCCCGCGCTTCGCCGCCTGGATCTGCTCGTACACATGGGTCCGCAGCTCGGCGAAGCGCGGGGCCACCCGGGTGTGCAACTGGTCCCGGGACGCCGGCAGATCGACCTTCAGCTGCTCCCGTACGACCGTCGGCGACGCCGACAGAACCACCACCCGCTCACCCAGGTACACGGCCTCGTCGATGTCGTGCGTGACGAACAGGATCGTCATCCCGCGCTCCCGCCACAGCCCGCGCACCAGATCCTCCAGATCGGCCCGGGTCTGGGCGTCGACCGCGGCGAACGGCTCGTCCATCAGCAGGACCCGGGGCTCGTAGGCCAGCGCGCGGGCGATCGCGACCCGCTGCTGCATCCCGCCCGACAGCTGCCACGGATACGCCCCGGCCGCGTCCGCGAGCCCCACCGACTCCAACGCGTCCGCGACCAGCTCCCGGCGCCGCGCCCCGGCCAGGCCCTTCTGCTTCAGGGGCAGTTCGACGTTGGCGCCCACCCGCAGCCAGGGGAACAGGCTGCGCCCGTACTCCTGGAACACGAACGCCATCCCGGGCGGCGGCCCCGTCACCCGCCGCCCCTCCAGCAGCACCTCGCCTGCCGTGGCCGTCAGCAGCCCGCCCACGCACTTCAACAGGGTGGTCTTGCCGCAGCCCGACGGGCCGACGAGACAGACGAGTTCACCCGCCTCCACGGTGAGGCTGAGGTCCCGCACCGCCTCCACCCGGCGCCCGGAGCCCTCGTAGACCTTGCGGAGACCGCGTACGTCGAGCATGGACCGCCCCTTCGTGAAGTCACGGCGAGCGCCGGGCCGAGGCGCGCAGACCGTGGTACCAGTCGAGCACCCGCCGCTCCACTAACCGGAAGACGACGGACAGGAGGAAACCGAGCAGACCGAGGACGAGGATCCCGGTCCACATGCCGGGGATGGCGAAGCCACGCTGGAACTGGACGATCGTGAAGCCGATGCCGTCGCTCGCCGCGAACATCTCGCTGATGACCATGAGGATGATGCCGAGGGACAGCGCCTGGCGCAGCCCCGCGAAGATCTGCGGGCTCGCCCCGCGCAGCACCAGATGGCGCAGCCGGGCCGGGCCTGTGATGCCGTAGCAGCGGGCCGTGTCCAGCATCACCGGGTCCACCGCGCGCACGCCCTCCACCGTGTTGAGCAGCACCGGCCACACACAGCCGCTCGCGATCACCACGATCTTCATGGTGTCGCCGATGCCCGCGAACAGCATGATGACCGGGACGAGGACCGGCGGCGGCACCGCCCGCAGGAACTCCAGGACCGGCTCGCACACCGCCCGCACCCGCCGGTGGGAACCGATGAGCGTGCCGAGCGCCACACCGGCGACGGCCGCGGTCCCATAGCCCGCCAGGAGCCGCAGCACGCTGGGCAGCACGTCCGCCCGCAGCCGCTCACCCGTCCAGACGTCCGGGAAGGTCCGCAGGATCGTCCGCAGCGGCGGCCAGTACACCTGCGTACTGCCGTCGGACGCCACCCACCAGGCCAGCAGGAGCAGCACGGGCAGGGCGAGGACGAGGAACACCCGCAGCAGCAGCCGCCTCACACCGCCACCTCCCCGCGCACCGACTGATGCCAGGCCAGGGCCCGCCGCTCCACGGTGCGCGCCCCCACGTTGACGAGCAGCCCCAGCAGGCCGGTGACCACGATCAGCGCGTACATCTCGGGCACCGCCTGCGAGGTCTGGGCGACCGCGATCCGGGCGCCCAGCCCCGGCGCCCCGATGACGAGTTCGGCGGTGACGGCGAGGATCAGCGCCACTGAGGCCGCGAGCCGCACCCCGGTCATCACGTACGGCAGGGCGGTCGGCCACAGCACATGCCGGATCCGCGCCCAGGTGCCCAGGCCGTAGGAGCGGGCCGTCTCGTCGGCGACCGGGTCGACGTCCTGGATGCCGTACAGGGTCTGGACGAGGACCTGCCAGAAGGCGGCGTACACCACCAGCAGCAGGACCGAGCGGAGTCCGGTGCCGTGGAGCAGCACGGCCAGCGGGATCAGCGCGACCGACGGGATGGGCCGCAGGAACTCGATGGTGGAGGCCGTCGCCGCGCGCAGATACGGGACGACGGAGACGACCACGCCCGCCGTGATCCCCGCGGCCACGGCGATCACCAGGCCCAGCGCCCAGCCGGTGAGGGTGTCGCCGAGCGCCGACCAGAACGCGCCGTCGCGCACCTCGTCCCCGAGCGCGACGGCGATCCGGCTGGTCGGCGGGAAGTACGCCTCCTTGACCAGGCCGAGCCGCGGCACCGCCTCGCCCAGGGCGAGGAAGGCCGCGAGCCCGGCCGCGCCGAGCGCCGCGTTCACCCCGAGTCCGCTCCTCACGGCAGCAGCTTGTCCAGGTCCGGGGCCGTCTTGAACAGCCCGTCCCGCGCGCCGAGTTGCTCCAGTGCCTCGATCGAGGCGCGGTTCGGCCGGGCCGGCCACTTCGGCAGGGTCACCTTCGCCAGCACCGCCGCCGGGATCTCGGTGTACGTGGTGACGGTCTGCCGGACCTCGTCCGGATGGGCGTCGGCATAGGCCAGGGACTCGGCCGTGGCCTGCTGGAACTTCCGCACGACGTCCGGGTGCTGCCGCGCGTACGGAACAGAGGTGAAGTACATCGCCACGGTGAGGTTCTTCGCGACGTCCACCATGGCGGAGGCGATCTGCCGGCCGCCGTCGCCGAGCACGGTGGCGAGGGCGGGCTCGACCACCATGGCCGCGTCGATCCGCCCGCCGTCCAGGGCGGCCGGCATCTGGTCGAAGGCCAGCTCGACGAAGTTCACCCGGTCCGGGTCACCGCCCGCCTTGCGCACCGACTCCCGCACCGCGGTCTCGTTGATGTTCTTCAGCGTGTTGACGGCGACCTTCTTGCCGACGAGATCCCCGGCCGACTGGATCGGGCTGTCCCGCGCGACCACGATCGCGCCGAAGTCCTTGCCCGGGACGCCCGTCGAGGCGACGCCGTTGGCGATCGCCTGCACCGGGACGTTCTGCGACTGGGCGATCATCAGGGAGGTCATGTTGGAGAAGCCGAACTGGAACTGGCCGCTGACCACGCCCGGCACGATCGCCGCGCCGCCCTGCGCGGTCGTCATGGACAGCTTCAGACCGTGTTCGGCGTAGATGCCCTTCTGCTGCCCCAGATAGACCGGTGCGACGTCGACGATGGGGATCATCCCGACCTTGACGGTCGTCGTCCCGCCCGACGAGGTGTCCTTGTCCGTGGAGCCGCCGGACGAGCCACAGGCCGTCGCGGCGACCAGCAGACTTCCGGCCACCAGGCCGACGAGCGGACGACGCATGGCTCCTCCTGTGCAGACAACGGCGCGACGGCGTTCCGACAGGCTGTGCGCGGGGCGCACAGTGGCGCGTGGTTCCAAGGTGCTCAGCCGGAAGGTAGAGCCCGCGCAAGCCCGGGTCAATGCTTCCTGAGACCTGACCCGCGCGGCGGAGGGGCCTACAGATCCAGCACGAGCCGCCGCCCGCGGCACCGGGACACACAGATGAGCATGGTTGCGCCCGCGTCCCGCTCCGCGTCCGTGAGCACCGAGTCCCGGTGGTCCGGGGTGCCCTCCAGGACGTCGGTCTCGCAGGTGCCGCAGGTGCCCTCGGCGCAGGAGTACAGCACCTCGGTCCCCGAGGCGCGCACGGCGTCCAGCACGGAGACCCCGGGCCGGACGGTCAGCGTCCGGCCGCTGCGCGCCAGCACCACCTCGAACCCGCCGTCCGCGCCACCCCGTCGCTCCGTGGGCCGGAACCGCTCCAGGTGCAGTGCGCCCGCCGGGCAGCGCGCCTCGACCGCGTCGAGCAGCGGGCCGGGACCGCAGCAGTAGACGAGGGTGCCCGCGGGCAGGGCGTCCAGCACCGGGCCCAGGTCCAGCAGCCCCGTCTCGTCCTGCGGTGCGAGGGTCACCCGGTCGCCGTAGCGCGCCAGTTCCCCGGTGAACGCCATGCCGGCCCGGGTGCGGCCGCCGTACAGCAGCGTCCACTGCGCGCCCGCCGCCTCGGCCGCCGCCAGCATCGGCAGGAGCGGGGTGATGCCGATGCCGCCCGCGATGAACCGGTACCGGGGCGCGGGCCGCAGGGCGAAGTGGTTGCGCGGGCCGCGCACCCGGACCCTGTCGCCCGGCCCCAACGCGTCGTGCACCCGGGCCGATCCGCCCCGGCCCGCGGGTTCCCGCAGCACCGCGATCCGCCAGGTGCCGCGGTCCGCCGGGTCACCGCACAGCGAGTACTGCCGCTCCAGCCCCCGGCCGAGGACGAGATCGATGTGGGCGCCCGGCTCCCAGGCCGGCAGCGGCTCGCCGAGCGGGTGGCGCAGGGCGAGCGCCAGCACGCCGTCGGCCGCGAACTCCCGCCTCTCGACGAGGAGTTCGCGCTCGTCCTCGGTCATGCGGTGGTCCTCGGCGGCCGGTGCCCGGCCGGGTGGCCGAGCATCCACTCCCACATCAGGACCGGGTCCTGCGCGGTGTGCTCGGCGCCGCAGTGACAGATGCCGTGCAGGATGTCGGTGCCGGGCAGCCAGTCGATCCGGTAGATCTCGCGCGGCGCCCCGGGCGGGCGGCCCGTCACCGTACCCGCTCCACCGGCTTGTCGCCCTCCTCGACCAGCCGGGCCAGGATACGGCGGGCGGCGAGACCGCCGGTGTCGATGTTGATGCTCAGCTCCTGGTACCCGGTGCGCTCGCCGCCGAGGGTGCGCTGGAGCAGGTTGAGCGCGTCCACGTCCTGCCTGACGACCGTATGGTTGTTGTCCCGCAGGAACTCGGTGACCTCGGTGTCGTCCGTCGCCCAGTCCCGGGAGACCAGCCAGAAGTCGTACACCTTGCCCGCCGCCGACGGCGTGATCGCATAGGTGATCTCGGTGCGGAAACCGTCCGGGCCGTCGCCGTCCGCCGCGGGCCGTGCACCGACCGGCGCGATCCGGCTGTGCAGCAGGTACAGGCACGGCGCGTGGTACTCGATGTCCTGCCGGCGGGTGATGCGGCCCTCGATGCCGGTGGACCGGGCGTAGAACGGCGGGCACGCGGCGTCGTCCATGTGCCGGCTGACCCGTACGATGCCCGCGCCCTCGTCGACCTCGGTGGTGATCGGCGTCTCCGCGACCTCCGGGGTGCCGATGTAACCGCCGTGCAGATACGTCTCGTGGGAGAGGTCGAGGAGGTTGTCCACGAGGAGCCCGTAGTCGGCGTCGATCGGCTCCATGCCGCGCACGGTGACCCAGCCGGGGGAGTCCAGGTGCCGGGCCCGCGGAATCGTCTCCGGGTCGGCCCGTGCGGGGTCGCCGATCCACACCCACACCAGCGAGTCCCGCTCGGCCACCGGGTAGGCGGCGACCCGGGCGGTGCGCGGGACGCGTTTCTGCCCCGGCACGTACACACAGGTGCCGGTCGGGTCGTAGGTGAACCCGTGGTAGCCGCACACCACGCGGTCGCCGTCGAGGCGGCTCGCGGAGAGCGGGTAACGCCGGTGCACACAGCGGTCGTGCAGGGCGACCGGGGTCCCCTCCCGCTCGGTGCGGTAGAGGACGAGCGGCTCACCGAGGACGGTCCGGCCGAGCAACCCCGCGCGCCCCACCTCGTGACGGTAGGCGGCGACGTACCACTGATTCCTGGCGAAAGCGGTCATGTGCGGCATGGCTGCGGCTCCCGTCATCGGGTGATGGCGGCATCGTCGGGAAGTGCGTGACGGGGACGCAATACGGCTTCCGCCCCACGGAAGGTTCTCGACCGGGCGACGCGGCCTGACGGCTCGTCAAATCTCCTACGTTGTCGCCCGGCCCTGCGTCGTGGCGTGAACGGCCTTGCGGGTCAGCCCAGTTGCTGCACCACCGTCGCTCCCCAGCCGCCGGTGCGGACCGTGATCGACGAACCCAGGCTCGCCGCACCGCCCTTGTGGAGGAGCAGTGCGCCGGCCGCGTTGGTGGTCCACAGGTCGGGGATGCCGTCGCCGGTGATGTCGGGGGTGCCGTAGACCAGTGGGAAGGCGGCCCGGGTGAAGGACGACGCGGCGTAGACCTTGTCGCCGTCCAGGCTCCAGCCGGACTGGCCGAGGCTCTTGAGGACCGTGCCCTTGCCGCTGCTGTCGAGGATGCCTTTGCGCAGGATGATGTTGCCGGCCGCGGTGCGGTAGGTCAGATCGGCCGCGCCGTCGCCGTTGTAGTCGCCGACGGCGACGAAGTCCCGTTCGGCGTCGCCCCACGCGCTCGTCGTCATCTGGGTCGCCTCGGCGAACGTGCCGCCGCTGTATCCGCTGAACACCCATAGCTCGGCGCCGTTCGCGCCGCCTGCCACGAACAGCTCCGGCTGACCGTCGCCGGTGATGTCGCCCGCCGCCTTGATCTCCGAGAACGTCGACGGATCGGGGGCGTTGGCGGGCAGCCGCACCTCGATGCGCTTGCTCACGTCGATCGAGCCGTAGCCGTCGCCGGGGTAGACGAACAGACGGCCCTCGGGGGTGCGGACCACCCAGTCGGTGATGCCGTCGGCGGGCGCGAAGTCGCCGTTGTGGGTGACGAGGGAGTAGGTGCCGTTGCCGTCCCAGATGTGCGGGGCGGTGGCGCCGCCCTTCAGCGAGGTCCCCTTCTCGTGCGTGCCGTAGGTGTTGACCTGGTAGGCGCCGTTCTGCGAGACCGCGCCGATCCAGAGGTTTCCCGCGAGGGTGACATGGCCGAGATCGGCGGTGCCGTCGCCGTTCAGGTCGCCCGGGCCGTCCGGCTTGGAGCGCGGTTTGACGTTGAAGACGTGCTTGGTGGGGCTGGGCGAGATGTTGCCGGCCGCGTCGACGGCCTTGACGTAGAGGGTGTTGGGTCCGGCGGCCGGCGGCTGGACGCCGGTGACGGTGGCCGTCTTGATGGGGGTCGCGCAGGACTTGGTGAGACCGCCCGTGGTGCCCTGGGCGCCGTTCGCGCAGGCCCACCCGGCGTAGGTGGTGTTGTTGATGGAGTAGACGAACTTGACGATGTCCGCGTTCGGATCCTTGGCGGGGTCGACCGGCTTCTGGACCTCGAAGGTGAAGCTTCCGGCGGTGCCGAAGGGCTCCTTCGACCACACGTCGGGGACGTCGTCCTCCTCGTTCCCGTCGATCCCGTCGTCCCTGTCGCTCGGGAAGTCCGTCGAGATCACCGGCGCGGGGGAGTCGGGCAGGGTGGTGTCGTACGTGAACCGGCAGACGCCGTCACCGCCGGTGGGTGCCCACCTGCCGCTCACCTTGGCGTCCCAGCCGCGCACCCGCCACGAGTAGGTCTTCCCGTTGGTCAGGTACGACTTGATCGCGACGGCGCCGGTCTCCCCGTCGTCCACGTTCTTGGTGAGCTTGCGCGTGGTGGTGTCCTGCTTGCCCGTCTCCCAGAGTTCGTACTCCAGCTTGGCGAGGTCACCGTCCGGGTCGGTCGCCTTGGCGCTGATCGCGAGGGTCTCCGACTTGCCGACCTTGACGTACGGGGAGGTGCTCGTGTCGCAGGTGCCCGGGCTCATCGTCACCGACGTCGGGGTGTTGGGCTTGCGGTTGTAGTTGATGGTCACGGAGGGCGCACCGCTGCCCTCCGCCTTGAACTTCTTCCAGGAGTACGTGTCCGTCTCCAGGCTGCTCGCCGAACCCGTCGGCGCCGACGAGGAGGTCGACGCCACCATGCCCACGTTGAAGTCCGTCCAGCCGTTGTCGGCCGCCTCCTGGGCCAGTGTCGTGACGGTGAAGTTGACGTTCGTGTCCGGGCAGGCGCTGTTGGCCTTCCAGCCGTAGGCGAACGACTTCGAGGTGATTTTCCGTTTCCAGGCGGGCTGGCGGTTCCAGGTGGTCTTGGTGTTGAAGGCGTCGGTGCGCCACAGCTGGACGGTGCGTTTGCTGCACGACCAGGAGTGCGTCTCCAGGACCTTCAGGGTGGCGCTGGAGACGTCCGCCCCCTTGATGGAGTTCTTCAGCTTCAGCTTGAAGAACGACCGGGCCGTGCCCCAGGTCTGCCGCTCGAAGCCGACCCGGGCCTCCTTGGTGTCCTCGTTGTAGTTCGCCCCGTCGTAGAAGCTGGAGCCGGGGTATTTCTTGTACACCGTCGTCCAGTTGGAGCGGATACCGACGGTGGAGGGGTCGAGGAACAGCGGGTAGGTGAGCCCCTCGGTCTCGGAGAGGTAGTCCCTCGGCGGGGTGATCGTCAGGACGTCACCGGCGAAGGCCGCGCCCGCCGTGGCGGCGTGGGCGCCCTCACCGGGACCGCCCGCCGCGGGCAGGGCCAGCGCGTTGCCCGCGGTGAACGCGACTGGGTCGGCCTGCGCGTCCGGGTCGTTCTCCACGGCGTGCTCGTCGGGGTCCTCGTCCCGGCTCCCTTCGGTCTCGGGAGCCTCGGGCGTACGGGACGGACCGTCCTCCACCCGCTCGGGGTTCTCGTTGGTGCCGGTCGCGGCGTCCGGGTCGGCGGCCGGCTCGTCCGTGTCGTGGGTGCCCGCCGAGTCCCACAGGAACGGCGTCGGGGAGACCACGATCTCCTGGCCTGCCTCGTTCTTCGCCGTGAGCACGTCGGTGGCCGGGTCGAGCGTGAAGGCGAGGGTCGGCGAGGTGACCCGGTAGCGCGGCGGATCGGCGGCCAACGCGGCGGCGGCCTCGGCCGAGTGGACCACCAGGACGTGGGTGAACCCCGTGTCGCGCGCCGACAGCATCAGGTCGACGCCCGGCAACACGCCTTCGTACAGCGCCCTGTTGTTCTCGACGACCGGCTCGGGCAGCGGACCCGGCCACGCGAACGCGACCTCGTGGCCCTCGGCGGTCATCGTCAGCAGCGGCGACCAGGTGTCCCCGTCGGCCGCCTCGGCGGCCTCGGCGGCGGCGTCGGCATCGGCGGCGGCGTCGGCGCGGAACACGGCGGACCGGACCGACGTATCGGACGTGCGCGCACCCGCCCGGTTCACCCCGGAGCCGCCACCCGACGAAAAGGTCACCGGATAAGGAGAGTTGACGGTGCGCCAGCCGTTCCTTCCGTCCCGCTCCAGGCTGATGTCGACCGGGGCCCACGCGCCCTCTTCGGTGCGCGCGCGGACCGGAGCGACCGACGCCCGGTACGTGAACGTCCCGTCCGGGTTGGCGTAGGTCGTGGAGAACTCGTCGGTCAGCGCCGTGACGTCGACCTTCCGGTCGGTCTCACGCGCCCGGCGTTGCGCCTCGTCCTCGGCCACCGGCCGCGCGGCGCGCGGTGACTTCGCGGCTGAGCCGGCGTCGTCCTGGCCCCGGAGGGCCAGCAGGATGCCGCCACCGGCCAGTACGGCGAGCGCGACGGTGGCCGCCACGGCACGCCGAACACGCCGTCGGCCAGGGGGAGTCGGCTCGGTCGACGGCGCCGGGGCGCTCGTTCCGATGGCGCTGTCGAGGTCGCTCAAGGGCCCTTCTCCAACAGGCTGGGACGCGACACGGCGGGCACCGCGGCGGCGTGCTCTTTCTCGGGTGCCCTGGGGCGTGGTGACTGCTCGTGACGGTTGCACGACATGCCGGAGTGGGCGGTTGGAGTATGGACGGCTCTTCCGGGAGAGATCAACACCCTTCGGTCGGTGATGACTTGGCAACGTCCGGGTAAAGGGCGAAGGAATCTTTCTTTGCAGTTCTTTGTCTTGTTTTGGAACGTGACATAGCTAACACGGAATCGGCACAGCTTGACGAAGATCTTCACGACCTCCTTATCTTCCTGTTCAGTCTGTAAGCCATTGCTCACCATGTGCCATCGGGGCGACCGCATTCGATCGTGGTGACGGGGGGAAAGGTCGGCCTGGCCGTGCGTACGGTGCTGTCCTGGTGCGGTCGGGGTTCGCTGGCGCGATCGCCGCGCGAACGCCTGATCCGACGCAGAGCACGAATCGGTGTCGTCGCCGGTCTGTTCCTCGCCCTCAACGTCACCCTTCTGCCCGGCGCCGCGGCCGTCGGCCCCGCCGACTCCCGCGTCGCCGTCGACCTCGCCGAGGAACAGCGGACGGACCCCGTCGAGATCGACGAAAAGAAGAGCAGCGACCTGGCGGAACTCGCCGGGACGACCATCACGGGCGTGCGGGCGTACGACCCGGCCGCCGTGGCCGAGGTGCCCGCCGCGTCCGGCACCAAGACCCTCGACCACCCGGGCGTGGGCACCACCACCGAGGTCGCCGCGTCGGCCGACGGCACGATGACCATCGGTGTCGGCGCACCCGAGGGCGCCTCCGCCGCCGAAGCCGAGGCTCTCAAGGGGGCCTGGAGCGTGGCCGCCGCGTCCGAGGACGACGCGGTGGCGGGCGGCGCCCAGGGCTTCCTGCTCGCCGTCGACGCACCCGCCACCGCCACCGGCGACGCCGTCGTCTCCATCGACGCCAGCAAGCTCGCCGAGACCTACAGCGCCCAGTGGCTCGACCGGCTCTCCTTCAGCCTGATGCCGGCCTGCTACACCACGACGCCCGAGGTGGAGGAGTGCTCCACCGGGATTCCGGTGACCACCGCCGTCGAGCGCACCGGCTCCACCGTCACCGTGCCGCTCGACGCGGGCGACTCCTCGGGCTCCGAGCCGGACCCGGGCGAGGACGGCGCGGGCGACGAGCCGGAGGAGCCCGGCGCCACCACCGCCGAGGTCCCCGAGACCCTCGTCAACGTCACCCTGGACACCGCCGACCTGCGGACTGTCGCGGCGGGCACATCCACCGCGAACACCACCGCGAACACCACCGCGAACACCGCCGCGAGCACCGGCGGCGACGCGGTCGTCGACTCCGCCGTCCGGCGGGGCGCCAAGGCGGCCGATGCCGTACGGCGGATCGCCGACTCCGCGAGCGGCGGCCTGCTGGTGGGCGGCTCCTACGGCTCCGGCGCCGGCGGCGACTTCGGCGCGAGCCCGATCGTGTCCGCCGGTTCCTGGACGGCCGGCGGCTCCTCCGGCGCGTTCACCTACTCCTACACGATGGCCGCCCCGCAGGTCCCGTCCGGCCCGTCGCCGAACGTCACCCTCAGCTACAACTCGCAGACCTCCGACGGCCGTACGTCCGCCACCAACAACCAGGTCTCCTGGGCCGGTGAGGGCTGGGACTACAACCCCGGCTCCATCACCCGCACCTTCGTGGGCTGCGCCGCCGACACCGCGAACGCCAACAACAAGGACCACTTCACCGGCGACCAGTGCTGGGGTTCGTACAACGCGGTCCTCTCCCTCAACGGCACCACCACCGAACTGGTCCGCGACGACGCCACCAAGGAGTGGAAGAGCGCGCGCGGCGACAACCTGCGCGTGGAGCTGCTCGACGCGGCCGACTACAAGACCCTGACGGGCATCAGCGGCTCCGGCAACGGTGACGACAACGGGGAGTTCTGGCGAGTCACCACCAGCGACGGCACCCAGTACTACTTCGGCATGAACCGGTTGCCCGGCTGGAGCCCGGGCGAGCCCGAGACCAACTCAGTACTCAACGTCCCCGTCGCCGGCAACCACACCGAGGACCCCTGCTACAAGCCGGCGTTCAAGGACTCCTTCTGTGACCAGGGCTGGCGCTTCCAGCTCGACTACGTCGTCGACACCAGCGGCAACGCGATGACCCTGTGGTGGGAGAAGGAGAAGAACGCCTACGCGCAGGACATGAAGGAGGCCAAGGCCGTCGCGTACGACCGCGCCGGCTACCTCTCCCACATCGACTACGGGCAGCGCGCAGGCACCCTCTACAGCGCCGAGCCGCTCGGCCGGATGCTGTTCACCGCCAAGGAGCGCTGCTTCGAGGACAACTCCCTGAAGGTGGAGTGCTCCGAGGCCAACTTCGCCTCCAAGCGCTCCGACCGCACCCGCCCCTGGTTCGACACCCCCGCCGACCTCGCCTGCGCGAGCGGCAAGAAGTGCACGACCTACGCCCCCACCTTCTGGTCGCGCAAGCGCCTCGCCTCCGTCGACGCGTGCGCCCAGCGTGAGCAGGGCGTCCGGCTGACCGAGTACAGCGTCGACGCCGACGGCAACGAGACCGGCAGCCGCAACGCCTGCGGCCTGTCCGGCGACTCGGCCACCACGACGCTCCTCTCCAAGGTCGACTCCTGGGGCCTGAAGCAGTCGTTCCCGTGGAACCTGACCGGCGAGTACACCGCGCTGTGGCTGGAGTCCGTCTCCCGCACCGGCTACGCGGTGGACGGCTCCACCCAGCGCCTCAACCCGGTCACCTTCGGCCACAACGACAGACCCCTGCCCAACCGGGTCAAGAACGGCTCATCGGACACCGACCCGCTCTTCGCCCGGCTGCGCATCCAGGACGTCGTCTCCGAGTACGGCGGCCGCACCGAGGTCGTGTACAAGGTACCCACCGACAAGTGCCTCACCGGCTCCGGCCGTCCGGCCAAGGACAAGAACGACCAGCTCTGCTACCCCGCGTACTGGCACGCCGACGGCGAGCTGGAGGACAAGCGGATCTCCTGGTTCCACAAGTACGTCGTCGAGAAGATCACCGAGCACCCGCGTCTCGCGGAGCCCGAGGAGTCCAAGGACATCACCACGACGTACGCGTACGCCACCTTCGGCGACGCCGTCGACGGCGCGCTGTGGGCCAAGAACCAGGGCGAGTTCACCCGGCCCAAGAAGCGCACCTGGGACGACTGGCGCGGCTACCCCGTCGTCACCGCCGTCACCTCGGCCACGGACGAGACCGACGGCACCACCGGTTCCAAGTCGGTCACCCGCTACTTCCGGGGCATGGCCGACGACGTCCTCGCCGACGACACCCCCGAGAAGTCGTCCGACGACGTCAAGCGCGGCTCCACGATGACCGACGTCACCGGCGCGGTCCTCGCCACCGACCGCAAGGCGTACGCCGGCCTGGTCGCCGAGTCGCTGACCTACCCCGACGACCGGGCGGCCACCGCATCCGGCTGGATATCCCGCTCCGTCAACATCCCCGACGCCCCTGTCCGCCTCGCCACCCGCAAGCGCACGGACGGCCCCGACGTCACCGCCGAGCGCGTCACCCTCGGCGAGACGAGGACGATCACCAAGGCCTCCGGCAAGGGCGCGGACGGCTCCACCCTGCGCACGGTCACCACCAGGACCGAGTACGACGACACCTACGGACTGCCCACTCTGGTACGGGAGCTGGGCGACGAGGCCGATCCCAAGGACAACACCTGCACGGCGACCTCGTACGTGCACAACACCTCGGGGACCAACTACCTCGTCGGCCTGGTCGCCCAGACCGTCACCACCACCGGCACCAGCACCTGCTCCACCGACCTCTCGAGCGCCACTGCCAAGACCATGGTCAGCGGCTCGCGCATGTTCTACGACGGCGCGAGTTCGCACACCGCCACGCCCACCAAGGGCCTGGTCACCAAGACCGTCGCCCCGACCGGCGCGGGCACCGGCTGGCAGACCACGCACCCCGAGTCGCGCACCGAGTACGACGCCACCGGCCGGGTCCTGAAGGCCACCGACCCGACCGGCGTCGAGAACATCACGACGTACACACCGTCCGACGGCCAGGTCTACAAGATAGAGACGGTCACGGGCCACAAGATCGTCGACGGCGCCGAGACCGGCTTCCGGGAAACCACCCTCGTCGAGCCCGGCCGCGGCGCCACCCTGAAGTCCACCGACGCCAACGACCGTGTCACGTCCTACGAGTACGACCCGCTCGGCCGCACCGTCGCCGCCTGGGACGCCACCCAGTCGGCCACCGACGACCCCACGGTCCGCTACGCGTACCACACCGACCCGGGCAAGCCGGTCTCCGTGGTCACCGAGTCCCTCAAGGACAACCCCACCCGCGCCGCGGGTGACGGCACCTACCAGGCGTCCACCGCGATCTACGACGGCCTCGGCCGCGAGCGGCAGACCCAGACCCCGGCGGTCGGCGGCGGCCGGCTGGTCACCGACACCCTGCACAACAGCGCGGGCCAGGTGCGCTACACACGCAACGCCTACTACACGGAGGGCGAACCCGGCACCGAACTCGTCGTCCCCAGATCCGAGTCCGAGATCCCCAACGCCACCACCTACACCTACGACGGCCTCGGCCGGGTCCTCACCGTCACCCCGGTGCACCACTCGTACGCGCAGACCGGCGCGACCGCCATGAACGGCGACAAGCCGGTGCCGACCACGGACCGCCGCACCCGCTACGAGTACGGCCTCGACCACACGGTGATCCGCCAGCCCCAGGGCACACCCGCCTCCCGGGTGTGGACGGACGCGCTGGGCCGCACGGTCCGCCAGGACACCTTCACCGACGCCGCCCTGACCGAGGCCGGCGCGGTCACCACGACCTACGACTACGACGTCCGCGGCGACCTGGTCACCACCACCGACGACGTCGGCAACACCCGCACCTGGACCTACGACGCGCTCGGCCGGGTCACCGACACCACCGACCCGGACACGGGCGCCACCCACACCGAGTACGACACCTACGGGCGGGTGGACTCGGCGCGCGACGCCCGCGGCCAGACCGTCACGTACACCTACGAGCGCCTCAACCGCGTCGAAGAGGTCAGGGCGACCCCGCCGGACTCCGCCACCGCCACACTCGTCCAGGCCTACGCCTACGACGCCGCGACCGGCGGCAAGGGGCAGCTCGCCTCGGCCACCCGGTACACCGACGGCAAGCCGTACACCACCGCCATCACCGGGTACACGGCCGACTACCAGCCCACCGAGATGACGCTGGCCCTGCCGCCCGGCTCCACTCCGGGCCACACCGCCGACGGCTTCGCGACCCAGTACCGCTACCAGTACGCGTACAACGACGACGGCCAGCTGGAGAAGTACACCGCCCCGGCGGCCGGCGGCCTCAGCGCCGAGGACGTCATCACCCGGTACAACGAGGCCGGCCTGCCGACCTCCGTGTCCGGCCAGGACTGGTACGCGGCCGAGACCTCCTACTCGCCCTACGGCCAGGTGCTCACCGCCACCGTCGGCGAGGCGGGCCACCGGCTGTGGCAGGAGAACACCTTCGACGAGTCCACCGGCGAACTCGGCACCAGCAGACTCGTCCGGGAGGCCGAGACCCCCGACAAGACCGTGGTCCCCGGCAGTGAGGTCAGCAAGCGCTCCTACGCCTACGACCCCTCGGGCAACGTCCTGTCCGTCGCCGACCGCATGGGCACGACCACCGACCGGCAGTGCTTCACCTACGACTTCATCGGTCAGCTCAAGGAGGCATGGACCACACCGGGCGGCGGCGCCTGCACGGCCACCGGCAGGACCACGGCCGCACCGGTCTACTCCGACGGACTGGTCAACGTCTCCTCCGACAACTCCGGCTACTGGCAGTCCTACGAGTACGACGTCCTCGGCAACCGCAAGCGGAAGACCGACCACCAGGCCGACCCGACCTTCACGTCCGGGGCGCGTGACACCAAGCAGGACGTGGTCACCGACTACGCCTTCGGCACCAGCGACACGGCGAAGAACGACCAGCCGCACACGTTGACGTCGTACACCACGACCTCCACGACCGCGGCCGGCGCGACCGTGAAGACCCGCTCGACGCAGACGTACGACGCGGCCGGCGCACTGGAGTCCCGCTCCACCGGCGGCGACACCGCCCAGGCCATCTCCTGGACCTGGGACGGCAAGACCGAGTCCGTGACCGGCTTCGGCGCCGACGGCTCCGGGGCCTGGGTGGGCGCCGGCGCCATGTGTCTCGACCTGGCCGGAGGCATCGCCACCGCGGGCACCGCGCTCCAGCTCTACGTCTGCAACGGCAGCAGGGCGCAGAACTTCCGCGTCCAGGCCGCCGACACGGAGGACAGCGGTACGGTCGACTCCCCCTCGACCGGCTCGCTCGTCGTCGCCGGACAGTGCGCCCAGCCGACCGGCACCGCCATCGGGTCCGCGGTCCTGATCCAGCCCTGTGACAAGAGCGTGGAGTCCCAGCGCTGGCAGACGCTGAGCACCGGTCAGATCCAGCACGTCTCCTCGACCCGGTGCCTGTCCGCGCCCGCCGCCACGTCGGGCACCGACCTGACGCTCGCGACCTGCGACACGACGGCGGCGACCCAACTGTGGACTCCCGCCTCGGAGACGAGCTACGTCTACGACGCCATGGGCAACCGGCTGCTGGAGCGCACCAGCGCGGGCGCGGTGCTCAGCCTGCCGGACACGAAGATCTCCCTGACCACCGCGGGCAAGGTCCGCTACGTGGAGCGCACCTACGCGGGCATCGGCGGCCCGTCCGTGACGCGCTACCTGGAGGGCTCCACCGCCGTATCCGGTGTCACGGAACAGGTCTTCGCCCAGGCGACCGACCTCAACGGCACCCCGCTGGCGGAGGTCCGTCTCGACGGCGGCATGAGCGTGCGGGTGGCCAAGAAGGACCCGTGGGGCGAGGACCGCGCGGCGAACCTCGCGCCCCGCTCGCACACCGGCTTCCATACCGGCGACGACGACACCGGCACCGGCCTGACCCACCTGGGCGCCCGCGAGTACGACCCCGGCACGGGCCGTTTCATCTCGGCGGACCCGGTCCTGGACGACAGCGACCCGCTCCAGGCGAACGGCTACTCCTACGCCAACAACAACCCGGTGACACATGCGGATCCGTCCGGTCTGACGTCGTCGGCGTCCAGCTTCGACGCGTCGATCGCCGCGCTGGACGCGAAGATCGCCGACTACCAGAAGACGCTGAACCGCACGATCGGCGACGTCATCCTGGCGACCGGCTGGGCCGTCTTCAAGGAGTTCGTCGGCTGGAACGACGTCGTCGGCTGCTTCTCGCAGGGCGACCTGTGGGCCTGCGGCAGTCTGCTGATGGACGCCATTCCGTGGACCAGCATCTTCTCCAAGGGCAAGAAGATGTGGCGTGCCTTCGAGGCGACGATGGGCGCGGTGAAGGCGTTCCGCGCGGCGAAACGGGCCGCGGAGGCCGGCATCAAGGCGGCCCGTGCGGCGAAGGCGGCGCTGATCAAGGCGAAGAAGGCGGCAGAAGCAGCCGCGGCGGAGGCGAAACGCAAGGCACGCGAAGCGGCCAAGGCCGCGGCAGCGGCGGCCCGGAAGAAGGCCCACACCGGTTCCAAGGGAGCCCGGGGCAACCCGGTCCAGGTGAAGGCCCGGACCCAGGCACAGCACAAGGGCTCCACGGGCGGCGGCAAGGCGGAGAACAAGTCCGGGGGATCGAGAAGCAGTTCGGGCAAGGAGAACTCGGGCGGCGGTGGCGGCGGCGGTGGCGATGGCGGCGGCGCCGAAGCCTGCACGGCGAACAGCTTCGTCCCGCAGACCCTTGTCCTGATGGCCGACGGCTCCACCAAGCCGATCAAGGACGTCAAGGCCGGCGACCGGGTCCTGGCGACGGACCCGGAAACGGGCGAGACGAGAGCGGAGACGGTCACCGCGGAGATCAAGGGCCAGGGCGTGAAGCACCTGGTCCAGGTCACCATCGACATCGACGGCAGGACAGCCGAGGTCACGGCAACGGCGGGGCACCCGTTCTGGGTTCCCGAACTCGGCGAGTGGATCGACGCGACGGACCTGAAGCCGGGAGAGTGGCTCCGAACGGGCTCGGGAACCCTGGTCCAGATCACGGCACTCCACCGCTGGACGACCCTGAACGCAACGGTCCACAACCTGACGGTCAGCAGCGCGCACACGTACTATGTCCTGGCTGGGGCTGCGCCGGTCCTGGTTCATAACTGTGGAGGCGCGTCCGTTGACGAGCTTGCCGATGCGGCGACCGGGCCTTACAAGAAGGCCAAAATCGATACTCGTACCGGCAAAATTGCACGCGGTCAAAGCAATGCCGGGAGGGCATTGCAGAAGCACGCAGACCCCAGCCGTGGACCGGTTCATGCGAGTAAGTTCCCGACTCTCGCTTCAGATGCAGAGCGTACTGAAATGGGCGACAATATGGTCCTTGAGTTGCTGACCAATCCAGGTAGTACAGACACAGTGGGTTCTGCCTCGGCGCACTATGGAGGTACGGTTCGCGACGTCTGGCATCCGGACGGCAGCTACGGTGCACGCTGGAGTATGCGCGGAGGCGGGCTCACATTCGAGGGGTTCCTCGGATGAGGGTAGTAGAGATCGCGGGACGCAAATACCGTCTCTTCTTTGTGGCCAGCATTCACGAGGAAGCCAACTACGTGGAATGTCGCGCCATGGACACTGGGGACTGCGTCTGTGAGATCCGCATGGATTCTGCGGATACCCTTTCCCTAATGCCGACACTGGGGGAAATTGACGTGAACGTGGTGGTGGAAGCGATCGCTTACGCGAAAGAAGTAGCCCACCCTTCGGATGGCGCGTCGAGTGATTAGGAGATAACTCGCAGATTTGACAGAAAGCCCCACTGGCGAGAGCGTCTGTGGGGCTTTCTGAGGTGCTTGACGCAGCGGCAACGCAGCCGGACGGCCGCATCCCACGAGATTCCTCGTGGGGATGTGCCGGAGTCTGGCCCGGTCGAGGAAGCTGTGGAGGCGGCGGGTGAGGTTGGCTGGATCGAGACGTCCGCCGATCGGGGTGGTGAAGACGAGGCCGCTGTCTCGCCATTCCGATCCTGCCGTTCCTTGTGTTCCTTGAGGGGGTGGAGGCCATTCGGTCGGGAGCGCGATACGGCGTTCGGACGCGCGGGTCTTGGTGGGGAGGTGCATGAGGCAGTCGGTGCGGGTGCGCTGGAGGGAGTGCCGGATGCCGGCCGACTTCGGAGAGTTGTTCAGTGACGCCATTCGTAGGCGCCTGGTGACGTCTTCAGTACCTTGCTCGGCCAAGTTTGCGTCACCTCGCGGAGGTGCTCGCGCTGCTCCTCGATCCACCCGTCATCCAGGACGACCGGGATGGTTGCCGACGTGCCGGAACCGGACGTGTCCGCGATAAGCACTGCTGGGACGTCGCAATCTTCGTTGGGCAATTTGATCCCGATTACTGGGCCATTTCCGTTGTCCAGCCATTCGACGTTCTGACCCGCGCCGAGGGCATCCAGTGCCAGGGACCACTCCTCCAGATCCGAGGGATAGAAACAGATATCGAGGAGCCCACTGATAAAACTGCTCTCTACGATGATCACAGCATCGAGCAAGTCGTGTACTGGTAGAACCGGTCCTCGCCGCCCCAGAACATGCACGCGGACGCTGTTCTTACCGTCCGACAGATTGATCAAATCCACAATGCCATCCTGATGTTTCATGGCCGGCCATGGTTCCGCGTTAACTATGTCATGATCTGCTTGCAGCGTGTCCGATGGGCGATACGGTCGGCTTCCTCGGACGGGCGCCCCGCAGAGTTCTCTGGCGTGGCAGCCGTGGTAAATAGCAGCTGCATGGAGTAGGTATGCGGATGGCGGCGGTCTGACCGCCGCGGGGCGGGCAGAGCGTGAAGCGGTGCGCTTCGAGGCCGCGGGGATGTTCGAGCAGGGGGTGCGGCCGCGGGAGGTGGCCCGCAGGTTACGGGTGTCGCGGAAGTCGGCATACGCCTGGTACGCCGCCTGGCGTGAGAGCGGCAGAGCGGCCCTGACGTCCAAGGGGGCCGGCGGCTTTCCCTGCCGGCTCGGCGATGCGCAGGCGGGCCCTGCGGGAGTTCTGCGACCGCAACAGCGACTGGCTCACCATCGTCAAACTCCCGCCCCACGCACCCGACCTCAATCCTGCCGAAGGTGTCCGGGCACATCTGAAAAAGTCCCTGGCCAACCTCGCGCCGCTCGTGAAGAGCCGCTTACGCGGAATCCAACGCCGCCCTGCTGTACTCGACGGCTCCATCGCCGAGACCGGACTGGGGCTGGAGCCCCCGTAATCCTGTCACCCCACCCTTTCAACCTCAGCGTCAACTACTGCCGTCACGATGTGCTGCAGCCCCGCCAGGACGCTCCTGACGGGGCTTCATGTTTGCTACTGCTATCCAGTGCAACAGTTGGTCGAGTGGGGAGGTTACACCTCACACCCTCACGGATCAGACATCGGGCCGCTGCGAGCCGAGCATGGCGAGCAGGTCGCAGACATTCTCGGAGACCCTTCGCCAGGCGTCACCTTCCCCCAGAAAGGCGACGCTTGGGTCGGCGAGGGAATCGCGGTAGTCCAAGACGAAAGGAAGATCTGGCCCCAGGTCCCCGATTATCACGGTCTTCATCCGTGAAATATTCCCGGGGGTGGCACATTCTTCGGATGTACCGAGATAGCACTGCAGGGTCTCTTCATCGAGCTCGTTGCGCCACCACTTCGTCGCCGCGGTGATTCCGGAGGTCGAGTAGAAACGGGGACGTACGGGGGTCTGACCGAACACCTCTTCGATCCTGGGGGAGTTGGCCAAATCCATCCAGCTGCGATCTTGTATCGACGTGGTCAGGCAAGCAGGGAGCGGCATGCCGAAAATCGGCTCACAGAACCCTCCATTGCCATTCATCGCGACCTCACTCGCCTGCCCGTAGCGCTGGCTATTGCATCCATGATCTCCTGCCTCGCACCTAGAGGCGCCATGAGAGCCCCTGATTTCTTCTGTTCACGCTTCGAGAGAACCAAGCCTCCGATATGTTCCCCTCTTCGAAAAACATGTTGAATCCGATAGCCTCTTAAGGGCCGGCGCAGCCCCAGCCAGCACATAGTACGTGTGCGCGCCGGGTGGCCGTCATCTGCGTGTTTTCCGGTCAGTGGATTCCGGGCGGTCCGTGCAAGTACGGGGAAGTCCCCTGATGTGCATTCCTGTTGCCGCCGGCGTTGCCGCTGAGGGGGCTCCCGTTCCCTTGCGGTCCCGGGGAGGAGGCCGTCGAGTGCTTCGGGGTGGCGGTGGATGTCGTGTGAGGTTGGTCAGGGAATTCTTGAGGTGGGCCCGTACGCATTAGACGGGGTTGAGGTCGGGTGCGTAGAGCGGGAGTTCGACTCGGCCCCGGTACGTCTGCGTCCGGCAGATCAGCCTGGTCTCGCCCGGCCTTCACCACCGCCAACATCCGCTGTCACCCCACCCTTTCAACCCCAGCGGCAACGTCAGCGGAAGGGTGCTTCACGTGTCCGGACCGACCTTCACCCGGCACCGGATCAGAGACAAGTCGGAGTCGGGCCGGAGTCGTCAGCGTGATCCACACCGGCCGACTCAGACCCCTCTGCGGACATCTGCGGCATGCGCTCCCGTCCCTGAGAGCGGGACACCGGCGCCCCGTTCAGCGGTGTTTCACGCCCGGCTGGGCCAGCGGGGCGAGGACCGGGCCGGTGACCGGGGCCGTGCCGAGCGCCTCGTCGACGGCGGCCAGCACATCGGCGGAGAGAGTGACACCGGAGGCGGCGGCGTTGTCGTACACCTGCTCGGGGCGGGAGGCGCCGGTGATGGCCGAGGCGACCTCGGGGCGGCGCAGCACCCACGCGAGCGCCAGCGTGGGCATGGTCATCCCGGCCTCCTCGGCGATCGGGACGAGGCGCTGCACCGCTTCGAGGGCGGCGTCGGAGTAGACGAGACCCTTGGATACCGACATCTCCTCGCTGGCGAACCGGCTGCCCTCGGGCACGGGCAGGCCGGGCCGGTACTTGCCGGTCAGCACCCCCTGCGCCAGCGGCGACCAGACGATCTGCGCGATGTCGTCGGCCGCGCACAGCCCGAGGAGTTCGGCCTCGGGGGCCTGCCAGAGCATCGAGTACTGCGGCTGCGAGGAGGCGAACAGGTCGGGTCCCGCGATGTCGACCGCCGCCTGGATCTGTTCGGTGGTCCACTCGCTGAAGCCGAGGTAGCGGGCCTTGCCCTGCTCGACGACCTGCTGGAACGCCTCGATGGTGTCCTCGATCGGTACGGTCGGGTCGAAGCGGTGGGCCTGGTAGAGGTCGACGTAGTCGGTCCGCAGCCGGGTGAGGGAGGCGTCGATCTGTCGGGCGATCTGCGCGGGGGACAGGCCCCTGTCGGCAGGGTCGTCGGACATCGGGCCCCAGACCTTGGTGGCCAGGATGTAGGAGTCACGCGGATGGGCCGACAGGATCTCGCCCCACGCCGTCTCGGCGGCCCCGCGGCCGTAGACGTTCGCCGTGTCGAAGAAGTTGATGCCCGCGTCGAACGCGGCTTCGGTGCAGGCGCGGGTCGCGTCCGCCTCGACGCCGCCGGAGTAGGTGAGCCAGGACCCGAGCGAGATCTCCGAGACCTCCAGGTCCGAACTGCCGAGCTTCCGGTACTGCATGGGGGTTCCTCTCGCCGCTGTGTGCCCTGGCCCCTTCCGGCGAACCCCATGATTCCGGGCGCCGGCCGCAGGTGTCACGCTAACCGAGCGCGGCAGCGGGTGGGTGTCACTGTCAGTGCCACCCTCGTGGGCGAGCCGCGCAGGGCGGCCCCGGTCCGGCCCTGACCGGCCGTCAGCCTGGCCGCGGCGCTCGCCGCGGCGTGGATCGGGCTCCCGCCGCCCGGCCGGGGTTATGGTCCGCACGGACCCGTCGGGCGTCCGCTCCTCTCCTGTACCGCCCACTTTCACGCCGACGCCATCGCGCCCTTCCCCGACGTTCGCCGCTCTTGGAAAACTCGCACCGCGCACTTTCCGCCACCCCCCCCTGACGTCGCGTACGCCAGAGACGAGAGGCCCTCTCCCATGCCTGAAGTCAACCGGCGCAGATTCCTCCAACTCGCGGGCGCCACCTCGGCCTTCACCGCCCTGTCCGGCAGCATCGAACGGGCCGCCGCGCTGCCCGCGAACCACCGCACGGGCTCGCTCGAGGACGTGGAGCACATCGTCGTCCTGATGCAGGAGAACCGCTCCTTCGACCACTACTTCGGCTCGCTCAGAGGCGTTCGCGGCTTCGGTGACCCGCGCCCGGTGGCGCGGCCGGACGGCAGGCCGGTCTGGTACCAGTCGGACGGCCGCAAGGACCTGCTGCCCTTCCGCCCCGACGCCGACGACCTGGGCCTGGCCTTCATCCAGGACCTCCCGCACGGCTGGAACGACGGGCACGCCGCCGTCGACGGGGGCAGGTACGACAAGTGGGTGCCCGCCAAGGGCGCCACGACCATGGCGTACCTGACCCGGGACGACATCCCCTTCCACTACGCGCTCGCGGACGCGTTCACCATCTGCGACGCCTACCACTGCTCGTTCATCGGCTCGACCGACCCGAACCGCTACTACCTGTGGACGGGCTACACGGGCAACGACGGCCGCGGCGGCGGCCCGGTCCTCGGCAACGACGAGGCGGGCTACTCCTGGACGACCTACCCCGAGCGCCTGGAGCAGGCCGGGATCTCCTGGAGGATCTACCAGGACATCGGTGACGGCCTCGACGCCAAGGGCGGCTGGGGCTGGATACAGGACGCGTACCGCGGCAACTACGGCGACAACTCGCTGCTGTACTTCGAGCAGTACCGGAACGCCCAGCCCGGCGACCCGCTGTACGACAAGGCCCGCACCGGCACCGACGCCCGCAAGGGCGAGGGCTTCTTCGACCGGCTGCGGGCGGACGTGGCGTCCGGCAGCCTGCCGCAGATCTCCTGGATCGCCGCGCCCGAGGCGTTCACCGAACACCCCAACTGGCCCGCGAACTATGGCGCCTGGTACGTCTCCCAGGTGCTCGACGCGCTCACCTCGAACCCCGAGGTGTGGTCGAGGACAGCCCTGTTCATCACCTACGACGAGAACGACGGCTTCTTCGACCACCTGGTCCCGCCGTTCCCGCCGGCCTCCGCCGCGCAGGGCAGGTCCACGGTCGACGCGGGCCCCGACCTGTTCGAGGGCGACAGCAGCCATGTCGCCGGCCCCTACGGGCTGGGCCAGCGGGTGCCGATGCTGGTGGTCTCCCCGTGGAGCAGGGGCGGCTTCGTCTGCTCCGAGACCCTCGACCACACCTCGATCATCCGGTTCATGGAGCGCCGCTTCGGCGTGCACGAGCCGAACATCTCCCCCTGGCGGCGCGCGGTCTGCGGCGACCTGACGGCCGCCTTCGACTTCTCCCGCAAGGACACGCGGCCGGCCTCGCTGCCCGCCACCGACGGCTATCTGCCGCCCGACCGCGACCGGCACCCCGACTATGTGCCCACCCCGCCCGCCGACCCGGCCCTGCCCCGGCAGGAGCGCGGCCTGCGGCGCGCCCGCCCGCTCGGCTACGCCCCCGTGGCGGACGGCTCGGCCGATCCCGCGGCCGGGACGTTCACGCTCGCCTTCGCCTCAGGCGCGCGGGCCGGCGCCGCCTTCCTCGTCACCTCGGGCAACCGCACCGACGGACCCTGGACGTACACCACCGAGGCGGGCAGGTCCGTCACCGACGCCTGGAACTCGGCGTACTCGAACGGCTCGTACGACCTGACCGTGCACGGCCCGAACGGCTTCCTGCGGGTGTTCAAGGGCCCCGGGAGGACCGCAGGACCCGAGGTCACCGCGCGCCCCTCCGGCGACGACGTGCGGCTCACCTTCGCCAACAAGGGTTCCGGCACGGTGCGGCTGAAGGTCACCGACGGGTACGGCGGCAGGCCGTGGACGGTGACGGTGCGGGCCGGGGCCACCGTCCGGCGCACCGTGGACCTCTCGGCGAGCCGGCGCTGGTACGACCTGACCGTGACGTCCGAGGCCGACCCGGGCTTCCTGCGCGCCTTCGCCGGGCACGTCGAGAACGGACGCGCCGGGGTCAGCGATCCGGCGATCGGCGCGCAGTGACGCCCGGTTGAGGACCACAATGGACGGGCTGGTCAGGTACGGGTCACATAGGGGTACTGTGCCCCGGTGACCACGCAATCGAACACACCCGCGGGCTGGTATCCCGATCCGCACGGAGCGTCCCAGACGCTCCGCTACTGGGACGGCGCGCAATGGACCGAACACACCAATCCGGACCAGCGGGGCGCCCAGCAGGCGGCCGCCCCGCAGGCCTCGGCGCCGCAGCAGCCTGCCGCTGACCCGCGTGTCCAGCGGCAGGTGCAGCAGCAGGTCGGGGCCGCGGGCGGCGCCGCCGGCGGCGGGACGCTGTTCACCGAGCCCGTCCTGGTGGTGAACCAGAAGGCCAAGCTGATCGAGCTGACCAACGAGTACAAGGTCATGGACCAGCACGGCCGCGACCTCGGCGCCGTGGTCGAGGTCGGGCAGAGCGCCCTCAAGAAGGTCCTGCGGTTCGTCTCCAGCCTCGACCAGTTCATGACGCACCGGCTGGAGATCCGCGACCCCTACGGGCAGCCCCAGCTGGTGCTCACCCGGCCCGCGAAGTTCTTCAAGTCCCGGGTGATCGTGACCCGCCCGGACGGCTCGCCGGTCGGTGAGATCGTCCAGCAGAACATGATCGGGAAGATCAACTTCGCGATGAACGCGGACGGCCGGCAGGTCGGTGCGATCAGGGCGGAGAACTGGCGGGCGTGGAACTTCGCGATCGTCGACCACGCGGACAACGAGGTGGCCCGGATCACCAAGACCTGGGAAGGGCTCGCCAAGACGATGTTCACGACCGCGGACAACTACGTCCTGCAGATCCACTACCAGCTCCCCGAGCCCCTGCTGAGCCTCGTGGTGGCCACGGCCCTGACCGTCGACACCGCGCTCAAGCAGGACTCGCGGGGCCTGGGCTGACCCCGCCCGGCCCGGCACCCCGGGGCAGGGCACGGCAGCACGGCGACGGCGGCCGGTGCGCGGAGGATCTCCGCCCGCACCGGCCGCCGCCCGCGTTCGCGCTCCCTACAGGGTGGTGAGGCGTTCGGGGTCCGGGCGGTGGGGTGGATCGGCCGACGTGGTGTGTGGGTCCAGGGTCAGCACCGCGGTCACCGAGTGTGCGGCGGTGCGTGGTACCCGGGTCAGCAGCAGCACGCCCCAGGACGCCACCGCCGCCCCGGCGAGCGCCAGCAGGACACCGCCGGTGCCGCCCCGCAGGCCCTGCCCCAGCAGGGTGAGGCCGATCACCGCGGCGGCCACCGGGTTGGCCAGCGTCACCACGGCGAGCGGCGCGCCCAGGCCGTCCCGGTAGGCGGTCTGCGCCAGCAGCAGCCCGCCGGTGGCGAACGCGGCGACCAAGAGCGCGACCACGATCACCGCCGGGCTCAGCACAGGTTCGGTGCGGTCCGTCGCCGCCACCGTCACCGTCTGGGTGAGCGCCGAGGCCACGCCCGAGGCGACGCCGGACGCCGTCGCGTGCCGCAGGCCCGGCCGGGCGCCGGGCCGGGCCAGCACGCCGACCAGGGCGGCCGTCGAACCCGCCACCGCCAGCGCCTCGGTCAGCGACAGCACCCGGTGCGGCGCCGGACCCGACGCGGTGACCAGCAGTGCCGCGAGCCCGAGCAGGGTCAGGGCGGTGCCCCGCCACTCGGCGGCGCCGACCCGCCGCCCGGCGAGCCGGGCCCCCATCGGCACCGCGGCCACCAGGGTGAGCGCGCCGAGCGGCTGGACGACGGTCAGCGGACCGTACTTCAGGGCCACCACATGCAGCACCGCGGCGCCCGCGTTCAATGCGACCGACGTCCACCACGCGCCGGTGCCCAGCAGCCGCAGCAGGCCGGTGCCGGAGCTGCGGGCGGCCAGGCGCTCCTGCGCGACCGCGGCGGCCGCGTAGGCGACGGCCGAGACCAGGGAGAGGACGACGGCGACCAGCGCGGCGCTCATCGGCCCGCCCCCACCAGGACCTGCTCCTTCGGTACGAACCGCCGGGTGCCGCGGCCCGCCGTCCCGGTGCAGCGGCGCGGCCGATGCGGCCGTCGGATCACGGCGAGGGCGAGGCCGAGCATGGCCGCGGCGACGATCGCGTCCAGCCAGAAGTGGTTCGCCGTTCCGACGATCACGAGGAGGGTGATCAGCGGGTGCAGCAGCCACAGCCAGCGCGCGCGTGAGCGGGTCGCCGCGATCAGCCCGACCGCCACCATCAGGGCCCAGCCGAAGTGCAGCGACGGCATCGCCGCGAACTGGTTGGAGAGGTGGTCGCTCGACGGTGGGCCGTACACCGAAGGACCGTAGACGCGGGCGGTGTCGACCAGGCCCGTGGCGGCCAGCATGCGCGGCGGGGCGAGCGGGAACGTGAAGGGCAGCACCAGGGCGGCGGTGGTGACCGCGGCGAGGACCCGGCGGGCCCAGAGGTAGTGCGCGGGGCGCCGCAGGTACAGCCAGGCCAGGAAGGCCAGCGTGGCCGGGAAGTGGACCGTCGCGTAGTAGGTGTTCGCCAGGCGGACGAGCGCGTCGCCGTGCAGCAGTGCGGACTGCACGGCGCCCTCGTCCGGCAGTCGCAGTGTCCGTTCCAGGTCCCACACGCGGTGGGCGTTGTGGAAGGCCTCGCCGGTGTGGCCCGTGGCCAGTTGGCGGCCGAACTTGTAGACGAGGAAGAGCCCCGCGACGAGCAGGAACTCACGGACGAGCGAGGGCCGGGCTATGGAGTCCGGCTCCGTTTCTGCAGGCTCGGTGCGGGCATTCATCCCCCGGCCCTTTCGCTTTCACTGACGGTCGTACGAGTGGTGGTGCGGAGCCCCGGACCCCGACCGGGACTCATCGATACGTATGCGTACCGAAACGACAGTGTACCGATACGCGCCTGTACCGGTACACTGGCGTATCGATTGATGTGCGACACACTGGGAACAGGTGGTGGACCCGCCCTTCGAACGCAACTCGGGCGGGCCGAGGAGTGAGGGGAACAGCGCATGACGTCGCAGGCCGCGGACGGACCGGAGACGGTCGCCTCCTCGCGCCGCTCCAAGATCACGCCCGAGCGTGAGCGGGAGTTCTTCGACGCCGTGCTCGACCAGATCCGCGAGTGCGGCTACGACTCCGTCACCATGGAGGGCGTCGCCGCCAGCACGCGGTGCAGCAAGTCCACCCTCTACCGGCAGTGGAAGACGAAACCCCAGTTCGTGGCGGCGGCGCTGCGCGCCAGCAGCCGGGTGCGGTTCGGCGGGATCGACACCGGATCGCTCGCCGGTGACCTGTGCGAGGCCGCGCGCGCCGCGGGTGACTGGTCCGGCAAGGACACCCGGCTGTTGCAGTCGCTCGGCCATGCGATCACGGCCGACCACGCCTTGAAAGGCGTGCTGCGGGAGGCGCTGGTCGACCCCGAGATCGCCGCGCTCCAGGAGATGCTGCGGCGCGGGGTCGAGCGCGGCGAGGTACGCGCGGACCATCCGGCGCTGGAGTACGTGCCCGCCATGATGTTCGGCGTGCTGCGCATCCGGCCCGTGCTGACCGGCCAGTACGCCGACGCGGACTATCTCGTCGGGTTCGTGGAGGCGGCCGTGCTGCCCGCGCTGGGCCTGACCTGAGACTCAGGCCACCGTCCACGGGATGACGGGACGGTGGCCTGTGCGCGCCGCACCGTGGGGACGGGGGCGGCGCACCCCGCCGGCCGGGTGGGGCTCCTCTTGAGCGGAGGGGCGCCCCACCCGGCCGACCGTTTCAGCGGGGCATCCCCGGTGACGGCGTGGCCGCGGCCGGCTCAGACGTCCTGTCCGTTGCCGCCGCCCGACGACACCTTGATGCCCTGGGTGATCTCGTCGATCACCGACACGTTCTCCCCGGCGTCGACGCCGAAGCGGATCACCACCATCTGCCGGGCACCGGCGGGGGCGGGGAAGGCGAGCGACTCGACATAGCCGTCGGCGCCCTTGCTCGTGACCGCCTTCCAGCGGACCAGGTAGCCCTTCTGCCCGGCCACGGTGACCGCCTTGGAGGCCAGTACCTCGTGCGAGGTGATGCTGCCGTAGGTCTTGCCTCCGTACGACTCCTCCGCGTTGGCCTCGATGTCCGCCTTGGCGACCTCCTCGGCCGTGTTCCCCTTGGTGCCCAGCGCCAGCGCCGGTGCCGAGTAGGCACCGCCCTTGGTGCACGTCTGCGAGGTGTCGCCCGGGCACTTGTAGGACTGGTCGGACGTCACCTGCGCGCCCGCGCTGAACGCCTGCCCGGTCCAGCCGTCCGGTACCGGCAGGCTGATGCCGTTGACCGGGTCCGACACCGTGCCGCCGCCCTCGACCTTCGGCGCCTCGGACTGGCCGGGCGCCGGCGAGCCGCCACCGGACCCGCCCGAGTCGCCGGACCCGCCGCCCGAGCCGCCGCCCGGCCCGCCGAAGGGATCGCGCGGCCCGTCGCTCTGCCCCTCGGTACCGCCCTGCCCGCCCGGTCCCCGCTGGGAGCCGGCCCGGTCGCCGCCGGAGCCACTGTCGGACAGCGCGTACACGCCGACCCCGATGGATGCGAGCACCGCCGCCGCCACGCCGACCGCGATCCCGGTGCGCAGACCCCGCCGGGCGCCGGCCGGCGGCTGCGCGGGGTACGGCGGATAGAGTCCGGCCGGCTGCGTCGGGGGACCCCATGCGGCGGCCGGCCCGGCGGGGCGGGTCTGGTCCGTCCAGGCCTTGCCGTCCCACCAGCGCTCGGTGGGCGGACCGTCATTCGTCTGCCCGGGGTCGGGGTACCACCCGGGAGGAGTCACCTGCGTCATGCCCCCACCGTATGAGGCCTCGGTGAAAGCCGGATGAGAGGCCCCGAAACCAGCCGCGCTGCCCAGGCCGCGACGATCCACACCGCCAGCCGAACCGGAGCAGGCAGCCACCCCTGGTACCGAGCACCGCCCCGTCCGCCGATGCGTGACTGGTGTGCTCGGCCGGTTCTGCAGCCGGGGTCGGCGCCGTCGTCACGCCCGCGCCGCCCAGCGGCCCCAATATCACCGTGGGCGGCTGCCACGCCTCGTGCGGCCCGCGCCGGTGCGGGCGCCGATCCGTACGCCGTGGCGAGGCCGGTGATCCCGGCGATGCGCCAACCGACGTGCCCTGCCGGTTGCGTAGCCGCAGTGTCATCGTGGGCGGGGCGGGAACGTCACCGTGCCGCCCGACTGTTCTCCCGTCGGCAGGTTCTGGACGAGCCGTGGGAGCGTCAGCGGCCGCGGTGTCGCACAGGGTGCGGGAATCGGCTCTGTTGACGGCCCGTTGACCCTCCGTTCGTTCGACGTCGGCGTGTCGGGACGGGGCGTGTCGTTCGGTCGCGATCCGGTTCACCCGTCACGGCAGCAGCTGTCCGGACCCTCCTCCGCGCAACCCGCCGGACGGCTACGCTCGGGGTCTGTACGTCGTTCGGGCGACTTGGGGAGGTAACGGGATGACGGAGGTGCGGCCCCGCGCCGCCTCGGCTTCCCTGTGGGAGCGCGACGCGGAGATCGCCGCCGTCAAGCGGGCGCTCGACGTCCTGTGCGCCGACCAGTCGTCCGCGGGAAACCTGCTGGTGTTCCAGGGCGAGGCAGGACTCGGCAAGACCGCGCTGCTGGCCGAGACCCGGCGCATCGCCGAGCGCCGCGGCTGCACGGTGTGGTCCACCCGCGGCGGCGAGACGCTGCGCTCCGTCCCGTTCAATGTGGTACGGCAGTTGCTCCAGCCCGCCCTGGTGTCGCTGATGCCCGAGGAGGCGCGCGAGTACCTCGGCGACTGGTACGACATCGCGGGCCCCGCCCTCGGCATAGCGGACCCCGGGGAGGGGCAGGCCGACCCGCAGGGCGTGTGCGACGGGCTCGTCGCCGCGGTCAGCCGGCTGGCCAAACGGGAGTGGCCGCTGGTGCTGCTGATCGACGACGCGCACTGGGCCGACCAGGAGACCCTGCGCTGGCTGACCGCCTTCACGGAGCGCCTGCACGACCTGTCCGTGCTGGTCGTGGTCGCCCGCAGGCCCGGCGAGGTGAGCGGCGAGAGCGCCCGGCACCTCGACGCGGTGGCCGCCGCCGCGGGCAGCCCCGTCGCCTGCCTCAGCGCCCTCACCCCGGACGCCACGGCCGGACTGACCCGCGCCACCCTCGGCCCGCACGCGGACGCCCCGTTCTGCCGCGAGGTCTGGGCGGTCACCGGCGGCAACCCGTACGAGACCGTCGAACTCCTCGCCAAGGTCCAGGACAGCGAACTCGACCCGGTCGAGACGCACGCCGGCGAACTGCGCCCGCTCAACCGCTCCGCCCGCGGCGGCGGCCTCGTCGCCCGCCTGGAGGGCCTCGGCATCGACGCCACCCGGTTCGCCTGGGCCGCCGCGATCCTCGGCACCGGCATCACCGTGGACCTGGTCGCCCAGCTCGCCACCATGAGCGTCGAGGTGGCGCAGCGCTGCGCCGATCTGCTGTGCAGCGCCCGCATCCTCACCCAGCCCGACCCGGCGGACGCCCGTCCGGGCGGCGGCGACCTGGAGTTCGTCCATCCGCTGATCGCCACCGCGGTCTACCACTCCATCCCCGAAGCGCTGTGCACCGCCATGCACGGCATCGCCGCCCAGGTCGTCACCGACTCGGGGCGCGGTGCCGCCGTGGCCTCCCGGCATCTGCTCCGGGTGCACCCGGACGACGACGATGAGCTCGTCGAGCAGCTGCGCGAGGCCGCCCGCGAACACCTCGCCGTCGGCGCGCCCGACGCGGCCCGCCGCTGTCTGGAGCGCGCCCTGCTGGAGCCGCCGCTGCCCGAGGTCCACGCGCGCGTGCTCTACGAACTGGGCTGCGCCACCCTGCTGACGGCGCCCGCCACCACCATCGACCATCTGCAGAGCGCCCTCGGCATGCCCGGCCTCGACGGAGACACCCGCGTGGACGCCGTCATCCGCCTCTCCCAGGCGCTCCTCCACAACGACCAGTTGGAGGAGGCCGTGCGCACGGTCGAGGCCGAGGCGGCCCGCCATGAACCGGGACCCGCCCGGATGCGGCTGCAGGCCGTGCACTTCATGTGGGAGGGCATCCACGGCGAGACCGCGACGCAGGGCTGCTCCCGGCGGCTCGCCGACCTCGCCCGGACCTGCACCGGCCGCGACAACTCCGAGCGGGCCCTGCTGATCCTGCGCGGATTCGACGCGATGACGCACGGCGAGAGCGCCGAGGAGGTCGTCGAGCTGTGCGACCGCGCCCTGGTCAACGGCCGTCTGGCGCCGGGCCTCGGCTGGACCGACACCGAGTGGGGCATCGAACTGCTGATGATGCTGGGCAGTTCGTACACCTACGCCGACCGCCTCGACCGTGCCGAGAGCCTGTTCGCCGAGGCGCTGCGCGCCTACACCACCGCGCGCTGGAGCGGCGGCCATCTCTCCCTGGCGAACGCGTTCCTGGGTCTCGCCTACCGCAGACAGGGCCGGCTGAAGGACGCGGAGACCATCCTGCGCGAATCGCTGGAACTGGCCGAGGGGGTCGGCCGGCGGCTGCCCCTGCACTGGTCGGCGACCTGCGGACTCGTCGACACCCTGCTGGCCCGCGGCCGGGTCGAGGAGGCCTGGACGGTCGCCGAGCAGTACGGTTTCGCGCCGCCCTATCCGTCGACCATCGTGCTGCCCGACACCCGCTCCGTGCGCGGCCGGCTGCTGCTCGCCGTCGGCCGCACCGAGGAGGGCATCAACGAACTGGAGGCCGCCGAGAAGACGGCGGCGTCCCGCGGCGGCCACAACCCGGTCCTCGCGCCCTGGGCCGTCGACCTGGCCAGGGTGCTCGCCGTGACGGACCCGGCGCGGGCCGCCCAGCTCGCCACCGAAGCCCGCCGACAGGCCGAGCGGTTCGGCACCGACACGGCGATCGGCGAGGCGCTGCGCTGTGCGGCGGCCCTGGAGACCGGGCAGCGCGCGGTGCGCCTCGCCGCCCAGGCCGTGGCGTATCTGGAGGCCTCCCCCTGCCAGTACGAGCACGCGGCGGCCCGTATCGAGTACGGCATCGCGGCCCACTCGGCCACCGAACTCAACCGGGGCCTGTCACTGGCGCGTTCATGCGGCGCGGACGGACTGGTGGCGCGGGCCGAGAAGGAACTGGAGACGGCGAGCGGGCTGTACTGACCGTGCCGGTGGCGCCGGTGGTGCCGCCCGTGGGCCGGATGCACACCGCCCGTGTCGTACGGCCGGGTCCGGTCACACCCTGAGCAGTTGGTCGGTGACCGCGGTCAGCCGTTCGCGCACCTCGGGGTCGTACGTCCCCTCGTGCGCCCGGGCCGGGCGGGTGCCGTCGTAGAACCCGCCGGAGCCCGACTCGCGCGTGGCCAGGGCCAGCACGCCGGGCGCGCCGTCCGCGACCGAGTTCCACGGGGTGATCCCGCCCTCGCGCACCATCGCGGTGTCCATGAAGGTCGCCGGGTGCAGCACGTTCACCGCCACCCCGCTGCCGGCCAGCTCCGCGGCCAGCGAGAACGTGAACGCGGCCAGCGCGAACTTGCTGCGGCGGTAGGCGGACATCCCGCTGTAGCCGCGCAGCAGTTCGGGATCGGCGAAGTCGAGCGGCTCCTGACCGACGGAGCCGACGTTGACGATCCGCGCGGACGTCTGCGCCCGCAGCACCGGCAGCAGCGCCCGGGTCAGCACGACCGGCGCGAGGTAGTTCACCGCCAGCCGCAGTTCGTGCCCGTCGGCGCTCAGCTCGCGGCCCGCGCCGGGCGGCCCGCTGCCCACGCCCGCGTTGTTGACCAGCACGTCGAGGCCGTCATGGGCCGCGGCCACCCGGGCACCCAGCTCGCGCACCTCGCACAGCGAGGCCAGATCGGCGACAAAGCCCTCCGCCTCGCCGTGCGCACGCAACTCGTCGACCAGTCGCCCGGTCCGCTGCGCGTCCCGCCCGTGGGCGAGGACGACATGGCCGGAGCGGACCAGTTCGAGGGCGACGTACCGGCCGAGCCCGGAGGTCGCGCCGGTGATCAGAACAGTGGACATGCCGCCACCCTAGGCACGGCGGGCCGGCGGGCGGCAGATGCTTCTGTTGCTACGACCACCAGGGTCACCCTCCGTGCGGTCCCGTGCCCGGCGTGTCCTCCTCGGCGAGCACCCGCTGGGCGGTGGCGAACGCCGAATTGGCCGCCGGGACACCGCAGTACACGGCCGTCTGCAGCAGGACCGCGCCGATCTCCTCGGGGGTGAGCCCGTTGCGCCTGGCCGCCCGTACATGCATCGCGAGTTCGTCGTGGTGGCCCCGCGCGACCAGGGCCGTCAGCGTGATCATGCTGCGTTCGCGGCGCGAGAGCGTCGGATCGGTCCAGATCTCGCCCCAGGCGTACCGGGAGATGAAGTCCTGGAAGCGGGCCGTGAACGGGGTCTGCCGGGCCTGCGCCCGGTCGACGTGCGCGTCGCCCAGCACCTCCCGGCGCACCGCCATGCCCTGCCCGGTACCGGCGGCCGCGCCGCCCAGGTGCGTCCGCAGCGCGGTCAGCACGGCCCGCGGGCACTGGGCGGGCGCCAGGTGCGCGGCCCCGGGGATCTCGACGAGCGCGGCACCGGGCACCGCGTCCGCGATCTCCCGCAGGTGGGCGGGCGGGGTCGCGCGGTCCTCCCGGCCCGCGACCAGCAGCGTGCGCACGGAGATCCAGGCCAGCCGGTCCCGCAGATCGAACGAGGCCAGGGCGTCGCAGCAGGCGGCGTAGGCAGCCGGGTCGGCGTCCCGCTGGTCCCGGACGAGCCGCGGCACGGTGAAACCCGGTGTGAACCAGCGGGCGTCGGCGTTCTCCGCCAGCCACCGGACCCCCTCCCGGCGGACCCGCTCGGCCCGCTCCTGCCAGGGAGCGGCGCCGTTGAAGTGGGCGGAGGTACAGATCACGGCCAGCGTGTCGAGCCGCTCGGGGTGGTGCACGGCGAGATGCAGCCCCACCGCGCCGCCGAGCGACACGCCCGCGTAGGCGAAGCGTTCGATGCCGAGGGAGTCGGCGAGCGCGAGCACCAGGTGGGCCAGGTCGCCCACGTCGGCCCCCGGCCCGATCAGGTCCGCCGCCGAACCGCCGTGTCCCGGCAGGTCCCAGCGGACCACCCGGTGTGAGGTCGACAGTTCGGGGGCGACCGCGTCCCACAGCGCGTACGAGGTGCCGAGGGAGGGGCCGAGCAGCAGCGGGGGAGCCGAAGCGGAGCCTTCGGCACGGTGGTTGAGGAGTTTTCCGGTCAATGTCGCTCCAGGGCACGGTCGGTGAGGGCTCCGGCGGAGCCGGTGTAACGGGCGGGATCGGTGAGGTCGTCGAGGTCGACGTCCGTCAGCTCGGGTTCGGCCGCGAGGAGCGCGCCGAGGGCGCGTCCCTCGGTGCGGGCGCGGTGGGCGAGTCCGGTGAGCAGTTCCTTGGCGCGGGCGCGGCCGAGGACCGGTGTCAGCTCGGCCGACAGCCGTTCCGAGACGATCAGCCCGTGGGTGAGATCGAGGTTGCGGCGCATCGCGTCCGGGTGCACCCGCAGCCCCTCCGCCAGCTCCGCCGCGTCCCGGGCCGCGCCGCCCGTCAGCCGGAGCAGGTCGCGCAGCGGCTCCCACTCGGCGTGCCAGGCCCCGGCGGGCCGCTCGTCGTCGGCCACCAGCGAGCCGTGGAGCGTCGCGGCGAGCTGCGGGGCCCGCCGGGCCGCCGCCGCGATCAGCGTGGACCGCACCGGGTTCGCCTTGTGCGGCATGGCGGACGAGCCGCCGCCGCTGCCCTCGGTGACCTCGCCGATCTCGGTGCGGGACAGGGTGAGCACATCCGCGGCGATCTTGCCGAGCGCGCAGGTCGTGAAGGCCAGGCAGCCCGCCAGGTCTGCGATCGGGGTGCGCAGCGTGTGCCAGGGCAACAGGGGTGCGGCGAGCCCGAGTTCCTGGGCGTAGGCGGCGGGCAGGGCGAGCGCGTCCGGCGCGCCGAACGCGCCGAGGGCGGCCAGCGTCCCGGCCGCGCCGCCGAGTTGCGCGGGCAGCGCGGCGCGGACCAGCGTGCCGCGGTCCCGCGCGTCGAGCACCAGCGAGCGCCAGCCCGCCGCCTTCAGCCCGAAGGTGGTCGGTACGGCGTGCTGGGTCAGCGTGCGCCCCGGCATCGGCGTGTCGCGGTGCTCGGCGGCCAGCCGGGCCAGGGCCCGCTCGGTCCGGGTGAGGTCGGCGAGGACCGGCGCCAGGGTGCGCACGGCGACGAGCATGGTCGCCGTGTCCAGGATGTCCTGGCTGGTGGCGCCCCGGTGGACGTACGGTCCGTACTCCGCGCCGACCGCCGCGGTCAGATCGGCGACCAGGGGGAGCACCGGGTTCCCGCCGGCCCGGGCGCGGTCGGCGAGGGAACGGAGGTCGAAACGGGCGGTACCGGCGGCCTCGGTCACCGCCCGCGCGGCCTCGGCCGGTGCGAGCCCCAGTGCGGCCTGGGCGCGGGTCAGCGCGGCCTCCGCGTCGAGCAGCGCCCGCAGATACGCGGTGTCGCTCGTCGCGTTCGCGGCGGGTGAGCCGGTCCACCCGGGGGCGAGCAGACCGGCGTCGCCGTCCGCCTGCGGCGCCGCCCGCCCGCCGCGGGTCACCGGTACTCCAGGAAGACGGTCTCGCCCTCGCCCTGCAGCCGGATGTCGAACCGGTACGTCCCCCGGCCCTCGTCGGTGGCGATCAGCGTGCCGCGCCGCTCGGGGGCGACCCGGGCGAGCAGCGGGTCCGCGGCCAGGGCGGCCTCGTCCCCGGGCAGATAGATCCGGGTGAACAGGTGGACGAGCAGTCCGCGCGCGAAGACGCACACGCTCAGGCAGGGGGCGCAGGACCCGCGCGGGCCGGGCCGCAGCGTGCGCGCGTACCAGTGCCCGGCGGCGTCCGTCTGGATCCGCCCCCAGCCGGTGAACTCCACGCCGTTGCGGCCCAGATGGCCGCCGGTGGCCGGGTCGCGCCGGATCGAGCCGTCGACCCGCGGCACGGTGCCGTCCGGGTCCGGGCCCCACAGCTCCACGAGCGCGTCCGGCAGCGGCTCGCCCGCGCCGTCGTACACATGCCCCTGGAGGGTGATCGTGTCCGGGTGGCCCACCGGCGCGAGGTCACCGCCGCCGGGGAAGGGCAGCGCATAGCCGTAGAAGGGGCCGACCGTGTGCGAGGGGGTGGGCAGCACGCTCTCGGGCCGGTCCGTGTCGATCCTCGTCATGGCGGGTCAGCGTCCTTCCTCGATCCAGGTGGCGCGCGGGCCGTCCAGCACGATGTCCCAGTGGTAGCCCAACGAGAACTCCGGCACCGACAGGCTGTGGTCGTAGGTGGCCACCAGCCGCTGCCGGGCCGCGTCGTCCGTCACGGACTGCAGGATCGGGTCGTACGGGAACAGCGGGTCGTTCGGGAAGTACATCTGCGTCACCAGCCGCTGGGTGAACGCCGTGCCGAACACCGAGAAGTGGATGTGCGCCGGGCGCCACGCGTTGACGTGGTTGCGCCAGGGGTAGGGGCCCGGCTGGACGGTCGTGAACCGGTAGCGGCCCCCGGCGTCGGTCAGGGTGCGGCCGACGCCGGTGAAGTGGGGGTCCAGCGGGGCGTCGTGCTGCTCGCGCCGGTGGGCGTAGCGGCCGGCCGAGTTGGCCTGCCAGATCTCGATCAGCTGGCCGCGCACCGGACGGCCGTCGCGGTCCAGGAGTCGGCCGGAGACGGTGATGCGCTCCCCGATCGGCTCACCCGTGTGCTGCCGGGTGAGGTCGTTGTCGGTCTCGGTGATGTCGCGTTCCCCGAAGGCGGGGGAGTGCAGCTCCACCAGCTCCGGGTCCTGCCGTACGTCGACGGCGACCGGCGGCTGCTTCGGGTGGCGCAGCACCGAGGAGCGGTACGGGGCGTAGTCGCGGCGCGGATGGTGCTCCACGGGGGCGCCCTCGGCGACCCGCTTCTCGTACGCGGCGTGCGCGGCCGCGATCTCCTGGTCGATGTCGTGCTGGGTGAGAGTCATGGGGGCTTCCTGGCGATCCGGAGGGGCTCATCGGAGCAGGGGCGGTGTCGCACCCCGGCGAGGGCGCGGGAACCGCGCGACCAGCCGCAGCCGGCCCGCGGTCGTCATCGGGCGCGGGCGGCGCGGCGCTACCGTTCGAGGACGAGGGCGAGGCCCTGGCCGACGCCGATGCAGAGGGTGGCCACACCGGTGCCGGAGCCGCGCCGGGCGAGCTGGTGGGCGACGGTGCCCGCGAGCCGGGCGCCGGAGGCGCCGAGCGGGTGGCCGAGCGCGATGGCTCCGCCCCGCGGGTTGAGGATCGCCGGGTCGAACTCGGGCCACTCGGCGAGACAGCCGAGGACCTGCGCGGCGAAGGCCTCGTTCAGCTCCAGCACGGACAGATCGCCGAATCCCCGGCCGGCCCTGGCGAGCGCGCGGTGCACGGCCTCGACCGGGGCGAGCCCGAAGTACTGCGGGTCGAGCGCGGCGACCCCGGTCGCCGCGACGCGGGCCAGCGGCTCGCGCCCGGTGGCCCGCAGGCCCTCCTCGTCGGTGAGCAGCAGGGCCGCGGCGCCGTCGTTCAACGGGGACGCGTTGCCCGCGGTGACGGTGCCGTTCGCGTCCCGGAAGGACGGCTTGAGCTTCGCCATCGCGGCGAGCGAGGCGTCGGGCCGTACGGACTCGTCGGCGGCGAGGACGACCGGGTCGCCGGCGCGCCGCGGGATCGTCACGGGGGCGAGTTCGGCGTCGAACAGGCCCGCCGCCTGGGCCGCTGCCGCCTTCCGGTGGCTGTCCAGGGCGAACTCGTCCTGCTGCGCGCGGCTGATCTTGTGTTTCTCCGCGATGAGTTCGGCGGACTCGCCGAGCGGGACGGTCCACTGCGGGTCCATCCGGGGGTTGACCATGCGCCAGCCGAGCGTGGTCGAGTACAGCTCGGCGTGCCCGGCCGGGAAGGGCCGGTCGGACTTGGGCAGGACATAGGGCGCCCGGGTCATCGACTCGACCCCGCCCGCCACGACGACGGAGGCGTCGCCGGCCGCGACGGCCCGGGCCGCCTGCACGACCGCCTCCAGACCGGACGCGCACAGCCGGTTGACGGTGACGCCCGGCACGGAGACCGGCAGCCCCGCCAGCAGTGCGGCCATGCGGCCGACGTTGCGGTTCTCCTCGCCCGCTCCGTTGGCGTTGCCGACGTACACGTCCTCGATCCGCGCCGGATCCAGGCCGGGGGTACGGCCGAGGAGCGCGCCGATCGCGTGGGCGGCCAGGTCGTCCGGGCGGACGGACGCGAGCGCGCCGTTGTACCGTCCGATCGGCGTGCGTACGGCATCGACGATGTACACCGGGTTCACAGCAGTCCCTCCGCGACGCTCAGTTCGGCGTCGGTCTTCGCGACGATCTCGTCCGCGTCCACGTGGGGCGCGCACTCGACGAGCGACAGCCCGTCGTCGGTCACGTCGATCACGCCGAGATCGGTGATGATCCGGTTCACACATGCCTTGCCGGTGAGCGGCAGCGCACACCGCTCCACGATCTTCGGTGAGCCGTCCCTCGCGGTGTGGGTCATCACCACGATCACCGTGCGGGCGCCGTGCACCAGGTCCATCGCCCCGCCGATCCCGGTGATCATCTTCCCCGGGACCGCCCAGTTCGCCAGATCGCCGCTCCGCGACACCTGCATGGCGCCCAGCACCGCGACGTCGATGTGCCCGCCGCGGATCATCGAGAAGGACAGCGCCGAGTCGAAGAAGGACGCACCCGGCAGCACGGTGACGGTCTCCTTGCCCGCGTTGATCAGATCCGGGTCGACCTGGTCCTCGGCCGGGTACGGGCCGGTGCCCAGAATGCCGTTCTCCGACTCCAGGATCACCTCGACGCCGGGCGGCAGATGGTTCGGGATGAGCGTCGGCAGCCCGATGCCGAGATTGACGTACTGGCCGTCCGCCAGCTCGCGTGCGGCCCGCGCGGCCATCTCCTCGCGGCTCCAGGCCATCAGCTGCTCACCGTCCGCTGCTCGATCTTCTTGTCCGCGGCCTGCTCGGGCGTCAGGGCGATCACCCGCTGCACGAAGACGCCCGGCAGCTGCACCGCGTCCGGGTCGATGGCGCCGGGTTCCACCAGTTCCTCCACCTCGGCCACCGTCACCCGGCCGGCCATCGCCGCGAGCGGGTTGAAGTTCCGGGCGGACTTGTTGAAGACGAGGTTCCCGTGCCGGTCGCCCCTGGCCGCGCGCACCAGCGCGAAGTCCGTCCGGATCCCCCGCTCCAGCACGTACTCGACGCCGTCGAACTCCCGCACCTCCTTCGCCGGGGAGGCCAGCGCGACGCCGCCGGAGCCGTCGTAGCGCCAGGGCAGCCCGCCCTCGGCGACCTGCGTGCCCACCCCGGCCGGCGTGTAGAACGCGGGGATCCCGGCACCGCCGGCCCGCAGCCGCTCCGCCAGCGTGCCCTGCGGGATCAGCTCGACCTCCAGCTCACCGGCCAGATACTGCCGCGCGAACTCCTTGTTCGCCCCGATGTAGGACCCGGTCACCCGGGCGATCCGGCCCGCCGCCAGCAGCACCGCCAGCCCGGACTCCATCGCCCCGCAGTTGTTCGAGACCACGCCCAGACCCGAGACACCCCGCTCGTACACCGCCTGGATCAGCACGTTCGGCACGCCGCTCAGCCCGAAGCCGCCCACTGCCAGCGACGCACCGTCCGGCACATCCGCCACCGCCTCCAGGGCCGTGGCGACCACCTTGTCCATCCGTGAAGCCCTCTCTCGTCCGAACACCCCGACGACGGTGCAGCAAGCACGCCAAGTCAAGCTCAAGCCCGGAATTAATCAGGGCACTGACTATTCGCTGAAGTGCCCCTCACGCTGCCACCGCCCCACGAGGGCGTCAAGACCTCGGGTGACGCGGATAGTGGCCGCAGACAGGCGAGCTGCCGATGGGTATCGTTCAGTGCACCGACGAATTCGACCACGGGAGCACACATGGCCGCGGTGGACCTCACCACCCATCCCGGGCACCTGGCCCGGCGGCTCCAGCAGGCGCACTACCTGCTGTGGAACACGATGGTCTCGGAGGAGATCACCTCGCCGCAGTTCGCGGTCCTGAACGCGCTCGTCGTCGAGCCAGGCCTGGACCAGCGCACCGTGGGGGAGCGGGTGGGCCTCGACCGGTCCACCGTCGCCGAGGTGATCAGCCGGCTCGGCCGCCGGGGACTGCTGGGCAAGGTGCGCGACCCGCGGGACGGCCGGCGCTTTCTGCTCCGGCTCACCGAGGACGGCCTGCGCACCCACCGCAAGCTGACCGTGCGCACCGCCCGGATGAACCAGGTCTTCCTGGCCCCGCTCTCCGCCGCGGAGCAGGGCGTGTTCTTCGATCTGATCCGCCGGGTCGCGGACGCGGCGGAGGGGCTGCGCCATCCCGCGGAGCCCCTGGCCGCCCGGCCCTGAGCTCAGCGGGCGGCCCGCGCGAACACCACCCACACCTGGCCCTCGGCGAAGTTCAGCGGTTCCCCGTCCGCCGTGCTGAACTCGGTGCCGCCGCTCGCGTCCGCCCGTTTCCAGACGGCGTCGTAGGCCCGGCCGCCGCGCAGCACCTCCGCCGTCCCGGAGCCCACCGTCTCCGTGTACGGCGTGTTGTTGCCGAGCACATCGTGGTAGGCGGACGGGCGCACCGTCACGTACTGCACCACGACCGTCGCGGGAGCCACCCGCGCACCGTCGGCGGTCTCGGCGGGTCTGCCGTCCATGGAGACCAGCCAGCGACCGCGGTCCGCGGACCAGGTGAACGTGAAGCGGGCCGACGGATAGCGCACGGTGCGCGAGCTCTCGGCCCGGCCCCCCGAGGGCGCGGCGCCGTAGTGGAAGCCCGTGGTCAGGGCCGCCGCGCCGGGCGGCTCGGACAGCAGCCGCCGCGGGCGCAGATACAGGTTGTGCGGCGCGGGTCTGTCGCCCGCGCGGAAGTACGCGTCGGGCGTGTCGTCGGGCGTCGCCGGCCGCAGCGGCGCCCGGTCGATCAGCGGGAGCAGCTTGTGCTGCGCCCCGGAGAAGGCGAGCGTCGGCCGGTCGAACTGACGCAGCAGCTCCAGATCGGACTCGCGGGCGCTGCGTACCGGTCCCACGACCGCGGGCAGTCTGGCGGCGTACACCGCCATCAGCCGGCTCAGCCCGCCCTCGACCTGCTCCGCGTACACCACGTCCGCCGCGTCCAGGCCCGTCTGCGGGCGGGCGGCACCCACATTGTCGATCTTCACCGCGAGTACCGGGCCGCTCGCGGTGCCGGGCCCCGCGCCCGTCGTGGCGCTCGTCGACGGCGCCGGGCGGACCTCCCGGCCGCGGCCGTCGTCCACCGGGCGGTGCCGCGCCGTGCAGCCCGCCACCAGCAAGGCCATGATCGTGGCGGCCAGCACGGCCGCCGTCGTCGCCGTGCGCCGTCCGCGCACCCGCTGCCCCACGCCCACCGTCGCCACCCCGTCCATGCCGTCGATCGTCCGTTCATAGGTTCGGTTCATCGACGGCCCTTTACCCGAGGGAACCCGATCGCGCGCGCCGACTACGCCGATCGGCCCAGCCGCCCGTCGCCCGGGCGCGCGCCGTGTGTCAGCTCTGCGGGCCCAGGATCTCCGCGAGGTCGTAGCCCACCGGCTCCTCCAGCTGGGCGTAGGTGCAGCTCTCGGCGGTGCGGTCCGGGCGCCAGCGGCGGAAGCGGGCCGTGTGCCGGAAACGGGCCCCGTTCTCCATGTGGTCGTACGCCACCTCCGCCACCCGCTCCGGTCGCAGCGGCACCCAGGACAGGTCCTTCTTGCCCGACCAGCGGCTCGGCGCCCCGGGCAGCCGGGCCGTCTCGTGCGCGGACTCCTCGGACCAGGCCGCCCACGGATGCCCGGCCGCATCCGCCATCCGCAGCGGCGCCAGCTCCTCGACCAGCTCCGCACGCCGCTTCATGGGGAACGCGGCGGACACGCCCACGTGCTGGAGCGTGCCGCGGTCGTCGTACAGGCCGAGCAGCAGCGAGCCCACCACCGGGCCGCTCTTGTGGAAGCGGTAGCCGGCCACCACGACGTCCGCGGTGCGCTCATGCTTGATCTTGAACATCGCCCGCTCGTCCTGCCGGTAACGCCCGGCCGGGGGCTTGGCGATGACGCCGTCCAGGCCCGCGCCCTCGTACTGCTCGAACCACCGCCGCGCCACCTCGATGTCCGTGGTCGCCGGCGCCAGGTGCACCGGCGCCGTCGTGCCGGACAGCGCCCGCACCAGGAGCGCCCGCCGGTCCGTCAGCGGAACGTCCAGCAGCGATGCGTCGTCCAGCGCCAGCAGATCGAAGGCGACGAACGAGGCGGGTGTCCGCTCGGCGAGCGTGCGCACCCGGGAGTCGGCCGGATGGATGCGCTCGGTCAGCGCGTCGAAGTCCAGACGGCCGTTCAGCGCGATCACGATCTCCCCGTCCAGCACGCACCGCTCGGGCACCCGCTCCTTGAGCGCCGCCACCAGTTCGGGAAAGTACCTGGTCAGCGGCTTCCCGGTGCGACTGCCAAGCTCCACCTCGGGGCCGTCGCGGAACACGATGGCGCGAAAGCCGTCCCACTTCGCCTCGTAGTGCAGGTCCGGCGGGATGCTCGCCACCGACTTGGCGAGCATCGGCTTCACGGGCGGCATGACCGGCAGATCCATGCTCCGATTGTGCGCGTGCGTGCCGCATCGCGCATAGCGCCGGGTGCGTCCCGGTGTGCGAGGTGTGCCCGCTACGCCTACCGTGTCCCCATGGGTGACGCGGTGGAACTGGAGGCGGGCGGCCGGACGGTACGGCTGTCCAGCCCGGACAAGGTCTTCTTCCCGGAGCGCGGTTTCACCAAGCTCGACCTCGCCCAGTACTACCTGGCGGTCGGCCCCGGCATCCTGCGCGCCCTGCGCAACCGCCCCACCACCCTGGAGCGCTACCCCGAGGGTGTGTCCGGCGAGTCCTTCTTCCAGAAGCGGGCGCCCAGGAACATGCCCGACTGGATCCCGACCGCCCACATCACCTTCCCCAGCGGGCGCAGCGCCGACGAGATGTGTCCCACCGAGGAGGCCGCCGTCGTGTGGGCGACGCAGTTCGGCACGCTCACCTTCCACCCCTGGCCGGTGCGCCGCGACGACGTCGACCGGCCCGACGAACTGCGCATCGACCTCGACCCGCAGCCCGGCACCGACTTCGCCGACGCCGTGCGCGCCGCCCACGAACTGCGCGCGGTCCTCGACGAGTTCGGCGGGCTGCGGGGCTGGCCCAAGACCTCCGGCGGACGCGGCCTGCACGTCTTCGTGCCGATCGAGCCGCGCTGGACCTTCACCCAGGTGCGGCGCGCGGCGATCGCCGTGGGCCGGGAGCTGGAGCGCCGGATGCCGGAGCAGGTGACGATCAAATGGTGGAAGGAGGAGCGCGGCGAGCGCATCTTCGTCGACTACAACCAGACCGCGCGCGACCGCACCATCGCCTCCGCCTACTCCGTGCGCCCCCGCCCGCACGCCCCCGTCTCGGCCCCGCTGCGCTGGTCCGAGGTGGACGACGCCCGGCCCCAGGACTTCGACCTCGCGACCATGCCCGCGCGCTTCGCCGAACTGGGCGATGTGCACGCGGACATGGACGAGCACGCCTTCTCCCTGGACGCCCTGCTCGACCTGGCGCGCCGGGACGAGCACGAGCACGGGCTGGGCGACCTGCCGTACCCGCCCGAGTACCCGAAGATGCCGGGGGAGCCCAAGCGGGTGCAGCCGAGCCGGGCGCGCAAGGAGAAGCCGGCCGGGTCCTGACGGCCGGCCGGCTCCTCGCCGCACGGTTCCTCGGTACGGCGCGTCCCCTACAGGTCCTTGATCCGGATGTCCCGGTAGGAGATCACGTCCGTCGTGCTGTGCACCTGGAGTCCGACGTAGCCGGAGGCGAACCGCCGCCCGTCCGTGCCCGGGTCGTCCGAGCGGGCCGGGTAGAAGTCCTGGCCGCCGATGTTGTCGAACTCATTGATCAGCACGCCGTTGCGGTAGACGGAGTAGTGCTGGTCGACCACCCGGATCTCGTAGTCGTTCCAGGTGCCCTTCTGCGTCACACCGGCGCCGGCCAGCCCGACCCGGTCGAAGCCGTAGATCGAGCCGGTCTTGTACATGTCGCCGTCGGGCCGGTCGAACACCTGCACCTCGTGCCCGAACTTGATGGCGACCCACTCCGGCCGTGACTCCTCCGGGTGGTCGTGGACCTGCGGGAACCGCACGAACACACCGGAGTTGGCGTTGCCGGTGCCCGGAGCGTCGTCACGCCACTGCAGCCGCAGCGAGAAGTCGCCGTACTTGCGCTGCGGGAACCACAGCATGCCCAGGCCGTCCTTGCTGGTGCCGCTGGTGATCGACCCGTCGCCGTTCAGCGCGAACGAACCGCCGCCCACGTGCTCCCACTTGGCGAACGAGTCGGCGGTGCCGTCCAGGATCGTGCGGTAGCCCGTGGTCTGGCCCGGCTTGCCGACGCCGGACTCGCGGGCGGCCTGCTGGATGACGTTGTACTCCCGCTGGTCGACCACACCTTCCTTGCGGAGCCGGTCCAGGACCGTCTTCACATGCTTGAGGAACAGCGCCTGGGACGTCCACTCCTTCTCGTCCTCGATCAACTCGTTGATGCGGCACCGGTTGTTGGTGACCCGGTTCGGCACACCCGTGTCGACCGTCCCGACGATCACCGTCAACCGCTCGTCGTACTCCGGGCAGTTGGGCGCGGGCACGCCGCCGCCCGAGACGACCGTGAAGCTCACGGACCGCGACTCGGAGGTGTTGCCGGCCTTGTCGCTCGCCCGGTACGCCACGGTGTGCGCACCGGCCCGGTCCACCACCACGGGGGCGGTGTACGCCAGATAGGGCCCGGCGTCGAGCGAGTACTCGATGCCGGCCACCCCGGAACCGCCCTCGTCCGTGGCGGTCACGGTCACCTTGGCGTTGCCCACGTACGCCCCGTCCGAGTTGCGCGTGCCGTCGACGCTCACGCCGGTGACCGGCGCGGTGGTGTCCTGCGGCGGCGCGGAGACCACGGTGAACTCCACGCTCTTGTCGGCGGACACATTGCCCGCCTTGTCCGTGGCCCGGTAGCGGACGGTGTGGGTGCCGGTCTGATGCACCATCACCGGGCCGGTGTAGGGCTGCCAGGCGCCCGTGCCGACCGCGTACTCGATGGTGTTGACCCCCGACCCGGTGTCCGAGGCGGTGACCGTGACCGTGGCCATGTCGATGTAGGCGCCGTCGGCGTTGCGCTCACCGCTGACCGTCGCCGAGGTGTCCGGCGGGGTCGAGTCGTCCGACGGCGGGGCGACGACGGTGAACTCCACGCTCTTCTCAGCGGCGACGTTGCCCGCCTTGTCGGTCGCCCGGTAGCGCACGGTGTGGGTGCCCACCTGGTCGATCACCACAGGGGTGGTGTACGGCTGCCAGGCGCCCTCGCCGCCGATCGCGTACTCGACCCGGTCCACGCCGGAGCCCTCGTCGGTGGCGGCGATCGACACGCTCGCCGAACCGACGTACTCGCCCTGCGCGTTGCGGGTGCCGTCGACCGTCGCCGAGGTCTCCGGCGCCGTCGTGTCCGAGCCACCGCCCTCGGTCACCACCAGGATGCCCTGCATCTGGCCGTGGCCGGGGATGGTGCAGTGGTAGAAGTAGCGGCCCGGGGTCAGGGTGACCTCGGCGGTGTGCCGGCCGCCCTGATCGTCGAACGGGTTGGCGAGGATGTTGACCTGGACGTCGTTGTTGAACTCCGGATCGCTGGTCACGAAGGTCAGCGTGTGCGGCATGCCGGTGGTGTTGCCGGTCGCCGCGCTGTTCTCGAAGACGATCGTGGCCTGCCCCGCGACCGCCGTGGTCGGTGCCGAGAGGTACTTGGTGATGTCGTCGCCCGCGGTCCAGGTGAGCACCTGCTCGGCCGCCGCCGGTGCGTCGTCGCGCCCGGCGGCGGGCGTCGCCTGGAGCCCGAGCATCACGAGGACGGCGGCCAGCAGCGCCGTCAGGAGTCTTCGCTGTCGTATCACTGTGCCCCCCTGGCGAGTTGGTCGGCGGCCGGTGTCGGACCGCCGCCGGTGTACGTCACCCGCCACAGCGCCGACCTGCCGTCCGAGGTGAAGAAGCCGCGCCCGTAGTCGAGGACGTACAGCGAGCCGTCCGGACCGAACTTCCAGTCCATGAGGTTCTTGATGCCCTCGTTGCCGATCGGCACGATCTTCTTCAGGGACTCCGAGTGCACCGGCAGCCCGCCGTCGCCCTGGGTCTTCGGATCCATGAGCACGGCGTTGCGCGGCTGGTCGGCGTCGTAGAAGTCACCGATGAACCACTTGCCGTCCCAGTACGCGGGCCACTTCACGGCGCTGTCGCTCGTCGCGTCGTAGCGGTAGACGGGACCGTTCATCGCGGCCTGCCCGCCGCCCTTGAGCCACGGCAGCCGGTAGGTGGCCTCGTCCTTCTTGTACGAGGGGATCCCGTTCGCGTCACGCGGGTAGTCCGGGCCGCCGCCCTGGGGCGAGTACCAGACGTTGTTGCCGGTGACCGGCGGGATGTCGACCAGCCCGTCGTTGTTCGGCGACTCGTTCTTCGGGTGGTCGCAGTCGTACCAGCCCAGCGGCTTCGACGGGTCGGGCAGATTGCGGTCCCGGTAGGGCTGCTTGTTGCCCATGCAGTACGGCCAGCCCCGGTTGCCCGCCTCGGTGATGGCGGCGAACGTGTCGTACTTGGCCGGACCCCAGGTGGTCGACGGCTCGCCCGCGTCCGGGCCGACCCAGCCCGCGTACAGGACGTCCGTCGTCCTGTCGACGAAGATGCGCGCGGGGTTGCGCACACCCATCACATAGATCTCGCCGCGTGTCTTGCCGCCGCCCTCGTCGGTCTCCTTGCCGGTGAAGAGGTTGCCCTCCGGCAGGGTGTACGTCCCGTCGGGCTCCGGATGGATGCGCAGGATCTTGCCGTTGAGGTTGTTGGTGTTGCCCGCGGTGCGGCGCGCGTCGGCGAAGGACACACCCTTGTAGCTGGGCTGCGGGTTGTTGCCGGAGTACCCGTCGCTGAACCCGCTGGAGTTGTTGTCACCGGTGGCGATGTACAGGTTGCCCCGGGAGTCCCAGGTCATCCCGCCGCCCGCGTGACAGCAACTGTGCACCTGCACCGGCCACTTGAGCAGCACCTTCTCGCTGCTCAGGTCGAGCTTGTCGGTGGCGGGATCGAGGGTGAAGCGGGAGACCCGCCGCTCCGCCATCTGGGTGTCGCGGTTGAGCTGGGCGTGGGGTGTGTAGTGCAGGTACACCCAGCCGTTCTGCTCGAAGCGCGGGTCGAGCTCGATCCCGAGCAGCCCCTCCTCGACCTTCGTCAGCTCGTCGCCGCCGCCCTTGTTGCCGAAGACCGTCAGCTCCCCGGCCAGGGTGACCTTCTTGGTCTTCGGGTCGTAGACGTGGATCTGCCCCTTGCCCTTGCCCACGTCCGGGTTGTTCCAGTCGGTGATCACGGGCTGCGAGGAGTCCGCGCCGCCGCGGCCGATGTACAGCACCCGGCCGTCGGGCGCGGTGACCAGGCCGTGCGGCTCGCCGATCTGGTCGTTCTGCCCGGGCTGGTTGGCCTGGGTGAGGCGCTCGGCGCGGTAGTTGGCGTTGATGGTCGCCGTGCAGTCGGCCTGGCTGAGCCGGGTCGTCCACAGCAGGGCGCCGCGCAGATGGGTGCGGAAGTCGGTCTCGTCGTACGACGAGACGGTGCCGCCCATGCCGGTGTAGAAGGACCGGCCGCCGTCGTAGTCCCGGCACCAGCTGACCGGGTGGTCCGCGCCGTTGGCGCTCGCCCCGGGCTGGTACGTCGACTCGCGCACCCGGGCCACCGTGTGCACGTCGCCGGACGGGTTCTTCACCCAGTTGAACCACTGGTCCGGCCGCTTCCACTGGAGCGGCAGGTCCTTGGTGGCCGGATGCCGGCGGTCGCCCACCTCGACCGTGGCCCGCTGGACCGCCGCCGGGCTCGAGGCGGCCGGGCGGGCGCCGATCAGACCGGTGAACCAGTCCGAGTACGGCTCGGCGCGGGCCGCGTCATGGATGCCGACGAATCCGCCGCCCGCCTCCATGTAGGCCTCGAGTCCGGCCTCCTGGTCGGGATCGAGGACATCGCCGCCGCCGGTCAGGAAGACGACGGAGTTGAAGCGGCCGAGCTTCGTCGCGTTGGTGAACACGGCCGCGTCGTCGGTGGCCTCGACGGTGAAGCGCTCCTGCGCCGGGCCGGCCAGACCTATCTTCTCGATCGCCGCGATCCCGGCGTTCACCAGCGGTGACTCGTCGCCGGCGGCCGCGGAGCCGTAGAAGAGCAGCACCCTTACGTTCGCGCCGCCCGGCGGCGACTTGATCGACATCGTTGTCAGGGATGGGTCCGGGGCCGGTCGCGCGCTCGCGGCCGGCCCCGAGAGCAGTCCGGCCGCGACGACTCCCGCGGTCATGGTGGCCGCCCAGGTCCGTCTTCTCCTGCTTCTGGCGCTCAACTCTCGTAAGCGCATGGGCACCTCCTCGGTCACGGCAACAGCGCCAAGAAAGCTAGGCCCCTTTGCTCGGCTCGCCAATACTTACGACCGCAATCAAACAAACTTTGTCCTGAGAGTGGATAAACGGGCGCCGGACAGGTACCGTCGCACAGGTTCATCACAGGTACGCCTCCGCAAAGCCCTTACCGAGGTGGGGAGTTCCGCATGGACAGACGCGCGTTCAACCGGAAGGTGCTGCTGGGCGGCGCGGCGGTCGCGACATCGTTGTCACTGGCGCCGGAGGCCGTCAGCGCGGCCACACCGCCGCGCACCGCGCCGGCCGGCGGCGACGTCAGACACATCAAGCTCTACGCCGAGAAGCTCGCCGACGGGCAGATGGGCTACGGCTTCGAGAAGGGCAAGGCCTCGATCCCCGGCCCGCTCATCGAGCTGAACGAGGGCGACACGCTGCACATCGAGTTCGAGAACACCATGGACGTGAACGTGAGCCTGCACGTCCACGGCCTCGACTACGAGATCTCCAGCGACGGCACCAAGTTGAACAAGAGCGACGTCGAGCCCGGTGGCACTCGCACCTACACCTGGCGCACCCATGCGCCCGGCCGCCGGTCGGACGGCACCTGGCGCTCCGGCAGCGCCGGCTACTGGCACTACCACGACCACGTCGTCGGCACCGAGCACGGCACCGGCGGCGTCCGCAAGGGCCTGTACGGCCCGGTGATCGTGCGCCGCAAGGGTGACATCCTGCCCGACCGCACGCACACCATCGTCTTCAACGACATGACCATCAACAACCGTGCGCCGCACACCGGACCCGACTTCGAGGCGACGGTGGGCGACCGGGTCGAGTTCGTGATGATCACGCACGGCGAGTACTACCACACCTTCCATATGCACGGTCACCGCTGGGCGGACAACCGCACCGGAATGCTCACCGGTCCGGACGACCCCAGTCAGGTGATCGACAACAAGATCGTGGGCCCCGCCGACTCCTTCGGCTTCCAGGTGATCGCGGGGGAGGGTGTCGGCGCGGGCGCGTGGATGTACCACTGCCACGTCCAGAGTCACTCGGACATGGGGATGGTGGGGCTGTTCCTGGTCAAGAAGACGGACGGGACGATCCCCGGATACGAGCCGCATGACCCGCACGCGGCGCACTCGACGGACGAGACCAAGGCCGCACACGAGCACTGAGCGCTCCGCGGGGTGGGCCGTGATCCTCGTCGTGGCCGGTCGGCCGGGGCGGCGGTCGCGGGGGAGCGGGTGCGGGCCGTCCTGCTGTTCCCCGGGAACGAGGCGTACATCGTGAAGGCCGACGTCAGGTTTCCGGGCGTACGGCCCGCCCTGCGCGGGGTGATCTGTCAGCACGGTGGCGCGGGCGGCGAACTGCCGGCGCTGCCGGACTCCGCCGGGGTGGCCGGGTGGCGCACCGGGCCGGCCGCCGCCCTGGGCACACAGGTGTCGGCCCGGCCGGCCGTGGGGGAGTCCTCGGCATGATCGGGGCGGGCGCCCAGGCCGCCGACGCGTCGTGCACGGCACGGGTGCCGGTCTCCGCGGCCGAGGTCGTCCGAGCCCCGCCTCCTCGGCCCGGCCGACGCCCGGCCGGGACAGTGCCTCATCAGCCTGACTCGGACGGGCCTGGCGGGCGGGAACTCGCGGTCGGCCTGCTGGACGCCGCGCCGCTCGTCGTCGACGACCGTGAACTGGCCGCACTGTACGGGGTGTTGGCCGCCTCCAGGCTCCCGCTTACCGCGGCCGACGGCGCGCTCGGCGGCCTGCCCTGGCAGGACATGGCCCCGCCCCCGGCTTGAGTGAGGCCCCGTGTTCGGGGCTCGGGCCGGCGGCCTGAGCGTGACTCGCGCCCGCGCCGGGGCGGCTGTTGCCGGGCGTGGCGGAACGCTCCGTGGGCGTGCGGCCCACCGGCCGAGAGCGCTCTCTCCCGTGTGCGGCCCGGAGCTATCCTGGGCCGGAATCGCCGAGGGGAGTTCCGTCGTGACCGAGACAGCGCCGCGTCCCACGCTGGAGGCCGTCGCCGCGCTGGCCGGGGTGTCTCGGGCCACCGTGTCCCGCGTGGTCAACGGCGGCGAGGGGGTCAGGGAGCCGCTCGTGCAACGGGTGCGGCGGGCGGTCGAGGAACTCGGGTACGTCCCCAACCGGGCGGCGCGCAGCCTGGTGACCCGGCGGCACGACGCCGTCGCCGTGGTCATCGCGGAACCGGAGACCAGGGTCTTCGCCGACCCCTTCTTCGGCCTTCAGCTCCGCGGGATCAGCAAGGAGCTGACGGCCCATGACAGCCAGCTCGTGCTGTTGCTGACGGAGGGCCGGGACGACCACGCGCGCGTGGCCCGCTATCTCGCCGGCGGCCACGTCGACGGAGCGCTCGTCTTCTCGCTGCACCTCGACGATCCGCTGCCCGGGCTGATCCGGGGCGCGGGGGTGCCCACGGTCTTCGGCGGGCGGCCCGACTGGAGCGACACGTCGGACCGTTCGGTGTACGTCGACTCCGACAACCGGGGCGGGGCCCGCGCGGCCGTACGCCATCTCGTCTCCCTCGGCCGTAAGCGGATCGCGCACATCACCGGCGCCCTCGACCAGACCTCCGCGGTGGACCGGCTCGACGGCTTCCGGGACGTCATGGGGGACGCCGATCCACGGCTGATCGTGGAGAGCGACTTCACCCCGGCCGGCGGGGAGCGCGCCATGCGGGAACTCCTGGACCGCCGCCCGGACGTGGACGCCGTGTTCGCCGCCAACGACCTCACCGCCTCCGGTGCCCTGCGCGTGCTGCGCGAGTGCGGCCGGCGCGTGCCCGAGGACGTCGCCGTGATCGGCTTCGACGACATGCTGCCCGTCGCCGACCAGACCGACCCGCCCCTGACGACGGTCCGTCAGGACATCGAGGAGATGGGCCGCCTGATGGCGAGCCTGCTGCTGACCGGCCTCGACCGCGGCCACCGCGACAAGAACGCGCCGGACGCACCACCCGGCGTGATCCTGCCGACGACACTGGTACGCCGCGGCTCCGCCTAGAACGCCGGCCGCTCACTCCTGCGGGGGCTCGCCGTGGATCACTGCGAAGCGGGCGCCCTGGGGGTCGGCGAGGCGGGCCATGCGGCCGACGCCCTCCACCGTGGTGGCGGGCACCCGGACCGTGCCGCCCAGGTCCAGCGCCCGCGCGACGACCGCGTCCGGGTCCTCGACCTCGAAGTACGGCAGCCAGTACGCGCCGGCCGCCGCCTCCGTGGGGTCGTCGGCCAGCGGGACCATCCCGCCGAACATCGCCTCCTCCCCGCCCTCGGCCGGATTGACGCAGGTGTACGAGCCACCGGGGAAGGGCACGGCCGACGTCTCCAGGCCGAGCGTGCGGTAGTAGAACGCGGCCGCCGCCGCGACGTCCGGTGTGTACAGCTCGACCCAGCACAGCGAACCGGCCTCGCCGGCCAGGTCCATGCCCTGCAGACGCTCGGGCTGCCAGACCCCGAACGGCACACCGGCGGTGTCGACCAGCACCGCCATGCGGCCCTGCCCCATCACGTCCATCGGCCGGCAGAACACCCGGCCGTGCGCCCGCTCGGCCGCGTCCGCGCTGGCCTGCGCGTCCCCGCTCCGGAAGTACACCGTCCAGGACGGCGGGCCCTGCTCCGCGCCGATCGGCGCACCACCGGCGACGGTTCTGCCGTCCAGCTCGAAGAAGCCGTAGCCGCCGGCCTCGGGGCCCGCCGACCGGAACCGCCAGCCGAAGAGGCCGCCGTAGAAGGCGGCGGTGCCGTCGAGGTCGGACGTGGTGACGTCGATCCAGTTCGGAGCGCCGTCGACGAAACGGGTGGTGAGCATCTTCGCCCTCCTCGGAAGGGTCCCCTCCTGTGCACAGCCGAGTGTCGCACCAGCCGCTGACAATCGCCGCCCGGCGCCGCCGCCCGCCGGGCCGGCCCGCGGTCACCGAGAGTGACCGGAGGGAATCCCATGGTTTTCACCCGGCTCCCGCGCGCCGCCGTGCGCCACGACCCGTCCGCGGCGCATCATCGGGGCGGCCGGAGGCCCGGTCCGCGGCGTTGAGCCGGCGTTGATCGAACGTTTTTCGCCGGACGGCACCATCCTGGCCATGCACTTCGACACGATCACCTCGCCCGACCTCGCCTGGCAGGAGGGGGCGTTGTGCGCGCAGACCGGGGCCGACTTTTTCTTCCCCGAGCCCGGCAGCTCCGTGCGTGAGGCGAAACGGATCTGCGGCCTGTGCCCGATCCGCGCCGCCTGCCTGGACTACGCGCTGGACCACGACGAGCGCTTCGGCGTCTGGGGCGGCCTGTCGGAGAAGGAACGCCTGGAACTGCGGCGTACCTCCCGCTGAGCCGGCACGGGCCGAGCTGGAGCGGGTGGGCCGACCGTAGTCGCGGGCCGGGTTCCGCCGGGAGATAGATTGATCGTCATGAGTGACAACGTGTACTTCGACATCACGATCGACGAGCAGCCCGCCGGCCGGATCGTGTTCAGGCTCTTCGACGACGTGGTGCCCCGCACCGCCGAGAACTTCCGGCAGCTGGCCACCGGCAAACCCGGCTTCGGTTACGCCGGATCGGCGTTCCACCGGGTGATCCCCGACTTCATGCTGCAGGGCGGCGACTTCACCGAGGGCAACGGCACCGGCGGCAAGAGCATCTACGGCGGCACCTTCGAGGACGAGAACCTCTCCCTCAAGCACGACCGCCCCTACCTGCTGAGCATGGCGAACCGGGGGCCGAACACCAACGGCTCGCAGTTCTTCGTCACCACGGTCGTCACCGACTGGCTGGACGGCAAGCACGTGGTCTTCGGCGAGGTCGTCGAGGGGCAGGAGATCGTGGACAAGGTCGAGGGCCTCGGCAGCCACAACGGCCGGACCCGTGCGACGATCAAGATCGCCGAGAGCGGCGTCTGCTGAACCCGTCCGCCGCGTGCCGCACGCCCTCGCGCAGCCGCACCGAGCGGCTGCACGCGAGCGACGGGCCGCCGGCGGCGGTGCCAAGGACAGCCGCGGTACCCAACCGGCGACGGCGGTGCACAGCGGCCCCGCCGTGCAGCACGCCGGTCACGGGAAGGGCGCACCGCGAGTTCGGTGCGCCCCCCGGCGGTGGCCGTCAGGCGCGCCGCGCCGCCATGCGGGCCTTGCGCGCGGCGAGCTTCTCGTCGAACCGCAGGGCCTCCGCGTCCAGGCCGCCCATGTACATCCCCAGTTCCTCCTGCGCCTGGAGCCCCTCGGGGCCGAGCCCGTCGATCTCCATGACCTTCAGGAAGCGCAGGACGGGCTGGAGCACGTCGTCGTGGTGGATGCGCAGGTTGTAGACCTCGCCGATCGCCATCTGGGCGGCGGCGCGCTCGAAGCCGGGGATGCCGTGGCCGGGCATGCGGAAGTTCACGACGACGTCCCGGACGGCCTGCATGGTCAGGTCGGGCGCGATCTCGAAGGCCGCCTTCAGCAGATTGCGGTAGAAGACCATGTGCAGGTTCTCGTCGGTCGCGATCCGGGCCAGCATCCGGTCGCAGACCGGATCGCCCGACTGGTGACCGGTGTTGCGGTGCGAGATACGGGTCGCCAGCTCCTGGAAGGCGACGTAGGCGACCGAGTGCAGCATCGAGTGCCGGTTGTCGGACTCGAAGCCCTCGCTCATGTGGGCCATCCGGAACTGCTCCAGCTTGTCCGGGTCCACCGCGCGCGAGGCGAGCAGATAGTCGCGCATCACGATGCCGTGCCGCCCCTCCTCGGCCGTCCAGCGGTGCACCCAGGTGCCCCAGGCGCCGTCCCGGCCGAAGAGCGTGGCGATCTCGTGGTGGTAGCTGGGGAGGTTGTCCTCGGTCAGCAGGTTCACCACGAGCGCGGTCCGGCCGATCTCGGTCACCTTCGACTGTTCCTTGTCCCAGGCCTCGCCGTCGGGGAAGAGCCCGGGGAAGTTGCGGCCGTCGCTCCACGGCACGTACTCGTGCGGCATCCAGTCCTTGGCGACCTTCAGATGGCGGTTGAGTTCCCCCTCGACCACTTCCTCCAGCGCGTACAGCAGCCGCGCATCGGTCCATGCGGACGGACTGCCGAGGTGGGGAGAGGTGATCGTCACAGGAACTCCAGGGGGACGATGATCAGGAGGGAGCTGAACGGCTCGTACCGGCGAGCGATGCCGGAAACCTACGTGATCGTAGGCTACGAAACCGTAGGTTACGAAGCCGTAGGTTAAGTGTGGCGTAAAGAGCGCTGCTCAGGCGCCATGCACGGGACACGAGGAGATACGAAAAAGCTCGAAGAGAGCGCCACGTTCCGGTACCTCACCACGGTGTCCCCGACGGACACGGAGTCCGGGCGGTCAGCCGACGGCCTCCGGTGCGATGTCCCTCAGTTCTCCCTCCTCCAGGAGCAGCCAGCGGGTGATGCCGGCCGACTTCAGGAACGGCATGTCGTGACTGGCCACCAGCAGGGCACCCTCGTACGACTCCAGAGCCGTGGTCAGCTGCCGCACGCTCGCCATGTCCAGGTTGTTCGTCGGCTCGTCCAGCATGAGGAGCTGCGGTGCGGGCTCCGCCAGCATCAGCGCGGCGAGCGCGGCCCGGAAGCGTTCCCCGCCGGACAGGGTGGCCGCCGTCCGGTCGGCCCGCGCACCACGGAACAGGAACCGGGCGAGCCGGGCCCGGACCCGGTTGACGGTGGCGCCCGGCGCGTACCGGGCCACGTTCTCGGCGACGGTCAGCTCGCCGTCGAGGACGTCGAGCCGCTGCGGCAGGAAGCGCAGCGGGACGTGCGCCGTCGCCTCGCCCGCCACCGGTGCCAGCTGACCGGCGACGGTGCGCAGCAGCGTCGTCTTGCCCGCGCCGTTGCGTCCGAGCAGCGCGATCCGTTCCGGCCCGCGTACGTCGAGGACGCCGCCGACCCGCGCCCCGTACCTCAGCTCCAGGTCCCGCAGAGTGAGGACGTCCCGGCCCGGCGGGACGGCCGTGTACGGCAGGTCGACACGGATCTCGTCGTCGTCGCGTACGGCCTCCACCGCCTCGCCGAGCCGGCCCCTGGCCTCGGCCAGCCGCTCCTCGTGCAGGACGCGGTGCTTGCCCGCCGACTCCTGGGCCGCCCGCTTGCGCGTCCCCATGACGATCTTCGGTACGCGTTTCTGCTCGAACATCTTCTGCCCGTACCGCTTGCGGCGGGCCAGCTTCACCTGGGCGTCGGCCAGCTCGCGCTGCTGTCTGCGCACGTCGGCCTCCGCGACGCGCACCATGCGCTCGGCGGCCTCCTGTCCGGCGGCACGGGCTTCCTCGTACAGCGAGAAGTTGCCGCCGTACCAGGTGATCCGCCCGGCCCGCAGATCGGCGATCTGGTCGACCAGGTCGAGGAGTTCGCGGTCGTGGCTGACCACGACCAGCACACCGGGCCAGGACGCGACGGCCGCGTACAGCCGCCGGCGCGCGTACAGGTCGAGGTTGTTGGTGGGTTCGTCGAGCAGCAGTGCGTCCGGGCGGCGCAGCAGCAGCGCGGCCAGCCGCAGCAGCACCGACTCGCCGCCGGAGACCTCGCCGACGGTCCGGTCGAGGCCGATGTGACCGAGGCCGAGTTCGCCCAGGGTGGCGAGGGCGCGCTCGTCGACGTCCCAGTCGTCGCCGAGCGTCTCGAAGTGCTCCTCGGCCGTGTCGCCCGCCTCGATGGCGCGCAGCGCGGCACGCCGGGCGGCGATGCCGAGGGCCTCGTCGACGCGGAGCGTGGTGTCGAGCGTGACGTTCTGCGGGAGGTAGCCGATCTCGCCGGTCGCCCGGACGGTGCCGGCGGACGGGGTCAGCTCGCCGGCCAGCAGCTTCAACAGGGTCGACTTGCCTGATCCGTTGACGCCGACGAGGCCGGTACGGCCGGGGCCGAAGGCGAGGTCGAGGCCGTCGAGGACGGGGGTGCCGTCGGGCCAGGCGAAGGACAGGGAGGTGCAGGTGAGGGAGGAAGACATGGGGCCTCGCGGTTGCTCGGTGCGATCAGGGCAAACGCGTGTCGAGGCACCGCGGGGCGGCAACCGGGGTGACCGGGGCCGGGGAACGGCCCAGTGCCGAAGGACGGCTCGGACGCCGAGGTCGCACGCGACGCCCACACCTGACGGTGTGCGACGCGGTGACTCAGGACCTCAGACGAGCAACGTCCTTCTCCGATCGGCGGCAACAGGGACCGCTGAGAACGCTACGAGGGGGGCCTACGGCTGTCAACGCGATTAAATGTCCGCGGCGGCGCCGCCGCGGGGCGCACAGCGGCGGCCGTCAGGCGTCCCGCATCAGCTCGGCCAGGTCGTGGTCGAGGCCGAGCCGGAGGTGCTCCAGGCCGAGCGGCACCAGATCGCTCGTGGCCTTGAGGAACCGGCGTATCTCGGCGGAGCGTACGTGCACGACGGCCGTGCCCTCGGGAGCGTGGAACTCCAGGACGGTCCGGTCGTACCCGTACGGGCGCACGCGCACGTCGCCGTGCCCCTCCGGGCCGTGCAGGCCGTCCGCGAGGAGGTCGCGGGCGAATGTCCAGCAGACCTCCACCCCCTCCAGGGTGGCCGGGGCGGGGAAGGTCATCCGGACGGCGAACGGGTCGCGCCGGTCGTAGCGCAGCGTGGCGGGGATGCTGGGCATGCGTGGGGCGGCGGCGACGAGGCGGGCCTCCACGGGCTGCTCGATGACGATGGACAAGGTCTTGCTCCCTCGTGACGGCTGGACGAACATCCGGGTGGACGAGACCTGGCACTTGAAGAGACGACGGAACGGCCTCGTCGGTGCACATGAATTCCGAGTGACCTCTGTCACCGCGTTCATGCACGCGCGTCTCTGCGGCGCCCGGGACCGCCCACGCGCGCGTGCTGAGCAGATGTGGCGGCACGGATCACGGGTACTCGGTACCCCTCCGACATGAGAGGAAGTGAGCGGTCGTGCCACGTGGTTCCAGCCCCAAGCGGGAGCGGCAGTACGAGCACATCAAGGAGAGCGCGCTGGACCGCGGCGAGAGCGAGCAGCGCGCCGAGGAGATCGCCGCCCGGACCGTGAACAAGGAGCGCGCCCGCGCCGGTGAGTCGAGGACGGCGAGCCGCACCTCGGTCGAGGACATGTCCTCGGGCCGGCGCGGCGGCCTTCGCTCGGGCAAGGGCGCTCAGGGCCCCACCTACGATCAGCTGTACGAGGAGGCCAGGCGGCGCAACATCCACGGACGGTCGGACATGAACAAGAGCGAGCTGCGACGGGCCCTCGGCGACAGCTGACCCGGGGTGCCCCGTACGCTCGTGCCCACCATGACGACCGTACCGATGCCCGCTGACCGGCCCGCGACCGAGGAACAGGCCCGCGCCGTGCAGGACGAACTGCGCGGGCGGGTGGTGCTCGACGAGCCCGGGCCGCCGCCCGGGACGGGCCGGGTCACCGGGGTCGACGTCGCCTACGACGACGAGCGCGACCTCGTCGCGGCGGCGGCCGTCACGCTGGACGCGGCCACCCTGGAGGTGGTCGCCGAGGCGACCGCCGTCGGCCGGGTCTCCTTCCCGTACGTGCCCGGACTGCTGGCCTTCCGCGAGATCCCCACCGTGCTGGCCGCTCTCGACTCGCTGTCCGGTCCGCCGGGCCTGGTCGTCTGCGACGGCTACGGTCTGGCCCATCCGCGCCGCTTCGGGCTCGCCAGCCATCTGGGCGTGGTCACCGGCCTGCCCACGATCGGGGTCGCCAAGAACCCGTTCACCTTCGCCTACGACGACCCGGCGCGGGAGCGCGGCAGCGCCTCGCCGCTCCTCGCGGGCGACGAGGAGGTCGGCCGCGCCCTGCGCACCCGGGACGCCGTCAAGCCGGTCTTCGTCTCCGTCGGCCACCGGGTGAACCTCGACAACGCCTGCGCCCACACGCTCGCGCTCACCCCGCGCTACCGGCTCCCGGAGACGACACGCCGTGCGGACGCGCTGTGCCGCCGCGCGCTTCAGGAGGCGACGATCCGCCACTCCCCGACCTCGCGGTACCCGGAGTCGTAGACGGCCGAACCGTCCCCGGGTTCGAGGGCGTAGTGACCGAGGTTCCCGCCCCAGTACCACAGGATCCGGCCCAGCTCACCCGCCCGCTCCCGGGCTGTCGCCCCCTGGCACTTTTCCGCCCGAAACCCGAGCGTGGGCGCCGTACGGCTCCGGAAAGTCTCAAATCCGGGTACCCCGTCTGAGTAGGTGTACGGATGTGCCGGCGGCCCCGCGCCGACAGGCTGGGCCGCATGACGACGCACCCCTGCCCGCGACCCGTGACGCGACGCCCCCGGCTCACCCGGCGCGGCGCAGCGCTCGCACTGGCCCTCGCCGTCCTGGCGGGGCTCGCCTGGACGATCGCGATGATCTGCACCCTGCTGCGGTGGGCCCTGTGAGGATCCGCGCCGGCCGGGCGCCGGCCGCGACCCGGCCATGACACCCCCCCGAAGGGGGCACAGCGACTCGTGTACCTGGCCGGGCACACCGGCGTCCGGGTAGCGTGGCCAAGCGCTTGCTCTTGCGCCCTTGTGCCCAGTGGAGCGCGTTCCTAGCATCACCGGTGTTACATCGGTTGTGTCATATCGACTGGGGGCCGCCATGACGACCGCAGGGACACCGACGCGGGGAGCCGGCCCGCTCACGGGTGTGCGCGTGGTCGAGCTGGCCGGCATCGGCCCCGGCCCGTTCGCCGCCATGCTCCTCGCCGACCTGGGCGCCGACGTCGTCCGCGTCGACCGGCCCGGCGGCCCGGGACTCGCCGTCGACCCGGCCCACGACGTCACCAACCGCAACAAGCGCTCGGTGCGCGTCGACCTGAAGTCCGCCGACGGCCCGGCCCGGGTCCTCGACCTTGCCGAACGCGCGGACATCCTGATCGAGGGCAATCGCCCGGGCGTCGCCGAGCGCCTCGGCGTCGGCCCCGAGGACTGCCACGCCCGCAATCCACGGCTGGTCTACGGCCGGATGACCGGCTGGGGACAGCACGGCCCCCTCGCCCAGCGGGCCGGCCACGACGTGGCCTACATCGCCGTCACCGGCGCCCTCGGCATGATCGGCGCCCCGGACGAGCCCCCGGCCGTCCCCGCCAACCTGCTCGGCGACTACGCGGGCGGCTCGCTCTACCTGGTCGTCGGCGTGCTCGCCGCGCTCCACCACGCGCGCGTGAGCGGCGTCGGCCAGGTCGTCGATGCCGCCATCGTCGACGGCACCGCCCACCTCACCGCCATGATCCACGGCATGCTCGCCGCCGGCCGCTGGCAGGACCGCCGCGCCGCCAACCTGCTGGACGGCGGCTGCCCGTACTACGGCAGCTACGAGACCGCCGACGGCGCGTACATGGCGGTCGGCGCCCTTGAACGGCAGTTCTACGAGGAGTTCCTGCGGCTGCTCGGCCTCGACGACCTGATCCCGGCACGCAAGGACCTGACCCGGTGGGGCGAGCTGCGCGAGCGGGTCGCCGCCCGCTTCAAGTCCCGTACCCGCGACGAGTGGACGGCCGTCTTCGAGGGCTCCGACGCGTGCGTGGCGCCCGTCCTGTCGCTGCGCGAGGCCCCCCGCCATCCGCACCTCGCCGCCCGGGGCACCTTCACCGAGCGCGGCGGCATCACCCAACCGGCCCCGGCGCCCAGGTTCTCCGCGACCCCCACCGCCGTCCGCACCGGCCCCGCGCTGCCCGGCGCCGGCACCGCCGACGTGGCCCGCGACTGGGACGTGCCGCGCCTGCTCTGCGACCCCGCCACGGACGACGCATGATGGAACCGCCGTTCCCCCTCGACCGCGTGCCCGGCCCGGCGCACCCGGACGAGACCGCCGAGGACCGGCCATGACACGCCTGGCCGCCCCGAACACCCCATCGCTCCGAAACCCTCGTGGAAAGGCCTGCCAGTGAGCACCGAAGCGTACGTGTACGACGCGATCCGCACCCCGCGCGGCCGCGGCAAGGCCAACGGCGCCCTGCACGGCACGAAGCCCATCGACCTGGTCGTCGGCCTCATCCACGAGATCCGCGCCCGCTTCCCCGGCCTCGACCCGGCGGCCATCGACGACATCGTGCTCGGCGTCGTCGGCCCGGTCGGCGACCAGGGCTCGGACATCGCCCGTATCGCCGCGATCGCGGCCGGACTGCCGGACACGGTGGCGGGCGTCCAGGAGAACCGCTTCTGCGCGTCCGGTCTCGAAGCCGTCAACCTGGCCGCCGCCAAGGTCCGTTCCGGCTGGGAGGACCTGGTGCTGGCCGGCGGCGTCGAGTCGATGTCCCGGGTGCCGATGGCCTCCGACGGCGGCGCCTGGTTCAACGATCCGATGACCAACCTCGCCGTCAACTTCGTGCCGCAGGGCATCGGCGCCGACCTGATCGCCACCATCGAGGGCTTCTCCCGGCGCGATGTCGACGAGTACGCCGCGCTCTCCCAGGAACGCGCGGCCACCGCCCGGAAGGAGGGCCGCTTCGACCGCTCCGTCGTCCCGGTGCGGGACCGCAGCGGACTCGTCGTCCTCGACCACGACGAGCACCCGCGCCCCGGTACCACCGCGGACTCGCTGGCCAAGCTGAAGCCGTCGTTCGCCGACATCGGCGAGCTGGGCGGCTTCGACGCCGTCGCCCTGCAGAAGTACCACTGGGTCGAGAAGATCGACCACGTCCACCACGCGGGCAACTCCTCCGGCATCGTCGACGGCGCCGCCCTGGTCGCGATCGGCTCCCGGGAGGCCGGCGAGCGCAACGGACTCACCCCGCGCGCGCGGATCGTCTCCGCCGCCGTCTCCGGCTCCGAGCCCACCATCATGCTCACCGGGCCCGCGCCCGCCACCCGCAAGGCCCTCGCGCGGGCCGGGATGACCATCGACGACATCGACCTGGTCGAGATCAACGAGGCGTTCGCGGCCGTCGTCCTGCGGTTCGTCAAGGACATGGGCCTCCCCCTGGACAAGGTCAACGTCAACGGCGGCGCCATCGCCCTCGGGCACCCGCTCGGCGCCACCGGCGCCATGCTCCTCGGCACCCTCGTCGACGAACTGGAGCGCCGGGACAAGCGGTACGGCCTCGTCACGCTGTGCGTGGGCGGCGGCATGGGCATCGCCACGATCGTCGAACGCGTCTGACCACCCTGCGGATCACGAGACTTCTACGGAGACCCCGTCATGACCGAGAGCACCGCCATCCGCTGGGAACAGGACGACACCGGCGTCGTCACCCTCGTCCTCGACGACCCGCACCAGTCCGCGAACACCATGAACCAGGCGTTCCGCGACTCCCTCGCCGTGGTCACCGACCGGCTGGAGGCCGAGCGGGACTCCATCCGCGGCATCATCGTCACCTCCGCCAAGAAGACCTTCTTCGCGGGCGGCGACCTGCGCGACCTGATCCGGGTCACGCCCGAGACCGCGCAGGACCTGTTCGACGCCGGGCTCGCCGTCAAACGCCGGCTGCGCCGCATCGAGACCCTCGGCAGGCCGGTCGTCGCCGCGATCAACGGCGCGGCCCTGGGCGGCGGCTACGAACTGGCCCTGGCCTGCCACCACCGGATCGCCCTCGACACCCCCGGCACCAAGATCGGCTGCCCCGAGGTCACCCTCGGACTGCTCCCCGGAGGCGGCGGCGTCGTCCGCACCGTGCGCCTGCTGGGCATCACCGACGCCCTGCTGAAGGTGCTGCTGCAGGGGACCCAGTACAGCGCGCGCCGCGCCCAGGAGAACGGCCTCGTCCACGAGGTCGCCGACACCCCGGAGGACCTGCTCGCGAAGGCCCGCGCCTTCATCGACGCCCACCCCGAGTCCCAGCAGCCCTGGGACCGGCCCGGCTACCGCATCCCGGGCGGCACCCCGGCGAACCCGAAGTTCGCGGCCAACCTGCCCGCCTTCCCGGCCACGCTGCGCAAGCAGACGGCCGGCGCCCCCTACCCGGCGCCGCGCCGCATCCTCGCCGCGGCCGTGGAGGGATCCCAGGTCGACTTCGAGACCGCCCAGATCATCGAGGCCCGCTACTTCGTGGAGCTGGCCGCCGGACAGACCTCGAAGAACATGATCCAGGCGTTCTTCTTCGACCTCCAGGCCGTCAACTCCGGCGCCAACCGCCCCCAGGGCATCGGCTCCCGCGCGGTGCGCAGGGTCGCCGTCCTCGGCGCCGGGATGATGGGCGCAGGCATCGCCTACGCGTGCGCCCGCGCGGGCATCGACGTCGTCCTCAAGGACGTCTCCCTGGAGGCCGCCCTCAAGGGCAAGAACCACTCCGCGAAGCTGTGCGCCAAGGCCGTCGCCAAGGGCCGTACCACGCAGGAGAAGGCGGACGCGCTGCTCGCCCGGATCACCCCGACCGGCGAGGCACAGGACCTGGCGGGCTGCGACGCGGTCATCGAGGCCGTCTTCGAGGACTCCGCGCTCAAGCACAAGGTGTTCCAGGAGATCGAGAACGTCGTCGCCCCCGACGCGCTGCTGTGCTCCAACACCTCCACCCTGCCGATCACCGCGCTCGCCGAGGGCGTCCAGCGCCAGGCCGACTTCATCGGACTGCACTTCTTCTCGCCGGTCGACAAGATGCCGCTGGTCGAGATCATCAAGGGCGAGCGGACCGGGGACGAGGCGCTCGCGCGCGCCTTCGACCTGGTCCGGCAGATCAAGAAGACGCCGATCGTCGTGCGCGACTCGCGCGGCTTCTTCACCTCGCGGGTGATCGGCCACTTCATCAACGAGGGCGTGGCCATGGTGGGCGAGGGCATCGAACCCGCGTCGGTCGAACAGGCGGCGGCGCAGGCGGGCTACCCGGCGAAGGTGCTCGCCCTCATGGACGAACTGACCCTCACCCTGCACCGCAAGATCCGCAACGAGTCGCGGCGAGCCGTCGAGGAGACGGGCGGCACCTGGACCGCGCACCCGGCGGAGGCCGTCATCGACCGCATGGTCGACGAGTTCGGCCGCACCGGCCGCAGCGGCGGCGCCGGATTCTACGACTACGACGAGGACGGCAGGCGCACCGGACTGTGGCCGGGACTGCGGGAGCACTTCACCCGGCCCGGCCACGAGATCCCGTTCGCCGACATGCAGGAGCGCATGCTCTTCGCCGAGGCGCTCGACACCGTGCGGCTCCTCGAGGAGGGCGTGCTGACCTCCGTCGCCGACGCCAACATCGGCTCTGTCTTCGGGATCGGCTTCCCGGGCTGGACCGGTGGTGTGCTCCAGTACATCAACGGCTACGACGGCTGTGCCGGGGCCGGGTCCGGTACCGGGCTGCCCGGCTTCGTCGCACGCGCGCGTGAACTCGCCGCGCGCTACGGCGAGCGGTTCACGCCGCCGGCCCTGCTGGTCGAGAAGGCCGAGAAGGCCGAGAAGGGGGAGACGTTCACCGACGCCCGCTGAGGGCGGCGGTCCCGCCGTCGGGCGGCTCTCCGGAAGGGGGCCGCCCGACGGGTCAGGACGGTCCTGCCGTCGCCCCGTCCTCCTTGAGCCACCCCCGCAGCTCCTCCTTCAAGGACCGCTGGAAGGCCGTCAGCAGGGCCTGCACCACCAGGGGCTGCATGTGCGCGGACAGCGACCGCACGTCCCGCGCGTCCCGCTGTGCCACCTCGCCGCGCAGCAGCCGCGACATCTCGTGCGCCGCCGCGCGGGCGTGCTCCAGCAGGGCGGCGCGCGCGGCGAGGATCGCCTCCTGGGACAGCGGTACGTCGAGCAGTTCGACGCCGAGCCGCAGCAGTCCGAGGTCGACCCGGAACGTGTCACCGGCCCGCTCGACGACGTCCATCGCCGTCAGCCGGTCCAGATCGGCCCCGTCCAGCGGGCGCCCCGCCCGGCGCTCCAGCTCCGCGCGCGTCAGGGTCTCCGCCGTGTCCGGGGCCCACGAGGACACCACCGCGCGGTGCACGGCCAGGCCGTGCGCGCCGAGGTCCGGCGGCAGCCGGCCCAGATAGCGCTCGATCGCGGCCAGCGTCATCCCCTGGAGCTGCAATTCCTCGATCAGCGCGAGCCGCGCGAGATGGTCCCGCCCGTAGCGGCCCACCCGGCGCGGGCCGATCACCGGCGGCGGCAGCAGGCCCTTGGTGCCGTAGAAGCGGACCGTGCGGACCGTGACGCCCGCCCGCGCGGCCAGCTCGTCGATCGTGAGGGTCGGATCCTCGGCGTCGGTCGTCATGCGCAGCAGTATCGCTGTCCCACCAGCGCTGTGAAACCTCGTGCCGGGGCGGGCCGACGTGTGATGACGGGCCTGTGCGGAAGTGTCGCCTTTCGTGTGAGAAGTCCCGCCCTGTGAGGTCAACCACCGCATGCCGGGCGGCCCCGCTGGGAAGCTGCTGCCTTGGTCCGTGCCGCGACACCACGGTGGTGCGGGCCGGGACCGAACCGACCCGGGTCCCCACGCCCGGGCGCACCAGAGAGTGGAACGATCCGTGAGCAAGCACGCCGTGGCACCGGCAGAGGTCGCCGCCCCACCCCGGGCGACCGGAACCCCCGTGGACGCGGGCGACGCCGGGTACAGCAAGGACCTCAAGCACCGCCACGTCAACATGATCGCCATCGGCGGCGCCATCGGCACCGGCCTCTTCCTCGGCGCCGGCGGCCGACTGCACACCGCGGGACCGGCCCTCGCCCTGGCCTATCTGGTCTGCGGCGTCTTCGCCTTCTTCGTCGTGCGGGCCCTCGGCGAGCTGGTCCTCTACCGGCCGTCCTCCGGCTCCTTCGTCTCCTACGCGCGCGAGTTCCTCGGCGAGAAGGGCGCGTACGTCGCCGGCTGGATGTACTTCCTGAACTGGTCGACGACCGGTATCGCCGACATCACCGCCATCGCGCTCTACACCCACTACTGGAGCCTGTTCACCAGCGTCCCGCAGTGGCTGCTCGCCCTGATCGCCCTGACGGTGGTGCTGGCGGTGAACCTGATCTCGGTGAAGATCTTCGGCGAGATGGAGTTCTGGTTCGCGATCGTCAAGGTCGCCACCCTCGTCGGCTTCATGCTGATCGGCATCTTCCTGCTGGCCACCCGGCACGACGTCGGCGGCAGCACCCCGGGCCCGGGCGTCATCGCCGACCACGGCGGCGTCTTCCCGCACGGCCTGATGCCGGTCGTCCTGGTGATGCAGGGTGTGATCTTCGCCTACGCCGCCCTGGAACTGGTCGGCGTCGCGGCCGGCGAGACCTCCGAGCCGGAGCGGGTCGTCCCGCGCGCGGTGAACTCGATCATGTGGCGGGTGGGCCTGTTCTACGTCGGCTCGGTCGTGCTGCTGGCCCTGCTGCTGCCCGGCTCCGCCTACTCGGCCGGCGAGAGCCCGTTCGTGACGGTCCTGTCCCGGATCGGCGTCCCGGCGGCCGGCGACGTGATGAACCTGGTCGTCCTGACCGCCGCCATGTCCTCGCTGAACTCCGGCCTGTACTCGACCGGCCGCATCCTGCGCTCCATGGCCATGGCGGGCTCGGCCCCGAGGTTCACCGCCCGCATGAACCGCAGCCAGGTCCCCTACGGCGGCATCCTGCTGACCTGTGCGGTGTGCGTCCTCGGCGTCGTACTGAACTACCTGGTGCCGGGCCAGGCCTTCGAGATCGTGCTGAACGTCGCCTCGCTCGGCATCATCAGCACCTGGGTGATCATCATGGTCTGCCATCTGGTCTTCGTCCGGCGGGCCGCGGCCGGCCTGGTCGCCCGGCCCGCCTTCCGGCTGAAGGGCAGCCCCGTCACGGAGATCGCCACGATCGCCTTCCTGCTGGTCTGCCTCGGCATGATGGGGAACGACCCCGAGGTCGGCCGCAGGACCCTCCTGCTCATCCCGGTGATCGCCGTCCTGCTGGCCGGCGGCTGGTTCGGGGTGCGCCGCCGGGTGTCACGGGCGGCCGGCGGGGAGCCGGGCGACCTCACGAAGTAGCAGCTCACGGCCGCTGTCAGTGGCATCGCCTACGGTGGCGTCATGTCGGAGATCACATATGTCCGGGGGGACGCCACCGTGCCGCTCGGCAAGGGCGTCAAGGTGATCGCCCATGTCTGCAACGACCTGGGGGGATGGGGAAAGGGCTTCGTGCTCGCGCTGTCCCGGCGCTGGCCGCAGCCGGAGGCGGCCTACCGCGCCTGGTACCGCGACCGTGCCGCGAGCGGCTTCGGCCTCGGAGCGGTCCAGCTCGTGCAGGTCGAGCCGTATGTGTGGGTGGCCAACATGATCGGCCAGCGCGGCACCCGCACCGGCAGCAAGGGTGTCCCCGTGCGGTACGAGGCGGTGGACGCGGCGCTCGGCAGGCTGGCCGGCGAGGTGAGCGGACTCGGCGCGTCCGTGCACATGCCCCGCATAGGCTGCGGCCTGGCGGGCGGAAAGTGGTCCCGGATCGAACCGCTGATCACCCGGCGGCTGACCGAGCGAGGGATCGCCGTGACGGTGTACGACCACGGGGAGGGCGCGGGATGAGCACGCGGACGGATGTGCTGGTACTGGGCGGCGCGGGCGTGGACACCATCGTGCACGTCCCCGAGCTGCCGCTCCCGTACGCCGACAGCTACATGATCGACTCCGGCATCCGCACCCGGGCAGGACAGACCGGCGACTTCGTCGCGCTGGGCCTGAGCGCCCTCGGCCTGCGCACCCACCATCTCGACCTGCTCGGTGAGGATCCCGAGGGCGACCTGGTCCGTGCGCTGCACGAGGAGCGGGGCATCGCGCTGACCGCGATCCCGCAGCCCGCCGGCACCAAGCGCGCGGTGAACCTGGTCGGCCCGGACGGCCGCCGCCTGTCCCTGTACGACACCAGCCGCGCCCGCGCCGCCGACCGTTTCCCGGAGCCGCTGGTGCGGAGCCTGGCCGCGGCGAGCCGGCACGTCCATGTGACCATCACCCAGCCGTGCGCCCACGCGCTGCCCGTGCTGCGCGAGACCGGTGTGCCCCTCTCCACCGACCTGCACGACTGGGACGGCGAGAACCCTTATCACGAGCCGTTCGCGCTCGCCGCGGACATCGTCTTCCTGTCGGCGACGGCCCTGTCCGACCCCGAGCGGACCGTGCGGCGCATCGCCGAGCGGGGCCGGGCCCGGGTGGTCGTCGCCACCGCCGGGGCCGACGGCGCGTATCTGCTGGCCGACGGCGAGCTGACCCGCATACCGGCCGCCCCGCCACCGGGGCCGGTCGTCGACTCCAACGGCGCGGGCGACGCCTTCGCCGCCGCGTTCCTCTTCGGCCGCCTCACCGGCCGGCCGGCCGCGCGCTGCGCCTGGTACGGCGCGGTGGCCGGGGCCTACGCCTGCACGGTCCCGGCCACCCGCACAGCGGCGATCGGCCGGGACGAACTGCTGGGCGCGCGAGTCGATGATCCAGGTGGTGCGGCCCTCGCTGGGCACCAGGTTCTTCGGCGGGCCGGTCACGGCCCGCCCCCGGCGTGACCGACGTCCGTGCGTGGGCCGACGTCCGCCGGACGGGGCGCGGGGACGCCGCTCAGCGCCGGCCGGCCCGCCGGGTCCGTCGTGTGTGCGGGGTCGTGGGCCCGGGGCGCGGGCGGGGGCACGCGACCCGCGGCGGCCGAGTCGGTGTCCGTCGGGTGGTGGGGGAGTGGCTGCCGGGCGGTGCGGGGCCGGGGGTGTCCGTCCGGCCCCGTACCTGGGGATCGGCGCCCGCGCGGGGCTCAGTGTCCGTGCACGTCGTTCGTGGCCTCGATCTTCTTCCATGACGTCGGCTGGACCGGGACCGAGGCCGCCTCGGCGACGGCCGCCGCGCTCGCGGGCTTGACCGGCTGGAACAGCCAGGTGTCGAACAACGCGGCCAGCGGCTTCCCGGACACCCGCTCGGCGTACCGCTGGAAGTCGGCCACCGAGGCGTTCGCGTACGCGTGCTCCTGCGGCCAGCCCTTCAGGACGGCGAAGAACGCGTCGTCGCCGATCTCGTTGCGCAGCGCCTGGACGGCCAGCGCGCCCCGGTCGTACACGGCGATGTCGAACTGGTTGTCCGGCCCGGGGTCGCCGGGCGCCACCGTCCAGAACGCGTCGTCGGCCGGGTGCGAGGCGTACACATAGTCCGCCAGCTCCTGCGCGGTGCCCTCGCCCTCGTGCTCGGACCACAGCCACTGCGCGTACCGGGCGAAGCCCTCGTTGATCCAGATGTCCTTCCAGCCCTTCAGCGACACGGAGTCGCCGTACCACTGGTGGGCCAGCTCGTGCACGACCACCGAGGTGTTGGAGCCGTTCGCGAACTGCCGGGGGCTGTAGTACACGCGGGTCTGCGTCTCCAGCGCGTACCCGGTGGTCGTGTTGGGCACATAGCCGCCGGCCGAGCCGAACGGGTACGGCCCGAGGTATCCGCTCAGCCAGTCGACGATCTCCCCGGTCCGCTCCACACCGGCCCGCGCCGCCCCGTCGTTGTCGCCGAGATCCTTGCTGTAGGCGTTGACGACCGGGACGCCGCCCTCGGAGGTGCTGGTCGTGATGTCGAGCCTGCCGACCGCGAGGGTGGTCAGATAGGTGGCCTGCGGCTTGTTCTGACGCCAGGTGTAGCGGGTCCAGCCGAGCTTGGAACTGGTCGACTGGAGCGTGCCGTTGGAGATGGCCTGGGTGCCGTCCGGCACGGCGACCGACACATCATAGGTGGCCTTGTCGAGCGGGTGGTCGTTGCTCGGGTACCACCACCAGGCCGCCTCGGGCTCGTCCGCGGCGACGGCGCCGTCCGGGGTGCGGTGCCAGGTCGAGAAGCCGTACGCGGTCTTCGTGGACGGCACCCCGCTGTAGCGGACGACGACCGTGATCGCGGTGCCCTTCGCCAGCGGGGTCTTCGGGGTGACCTCCAGTTCGTGTTCGCCCGATTCGGCGAACGCGGCCTTGACGCCGTTGACCCGGACCTCGCTCACGTCCAGCAGGAAGTCCAGATCGAACCGGGACAGGTCCTGCGTGGTCCGCGCCAGGATCGTCGCCGTGCCGTCCAGCTCGTCCGTCGCGGGCTGGTACCGCAGCCGCAGGTCGTAGTGGGAGACGTCGTAACCGCCGTTGCCGTAGTTCGGGTAGTAGGGGTCGCCGATGCCCGGGGTGCCGGGGGTGTAGCTCGCGGCCGATGCCGGGATCGCCAGCAGGAGGGAGGCCGCCGCGAGCGCGCCCGGCGCGAAGATTCTGCGGTGCACGAGAACTCCAAGTCGTAGGGGCACGAGGTCTGTTCGGAGCCTATTCAGTCCCCGCTCCACCTGACGTGTCCACGGCCAGCCCTGTCACACGATCGCCATTCGGCCGACATGAGCCCGGCCGCCCGCGGCGCCCGGCTTTCCAGGCGCGGGCCCCGGTCGTCTCCCGGCCGGACCGGGCGGGTTCTCGGGCTTCGGCCGGCCGGAGCGACTGCCGTGGCTGCGGCGCCCGGCTCTCCAAGCGCCGGCACCGGTCGTCTCCGGCCGCTTTCCGTGCCTGCGGTGCTCGGCCTCCAGGCGCGGCCTCCGGTCGCCTTCCGGTCGAACCGGGCCTGGCCTCGGGTCTCGGCCGAGTGGCCTCGCCGGAGGCGGTCGCTTCAGGTTTCGGTCAGGCCCGCTGCCTCCCGGGCGCAGCCCCAGGCCACGGTCACCCCGGCCCCGCCGTGCCCGTAGTTGTGCACCAGCGACCGGCCGCCCGGCAGCGGCCGGTGCTCAAGGCGCACCGCGGGCCGGGCCGGGCGCAGGCCCACGCGGTGCTCCAGCACCCGTGCCCCGGCGATCTCCGGACGGAGGGCCGCGCACCGGGCGACGATCTCCTCGGCGGTGCGCGGGTCCGGCTCCAGGGACCACGCGTCCTGCTGCGCGGTGCCGCCCAGGATCAGCCCGCCCGGCTGCGGGAAGAAGTAGACCGAGTTGCCCGCGGCCTCGTCGACCGAGGTGAGCCACGTGGTGATCCCCGGGTTCTCCACGACGACCAACTGCCCGCGGACCGGACGCACCGCGGGATCGGGCACCAGCGAACGGGCGCCCAGCCCCGTGCAGTTGACCACGACGGCGGCCGGAACCGCCGCCAGCTCCGACACCGTCCGCTCCTCGACCAGCCCGCCCGCCGCCGTCAACCGCTCCCGCAGCCACACCAGATGGGCCGGCATGTCGATCAACGGCAGCCGCGCCCACAGCCCGTCACCCCCGTCCGCGGCCCGCAGCCCCGGCACCCGCCCGGCCCACGGCCCCAACTCGTCCAGCCGCATCCCGAGATGTACGCCCTCGACCATGCGTACGCCCGTCCGCTCCGGCTGCCGAGCCAACTCCTCGTACACGACGAGGGAGGTGAGCGCCCAGTCGCCGACCAGCGGCTCCGGCGCGATGCGGTACGGCCACCACAGCGCACCGGCCACCGCCGAGGTCGTCCGCTCCACCAGCTCCCGCGTCCACACCCGTACCCGCCGGCCGGCCTCGGCCAGCACCACGGCCGTCGTCAGCCCGATGACCCCGCCGCCGACCACGATCACTTCGTCCCTCAGCTCATGCTCCACGTGGGGACGATAGGGCCAGCACGGCGCATCGCGGCACAGCCGGGCGGAATGGGCGATGCCGTGCGCACATCCGTCCCCCTGTGGGGATACTCACAGCATGTCTGGCGCATACGCGACCTTCGGCCTGGCACCGGCGACGCGGGCGGGCGCCGTCCTCGCCGACGGCGGCTACCGGATCCACCGGGACTTCGTGGACTTCGTCGTCGACGGGCGACCGCTGCTCTTCCAGCTCTCCGACCTGGACGCCGTCTCCCCGCTCGCCTCCGACGTGCCGCCCGCGATCTTCACCGCGCAGGTGCGCAGCCTGCTGCTGGAGACCGACGCGCCGCTGCCCGACGGCCGGTACGTCGTCTATGGCTGCCCCGAGTGCGCGGACCTGGCCTGCGGAGCGGTCACCGCCGTCATCGAGCGCGACGGCGACGACTACATCTGGCGCGACTTCGCCTGGCAGACCGACGAGCGGGCCGACCTGGAATTCAACGGCTACCAGGGCATAGGCCCGTTCCGCTTCCACGGCCCCGAGTACCGCGCCGCCCTCGCCGCCCTCCTCGACGGCACCGAGCCCTCGGCCGCGCCCCGCCGGCGCGTGCTGCTGATCGGCGCCCGCGTCGCCGTCCTCGCCAAACTCGCCGCAGCCCTGCGCACCATCGGCATCGGCGCCGACATCACCCGCGACGCCACCGGCGTGTCCGCCGAGGAACTGCGCGGCTACGGCGCCGTCGCCTTCGGCCGGGCGGTCGGCGAACCCGAACGCGCCGCCGTGCGCGCCGCGTTCGAACGGGCCGGGGCCGACGTGGCCCACGTCGACGGCCTCGCCCCGATCATCCCCCTGCTCGTCGCGCAGATCGAGCAGGCCCTGGACCGCAGCCCGCGTGCACAGCGCCGTCTCCACGCCCTGGCCGCCGTCGACGGCGAGGCGGCCGTCGAGGTGACCTCGTCGTGCCGGGTCAGCCTCACGGCGTACCGCCTCGACCGGCTCTACCGCACCCACGTCCGGGAGGTCTTCGACGGCGTCCTGGAGCCCGGCCGGCACCGCGTCCCGCTGGACGCCCGCGCGGTGCGGGGAGAGTCCTTCGTCGTGGCCCGTGCCGCCGGAGGAGTGCTGGTGGCGGCGGTGACCCACGGCAAACCCGGCTGAGCGGCACACCGCCGGACGACTAGGATCGCGCTCTGATGACTGCCACCCTCGTCGCCAAGAACCTCGCCGCCGGGCACGGCGACCGCTCGCTCTTCTCCGGCCTCGACCTCGTCGTCGCGCCCGCGGACGTGATCGGGCTGGTCGGTGCCAACGGCGCGGGCAAGTCCACGCTGCTGCGGCTGCTCGCCGGGCTCACCCCGCCCGAGCAGGGCGAACTACGGCTCTCCCCGCCGACCGCGACCGTCGGCCATCTGCCGCAGGAGCCCGAGCGCAGGCCCGGCGAGACCGTACGGGAGTTCCTCGCCCGCCGCACCGGCGTCGCCCGGGCGCAGCGGCTGATGGACGAGGCCACCCAGGCGCTCGTGGACGGGGCGCCCGGCGCCGACGACGCCTACGCCGCCGCCCTGGAGCGCTGGCTCGACCTCGGCGGCGCGGACCTGGAGGAGCGGGCCGAGGAGGTCACCGACTCGCTCGGCCTGGCCGTCGGCCCCGACCAGCCGATGACCTCGCTGTCCGGCGGCCAGGCGGCCCGCGCCGGCCTCGCCTCGCTCCTGCTGTCCCGCTACGACGTCTTCCTGCTCGACGAGCCCACCAACGACCTCGACCTCGACGGCCTGGAACGCCTCGAACGCTTTGTGACCGGCCTGCGCGCCGGCACGGTCGTCGTCAGCCACGACCGCGAGTTCCTCACCCGCACCGTCACCAAGGTCCTCGAACTCGACCTCGCGCAGCGGCAGATCAACCTCTACGGCGGCGGCTACGAGGCCTATCTGGAGGAGCGGGAGGTGAGCCGGCGCCACGCCCGGGAGGACTACGAGGAGTACGCAGACAAGAAGGCGGCCCTCCAGGAACGGGCCCAGATGCAGCGCACCTGGACGGACAAGGGCGTGCGCAACGCGCGCCGCAAGGCGGGCAACGACAACGACAAGATCGGCCGCAAGTTCCGCAGCGAGGCCAGCGAGAAACAGGCAGCCAAGGCCCGCCAGACCCAGCGCATGATCGAACGGCTCGACACCGTCGAGGAGCCGCGCAAGGAGTGGGAGCTGCGGATGGAGATCGCCTCCGCGCCGCGCTCCGGCGCCGTCGTCGCCACGCTCAGGGACGCCGAGGTGCGCCGCGGGGACTTCGTCCTCGGCCCGGTGACGCTGCAGCTCGACTGGGCGGACCGGATCGCGGTGACCGGCGCGAACGGCGCGGGCAAGTCCACCCTGCTCGGCGCGCTGCTCGGCCGGGTCCCGCTGACCGCGGGCCATGCCGCGCTGGGCTCGGGCGTCCTGGTCGGCGAGGTGGACCAGGCCCGAGCGCTGTTCCACGGCCCGGAGCCGCTCCTGGACGCCTTCCGCGCGGCCGTCCCGGACACCGAACCGGCCGACGTCCGCACCCTGCTGGCCAAGTTCGGCCTGAAGGCGGAGCATGTGCTGCGCCCCGCCGCGACGCTCTCCCCGGGCGAACGCACCCGGGCCGCCCTGGCCCTGCTCCAGGGCCGGGGCGTCAACCTCCTGGTCCTCGACGAGCCGACGAACCATCTCGACCTGCCCGCCATCGAACAGCTCGAGTCGGCCCTCGACGGCTACCGCGGCACGCTGCTGCTGGTCACCCACGACCGCCGCATGCTGGACGCCGTCCATGTCACCCGCCGCCTGGAGGTGGCGGGCGGCAAGGTCACGGAACGCTGACCGACCGCTCGTCGGCCGCCGGGCCGGGCCCGGGCAGCCCGTCCTGCCGCATCCTGGAGACCGCACCGGGCCCGGCTCCTCCTCTCGCATCCAAGGAGCCGGGCCCGGACGGTTCGGCGGCGGTCCGCCGGCGGGTCAGCGGCGGTCGTTCTTCGAGGAGTCGAGCAGGCCCGCGCGCCGCAGCGCGTCCGCCATCGCGCTGTTGGCCGGCGGCGGTGCCTGGCGTCCGCCCCGGTCACCGCCGCGGCCCTGGCCCTGCCGCGGGCGCTGGCCCTGCCGCTGCTGCGGCGGACGGCCACCGCCGCCGCGCTGCTGCTGCTGCCCCTGCGGCGCGGCCTCGTCGTCCAGCCGCAGCGTCAGCGAGATCCGCTTGCGCGGGATGTCCACGTCGAGGACCTTCACCTTCACGATGTCCCCGGGCTTGACGACGTCCCGCGGGTCCTTCACGAACGTCCGTGACATCGCGGAGACGTGGACCAGACCGTCCTGGTGGACACCGACGTCCACGAACGCCCCGAACGCCGCCACGTTCGTGACCACGCCCTCCAGGATCATCCCGGACGTGAGGTCGGAGAGCTTCTCCACGCCCTCCTTGAAGGTGGCCGTCTTGAACGCCGGCCGCGGGTCGCGCCCCGGCTTCTCCAGCTCCTTGAGGATGTCGGTCACGGTCGGCAGCCCGAACGTGTCGTCGACGAACTCGGCCGGCTTCAGCGAGCGCAGCAGCGCCGTGTTGCCGACCAGGGCGGCCACCTCCTGGCCGCTGGTCTTCACCATGCGCCGCACCACCGGATACGCCTCCGGGTGCACGCTGGAGGTGTCCAGCGGGTCGGTGCCGCCGCGGATGCGCAGGAAGCCCGCGCACTGCTCGTACGCCTTCGGACCCAGCCGGGCCACGTTCCTCAGCTCGCCGCGCGACGTGAACGGGCCGTTCGTGTCGCGGTGCGCCACGATGTTCTCGGCGAGGCCCGAGGAGATCCCGGACACGCGCGCGAGCAGTGGCACGGACGCCGTGTTGACGTCCACGCCCACGCCGTTCACACAGTCCTCGACCACCGCGTCCAGCGAGCGGGACAGCTTCACCTCGGACAGGTCGTGCTGATACTGGCCCACGCCGATCGACTTCGGGTCGATCTTGACCAGTTCGGCCAACGGGTCCTGCAGACGGCGGGCGATCGACACCGCGCCGCGCAGCGACACGTCCATCTCCGGCAGTTCCTGCGAGGCGAAAGCGGAGGCCGAGTAGACGGAGGCGCCGGCCTCCGACACCATCACCTTGGTGAGCTCCAACTCCGGATGCTTGGAGACGAGTTCACCGGCGAGCTTGTCGGTCTCGCGGGACGCCGTGCCGTTGCCGATCGCGATCAGCTCGACCGCGTGCTGCTTCGCCAGCCGGGCCAGCGTGGCGATCGCCTCGTCCCACCGGTTGGCCGGCACATGCGGGTGGATGACCTCCGTCGCCGCCACCTTGCCGGTCGCGTCGACCACGGCCACCTTCACGCCCGTACGGAAGCCGGGGTCCAGGCCCAGTGTCGCGCGGGTGCCCGCCGGCGCGGCGAGCAGCAGGTCGCGCAGATTGCTGGCGAACACGTCGACCGCCTCGTCCTCGGCGGCCGTACGCAGCCGGAGGCGCAGGTCGATGCCGAGGTGGACGAGGATGCGGGTGCGCCAGGCCCAGCGCACCGTGTCCAGCAGCCACTTGTCGGCCGGGCGGCCACGCTCGGCGATGCCGAAGCGGTCCGCCACGATCCCCTCGTACGACGACGGGGTCCCCGGGGTGTCGGCGGGCTCCTCCGGCTCCAGGGCGAGGTCCAGGACCTCCTCCTTCTCACCGCGCAGCATTGCGAGCACCCGGTGCGAGGGCAGTTCGGGGAACGGCTCGGCGAAGTCGAAGTAGTCGGCGAACTTGGCGCCCGCCTCCTCCTTGCCCTCGCGCACCTTGGCGGCCAGCCGCCCGCGCACCCACATGCGCTCACGCAGCTCGCCGATCAGGTCGGCGTCCTCCGAGAACCGCTCGGTGAGGATCGCCCGCGCGCCCTCCAGGGCGGCCTGCGGATCGGCGACGCCCTTGTCGGCGTCCACGAAGGCGGCGGCAGCGGCGAGCGGCTCGACACCCGGGTCGCCGAGCAGGCCCTCGGCCAGCGGCTCCAGACCCGCCTCGCGGGCGATCTGCGCCTTGGTCCGCCGCTTCGGCTTGTACGGCAGGTAGATGTCCTCCAGGCGCGCCTTGGTCTGCGCACCACGGATCTGCGCCGCCAGCTCCTCGGTGAGCTTGCCCTGCTCGCGCACCGACTCCAGGATCGCCGTCCGCCGCTCCTCCAGCTCCCGCAGATAGCGCAGCCGCTCCTCGAGCGTGCGCAGCTGCGCGTCGTCGAGCATCTCGGTCGCTTCCTTGCGGTAGCGGGCGATGAAGGGCACCGTCGAGCCGCCGTCCAGCAGCTCCACCGCGGCCTTCACCTGCCGCTCCCGTACGCCGAGCTCCTCGGCGATCCTGCCTTCGATGGACCCTACTTCGAGGGTCCCGGGTGTCGTCACGATCCCGTACCGCCTTCTCACTGGGGTTGCGCGGCAATTGTGGCAGGTGGCACCGGCAACAGGGGATCAGGGCGCTCCCGCCGCGCGGTCACATCCACCGGTCCGGTGGCAGGAAAGGTGGGGAAGGCGTCATTGCAGCCGTCCCCGGGACCGCGAAGAATCGGAGGCATGGCGCAGCGAACCGTCCTCGTCGTCCTCTTCGACGGCGTGCAGAGCATCGACGTCACCGGCCCGGTGGAGGTCTTCGCCGCGGCCGAGACGCGCTCCCCGGGCACGTACCGGATCCGTACCGCCTCCCTGGACGGGGCCGCGGTGCGCACCTCCAGCGGGCTCACCCTGGTGCCCGACCACGCCCTCGCCGAGGCGCCCGATCCGCACACGCTGCTCGTCCCCGGCGGGGCCGGCACCCGCCGGTCCGATCCCCGGCTCACCGCGTGGCTGCGCGCCCGCGGCCCGCGTGCCGCGCGTCTGGTGTCCGTGTGCACGGGCGCGATCCCGCTCGCCGAGGCGGGACTCCTGGACGGCCGCCGGGTCACCACCCACTGGGCGTACTGCGACCGGCTGGCCCACGACCATCCGGCCGTACGGGTCGACCCGGACCCCATCTACGTGCGCGACGGGCAGGTCGCCACCTCGGCCGGGGTCACCGCGGGCATCGACCTGGCCCTCGCCCTCGTCGAGGAGGACCTCGGCCGGGACGTCGCGCTGACGGTCGCCCGCCATCTGGTGGTGTTCCTGCGCAGACCCGGGAACCAGGCCCAGTTCAGTGCCCAGTTGGCGGCCCAGACGGCCCGGCGCGAGCCCCTCCGGGAGGTGCAGCGGTGGATCACCGAGCACCCGGCCGACGACCTGAGCGTCGAGGCGCTCGCGGCGCGGGCCGCGCTCTCCCCGCGCCACTTCGCCCGCGCCTTCCGGACCGAGACCGGCATGACACCCGGCCGCTATGTCGACCGGGTGCGCCTGGAACACGCCCGCCGGCTGCTGGAGGAGACCGGCGACGGCGTCGAGGAGATATCCCGCGCGAGCGGCTACGGCACGCCCGAGGCCATGCGCCGCGCCTTCGTCAGGGCGCTGGGCACACCCCCGGCCGAGTACCGCCGCCGCTTCCGCCCCGCCCCGACCGCCTGAGCCGACCGCCTGCCCCGGCCGGCCGGCGCCACGCGCTCCCCGCAGGGCGCTCCCTCCGGCGCGCCCGGAAAGGATTCCCGTGCAGATCGCCATCGTCCTCTTCGACCGCTTCACCGCCCTGGACGCCGTCGGACCCTACGAGACCCTCGGCCGTCTCAGCGGTGCCGAGACCGTCTTCGTCGCCGAGCGCACCGGGCCCGTCCGCAACGAGGCCAAAAGCCTCGCGCTCACGGCCGACCGGACGCTCGCCGACGTGCCGCACCCCGACATCGTGGTCGTGCCCGGCGGCCCCGGCCAGACCCCGCAGATGGCCGACGCGGCCCTGCTGGACTGGCTGCGGGCCGCCGACGCCACCAGCACCTGGACCACGTCGGTGTGCACCGGCTCGCTGCTGCTGGCCGCCGCCGGCCTGCTCGACGGCCGCCGCGCCACCTCGCACTGGCTGGCGCTCGACGCCCTCGAACGGTTCGGCGCACGGCCGACGGGGGAGCGGGTCGTCTTCGACGGCAAGTACGTCACCGCGGCCGGCGTCTCCGCCGGCATCGACATGGGGCTCGCCCTGCTGGGCCGGATCGCCGGCGACGAAGCGGCGCAGGCGGTGCAGCTGATGACCGAGTACGACCCGCAGCCGCCCTACGACGCGGGCTCCCCGGCGAAGGCGCCCGCCCACCTCGTCGAGCGGTTCCGCGCGGACAGCCGGTTCAGCGCGGGGCGGGCACGCTCCAGGTGAAGCGCGGCGCCCGGCGCTCCAGGAACGCGGCGACGCCCTCCGCGGTGTCGCCGCTGCCGCGTGCCTGCGCCGCCCAGTGGCCGTCCCGGTCCGTGCGCCCGTTCGCGAACTCCTTGGCCGCGGCCTGCGTCAGCTGCGAGCGGGCGGCCAGGATCCGGCCGAACTCCGCGACCCGCTTGTCCAGTTCGCCCTCCGGCAGCACCTCGTCGACGAGACCGGTGCGCAGCGCCCGTGCCGCGTCGATCAACTCGCCCGAGAACAGCAGGTACTTGGCGGTGGCCGGCCCCACCAGCGACACCAGCCGCCGGGTGGCGGACGCGGCATAGACGATGCCGAGCCTGGCCGGAGTCACCCCGAACAGCGCCCCGGCCTCGGCGAACCGCAGGTCGCAGGCGGCCGCGAGCTGCGCCCCGCCGCCCACGCAGTGGCCCCGGACGGCGGCGAGCGTCGGCTTCGGGAACGCGGCCAGCGCCTCCTCGGCGGCCCCGGCGAGCCGCTGCGCCCCGTCCGGCGAGTCCCGGAGGGTCGAGATGTCGGCGCCGGCGCAGAAGGTCCCGCCCGCGCCGGTGAGCACCAGCGCCCGCACGCCGGGATCGGCGGCCAGGGCGTCGAGCAGCGGGGGCAGCGACCGCCACATCGCGGCCGTCATGGCGTTGCGTTTGGCCGGGTGGTGGACGACGACGGTGGCGACCGAGTCGGTGACCGAGTGCAACAGCTGGGGCTCCATGCGCGGGATGCTATCGGGCGCGGTCGGATGAGCCGTACAACCCGAAGAGTTCGCGAAGACGGCCCGCGGGCGACAGGAGCAGTCCCGCACCTGACCCGGTCATACGCCAACGATCAGAAACGCTCGATAACTGCTGACTTGTGTTCAGTTCGGTGGAGAGGAGCGGAGCGTTGCCAACACTCGACGTGTGGTGACAATCGAGCGCAAGGGCGGCGACCGGACCATGGAAGAGGACGGGCGCGGGTACGGCCCGTGCCCCGAGGAAGGCGCCCGGCGACCGCCGGGTCCACTGCCGTACGAAGGAGTGTGGCGGTTCACCGCCCCCGCCGTCGACGGCTCGGTGCCGCAGGCGCGACACGCCGTGCGGGACCTGCTCGCGCGTCAGGGCGTGCCGGTCTCCGACGAGCTGGTCCACGGCCTGCTGCTGATCGTGTCCGAACTGGTCACCAACGCGGTCAAGCACGCGGCGCTGCTGTCGCCGATGCTCGCCGTGGAGGTCGCCGTCGGCGCCGAGTGGGTGCGGGTGTCGGTGGAGGACAACCACCCCTACCGCCCGAGCGCCCTGGAGGCCGACCACGGCCGGACCGGCGGACGGGGGCTGCTTCTGGTGCGCGAGGTGGCCCGGGAGGCGGGCGGCACGGTCGACGTGGCGCACACGGCGAGCGGCGGCAAGGTGATCTGGGCCGCCCTGCCGCTCAAGCCCGGAGGGATCCCATGAGGCCCCTCACCAGCCCGCGTCCGGCCCTGTCAGTTCCCGGATCGCGGGCCGGGCCGCGTCCAGCACGGTCATGAACCAGGCGGAGAAAGGATCCCGCGCGTGCCGCTCCGCCAGCTCGGCCGGGGTGACGAAGGCCGTCGCCGCGACCTCCTCCGGGTCCGGCACCACGGCCGCCTGGACCAGGCCGACGAACAGATGGTTGTACTCCTGCTCGACCAGCCCCGAGGCCGGATCCGGATGGTTGTAGCGGACCGTGCCGGCCTCACCGAGCAGCGCCGGGGACGCCCCCAGCTCCTCGAACGTGCGCCGGGCCGCCGCCGCGAACGGCGCCTCGCCCGGGTAGGGGTGGCCGCAGCAGGTGTTGGACCACACACCGGGGGAGTGGTACTTGTCCAGCGCCCGCTGCTGGAGCAGCAGCCGGCCGTGCTCGTCGAACAGGAACACCGAGAACGCGCGGTGCAGCCGCCCCGGTGGCTGATGGGCGGCGAGCTTCTCCGCGGTGCCGATCGTCACACCCTTCTCGTCGACCAGTTCCAGCAAAATCGCCTCTGCGGTGCCGTTCGACGAACTGTGCGTCGCGGTGGCAGGTGTGATCGGCATACCCATCCTTCGCCTCGGTCTTCGCACCCCAAGTCTGCCGTACGCAGGGGGCACTCCCGGCACCTCCCGGCGCGTCCGCATGTCCCGGCCGCGGCCGGAACGGCGGCCGGGACAGCGGTCACCCCGGCCGGCCGGGATACGGCCCTGCGGGGCGTGCGTCAGTGGCACAACCGCGCCTCGTGCTCCGCGTGCCCGCCCGGCTCCAGCTGGAAGGTGCAGTGCTCCACGTCGAAGTGATGCCCGAGGCAGCCCTGCAACTCGTGCAGTATCTTCTCGTGCCCGATGGCGCTGAGCACGTCCGAGCGCACGACCACATGCGCGGACAGCACCGGCAGGCCGGAGGTGATCGTCCAGGCGTGCAGATCGTGGACGTCCTCCACGCCGTCCAGCGCCAGGATGTGCGCCCGCACCTGCGTCATGTCGACGTCCTTGGGGGCCGCCTCCAGCAGCACGTCCAGGGTCTCGCGCAGCAGCTTCACGGTACGCGGGACGATCATCAGGCCGATGACCAGCGAGGCGATCGGGTCGGCGGGCTGCCAGCCGGTGACCACGATCAGCCCGGCCGAGATCAGCACCGCGAGCGAGCCCAGGGCGTCCGCGGCCACCTCCAGGAACGCGCCGCGCACGTTCAGGCTCTCCTGCCGGCCCCGCAGCAGCAGCGAGAGCGAGATCATGTTCGCGACCAGGCCGACCGCGCCGAACACGATCATCAGCCCGCCCTCGGTGTCGGCGGGCGTGAAGAACCGCTGCACCGCCTCGGACAGGACGTAGCCGCCGACGCCGAGCAGCAGCAGACAGTTGGCGAGCGCGGCGAGGATCTCGGCGCGCGCGTAGCCGAACGTGCGGTTCGTGCTCGCGGGGCGGCCCGCGACATGGATGGCGAGCAGCGCCATGCCGAGCCCCAGCGCGTCCGTCGCCATGTGCGCCGCGTCCGCGATCAGCGCGAGCGAATCCGCGAGCACACCGCCGACGATCTCGACCACCATGACGGTGAGCGTGATCGACAGGGCGATGCGCAGCCGGCCGCGGTACGCCGCTGCCGCCGTACCGGTCGGCGCGGGCCCGTGCCCGTGCCCGTGATCGTGCCCAGCGCCCATCGGGACCGCCCTTCCGTGTTCTCCGTGTGCTCCGGTGCTCCGTGTTCCTGCCGGAGATCACAGTGAACTACGGGTGGGGGGTATCCGGCAACGCGGCATCGAACACCGTTGTCATGTGCCCTGACCTGCGTAAACGAAGCCCAGGTCAGGGCGGTCCCCGGTCACTGTGCGAGGCGTGCGCGCCAGCCACGCCAGGCCGACTCGACCATCTCGGGCACCCCGTGCCGCGCCCGCCAGTCCAGCGTCTCGGCGGCCAGCCGCGCCGAGGCGACCGCGCGCGGCGCGTCCCCGGGGCGCCGGTGCTCCACGACGGGCGCGCGCCGGTCGCCGGTCACCTCGCCGATGACCGCGATCAGTTCGCGGACGGAAACGCCCTCCCCGCGGCCGATGTTCACGGTCAGGTCGCCGGTCAGGCTCTTCTCGGCGAGCCCGCGCGCCGCCGCCAGATGCGCCTCGGCCAGGTCGGCGACATGGATGTAGTCGCGGACGCACGTGCCGTCCGGCGTCGGATAGTCGGCGCCGAAGATCCGCGGGGCCTCGCCCCGGGTGAGCCGGTCGAACACCATGGGCACGATGTTGGACACGCCCGTGTCGGCGAGTGCGGGCGCGCCCGCGCCCGCCACGTTGAAGTAGCGCAGGCACACCGTGGCGATGCCGTGCGCCCGGCCCGCCGCCCGCACCAGCCACTCCCCGGCGAGCTTGGTCTCGCCGTACGGGTTCACCGGCGCGCACGGCGTGTCCTCGGTGATCAGGGCCACGTCCGGGTTGCCGTACACGGCCGCCGACGAGGAGAAGACGAACCGCTCGATCCCGGCGTCGGCGACCGCCTCCAGGAGCGTGCCGAGGCCGCCCACGTTCTCCCGGTAGTAGCGGAGGGGCTGCGCCACGGACTCGGCGACCTGCTTGCGCGCCGCGAGATGCACCACACCGGTCACCGCGTGCTCGGCGAGGACCCGCGCGACCAGCGCCCCGTCCAGCGTGGACCCCTCGACCAGCGGGATGTTCGCGGGGAGCCGCTCCGGCACCCCCGCCGACAGATCGTCCAGCGCCACCACGTGCTCCCCGGCGTCCGCCATGGCCCGCGCCACATGTGCCCCGATGTATCCGGCCCCGCCGGTGATCAGCCACGTCATGGTCGCCCAGCCTATGCCGACACCCGTCGGCCATTCGCTATGCCCCCTATGTCCCCTATCTCCCGTCCACTGTTCTTTTCCTCGTGCGCGGGCCACGGGGCGCGGTTTGTGGGCCGGGCCCCCGATCGCTGATGATGATCTCGGCACAGGCCGCAGCAGACCGCGTCGACCGGCCCGTGAACGGCCGGTGAACAAGGTCTTCCGGGTATCCGATAACCTCTGCCGACAATGCCGCCCGGGCGCCCCGGACGAGCGGCGCCCCACCCAGCAGACGACCGGCGCACGCGCCGGCACCCAGGGAGTGAGTTCGGTTGTCGACCGCCATCGTCACCGGTCAGCCGGTGCCCGGATCGTCACTCGAGAACGATCTGCGGTCCCTCGGCTTCGAGGTGCGGGTGGCCGCCGACGCCGCCGACGCCGGCACACTCCTCGCGGCCGTCCCCGCCGGCCGGCGGGTGGCCCTGGTCGACGCCCGCTTCGTCGGCCATCCGCACGCGCTGCGCCTCGGCCTCACCGACCCCCGCTTCCCGCTCGCCGCCGTCGCGGGCGCCGTCACCGCCCAGCCCGCCGGCCGCGAGGCCCTGACCCGCGCGCTGGCCCGGCAGACCACGGCGGGCGGCGGCACGGCGGTGGCCGTCGACAGCCTCGCCGACCGTGTCGTCACCGCCCTCGACGCCGAGGGCGGTGCGGTGCACCGCCCCGAACTGGGCAGCCTGGTCGCCGTCGTCCCCACCGACCCGCAGACGCGCAACGAGGCACGGCAGGCCGTCGCCGCCGTCGACGACGAGGCCGTACGCCTGAAGTCGGCCGTGAAGGCCCGCGACGGCTTCTTCACCACGTTCTTCATCAGCCCGTACTCGCGCTATCTCGCCCGCTGGTGCGCCCGCCGCGGCCTGACCCCCAACCAGGTCACCACCGCCTCGCTGCTCACCGCGCTGATCGCGGCGGGCTGCGCGGCCACCGGCACCCGCGGCGGCTTCGTCGCCGCCGGCCTCCTGCTCATCCTCTCCTTCGTCCTGGACTGCACCGACGGCCAGCTCGCCCGCTACTCGCTGCAGTACTCCACGCTCGGCGCCTGGCTGGACGCCACCTTCGACCGGGCCAAGGAGTACGCCTACTACGCCGGTCTCGCCCTCGGCGCGGCCCGCGGCGGCGACGACGTGTGGGCGCTCGCGCTCGGCGCGATGATCCTGCAGACCTGCCGGCACGTCGTGGACTTCGCCTTCAACGAGGCGAACGCCGGGGATCCGGCCGGCACCGCCAACACCAGCCCCACCGCCGCCCTCTCCGACCGGCTCGACGGCGTCGGCTGGACGGTGTGGCTGCGCCGGATGATAGTGCTGCCCATCGGCGAACGATGGGCCATGATCGCCGTCCTCACGGCCGTCACCACCCCCCGCATCACCTTCTACGTGCTGCTCGTCGGCTGTGCCTTCGCGGCCGCCTACACCACCGCGGGCCGTGTGCTGCGCTCGGTGACCCGCCGGACGCGGCGTACGGACCGGGCCGCGCAGGCGCTGGCGGACCTCGCGGACTCCGGCCCGCTCGCCCAGGCCCTCGCCCGCACCGTCGGGCGGGGGCTGCCCGGGCTCGCCGTCCCCGCGCTCGCGCTGGCCGGCGGGGCCGTCGTCGTCTGCGCCGCCGCGCTGTCCGACTTCGGCGGACCGCTGCCCGTGGCCGGGGCCGTGGTCTATGCCATCGCCTCGGCCCTCGCGGTCGCCCGCCCGCTCAAGGGTGCCCTCGACTGGCTGGTCCCGCCGTTCCTCCGGGCCGCCGAGTACGGCACCGTGCTCGTCCTCGCCTGGAAAGCGGAGGTGAACGGAGCCCTTCCTGCGGCTTTCGGCCTGGTGTCCGCCGTCGCCTACCATCACTACGACACGGTGTACCGGATCCGGGGCAACGCCGGAGCGCCGCCGGCCTGGCTGGTGCGTGCCATCGGGGGGCACGAGGGGCGGACGCTGCTCGTCACCATCCTGGCCGCGTTGCTCACCGCCGCGCAGTTCAAGGTCGCGCTCACGGTCCTTGCCGTGGCCGTCGCCCTGCTGGTGCTCGCCGAGAGCATCCGCTTCTGGGTGGCCTCCCATCTGGGGGGCGCACCCGCCGTACACGACGAAGGAGAACCCGCATGATCGGCCTCGTGCTCGCGGCCGGCGCCGGACGGCGCCTGCGCCCCCACACCGACAGCCTGCCCAAGGCTCTGGTGCCGGTGCGTTCCGCGGGACAGGCGGGCATAGAGGAGCCGGTCACGGTGCTCGACCTCACCCTCGGCAACTTCGCCGAGATCGGCCTGACCGAGGCCGCGATCATCGTCGGGTACCGCAAGGAGGCCGTGTACGAGCGCAAGGCGGCCCTGGAGCGCACGTACGGTCTGCGGCTCACCCTCATCGACAACGACAAGGCCGAGGAGTGGAACAACGCCTACTCCCTGTGGTGCGGCCGTGACGCCCTCAAGGACGGGGTGATCCTCGCCAACGGCGACACCGTCCACCCGGTCTCCGTCGAGCGGACCCTGCTGGCCGCCCGCGGCGACGGCAAGAAGATCATCCTCGCCGTGGACACGGTGAAGTCGCTGGCCGACGAGGAGATGAAGGTCGTCGTCGACCCCGCCAAGGGCGTCCAGCGGATCACCAAGCTGATGGACCCGGCCGAGGCCACCGGCGAGTACATCGGCGTCACCCTCATCGAGGGCGACGCCGCCCCCGAACTGGCCGACGCGCTCAGGACCGTGTGGGAGACCGACCCGCAGCAGTTCTACGAGCACGGCTACCAGGAACTCGTCAACCGCGGCTTCCGGATCGACGTGGCGCCGATCGGCGACGTCCAGTGGGTCGAGATCGACAACCACGACGATCTGGCCAGGGGACGGGAGATCGCGTGCCAGTACTGACCCGGCTCATCCCCTCGCCGGTCGTCGTGGACATCCGTCCGGGCGCCCTCGACGATCTGGCCTGCGTCCTGGCCGACGAGCGCATCTCGCACTCGGGGCGGCTCGCCGTCGCCGTCAGCGGCGGCTCGGGCGCCCGGCTGCGCGAGCGCCTCGCCCCCTCGCTGCCGGGCGCCTCCTGGTACGAGGTCGGCGGCGGCACCCTCGACGACGCGGTCCGGCTGGCCGGCGCCATAAAGGCCGGCCACTACGACGCGGTGGTGGGCCTCGGCGGCGGCAAGATCATCGACTGCGCCAAGTTCGCGGCGGCCCGCGTCGGCCTGCCACTGGTCGCCGTGCCGACCAACCTCGCGCACGACGGCCTGTGCTCCCCGGTCGCCACCCTCGACAACGACGCGGGCCGCGGCTCCTACGGCGTGCCCAACCCGATCGCGGTCGTCATCGACCTGGACGTGATCCACGATGCCCCGGTCCGTTTCGTGCGCTCGGGCATCGGCGACGCCATCTCGAACATCAACGCGATCGCGGACTGGGAGCTGGCCAACCGCGTCAACGGCGAGAAGATCGACGGCCTGGCCGCGGCCATGGCCCGGCAGGCCGGCGAGGCGGTGCTCCGGCACCCCGGCGGCGTCGGCGACAACGGTTTCCTCCAGGTGCTGGCCGAGGCGCTGGTCCTCACCGGTGTCGCGATGTCGATCTCGGGTGACTCACGACCCGCCTCGGGCTCCTGCCACGAGATCAACCACGCCTTCGACCTGCTCTTCCCCAAGCGCGCGGCGAGCCACGGCGAGCAGTGCGGCCTGGGCGCGGCCTTCGCGATGTACCTGCGCGGAGCCCACGACGAGGCGGCGAACATGGCCGAGGTGCTGCGCAGGCACGGGCTGCCCGTCCTGCCGCACGAGATCGGCTTCACACAGGACGAGTTCGTCCGGGCCGTGGAGTTCGCCCCGGAGACCCGGCCCGGCCGCTACACGATCCTCGAACACCTCGACCTCAAGACCCATCAGATCAAGGACATCTACGCCGACTATGTCAAGGCCATCGGTAGCTGAACTGCGCACGGTCGTCCATCCCCCCGGGGTGAAGGACCGGCGCAGCGGTGAGCACTGGATGGGACGCCTCTACATGCGCGAGGTGTCCCTGCGCGTCGACCGCTATCTGGTCACCACGCGCGTCACCCCCAACCAGCTCACGTACCTGATGACCGTCTGCGGTGTGCTCGCGGCCCCGGCACTGCTCGTGCCGGGGATCGCGGGCGCCGTGCTCGGGGTGCTGGCGGTCCAGCTGTATCTGCTGCTGGACTGCGTCGACGGCGAGGTCGCCCGCTGGAAACAGCAGTACTCGCTCGGCGGGGTGTATCTGGACCGGGTCGGCGCCTATCTGACCGACGCCGCGGTCCTGGTGGGCCTCGGCCTGCGCGCCGCCGACCTGTGGGGCCCCGGCCGCATCGACTGGCTGTGGGCCTTCCTCGGGACGCTCGCCGCCCTCGGCGCGATCCTGGTCAAGGCCGAGACCGACCTGGTGGGCGTCGCCCGCCACCAGGGCGGGCTGCCGCCGGTCCGGGAGGCCGCGGCCGAGCCGCGGTCCGCCGGCATGGCGCTGGCCCGCCGCGCCGCCGCGGCCCTCCAGTTCCACCGGCTGATCCTCGGGATCGAGGCGTCCCTGCTGATCCTGGTCCTGGCCGTCGCGGACGCGCTCAGGGGCGACCTGTTCTTCACCCGGCTCGGCACCGCCGTGCTGGCCGGCATCGCGCTGCTGCAGACCGTGCTGCACCTGGTGTCCGTCCTCGCCTCCAGCAGGCTGCGGTGAGCGCCGTGGACACCTCGACCCCGCTGAAGGTCGGCGCGGTGATCATCACCATGGGCAACCGCCCCGACGAGCTGCGCGCCCTGCTCGACTCGGTCGCCAAGCAGGACGGCCAACCGGTCGAGGTGGTCGTCGTCGGCAACGGCTCGCCCGTGCCGGACGTCCCCGAGGGCGTACGCACCATAGAACTGCCCGAGAACCTGGGCATCCCGGGCGGGCGCAACGTGGGCACGGAGGCCTTCGGGCCCAGCGGCCGCGACGTCGACATAGTGCTCTTCCTCGACGACGACGGACTGCTCGCCCAGCACGACACCGCAGAGCTGTGCCGCGCGGCCTTCGCCGCGGACCCGCGGCTCGGCATCATCAGCTTCCGCATCGCCGACCCGGACACCGGCGAGACCCAGCGCCGGCATGTGCCGCGGCTGCGCGCCGCAGACCCGATGCGCTCCTCCCGGGTCACCACCTTCCTCGGCGGCGCCAACGCCGTCCGCACCCGGGTCTTCGCCGAGGTCGGCGGGCTGCCGGACGCGTTCTTCTACGCCCACGAGGAGACCGATCTGGCCTGGCGCGCCCTCGACGCCGGCTGGATGATCGACTACCGCTCCGACATGGTGCTGTACCACCCCACGACCGCCCCCTCCCGGCACGCGGTGTACCACCGCATGGTCGCCCGCAACCGCGTCTGGCTGGCCCGGCGCAACCTCCCCGCGCCGCTCGTCCCCGTCTATCTGGGGGTCTGGCTGCTGCTGACCCTGGCGCGCCGCCCCTCCCGCCCGGCCCTGCGGGCCTGGTTCGGCGGGTTCCGGGAGGGCTGGGCGACCCCGTGCGGACCCCGCCGGCCCATGAAGTGGCGTACGGTGTGGCGGCTGACCCGGCTGGGCCGGCCGCCGGTGATCTGACAAGCTCGACCCAAGGGGGCGCGCGGCGCCACGACGAATTCGAAGACGAAAGTTTCCACGCGTGAGTGAGACAACGCATGACGGCGGAGTCGCGGTGACCGCGGCCCCGTCGCTCTACGAGGGACTGACGGCGGAGCAGCTCGCCGCCAAGTACGGCCTGACCGTGAGCGGCGCCCGGCCCTCGCTCGTCGAGTACGTCCGTCAGCTGTGGGGGCGGCGGCACTTCATCCTCGCCTTCTCCCAGGCGAAGCTGACGGCCCAGTACAGCCAGGCCAAGCTCGGCCAGCTGTGGCAGGTCGCCACCCCGCTGCTGAACGCGGCCGTGTACTACTTCATCTTCGGTCTGATCCTCAAGGCCAGCCGGGGCATGTCGCACGACGTCTACATCCCGTTCCTGGTCACGGGCGTGTTCGTGTTCACCTTCACGCAGAGTTCGATCATGTCGGGCGTGCGCGCCATCTCCGGCAACCTGGGCCTGGTGCGGGCCCTGCACTTCCCGCGCGCCTCGCTGCCGGTCTCCTTCGCGCTCCAGCAGCTCCAGCAGCTGTTGTTCTCGATGATCGTGCTGTTCCTGGTCGCGGTGGGCTTCGGCAGCTATCCCACGCTGTCCTGGCTGCTGATCGTGCCGACGCTCGCACTGCAGTTCCTCTTCAACACCGGGCTCGCGCTGGTCGTGGCCCGCATGGGCGCCAAGACGCCGGACCTGGCCCAGCTGATGCCGTTCGTGCTGCGCACCTGGATGTACACCTCCGGCGTCATGTTCTCGATCAACAAGATGCTCGAAGGCCGTCCCGAGTGGATCGTGCGCGTGCTCCAGGTCAACCCGGCCGCGGTCTACATGGACCTGATGCGCTTCGCGCTCATCGACGGCTACGGCTCCTCGAACCTTCCGCCGCACGTCTGGGCCATCGCCCTGTTCTGGGCCGTCGTCGCCTTCGCCGGCGGCTTCGTGTACTTCTGGAAGGCGGAGGAGCGCTACGGCCGTGGCTGAGCAGAGCACCGTGCAGACCGCCCCGACCGTCATCGCGGACGATCTGCACATCGTCTACCGCGTCAACGGCGCCAGGACCGGCAGGGGCAGCGCCACCGCGGCCCTCAGCCGCATCCTGGGGCGGGGCTCCGACGACGCGGCGCGGGGCGTGCGCAAGGTGCACGCCGTGCGGGGCGTCTCCTTCGTCGCCCACCGGGGCGAGGCCATCGGGCTGATCGGCTCCAACGGCTCCGGCAAGTCGACCCTGCTGCGGGCCATCGCCGGTCTGCTGCCCGCCGAGCGCGGCAAGGTCTACACCGACGGCCAGCCCTCGCTGCTCGGCGTCAACGCCGCCCTGATGAACGACCTCACCGGCGAGCGGAACATCATCCTCGGTGGCCTTGCCATGGGCATGTCGCGCGAGCAGATCAAGGAGCGCTACCAGGAGATCGTCGACTTCTCCGGCATCAACGAGAAGGGCGACTTCATCACCCTCCCGATGCGCACCTACTCCTCCGGCATGGCCGCCCGGCTGCGCTTCTCCATCGCCGCGGCCAAGGACCACGACGTCCTCATGATCGACGAGGCGCTGGCCACCGGCGACCGCAAGTTCCAGCGGCGCTCCGAGGACCGCATCCGGGCGCTGCGCAAGGAGGCCGGCACGGTGTTTCTGGTCAGCCACAACAACAAGTCCATCCGTGACACCTGCAATCGCGTCCTGTGGCTGGAGCGCGGCGAGTTGCGGATGGACGGACCGACCGACGAGGTGCTCAAGGAGTACGAGAAGTTCACGGGCAAGTAGCCCGGCGCGCCGGGGCCCCGCCGGAACCTTTCCGGCGGGGCCTGCGTCTGCAAAGGAAAAGTCAACTCGGGGCCGCCTTGGGAATCTTGGCGCCAATCGGTGTGTTGTTGTGATGTGCAAGACACCCCGACGGACCTCGCCGCGTTGTACAACGTAAGCTGTAGCGGTCCCGGAAAGCGGCAAGTGGGGCGATAATGCGCGACACCTTCCGTCGGGGCCGTCTCGGCGGGCGGCTGGGCGGCGTGTCCGAAATAGTGTGTATTGGGTCGGCAGTGTAGAACGGGAGATGTGACGGCAATGGCTACGGAGACTCCCCAGCTCAGCGCAGCATGTGCCGTCCCTGCCCTGGCCCCGGGCAGTGCACGGTGACGGGAACCGATACGGCGCGCCCGGAGAGCCCGGAGCGCGGCACGCTCGACAAGGCCGCGGGCGAGAACTTCCCCGTGGCTCCGTTCTTCCTGCCCCGGGCCTGGCGCGACGACCTGATGGCGGTCTACGGCTTCGCCCGTCTCGTCGACGACATCGGCGACGGCGACCTCGCCCCGGGCGGCGCCGACGCCCGGCTGCTCGGCGTGTCGCCCGCGGCGGCGGAGGACCGGCTCGTCCTCCTCGACGCGTTCGAGGCCGATCTGCACCGCGTGTTCGACGCCACCCCGCGCCACCCGCTGCTGCGCCGTCTCCAGCCCACCGTCCGCCGCCGCTCCCTCACCCCGGATCCCTTTCTCGGCCTGATCGCCGCCAACCGCCAGGACCAAGTCGTCAAGCGGTACGAGAGCTACGACGACCTCCTTGCGTACTGCGAACTGTCCGCCAACCCCGTCGGCCGCCTCGTCCTCGCCGTCACCGGCACCTCGACCCCCGAGCGGATCCGTCTCTCCGACTCGATCTGCACCGCTCTGCAGATCGTCGAACACCTCCAGGACGTGGCCGAGGACCTCGGCCGCGACCGGATCTACCTGCCTGCCGAGGACATGAAGCGCTTTCAGGTCCAGGAGGCGGATCTCGCCACGAAAACCGCGGGCGCATCGGTGCGCGCCCTGGTTGCGTACGAAGCCCAACGCGCCCGCGACCTCCTGAATGAAGGCGCCCCCCTGGTGGGTAGCGTCCACGGCAGGTTGAAGCTGCTGCTCGCGGGGTTCGTGGCGGGGGGAAGGGCGGCGATCCGGGCGATCGCCGCCGCCGAATACGACGTACTTCCCGGCCCGCCCAAGCCCGGCAGGGTCCAGCTGCTGCGCGAGGTGGGCGTGACTCTGCGAGGAGAGGGGTGATCCGGACCGTGGAGTCGGAAGCACCTGCGACCGCACCGGTACTCGCCGCCTACAGCTACTGCGAGGCCGTGACCGGACAGCAGGCCCGTAACTTCGCGTACGGCATCAGACTGCTGCCGACGCCCAAGCGGCGCGCGGTGTCGGCGCTGTACGCCTTCTCCCGGCGTGTCGACGACATCGGTGACGGCGAGCTGGCGGACGACGTCAAGATCGCGCGGCTCGACGAGGCCCGGGCGCTGCTCGCCCGCGTCCACGAGGGCGAGGTCGCCGAGGACGACACCGACCCGGTCGCTGTCGCCCTCGCCCATGCCGCCCGGGCGTTCCCGATCCCGCTCGGCGGGCTCGACGAACTCATCGACGGCGTCCAGATGGACGTGCGCGGCGAGACCTATGAGACCTGGGACGACCTGAAGGTCTACTGCCGGTGCGTGGCCGGCGCCATCGGCCGGCTCTCGCTCGGCGTGTTCGGCACCGGACCCGGGGCGCGCGGCGCCGAGCGCGCCTCCGAGTACGCCGACACACTGGGCCTCGCCCTGCAGCTGACCAACATCCTCAGGGACGTCCGTGAGGACGCCGCGGGCGGCCGTACCTATCTGCCCGCCGACGACCTCGCCAAGTTCGGCTGCTCGGCCGGTTTCAACGGGCCGAAACCACCGGAGGGCGCCGACTTCGCGGGCCTCGTGCACTTCGAAGTGCGACGGGCCCGCGCCCTTTTCGCCGAGGGCTACCGGCTGCTCCCCATGCTCGACCGGCGCAGCGGCGCGTGTGTCGCCGCCATGGCCGGGATCTACCGCCGGCTGCTCGACCGCATCGAGCGCGAGCCCGAGGCCGTGCTGCGCGGCCGGGTCTCGCTGCCCGGGCACGAGAAGGCGTACGTCGCCGTGCGCGGACTGTCCGGCCTCGACACCCGGCACGTGGCCCGGCGGACCGTCAGGAGGCGCGCCTGATGGACACGAAGAGCCAGGACGAACCGGCCGAACCGGCCGGGAGCCGGCAGGCAACCCTCCGGCGCGGCGCGGCATCCCTGACTGAGACGGCCCGCCGTGCACCGTTCGACCGGCGCGGCGGGCGGGCACGGAAGGACGCACCATGACCGACGGCACGCGGTCCGAGGGGCCGCACGCTGGCGGCCCGGAACGCACCGGGCGCAGTGCCGTCGTGGTCGGCGGCGGGCTGGCCGGTGTCACGGCCGCGCTCGCGCTCGCCGACGCGGGCGTCCGCGTCACCCTGCTGGAGGGCAGGCCGAGACTGGGCGGCCTCGCCTTCTCCTTCCGTCGCGGCGAGCTGACCGTGGACAACGGCCAGCACGTGTATCTGCGCTGCTGCACCGCCTACCGCTGGTTCCTCGACCGGATCGAGGGCGCGGAGCTGGCACCGCTGCAGAACCGTCTCGACGTGCCCGTCCTCGACCTCGCCAGGCCCGAGGGCCGGCGGCTCGGCAGGCTGCGGCGCGACCCGCTGCCCGTACCCCTGCATCTGGGCCGGAGCCTGGCCGCGTATCCGCATCTGTCGCTCGCCGAGCGGGCCAGGGTGGGGCGTGCCGCGCTCGCGCTCAAGGGGCTCGACCTCGCCGATCCGACCCTGGACACCCAGGACTTCGGCAGCTGGCTGGCCGCTCACGGCCAGTCGGCGCGTGCCGTCGAGGCCCTGTGGGACCTGGTCGGGGTCGCCACCCTCAACGCGGTCGCGGGCGACGCCTCGCTGGGGCTCGCCGCGATGGTGTTCAAGACCGGTCTGCTGTCCGACCCGGGCGCCGCCGACATCGGCTGGGCCCATGTACCGCTGGGCGAACTGCATGACCGGCTGGCCCGCAAGGCGCTCGACTCCGCGGGCGTCCGTACCGAGGTCCGTACACGCGTCACCTCCGTCTCCCATAACGAGAACGGGAGTTGGAGCGTTCAGGTTCCCGGCGAGACACTTCGTGCCGACGCGGTCGTGCTCGCCGTACCCCAGCGCGAGGCGCACGGTCTGCTGCCGCCCGGCGCCCTAGACGACCCCGAGCGGCTGCTGCGGATCGGCACCGCGCCGATCCTCAACCTCCATGTGATCTACGACCGCAAGGTGCTCGGCCGGCCGTTCTTCACCGCCCTCGGCTCCCCGGTGCAGTGGGTCTTCGACCGCACCCACGCCTCGGGGCTGGCCACCGGCCAGTATCTCGCCGTGTCCCAGTCGACCGCGCAGGACGAGATCGACCTGCCCGTGGCCGTGCTGCGCGAGCGCTATCTGCCCGAACTGGCACGGCTGCTGCCGGGCGCGCGCGAGGCCGAAGTGAAGGACTTCTTCGTCACCAGGGAGCGCACGGCGACGTTCGCACCCACCCCAGGCGTCGGGCGGCTGCGGCCCGGCGCCCGCACCAATGTCCCCGGCCTCTACCTGGCCGGAGCGTGGACCGCCACCGGGTGGCCCGCGACCATGGAGAGTGCGGTCCGCAGCGGTGTGAGCGCGGCGGACGCCGCGCTCGGCGCCCTGGGCCGGCCCCGCCCGAGTCACCTCTTCGCGTTCGAGGAGGCGGCCTGATGCTCGATCAGCATGCGGCAGGCCCCCGCACCCCCGGTACCGCAACAAGAGGAGAGACTGTGCCCCCTGTGCCCGAGGCATCGACGGCCGCTCGAGCGACCGCGGTGGACGTGACCGCGCTCCTGGAGCGCGGCCGGACCCTGGCCACACCGGTGCTGCGGGCGGCCGTCGACCGCCTGGCCCCTCCCATGGACACCGTGGCCGCCTACCACTTCGGCTGGATCGACGCCCAGGGCAACCCCGCCGACGGGGACGGCGGCAAGGCCGTGCGGCCCGCGCTCGCCGTGCTCTCCGCCGAGGTCACCGGCGGCGCGCCGGAGACCGGCATCCCCGGCGCCGTCGCCGTCGAACTGGTCCACAACTTCTCGCTGCTGCACGACGACCTGATGGACGGCGACGAGCAGCGCCGGCACCGGGACACCGTCTGGAAGGTGCACGGCCCCGCCCAGGCCATCCTGGTCGGCGACGCCCTGTTCGCCCTCGCCAACGAGATCCTGCTGGAGCTCGGCACGGTCGAGGCCGGCCGCGCCACCCGCCGGCTGACCTCCGCCACCCGGGCCCTGATCGACGGTCAGGCGCAGGACATCTCCTACGAGCACCGCGACCGCGTCAGCGTCGAGGAGTGCCTGGAGATGGAGGGCAACAAGACCGGCGCGCTGCTCGCCTGCGCCTCCTCCATCGGCGCGGTGCTCGGCGGCGCGGACGACCGCACCGCCGACACCCTGGAGAAGTACGGCTACCACCTCGGCCTGGCCTTCCAGGCCGTCGACGACCTCCTCGGCATCTGGGGCGACCCGGAGGCCACCGGCAAGCAGACCTGGAGCGATCTGCGCCAGCGCAAGAAGTCCCTGCCGGTCGTGGCGGCGCTCGCGGCGGGCGGCGCCGCCTCCACGCGGCTCGGCGAGATGCTCGCCGCCGACGCCAAGAGCAGCGACTTCGAGAACTTCTCCGAGGAGGAGTTCGCGGCCCGCGCCGCCCTCATCGAGGAGGCGGGCGGCCGCGAGTGGACCGCCGACGAGGCGCGCCGTCAGTACACCATCGCCATCGAAGCCCTCGACGCCGTCGACATGCCCGACCGGGTACGGGCCGGGTTCGCGGCGCTCGCGGACTTCGTCGTAGTCCGAAAGAGATGATCACTATCGGTCGAATAACCCTCGCTTAGTCGCCGGCCGGTGTCGAGGGATGACGGACACCGGCCGACGGCGGACCCACAGCAGCACGACTCGCACGACTGCAGTAAGGGGAAGCCATGACAGCGACGACCGACGGAAGCACCGGGGCACTGCCGCCCCGCGCTGACTCGGCCAGCGAAGAAGTCCACCTCACGACCCCCGTGGCGGCCGGGGTACAAGAAGCCGCCGCACGCGCCGTACAGCGCGCCACCGACTTCCTGCTCGCGCAGCAGGACGCCGAGGGCTGGTGGAAGGGCGACCTCGAGACGAACGTCACCATGGACGCCGAGGATTTGCTGCTCCGCCAGTTCCTGGGCATCCGGGACGAGGCGACCACCCGCGCCGCCGCCCTCTTCATCCGCGGTGAACAGCGTGCCGACGGCACCTGGGCCACCTACTACGACGGCCCGGGCGAGCTGTCCACCACCATCGAGGCCTACGTCGCCCTCCGGCTGGCCGGCGACGCGCCCGACGCTCCGCACATGGCCAGGGCCGCCGCCTGGATCCGCGAGCGGGGCGGCGTCGCCGCCGCCCGCGTGTTCACCCGGATCTGGCTGGCCCTGTTCGGCTGGTGGAAGTGGGAGGACCTGCCCGAACTCCCGCCGGAGCTCATCTACTTCCCGAAGTGGTTCCCGCTCAACATCTACAACTTCGGGTGCTGGGCGCGGCAGACCATCGTGCCGCTCACCGTCGTCTCGGCGAAGCGCCCGGTGCGTCCGGCGCCGTTCGCGCTCGACGAACTGCACACCGACCCGGCCCACCCCAACCCGCCCCGGCCCCTCGCCCCGGCGGCGAGCTGGGACGGCCTGTTCCAGCGGCTCGACAAGGTCGTGCGCGGCTACCGCACGATCGCCCTGCGCCGGCTGCGCGGCGCCGCGATGAACGCCGCGGCCGGCTGGATCATCGAGCGGCAGGAGAACGACGGCTGCTGGGGCGGCATCCAGCCGCCGGCCGTGTACTCCGTCATCGCCCTGCACCTGCTCGGCTACGACCTCGAACACCCCGTGATGCGGGCCGGCCTGGAGTCGCTGGATCGTTACGCCGTGTGGCGCGAGGACGGCGCCCGGATGATCGAGGCCTGCCAGTCGCCGGTGTGGGACACCTGCCTGGCCACCATCGCCCTCGCCGACGCGGGCGTCCCCGCCGACCACCCGCAGCTCGTGAAGGCCGCCGACTGGATGCTCGGCGAGGAGATCGTACGGCCCGGTGACTGGACCGTGCGGCGGCCCGGACTCCCGCCGGGCGGCTGGGCGTTCGAGTTCCACAACGACAACTACCCCGACACCGACGACACCGCCGAGGTGCTGCTGGCCCTGCGCCGGGTCAGGCACCACGATCCGGAACGGGTCGAGAAGGCCATCGGGCGCGGGGTGCGCTGGGAGCTCGGCATGCAGTCGAAGAACGGCGCGTGGGGCGCCTTCGACGCCGACAACACCAGCCCGTTCCCCAACCGGCTGCCGTTCTGCGACTTCGGCGAGGTCATCGATCCGCCGTCGGCCGACGTCACCGCCCATGTCGTCGAGATGCTCGCGGTCGAGGGCCTGGCCCACGACCCGCGCACCCGGCGCGGCGTCGACTGGCTGCTGGCCGCACAGGAGCCGGACGGCTCCTGGTTCGGGCGCTGGGGCGTCAACTACGTCTACGGCACCGGATCCGTGGTGCCCGCGCTGGTCGCGGCCGGCCTCCCCGCCGCGCACCCGGCGATCAGGCGCGCCGTCACCTGGCTGGAGTCGGTGCAGAACGACGACGGCGGCTGGGGCGAGGACCTGCGCTCCTACCGGGACGTCAAGGGCTGGAGCGGCCGGGGCGCCTCGACCGCCTCGCAGACCGGATGGGCGCTGATGGCGCTGCTTGCGGCGGGGGAGAAGGAGTCCAAGGCCGTGGAGCGCGGCGTCCAGTGGCTGGCGGAGGCCCAGCGCGAGGACGGCTCGTGGGACGAGCCGTACTTCACGGGCACCGGCTTCCCCTGGGACTTCTCCATCAACTACCACCTCTACCGCCAGGTGTTCCCGATCACCGCGCTCGGCCGGTACGTGCACGGCGAGCCCTTCGCCGGCCGGGGCACCGGTGCGGCAGGGCGGCCCCGCGCCGACGCCGAGGGGAGCTGATGGACGCCCGGCCCGGCCCGGCCCCGCTGCTGATCGCCTGCGCGCTCGGCATCGAGCACCTCGCCCTGCGCGCCGGTGACCGCGGCGGGGCGGGCGGGCCGGTCACCGTCCTGCGTACCGGTATGGGGCCCAAGGCGGCGGAGCGCTCCGTCGCCCGGCTGCTCGCCGATCCCGCGCTCGCCGGGGCCGCCGTCCTGGCCACCGGCTTCTGCGCGGGACTCGCGCCCGGTATGCACCCCGGCGACCTGGTGGTCGCCGAGGAGACCCGGGACCCGCGCGGCGCCGTCCCGTGCGTCGGGACGGAACTGCTCGTCAAGGAACTCGTGCGCACCGTGCCGGGGCGCACCGTCCACACCGGCCCGCTCACCGGCTCCGACCACGTGGTCCGCGGTCACGAGCGGTCCGACCTGCTCGCCACCGGTGCGATCGCCGTCGACATGGAGTCGGCGGCCACGCTCCTGTGCGCCGTCCGCGCGGGCGAGCGTCCGGTTGCGGCGGTCCGGGTTGTCGTGGACGCTCCAGAACATGAACTCGTCCGGATCGGCACGGTGCGTGGTGGAATATCCGCTTTCCGTGTTCTTCGTTCTGTCCTTCCCGCTTTCTTTGAATGGCACCGTTCTTTGCTGCTCCCCCGGAGGTGAGCCAGATGGCCATGCCCCTGCGTCAGACCATCAAGGTCGCTACATACCTTGCTGAACAGAAGATCCGCAGGCGGGACAAGTTTCCGCTCATCGTCGAACTGGAACCGCTCTTCGCCTGCAACCTGAAGTGCGAGGGCTGCGGCAAGATCCAGCACCCGGCCGGGGTGCTCAAGCAGCGCATGCCGGTGGCCCAGGCCGTCGGCGCGGTGCTGGAATCCGGTGCGCCGATGGTGTCCATCGCCGGCGGCGAGCCCCTGATGCACCCTCAGATCGACGAGATCGTGCGTCAGTTGGTCGCCAAGCGGAAATACGTGTTCCTGTGCACCAACGCGATGCTGTTGCGCAAGAAGATGGACAAGTTCACGCCCTCGCCGTACTTCGCCTTCGCCGTGCACATCGACGGGCTGCGCGAGCGGCACGACGAGTCCGTGGCGAAGGAGGGCGTGTTCGACGAGGCCGTGGCCGCGATCAAGGAAGCCAAGCGGCGTGGCTTCCGGGTCACCACCAACTCGACGTTCTTCAACACGGACACCCCGCAGACCATCGTCGAGGTGCTCAACTTCCTCAACGACGAACTTCAGGTCGACGAGATGATGATCTCGCCCGCCTACGCCTACGAGAAGGCCCCGGACCAGGAGCACTTCCTCGGCGTCGAGCAGACCCGCGAGCTCTTCAAGAAGGCGTTCTCGGGCGGCAACCGGCTGCGCTGGCGGCTCAACCACTCCCCGCTCTTCCTGGACTTCCTGGAGGGCAAGGTCGACTTCCCGTGCACCGCCTGGGCGATCCCGAACTACTCGCTGTTCGGCTGGCAGCGCCCCTGCTACCTGATGAGCGACGGGTACGTGCCGACGTACCGCGAACTGATCGAGAAGACCGACTGGGACAAGTACGGCCGGGGCAAGGACCCGCGCTGCGCCAACTGCATGGCGCACTGCGGCTACGAGCCCACCGCCGTGCTCGCCACCATGGGATCGCTCAAGGAGTCGCTGCGCGCCATGCGCGAGACGGTCTCCGGGAACCGGGCGTGACACGATGACCGCCATCTCCCTGGGCGTCCCCGAGATCCCGCCCCGGCCGGTCGCCGAGCGGCGGCGGAGCCGGCAGATCCAGGTCGGCTCGGTGGCCGTGGGTGGGGACGCGCCGGTGTCGGTGCAGTCGATGACGACGACGCGTACGTCGGATGTGGGTGCGACGTTGCAGCAGAT
>NZ_PENI01000027.1 GCF_003688995.1 Streptomyces shenzhenensis | reverse complement strand
GCGGGGGTGAAGGCTTTGAGTGCGAGGTGCAGCATGACGATGGAGTCCTTGCCGCCGGAGAAGAGGATCACCGGTCGTTCGAACTCGCCCGCGACCTCGCGGAAGATGTGCACCGCCTCGGACTCCAGCGCGTCCAGATGCGACAGCGAGTACGGCGTGCCTGTGCCCTCGTCGGCCTGTGCGACGGTCGTCATGCCAGTCCCTTCTCGCTGAGCAGGGCGTACACCGACGCCGCGGACTCCTGCACGGTCTGGTGCTGCGACGCGATCCGCAGATCGGGCGCCTCGGGCTCCTCGTACGGGTCGTCGACGCCCGTCAGCCCGGTCAGCTCGCCCGCCGCCTGCCTGGCGTACAGGCCCTTCACGTCCCGCTCGCTGCACACCTCGACCGGGGTCGCCACATGCACCTCGACGTACGACGTTCCGTTCTCCTCGTGGCGCTTGCGGACCGCCTCGCGGCTGTCGGCATAGGGCGCGATCACCGGGACGAGCGCCTTGACGCCGTTGCGGGCCAGCAGTTCGGCGACGAAGCCGATGCGCTGCACATTGGTGTGCCGGTCCTCGCGGCTGAAGCCGAGGCCCGCCGAGATGAACTCCCGGATCTCGTCGCCGTCGAGCACCTCGACGAGGTGGCCCGCCGCGCGCAGCCGCCCGGCCAGCTCGTACGCGATGGTGGTCTTGCCGGCACTCGGCAGACCCGTGAGCCAGACGGTGGCTCCGGTCGTCACGTGTGTCTCCTCGGTCTCTGTCTCGGTCTCGGGGATCGTCATTCGTGCAGCCCGCACTCGGTCTTGGCGCGCCCGGCCCAGCGGCCGGCGCGCGCGTCCTCGCCCGCCAGCACCCGGCGGGTGCAGGGCGCGCAGCCGACGGAGGCGTAGCCGTCCAGCAACAGCGGGTTGGTGAGCACGCCGTGCTCGGCGACGTACGCGTCCACGTCGTCCTGGGTCCAGCGGGCGATCGGGGCGATCTTGACCTTCTGCCGCTTCGCGTCCCAGCCGACGACCGGGGTGCCGGCACGGGTCGGGGACTCGTCGCGGCGCAGGCCGGTCGCCCAGGCCTGATAGTCCTCGAGGCCCTCCTCCAGGGGCTGCACCTTGCGCAGCCGGCAGCACAGGTCGGGGTCGCGGTCGTGCAGCTTCGGGCCGTACGCGGCGTCCTGTTCGGCGACCGACCGGCGCGGGGTGAGCGTGATGACGTTGACGTCCATCACCGCCTCGACCGCGTCGCGGGTGCCGATGGTCTCGGGGAAGTGGTAGCCGGTGTCGAGGAACACGACGTCGACGCCCTTCATGACCCGCGAGGCCAGATGGGCGACCACCGCGTCCTCCATCGAGGACGTCACACAGAAGCGGCGGCCGAAGGTGTCCACCGCCCACTGGAGGATCTCGAGCGCGGACGCGTTCTCCAGCTCACGTCCCGCCTGCTCGGCGAGTGCCCGCAACTCCTCGCTCGTACGGTCTTCCTGAGCGGTCGTCATAGGTGATCGTGCCCTTCGTGGTCGGCACTCCCGCGGTTCACGCCCCGGGCCAGCAGCCCGAGGAACGCCAGCCGGAAGGCGCGGTTGCAGGCCGCGCACTCCCAGGTGCCGTGGCCCTGCTCGCTCGGACGCAGGTCCTCGTCGCCGCAGTAGGGGCAGTAGAAGGGGGCGGCCCGCTCGCTCATGACAGGGCCTCCTCGGCGGCCCGCGCGGCCCAGGCGGCGAACCGCTCGCCGTCCGCGCGCTCGGCCTGGAAACGCTTCAGGACGCGCTCCACATAGTCGGGCAGTTCCTCGGAGGTCACCTTGAGGCCGCGCACCTTGCGGCCGAACCCGGCCTCCAGGCCGAGCGCGCCGCCCAGGTGCACCTGGAAGCCCTCGACCTGGTCGCCGTTGTCGTCGAGGACCAGCTGGCCCTTGAGACCGATGTCCGCGACCTGGATGCGGGCGCAGGCGTTCGGGCAGCCGTTCACATTGATGGTGATCGGCTCGTCGAAGTCGGGGAGGCGGCGCTCCAGTTCGTCGATGAGCGAGGCGCCGCGCGCCTTCGTCTCGACGATGGCCAGCTTGCAGTACTCGATGCCGGTGCAGGCCATGGTGCCGCGCCGGAACGGGGACGGATGCACGGTCAGGTCCAGCGACTCCAGGCCCGCGACCAGCGAGTCGACCTGCTCCTCGGTGACGTCCAGCACGATCATCTTCTGCTCGACGGTGGTCCGCACCCGGCCCGAGCCGTGCGCCTCGGCGAGGTCGGCGATCTTGGCCAGCGTGGTGCCGTCCACCCGGCCGACCCGCGGGGCGAAGCCGACGTAGAACCGGCCGTCCCGCTGCCGGTGCACCCCGACGTGGTCGCGCCAGCGCTCCACCGGCTGGGCGGGCGCGGGGCCGTCGACCAGCTTCCGGTTCAGGTACTCGTCCTCCAGCACCTGCCGGAACTTCTCCGTGCCCCAGTCGGCGACCAGGAACTTCAGGCGCGCCCGCGTACGGAGGCGCCGGTAGCCATGGTCACGGAAGATCGAGATGACGCCCTCGAGGACGTCAGGCACCTCGTCGAGCGGGACCCAGGCGCCCAGCCGCTGCCCGATCTTCGGGTTGGTGGACAGGCCGCCGCCGACCCACAGGTCGAAGCCGGGCCCGTGCTCGGGGTGTTCGACGCCGACGAACGCGACGTCGTTGATCTCGTGCGCCACGTCGAGCAGCGGCGAGCCGGAGACGGCGGTCTTGAACTTGCGGGGCAGGTTCGAGAAGGCCGGGTTGCCGATGACCCGGCGGTGGATCTCCTCGATGGCCGGGGTGCCGTCGATGATCTCGTCCTCGGCGATGCCGGCGACGGGCGAGCCCAGGATGACGCGGGGCGTGTCGCCGCAGGCCTCGGTGGTGGACAGCCCGACGGCCTCCAGGCGGTTCCAGATCTCGGGGACGTCCTCGATCCGGATCCAGTGCAGCTGGATGTTCTGCCGGTCGGTGATGTCCGCGGTGCCGCGCGCGAACTCCTGCGAGACCTCGCCGATGACCCGCAGCTGCCGGGTGGTGAGGCGTCCGCCGTCGATCCGCACCCGGAGCATGAAGTAGGTGTCGTCCAGCTCCTCCGGCTCCAGGATCGCGGTCTTGCCGCCGTCGATCCCGGGACGGCGCTGGGTGTACAGCCCCCACCAGCGCATCCGGCCGCGCAGGTCGTTGGGGTCGATCGAGTCGAAACCGCGCTTCGCATAGATCGTCTCAATGCGCGTCCGCACATTGAGACCGTCGTCGTCCTTCTTGAACTGCTCGTTGCCGTTGAGCGGGGTGAAATGACCCGCGGCCCACTGGCCCTCTCCGCGGTGACGGCTCACCTTGCGGCGGGGCGCGGAGGCAGCAGGGTTCGGCGGAGTGGCGGCCATGGTGAATACGTCCTTCGGTACAGGCGGAAACGGCTCTGACCTGCGCTGCGGGCGCGTGGCGGCATGCCTGCGCGACATTGCGCAGGAGGAGGACAAAAGCGGGGAATGTCGGCTTCGCCGGGGCACTCAGCTCGCCGGACAGATGGCGCTGGACATGCGGCCGAGGTCGACGTGCCGCCGACTCACCAAGGCAATTCCAGTTCCAGACATGACGGAAGCGTGTCACGGCGTTCTGGACACAGTCCAGCTTCGTCCGTCATGCGGACATCCTTGTCTCGGTACGTGAGACAAGGGTGTCATCGGTCACATGTTCCGCGGGGAGTCTTGTCGACGCAGGTCAGGCAGGGTAGGCGCCGGGCCAGGGGCCCGGCGTGGGGACCTCCTGCTCGTCCTCGGTCCTGGTGTCGAACAGCCGGAACCCGCGGCGCAGATAGTTGTCCCGCGCGTACGCCCCGTCCTTGCTGCAGGTATGCAGCCACACCCGCTTGGTCGGGGTCCGCTCGGGCCATCGCTCCGCGAGGTCCCAGGCCCGGGCCGCGCCGTACGACAGCAGATGGCCGCCGATCCGCCGCCCCCGGAACGCCGGGAGCAGACCGAAGTAGACGATCTCCACGACACCGTCGTCCTGCGGGTCCAGTTCCACATAGCCGGCGGGCGTGCCCCGGTCGTGGGCGACCCAGGTCTCCACGCCGGGCCGGTCCAGGTGCTCGAGCCAGCGGGCGTGGCTCCAGCCGAGCCGGTCGGTCCAGCGGATGTCACCGCCGACCGAGGCGTAGAGGAAGCGGCTGAACTCGGGGGAGGGGACCTCGGCGCGGACGACCCTGACCTCGCCGTCGGGTGCGGCGGCGGGCAGCAGATCGGCCGGTGAGGTCTGCTCCAGGGACCAGGTGGTGACGGTGACGGTGCTCATGCGGGTCAGCGAATCATCTGACCCGGCGACCTGTCGATCAGCCCAGCGACCTGTCGATGGCGGTCAGCGGGACGGCGAAGAGCATCCGGTCGGTGACCGACCACACCTCGCCGGTCCGCTGCGCGTAGGAAAGCGACCCGGCGTCCTCGGCCCAGCAGTGGTGCGCGGCGTCCGAGCCGCAGCGCGCCGACCGCGCGCCCTCGGTGTCCTGGCGCCACAGGCTGCCGTGGCCGTCCAGGTCGCCGGGCGGGTGTCCCAGGTACCAGACGGGGCGGGCCGACCCCGGTGGCCGGTACGACAGCAGACCGCGGATCCCGGCGGCCCGTGTCGTGTACGCCTCCACCGCGTCCGCGCGTCCCGCGGCATCGGTGGCGAGCAGGCCGCTGCGGGCCGGGTCCGAACCGAACGCGTAGCGCCACAGCCGGGCCCGCCGGTCGCTGCCGGCGGCGGTCTCCTCGCCGACGACCAGGCTGTCCGGCGCCGTGCCGCGGTCCAGGGAGATGGTGCCCGGACACGGGGAGCCGGTCGCGGTGCACCGTCCCGCCGGATAGCGGTAGGCGGCGACGGCGGGCATCACATACCGGTGCCCGTCGGCCGACCAGCCGCCCGGCACCCGGCCGATCGCCGTGCCGTCGACCGTGGTGCGCTGGATGCGGTTCAGGTCGTAGACGTAGAGCGCATCGGCGCGGCCGGTGGCCGTGGTGACCAGCAGCTTGTCCTGGTACCAGACCATGCCGGAGACCTGCGAGGACAGGCCCCGGTAGTCACGGCCGTCGGCGGTGGGGATCACGAGGAGCACCCAGCGGTAGGCGAGCCGGGCGGGGTCGTCGGCGTCCACGAAGGCGACCCGGGCCAGGTCCCGGCCGGCGGCCGGTCCGTCCGTGCCGCGGTGCGTCGCGCCCGCGAGGACCACGCGGTGCTCGCCCCACAGCCCGTCGTCGTCCGCGTCCGCGGAGGTGGTCACCGAAGCGGTCCGCCAGTCCGGCACGGCGGTGTCGGCGGGGTCCCAGCAGTACGCGCGCTCGGGCTCCGGCGCGACTGGCAGCGAGTCCCGGTCGTCCGCCGCGCACTCGGCCGCGGTGCGCAGCGTCCGGTCGGCGCTCCGCAGCACGCTGTCGACACCGACCGGGCGGCCCATCCCCGAGGCCAGCCGGTCCAGCGTCCGGCGGGGCACCGGGCGCTCCTGGAGCCGCAGCTTCGCGGTGTCGGCGGCGGCCAGTGGCTTGAGCGGGCCCGGGTCGTCGGCGACCGTGGCCTGCGAGGCGCTGATCAGGGTGGCCGCCGCGGTGAGGCCCAGCGCGGTCCCGGTCAGGACGGCGCGCAGCGCCTGGCCCCGCCTGCGTCGGCGATGTCTGCCGCGATGCTTCATAGTTCCTCCCGAGGCGGGCCAACTGCGCCTGGCGATCCGTACGTTGATCGAGGAGCAGATGGGGAGGCCCGTAGCAGGATGCTACGGCAGGAGCGGGCCGCCGCGGCCGAGGACCCTGCAAATATGCGGAAGATACCGCCGGATGTACCGAATCGGCTGCGCCGCATATGCCAGGGGCCGTATCCTCTCATCGCTCGCGTGCCGCCGTGACCGCCGGAGCCGTCGAGTGGGGCAGCAGGTCGCGGATCTGCTCGGGGAGCAGCACCTCGACCTCGGCGTCCTCGCAGAAACGATACGGCCGGTGGCAGAGTAACGCCCCGAGATAGCGCCGCATCCGCGACAGCTCCGCGCGCACCGTCACCGTCCGGGACGGATCGCCGAACACGTCCTCGGCCAGGTTCGCCGCGCTGCGCCCGGTCCGGTGCACGGCCAGCAGATAGAGCAACTCGGCATGCCGCAGACTCAGTTCCCGCGACCAGGAGGCCGCACCCGCGGACACCGTCATCGACCAGCGGTACGGGCGCGCCAGATCCAGCACCATCCGGGTCGCGGCGGCCGGCTGCTCGTCGGCCGCGCGCACCAGCCAGCCCCCGGCCAGCGGCTCCACCGAGCAGGCGCCGAGCCCCGGCATCCAGCGCCGGCCCGCCGCCAGCGACTTGGGCAGCGTGATCCGCCGGGTGTACGGCACCCCCGTGACCGCCGCCGTCCAGCCGTTCCCGTCCACCACCAGGGCCCGCTCGTCCAGCCGTGCCAGCACCGGCGCCGCCACCGCGCGCAGCCGCTCCAGCGACCCGTGATGCTGCTCCCGCAGCCGCGCCTCGGCCAGTTTCGCGACCGAGTCGACCCATGCCAGCGTGGCCGGGTGCATGGTCTCCAGCGGGCCGCTGACGTCCACCACGCCGAGCAGCCGGCCGTCCCGCGGATCGGTGATCGGGGCGCCCGCACAGGTCCAGGAGGCGTGTGCGCGGACGAAGTGCTCGGCGGCGAACACCTGGACGGGCCGGCCCACCGCCGCCGCGGTGCCCACGCCGTTGGTGCCGACGACGTCCTCCCGCCAGTCGGCCCCCAGTTCGAAACCGAGGCCGTCGGCCTTCCGCAGCACCGACGTGGACCCCTCACGCCACAGCACCCGGCCGTCCGCGTCCGCGACCACCATGATGTGGTGGGCGACGTCCGCGACCGAAAGCAGCCCCTCGCGCAGCACCGGCAGGACCGGCGCGAGCGGCGACCCCTCCCGTCGGCCGCGCACCTCGTCGGGGCTGAGCGGCTCCAGCCGGAAGCCGTGGTTCGGGTCGACGCCGCCGCGCAGCATCCGCGCCCAGGACTGCTCGATCACCGGCCGCGGCGCGATCCGCGCGCGCCGGCCCGCGAGCGTGGCCTCACGCACCTCGCTGAGCAGCCGCGCCGCCTGCGCCGGGTCGGCGGCGGCGAGCTGCGCCACGTTCATCGGCGGGTTCGCCACTGGGCTCCTTCCGGAAGCGTACGAGCGGTCGTCGGCAAGTCACCCGGGCGTCGCTCTCCGGTTCGACTCCCGTTCTCATACTGCCGGTTCGGCCGTGCCGGAGGCATACACTCCGCGCACGGGCGTCGATGAGTTGCAACTCTTTGCAACCCTGGTGAACGGTCGAGTGGTGGCCAAAACTTGAGGTGCGTCGCCCAGGGCGGCGCTCGTGGCCCGTGACGGGCCCGAGACGGGGGTGGTGCCGTGTCGGCGCAGCACCACCCCCGCGACGCGTCCCCCGCTCAGGACTCCGGCCGCGCCCGGTCCACCACCGACGCCAGGTCCAGCGAGGGCGGCAGCGTCCCGAACGCGGAGCCCCAGTCGCCGCCCAGCCGGGACGCGCAGAACGTGTCGGCGACCTCGGGCGGCGCGTACCGCACCAGCAGCGACCCCTGGAGCACCAGCGCCATCCGCTCCACCAGCCGCCGCGCCCGCCCCTCCACGCTCTCCAGGTCGCCGAGTTCGGTCAGCAGGTCCTTCACCGCACCGTCCAGCCGGTGATCCGCGCCGCGCGCCCGGGCGACCTCCAGCAGGAAGGCGTCCAGCGCCTGCGGCTCGCGGCGCAGCGCCCGCAGCACGTCCAGTGCCTGCACGTTCCCGGCGCCCTCCCAGACCGAGTTGAGCGGCGACTCGCGCACCAGCCGGGGCAGTCCCGACTCCTCGACATAGCCGTTGCCGCCCAGGCACTCGGCCGCCTCCACCGCCAGCGGCGCACACCGCTTGGCCACCCAGTACTTCGCGGTCGGCACCGCGAGCCGCAGCAGCGCGAGCTCCCGCTCGCCCCCGTCGTCACAGGCGGCGGCCAGCCGCAGTCCGAGCGCCGTCGCGGCCTCCGACTCCAGGGCGAGGTCGGCCAGCACATTGCGCATCAGCGGCTTGTCGACCAGCCTGCCGCCGAAGGCCTCGCGGTGCGTGCAGTGGTGCACGGCCTGCGCCACCGCCTGCCGCATCAGCCCCGCCGAGCCGAGCACGCAGTCGATCCGGGTCGCGGCGACCATCTCGATGATCGTCGCCACCCCGCGCCCCTCCTCGCCCACCCGGCGCGCCCAGGTCCCCGCGAACTCGACCTCGGCGGACGCGTTCGACCGGTTGCCCAGCTTGTCCTTGAGGCGCTGGAGCAGGAAGACGTTGCGGCTGCCGTCCGGCAGCACCCGCGGGACGAGGAAGCAGGTCAGCCCGTCCGGGGCCTGCGCCAGCACCAGGAACCCGTCCGACATGGGCGCCGAGCAGAACCACTTGTGCCCGGTCAGCTCGTACGTCCCGGCCTCGGCGAGCGGCCGGGCCGCCGTCGTGTTCGCCCGTACGTCGCTGCCGCCCTGCTTCTCGGTCATGCCCATGCCGAAGATGGCGCCGGTCTTCTGCCCGGCGGGCCGCAGCTCGCGCTCGTAGACCGTGGACGTCAGCCGGGGCTCCCACTCCGCGGCGAGCGCGGGATCGGTGCGCAGCGCGGGCACCGCGGCGTGGGTCATGGACAGCGGACAGCAGGTGCCGGCCTCCACCTGGGTCCAGATCAGAAACCCGGCGGCCCGCCGCACCTGCCCGGCCGGGCGGACCCAGGCGGTGGTCAGGCCCGCCGCGATCCCCTTGCCCAGCAGCCGGTGCCAGGCCGGGTGGAAGTCGACCTCGTCGATCCGGCGGCCGTAGCGGTCGTGCGTGCGCAGCCGCGGCGGGTTCTCGTTCGCCTGCGCCCCCCACTCCTGCACCTGGGCCGAGCCGGCGGCCCGGCCGAGCGCGGACAGCTCGTCGCGCACCTCGTCGAGCAGCGCGGGGTCGGTGTGCCGTTCGACCGCCTCGGCCAGGGCGCGGTCCGCGGTGAACAGGTCGTAGCCGATCAGCGGGGGAGGCTGGTTCGTCACGGTGTGGGTGGTGGTGCCTGCCATGTCTGCGAACCTATCCGGGGCGACGGCGGAGGGCACCACAGTGACACAGCGGCGGCGCCGGACGCCGCGCCGGACCGTCGCCCGCCCCGACCGCCCCCGGAAGGTGAGGACGGCCCCGTGCGGCGGATACCTTTGGGTCGTGCAGCCAGCAAGTGAAATCCCCGAGCGGCCCTCCGGGCGCCTCCACCGGGCGCGCGCCCTCTACCGGAACGTCTCCAAGCGGAAGACCGCCTGGCTGCTGCTCAAGGACACCGTCAACTCATGCCTGGAGTACCGCATCCTGGGCCTGGCGGCCGAGGCGGCGTTCTTCACGCTGCTGTCGGTGCCGCCGCTGCTGCTGAGCCTGATCGGGCTGCTCGGCTACGTCGACGACTGGACCGGCGCCGACACGATCCACAGCCTGGAGACCAATCTGCTGGACGCCTCCCGCACGGTCCTGTCGGACAAGGGCGTCAAGGACATCGCGGAGCCGATCCTGCACGACGTGATGAAGGGCGGCCGGCCCGACGTCATCTCCATCGGTTTCCTGTTCGCGCTGTGGTCCGGCTCCCGCGCGGTGAACGTCTTCATCGACACGATCACCGTGATGTACGGCCTCGACGGCGTCCGGGGCATCGTCCGGACCCGGCTGATGGCGTTCCTGCTGTTCATCGTCGCGCTGCTGATCGGCTCGGTGGCGCTGCCGCTGATGGTGGCCGGGCCGGACGCGGTGGTGCGGATCGTGCCGTGGTCGGAGACGGTGGTGCAGGTCCTGTACTGGCCTGTCGTGATCGTGCTGTCCATCGCCTTCCTGACGACGCTGTACCACGTCTCCGTGCCCGTCCGCTCGCCGTGGATCGAGGACGTGCCCGGTGCGCTGGTGGCCCTCGCGATGTGGGTCCTCGGCAGCTTCCTGCTCCGCATCTATCTGACGCACACGATCGAGGGCGCCACCATCTACGGCTCCCTGGCCGCCGCGGTGGCGGTCCTGCTGTGGATCGGCGTGTCGGCGTTCGCGGTGCTCGTCGGCGCCGCCGTGAACGCCGCGATCGACCGGGTCTGGCCGGCCGCCGCCACGGCCGCGGCCCGCGCCACCAACGAACGGCTGCGCGAGGCCCAGGTCGCCGAGTACGTGGCCCGCACCGCCACGCTCCGGGACCCCGACGACCCCGATGACCCGGACGACCCCGACATGCCGTCCGAGTTCCCGGAACGCTGGTCCCGCTTCCTGCCCCCGGAGGACGTGACCGCGCGACTGCGCACCCACGTCAGAAACAACCACCACCCCAAGCCGAACGAGCCCAGCACCCCACCGGACAAGTAGCGCCCCCGCGCCCCTCGGCGGTCCGGCCTCGCCCCGACCTCCCCTGAGCGCGCGTCTACGCTGGCCCCCATGGATGCACTCGCCGGCCTGCTGGAGGGCCCACGCGCGCGTGGTGCCTTCCTGATCCGCGCGTGCTTCGACCCGCCGTGGGCCGTGCGGGTGGCCGACCGGGCCCCGCTGACGGTGATGCTCATGGTCCGCGGCGACGCCTGGGTCGTGCCGGACACCGGCGAGCACCTGCGGCTGCGCGCCGGGGACCTGGCCATCGCCCGCGGCCCGGCCCCGTACACCTGCGCCGACGACCCCGAGACCCCGCCGCAGGCGCTGATCCTGCCGGGCGGCGTGTGCAGCCACCCCGACGGGACGTCCCTGAGGGGCTCCATGGACCTGGGCGTACGCACCTGGGGCGACCGCGTCGAAGGGTCCACGGTGGTGCTGATCGGCACCTATCCGATGCGGGGCGAGATCGGCGGCCGGCTGCTGGACGCGTTGCCGCCGCTGCTCGCCCTCACCTCCGACCGGTGGCAGTGCCCACTCACCCCGTTCCTCGCGGAGGAGATCGTGCGCGACGAACCCGGCCAGGAGGTCGTCCTGGACCGGCTGCTCGACCTGCTGGTCATCGCCGCGCTGCGGGCCTGGTTCGCCCGCCCGGACGCGGCGGCCCCGGCCTGGTACCGGGCGCTCGCCGATCCGGTCGTCGGCCGCGCCCTGCGGCTGCTCCAGGACGAACCGGCCCGCCCCTGGACGGTCGCCTCGCTCGCCGCCGAGGCCGGGGTGTCCCGGGCGGCGCTCGCCCGCCGCTTCACGGACCTGGTCGGCGAGCCCCCGATGTCCTACCTGACCGGCTGGCGGCTCGCGCTCGCCGCCGATCTGCTGCGCGACACCGACGACACCCTCGCCGCGATCGCCCGCAAGGTCGGCTACGGCAGCTCGTTCGCCCTGTCCACCGCCTTCAAGCGGGTGTACGGGGTCAGCCCGCAGGGGCACCGGACGCGGGCGGCGTAGCCTGGCGTACGTGTACGAGGAGCGGGCGGCCCGGCTGACCGGCGCGGTGCTGTGGCGCAGCACCCCGGACGGCGCCGCCGGCGGGCCCGTGCTGCCGGACGGCTGCATGGACCTGCTGTGGAGCGAGGGCCGGCTGCTGGTCGCGGGCCCGGACACCCGGGCGTACGCACCCGAAGGACCGGCCCGTCGCTGGGCCGGCCTCCGCTTCCGGCCGGGCACCGCGCCCGCCTTCTTCGGCGTGCCCGCACACGAACTGCGCGACCGGCGGGTGGAGTTGGCCGAGCTGTGGCCCGCGGCGCAGGTGCGCCGCCTGGGCGCCCGCGTCGACGCGGCGGCCGACCCGGCGACGGCACTGGAGGAGCTCGTCCTGGAGCGGGTGGCGGACCTGGCGCCGCCCGACCCGTTCCCGAACCATCTGGTCGAGGCCCTGGAGGCGGGCCGCCGGGTGGCCGCCGCCGCGGACGAACTCGGCCTCGGCGCGCGCCAGTTGCATCGCCGCAGCCGCGACGCCTTCGGCTACGGCCCGAAGACGCTGGCCCGCGTGCTGCGCCTGCAACGGGCGCTCCGGCTGGCCCGGTCAGGGGTGCCGCTCGCCGAGACCGCGATCCGGGCCGGCTATGCCGACCAGCCCCATCTGGCCCGGGACGTACGGGAGTTGGCGGGGATGCCGCTGGGGCGGCTACTCGGCGGCGGGTAGCGGCGCGAACAGGTCGACGCCGTTGCCGTCGGGGTCGTGCACGGTGGCGTACCGCTGCCCCCAGAAGGCGTCCCACGGCTTCAGCTCCCCGTGGTACCCGGCGTCCACCAGGTCCTGGTACACGGTGTCCACCTCGGCCGGTGAGGCGCAGCGGAAGGCGAGCGCGACCCGGCCGCCGCCGGCCGGCGGGCGCCATCCGGGGTGGAAGGAGCGGACGGTCTCCTCGGTGTCCAGGGCGAAGGTCAGCCCGCCGGGCAGTTCCGCCTCGACGTGCGGCTGCTCCTCGGCGCCCGGAGGGAAGTCCAGACCGAGACGGCGGTAGAAGGCGAGCGAGGCGGCCGGATCGGAGGCGACCACGCCGAGCACAGCGAATCGTGGAGTCATGCCGTCACCGTAGGCGGGCCGCGGACGGCAGGTCTTGAACGAATCGGACCCGACCCGGCCCCGGCGCAAGGTGACGGTTCCCCGCGGGCCGGCGTGCGGGAGAGCGCCCCCCGGCTCTCGCCGGAAGCCGGGTCAGTGTTCCGGTCCGGGGCGGGCGGCCGTGCTGGTGCGGTGGACGAGCCGGGTGGACAGCTCCGCGCGCGTTCCCTCCGGGTGGTCGCCCCGCGTCATCCGCACCAGCAGCCGCAGCGCCGTGGCCGCCATCTCCGCCAGCGGCTGACGGACCGTCGTCAGCGCCGGGACGGACCAGCGGGCCACGGGCAGATCGTCGAAGCCGACCACGCTCAGGTCGTCCGGCACCGCGAGCCCCCGTTCGGCCAGTGCCCCGTACACCCCGGGCGCCATCCGGTCCGAGGTGACGAACACGGCCGTCGGCGGCTCGGCCAGATCGAGCAGGTCCCGCGTGCTCAGCCGGACCGCGGCCTCGTCGAGCCCCGGGTACCGCAGGTACTCGGCGCGCTGCCGCACCCCCGCCGAGGCGAGGGCGGAGCGATGACCGGCCACCCGCGCGTCGCCGCTCATCGTGCCCGGCCGCCCGGCGAGCACGGCGATCCGTTCGTGGCCCAGCGCCAGCAGATGCTCGGTCGCGGTCACCCCGCCCCGCCAGTTGGCCGCGCCGACCGAGACCACACCGGGCGGCGGCTCGTGCGCCGGGTCGATCAGCACGTACGGGACGCGGTGCTGGTCCAGCCAGGAGTACTGGGCGGGGGACAGCCCGGCCAGGTCGAACAGCACCCCCGACGAGCCCCGCGCGGCGAGCCGGTCCAGCCAGCCGCGCTCCGGGAGCCCGCCCGCGGTCCGGCCCGGCCCCGCGGACACCACCAGCTCCAGACCCGCCTCGTACGCCGCCTCCGCCGCCCCGCGCAGCACCGCGCCCGCACCGGGGCCGTCCGGCGCGGCCAGGACGAGGTCGACCAGACCGGGCGGCCTGGCCGCGTCGAACCGGGGTCTGCGGACATAGCCGAGCCGGTCCAGCGCCTCGGTCACCCGGCGGCGGGTCTCCGGCGCCACGTCCTCGCGGCCGTTGACCACCTTCGACGCGGTCGGCACCGACACACCCGCCTCGCGGGCCACCACGGCCAGCGTCGGACCGGCCGGCGCCTGCGCACTCCCCGTACGGACCATCGCCGAACCCGCCTCTCCGGCCCGCCCGAGGGCCATCGAAAGTTGCGGCCAACGCTGCTCCCGTGGCCTGTCAGAGCATCATCAAGAAAGCGCTTCCTACGATAGATGTGCCTCAAGGGCGCCGTGAAGGCAAGGGAATTCGCGGAATCCCGGCGACCCGGCTTTCGAAAACCGGAACACAGCGCATACCGCCGCACGGCACCCCGGCGTACGCCGAACAGCCCTCCGGGTGCTGTGCACCGCCGGAATACCGGCGGACGATGGGGTGCTCAGATGTCACCGGTGCAGGTGCGCGGCGGGAGGAGCTGGTGGGCGGATGACGGCGGACCAGGCGGGCCCCGTGGTCGACACCCCCTACGGGGCGGTGCGCGGCAGATACGAGCGCGGCGTCGCGGTGTTCCGCGGCATCCCCTACGCGGCCCCGCCGTTCGGGCCCCGCCGGTTCCGTCCGCCCGAGCCGCCGGAACCCTGGGACGGCGTGCGGGACGCGGGGTCCTTCGGGCCGACCGCGCCGAAGCCGCCGTACTCGGAGGCGTTCGCGCACTACCTGTCCGACCCGGTCGTGCCCGGCGACGACTGCCTCAACCTCAACGTATGGACCCCGGAGCCGGGGCCCGCCGCCCGGCTCCCGGTCCTGGTGTGGCTGCACGGCGGCGCCCTGACCCGAGGATCCTCCGCCGTGCCGGTCTACGACGGACACGCCTTCGCGCGCGACGGCGTCGTGCTCGTCTCCCTCAACTACCGGCTGGGCGTCGAGGGCTACGGACTCTTCCCGGACGCGCCCGCCAACCCCGGACTGCGCGACCAACTCGCGGCACTGCGATGGGTGCACGCGTCGATCGCGGCCTTCGGCGGCGACCCCGACCGGATCACCCTGGCCGGCCAGTCGGCCGGGGCGATCAGCATCGGCGCGCTGATCGCCGCCCCGCAGGCCCAGGGGCTGGTGCGCCGGGCGGTCCTGCAGAGCGGACCGCCGGAGGCCGCCGAGCGGGACAAGGTACGGCGCATGGTGCGCCGCCTGGCCACCCGGCTGAAGATCCCCGCCACCGCCGAGGCCTTCGCCGCCGTCGACCGGGATCTCCTGCTGCGCACCCAGGCCGAGGTGGGCCGGCTGAGCAGCCCCGTCCTGGGCGGCCCCGCCTTCGGCATCGTCGTCGACGGCGACCTCGTGCCGCGCGACCCGCTGGAGGCGCTGACCGAGGGGGACGCCGCGCGCGACGTCGACCTGCTCCTCGGCTGGACCCGCGACGAGTACCGGCTGTGGCTGGTCCCGGGCGGGCTGATGGACCACGTGGACCGGCTCGGCCCGGTCGCGCTGGCCGGCGCGATGGCCCGCTGCCACTGCGGCCATGAGGTGCCGCGCGGCTACCGCGCCCTGCACCCCGAGGCCCGCACCGCCGAGATCGTCGGCCAACTGGTCACCGACCACCTGCTGCGCCGCCCGCTGCACCGGCTGGCCGACGCCCGCCCCGGCTCCTCGTACGTCTATGAGTTCGCCTGGCCCTCCAGCCTCCCCGACCTCGGCGCCTGCCATGCCCTCGAACTGGGCTTCGTGTTCGACACCGGAGACGTCCCCGAGTCGCGGAAGCTGGCGGGCGAGGGCGGCCCGCGGGAACTGTGCGACGTGATGCACGGGGCCTGGGTGCGCTTCGCCGCCACCGGCGACCCCGGCTGGCAGTCCTGGGACGACAGCCGTCCGGTGCGGATCCTCGGCGACGGCGCCCCGTACACCGCCCACGGACCACGCGACCGCGAACTCGCCCTGTGGACGGCCGACGGCGCCCACGAGTCCGTTCCCGTCGGCGGGGCGCCGCCCGCGCGCGGCACCGAACTGGCCTCCGCCGTGCGCCGCCTGCGCCGCACGATGCGCGCCCGACTGCACTGACCGCGGCCGCCGACGCGGTTGTCGGTTTCGCGGGTTCGGCGATGCAGGCTTCCGTGCCCGGCCAGGAGGAGGAGCGTGTCTACGACTTCCGCGCCGCTCAGGCCGCCGCCAGCATCCGCGCGATCGACGCGATGGCCGGCGGCCCCACCCGGCAGCAGCCGCCGATCAGACGGGCGCCCGCGTCCCGCCACGCCTCGACCTGCTCGGCGTGGAAGTCGGCGGGGCCGTTCCAGGCGCGGGCCGTGGCGTCCCAGGATTCGCCGCTGTTGGGGTAGGCGACGACCGGCTTGCCGGTGACCCGGGCGGCGATCTCGACCGCCCGGCCGACATCCGCGGGGGCACAGCAGTTCACGCCGACCGCGATCACCTCGTCGGCGTCCGCGGCCAGGGCGAACGCCTCCGCCAGCGGCTGCCCGGCCCGGGTGCGGTCCCCGTCGACGGTGTACGACAGCCAGGCGGGCACGCCGAGCCCGCGCACCGCCCGCAGCAGGGCCGCCGCCTCGTCGGCGTCCGGGACGGTCTCCAGGGCCAGTACGTCCGGGGCGGCACCGGCCAGCACCTCCAGACGCGGGCGGTGGAAGCGCTCCAGCTCGGCCACGCTCAGCCCGTACCGGCCCCGGTACTCGGAGCCGTCCGCGAGCATCGCCCCGTACGGCCCGGCCGACGCGGCCACCCACAGCGGGCGCGTGATCCCCTCGGCGCGGGCGCGCCGCGCGGCGTCCCGGGCCAGCGCCACGCTGAGCGCGAGCAGCCGGGCCGCCTCCTCGCGGCCGATCCCGCGCCGCCCGAAACCCTCGAAGGTGGCCTGGTAGGAGGCGGTGATCGCGACGTTCGCGCCCGCCCTGAAGTACGCGAGGTGCGCCTCGGTGACCGCCTCGGGCCGCTCGGCCAGCAGCCGCGCCGACCACAACGCGTCCCCCAGGTCGTGCCCGGCGGACTCCAGTTGATCGGACATCCCGCCGTCGAGCACGACCGTGCCGGACCGGAGCGCCTCGGCCAGCGGGGGCGTCCTGTCGCCGCTCATGCCTTCGACGCTAACCGATGCCGCACCGAGCATGGGGCGGCCCTCACGAGAAATCCGTTCGAGGTCTGGAAAGCGCTTGTCCGGAGCGGTACGGTCCAGCCGCCGGCCTTGTCGCGGAGACGGAAGGGACCCGGGTGAGACGTTCCAGCGGCCTGCGCATCGCCGTACCGGCCATGCCCGGACCTAGGGTCTTTTGTTTGGATCAGGCCGGATCAGGGAGCGGGGTCTGGTGCCGTGGATCGCAAGGCGGAGGAGGGCGGCAGGGCGGAGCCCTGACAACCGACGACAACGCCGCGAGGCGCGGTGCCAGGGCCCGCGAGCCCGGCATGATCCAAACGAGAGGCCCTAGGCCCTGTCGTCAAATTCCCTCCCCCAGCCTCCGGCCGGGAGGTGCCCCCAGCCCCGCGACGCCATGCACGCTCCCCCGAGCTCTCCGAGCAGGGGGCACCCCCACTCGCCGCACCGGACACAGGCCCAAGTACGTCCAGTACGAGGGCCAGCGCCCGGCGCACCGAGAGCACGCTCCCCCAAGCTCTCGGCTCCGCTCGACCAGGGGGGACCCCCACGACGCCGCAGGGCCCGCCCTCCGGGCGGACGACGGGAGTTTGACGACAGGACCTAGCACCGCGCGACGAACTTCTCGCCCGGCATCCGGTGCCCAGGGGCACCGTGCGGGCGGGATGAAGCCCTGGGGCGCCCCGACCGGAACCGGGGCGCCCCAGGCCACCGCGGGTCCCGCCACGGCGGAACGAGCATCGAGCCGGTCCGCCTGTTGAACAGCTCGGCCGGCGGCCACGTACCAGCCGCTGTGGACGGCGCCGTGCCGCCCGGCGTACCACCAGGGCAGCGGGTGGCGGGCTTGGCCGAACGGTGCCCGGCAGAAGGGCTGACCGATCTCAGTGAGCGAAGCACATGTCCGTCGGCAGGTGTCGGGCCTGGACGGTCTCCGGGGCCTGGCGGCACTCTATGTGGTCCTGTTCCACTGCTGGTTGTACACCTTCCCGGGCTATCCCGAGAGTTCGGCGCCGGTCTGGCTGGACGGGCTGATGTTCGGGCGCCTCGCCGTCGTCTTCTTTCTGGTGCTGTCCGGATTCTCCCTGGCGATCTCCCCGGCGCGGCACGGTTGGCGGTCGGACGGCGTCGGCCGGTTCCTGCGTCGGCGTGCTTGGCGCATCCTGCCTCCGTACTGGGCGGCGCTGGCCATGAGCTTGGTCATTTCGTGGTTCGTGGTGCCGGCTTCGCACGCAGGGCCACCTACCGGCGCGTCAGTTCTGGTGTACGGCCTGGTCGCTCAGGACCTGGTCACCGCCCCGACACCGAACGGCGCGTTCTGGTCGATCGGCGTGGAGGCCGAACTGTATCTCCTCTTTCCCCTGCTCCTGTTCGTCCGGCGACGCTGGGGCGCGGCGGTCCTGGCCGTGTGCGTGACGCTTCCGGTGGTCGCCCGTGGGCTGACGGCGGTCGACGGGTCCCCTGTGGAGGGCGACAACTGGCTCGCGCCGCATCTCGCTCCCGTGTTCGTCGCGGGCGTGATAGGCGCGGGAGTCGTCACCGCGTCGGACAGGGTGCGACGCCTGCCATGGGGCCGGCTCGCCGTCCTGGCCGCCCTGCCCGTCCTGGCTCTCGGTGTCGTGCAGGGTTCTGTCTGGACGGTGAACCACTACTTCTGGGTGGATCTCGCCGTCGCTCCTGCCATGGCGATGCTTCTCGCCGCGGTCGCCACCGGTGAACCCGCCGTCCTCGTACGGCTCTTGACCACGCGACTCGTTCGCGGCCTCGGTGAGTTCTCCTACAGCCTCTACCTGATCCATCTGCCGATCGTCATGGTCGTGATCCGCCGGGTGGCCCCGCATTGTGTGCCGCCGGGCCTGCCCACATTCTGGTTCACGATCGTCCTGGGCCTGCCGGTCTCGATATGCGGGGCGTGGCTGTTCTCCCGGATCTTCGAGCTGCCGTTCAAGCGGAACAGATCCTGGAGATCCGTGCTCACACCGGACCGCCCGGCGACGAGCCCGTCCTGGCCGCGCGAGCCGGACACGGCAACTCGGCGATGACGACGGCATGGGTGACGCCGATGACCGCGGCAGCGCGGCCGACACAGGGATCTCGCCGGCGACCGTCACGAATACCTGCTCGATGATCAGACCTGCTTCGTCGCCGACCTCCAGGACTGGGCGTACCCGGCACGACCGCGGTCCGGCCGGAGTCACCTTGTGAACTTCTCGATGGCCGCCGGCGTGACGGGGGTGAAGAAGTTGACGAGGTTACCGTCGGGGTCGCGGAACAGCAGCGACCGGTTGCCCCAGGGCATCGTGGTGGGCTCGGTGACGAAGTCGGTGACGAAGCCGCTCAGGTTCTCGCGCACGCGGTCCACGTCGTCGACGAGGAACTCGGTGATCACGCTGTGGTTGTCCGCCGGGCGTGCGGAGTCCGGGGCGAACAGCGGGACGGTACGGGCGCTCGCGATCGCGAGGGTGGCGTGCGGGGTCCGCAGTTCGGCGAAGTCCTCGGTGGCCCATGCCGCCCGCACCCCCGTGGCGCGCTCGTAGAACTCGACGAGGCGCGCGATGTCGCCGGTGATGACGCGGATCGAGACGAAGTCCATGGTGATCTCCTCGGCCGATGAAGTCGCTGGGCTTCGCAGGCTAGGAGAAATAGCGGACAGAAACGGTCCCGTATTCGCATTACGCTGCGAACATGTCCCGACCCACCGGCCGCGTGCTGACGCTTCTGGAGCTGCTGCAGTCGGGCGGCACCCGGACGGTGGCCGAACTCGCCGATCGGCTCGGCGTCGACGGCCGCACCGTGCGGCGGTATGTGCACCAGCTGATCGACCTCGATGTGCCCGTGGAGTCGGTGCGCGGCCGCCACGGCGGATACCGGCTCGCCCCCGGGTACCGCCTGCCGCCGCTCATGCTCAGCGACGACGAGGCGCTGGCCGTGCTGCTCGGCCTGATCGCCGGCCGCCGGGCCGGCCTGACGGTCGCGGAGCGCACGGCGAGCGAGACGGCATCGGCCAAGATCCGGCGGGTGCTGCCCCGGCACCTCGCGCACCGGCTCGACACGCTCCTGGAATCTCTCGCCTTCACCGATCGGCCCGGCGAGTCCGCCACCCCGGACACCGGGGTCCTGCTGACCCTCGCCGACGCGGTACGCCACCGCCGGCCGGTCTCGATCAGATACACCGACGGCCACGGCCGGCGCAGCGAGCGCACCCTGCACGCGTACGGCATCGTCGCCCACGCGGGCCGCTGGTACGTCACGGGCACGGACGCCGGGATCGGCGAGGACCGGACCCTCAGGCTCGATCGCATCGCGGACGCGAGGACCCTGCCCGGCTCGTTCGAGGCACCCGCGGGGCCCGGTCCGGCGCAGCGCGTGCTGTCGGGGTTCGCCACGGCCGAGTACCGGTACGAGGTGACCCTGCGGATCCACGGGACGGTCGAGCAGATCCGCGCGCACCTTCCCGCCGCCGTCGCGCGCCTGGCCGAGCACGGGCCAGGGGAGGGCGAGGACCCGGCGGCCGAGTGCTGGCGGCGGGTCGACCTGCGGGTGGAGCGGCTCGACTGGCTGCCCGGGGTGCTCGCCGCACTCGACCGGCCGTTCACCATCGAGCGTCCGCCCGCACTGCGCGACCTCGTCAGCGCGCTCGCCGACCGCCTCGCGTCCCACGCCCACCGAGCCGACACGGACCCACCGCCATGACAACACCCGCCCGCCCAGAAGCCCCCTGTCCGTTGCGTGGATGTTTCGGGCGGTGCCGAAGCGAGGCGGGCCTAGCGTTGGGCGTATGAGCGACATCGCGCAGCAAGCCGTGCCGGAAGCGGTGCGGTCCTTCGACGAGCTTCACCGCCGTCCGGGTCCGCCCCTTGTGCTGCCCACGGCCTGGGACCACGCCTCCGCCGCCGCCCTCGCCGCACGCGGGTTCGCGGCGATCGGGACGACGAGCCTCGGTGTCGCCGCCGCGGCCGGGCTGCCCGACGGCGCGGCGGCGACCCGCGACCACACCCTCCGGCTCGCCCTCACCCTCGGCACCGAGCCGTTTCTGCTCTCCGTCGACGCCGAGGGCGGCTTCAGCGACGACCCCGACGAAGTGGCGGAACTCGCACGGCAGTTGTGGGCCGTCGGGGCCGTCGGCATCAACCTGGAGGACGGACTCGGGCCCATGGGCCGGCACGCCGCGAAGATCGCCGCCGTCAAGTCGGCCGCCCCCGGACTCTTCGTCAACGCACGGACCGACACGTACTGGCTGGGCGACGGGGCGGGAACCCGGGAACGGCTGGAGGCCTACCGACAGGCGGGCGCGGACGGCGTGTTCGTACCCGGGCTGAGCGACCCCGACGAGATCGCCGCCCTGGTACGGCATCTCGACGTCCCCCTGAACATCCTCTACTCGCCCACCGGTCCCACCGTCCCCCACCTCACCGACCTGGGCGTACGCCGGATCAGCCTCGGATCACTGCTGTACCGCAGGGCGTTGGGCGCCGCCCTGGACGCGATGGCCGACATCGCGGGCGGGCGCGCACCGCGTGGCACGACCCCCTCGTACGACGACGTACGGGCGCTGGAGCGGCGACCGGGATGAGCGCGAGGGCACGGACCCGTCCGGCGCGCGCTGGTACGGTGGAGGCTTTCCTGGGTAACAGACCCTTTGGACTCAGCACCGGCGAGGGACCGAGGAATCATGGACCTGGAGATCCCCGGCGAGAGGCGACTGGCGGCGGCCGTCGTGATGGACGAGCGGGAGCGGGTGCTCCTGGTGCGCCGCAGCGAGCGCGAGCGGTTCCTGCCCCGGGTGTGGGGCGTGCCGTGCGGGAAGCTGGAGCCGGGGGAGACTCCCGCCGACGGTGCCCTGCGGGAGCTGAAGGAGGAGACCGGCCTGCTCGGCGAGGTCGTCCGCCGGGTCGGCGAGTCCTCCTTCGTCAGCGAGTACCGCGGGCACGAGGTCAAGAACTGGCAGGACAACTTCCTGGTCCGGCCGTTGACCCAGGTCGTCACCCTGCCCGAGCCGGACCAGGCCCACGCCTGGCTGGCCCTCGACGAGCTGTCCCGCGTCGACATCGACGACTACAACCTGGACGTCGTGCGCCAGGCCGTCACGCGTACGAGTTCCTGAGCAGCTCCGCCAGGTCGTCCAGCGCGGCCAGATAGTCCGGCACGTCCAGCGGCACCTTCGGCACCGCCCCCGGATGCGGACCGGCCACCGTGAACACGTCCGTGTGCCGCCGCCGTCCGGCGCCGGTCTCCAGGAACAGCGTCACCGTCGGCGCGTCCGTGTCGCACCAGGCGCGGTGCAGGGTGTGCGCGGGCAGGGCGTAGGAACTGCCCGCCGTGTACTGCCCGACCTGGGTCAGCCGCAGCGGCGCCCGCCCGGCCGGCGCCAGCAGCCAGTCCCCCGTACCGTCCGACAGCGTCTCCTCGTAGCGGTCCGCCGCGACCCCGTCGCCACCCGCCTCGTACAGCTCCATCGCCAGCCGGCCCCGCACGATGCAGGAGGCCAGCGCCGAACGGTGGTTGTGGACATCCTCCTTGCCCGCCGCACCGGTGCCCGGGTGCCAGACGTGGGCGCGCAGCATGTGCCGGGGGCCACCGTCGATCAGCAGGAGCTTGTCGAAGCCGAGCACATGCCGGTACGACAGCCGGGCACACCCCGCCGGGTCGCCCTCGCCCGATGCCAACTCCGCGATCAGCTCCAACAGCCGTTCGGGAGAGCCCAGTTCGGCGACCACGGCACGGGCCGCGAGCACCCGTTCATGCTCGGGCAGCGCCCCGTCCAGGGTCTCGGCCAGCAACCGCTGTGCCACGAGGACCTGTCGACCGCCCATGCGCCCACCCTCCGACCGCCGTGCCCGCACGGCGTGTTCAACCATCCGGCTGATACATCCATACGGCATGGGTGCGCATCGCCGAAAGGCCTTGATAGGTCATCCACATGGGGCGGCGCAGCTCGGTGCCGTCGCCCCGGTCCCAGCTCCAGATGCCGTCCGTCTGCCCCGCCCACACAGTGGCGAACGCGCCGTCCAGCCGCTCCCGCCAGCGCGCCTGAAGACCGTCCGCCAGCACGACCTCCCGGGCGCCGGGCGTGGTCAGCGCGCGCACCAGCCAGGACGCCGTGAAGTGCCGTACGTTCAGCACCTCGTGCCGGGCCGGGTCGTCGGTGCGCGGCCGGCGCACCTCCTCGCGCAGATTCGTCACGTCCGGGCAGGTGTCGTGCCGCGCTTCCGGGCAGGCGAGCAGCCAGCGCACCCCGTCCTGGCGGGCCGCCCGCGCCGCCGCCGTCTCGCCCAGTACCCGCGCCGCCCGGTCCAGGGCGACCACGGCCTGCGCGGTGTGCAGCGCCGACGGCGGCCCGTACGGCGGCTGCAGCCGGTACGCCCAGCAGCGCAGGTGTTCCCGGCGCTCGTCGTCGAGCGCGCCGTCGACCAGGGTCTCGCACAGCTCGGGCAGGACCGGCGCACGGGGCGCGGCGCGCAGCAGACCGCGCAGCACGGTCGTGACGACATGGGTCGCGTCCCGGCCCGCCGGGTCGGACGCGCGGGTGAAACGCGCGGTGCACCCGGCCACTTCAGCCGCCACCCGGTCACCGGACGAACCGGCCCGCGCCAGCGCGCCCAGCACCAGCGCCGTGACCTCGGGCCGGGCCTCGGAGCCCTGGGTGCGGGCCGACCAGCCGCCGTCCGGCAGCCGCAGCCGCCACAGCGTCTCCACCAGGTCGCCCGTGCTCAACCGCCCGTCCGGCACCCCCAGATCGAGCATCATGTGCAGGCCGTACGCCGTGCTGAGCGCCGTGGGCGGCGACGCGCTGCCCTCGCCCAGCGAGTGCGACCAGCCGGTGAGCCGGCCGCGCACCGGATCGTCGACGACGGTCACCTCGCTCACCAGCGTCTCGTACGCGGCGGCGAACATCCCGGGCAGCGGGCCTGAGTTGGCGGACGCCGCCCGGACGGCCGCCGGAGCGGTCCGGCCCGCCGCGCCGGCCCGGACCCGCAGCAGTGCCGCCGCGAGCCACGCCGCCACGGCCGTACCGATGCCGCTCACCCCGGAGACCAGCCACTTGGCCGCCTCCCCGCCGAGCGAGTCCGGCAGCACCCCGAACAGGGCCTGGAAGACGCCGTATCCCGCGGCCGCGCAGCCCAGGCTCCCCAGCCAGCCGACGAACCGGGCCGGCGGCGAACCCGCGCCGGGCGCGGGCGCCGGATCGGTCGCGCCGGACATCGAGGGCCCACGTCCCAGCTGCTGTTGCGACAAGGCGCGCTCCCTCCCCCGGGACGGCACGACACATCCGCTCACTCTCGCGAAGAATCCAGTCTATGGGGTCGGCGGGACCCCTGGGGCGTCGGCCGGATCGGGTTCGGCGAGGCCGCGGCCGCGGCGCATGCCGCAGGCGATCCCGGCGCCTTCCCGGCATAGAGTGGCCGCGGGAACGGGGGCGGGGCGGATGAGCGACGGGGCACGACCCCTGTGGCGGCAACGGGACTTCGGGATCTTCTGGACCGCGCAGACCCTCTCGGTCCTCGGTGACTCCTTCGCGCTGATCGCCCTGCCGCTGCTGGTGCTCCAGGCCACCGGCTCGCTCGCCCGGATGGGGCTGCTGACGGCGGTCGGCGCCGCGGCCTCCGTACTGGCCGCGGTGTTCGCCGGGGCGCTGGTGGACCGGGTCGACCGCCGCAGGCTGCTGATCGCCTGCGATCTGCTGCGCATGGCGCTGTACGGGCTGGTCCCCCTGGTGTGGGCGTTCGGCCCGCGCATCTGGCTGCTCTACGCGGTCCTCCCGGTGTGCGAGGCCGTCGGCATGCTGTTCGCCGTCGGGTACGTCACCGTCGTGCGCGGGCTGGTCGGCCGGAGCCGGCTGACCGAGGCCAACGGCCGGCTGAACGCGACCGCCGCGGCGGCCGGGGTCCTGGGGCCGCTGGGCGCGGGCCTGGTGGCGGCCTGGACGGGACCGGCCGCCGCCGTGGGCGTGGACGCGGCGAGCTTCGGGGTGTCGGCGGCGTGTCTGCTCTTCGTACGGCTCGGGAAGCGCGCCCCGGACGGCGCCGAACGGCCCGGGCACGCCGGTCTGTGGAGCGACCTGCGCACGGGTGTGTCCTTCCTCCGCCACCACCCGGTGCTGCGCGCCCTGACCGCGCTCCTGTTCGTCTTCAGCTTTCTCACCCTGGGCCTGACCGACCTGGTCATCTACCACCTCAAGTACGACCTCGGCCGCCCCGACGGCACGGTCGGCACCGTCATGGCGGCGGGCGCGCTGGGTACGATCGCGGGCTCCCTCCTCGTCGCCCCGGTCCGCCGACGGCTCGGCTTCGGGCCGGCCTGGATCGGCTCGGTCGCGGTGTGCGGCCTGGCCTTCGCCGGCCTCGGCCGGGTGCAGGAGGTCGCCGCTGTCGCCGGGCTGAGCGCGGTCTTCCTGGCCTGCGTCGGCATGGCGGGCACCTGCTCGATGTCACTGCGTCAGGAGGTCACCCCGGAACCCCTGCTAGGCCGGGTCACGTCCGCCTTCTGGACCCTCCAGTACGCGGCGGCGCCCATCGGCGCGGCCGTCCTCACCTGGTCCGCGGAACGGTACGGGACGGCCCCGGTCGCCGCGCTCGCCGGGGTGTGCTGCGTGCTGATCGCGACGGCGGCGCTGACCACACCGGTCCGCGGCGCGTGACCGGTGCCCACGTCGGTCAGCCCAGGGGCGAGAAGACGAACGAGAACTCGGCCGGCTCGGCCCGTAGGCGGTACCGCGGGAGCGGGCCGGGACCGCAGGACTGCGAGCCGATGCCGTGCTGGCCGTGGTCGAGGTTGACCCACACCGTGTCGCCGGGCGTGAGGTCGCTGAGGTGCGCCGCGGCGTCCAGGTGCTCGGTGGTCCAGCGGCGGGCGGTGAACCAGAACTCCGGGTCGCCCTCGACGCGCAGGCCGCCGATCTCCGCCCAGCGGACGTCGGCCCGGGCACCGTTCTCCTGCGGGCGCACGTACGGCGTCTGCAGATCGTCGACCGTGGACTCCCAACGGCCCGGCAGCGCGGCCGACCTGGTGTCCGGGTACGCCTCGCCGGGACCGCCGCCGAACCAGCGCACCCGGTCGGCCGCGGACAGCCCGAAGCGGATGCCGAGCCGGGGCAGCGGCACCGTCCAGTCGCCCTCCGGGGACACCGACACCGTCAGCCTCAGCCGGCCCCCGTCCGACGTCCAGCGGTACACCGTCGCCAGGCCCACCTCCCGGGCGGCGGGCGCCACCCGGGTGCGTACCGTCAGCGCGTCGCCCTCGGCTTCCACCGCGTCGAGGCGGTGCCGCATGCGGTGCAGGCCCAGCCGGCGCCACAGCAGCCCGTAGCGGGTGTCGGTCTGCCAGGCCGCGCCGTCGTCGTTGTCGGTCGTCGCCCGCCACACGTCCAGCCGCAGACCGGTGACCGGCACCGCGCCGATCGCCGTGAGCGCGCCGGTACGGGCGTCGAACGCGGCCGGGCCGAGCGTGATCCGCCGCTCGCCGGTCACCGGTCGGGCGGTCGCCGCGACGGACGGCATTTGGCGCGCGGTGACCGGGAACCGGCCCCAGGCGACCACATGGCCGCGCGGCCCCCACGCGGTGTCGGCGGCCAGCACCGCCCGTACCGTCCCCTGTGTCTCGCCGGGGCCGGCCGGTGGCGGTGGCGGGAGCTTCACCTCGGCCGACTCGCCGGGGGCCAGGGCCGGCACCGGCAGGTCGCCCGACTCGACCGTCTCGCCGTCCACCTGGTAGGCCCATGTGAACGCGAACGCGGACAGATCGGCGAAGTCCTGCTTGTTGACGATGCGTACGGTGCCGCCCGCGCCGTCCCCGTCGATCCCGACGGGCTCGATCACCTTCTTGTACTCGATCAGGCCGGGGGAGGGCCGGCGGTCCGGGAACAGCAGCCCGTCGCAGACGAAGTTCCCGTCGTGCAGCTCCTCGCCGAAGTCGCCGCCGTACGCGAAGCCGTACCGCTCGTCCTCGATGCCGTGGTCGATCCACTCCCAGACGAAACCGCCCTGGAGCCGCTCGTACGACTCGAAGATCCGCTGGTAGTCGGCGAGGCCGCCGGGGCCGTTGCCCATGGCGTGCCCGTACTCGCACTGGATGAAGGGGAGCCGGCGGCGCCGCCCGGTGCCGCCGTCCAGGCCGCGGCCGATCCGCTCGACCTCGGCGTGCGCGGCGTACATGCGTGAGTACACGTCCGTGTCACGGCAGGTGAGGTCGCCCTCGTAGTGGACGAGCCGCGAGGAGTCCCGGCCGCGGATCCACTCGGCCATCGCGGTCAGGCCGCGGCCGGTGCCGGCCTCGTTGCCGAGGGACCAGATCAGCACCGACGGGTGGTTCTTGTCGCGCTCCACCGTCCGGGCGGCGCGGTCCAGCAGGGCCGGGGTCCAGCGGTCGTCGTCGACGGGGTTGTCCCGCCAGCCCTGCTCGGTGAAGCCGTGCGTCTCCAGGTCGCACTCGTCGATCACCCACAGGCCCAGCTCGTCGCAGAGCGACAGGAAGGCGGGGTGCGGCGGGTAGTGGGAGGTGCGCACGGCGTTGATGTTGTGCCGCTTCATCAGCAGCACGTCCGCGCGCATCGTCTCCCGGTCGAGGGCGCGGCCCCGGCGCGGATGCCACTCGTGCCGGTTGACGCCCTTGAACAGGACCGGCCTGCCGTTCACCTTGATCAGCCCGTCGGCGAGCGCCACCGTGCGGAAGCCGATGCGCAGCGGCACCCGCTCGCCCTCGGTGGCCAGCACGCCGTCGTACAGCGTCGGGGTCTCCGCGGTCCACGGCTCGACCGGTACCGTCACCGGCTCGCCGGTCGCGACGTCGACGCCGAGGTCCGGCACGGTGACCCGGCCGGGCACGTCCGAGTCGACGCGCAGCGTGCCCGCGCCGGAGACATGGTCGTAGGAGGCGTGCACGAAGAAGTCGCGGACGGCGCCCGCCGGGCGGTGCAGCAGGGTGACATCGCGGAAGATGCCCGGCAGCCACCACTGGTCCTGGTCCTCCAGGTACGAGCCGGCCGACCACTGGTGGACGCGGACGGCCAGCACGTTGCCGCGGGGCCGCAGCAGCTGCCCGACGGCGAACTCGTGCGGCAGCCGGGAGCCCTTGAACCCGCCGATGTCCGTGCCGTTCAGCCAGACGCGGGCGCAGGACTCCACGCCGTCGAACCGCAGCACGCAGCCGCCGTCGGCGGGCCAGTCCGCGGGCAGGTCGAAGACGCGCAGATGGTCGCCGGTGGGGTTCTCGGTGGGCACGCGCGGCGGGTCCACCGGGAACGGGTAGCGGTGGTTGGTGTAGATCGGGGAGCCGTGGCCCTGGAGGACCCAGTGGCCGGGCACCGACACCTCCGCCCAGCCGCCGGAGTCGTACCCCGGCTCGGCGAACGCGGCGTCCTCGGCGTCGGCCGTCGGCGACAGACGGAAGTGCCAACTGCCGTTCAGGGACAGGGAAGCGGCATCGGACGAGGCGTACCAGGCCCGGGGCGGCAGGGTCCCCGAGCCGGGCGAGACGTCCTCGACGTAGTCAGCGGTACGGAAAGACATCGGTCTCCTTGCCGGAAGGACGGTGGCCATGGGGATGACCCCAGGAAGTACTGCCGGAAGAGACACCGGACGAAACGACGAAACACAGAACGGCACCGGGCGGGGGAGCGCGGACTGCGGAGGCCGAGCGGGGAGTGGCGTTCGACAAGGGCTGGGGAAAGGGGCTGCGCGAAGTCAGACGCCCAGCGACTCGCGGACGAAGGCGTTGGTGAACTTGCCGGTCGGGTCGAGGGACTTGGCGAGCGCGAGGAAGTCGTCGAGGCGCGGGTACCGGCCGCGCAGCACGGCGGCCGGCGCGGTGAACACCTTGCCCCAGTGCGGGCGCGGCGCGAAGGGGTCGAGCGCCTGCTCCAGCCGGCGCACCACCGGCAGCACCGCCGCCATGTCGTCGACCCAGGTGAAGTGCAGCGCGACCGAGTCCCGTCCGTGGGCGGGGCTGAGCCACTGGGGGTCGGCGGCGACGGTCCGCACCTCGCAGGTCTGCAGGACGGAGGCGACCGTCTCCCGGATCGCGTCCACCGCGTGCAGCGCGTCCAGCGCGGCGGTACGCGGCAGCAGGTACTCCGACTGGAGCTCGTCGCCGCTGCTCGGGGTGAACTCCGCCTTGAAGTGCGGCAGTCGCTCGTGCCACGGCCCGGGCACGCCGAACTGCTGGGTGCAGTTGACCGCGGGCATGCCCGGCACCGGGTGCATGGCCTCGGTCGCGGGTGCCGCCCAGGGGAAGCGGGGCGGCGCCTGGTCGGTGCGCCGCTTGAGCCACACCTGCCGGAAGCCCGGCTGCCGCCAGTCGGTGAACAGGCTCACGCTGTACGCCGAGGCCGCGACCGTCTCGAAGTCCAGCCCGGCCAGCGGCAGTTCGGTGAACACATGCTGCTCGACCCGGTAGGCGGGTTCCAGGTCGAGGGTGAGCGCGGTGACCACGCCGAGCGCGCCGAGGGAGGTCACCGCGCCGTCGAAGCGGGCGTCGCCGCGGGCCACCGGCACCGTCGAGCCGTCCGCCGTGACCAGCTCCACCTCCCGCACCGGCGCGGCCAGCGAGCCGTTGCCGATCCCGGAGCCATGGGTGCCGGTGGCCACCGAACCGGCCACCGAGATATGCGGCAGAGAGGCCATGTTGGGCAGGGCCAGACCGTGCGCGTGCACCGCGCGGGCCAGTTCGGCGTAGCGGACGCCGCCCGAGACCCGTACCGTACGGGCCGCGGTGTCCACGTCGAGCAGCCGCGGCAGATCGGCGATCGACAGCAGGACGCCGTCGGGGCCCGGGTCGGCGATCCCGTTGAACGAGTGGCCGCTGCCCAGCACCCGGATCCGCGCGTTCGCGGCCACCAGGGACCGCAGCGCGTCCAGCGACCGCGGGCGGTGGTACTCCTCGGCCGTGTAGGTGATGTTGCGTGCCCAGTTGGTGACCTGCTGCGTCATCCCTGTCACCCCTCTCGGTGAGTGTTCATGCCCCGACCCTCTCATCCGCCCCACGCCCCGCCCCCGCCCCCCTGCCACCGGCCGGGCACCCAGCCGCACGGCACCTCGGGGGAGCCCTCCGACCGGGCTGGCGCCCAGGGCCCCGCCCCGGCCGGCAGCGTGCCCTGTCGGCCCCGGCCACCGCGTCCAGCCGCACCGCGAGCACCCCGTACACCCGGTCCGCCCGGGGGCCCGGCCCGCGGCGCGGCCCGGGGCACCTGCTCGGTGACCCGGTCGGCCACCGCGCCGAAGACGTCGCGCTTGTCGCGGAAACACTGGCCGAGGACGGGCCGAAAGACCCCGGTGGCCCGCGCGACCAGGTCCGTCGATGGCCCGTGCTGCGCGGCGCACGGGGGACCCGGCATGTGCGGCGCGCGGGTGGGGGCATACCGTGAGGAGTCGAACGCCTGAGCCGGGAGGAGAGACGGGATGGATAGCCGCACCGCGCTGGTCGAGGATCTGATGGAGCGGTTCCCGCATGTACCGCGGGAAGCCGTCTTCAAGGAAGACCTGCTCCGGGGCGGTGTCGCCTTCGACGCGTCCGCCCTGTCGGACAACGAGGACGGCGAGGTCAAACCGAAGTCGTACTTCATCTTCTCCTTCGACCACGGCACCCTGCCGGAGCTGGGCGAGGCCGCGCTGCGCCGCCCGCCGGAGGAGATCATCCTCACCGGCGGCCCCTACGACCTGCGCCGGACCGTGGTCTCCGTGCGGGTGAACCCGTCCTCGCCGTACCGGGTCGCCGCCGACGACGAGGGGCTGCTCGGCCTCTACCTCGACGGGAAGCGGATCGCCGACGTCGGCGTGCCGCCCATGCCCGAGTACTACCGGCACACCCTCTCCAACGGGAAGTCCGTGATGGAGGTGGCCCCCACCATCCAGTGGGGCTACCTGATCTACCTCACCGTCTTCCGGGTCTGCCAGTACTTCGGCGCGAAGGAGGAGTGCCAGTACTGCGACATCAACCACAACTGGCGCCAGCACAAGGCGGCCGGGCGGCCCTACACCGGCGTGAAGGACGTCGAGGAGGTCCTGGAGGCGCTGGAGATCATCGACCGGTACGACACCCAGCAGGCGTCCACCGCCTACACGCTCACCGGCGGCGCCATCACCAAGACGGTCGCCGGGCGCGACGAGGCCGACTTCTACGGCCACTACGCCAAGGCCATCGAGGAGCGCTTCCCGGGCCGCTGGATCGGCAAGGTCGTGGCGCAGGCGCTGCCGAAGCCGGACGTGCAGCGGTTCAAGGACTACGGCGTACAGATCTACCACCCCAACTTCGAGGTGTGGGACCGCCGGCTGTTCGAGCTGTACTGCCCGGGCAAGGAGCGCTACGTCGGCCGCGACGAGTGGCACCGGCGCATCCTCGACTCGGCGGAGGTCTTCGGCGCGCGCAACGTCATCCCGAACTTCGTGGCGGGCGTGGAGATGGCCGAGCCGTTCGGCTTCACCACCGTCGACGAGGCCATCGCATCCACCACCGAGGGCCTGCGCTTCTTCATGTCGCACGGGATCACGCCCCGCTTCACCACCTGGTGCCCGGAACCCACCACCCCGCTCGGCAAGGCCAACCCCCAGGGGGCGCCGCTGGAGTACCACATCCGGCTGCTGGAGGCCTACCGCGCCACCATGGACGACTTCGGCCTGTCCTCCCCGCCCGGCTACGGCCCGCCCGGACCCGGCCACGCCGTCTTCTCCGTCAGCTCCTTCATGGACAGCCTCCCCGCCCAGGAGCCGGCCGGGGCCTGACCCCCCGCCCGCCGGACCGGGGCCCGTCCCGAGGGTTCCCGGTCCCGGCGTGAACGGATACGGCGTGAACGGATACGGCGCCACGGTGAGTCGAAACCCGGTCGCGGTCCGTACAGGAGGGCGGAGTCGAGGCTCGCGGCGGACCCGGGCGCACACCGCGCCGGACCGCCCCGCACGGCACCCGCGCGACGGACCGACGCGCCGCGCGCTGCCCGCAGCCGGAATTGAATACGCAGCTTGTCAGTTGTGTCGAAGGCGTGAAAAGCTCGGGCCCTGCCGCGAGGTTCCCCCCAACTCCTTTGCCGATATGGTGAGTTGACCTCGCTCGTGATGCAGGAGACCCATGCCCGACCTGCCGACCCCTCAGGATGCCACCGAGGCCGCGCTGTTCACCGAGTACTGGGACGCCGTGCTCTCCTTCGCCGACCTGTGCACATCCGGCGCCCAGACGGCCAACCAGCTGGCCACGGAGGCGTTCGCGGCCGGCCTGCGCGAGGCGCGCGCCGAGGGGTCCTCGCCGGTGCGTGCCGGCCGGCGCGCACCGCGGCTGCCCATGATTCCGCTGCTGCTGACCGCCGTCCGCACCGCGGCCGCCGGCTGGGAGGCCGACGGGCTCGGCCACCGGCTCGACCCCGATCTGCGGCTGTGGCTCAACTCCGACAAGGCCGCCCGCTACACCGGGCCGCCCCTGCAGCGCCCGGTCGCCCTGCGCGGCCTCAGGGACCTCCAGGAGGCGGACGCCTCGCTGCTGTGGCTGGTCGAGGTGGAGGCGCTGCCGCTGCCCGTCGTCGCCCGCCGGCTCGGCCTCGACCCGGAGGTCGCGAGCCAGGAACTCGAGCAGGTGCGGGCCCTGTTCCGGGACCGCAGCCACCGCGCCCATCTCGACACCCCGATGGACGCGCAGTGCCGCAGCTACGTCCGGCTGCTCGACGCCGTCACCCGCTCGTCCGGCGCCGACACCCCCGACGACCTCTCCCGGCACCTCGCCACCTGCGTCCAGTGCGCGGAGGCCGCCGCCTGCCTGCGGCTGCACGGCGGCGGGCTGCCCGCGGCGCTCGCCGGCGGGGTCATCGGCTGGGGCGGCCTCGCCTATCTGGAGCGCCGCCGCCGGGCCGCCGAGGTACGGCTCGGCGTCGGCCGCCCAGGGGCGGCGGCGGAGCGGGAGACCGGCGACCCGAAGGAGGACACCGGCCGCGGCCGGCTGCTGCGCGGCGGCCTGCTCGCCGCTGCCGTCCTGCTGTCGATGCTGGCGCTCGGCGTGTCGATGATGCCCTTCGGCGGCTCCGACGAGGACCGGACCGCACGGCCCGACGACCGGCAGCCGGTCGCCGATCCCAGTGTGCCGCTGCCGTCCGCCGACCCCTCGGGGCCCGCACCCACCGCCCGCTCCACCGCCCCCGCCGCGTCCAGTACCGCGGTCGGCACCGCGGCCGGGTCCGCCGGCCACGACCCCGACCCGGAACCGCAGGGCACCTCCTCGGCCACCGCCCGCGGCTCGGCCACCGAGCCCCGGCAGGAGGCCGCCTGCCGGTTCGAGTACGAGCAGGTCAACGAGTGGCCCGACGGCTTCCAGGCCACCGTCACCATCACCACCGCGGAGGCCCTCACCGACTGGCGCGTCTCCTGGTCCTTCCAGGACGGCCAGCAGGTGAGCCAGATGTGGGACGCCCGCGTCAGCCAGCGCGGCACCCGGGTCACGGCCACGGCCGCCGACTACAACAGGTCCGTCGCCGCGGACGGCAGCCTCAGCTTCGGCTTCCTCGCCTCCTGGGACGGCACGAACTCCGCGCCTCAGGCGTTCACCCTGAACGGAAGCCCCTGCGCGGCCCGTTGACCCCATGCCCACCATGGCCTGCCCGTCCGCGCAGGCGTCCCCGCGCTTCCGGGCGACGAGGGCTACCGACCGACGGCCTGCCAGACGGTCTTCGTCTCCAGGAACGGTGTGATGCGGGCGAGACCCGGCAGCGCGTGCCAGTCGGGGGACGGCTCCCGGCGCAGGACCCGGGTGAGGGTGGCCGCCGCCGCGGACTCCAGCTCCGTGGCGAGGTCCCCCGCTCCCGACAGGTCGAGTGCGTTGACGTCGGCGTGCGCGGCCAGGGTCGGGGCGATCTCGGCGGTGCGGCCGGTGAGGATGTTGACGACACCGCCGGGAAGGTCCGAGGTGGCCAGCGCCTCGGCGAGGGCGATGGCGGGCAGCGGGGCTCGCTCGCTCGCCACCACGATCGCCGTGTTGCCGGCCGCGATCACAGGGGCGACGACCGAGACCAGCCCCAGCAGCGGTGAGTCCTGGGGGGCGAGGACCGCGACGACGCCGGTCGGTTGGGGGGCGGAGCTGTTCTCGAACGGTCCCGACACGGGGTTGCTCGTGCCCAGTACCTGCGCGATCTTGTCGGTCCATCCCGCGTAGTAGACCCAGCGGTCGATCGCGGCGGAGACGATGTCCTGCGCCGTCGCCTCGCTGACGCCCTGCGCGTCGACGGTCTCCTGGACGAAGTGGGCATGCCGGCCCTCCATCATCTCGGCGATCCGGTAGAGGATCTGGCCGCGGAGCTGGGCGGTCCTGGCGGCCCACGGGCCGAACGCGGCACGGGCCGCGACGACGGCGTCCCGTGCGTCCTTGCGCGAGGCGCGCGCGGCGTGGGCCAGGTGGGCACCCTCGGCTGAGTTCACGGGGATGCTCCTGCCCGACTCGGAGCGGGGGAAGGCGCCGCCCACATAGAGCTTGTAGGTCTTGCGCACCGCCAGCCGCCGGGGTTCCGGTCCGGGGGACGCGGGTGCGGGGTCGGGTGCCGTGGCCGTGTCAGCCATTGAGGTATGCCTCCAGTCCGTGCCGTCCGCCCTCGCGTCCGTAACCGGACTCGCGGTAGCCGCCGAAGGGGCTGGCGGGATCGAATTTGTTGAAGGTGTTGGCCCAGATCACGCCGGCGCGCAGCCGGTCGGCCGTCCACAGGACGCGGCTGCCCTTCTCCGACCAGATGCCGGCGGACAGGCCGTAAGGTGTGTTGTTCGCCTTCTCGACGGCCTCCTGCGGGGTGCGGAAGGTCAGCACGGAGAGCACCGGGCCGAAGATCTCCTCGCGGGCGATCCGGTGCGCCTGGGTGATTCCGGTGAAGACGGTGGGGGCGAACCAGTAGCCGCGGGAGGGCAGTTCGCAGGACGGGGACCACTCCTCGCCGCCCTCCTCCCGGCCGGTCCTCGCGAGATCCTGGATGCGCGCGAGCTGTGCGGAGGAGTTGACGGCGCCGATGTCGGTGTTCTTGTCCAGCGGGTCGCCGAGCCGCAGCCGGGCCATCCGCTCCTTGAGCCGGTGCAGGACCTCCTCGGCGACCGACTCCTGCACCAGCAGCCGGGATCCGGCGCAGCACACGTGCCCCTGGTTGAAGAAGATGCCGGTGACGATCCCCTCGACGGCCTGGTCGAGCGCGGCGTCGGCGTAGACGATATTGGCCCCCTTGCCGCCGAGTTCCAGGGTGACCCGCTTGCGGGTGCCGGCGACGGTCCTGGCGATCTCCCGGCCGACCCCGGTGGAGCCGGTGAACGCCACCTTGTCCACACCGGGGTGGGCGACAAGGGCACGGCCGGTGGCGCCCGCCCCGGTGACGATGTTGACGACGCCGGGCGGCAGTCCGGCCTCCTGGCAGATCTCGGCGAAGACCAGGGCGGTCAGCGGGGTGGTCTCCGCGGGCTTGAGGACCACGGTGTTCCCGGCGGCGAGCGCGGGGGCGATCTTCCAGGCGAGCATCAGCAGCGGGAAGTTCCACGGGATGACCTGGGCGGCGACGCCGAGCGGCCGCGGTGCGGGAACACCCGGCAGCGCGAAGGGGAGTTTGTCGGCCCAGCCCGCGTAGTAGAAGAAGTGGGCGGCGGCGAGCGGGATGTCGACGTCGCGGGTCTCCTTGATGGGCTTGCCGTTGTCGAGGGACTCCAGTACGGCCAGTTCGCGGGCGCGGTCCTGGATGATCCGGCTGATCCGGTAGAGGTATTTGCCGCGTTCGGAGGGGCTGGTCCGGGACCAGACGCCGTCGAAGGCACGGCGGGCCGCGGCCACGGCGCGGTCCAGGTCCGCCTCGGTGGCCGTGGCCACCTCGGCGAGCGCTTCCTCGTCGGCCGGGTTGACGGTGGTCATGGTCTGCTCGCCGGGTTCGGTGAACTCGCCGTCGATGAAGAGTCCGTAAGCGGGGCGCAGCGAGACCACGGCCCTCGATTCGGGCGCGGGCGCGTAGACGAGGGCCCCGGACGCGGAGGCCGGCCGGGCGGTGGCCGTGGCGGTGGCGGCGGGTGTCGAAGGGGAGTCGGGGCCCGGGTGAGGGGCGGGGCGGGGCGTCGGGCGGGGGCGGTCGGACATGCGTGCCTGGTCCCTTTCAGTCTGCGGAGTAGTAGTCGGGACCGGGGTAGGTGCCGGTCGTCAGCTTTGCCCGTTGCATCAGCAGGTCGTTGAGCAGGCTGGAGGCTCCGAAGCGGAACCAGCGGGGGTCGAGCCAGTCGGGGCCCACCGTCTCGTTCACCATGACGAGGTTGCGCAGCGCGTCCTTGGTGGTGCGGATGCCGCCGGCGGGTTTGACGCCGACCTGCCGGCCGGTCGCGGCGCGGAAATCGCGTACCGCCTGGAGCATGATCAGGGTGACGGCGGGGGTGGCGGCGGGTGCGACCTTGCCGGTGGACGTCTTGATGAAGTCGGCCCCGGCGTACATGGCGAGCCAGGAGGCGCGGCGTACATCGTCGTAGCTCGCCAGTTCGCCGGTTTCGAGGATGACCTTCAGATGGGCGGGCGGGCCGTCGGGCCGGGCACATGCCTCTTTGACGGCGACGATCTCGTCGTACACCTTGCGGTGGTCCCCGGCGAGGAACGCGCCCCGGTCGATCACCATGTCGATCTCGGTGGCCCCGCCGGCGACGGCGTACCGGGTGTCGAGGAGCTTGGCCTCCAGCGGTGCACGTCCTGCGGGGAAGGAGGTGGCGACGGAGGCGATGCCGACCGGGGTGGATCCCAGAGCGCGTGCCGCGACCGGTACGAGGTCGGGGTAGACGCAGACGGCGGCCACCGGCGGGACCGTGCGGTCGGCAGGGTCGGGCAGCAGGGCCTTCGCGCACAGGGCGCGTACCTTGCCGGGGGTATCGGCGCCCTCCAGGGTCGTCAGGTCGACCATGCGGATGGCTAGGTCGATGGCGTGTGCCTTGGCGGTGGTCTTCACCGAGCGGGTGGCGAGGTCGGCGACACGGGCGTGGACGCCCGCCTCGTCGACACCGGGCAGTCCGTCCAGGAGGGCGCGCAGCGCGGCGTTGCCGCCGGCGGGGGAGAGCGGCGCCGGGGCGGGGGTGGCGGTGTCAGGCACGGGAGCCTCGCTTCTCTATGAGCATGTTGAGGACGAGTGCGACCACGAGGATCAGTCCGGTGACGACCATCTGGAAGAACGAGCCGAGGCCCATCAGATTGCACAGGTTGCGCAGCACGGACAGGAGCAGTACGGCGACGAAGGTGCCCATGACGCCGCCGCGCCCGCCGAAGAGGTTGGTACCGCCGAGGACGACGGCGGCGATGGCGTCGAGTTCGAGGCCGCTGAACGCGGTGGGCTGGCCGATGGTGAGCCGGGAGGTCAGCAGCACCCCGGCGAGGGCGGAGAGGCAGCCGGAGATGGCGAAGACCGCGGTGATCACGCCGCGTACCGGCAGTCCGGAGAGCCGGGCGGCCTCCTTGTTGCTGCCCACGGCATAGATGTACTCGCCGAAGGTGGTGCCGCGCAGGAGCAGCCCGGCGGCCACGGCAACGGCGACGAAGATCAGCCCGACGATGGGTACGTAGCCGATGAATCCGCCGCCGAGGAGCTGGAAGGCGTGCGGGATGTCACCGCCGGCCGGCTCGCCGTCGGTGAGCAGGTAGGTCAGGCCGCGGATGCCGGTCAGCCCGGCGAGGGTGGTCATGAACGCGGGCAGCGAGAGATAGGCGGAGAGCCCGCCCATGACGGCGCCGAAGAGGGCGCCGGCGGCCAGGCTGACGGCGATGGCCAGCAGGAAGTTGATGTCCTTGTCGATGAGCAGGGCGACGGTCATGCCGCCGAAGGCGGCCACGCTCCCGACCGACAGGTCGATGCCGGCGGTGAGGATGACGAGGGTCATCCCGACGGCGACGATGCCGGTGAGCGCCGACTGCTGGAGGAGGTTGGACAGGTTGCGGGTGGTCAGGAACTCGGGGGCGAGCAGGCTTGCGACCACGCACAGCGCCAGGAAGACCAGCACCAGGTTGAACCTGACGACGAGGTCGGCGCCCCGCCGCCGGGACGAGGAGGTCCGCGGGCTCCGGCCGCCGGGGGCCGGTTTCGGCTCGGCCACCGTGGTGGATGTGCTCATGAGGGTGCTCCAGGGGGTGTCGCTCCGGTGGGTGTCGCGCCGGTGATCACGGTGTGCGCGATGGTGGTCTCGTCGGTGGTGCGGGGGTCGAAGCAGGCCACGTTGCGGCCTTCGTGCAGCACCCAGATGCGGTCGGCGTTGGCGGTCAGCTCGCTCAGTTCGCTGCTGGCGAGGAGCACGGCCACGCCCTGGTCGGCGAGGTGGCGTACCTGCCGGTAGAGGTCGGCCTTGGCCCCGACGTCGAGGCCCCGGGTGGGTTCGTCGAGCAGCAGGACCCGCACACCGCCCTTGGTGATCCACTTGGCCAGGACCACCTTCTGCTGGTTGCCGCCGGAGAGTTTGCCGACGAGCTGGTCCGGTGAGGAACTGCGCACCCCGAGACCGGTGAGGACGGGCGCGGAGAGCCGACGTCCCAGGCGGCGGGGGAACAGCCAGGGCGGACGGCCGAGCGCGGTGACGGCGGCGTTGCGGGCGACGGAGAGCCCCGGCATCAGGCCCTGTTCCTTGCGGCTCTCCGGAACGAGGGCGAGTCCGGCCCGTACCGCCGCCGCGGGGCTGTTCAGCCGGAGATCCGTGCCGTCCAGAGCCACGGAGACGGTGGCCGGGGTGTCCCCGAACAGGGCCTTGAGCAGGGTGGTGCGGCCCGCGCCGCCGAGCCCGGCGAGTCCGACGACCTCGCCGGCCCGTACCCCGATGCCCGCGATGTCGATCAGCCCGGGACTGCGGACGGAACGTATCTCCAGCAGGGGGCGGCCTTCGGGCCTCGGCCGGTCGGTGGTCCTGACGAGTTCCCGGCTCTCGCCGATCATGTCGGCGACCAGTTCGTCGGCCGTGGTGGTGGCCAGGTCCCGGACGGCGACCGAGCGGCCGTCGCGCATCACGGTGGCGCGGTCGCCGATCTCCATGACCTCGTCCATGCGGTGCGAGATGTAGATGACGGAGCGGCCCTGCGCGGTGAGGGAGCGGATCACCTGGAACACGGTGCGCAGATCGCTCTCACCGAGGGTGGCCGAGGGCTCGTCCATGACGATGACGCGAGCGTCGGCGGTGAGCGCCCTGGCGATCGCGGTGAGCTGCTGGGCGGCGATGGGCAGATCGCGTACCGGGGTGTGGACGGAGAAGTCCCCGCCGACCCGGGCCACGGCGGCACGTGCCAGTTCCGCGCGCTGCCTGCGGCGTACGACGGGGCCCCAGGACGGCGCGTGGCCGAGCAGCAGGTTCTGGGCGACCGTCAGATCCGGTACGAGATCCAGCTCCTGGTAGATCACGGCGATACCGGCGGCCAGTCCCGCCTGGGGGCTGGTGAGCGTGACGGGTTCGCCGTCGAGCAGGATCTCGCCGGCGTCCGGCCGGTAGGAGCCGGCCAGGATCTTCATCAGGGTGCTCTTGCCCGCGCCGTTCTCGCCGAGCAGGCAGTGCGTCTCGCCGGGACGCACCACCAGCTCGGCGCCGTCGTTGGCGAGGGTGCCGGGGAAGCGTTTGACGATGCCGCGCATGGCCAGCCGGGGTGTGTCGTCCCGGCCGGTGGCGGGTCCGGCGGTGTCGTGAGGGCTCATGGCTCCTCCTCTCGGGCTCCTGGTGCTCACAGCTCCTCGCACTGGTGCGGGTTGAGCAGGTGGGACGCCGTGAGATGGTCGGTGACGAGGGTGTTGCAGAGGCCGCTTGCGACCACGGCCGCGCACACCGCGTGTTTCGCGGTGCCCGAGACGACGGCCACGGACACGGCGCTGTTGCGCAGGTGGTCCAGCGGGAGCCCGAGGGTCCGGTCGTCCAGCGGCCGGTCGACGATCGCTCCCCGGGCGTCGATGAAGCGGCCCGCGACATCGCCGACGGCTCCCGCCGCGGCCAGCGACGCCAGGTCGTCCGCGGTCAGGTAACCCGAGCTGACCAGCACCGAATCGGCTCCGATGCCGCCGGGACTGAACAGCACGGTGTCCGCGGCCGCGGCCTGGGTGAGGACATCGGCGACCGCGCTGTCCTGTTCCAGGAGCCGCCGGGTGGTCTCCTGCTCCACGATGGACGGGACGGGCAGGACGCTGAGGGTGCCCTGCGCGAGGTGGGCGATCCGGCCCGCCATGTCCTGGGCGGAGGTGGGAGTACGGGAGCGACTGAGCCCGCCGTTGATCTGAACGACATGGACACCGGTCGCCCAACCGGGCTGGAGGCGCGCGGCGAGCAGGTCGAGCGTGCGGCCCCAGGAGACGCCCAGCTGGCGCGGTGCCGGATGGAGCCGGGCGAGATAGTCGGCCCCGGCCTCGGCGACCCTGGCTCGCAGCCGCTCGTCGTCGTCCGCGCGGTCGGCGGCGACCACGACGGCATCGCGCAGCCCGAAGACCTCGCGCAACCCTTCCTCCAGGCCCCGCATGCGGGCCTTGGGGTGGCGGACCTCGATCCGCACGATCCCCGCCTGCCGGGCCTCGGCCAGCAGCCGGCCCACCTTCCAGCGGGTGAAGTGGAGTTCCTCCCCGATCTGTTCCTGTGTCCGGTTCTGCTCGTAGTACAGGGAGGCGACCTGGTAGAGCAGGGTCTCGTCCTCGGTGCTGGTCATCCGGACCTCCTTGTCCGATGCCCGGGTCAGCCCGGTTGGCGGTCCGGCGCGCTGAGCCGGTGGGCGATCGTGCGGGTGGCCTCGGTGGCGGCGCGGTAGTCCGCGTAGCCCCGTTCGAGAGCCTCGCGGTGCGCGGGGTCCGGTTCGACGATCCGCACCCGGGGGGCGAAGCCCGCGGCGGCCTCGGTGAGCGAGGCGGCCTGGCCGGACCCGGCGGCGGCGGTGACCGCGCAGGCCCGCAGGGTCAGGTTGTCCTCGGCGACCAGCCGCAGCGGGCGGCCGAGGACGTCGGCAGTGGTACGCAGCCACAGCGGGTTGTGCCGGATACCGCCGGAGACGAACACCTCGTCGACGGGGACCCCGCCCTCGACGAACGATTCGAGGACCTGCCGGGTGCCGTAGGCGACGCCTTCCACAGCGGCCCGGTACACCTCCTCGGGACGGCTGCCGAGGGTCAGCCCGAGCACGGCGCCGCGCAGCCGCGGGTCGCGCAGCGGGGTGCGGTTGCCCATGAAGTAGTCGAGGACCATCAGCCCGTGCGCGCCGGGCGGCAGCGCCGCGGCCTCCTTGATCAGCGCCGGAAGTTCCGTTCGGGGCCGGCCGAGGAGCTGTTCACCTGCCCAGGTGAGCACGGATCCGGAGGTGACCTGGCCTCCCTCGACCAGCCACCGTCCGGCGTTGAGGGCGTCCGGGTAGGGGCCCCACACCGTGGGCGGGAAGACGGGTTCGTCGATCTCGGTGACAAAGGCGGTGGAGGTGCCGGAGACGACCGAGACCCGGCCGGGGCGCGCACCGCCGACGGCGAGCAGGGAAAGGTGCGCGTCGATCCCTCCGGCGCAGACCACGGCCCCGCCGGTGATGCCGAGTTCGCCGCGGGCGCTCGCCCGCACCGGGGCGACGGGGTCACCGACCGGGACGATGCGGCCGGGGAGCTTGTCGCGGAGGTCGGGCACGCCCAGCTCCGCGTAGAGGTCGTCGGGGAGCCCGGCGCCGCGCGGGTCGTAGTTCCACTTGCAGACGGCGTTCATCCGTGAGCCGGTCCACTCGCCGGTGAGGCGCCAGACGAGGTAGTCGACGGCTTCGGTGATGTGGTGGGCCGCCCGGTAGGTGTCCGGTTCGTGCCGGGCCAGCCACATGGCCTTGGGCACGAGCCACTCGACCGCGTCGGAGCCGCCCGCGTAGCGCAGGACCGGATGGGCCGACGCCGCGGTGAGCGCGGATTCCGCGCTGGCCCGGCTGTCCATCCAGAGCAGCGCGGGGCGCAACGGCCGTCCCGCTCCGTCGAGTACGGCGACGGTGGACGCGGTGGTGGCGACGGCGACCCCGGCGACCGGGGGCGAGCCGGCTTCGGCGAGGGCGGCGCGGGTGGCGATGACCACGGCCCGCCACCAGTCCTCGGGGTCCTGCTCGGCCCGCCCGGGGTGCGGGAAGGCGGTGGGGTAGCCGCTCTGGCTCGTCCCGAGAGTCGCGCCGTCGGCGCTGTACACGGCGACACGAGCGCTCTCCGTGCCCAGGTCGATGGCGAGGAGCGCGGTCATGGACGGTCTCCGTTCGGCAGGAAGAGCACCTTGGAGCTGAACATGGAGCGCTCGCCGAGCCGGTGCAGGGTGGCGGAGACGTCGTCAAGGCCCAGTTCGTGAGTGATCATGAACTTCCAGCGGAGGCTGCCGTCGCCCATGGCGCGGGCCGCGGTGCGCCACTCGTCCCCGGGGAAGGGCGCGGAGAAGGAGTTCCAGGCGCCGTGGAGGGTGACCTCGCGGCGCAGGAAGTTGCTGAAGGTGGCCTTGGGCAGGACGACGGGGTCGTGCGGGATGCCGATGAAGACGGCCTGCCCGTGCCGGGCGGCGAGGGAGACGGCCTGGTCGGCGGTGGCCGGCACGCCGGCGGACTCGATGATGACGTCGTAGCCCCGGCCCGCGAGTTCGGTGGCCCGCTCGGGGGTGGCGGCCGTGTGGGTGGCACCGGCCTCCAGGGCCATGGCCGCCTTCTCCTCGCTGATGTCGATGGAGAGCACCTCGCTCGCCCCGGCGAGCCGGGCCCACTGGATGGCGAACAGGCCGATGGGGCCGGCACCGACGACGGCGACCCGGTGGCCGGTGCGCAGTTTGGTGCGCCAGACGGCGTGCAGGGCGATGGCGGCCGGGTCGAGCATGGCGGCGGCGCGCGGGTCGAGGTCGGCGGGCAGGACCAGCAGATTGCCCTCGGGGACGGTGACGTACTCGGCGTAGGCACCGGCCCGCCGGCTGCCGAAGTAGTCGTAGTCCTCGCAGAGGCTGAAGTGCCCCTGGGCGCAGGGGGCGCAGCGGCGGCAGGGGATCAGGGGCGGTACGGCGACGAGGTCGCCCTCCTTGACCGTGCCGGCCGCGGCGAGTTCGGCGCCGAGGGCGACGACGTGACCGGAGAATTCGTGGCCGCAGATCAGCGGGAGGTGGTAGGAGCCTCCGGGGCGCAGCATCCTGGCTATGTCGGAGCCGCAGACGCCGCACGCGGCGACGCGGACGAGCGCCTCCCGGGGCGCGGGCTGCGGTACGGGCACCTCCTCGACGCGGATGTCGCCCGGGGCGTGGAGCAGGGCGGCTCGCATGGTCTGCGGCATGTTCGTATCGCTTTCTCGGGTAGGGGCAGGGCCGTGGCCGGTTCCGGCCTGCTGCGTGCTGCTCGACGTCATTCCTTGCCCGCGAGGGCGAAGGTGGTGGAACCGGTGTAGTCGGCGGCGTTGTCGCGGTCGATCAGCCCGGTTCCGGCATCGACGTCGGCCGCGACCTTCTTGCCCTTCTGGACGTCGAGCGCGGTCTGTACGGCGGTGGCGCCGAGCGAGATCGGGTCGTTGAGGGCGGTGGCGAGGTAGGGGCCGCCGCCGGCGATGGACTTCACGGCCTCCATCAGTCCGTCGACGCCGGCGACCTTGACGTCGGTGCGGTTGTTCTCCTTGAGCACCTGGAGCGCGCCGAGGGCCATGTCGTCGTTGTGCGCGTAGACGGCCTTCACGTCGGGGTTGGTCTGGATGAGGTCCTGCACGGCGGTGACGGCCTTGGAACGGATGTAGTCGCAGTACGGGCCCGCCACGATCTTGATCTTGTTGTTGGCGGCCACGGCCTCGTGGAACCCGGCGCTGCGGTCACGGGCGACCGCACCGCCCGCGTCTCCCTTGATCTCGATGATCTTGCCGCCCTTGGCGCCGAGGGCCTTGGCGACCTGGGCGCCGACGAGCCGGCCCATCTCTTTGTTGTCCCGCCCGACATGGGCGGCGGCGCCGGAGGGCACCGGACGGTCGACGGTGACGACCGGGATCCCGGCCGCCTCGGCCGCGGCCAGTCCCGCCTTGACGCCCTTCGGGTCGACGGGGTTGACCAGCAGCACGTCGACACCGCGGGTGATGAGGTCCTGGATGTCGTTGTTCTGCTTCGTCACGTCGTCGCCCGCGTCGGCGAAGTTGAGCTTGACACCGGCCTTCTTGGCGGCCTGCTCGGCACCGATGCGCAACTGCACGTAGAACGGCGACTGCTGGGTCGCCTGGCTGAAGCCGATGGACAGCGTGCCGGTGGTCTTCTTGTCGCCGCTGTCTCCACCACTCGGAGTGGTGGAGACGGAGCAGGCGGCAAGAGAGAGGACAGCAGACGCCGATGCAAAGATCCCGAAGATGCGCTTGATACGCATATGGGCCTCCTGATGTGGTTCCTGGCGACGGACAGTAGGTCCGGAGTTAACGTCGCGGCAACACATGCGGATTTTTTTGCTCTTGTGAGCAGAGCGACGGAGGCATGCCGCGACCGACCGATCACGGAAGGTGGCGAAGACGGTGGATGTTGCCGGGGCACACCCCGTGCAGGTTCTTGCTGCGTGAACTCGATGATCCGGAGTGGCTGGAGTGGCCGCGAGATCACAGCCGCAGCCAGACCGCAGGCCTGTTCGGCGGCCTGGAGGCCCGACTGGCGAGCGAACGCGGATCGTGGTCTGCGTCATCAAGTTCGGGTCCCTCGCCCTGATCGGCGCAGACAACCCCGGCGCCGTCCTCGGTACCGAGGAGGCCCGGGCCGATGGCGCGCTGGAACCGGTACAGGATCTGCTTGAGCCGCCGCTTGACCGCACCGAGGTCGGCTGCGGCCAGGTGGCCCCTGCCTCAAGGGTGTCGGCCGTGCGGTCGGGCAGCACATCGGGCGTCCGCCCGGTGGCCAACGGGATGCGCGGCAGGGCACACAGGGCCGTGCGACGAGACAGGCCCCCGCTCGGCCCGCCAACTCCTTGACCAAGGACTGGACTTGCCTGGCCGGACGGGCGGTGCGTCGCTGATGCCGGCTGACGCACTGCACCTGACTGCCGCGATCACTCACGAGGGCGAGTGGTACGTGGCTCGCTGCCTCCAGGTCGAGGTCACTTCCCAGGGTGAGACCATTGAGGAATCCCTGGAGAATCTGCGCGAGGCGTTGGAGCTCTACTTCGAGGACGCTCCCGTGCCCGAGGTCACCGACGTGATCACTGCCCCGGTCGAAGTGCGGCGCGTCGCATGCCAAGTACCGTAACGGCGAATGGCCCGTCATCGTCGATGGCCTCGAAGAGCGCCTGAAGTAGCTGAATATGCCCGACGGGCGTATGCGCTCCGCCCTCGGTGAGGGGCGGCGTGGCGGTCAGACGGTTGATTGCGGGGGCGTCTCGTCAGGTGGTGTGCGAGGTGGGGGTGGCGATGAGGCTGATGGCGCCGAGGTGGGCCCGGTGGCGGCGGAAGACGCGGCGCATCTCCAGGACGCGGTGCCGGGCCACCGGGTCGCGCAGGGCCCGGCCGGCGATCCGCATGGCCTGCCCGAATCCCTCGTCCGCGATGAGCCGGCGCGGTTCGAGCAGGGCCATCGGCGTCCTCCGGCGGGTGGTGACGGTGAAGTCCTCGGCGGCGAGCAGGGCGACCCAGCCGTGCGGGGTCAGCGGGCGGGCGCCGACGTGGATGGCCTCGCCCAGATCCTTCGTGATCGCCTCGGCGTGTTCCCGGTCGAGTTCGTCGGGCAGCAGGCACAGCTCGTGGATGGCGTACCGGCCGCCGGTGCCGGCGAGCAGCCGCCGGGCTTCGCGCACGATGCGGCGTTTGGCGGGGTCGGGCTGCATGGTCAGCATGGCTTCCCCGTACACCGCGGTGGCGCTGCCGGTCGGCAGACCGGTGTCCGCGGCGTCGGCCCGTACGGCCGCCACTTCGGTTGCGCCGGGTGCGGTGAGGGCGCCCAGCCGTGCCACGGCGGTGGGGTCGCGGTCGACGGCGGTGTAGGAGCCCGGATGGCGTGCGAGGGTCAGTCGGGCGGTGGCTCCCAGACCGGCGGCCAGCTCCACGACTCGGTCGTCCGGGCCGAGGGCCAGATTGTCGAGCATCCAGCGGGTCAGTTTCACGCCGCCCGGGCGCAGGACACGCATGCCCAGGCGGGCCAGCAGCCAGTGGCCGGGCATGCGGGCGGCGTCGAGTCCGTCGCCGGGAAGGGAGTTGTTCTTCTGCAGGGCCGAAGGGTCCGTCGATGCCATGTTCGCGCCTCGCTCTCTGCCCGCGCTGTAGTACTTAGGCGAACCTAATCGTGGGGAGGGGCGGGGTGCGGGGGCCGAACGTCCCGAGTGAGGGGCCCGGTGGGTCCGGTCCTGGCAGGCGGCTGCGGCAGGCCGTGCGGATCGCCGGCCGGACCCTGGGCGACCCGGTACGGCCTCCAGGACACCCCGGCTCGGCGAAATCTGGTTACGGTACCGTAGGTTACGGTACCGTAAGTAAGGGTTCCGGACCCAGCGACCATCCCTGCGAGGACCCATGAGCACATCCCGGACGACGACCGATCTGCCCTGGCTGATCCAAGGTGGAATGGGGGTGGGGGTGTCCGGCTGGCGCCTGGCTCGTGCCGTCGCGCGTACCGGGCAGTTGGGGGTCGTCTCCGGTACCGCCCTGGACACCCTGCTGATCCGGCTGCTGCAGAGCGGTGACCCCGGCGGCCACCTGAGGCGGGCACTGGCCGCCTTCCCCGTACCGGAGCTCGCGGATTCCCTGCGGGAGCGCTACTTCGTCGAGGGCGGGATCGGCGCCGGCGAGCGGTTCGCGGCCGCACCCCGGCTGACCGCCGACGAGGCGTGTCCCGCCCGGGAGCTGACGGTCGTGGCCAACTTCTGCGAGGTGTGGCTCGCCAAGGAAGGGCACCGCGGACCGGTCGGCGTCAACTACCTGGAGAAGGTCCAACTCGCCACGGTCCCCGCCCTGTTCGGCGCGATCCTGGCCGGCGTTGACTACGTCCTGGTCGGCGCGGGCATTCCCGCACAGATCCCGGGCATCGTGACCCGGCTCGCCCAACTGCAACCCGTCACCGCGCGGTTGGACGTCGACGGTGACGACACACCCGTGGAGCTGAGCTTCGACCCGGCCTCGCTGCTGTGCGGGGCGCGGCCGGAACCCCTGCGCCGTCCCGACGTCCTGGCCATCATCTCTCTGCCGGCTCTGGCGTCGTATCTGAGCCGTTCCGCGCAGACCACGCCGGACGGCTTCGTCATCGAGGGCCATCGCGCCGGCGGGCACAGTGCGCCGCCGCGCGGGCCGATGCGCCTGGACGAGCAGGGCGATCCTGTCTACGGCCCCCGGGACACCCCCGATTTCGCGAAGATGGCCGCCCTCGGCCTGCCCTTCTGGATCGCCGGCGGACAGTGCGGACCGGAACATCTCCGTCGAGCAAGGGAGTTGGGGGCGGCCGGCGTCCAACTCGGCAGTGTCTTCGCGCTCTGCGAGGAGTCCGGCCTCGATCCGCGGCTGCGGCGGGAGCTGGTCGCGCGTGAGCTTCGTGACGAGCTGATCGTGCGCAACGATCCCGCCGCCTCTCCGACTTCGTTTCCGTTCAAGGTCGCCGACCTGCCCGGCACGGTGGCCGACCCCGCCGTGAACTCGGCGCGCCGCCGGGTCTGCGACCTCGGATATCTGCGCACCCCGTACCGCACCGAGCGCGGACTCATCGCCTATCGTTGCCCGGCGGAGCCCCGCGCGGCCTACGTCCGCAAGGGCGGTTCCGCCGAGCAGGCGGAAGGACGGCAGTGCCTGTGCAACGGCCTGCTGGCCGCCGTCGGACTCGGCCAGCGCCGCCCACGCGGCGTGGTGGAACCTCCCGTCGTCACCATCGGCCAGGACCTGGGCTTCCTCCGACAGATCGCCCCCCAGGGCCGGCCGTACGGCGCGGAGTCGGTGGTGCGATGGCTCTCCGAGGGCCTGACGGAAGCACCCGTGTGAGCGGCGTTCCGGGTGGCCTGGCCATGAGCCGGTCAGCGACGGCGACTTGGCCGTGAGCTTGGGAGCGCAGGTGCACAGCGCGTTCAGGTGAACAGACCCGTGCTCGGATACCGTTCGCCGGTGTCGGGCAGGACGACGACGATCAGCGCGCCCAGATGCTCGGGTCGACGCGCGATCGCGGTGGCCGCGTGCAGGGCTGCTCCGCTGGAGGTACCGGCGGCGATGCCATAGGTGCGGCGCGGGTCTCTCCCTGGGCCCGGGTCAGCGGGACGCGGCAGACGGAGTCGTGGACCGTGGTGTCGAGAACGTGGGGATGAACCCGGCGCCGCGGCCCTGGACACGGTGCAGGCCGGGGGGAGTCACCGGAGGGCACGGCCGCCTCGTCCGGCTCCACGACCACCACAGTGACCTCCGGCTTCTTCTCCTTCAGCGCCTGGCCGACGCCGGTGACGGTGCCGCCGGTGCCCACGCCGGCTACCAGGATGTCGACCTGGCCCGCGGTGTCCCGCCGGATCTCCTGGGTGGTGGTGCGGCGGTGGGCGTCGGCGGCACGGTGTTGCTGGTCAGCGACCGGCCGGGAGCGTCTGGAACGAGGCCGGCGTCCGAGATAGGGCTGCATGAGGTCCCGCCGGCCGAACTCAACGCGGCCACGCACCTCGACTCCTCTTGCCACATGGTCGACGCCTGCCAGGTCCGAGCCTCAAAAGGGGGAGCCACAGAACACCCTTCCCTTCTGGATCGCCCCGCGTACGAGCGTCCGCGAGATCCCGGACGGCATCACGATCGCGGACACCGCGACGACGCCGCTGCCGGAGCAGATGGGGAACCGGCGGTGGTTCCGGGGTCTCGGATCAACTCCTGCATCTCGAAGCACCGGTTGGGCCACACGAGGAAGTTCGGGGAGCGGACATTCGGAATTCATCCTTCCTCCCCCGAATTCTCTTAGGTTGACGCGGCCATGGTAGATCTTGGTTGAAGTGTGCTGGATGTGGGGGGAACTGTGAGAGTTCGTCGTGCACGTGGCCGCTGGAGAGCGGGTCGAACCGTCGTGCTTGGCGTGGGTATCGCTGTGACGGTCGGGCTGCTGCCGATGGGGACTTCGCCGACGGCCGTAGCTGCCCCGGCCACCACCACTGCGCCGAGCGCAGCCGTACAGGCATCCTCCGAGGGTGGGCTTACCGCGGCCACCGAGGCGGAGGCTTTCGCCCAGGCCGAGCGACTGGGCAAGAAGGTCGAGATCCTGTCCTAACGTGGAGAAGCGACCGAGGTGTACGCCACTCCCGAAGGCGACCTGGAATCCCGTGAGTATCTGCGTCCGGTGTGGAGCCGGATCGACGGGGAGTGGAGGTCGATCGACACCGCGCTCGCCGTTGTCGGGAAGGGGGCCGACGCGGGCATGGTCGCGCCGAAGGCGGCCTCGGTGGGGCTCGCCTTCTCCGGCGGCGGTGAGGGCCCGCTGGTTCGGCTCGAACGCGCCGGCCGGACCTTCGAACTCTCCTGGCCGGGCACAGTGCCGGAGCCTCGACTGGAGGGCGACACGGCCACCTACCCGGAGATCCTGCCGGACGTCGACCTGAAGCTCTCCGCCCGTCCCGAGGGATTTACCCAGCTCCTCGTGGTCAAGGCGGCACAGGCGGCCGAGAGCCAGGAACTCGCCGAGTTACGCCTGGGGTTGCGAACCGAGGGCCTGGTCACCCAGGAGACCGCGACCGGCGGAGTCGAGGCCGTGGACCCTGCGGCCGGTGGCGTGGTGTTCGAGGCACCCCGGCCGGTGATGTGGGACTCCAGCCTCGCAGCACCTCAGCAGCCGGCGGGTGCCGAACGGTTCGCCTCCACCCGCGCCGTCGAAGCCGAGCCCACCGCCGCCGAGTCGGGACGGGTCAAACCCGTCGACGTCAAGGTTCCTTCTGGCGGCGATCAACTCGTCCTCACTCCGGACCGCGAGCTACTCACCGGAGCCGACACCGTCTACCCAGTCTTCATCGACCCGCAGTGGTACTCGCCGAAGGCCACCGCGTGGACGATGGCCTCGCGGTACTGGGCCGGTTCACCCCAGTGGAAGTTCAACGGCGATTCCGACGCCGGGCTCGGCTTCTGCGACTGGAACTACTGCAACCCGCAGGACGTGAAGCGGCTCTTCTACCAGATTCCGACCACGAAGTTCGCGGGGCGCAGCATCCTGTCCGCCGAGTTCGTGGTCCGCGAGACCCACGCCGCCTCCTGCGAGGCGCGCGAGGTCCAGCTCTGGCGAACCAAGGCGATCAACGGCTCCACCACCTGGAACACCCAGAACGCCGACGGCTTCTGGATCGACCACCTTCAGACCCGCAGCTTTGCCCACGGCTTCGACGGCTGTGCTGCGGCCGACGCCGAGTTCGACGTGAAGAACGCCGTGGCGATGGCGGCAGCCAAGGAGTGGCCCCAGATCACCTTCGGCATGCGGGCGACCAGTGAGAACGATCGCTACACCTGGAAGCGGTTCTCGGACGACGCCTTCCTGAGGGTCGAGTACAACCGTCCGCCGCCGCGGATCTCCACCTCGCAGCTGTCCATGGCCCCGGGTGGCTCGTGTGCGAAGTCGGGCAGCGAGGTCCACGTCCGGTCCCGCGCCACGATCAAGGCCATCAACGTGACCGACCCGGACAAGGACCGTCTCCAGGTGCAGTTCCGGGCCCTGTGGAACGCGGGCGACGGCTGGAAGCAGCACTGGATCTCCGCCAAGAGCACCGACAAAGCCTCCGGTTCGTCCTTCTCGATCCAACTGCCCACCAGCATCCCGCAGGAAGAGGTGGTCGGCTGGCAGGCCCGCGCCTGGGACGGCGGCCAGTGGTCGCCATGGAGCGTCGAGAACGCCCACAGCTGCTACTTCGTCTACGACACGAAGGTGCCCGTCGGTCCCGGGATCAGCTCCGCGCAGTACCCGAGCAACAACGACGACGACCCGAACGCCCCCTGGTGGGACGGCGTGGGCCGGTACGGCACCTTCAAGATCGACTCACCGTCCCCGGACGTCACCACGTACTGGTTCGGCGTCAACGAGAACCCCAGCAGCAAGCACACGTTGACCACTTCGGGCGGCGGCGCCAAGACGATCAATCTCATGCCGACCAAGGCCGGGATCAACTTCATCACCGCCAAGGCGTTCGACGCAGCCGGCAACGGCTCCGAGCCGAGCACCTACTACTTCCGCGTTCGCGCCGGTCAGCCCGACCGGTTGTCCTGGCAGATGGACGAGGCCGGCGGAGCAAGCCAGGTAGTGGGTGAGGGCGGCGAGTGGTCGGCCGTCGTGAGCGGAGCGAAGATGGGCGTCGTCGGAGTCTCGGGCAACGGCCTGGAGTTCGACGGCGTGGACGACTACGCGGCCACCGAGTCCCCGGTCCTCAACACCGCCAAGAGCTTCTCGGTGTCGGTGTGGGCCAGGATGGCGGCCGATCACCCCAGCACTCCGCAGGCTGTCGTGTCCCAGTCAGGCGCCCACCTCAGCGGGTTCGAGATCTACTACTCCACCGCGCTCGGCGGCTGGTCCTTTCTGCGGCACTCCAGCGACACCGCCACGGGTGCCACGGTGACCCGGGCCCTCCAGCCCGCTTGCCCGGCTGGGGACACAGCGTGCCTGGAGTCACGGGTCGACATCTGGACCCATCTTGTTGGTGTCTTCGACAACGCCAACCAGCTGATGAAGCTGTACGTGGACGGTGAGCTGGTCGACTCGGTTCCCTTCAGCAACCCCTGGGACGCGCGCGGACGTACCATCCTCGGCGGCGCCATCCATCACGAGAGTTCCGATGATTTCTTCAAGGGCTCGGCCGACGAACTCCAGCTCTTCGACTACCAGCTCACCGACGCCCAGGTGGCCCTCTTGCACAACCGCCGGCCGGTGGACACCAACCGTCCGGCCAAGTTGGTCTTCCCGCTCGATGAGACCGCCCAGGACGTGGCGCCCATCGGCCGCTCCCAACAGGCCGCCGCGCAGTTGAAGAACGGCACCACGTCCGGGGCCGACGGCGTCAACGGCCGTGCGATCCAGTTCGACGGGGTCGACGACTACGCCACGACCGGCCGTCCGATCATGGACACATATCAGAGCTTCGCGGTCTCCGCCTGGGCCAAGTTGCCCAAGGACAAGGAGGCACGGCCGATGACGGTCATCGCTCAGTCCAGCACGGTCAACCTGGGTTTCGAGTTGACCCACTCCTCGGCCCTCGGCGGCTGGGTCTTCATGCGGGAGCAGAGCAACCAGCCCGAATCCACACTGGTCCGCGCCACCCAGACCGCGTGCCCGGCGAACACGAATTGTCCGGCCGCACGACACGGTGAGTGGAACCATGTCGTAGGCGTCTACGACAACGACGCCGGCCAGCTGAAGCTCTATGTCAACGGCGTCCTGGAGGCCACCGCCCCCTTCACCACGCCCTGGCTCGCCGTCGGCCAGGTCACCCTGGGCGGCACCGGCAAGGCGGATGGCAGCCTCGGCAACCGGCTCAAGGGCTCCCTGGACAACGTACGGCTCTACGACCGTGCCATCTCCGACGACGAGGTGCGCCAGCTCTTCACACAGAACCCGGTGGTCAAGAGCCGCTGGAAGTTCGAGACCGCGTCCACGGCCAACCCGCCGGTCACCCCGGACGCCGGCCCCGCCGGCGCGGGCCTCGGCCTGTACAACGGCGCCGAGCTCGATGGCGGCTGGGTCGACGGCGGCCTGGCGCTGAACGGCGTGAATCAGTACGCCGCCACCTCGAACGGCGTCGTGCCGGTCGACACCAGCGCCAGTTTCACGGTGACCGCCTTCGTGCAGGCGTCGGCGCAACCCACCCGGGAGGTCGCGTTGCTCAGTGCGCCGGGCACCAGCAAGGACGCGTTCTCGGTGCGATACATCCCGAGCAGCACGCCGGCCACTGACGGTGGTCGCTGGCGGATCACCACCGCCGCCGCGGACAAGACCGACGCCGAGGCCGCCGAGGTGGAGAACGGACAGTTCTACGGCCCCGAGGAGTGGACCCACCTGGCGTTGGTCTACGACGGCTTCGCGCACGAGATGCGGTTGTACGTCAATGGCCAGCTACAGGAGGTCGCCTGTCAGGACACCGATGACGACGGTGCCCCCGACACCGCGGGCTGCACCGACCAGGTCTCCTACTCCGACAACGTGCTGACCTTCAAAGCCGTCCAGTCGCTGCAACTGGGGCGTGACCGGGCCGGGGCCTATTTCCCCGGCTCCGTCTCGGACCTCTGGACCTTCCAGGGCACGCTGAACGAAGTGCAGATCCAGAACCTGGCAGTCGGACAGCCGGGCCGGGACACAGATGTCCCCCGTAACTACTGACAGCCCCGCCTTACCCGTACGACACCGGCTTCGCATCCCCATCGGGATGCTTCCTGCGAGGGATGAAGGACGAGGATGAACGGAAGATCCCGTACGCTCCCGCGTGCCCTGCGCCGCCGCGTGGCCCTGGCCTCGGCCGCGGTCATGGTCGGCACGCTGTTGCAGGCCGTGGCCCAGCCCGCCGTCGTCGCCGCCGACCGCGGCACGGGCCGTCCCGACCTGCCGGAGGCGGAGAAGCCGGTGGCGGTCGGCCCGGTCACGGTCACTCCCCGCACCATCATGAAGGGCCCCCGCACCCCCGAGGAGGCTCCGCGCGCCGCCTGGCCCAAGCCGGGCTCGGTGACCGTGGGCCTGCCCGAGGGCTCCACGACGGTCGTCAGGGCGAAGGGGCTGCCGCTCGCCCTGGGGGCCGCGAAGAAGCCGGTGTCCCAAGGGGCCGTGCAGGCCCAGGTGTTCGACCGGGCGACCGCGCGTCGGGCGGGCGCCGACGGTCTGCTGTTCGCCCTCCGCCCGGCGGCTGGGGCGAAGGCCTCCGCTGTGCGGACCCGGGTCGACTATTCCTCCTTCGCGGGGGCCTTCGGCGGCGGATACGCCGACCGCCTGCACCTTGTCCGGCTACCCGGGTGCGCGTTGACCACGCCCGAGAAAGCGAAGTGCCGCACCGCCGAGCCGGTCGAGGTTGTCAACGACGCCGAGCAGCAGACCCTGACCGCGCCCAGGGTGGCCCTGAGCGCCTCCGGCTCCACCGTGCTCGCGGCCGTGGCTGACGAGGCGGGTATGGGCGGCGACTACAAGGCGACCCCGCTCTCGCCGTCCTCGACGTGGAGCACGAGTCTCAACACCGGTGACTTCTCCTGGTCGTACCCGATGGACGTACCGGACGTGCCCGGCGGACTGGCGCCGAGCGTCGGCCTGTCCTACTCCTCGGGCTCGATCGACGGCCGGACCGGCAACACCAACAACCAGGGTTCCTGGCTGGGCGACGGCTTCGACCTGTGGCCCGGATTCATCGAGCGGCGCTACAAGCCCTGCTCGGACGACGGGGTGGAGCATGCCGACGGCGGTAAGCCGGGCGACCTGTGCTGGGCCTACGACAACGCGTTCATCTCCTTCAACGGCAAGGGCGGCGAGCTGGTGCCGTCCGGCACCGACTCCTTCCGGCTGAAGAACGACGACGGCACGAAGATCCAGCGGATCTACGGCTCCGGGTCGGACGTACGCTCCAACGGCGCCCGCAACGACGAGTACTGGAAGGTCACGACCCCGGACGGAGTGCAGTACTACTTCGGTTACAACCGGCTGCCCGGCTGGGCGGACGGTAAGGAGACCACCGACTCCGCCTGGACCGTCCCGGTCTTCGGCGACGACGCGAACGAGCCCTGCCACGCTGCGGCGTTCGCCGACTCCTGGTGCGACCAGGGCTGGCGCTGGAACCTCGACTATGTCGTCGACCCGCACGGCAGCGCGATCGCCTACTACTACGACAAGGAACTCAACTCCTACGGCCGCAACCTCGACGACAAGCTCAACACCCGTTACGTGCGGGGCGGTTCGCTGGACCGGATCGAGTACGGCCTGAAGTCGAACGCGTTGTATTCGGCGCAGCCGCTGGCGAAGGTCGACTTCACCAGCAGCGAGCGGTGCATCCCGGACGCGAGGACCACCTGTTCCGACATCTCCAAGGACGCCTTCTACTGGTACGACACCCCGTGGGACCTGAACTGCGACGCGGGCGCCACCTGTGACCAGGGGCGGCTCTCCCCGGTGTTCTTCACCCGTAAGAGGCTCACCTCCGTCAGCGCCCAGGTGCTCAAGTCGGGTTCCTATGCCGACGTCGACTCCTGGAAGCTCACCCACCGCTGGGGCACCTCCGACACCGACTACCAGCTGATTCTGGACTCCGTGCAGCGCACCGGGCACACCGCGACCCCGGCGATCACCCTGCCGAAGACCACCTTCAGCTACGTCCAGCTCGCCAACCGGCTCGACCGGACCGGTGACGGCTTCGCACCCTTCATCAAGGAGCGGCTGGCCACCGTCGCCGACGAGGCGGGCGGCCAGATCGACGTCGGCTACTCGGAGCCGGTGTGCGACTTCGCCGCGCTGCCGACCCCGCAGACCAACACCACCCGCTGCTTCCCGCAGTACATCGGTGGCAGCGCCACCGACGACCCGGAGCTGCACTGGTTCAACAAGTACGTCGCCTCGACGGTCACGCTGACCGACCGCACCGGTGGTGCCCCGGACCAGATCACCTCCTACGACTACCTGGACGGCGCGGCCTGGCACTACGACGACGATGACGGGCTGACCAAGGAGAAGGAGAAGACCTGGTCGCAGTGGCGAGGCTACGGTCACGTCCGGGTGAGGAACGGCGGCCAGGGCGGCGCGTCAGCGATGCGCTCGCAGACCGACAGCTACTTCCTGCGCGGCATGGACGGCGACCGCAAGGACCCGAGCGGCGGCACGAAGGACGTCAGCGTCTCCCTCGGTGCGGGCGAGGGTGCCCCGCTCACCGACCACGAGTCGGCGGCCGGGTTCGACTACAAGAACGTCACCTACTCGGGTCCCGGCGGCTCGGTGCTGTCCAAGACGGTCAGCCGCCCCTGGCACCACGAGACGGCGAAGAAGGTCCGTGACTGGGGCACGGTGACCGCCGACTTCACCGGCACCGCGCAGATCAGGACCTGGACCTCGCTGGACGACGGGGCCGGCACCAGGTGGCGAACAACCACGACGGACAACACCTTCGACACGGTCGCCGGCCGAATCACCGTCACCGACGACCGCGGCGACGACTCCACCACGGCCGACGACAAGTGCGTCCGCACCGGCTACCCGGCGTCCGGGGCGATCCTCTCGCTGCCGTCCCGCGTCGAGACGGTCGCCAAGGCCTGCGACGCCACCACCGACCGCGCCAAGGACGTCGTCTCCGACATCCGCACCGCATACGACGGCCTCGCCTACGATGCCGCTCCCACCATGGGCGACGCCACAGCGACCGCGATGCTCAAGTCCCACGACGGCACCACCGCGACCTACACGGAGACCGCAGCCGGCTACGACAGCTACGGCCGCAAGACCAGCAGCAACGACCTGAGCGGCACGGTCACCGCCAAGTCCGGCACCCTGACCCGCACCGACCGCAGCGACGGCCGTACCACCACCACGCTCTACACCCCGACGACCGGCTTCCCGGCCTCCGCCAAGGTCACCACCCCGCCCGTCACCCCGGGCGACAGCACCACGGCCCAGTCGACCACCACCACCAACGACCCTGCGCGCGGGTTGCCGTTGACGGTGAGCGACACCAACGGCAAGGTCACCAACTTTGCGTATGACGCGCTGGGCCGCCAGAGCAAGGTGTGGCTGCCGGACCGGCTGACCGGCGCCGTCCCGACATACGAGTACACGTACACGATCGCAGAGAGCCAGCCGATCGCCGTCGGCACGAAGACCATCGGCAACAACGGCGCTCAGGTCACCTCGTACGTCCTCTACGACGGCTTCCTGCGCCCCCGTCAGACCCAGGACCCCGGCCCGGGCGGCGGGCGGCTGCTGGTGGACACCTTCTACGACGAGCGCGGTCTGACGTCGAAGCAGTTCCTGACGTACTACGACACGGCCAAGCCCGCCACCACCCTGGTCGAGCCGCAGGACGCGCTGGCCGTGGAGACGCAGAACCGGTACAAGTACGACGGGCTCGGCCGGCAGACCGAGTTCCGGCAGATCTATGGCAACGGCGACGGCGGACAAGTCCTCAACACCACCAGGACGATCTACGGCGGCGACCGCACGACCGTCATCCCGCCGGTGGGCGGCACCGCCACCACCACGCTGACGGATGCCCGCGGCCGGACCACCGAACTGCGCCAGCACCACGCGCGCGCCGCCGAAGCCGCCTACGACACCACGAAGTACGGCTTCAAGCCGAGCGATGCCCTGGAGAAGGTGACCGACCCGGCGGGCAACGAGTGGTCGTACGAGTACGACCTGCTCGGTCAGCTGACCCTGTCCAAGGACCCCGACAAGGGCCAGGTCAAGTACTTCTACGACGACCGCGCTCTGCTGAGCTCCACGGTCGACGCCCGCGACAAGACACTCTGGTACGGCCACGACGGCATCGGCCGCAAGACCGAACTGCGCGACGGCTCCGCGACGGGCACGCTGCGCGCCAAGTGGACGTACGACACGGTCAGCGGTGCCAAGGGCTACCTCGCCGAGTCCACCCGCTACGTCGACGGACTGGCGTACTCCTCGAAGGTCGTCGCCTACGACCGGCTCTACCGGCCGCTGCGCACGTCCGTCACCGTCCCGGCTTCGACCGCGAACACGGGCCTGTCCGGTACCTACATCTCCACCACGACCTACAAGGAGTCCGGTCTCGTCGCGGGTATCGGCCTGCCCAAGGCCGGTTCGCTGGCCGCGTCCTCCGCGGTCTACACCTACGAGGACGACACGCTGCGGCCCATCGGCGTGGACGGCAATGAGGGAATCAAGTCCTCGGTGAAGTACAGCCTGGTCGGCAAGCCGCTGCAGTACGAGCTGTCCAACGCGGGCGGCAAGAAGGCATGGATCACCAACGAGTACGAGCCCGGTACCCAGCGGCTGCACTACACCCGTGTCGACCGCCAGGACGTTGCCGGCGTCGACCAGGCGTCCACGTTCGCCTACGACGAGATCGGTAACGTCCTGTCCGTCTCGGACACCTCACGCTCCGGCACGGACACCCAGTGCTTCACCTACGACCACCTGCGCCGACTGACGGAGGCGTGGACCCAGCCGACCACCTCCTGCGCGAGCGCACCCGCCGCGAACCTGCTCGGCGGACCGGCCCCGTACTGGTTGTCGTACGGGTACGACAAGATCGGCAACCGGCGCACCGAGGTCGAACACGACGTCAGTGGCGACACGGCGAAGGATGTCACGAGCACCTACGACTACCCCGTCCCCGGCGCCGGAGTGGTGCGGCCGCACGCCCTGAAAGCGGTCACCCGTACCGGGCCCGGCGTCACCGAGGGTGACAGCTACACCTACGACGCGACGGGCAACACCGATGTCCGCACCCTGGGCAACGGCACCACGCAGGACCTCGACTACGACGCCGAGGGACGCCTGGCGAAGGTGACCGAGCCGGTGGAGGGCGGTTCTCCCAAGGTCAGCGAGTACGTCTACGACGCCGACGGCAACCGGATGATTGCCCGCACGCCGACCGAGACGACCCTCTACCTCGGCGCGTCCGAGATCTCGGTCGCCGAGGGCACGAGCACGCCCAGGGTCACCCGCTACATCGACGTCGGCGGCGGCCACACCGCCATCCAGGCCGACGACGGCAAGGTCTCCTTCACCACTGCCGACCACCACGGCACGGCCCTCCTCGCTGTCGACGACGGCACGCAGGCGCTCAGCCAGCGTCGAGTACAGCCCTTCGGCGGCATCCGGGGCCCGGCACCCACCTCATGGCCCGGCACCAAGGGCTTCGTCGGCGGCACCAACGACACCTCCACGGGCCTGACCCATTTGGGCGCGCGCGAGTACGACCCGGCGACGGGGCGCTTCCTCTCGGTCGACCCGGTGATGGACCTGACCGACCCGCAGCAGAACAACGGCTACACCTACGGCAACAACAATCCGGTGACGTTCTCCGACCCGACCGGCCTCTGGTGCGACAGCTGCAGCGGCGGCAACGGCTGGCCCACCGCCGACGGTTACGGGGACGACGCGCCCAAGAAGGGTGGCACCGGCCGAGGTGACAGCAAGGGGAATACGCAGTCCCCCACTCGGACCGTCAACGTCAAGCAGAGCAAGGACAAGGTCTCGATCGAGGGCATCGAGGTCCCCACCGCGCTCGAGCTCGAGTACCTGTACCCGCTCGTCGACGAGAAGGAGCGTGTCGAGACATGGGCCAAGCACAAATGCTCCGACTTGCACCCCAACACGGCTGACTTCTGCGGCGCCGCCAAGGCCCTGGGCTGGCTCCACTACGAGCAGACCCTGTTCGACCGGATCGTGATCGCTTTGGTCGCCCCGGACATCGACGCCTGGAAGCGCTGCTTGGGCGGCGACAGCGTCAAGGCATGCGGCTCGGCGTCGCTGGACCTTCCGTGGGCGCGCGCGCTCAAGGGCGTGAAGGCCCTCAAAGCGGCCGACGAGGCCGCAGCGGTGGCCAAGGCATGCAAGAAGAACAGCTTCGTACCCGGCACCGAAGTCCTCATGGCGGACGGTACGACCAAGCCCATCGAGGACGTCCGGATCGGTGACGAGATCCTGGCAACGGACCCGAGGACCGGCGAAACCACTGTCAAGAAGGTCACAGCCGAGATCGTGGGCCAGGGGTTGAAGTCCCTTGTCGACATCACTCTGTCCGTCGCCGGTGAGGACGTCCACATCACCGCGACGGCCGGCCACCCCTTCTGGGTACTGGGCCTCGGCGAATGGCTCGACGCGTCCGAACTGACACCGGGCCTGCGACTCGACACAGCCACGGGGAAGTCCGTCCGGATCACAGAAATAACCCACCGAACACAGCAGGCAACGGTCCACAACCTCACGGTCAGCGACCTGCACACGTACTATGTACTTGCTGGGTCGACACCGGTCCTCGTTCACAACAGCAACTGTCCCACTCTGACGTCGGCAATTCACGATGATTCGCTTCTGGTTAGGGCTGCGCAGAAAGCCGGAAAGAATCAGACAGTTCAGCGGGATCTTGATGCAATGCAGGCGAGGCTGGCGGAGGGTAACTTGAATCCGGGTATCGGAAACGGTTTCCTGACCGGAACTGATGTTGCCTATGCTCGTTCTAGGAACGGAGCGAGGCTCTTTTTCCGAAACACAGACGGTGGCATCCAGATCGTCGGCAAAGCCGACAAGGGAAATGAACCCGCGGTGATCGCTAGATTGCAGGGCATTTATGGACGGTGACTCGTTGATCCAGAGAGAGATTGGTAACGCCACTGCTCTCTTCATGGTCGCGCTCGGGCAAAGGCCGGAAGAGGCGTCGAATCTTGACCTGGTTCTGACGCTGGAGGATGGATCGCGATGGAGTGCGACCGTTCTCACCTTGGCGGAAGTAGATGCCATCTGGAAGCGATGGGAAAGGACGGGAGAGTGCTTCAGCGGCAGATATTTCAACTGTCCCGACCTCCTACTTGTAAGGGAAGCTGGAATTGACAGTATCTGCGAGGTACTGGAAGACGTTCTGGCGACTGGGGGGCCGGAGGGGGTCCTCGTGCGCCTAGAAGGCGATGGCGCGATTGATTGACCGCCCAAGCGGTTCGCTTTCGTGAAATTCGAGGCCCCATCGGTCGTCGCCGATGGGGCCTCTGCGGTGTCTGACGGCAGTAGTTGACGGCAACGTCAGCGGACGGGGACCGTGCAGAGGGGCGGCTCGTCGCTGTCGTCGGGCTTGCCGGGGGTCTCGGCGGGGGTGCGGAGGGCGTGGCCGAGGAGGTCGATGGCGTCGCGTTGGAGGCGGAGCCGGACGTGGGCGTAGACGGTGGCGGTGACGCCGATGTGGGCGTGCCCCAACAGCTCCTTGATGACGACGAGTTCCACTCCTTGCTCCAGGAGCAGGGTCGCGGTCGAGTGGCGGAGGTCGTGGAAGCGGATGTGGCGGAGCCCGGCTCGGCGGAGCAGGGTGTTGAAGTGTCGGGTGAGGGTGGACCCTTCGATTGGTGCACCGTCGGGGCGGGTGAAGACGTAGCCGCTGTCCCTCCAGCCCGTCCCCGCTGCTTCGCGTTCCTGAAGTTGTCGGTCGCGGTGCTGTTCGAGAGAGCGCAGGCACGGCGTCGGCAGGGCGATGCGTCGCTCCGAGCTCTTGGTCTTGGTCGGGAGGGCGGTCAGGCCGCCGGAGTTGGTGCGCTGGAGAGTACGGCGGATGCTCGCGAGCCCGCCGACCAGGTCCAGATCTTCCCAGCGCAGGCCGAGGAGTTCGCCCTTGCGGAGCCCGGTGCGCAGCGCGAGTCCGAACAGCGCGTGCAACCGGTGACCGTCGGCGGCGGTCAGGAATTCGCGGGCTTCGTCGGTGGTGAGGGGTTCGAAGCGGCGGGGTCTGGGTGTGCCGGTGCGGACGTTGCGGGCGACGTTCCGCGGGATCTCCTCCTCGCGTACCGCGTGTTCCAGGGCGGACTTGAGGACGGAGTGCACGTAGGCCAGGGTCAGCGCCGAGAGCCGCCTCGCGCAGCACGTGCCAGCAGCGCAGCAGCGGGGCTCATCACGTCCGGCGTCCATGCTGCGTACGCAGCACTGGCAGGTGGTGCGGAGCTGGTTGAGCCAGGTGCGGACGTCCTTGGCGGTGAGCTTGGCGAGCTTCTTCTTGCCCAGGCCGGGGATGAGGTAGAGGCGGGTGACGGCGGTGTAGCGGGTGTGGGTGTTCTCGCGGAGCTGGTGAACGGCGACCGCGTCGAGCCAGTACGTCAGGTACGCGGCCACGCTGCCCTGCGCAGACGGGATAGGGAGGCCGCGGTTGCTGGCGGAGATCTTCTCCGTGAGCTTGGCCAGGGCCTCCTTCCTGGTGGTGCCGTAGACGCGGATGCGGCGGCGGGTGTTGCCGGGGGCGAGGACGTATCCGGCGGCTTCCCAGCGGCCGTCCTTGCGCTGGTAGACGGTTCCGTCGCCGTTGGCACGCATGCGGAGGGAGGCGTTGGTGTCTCGGGGCGTGGTCATCAGGCAGCGGCTTCCTGGTCGAGGCGGGTGCGGATGAAGTCGGTGGGGGCGTGGGCGGGGATGCGGCGGGAGCGGCCGAGGGTGATCGAGGCGAGCTGGCGGGTGCGGAGCAGGTCGTAGATGGCGGAGCGGCCGAGCTGGAGGCGGGCCATGACCTGGGGCACGGTCAGCAGCTCTTCCGGCGTACTCAGTCCCCGCCGGGTCGGGGCGGGTTCGTGCGCGTTCATCCGCAGCCCCCTTCGGCGACGAACCGGCGTTCCAGTTCCCGGCGGTGCCAGACGTGGGCTGCGAGGGGCGTGCCGCCGGGGCTGTAGCCCGAGCCCTGGTAGGCCCAGTGGCCGACGACGAGGGTGGTCGTCGGGTCAGGGTCGGGCAGGCCGGTGTGGGCGCGGGTCTGTTCGGTGCGCCAGGTGCGGCGGGCGTCGCGCAGCGCGCCGAGGGTGGTCGAGTAGGAGCGGGACTTGGTGGAGAAGTGGCCCCGGAAGCCGAGCATGTGCGCCCACTTCCACAGCTTCAGATCGGCGAACTCCGGCAGCCTGCCCAGCTCCCAGCAGGTGCGGATCATCTGCCGCACATGGGGTGCGACGGCGAGCCGGGGCAGCGGCCGGGCCTGTCCAGTGCCGTCGCAGGCGGTGCAGGGGAGCGGGGTTCCGTGGGGCAGGAGGGTGGCGCCGCGCCCGTGGCAGGGGCGGCAGAACAGGGAGCGGTCGAGGGTGCCGGAGGCGTCGGCGGACTTGGCCACGTAGGCGGCGACGGCTTGATCGGTGAGTTTGGTGTCGGTGCCGAAGGCGGCGATCTCGCGTACGTCGAGCTGCTGGCCCCAGGTGAGCTCGCGTTCCCCGATCGCGTCCGAGGTGACGGAGACGCGGGCGCGCGGTGCGGCGGCGCGGATGGCGTCGGTGAGCACGGCGACGGTGGCGTACGAGGGCAGGGGCTGGGTGCTGCCGTCGGTGCCGTCGAGGCGGATCACGGCGTGGAAGTGGACCAGGCCGCGTTTTTGGTACTCGGCGACCTTGGCGAAGGACACCCGCAGCACGGCGCGGGCGGCCTTCTGGGTCAGGTCGAGCCGGACGGCGAGCTCCCGGCGCAGATAGGTGGTGAAGCGTGCCCACAGGGCTCCGGCGTGGGCGTTGAAGAGGACCGCGCCCGCGTAGTCGTACGTCGCCGGGTTCAGCGGCGTGCCGAGCAGAGGGTCTGTGGGTTCGTGGCGGGTGCCGCAGCGGCAGGGCCTGGTGTCGGGGCGGTTGTGGACGGGGCCGAAGGAGGGGGCGGTGAGGGTGGCGAAGACGCGGGGGTGGGTGCGGACGGTGTCGGGGACGGTCTTGCCGCCGGAGAGGCCGGCGCGGATGAGGTGGTAGGTGTCGGCGGCGTAGAGGCGGGCGCAGGCCGGGCAGCGTGAGGCGCGGCGGTTGCCGCATGTGGTCAGCAGGCTGCCGGTGGGCTCGTCGGAGGCGGAGTAGGTGCGCAGGACCTCGCCGGTCGTGGTGTCGATGGTGGTGGTGCGGCCGGTCAGGCGGACGGGTTCGGTGCAGCCGCCGAGGTGTTCGATCTGCTGCTGTGCGCGGTCGAAGTCGGGGTGGTTGACGAGGTGGAGCAGGTCCCGCACGGCGGGGCTTGCCACGTGGCGCAGGTCCAGGGTGACCATTCGGGGCGTGTCCCTTCTGTCGGGGTGGGGGCCGTCATCGTGACCACCCCGGCGAGGCGGTGCGCGACCGGGCCTCCAGTCGCAGGGCGGGAACACATGGGGTGGTGCTCTTTCGCACGGTGACGCTCCTCGGCGGCGTGGATGCGTGCCCCTGGGTCCGTCGGTGCCGCAGGGTCGGCACCGATCCTCATGCCGGTCACCAGGACGAAGGAACCTCTACCAAACCCCACTCCAGGACGTCCTGCACCATGTGGAACGTCCCTAGTACCGTCCTGAGGCGAAGGGGGAGACTCGTGCCGAACGAGAGACTACGAGCCGTCATGGCGGCGGGAGGCTGGACGTACGCCGCACTCGCTCAGCAGGTCGAGGTCGACCCCAAGTCGGTCGAGCGCTGGGTGAACCTCGGGCGTATCCCGCGTCGTGCCACCGCCCTCCATGCGGCCAAGGCCCTGGGAGAAGACGTGCACGCACTCTGGCCGGCGCTCCGCCAGGCCCGCCCCGCCCGCGCCATCAGCCCCGAACTGGTGGCGCTCTACGAACAGCGGGCCGACATCCCCGTCTCGACGTTCACCGACCTGATGGCCCAGGCCCGGGAACGGATCGACATCCTCGTCTACGCGGCCGTCTTCCTCCACGAGGCCTACCCGCGGCTGAACGAACTCCTCACCGAACGCGCCGCCCAAGGCTGCACCGTCCGCATCGCGATCGGAGATGCCGACAGCGACAACGTCCAAGCCCGCGGCCAAGAGGAGCGGTTCGGCCACGGCATCGAATCCCGCTGCCGCCTCGCGCTCACGCACTACAGGCCGCTCGCCGGCACCCCCAGCATCGAAGTCCGCACCCACAGCACCACGCTCTACAACTCCCTCTACCGCGCCGACGACCAGCAACTCGTCAACGCACACGTCTGGGGCGTCAACGCCTACGCCGCCCCCGTATGGCATCTTCGCCGACACGAGACGAGCGGCATGTTCGACACCTACGCCGACAGCTTCGACGCCGTGTGGGCGACGGCAACCCCCGTACGAGAGGAAGCCTGACCCGTGGCCCGCACCGAGCACTACGACGACCCCACCGCACCCAAGCCGAACAGCATGGTCGTCGCCGCATCCGCCGTCGTCACCGACGACCACGGGCACATCCTCCTCCAGCGCCGCCGCGACAACGACCTATGGGCACTGCCCGGCGGAGGCATGGACCTCACCGACTCCCTGCCCGGCACCGCCGTCCGCGAAGTCAAAGAAGAGACCGGCTTCGACGTAGAGATCACCGGCCTGGTCGGCACCTACACCGACCCGAAACACATCATCGCCTACACCGACGGCGAGGTCCGACGCCAGTTCAACGTCTGCTTCACCGCCCGCATCACCAGCGGCCAGCTGGCAATCTCCGACGAGTCCACCGAACTCCCGTTCGTACCGCCCGAAGAGATCGACCAGTTGCCGATGCACCACACCCAACGACTCAGGCTCCAGCACTTCCTGGAACACCGCGAGAAGCCGTACCTGGGCTGAACCGCCTGACAGCAGTAGCTGACGGCAACAACCCCGCACAACCACGGACACCCACGCACCTCACCGGACCAGCAAACCGCACTTGACCTGCGAAAAAGCAGGTCGAGGGGGTCCGCTTAGCACACGTACTATGTGCTGGCGGGGGAGACTCCGGTCCTCGTTCACAATAGCAACGGATGCAGTGTCGCCCGTAACGAGAAGGGGCAGTTCACATCTGGAGAGAATGCGGACGCGGCCCGTGGGCGCCAGACGCACTTGAACTACAGGAATGCTCTGGGGGCTGGGTACGACTTCGAAGTCACGCTTCCGAGCGGGCTCCGGCCTGATGCGGTCGACTGGAAGAACCGAGTCGTGCGTGAGTTGAAGTCGGACGCGAAGAGCAGCCAGGCGACGGGGCGGCGACAGTTGCAGAATTACGTCGCCGAGTTGGAGGATATGACCGGTCAGAGCTGGACTGGTCATCTCGATACGTATAAGAGGTTCAGCTGATGGTTAACTCGATTCTCCTGGAGGCTCTCAATGAGGTCTTCAAGCCGCTGGGATTTCGAAAGAAGTCGGCAAACTGGTACAGAGTGTCTGGCGATCTCTACTGTGTAGTTGGCGTCCAGGAGTCCCGCTGGAACGAGTCGTGCTACGTGAATGTTGGATTCGCTCCAGCGGTCAATGTCAAGGCGGGATGGCTCCCGGAGTCGAAATGTCTCGTCAGGTTCAGGGCGGACGCAATCACCTCTATTTCTCGCGAAGATCTCGACCTCCTATCCGGAGAAGCGGTGGAGACGAGTGGAGAGGATGATCTTCGAGTGGGCCTCGTCGAGAAGATTGCAGCTCCAGTAGCGCGGGCAGTCAATTCGATTGAGAGTATTCAGGGTTTGAAGTCGCTGCTGCGCACGAGCGTTAGCGATCAGGTGTTCATTCATCGTGAAATCAGGGGCGAATTGCTTCAAGAGGGGTGACGCAACGTCCTTGATTCCGGCTGAAAGGTTCGCTTCGGTGAATTCCGGCTTCTCGGAGTACCGGTTTTCTCGGGATTGAACAGTGCTGGCGGCAGTAGTTGACGGCAACGGCGGCGAACACCAGGGTGTTCGCCGCCGTTGCCGTGCGCCCGTGCGCGGGGTCAGGGGTGATTGAGGGCGTTGCCGAGTGCGGTCATGGCTTCGCGGTGGAGGCGGAGTCGGGCGTGGGCGTAGACGGTGGCGGTGACGCCGATGTGGGTGTGGTCGAGGAGTTCCTTGATCACGATAAGTTCGACTCCGTGTTCGAGCAGCGGGGTCGCGGTCGAGCGATGGAAGCTGGCCTTGTGGGGAGCATGATGAAGGTGTGGGTGAGGTTGGTCGGGTCGGTCGCTCTGCCCTGCTGAGTGGCGAACACGTGTCCCTTGTGCTGTCACGTGTTGCCTGCGGAGTTGGCGGGCTTTGTCGGCCGTGAGGAGTTCGAAGCGCCGGAGTCGTGGGTGTCGGTGCGGACTTTGCGGGGCCGGTGGCATCCCATCAGGCCCAGGCTGGGCAGGTGTTGCATGGCGTCCGGTGGCGAGACCGGAGAACCGCGCGTTGCGCGTGGAGCGGTACGCCGGGGCAGCAGCGTCCGGTCGACCTCGTCCAAGCGTTCCGACGGGCAGGTGCTGGCCGCCAACATCGATCACGTCGTCGTCTGTGCGTCGCACGGGAGCGTCGCCTGACCTCGGGCTTTCGCGAAGGGGCGTCCGAGGTCACAAGCGGATGCCTCACACCGTGGCTCACCCGCCCGCCGCGCCGCGGTCCACTCCGGTCCAGGCCAGTGCGATCGCTCCGTCGAGGAGCGCTCGCTGTGCCGTGTCGCCCACGCAGTGCGCGGCGAACTCGTGTTGGTGGTTGGTGGCGGGCAGGGAGCCGATGCCGATGTAGGGGTGGATGGCCGGTACCGCCTGGGAGACGTTGCCCATGTCGGTGGAGGCGCGGTTCATGCGGGCCGCCTGGCCCGGTGGCGCGAACTCCCGGCCCAGGGCGAGGGCGTTGGCGCGGTAGTGCCCGAGGGCGGTCTCGTCCGTGCGGAACTCCGCGTACGGCTTGCTCTCCGGCTCGATCTCCAGCTCGCAGCCGGTGGCCAGGGCGCCCGCCTCGAAGGCCCGCATCACGCGTGGCTCCAGCTCGGCCAGTTCGGCGAGCGTCTCGGCCCGTACGTACCAGCGTCCGGTCGACCGCTCCGGGATGGCGTTCGGGGCGTCCCCGGCGTGGGTCACCACGCCGTGCACGCGGGCCGAGGCCGGCAGTTGCTGGCGCAGGAGTCCGATGGCGACCTGGGCCACCGTGAAGGCGTCGGCCGCGTTGATCCCGGTCTCCGGGTAGGCCGCGGCATGTGCGGACTTGCCGGTGTAGGAGATGCGTGAGTGAGTGACGGCGAACGGGCGGGCCTCGGCGACGTCGACCGGCGCGGGGTGCACCATCATCGCGAGGTCGACGCCGGTGAAGGCGCCCCGGTCGAGCATCTCGATCTTGCCGCCGCCGCCCTCTTCGGCGGGGGTGCCGTAGACCTCGACGGTGAGGCCGGCGTCGTCGGCGACGGCGGCCAGGCCAAGCGCGGCACCGACCGCGCCGGCCGCGATGAGGTTGTGCCCGCAGGCGTGCCCGAGGCCGGGCAGCGCGTCGTACTCGGCGCACAGCGCGATCCGCACGGGCCCGCTGCCGAACCGGGCCAGGAACGCCGTGTCCAGGCCCAGGTAGGACGAGGTCACCTCGAACCCGGCGCGGTCGAGCAGTTCCGGTACGGCCGCGGCCGCCCGGTGTTCCTCCCAGGCCGTCTCCGGGTCGGCGTGCAGCCGCTCGGACAGCCGGATCAGGTTCTCGGCGTGCCGGTCGATCTCGCGCCGGGCGGCCTCCTTCAGCGCGCCCGTCGGCGCTCCTTCCTCCGGCGGCGCCATCACAGGTCGCCCGGGACGCCGTAGGAGGGCGCGGAGGTCGGGTCGAGGCCGCGGCGCACGTAGTCGTCGCGCTGCGGCAGCCAGATGTCGAGGAGTTCGGCGAGCCGGTCGACGGGATCGTCGGCCCAGTCCACGCGCAGGTCGGTCACCCGCCAGTCGACGTCCGCGACGACGGCCAGGCCCGCCGAGTACACCGGCCCTTCCTCGCCGCCGGCGGCGACGGCGGCCTTCAGGGCGGTGATCAGCCGCTCCTCCAACTCGCCTGTGGCCTGCGCGTAGGCGTCGAGGAGAACGTCGGGGATGTGCTCGCCGGACAGCATGTTGCCCGCCGCCACCGCGCCGTCGGCCGTGGCCGAGGCGTGCCTGCCCAGGACGCGTGAGCCGGTGTACGCGAACCCCGGACCGGACCGGCCCAGCACGGTCAGCTGCCGGTACTCGATGTGGTCGGCCGCCTCGGTGACCTCGGCCAACGCGCGCTGCGCAGCGCCGTGCTCGGCCAGCCGCTCCAGCAGCCTGGTGCCGAGGGTGGGGTCGGTGACGTTCTGCGAGGACGCGGCGCCGACGCCGGGCCGCAGGTGGCCGACCCTGGCGAAGACGGCGGGGCTGGAGGAGCTGGCCACCATGCCGAACCGGTCGCCGTCGCGTACGGCGAGGGAGAACGTCATGCCCGCTCCTCCCCGGGGATCACGGCGACGGCGTCGATCTCGCACAGCCACTCCGGACGCGCCAGGGCCGACACCACCAGGCCGGTCGAGATGGGGTGCACACCCTTCGTCCAGCGGCCCACGGTGCGATAGACCGCCTCGCGGTAGCGCGGGTCGACCAGATAGACGGTCAGCTTGACCAGGTGCTCCATCCGGCTGCCCGCCTCTTCGAGGAGCGTCTTGATGTTCGCCATGGCCTGCTCGGCCTGCGCCCCGGCGTCCCCGACACCGACCGACTCACTGGTGTCGAGATCCTGGCCGATCTGCCCCCGCACGTACACGGTGTTGCCGGCGACGACGGCCTGGCACAGGTCGTTGTCGAGGCTCTGCTCGGGATAGGTGTCACGGGTGTTGAACGGCCGGATCCGGGTGTGCCCGCCGGCCACGATCGGGCCCTTCGCCCGACGGCCCTCACTCGTGGAGGTCATCAGCTGCTCCTCAGACGTTCTGGGCCGCCGGCACGACGCCGGACCGGTCGGTGCTGCCGTACGCGAGATAGCCCCGCTGGGTCGCGATGTGGTCGGCGACGTACCGGGCGTCGTGCCACACACCCCAGATGAAGCTCGACCCGCGACGGGACAGCCAGGGCAGCCCCAGGAAGTACACACCTGGCTCGCGGGACACCCCACGCCGCTGCACCGGCCGGCCCCTCTCGTCGAAGGTGTCCACCTCCAGCCACCCGTAGTCGGCGGCGAAGCCCGTCGCCCAGACAATGGAGGTCACGCCGGCCCCGGCGAGGTCCAGCTCCAGCCGAGGGTCCGTCATGCACTCCGGGTCCGGCCCCAGCACATGCGCCTCCGGCTCCTCGGGCAGGTCGAGCCCGTTGCGCCCGACATACGCGTCGGCCGCCCGCAGCAACTCCAGATACTTGGCGTCGCCGAGCGCGATGTTCGCGGCGAGATCCGGCGCGAAACGCAGGACGCCGTCCTCGTACGCGGCCGTCATGCCGACCAGCTCGATGCCGTCGGCGACCAGGGCACGGAAGTCCACCGTGTGCCCGCCGCGGGCGCCACTGACCGCGATGGTGACATGCTCGGCACCCTGCGGCGGCGTCTCCGCGTCCCAACGCCCGAGCACCCCCAGCCACCAGCAGAAATCCCGCCCGCGATACTGCCGGGGCGGACGGTCATGAGGCCCGACGGACAGGAACACACGGCGCCCGGACCGGCGCAGCTCATCGGCGATCTGCACCCCCGAGGAACCGGCGCCGACCACAAGGACCGCGCCCTCGGGCAGTTGCTCCGGGTTGCGGTACTTGCTGGAGTGCAACTGCACGGGGACGGCACCGTCCGGGACGATGGGAGGGAAGACGGGCCGCTGGAACGGACCGGTCGCGGCCACGACGAAACGCGCGTCGATCGAGCCCTCCGACGTCTCGACCCGGAACCCGGGCCGACCGGAGTGCCTGCGCACCGAGGTCACCTCGACCCCGGTACGGACCGGGGCGCCGATCTTCTCGGCGTACGCGACGAAGTAGTCCGCGACCTGCTCCTTCGAGGCAAAGCCGTCGTCAGCGACGTTGAAGAACTCCAGCCCCGGAAACCGGTCGTGCCACGCGGGTCCGTTCGCCACCAGGGAATCCCACCGCTCCGAACGCCACCGCTCGGCGATCCGATGCCGCTCCAGGACGATGTGCGACACACCATGGGCCCCCAGATGCTCGCTCATCGCCACACCTGCCTGACCCGCCCCGACGACCACTACTTCCGTCTCTTCATTCAGCATTTCACCCTCCACTCAGGCGGCAGTCCATGCCGATTTCGCGTGGACCGGGCTACCGCACGAAATATCCTTGGGCGCACACAAGAATCTGTCCAATAGATGCTTTTGCTGTAATGCATCTGATTCACAGATACAGAAACTCGGCCACAGGCACAGCGAGCGGTCCGGGCACGCCGGCGGTCGCGCTCCTCCCCAGGTGATGCGGGAGCGCTTCGTCCTGTCGCCTCAGCGCGACGTGTCCGCCCTGATCAGATCGGCGGTGCGCTCGGCGACGATCATGACGGTGACGACGGGGTTGGTCGCCGTGAGCGTGGGAAGGACCGACGCGTCGGCGACGCGTAGCGCGTCGACGCCCCGAACTCGCAAGTCCGGATCGACGACCGCGAACGGATCGTCGTCGGCGCCCATCCTGCAGGTGCCGCTGACGTGGAACACCGTCTGGTGCGTCGCTCGGGCGATTCGCGACAGCTCCTCGTCCGACTGCACATCCGGACCGGGGAACACCTCGCGCACCAGCCAGGAGCGCAGGGGCTCGTACTCAGCGATCTTCCGGGCGGCCCGTACTCCGGCCAGCAGCATCCGCTCGTCGTGACCGTCCGGGTCGGTGAAGTAGCGGTAGTCGATCTTCGGCGGCCGGTCGATGTCGTTCGAATCGATCCACACCCGGCCGCGGCTCGCGGGCTTGGCCACATTCGGGGCGATGGAGACGATGTGCTCGGGGAACTCGACGCCGTGCGCGCGCGGGTGGTCGACCACGGGCTCGACGGGGAAGTGCATGAGGATGTCGGGGGCGTCCGTCCGGTCCGTGAGGGTGAGCATCGCTCCCGCGTCCCAGCCGCTCGCGCTTGTGGCCGGTGGTGGTGCGACGGACTCCCACACGACCAGCCCCTCTGCGTGGTCCTGCAGGTTCCCGCCGACGCCCGGCGCGTCCACGAGCACCTCGACGCCGGCGGCGGTGAGTACGTCGGAGGGGCCGATGCCGGACAACTGCAGCAGCTTGACGGTGTCGATCGCGCCGGCGCTGAGGACCGTCTCCCGCCGGGCTGTGTGGACCGTGCCGTCGGCGAGCTCGACGCCGGTCGCCCGCAGGGTGCCGCCGGTGCTCCGTTCCAGGATCACGCGCCGGGCCCGGGCACCGGTCACGACATGAAGATTGGGCCGGGAGTCCGCCAGTTCGTGGACGTAGTAAATGGACGTGGAGGAGCGGAGATTGGATTCCGGGGTGTAGCCCACCTCGAAGAAACCGGTGCCGCGGGCGTCGGCGTCGAGCCGTCCGTCGTTCCACTCGTCCTGGACGGGCAGGCCGAGCGCACGGGCCGCGGAAGCGACGACATCGGCGACGAACGGATTGCGGTCGTCGGGCGCCACGGGGTGAATGGGTGTCAGCAGCCGGTCGTAGTAGGGCTGTACGGTCTCGGGATCCCAGCCTGCGGCGCCGAGTTCCACCCACTCGCGCAGATCGGAGGCGAGCGGACGCCACGCGATCATCGTGTTGGTGGTGGAGCAGCCGCCGAGTATGCGCATCCGCGTCTGCCGGATGGCGGAGTTGCCGCGCTCCTGCGGGACGCTGCGGTAGTCGAGGTCGTAATCACTTTCGACCATCTCCGCCCAACGGCGGATGGAGCGGGCGCGTGCCTCGTGACGGTCGGTCGGTCCCCACTCCAGGAGCGCGACGTTCACGTCGGGGTCCTCGGACAGCCGGGAGGCAATGACGCAGCCGGCGGTGCCCCCGCCCACGACGAGGTAGTCGAACTCGGAGGAGCTGGAAGAAGTCGTCGTCATGACCGGGTGGCCTCCTGCGCGGCGTAGGCGTGCAGCCCACCCGGAGCGATCCGGATCCAGACGCGCTGCTCCGGCTCGATGGAGTGGGCGTGCTGGGACAGCATCATGGCGGGGACGGTCAGCGAGCCGAGCCGCGCCTCGGCCCGGGCGAACGGTCCGTAGAAGTCCAGCGAGGTGACGGTCCCCTCGTGTTCGTCCTCGTTCCGCGGCCGCTCGGAGGCGGGGGTGAGGGCGACCCGCTCGGCCATCACGACCGCCTCCGCGGGCGTCCCGTCGGTCAGGGTGGAGGCGGCGAGACGAAGGCGCGTTCCGTCGATCTCGATCTCCGTACGGCCCGTGGCCGTGTCCGTGGCCCTGCCCGCGTCCGTCCCCCCGTCCTTCTTGCGAATGATCCCGTTGCCGAGCGGTACGGCGCCCAGGAATCCCGCGACGAAGCCGTTGGCCGGCTCGCGGTAGAGAGTCTCGGGGGTGTCGAACTGCTGGACCCGGCCGTGGCTGAGCATGAGCACGCTGTCGCCCAGGTTCATCGCCTCCTCCTGGTCGTGCGTGACCATGATCGTGGTCAGCCCGGTCTCTTGGTGGATGCGCTTCAGCTCGGCCTGCATCTCCCCGCGGATCTTGCGGTCGAGCGCACTGAGCGGTTCGTCCAGGAGCAGCACGTCCGGCTCGGTGACCAGCGCGCGGGCCAGTGCGACGCGCTGCTGCTGGCCGCCGGAGAGCTGCTTGGGGGTGCGCTTGCCGAAGCCGGCAAGGCCGACGAGCTCCAGCATGCGGTCCGCGCGGGTGTGGGCCTCCTTCTTGCCGATGCCGCGTGCGCGGAGCCCGAAGGCGACATTGGTGCCGACGCTCAGATGCGGGAAGAGCGCGTAGTTCTGGAAGACGAAGCCGATTCTGCGTTTCTCGCTGGGCGCGCGGGTGACATCGCGCTCGCCGATGCGGACCGTACCGGTGTCGGGGTCCGAGAGCCCGGCGATGATGCGCAGCAGCGTGGACTTGCCGGAGCCGGACGAGCCGAGCATGCAGCAGAAGCTGCCGTCCTCGACCGTCAGGTCGAGCGGGTGGAGGGCGGCGGTGCCGTTGAACGACTTGCTGACGCCCGAGATCGTGACGGTGGCCATGATTTCAGCGCTCTCTGGTAGTGGTGAAGAGGCGGGCCGCGTTCCCGGTCAGCCAGTTCAGGACGACGATGATCAGGACGGTGCCGGCGACGACGAGAGTGCCGAGGGCGTTGACGTCGGGGGTGACTCCCAGACGCACCATCGAGTAGATCTGCACCGGCAGCGTGGAGATCCCGACGGGCGCCAGGAACAGCTGGATCGCGAAGTTGTTGAAGCAGATCACGAAGGCGAGCATCCCGCCCGCGATGATCGACGGTGCCATCAGCGGCACGGTGACCAGCAAGAAGGTCCGCACCGGACCCGCCCCGAGCGAGCGTGCCGCCTCGGCGTAGTCGGGGCTGAGGTTCTCCAGCCTGCCTCTCTCGATCAGGACCACGAAGGGCAGCGAAGTGATGATCGAGGACAGCAGCAGCGCGGTGGTGCTCTGTCCGAGCCCCAGCCAGTCGAAGACCGAGAGGAGTCCGGCCGACAGGAGCAGCAGAGGCACGGACAGCAGGGCGAGGAGCAGTCCGTTGACGGGCAGCGTGATCGCGATCGGTGCCTTGCGCAGCCCGAAGGTGAGCAGGGTACCGACGACCACGCACACGATCGTCACCTCGGTGGCGAGCGTGATGCTGGTGGACAGGGCGTCGAGCAGCGCGGTGTCGGTGCGCAGCACCTGGTACCAGTGCAGGGAGAAGCGGAACGGCAATGTCCCGTACCGCGACTCGTTCAACGACAACACGACCATGCTCAGGACCGGCAGGGCGAAGACGACGAGGACGGCGTAGAGCCAGACCTTCGTCACCAGGGCGGATGTGCTTCGTCGCATCGGTTCAGCTCTCTCGGGCGACGGTCAGTTCGGGGGTACGGGCGCGGGTGCGAGGCCGCGGCGGAGCAGTGAGCCGGTTCGTCGGACCGCCGCTCTGCGCCCGTTTCGTCCAGGACACCAGCGCGGTGACCACACCGACGACGAGGAGGCTGGTCACCAGGAGCACCAGCGACAGCGCGACGGCGAAGCCGTCGTTCGCTCCGGAGGAGATCTGCGTGGAGATCGTGTTGCCGAGCATCTGCCCGTCGGGACCGCCGAGGACGGCGGGCTCGGCGAAGGCACCGACGGTCTGCACGAAGGTCAGCGTGAAGTTGACCACGACCATCGGGGCACTGAGCGGCCAGATGACGTGGGTGAACACATAGCGCGGGCGCGCCCCGAGGGTGCGGGCCGCCTCCAGGACCGACGGGGAGACCGACTCCGCGGCGGAGTACAGCACCAGGACGGCGGTGGGCATGCTCTCGTACACGAGCATCAGGAAGTTCGCCCACGGCGTGTACAGGATGGAGTCCTGCGGCCCGGTCAGATGCAGTTGGGTGAGTACGTAGGAGATCGGGCCGCCGGCCTGGATCAGGGTGAGGAAGCCGTAGATCAGCAGCAGTTGCGAGGTGATGTACGGGATGATCACCAGGCCCAGGATCATCGTCCGCCGTGCGGGTTTCACATGGCGGGCGAGGGCCCAGGCGGCCGGCCATCCCAGCGCGATGGCGACGACGGTCACCGCGAAGGACAGCAGCAGGGTGCGCCCGAGCAGCCGCAGATAGGTGCCCGAGCTGAACACATGGGCGAAGTTCTCGGTCGTCAGCTGCGACCGGTCGTTGACGAAGCCCGTGATCACGAGCGCCACCAGGGGCAGGAAGGCGAACAGCACGAGCAGGACGATCCCCGGGGCGAGGAGTCCGGTGCGGGCCAGCGCCGGGCCGGCGGATCGCCTGGGCGACCCGCCGACACGGCGGAGGGGGGAAGGCGCAGTCATCTATCCGGCCTTCACCTTCTGCCAGAGGTCCTCCCAGGACTGCATGCGTGCCGTGGGCATGGGCAGTTGCAGGGCGAGGGAGGAGATCTTCGCGGGGTCGGCCTGCAGCCGGCTGGTGACCGAGGAGTCCAGCGACTCGACGACCTTCTGGTTGGCCGGCGCCGGGGAGGCGTCCTCGGGGGTGTCGGCCCACTTGGTGAGGAACTTGCTGCCGGTCATGTAGTTCAGCCAGTCATAGGCGAGGCCGAGGTTCTTGGTCTTCGCGGAGATGGCCCAGTTGTCGATCCAGCCGACCGCGCCCTCCTCGGGGACCGTGTACTTCAGGTGGGTCTGGCCGGAACCGATCAGGCCGCCGATGGCGTCGTTGTTGCCGATGCCCGCGACGACGGTGCCGCTGGAGAGCGCCTTGGCCAGGTCGTCGGTGGAGGAGTAGAGCAGCTTGGCGTTGGCCTTGAGGTCCTTCAGAGCCGGCTCGATCGTGCCGAGGCCGGGGTGCTGCGGGTCCTCCCCCTTGTAGAGGGCGGCGGTCGGGATCTCGACGGTGGCATTGTCGTTCACCGCGATCTTGCCCTTGTACTTGCTGTCCCACAGGACGCTGAGCGAGGTCGGCGCCGTCTTGAACACCCGGTCGTCGTAGAACAGGCCGGTGGAGCCGTAGGTCCACGGGATGCCGTAGAGCTTGCCGTCCTTGCGCAGCTCCTTCCGGTCGGCGAACTGCGGGTAGATGTGGCCGAAGTTGGTGAGCTCGGAGGTGTCGAGCTCGTGGAAGAGCTCTCCGTCGATGCCGTCGCCGATGTACTGGATGTTCGGCAGGCCCACGTCGATGCCGCCGTCGGCCTTCTTCATCAGGTCGAGCAGGTTCCGCTCGGAGTCGATGTAGACGAACTTGAGGGAGGCGCCGGTCTCCTGCTTGAACTGGGTGGCGACCCAGCTCAGGTCGGCCCCGTAGCCCTTCCATATGCCGACGGTGAGGGTCTTGCCGCCGGAGCTGCCGGCACTGCCGGCGCCGAGGGAACAGGCGGACAGGGTGAGGGCCCCGGCGGCGATCGCCGCCACGGCGGCGACGGACCGCGCGCGACGGTCCCGTTGTCTGCGTGTGCGGAAGGAAGGCGTTGACTTCAAGACTGAACTCCTGGCGGTGTGGGCTCGAGAGCCGGAACGGTGAGAACCAGTGGGAGGTTGTGGCCCGTACGGGGTCACCGGGGCGGCGAGGCCGGCATCCGGTCCGGGGCCTGCGGCGCGAAGGCGGGCAGCGCGGCGCCGACCGTGCTCTCCAGATACCGGCGTGCGGCTGTCAGCGCCGCTTCCGGATCGGGTGCCGCGTCGAGTTCCAGCAGGACGCACTCCTGGAATCCACGGCGGTTCAGCAGGGCGCTGAGCGCCGGCCAGTCGACGGCACCGTCGCCGATCGGCCGGAAGTGGTCACGGTGCCGGTCGAAGATGCCGTCGTCGATGCGCGGCGTCCCGCGGAACGGGCCGGAGGCGTCCTTCCAGTGCACGAGGCCGATGCGGTCCAGCTGCCGGGCCGCCACGGCGACCGGGTCGGAGCCGGAGAGGACGACATGCCCGGTGTCCAGGCACAGGCCGACGGTGAAAGCGTCGGTCAGCAGCATCATCAGGTCCACGTCCCGGCCGTTCCACATCATCGAGTGGCTCTCGGTGTGCAGCAGCATGCGGACGCCGTGCCGCGCGGTGACGGCCGCGACCCGGTTGACCAGGTCGGCCACTGGCTCGGCGGCGCGCAGGCCGACGGGCTCGTAACCCGAGCCGCCGGGCGCGTTCCGGCGCATCGGCAGGCCGGTGACGAGGTGGCGGCCGCCGGCCTCGGCGAGGAACGCGGCGTACCGTTCGGCCTCGGCCAGGATGCCCTTCTGCACGTCGACGTCCGTGATGTCGGTGGCGTGCTCGATGTCCCCGAAGTAGCCGGACGCCAGGGCCAGCCCGCGTGCGGTGAGCTCGTCAGCGAAGCCTCGCGCCGAGCCGAAGGCCGCTCGTGCCGTGCGGTGGTCGGCCGGGGCGAAGGTGAGCTCCAACTGCTGGATGCCGGTCCGGCACAGGGCGTCGAGGACGCGGTGCCAGAAGGCGGCGGGCTGCTCGGCGGCGTAGGCGGCGAGTGCGGCCCGGTCCGCCAGGCCCCAGTAGGCGGGGTCGAAGAAGGTGATCAGGTCGACGCCGAACGAGGGTGCGGGGGCGGTGGGTTGACGAGTCATTCTGCAACCTTCGTGGCGGGAGCGAAGAGCTCGCCGGTCACGGCCGGCGCGTGCGCGCCGACGCCGGCCGTGCGGCGCATGAGGACGTAGTACAGAGGGCAGATCACCGCGAGGCCGATGATCCAGGAGACGCCGCCGAGGATGTAGTAGACGATCGCGTTGACGCTGAACCGGCCGTAGCGGACCCGGGTCTGCAGCATCTGGGGCACGCCCATCTGCGCGCCCTGTGCGGCGTGCCCGTGCCGCTCGGTGAGCGGTATGTGGTCGATCGTGCGGACCTCGACGGCGGAAGCCCGCGGCGCGACGGCGTCGGTCAAGAGGCACCTTCTCGGGGCGAAGGACAAGAGGGCGGACGTGATCGAGCCGACCGGCCGACAACCGCTTGGGGGGTATGCTCCGCCGTCAACGTCGCATCAGACAAGCAAGATGATGCGAAGCATTGCATCAGTTTTATTGATGTAGCTGTATCCGCAATCTGGCCGATATGCGGGCGTAACGAGGCGAAGGCACAGTGCACCGCCTCCGGGGTGCCCCGCAGCGGCCACAGGAGGAGGAGCACAGGATGAGCAAGCGCCCAGAGATCACACTGGCGCAGCTGCGCTACTTCGTCGCGGCGGCCGAGCGGCTCAGCATGACCGAGGCCGCCCAGGCCTTCTTCGTCGCCCAGTCCGCCATCTCGGCGGCGATCGCGCAGCTCGAGCAGCAGGTGGGGGTCCAGCTGTTCATTCGCCAGCGTTCCAAGGGCCTGGTCCTGACCCCGGCCGGCCTGCAGTTCCTCGGAGACGTCCGGGCCCTGCTGCTCAGCCTTGACGGCGCGCTGGACTCGGCGCGCGGAGTCGACAATCAGGTCCGCGGCACCGTCCGCATCGCCTGCTTCGTCACTCTCGCGCCGTTCCTGCTGCCGGAGCTGATCACCAGGTGCCGTACGGCGCACCCCTACCTGGACGTCACGGTCGAGGAGGTCGATGCCGAGGACGGCCGGGAGGCGCTGCGCGCGGGCCGCGTCGAGCTGCTGCTGAGCTACGACTTCGCGCTGGGTGAAACCGTCGAACGCGAGGTCGTGGTCCAGGCGCCGCCGCACGTGATCCTGCCCGCGGGCCATCCCCTTGCCGGGCGCGCACAGGTCTTCCTGCGGGAGCTGGCGCGTGAAAAACTCATCCTCCTCGACCTGCCCCACAGCCGCGACTATTTCCTGCGCGTCCTGTCGTCGGCCGGGCTGGAGCCGGACATCCGCCACCGCTCCGGAAGCTACGAGACGGTCCGCTCCCTGGTCGCCCACGGGCACGGATTCTCCGTACTCAATCAGCGGCCGGCGCACGACCTGACCTACGACGGTCACTCGGTGGCCGCGCTGTCGATCGCCGACGACGTGCCGTCCCTGCCTGTCGTGGTCGCCTCGTTGCGCGGAGTGCGGCAGAGCGCGCGGGCCCGCGCGGTCTCCGCCATCATCCGCGATGTGGCCGTACGGACCGCGTCGGTCCCCCGGCCCGGGACGCGTCGTCGACACGGCACCGAGCGTCAGGTTTCGGCCACGTTGCAAACACATCCTTCATCTGAATCACAGATGAATCGAGACTGACGAATCTATTTGACCCTGTTACCGCTCCTCCCGAAACTGATCCCGACCCAGAACCGGAAGAAAGAGGAACCGGTGACGAAGGACAGCGCCTACTGGCACGGGATGGCCGCAGGGCTCGCTCCCGCGAGCGGGATCGTCGTGGACGGCCGTGAAGAGGGAGCGGAAAGCGGCGCGACCTTCACCACCCGCAATCCCGCCACGGGACGGCCGATCGCCGAAGTCGCGCGCGGTGACACGCCCGACGTGGACCGCGCGGTCCGCTCGGCGCGCCGGGCGTTCGACTCGGGGGTCTGGGCCGCCGCCCCGCCCGCCGAACGCAAGGCCGTCCTGCTGCGCCTGGCCGCACTCGTCCTGGAGCACGCCGACGAACTCGCCGTGCTGGACACGGTCGACGGCGGCAAACTCATCACGGACACCTCGCAGTTCGACGTGCCGGGCGCCGCGGCCATCCTGCAGTGGTATGCCGAGATGATCGACAAGACCTACGGAGAGGTCGCCCCGACCGCGCCCGGCGACCTTGCGATCGTCACCCGAGAGCCGCTCGGCGTCGTCGGCGCGGTCGTGCCGTGGAACTACCCGCTGGAGATGGCGATCTGGAAGGTCGCCCCGGCGCTCGCCGCGGGCAACAGCGTGGTGCTGAAGCCTGCGGAACAGTCACCGCTGTCGGCGATCCGCCTCGGCCTGCTGGCAGTCCGGGCGGGCCTGCCGGCCGGCGTCCTCAACGTCGTGCCCGGCTATGGCCACGAGGCCGGCCGGGCGCTCGGCGAGCACCCGGACGTCGACTGCATCGCCTTCACCGGCTCCACCGCCGTCGGCAAGCTGTACCTCCAGTACGCCGGCGCCTCCAACCTCAAGCAGGTGTGGCCCGAGTGCGGCGGCAAGAGCGCCAACATCGTCTTCGCCGACGCCGCCGATCTGGCCGCCGCGGCCCGGCTGACCGCGGACCGCATGTTCGGCTGCGCCGGGCAGGTCTGCTCCGCCAACAGCCGGCTGCTGGTGGAGAAGTCCGTCGCGAAGGACTTCGTCGCGGCGGTCTCGGCCCGTGCCATGGAACTGGTCGTGGGAGACCCGCTCGACCCGGCCAGCACGCTCGGCCCGCTGGTCAGCCCCGAACAGGCGGAGCGGGTGATGGGCCACATCGAGCGTGGCCAGGAGTCGGCCGCGCTGGTCCTCGGCGGGCACCGGGTCGAGGGCCTCCCCGGTGGGTGCTTCGTCGAACCGACCGTCTTCACCGACGTCGACCCGGCCTCCGCGCTCGCACAGGAGGAGATCTTCGGCCCCGTCCTCGCGGTCACCACCTTCGAACGCGAGGAGGAGGCGGTCAGGATCGCCAACGACTCCAGCTACGGACTCGCGGCCTCCGTGTGGTCCGACGGCCTGGCCCGCACCCTGCGGGTCTCCCGCGCCCTCCGGGTCGGCACCGTGTCGGTCAACACCATCGACGCGCTCGACGTCGTCACCCCGTTCGGCGGTGTCAAGCAGTCCGGCTTCGGCCGCGACCTGTCCGCCCACTCGCTCGAGAAGTACACCAGCCTCAAGACCACGTGGTTCGCGTCATGACCGCCGGACCGGTGTGGCCCCACCTCTCGGAAGGACTCCGATGACACAGCCCGATGCCGACCTCCTCATCATCGGCGGCGGAATCATGGGCGCCGGAGTCGCCCGCGCGGTGCGCGACGCGCACCCGCACGCACGCATCACCATGGTCGACACGGGCCCGGTCATCGGCAGCGTGGCAGGCCGGCACCTGCACGACACCGAGGACGAGGAGCTGTGGCTGCGCTACAACCGGCGCGTCGAAGCCGGGACGCAGGCACTCTACGTCGGCGCCCAGACCACGCCCGACATCGGCGAGACCGTCGTCGGCGCGCCCGGCGGCATGTACCACCTCGGCGCGTTCGGCGAGGACGCCGCCGAACTGCCGGCCGCCGCCATCGGGTGGAACTCCGGCGGCATGGGCGTGCACTGGACCGCCGCGACCCCCCTTCCCTACGGACAGGAGGTGTTCGACTTCGTCGAGCCGCGGGAGTGGGACGCCGACCTGGCCCGGGCACAGGAACTCCTGCACGTCCATCCTTGCCCCTACGGTGCGACGGAGGCGGGCGATCTGGTGGTCTCCCGCCTGCGGGAGGTCTTCGACGACGTCAGCGACCCCGGCCGCCACGTCCAGCCGATGCCGATGGCCATCCAGCCGGTGCCCGCGGGGGAGGACGCCCGGCACGGTGTGCTGCGCCGCACCGGCCCCAGCGTCATCTTCCCGCCGATCGGCCATGGCACGGACGACCGTTTCCTGTTGCTGTCCGACACGCTCTGCCTGAAAGTCCTCATGAACGGCGAGCGCGCGACGGGCGCGCTGGTACGCAACCTCGTCACCGGTGAGGAACACGAGATCAGGGCGTCCGCGGTGGTGGTGTGTGCGGACGCGCTGCGCAGCCCGCAGCTGCTGTGGGCCTCCGGAGTGCGCACGGCGGCGCTCGGGCGACATCTCAACGAGCACGTTTTCGTCAGTGGCCGTGTGTTCGTCGACTTGGACCGGGTGCCGGTCGACCTGAGCAAGCTGCGGCTTCCGCTGCCCGGCGAGTGGTGTGTCGCCTCGCACTGGCTGCCCCACAGCGGGAGCCGGCAGCCGTTCCAGGGGCAGATCATGAGCTCCCTGCTCCTCGAGTCCGACCTGCGCACCCCGTACGGGTACTCGGTGCAGTTGTCCTGGTACGTCCCGACCGAGACGCAGGCCGAGAACCGTGTCGAGTTCTCGGACAGCCTGACGGACGCCGCGGGCCTGCCGCGGATGCGCGTCCGCTTCTCCTACAGCGACAAGGACCGGGAGACCATCGCCGCCGGGCTGAAGTGCCAGCAGCAGGCCGGGCAGGCGCTCGGGGACTTCGACCCCGAACGGGACTCGGCGGTGCTCGCTCCGGGCTCCTCTCTCCACTACACGGGAACGGTCCGCATGGGCCCGCACGACGACGGCACCAGCGTCTGTGACCCCGACGGCCGAGTCTGGGGCACCGACAACCTGTTCGTCGCCGGCAACGGCGTGATCCCCACGCCGATGACGGCCAACACGACGCTGACCGGCATGGTGACGGCCGTCCGAGCGGCCCGCGGGCTCACCCGGGGCGTCCTGACCCGGGGCTGAGGCACCCGTGCCTGTGGAACAAAGGCGCCCTGGACGATCTCACTGACATCGATCCCCTCGACTACGAAGATGCCCTGGCTGCGTGCCGACGCCGGGCAGCGACAGCGGTCCTGGTACGGCGGCCGGGTCCTGGTCGGTGCCCTGCTCGGCGACGGTGACGCCGATGCTGCCCGGCGGGCCGCGGCCGAACCGCGTGCGCACGACCGGCAGTGGCTCGCCCGCGCCGACCGGGCCAGCGCTCCGTCCTGCCGACGCGCTCGGGGTCTGCCTACGGCTGGCCGAACCACTCATGAAACAGACGAGCAGGCGCGACTGCCACCGTCGCCTGGGTGCGGAAGTCCAGCCCTCGGCAGATGCAGCGATGGTGAGATAGATAGGGGTACAGTTTATAGAAGTGTGGTTCTGCTATAGGGGCGGAGAGGCATGGACAAGCCCGTCGAGATGTTCGACCGCGACTACGAATGGTCGGCACTGGCCCGGTTCATCGAAGATGACCAACCCGGTGCGACGCTCGGGGTGGTCTCCGGACGGCGCCGACAGGGCAAGACCTTCTTGCTCGACGCGGCCTGCCGCGCCGCAGGCGGGTTCTACTTCGGGGCGACCGAGGCCGCCGATGCCGAGTCCCTGCGGCGCATGAGCGCTGCGCTCACCGCGCATGTGCGCCCTGCCAGTCCGTACCACTTCTCCGACTGGGCCGAGGCCGTCGACGCACTCCTCGCGCTGGGTGCGGAACGGCCTGTGCCCGTCGTGATCGACGAATTTCCGTACCTCGCCAAGGCGAGTCCGGAGCTCCCCTCGATCATCCAGGAGGCGTTGCGGACCCTGCGCGATCAGCGCATCGGTTCCCGCACCCGGCTACTGCTGTGTGGCTCGGCGCTGTCGTTCATGGGAAGGCTGCTGTCCGGCAATGCCCCCCTGCGAGGCCGGGCAGGGCTGGAGTTGGTGGTCCGCCCTCTCGACCACCGCTTGGCCGCGGAGTTCTGGAACATCACGGACCCGCGCCTGGCCATGCAGGTCAACGCGATCGTGGGCGGTACACCTGCGTATCGACGGGAATTCGCCCGTGGCGACACCCCGAACGGTGCTGACGACTTCGACGACTGGGTCGTTCGCACCGTCCTCAACCCAGAGACTCCCCTTTTCCGGGAGGCCCGCTACTTGCTCGCGGAAGAGCCCGACCTGCGAGACACCGCCCTGTACCTGTCTGTGCTCGCCGCAGTAGCCGACGGCAACGCGACCCGGGGCGGGATGGCCGGGTACCTGGAGCGCAAGGCCACCGACATCGCTCACCCCATCAATGTCCTCGAAGACGCCGGCCTGCTGCACCGGGATGCCGACGCCTTCCGCGACAACCGTCCTACCTACCGCATCGCCGAGCCGCTGATCGGCTTCTACCATGCGATCATGCGACCGGTCTGGGACCAGTTGGAACGTCCTGGCAGCGCAGCCCGGGTTTGGCAGGCCAGCCGCCGCCGCTTCACCAGTAATGTCCTCGGCCCCCATTTCGAACAGGTCTGCCGCGACTGGGCGCTGCACCACGCCGACCCCGAAGTGATCGGCGGTCTGCCCGCCCGGGTCGGACGCGGCGTGGTGCACGATCCCAAGGCCCGCATCGGACACGAGGTGGATGTGGCGGTCATCGGTATCGCCGACGGAACCAGGCCGCCGCTTCTGGCCATCGGCGAGGCCAAATGGAATGACACGATGGGCATCGCCCACATCGAACGCCTCCGGCGCATCCGCGACCTCATCACCCAGGCCGGTCGCTACGACACCAGCAGTACCCGACTCCTGTGTCTCAGCGGCGCAGGCTTCAATGACAAGGCATACGCGGCCGCACAGACTGACCCTGATATCCAACTGGTCGACCTGGAGGCGCTCTACGGCATGGAATGAAGCTTGCGAAGGTGTGGTGCGGTCGGTCCAGAGGGTCGCCTGCCGGGCTGGCAGATGTGAGCCTGTCAGAAAAATAGGTGGCGCCGGAATGCGCCCGGTTCTAGTGTGAAGCCCGCTTCACGCAGTGGCTGTCGGCCGCTGCTGTCGGCTGGGTGAGGAACGGGAGGTGTGACCGATGGCTGTCTCTGTGGTGGGCGCTGCCCGCAACCAGAAGTTCATCCACTCCACCTCCGTGGCCTCCGGCTGATCTATCCTGCTTCTTCGCGCCTGCGAGTGCGCGCGGCCGGGGCCGCCCTGTGAAGGGTTCCCCTTGCATCTCTCTTCTCTTCCGGCTTCCTCCGCTTCGTCGCACCCTCTGGCCCCCTACGGGTGGGATGCGGACTGGGAAGCCGAGTTCGCTCCCTACGCCGAGCAGGGTCTCCTGCCCGGCCGTGTCGTGCGGGTCGACCGCGGTCAGTGCGACGTGGTCACCGCCGTCGGAACCGTGCGTGCCGACACCGAGTTCGTCGTCCCCCGCGACCCGATGAAGGTCGTGTGCACGGGGGACTGGGTCGCCGTCGATCCCGGAGGCAGTGATCCGCGGTATGTGCGGACGCTGCTGCCCCGGCGTACCGCGTTCGTCCGGTCGACGTCGTCCAAGCGTTCCGACGGGCAGGTGCTGGCCACCAACATCGATCACGTCGTCGTCTGCACGTCGCTCGCTGTCGAACTCGACCTCGGCCGCGTCGAACGGTTCCTGGCCCTGGCCTGGGAGTCCGGCGCGCAACCGGTGGTCGTGCTCAGCAAAGCCGACCTCGTGCCCGACCCGGTGACCCTCGCGCACCTCGTGCGGGACGTGGAGACCGCCTCGCCCGGAGTGCCGGTGCTCACCGTCAGCGCCCTGCACGGGGAAGGCCTCGGCACCCTCGGCGCGCTGGTCGGCGCCGGCACCACCGTGCTGCTCGGGCAGTCCGGGGCGGGCAAGTCGACCCTCGCCAACGCCCTGGTCGGCGAGGACGTCATGGACGTACAGGCCGCCCGGGACGTGGACGGCAAGGGCCGGCACACGACCACCACCCGCAATCTGCTCCCGCTGCCCGGTGGTGGCGTGCTCATCGACACGCCGGGGCTGCGCGGCGTCGGGCTCTTCGACGCCGAGACCGGGGTCGGGCAGGTCTTCGCCGAGATCGAGGGACTGGCCGGGGAGTGCCGGTTCCACGACTGCGCGCACGACAGCGAGCCCGGGTGCGCGGTCATGGCCGCCGTCGAGAACGGCCGGCTGCCGGCCCGCCGCCTGGACAGCTACCGCAAGCTCGTCCGGGAGAACCAGTGGATCGTCGCGAAGACCGACGCCCGGGTCCGCGCCGAGCTGCGCCGGGACTGGAAACGGAAGGGGGCGGAGGGCAGGGCGGCCATGGAGGCCAAGCGCGGACGCCTGCGCTGACCCCACGGGGGCGGCAGCGTCGCGTCCGATTTCCGCCAGCCCCCCCCGTACGCGTCACCCACACTGGATGACGTGATGGACGAAGACACCAGGTACGAGGCCGTGCGCAGCCGGGACGCCCGGTTCGACGGGGAGTTCTTCTTCGCCGTCGAGACGACCGGGATCTACTGCCGGCCCAGCTGCCCGGCCGTGACCCCGAAGCGGCGCAACGTGCGGTTCTTCACGACCGCCGCCGCGGCGCAGGGCGGCGGTTTCCGGGCGTGCCGCCGCTGCCGCCCGGACGCCGTGCCCGGCTCCGCCGACTGGAACGTGCGCGCGGACGTCGTGGGCCGCGCCATGCGGCTGATCGGCGACGGCATCGTGGACCGCGAGGGCGTCGCCGGGCTCGCCACCCGGCTCGGCTACAGCGCGCGACAGGTCCAGCGGCAGCTCACCGGCGAGCTGGGCGCCGGACCCGTCGCGCTCGCCCGGGCCCAGCGGGCGCACACCGCGCGCGTCCTGCTGCAGACCACCGGCCTGCCGATCACCGAGATCGCGTTCGCCTCCGGGTTCGCCAGCGTGCGGCAGTTCAACGACACGATCCGGGCCGTGTACGCGGCCACCCCGAGCGAGCTGCGCGCCGCCGCGCCCCGGGACAGGGGCCGGGCGCCGCGTGCCGTCCCCGGCACCGGGATCCCGCTGCGGCTCGCCTACCGCGGGCCCTATCAGGCCGCCGCCGTCTTCGATCTGCTCGCCCGCGAGAGCGTGCGCCGGGTCGAGGAGGTGAGCGGCGCCTGGGGCGACCGCACCTACCGGCGCACGCTCCGGCTGCCGTACGGCACCGGCATCGTCGCCGTCGCGGAGCGCACCCGGTCCCCGAAGGCGGGGCCCGCCGCCCACCCCGGCGGCTGGCTCGACGCCCGGCTGCAGCTGACCGACCCGCGGGACCTGACCACGGCGGTGCAGCGGCTGCGCCGGCTGTTCGACCTGGACGCCGATCCGTACGCGGTCGACGAACGGCTGAGCGCCGACGCACAACTCGCCCCGCTGGTCGCAGCCCGGCCCGGGCTGCGCTCACCCGGAGCCGCCGATCCCGCGGAGTGGGCGGTGCGCGCGCTGGCCGGGCCCGCTGAGTCGGAGCGGCTGGTGCAGCGTTACGGAAAGGCGCTCGACGCCCCCTGCGGCAGCCTCACCCAGCTGTTCCCGGAGCCCGCCGTCCTTGCCGCTGCCGAGCCGCACGGCACCCTGGGCGCGCTGGCCGCCGCGCTGGCCGACGGCACCGTACGGCTGGATCCGGGCGCGGACCGGGACGACGCCACACAGGCCCTGCTCGCCCTGCCCGGCCTGGACCCGGCCGTCGCCGCCGCGATCCGGGTCCGCGCCCTGGGCGATCCCGACGTGGCCCCGCCCGGCCTCGACATGCCGGACGGCCGACGGCCCTGGCGCTCCTACGCCGTGCGGCACCTGGAGGCCGCACGGGACCTCGGTGCAGGGCCAAACCCGTACGCCCCGCAACACCCGTATCCGGAAGGGAAATCGGAACAGGCATGACCCTCGAACCGACGTACTGGACCACCGTGGCCGGACCGCTCGGCCCGCTGCTGCTCACCGCGGGCCCGGACGGCGCGCTCAGCTCGCTCTCCGTGCCCGGCCAGAAGGGCGGCCGCACGGTCGGTGAGGGCTGGCGGCGCGACCCCGGCCCCTTCCGGGCGGCCGAGGAGCAGCTCGCCGCCTATCTCGCCGGTGAGCTCAAGGAGTTCCGGCTGGAGCTGCGGACGCACGGCACCGAGTTCCGGGAGCGGGTGTGGGCCGCGCTCGACTCCGTTCCCTACGGGGCGACCACGACGTACGGCGAGATCGCCGCGCGGATCGGCGCGCCGCGGGCAGCGGTGCGGGCGGTCGGCGGCGCGATCGGCGCCAACCCCTTGCTGATCGTGCGCCCGTGCCACCGGGTGATCGGTGCGGACGGCTCCTTGACCGGCTACGCCGGCGGCCTCGACCGCAAGACCTGGCTGCTCACCCTGGAGGGCGCGCTCGCCCCGCGCTGACCGCCCGCGTGACCGGACCGCCTCGTTCTGCCAGGTCGATCGCGTGCGCTGGGCCGAACGGGTGGCATCGCGGTGATACCGGCCCGGCACCGTCCGTCCGCGTGCGACCTTCGCCTCCTGGGGGACATCGGGAAGGGCGGGGGCACACATGGTCAAGGCCGGGCGGGTACTTGCGGCGGCGCTCCTCGCGCTGATCGGCACGACGGGAGCGGCGCCGCAGACGGAGGCGGCGACAGCAACGGCGCCGGGTGCGGTGCGCGCGGCGGTGCCGGCAGCGGTCCGCGCCGCGCCCGCGCCGGCCCCCTGGACCGGTACCTGGGAGGCCGCGCCCTCCGGTACCGCCCCCGCGCTGCCCGGCGCCGCCGTCCGCAACGTCGTGCATCTCAGCGTCGGCGGTGACCTCCTGCGGATCCGGCTCAGCAACCGGCTCGGCACCGGACCCCTGACGCTCGGCGCGGTCACCGTCGCGCTGCGCGGCGCGGCCGGTCCGGACGCCGTCCCCGGCACGATGCGGAAAGCGACCTTCGGCGGCGCGCCCACGGCCGCGGTCCCGCCAGGCGGCGACCTGGTCAGCGATCCGGTGCCGCTGGCCGTGCCGGCCGCCGCCGACCTGCTCGTCACGGTCCACACACCCACCGACTCCGGACCCGCGACGTACCACCGCACCGCCCTGCGGACCAGCTACGTCGCCCCGCGGGGCGCCGGCCGGGCCGCCGACGAGGACGGTGCGGCGTACACGGCCACCACCAGCCACTGGTACTACGTCACCGGCGTCGACGTCCGCGCACCCCGCGGCGCAGGCAGCGTCGTGGCCTTCGGGGACTCCCTCACCGACGGCACCGGCTCCACCCACGACGCCGACCGCCGCTGGCCCGACCGGCTCGCCGAACGCCTCCGGCCCCGCCGGCTGGGGGTGCTCAACGCCGGGATCGCCGGCAACCGCCTGCTGCGGGACGGCACCGGGCCGAGCGCGCTGTCCCGGCTGGACGCCGACGCGCTGTCCCGGTCCGGCGTGCGGGTGCTGATCGTCTTCGAAGGCATCAACGACATCAACGGCACACCCCGGGCGAACGACGTCGCCGGCTTCGAGGCCGCGTACCGCACGATCGTCTCCCGCGCGCACGCCCACGGCATCCGGGTCGTCGGCGCCACCCTCACCCCGTACGGCGGCCACCGCGCCTTCACCGCCGCCCGCGAGGACCTGCGGCAGCGGATCAACGCCGTCATCCGCACCGGGGGCGTCTTCGACGCCGTGGCCGACTTCGACGCCGCCGTCCGTGACCCGGCACGGCCCCAGCGGATCAGGCCCGCCTACGACCCCGGCGACCATCTGCACTTCAACGACGCGGGCATGCGGGCGCTGGGCGACGCGATCGACCTCGGCGCCCTGCGCTGAACCGTCGTGCCGTCAGCCCCAGACCACCGCGCCCAGCCAGGCGCCCATGATCAGCAGACAGGTGAACAGCTCCGTCAGCACGCTGGAGCCGCCCGAGCGCATCGCCGTGCGCAGCGCGGCCACCGCCTCGCCGTGGCGGCCCAGGCGCAGCCGCTCGTGCAGATAGATCCCGGCCAGGAAGCCGGGTATCGCCCCGACCACGGGCAGCAGGAAGAAACCGAGAAACGCCCCCATCCCCGCGTACGCCTCCGTCTGCGGTGTCGCACCGCGCGCCCGCAGCCGCCGGGGTGGCAGCGCCCAGCGCACCACCTGGGACAGGAACAGCACGACGGTCGCCCCCACCAGGACACCCCACGCGACCGGCTGCGGATCCTGCAGCGCCCACCACAGCACCGCGGCCCACACCAGCCACGAACCCGGCACCCCGGGCACCAGCACCCCGCACAGGCCGAGCGCCATGACGAGGCCGACCAGCAGGAGTTCCCACACTCCCATCTGCCCAGCGTGCCGGAACCCGGCCGCCGACGCAGGACACGTACACGTCACTCGTGGACGTCCCGGGCCACCCAGCCGCGCTCGTAGGCGTGCCAGCCCAGCTGCAGCCGGGTCGTCACCCCAGTCAGCTCCATCAGCCGCTTCACCCGCCGCTGCACGGTCCGCAGGCCCAGGTCCAGCTGTTTGGCGACGCTCGCGTCGGTCAGCCCGGCGAGCAGCAGCGACAGCACCTCCAGGTCGGTGCCGTCGGGGCCGTCCGGCTGCTGCTCGCAGACCCCCTGCGCGCCCAGCCTGAGCGGCAGCGCCCGGTGCCACACCGACTCGAACAGTCCCGACAGCACCTCCAGCAGGCCGCTGGCGTGCACCACGAGCGCGGCCGGTTCCGCGCTGTGCGAGGTGAGCGGCACCATGGCGAGCGAGCGGTCGGCCACCACCAGCTTGGTCGGCACCTCGTCCACCACCCGCACCTGCTCGTCCCGGCCCAGGGCCGCCGTCAGCTCGGTGATCCCGTCCGGCATGTTCAGCACCGCGCGCTCGATCACCACCCGATAGCGGACGCCGCGTCCGGCGGCCTGCTCCTCGGCGTCGTTCTCCGTGCCGGAGACGACCATCGGGTTGCCGGTGACCAGCGCGCAGACCTCGTCGCTCGCGGCCAGCTGCATCTGCAGGAAGCGCTGGGCCACGGCGGCGGCGCCGGTCACCACCTCGACCAGGTCGTGCACGGCGGGCTCGGCCGCCGCCGCCCGGTACTCCTCGGCGAGCAGGGCCGCCGCCAGCTCGGCCTTCTCCAGCTCGTGCCGCTGCTGGGTGAGCAGCGCGCCCAGCGCGACGCCCGGGGGTGCCGCCACCCAGCGGCCGGGGCGGGCCGACGACTGGGCCGCGAGGCCGTGCCGCTCCAGCCGGCGCAGGGCGCGCTCCGTGTCGTGCTCGGCCAGCATCAGCCGCCGTGCCAGATCGGGTACGTCGGCCGCGCCCACGGACACCAGTGCCCGGTACGCCGTCTCGTGCGTCTCGTCCAGCCCTATCGCTGCCAGCATCGGCCCTCGTCCCTCCCCGGCGACCCGACCGCCCCTCGCGGTGGGGCGTGGCGGAGAGCGGCCACGGCGCACACCCGCCTCGGCACAGCGTCGCCACACCACCGGTCACTCTGCCATGGTGGCCGCACCGCGAAGTCGGTCACCTGACGGTCGACGGGGGGTTCCGGGGGTGCCCGCCGACCCGCTGGACCGGGTACCGCCGTGTTTCGTACGGGAGTTCACCGCCTCCCTCGACCGCCGTACGAGGCGGACCGCGCGCCGCTTTTTCCGGATGCCCCGTTTTCCCGGGGCCCGCGCGGTGGACAATTAGGGGCATGAGCCAGCAGGGGGGTAGGCCCACCCGGGACGAGGACGACTGGTGGGGCCAGCTGTACGACGACGCCACACAGGACACCGGCCCCGCACCCGCGGCCGATTCCCTGGACGACCGCTTCGCCTCGGCATCGCACACGCTGAGCACCCGCCCACCGAGCCCGCCGCCCGCGGACCCGCCGCTGCTGTCGGCCTTCCCGGCGGCGGCGCAGCACCGTCCGGGTGCGGCCGAAGGGGTGCCCGAGGACGATCCCCGCGTGCTCCATGCGGCACCCGAGAGCCCGCAGGACCCTGGTTCCGGCATCGGGCAGGGGCTCGGCGCGGGGCGCGGACCGGTGGGGGGCGTCGAGTTCGTCGGGTCAGGGCCGCCCACCTATGACGCCGAGCCGACCGCTCTGCCGCTCGCCGATCCCGCCGGGCTCGACGAACTGGTCGCGGACACCGTGCTCGACGGTGCCCGGTACGGGGTGTGCACCCTGCGCGCCGCGTCCGTGCGGGGCGACTCGGCGCGGTACCGGGGCGAACCGCGCCGCGACGCGCTGCTCACCGCGCGGTTCGGCACCGGCGAACAGGCGCTGATCCTCGTCGCGATGGCGACCGGCGCCCGGGCCACCCCGGGTGCCCACCGGGCCGCGGCCGAGGCGTGCCAGTGGATCGGCCGGGCCGTCGGCCTCAGCCATCAGCGGCTGGCCGAGGACATCCACGCGGCCCGCCGCGGCGACCTCAAGTCCGGTCTGCACCGGCTCACCGACCGCACCCTGGGCAAGCTCCGTGCCAGCGCCACCGAACAGGGCATCGCCCCGGACGAGTACGCGGCCGGCCTGCGCTGCCTGTTGCTGCCGGCCCGCCCCGACTGCCGTACCCGCGTCTTCTTCGGCGTCGGCGAGGGCGGCCTGTTCCGGCTCAGGGACGGCGTCTGGCAGGACATCGAGCCGCAGGTCACCACGGACGGCACCACCGGTGACGCGGTGCTCGGCCGCGGGGCGCCGCCCGCCGAGACCCCCGAAGGCGACCGGCTCACCATGGACCTGGGCATCCCGACGCCGCCGAGCCCCTACGAGCCCGTCCCGGAGCCGCCCCGCGAACCCTTCCGTTTCCGGGACTCCATCGCCCGCCCGGGTGATGCGCTGCTGATGTGCAGCGGCGGCCTGGCCGAACCGCTGCGCGGCGAGCCCGCCCTCTGCGCCTATCTGGCCCGGCGCTGGTCCGACGGCACTCCGCCGGGCCTGGCCGCGTTCCTCGCGGACACCCAGGTGCGGGTCAAGGGGTACGCCGACGACCGTACGGCCGCCGCCGTGTGGGAGGCGTAACCGCGGACCCTGTGCCTCCATGGAACTCCGAGCCGACCGTCGGATCCCCGAGACCGGAGGGGCACTCGAAAGCCATGGCCAAACAGAACGTCGCGGAACAGTTCGTGGACATCCTCGCCCGCGCCGGGGTGCGCCGCCTGTACGGCGTCGTCGGCGACAGCCTCAACCCCGTGGTCGACGCCGTACGCCGCAACTCGGCCATCGACTGGATCCACGTACGGCACGAGGAGACCGCCGCCTTCGCCGCCGGTGCGGAGGCCCAGATCACCGGGAAGCTGGCCGCCTGCGCCGGCTCCTGCGGCCCCGGCAATCTGCACCTGATCAACGGCCTGTACGACGCCCACCGCTCCATGGCGCCGGTGCTCGCCCTCGCCTCGCACATCCCGTCCAGCGAGATCGGCCTGGGCTACTTCCAGGAGACCCACCCCGACCAGCTCTTCCGCGAGTGCAGCCACTACAGCGAGCTGATCTCCACCCCGAAGCAGATGCCCCGGCTGCTGCAGACCGCGATCCAGCACGCGGTGGGGCAGCGGGGCGTCAGCGTGGTGGCCCTGCCGGGTGATGTCGCCGCCGAGCCCGCGCCGGAGAAGGCCGCCGAACTCGCCCTCGTGACCTCCCGGCCCTCCGTGCGGCCCGGCGACGCCGAGATCGACGCGCTCGTCCGGATGATCGACGAGGCCGACAGGGTGACCCTGTTCTGCGGCAGCGGCACGGCGGGCGCGCACGCCGAGGTCATGGAGTTCGCCGGGAAGATCAAGTCCCCGGTCGGCCATGCGCTGCGCGGCAAGGAGTGGATCCAGTACGACAACCCGTACGACGTCGGCATGAGCGGTCTGCTCGGCTACGGCGCCGCCTACGAGGCCACCCACGAGTGCGATCTGCTGATCCTGCTCGGCACCGACTTCCCGTACAACGCCTTCCTGCCCGACGATGTGCGGATCGTCCAGGTCGATGTGCGCCCGGAGGTGCTGGGCCGCCGCTCCCGCCTCGACCTGGCCGTGTGGGGCGATGTGCGCGAGACCCTGCGCTGTCTCGTGCCGCGGGTGCGGACGAAGGAGAACCGGCGCTTCCTGGACAAGATGCTGAAGAAGCACGCGGACACGCTGGAGGGTGTGGTCAAGGCGTACACCAGGAGGGTCGAGAAGCACGTTCCGATCCACCCCGAGTACGTGGCCGCGGTCCTCGACGAAGTCGCCGACAGCGACGCCGTGTTCACGGTCGACACGGGTATGTGCAATGTCTGGGCGGCCCGCTACATCTCGCCCAACGGCCGCCGCCGCGTCATCGGTTCCTTCTCGCACGGCTCGATGGCGAACGCGCTGCCCATGGCGATCGGGGCGCAGTTCACCGACCGCGGGCGACAGATCGTGTCGATGTCGGGCGACGGCGGATTCGCCATGCTGATGGGCGACTTCCTGACCCTCGTGCAGTACGACCTGCCGGTGAAGGTCGTACTGTTCAACAACTCCGCCCTGAGCATGGTCGAGTTGGAGATGCTGGTGGCCGGCCTGCCCTCGTACGGCACCACCAACACCAACCCCGACTTCGCCGCCGTGGCCCGCGCCTGCGGTGCCTTCGGGCTGCGGGTGGAGAAACCGAGGCAGCTCGCCGGAGCGCTGCGGGACGCCTTCAAGCACCGGGGCCCGGCCCTGGTCGACATCGTCACCGACCCCAACGCGCTGTCCATTCCGCCGAAGATCAGCGCCGACATGGTCACCGGCTTCGCCCTGTCCGCCTCGAAGATGGTGCTGGACGGCGGTGTCGGCCGCATGGTCCAGCTGGCCCGTTCGAACCTGCGGAACGTTCCACGGCCCTGACCGGACGCACGGCAGGGCGATCGATTCCGGCCAGATTCACGTGCACTGACGGTGCGTCAGGGCCGCGCGGAGGCCGCCCCGGCCCGTCGCGTCGGGGCGTCCATGGCGCCGTACCGCCCACTCCGTGGCCGGATCACGGTCCGTGTGGCGCACGGGCCGCCGTGGCGTCGCCGTACCGCCATGGCCGAACCGCCGGACGTCGACGATCGGGCAGGACTGGCCAGGGGCTCACGGGGCAAGGATCCCCGTGAAGGTGTTCGACCAGGAGGGGCAACGGCAACGGCGTGCGGGCGGGGGACATGAGAAGGCAGGCGCGAGGGGGTGGTCCCGTGGTCATCGGGGCCTCCTCGGTGAAGGCGACGGGAGAAGAGACCGACGACGGCACGGACCGGGCGCACGCGCCGCAACTGCGGCGCAGGCTCGGCCGGGCGGACCTGCGGGCCGTGCCCGAGGCGCGCAGGGAACTGCGTGAACTCCTGCGGCACTGGGGGAAACCGGGCCGCTCCGAGATAGCGGAACTCCTCACCAGCGAACTGGTCACCAACGCGCTCGTCCACACCGACGAGGACGCCGTCCTGACGGCGGTCGTCGGACCGCGCGGACTGCGGGTGGAGGTGCGGGACTTCGTGGCCCGCCGGCCGGTGCTGCGGGCGCCCTCGGCCGGCGACGGCACGCACGGCCGGGGCCTGGTCCTGGTGCAGTCCCTCGCGGACGCGTGGGGCGTACGGGCGCACGGCGTGGGCAAGTCGGTGTGGTTCGAACTGGGCGCGGAGGCCGCCTGACCGAAGCGGGAACGTGCAGGGGGCAGGAGCGCGCACGGGGCGGGGGCGTGACCTGCGTGGTCACGCCCCCGCCCCGTGGTGCCCGGTCCGGCCGGACCGGGTCCTGGTCGCACCGAGTCCTAACCGAACTGCTGCTCCAGGTCCTTGAGCTTGCGCTCCAGGGAGTCGAGTCGCGGCAGGGCCATGGTGTCGTCCTCCGCGGTCAGGTCGACGGTGATCGGGTCAGCCCCTTTGCGGACCGGCTGAAGGGACGGCCGAGAGCGTACGGGCAGCGGTTCCGGCGCGGATATGGCAGGCTCCGCGGAAACTTGTGCGGAGCCGCGCTCCACCGACACCTCGACCTGGCGGCCGCCACGCCCGATGAAGCCGCGGGTGCCACGGGTGCCGCGGGTGATGGCCTTGAGCTGGGCCCGCTCGAGGCGCTGCTGCTCACGCCTGCGCAGCCGGGTCTCTTCCTTCTGCCGCTTGTCATCGCGGACCTCGTCGACGGCCTCGTCCAGGCTGCGCACGTTCTCCAGCAGCATGAGCGACCAGGCCTTGTAGGTCTCACGGGGCGCGCGCAGCCAGCGGACGATGCGGATCTGCGGCAGCGGACGCGGCACGAGACCCTGCTCGCGCAGGGCGGCCCGGCGGGTCTGCTTCAGCGCGCGGTCGAACAGCACGGCCGCGGAGAGGGACATGCCCGCGAAGAAGTGCGGCGCACCGTCGTGGCTCAGCCCCCTGGGCGCGTGCACCCAGTTGAACCAGGCAGCGGCGCCCGCGAACGTCCATACGAGGATCCGGGAGCCGAGGGCCGCGTCGCCGTGGCTGGCCTCACGCACCGCGAGGACGGAACAGAACATGGCCGCGCCGTCCAGGCCGAACGGCACGAGGTACTGCCAGCCGTTGGACAGGCCCAGGTTCTGCTCACCGAAGCCGACCAGACCCTTGAAGGAGAGGGCGGCCGCGACCGCCGCACAGCAGAAGAGGAGTACGTAGGAAGCCGTGCCGTAGATGGCCTCCTTGCGCCTGCGCCGCTCCTCGTTCCGCTCCCACGAGTCCTCGGTCTTCGCGTGCTCCCCGGACCGCTTGCTGCGCGCGAGCACCGCCACCGCCGCCAGGATGCCCAGGAGCAGTACGGCGCCCGGAAGCAGCCAGTTCAGCGATATGTCGGTCAGTCTCATCTGGGGTCCCTTGCATTGGGATAGGGCGTAACGCCCGTCATAGTGGCCCAATTCCGCCGGCCCTCAGGGGGTTTCGGGGCAAGAGGCCGCCAAGGAGGTGCAAGGGGATGCCCATGGCGGCGTTCTGCTCGAACTGCCGCTTGAGGGGCGGGAGTTGAGTTCGAGTAAGACTACCCGTACGGATGGTTCCACGGAAAGTTCCCGTGGAAAGTGAGGAAGTTGTGAATCGGCTGCCCCCGTACGAACGCCCCGATCGTAGATGATCTTAGTGGACGCCGGGGGTGTGTCGTGCCACGCGCCGGCCGTGAGACGGGTGAGCCTTGCCTTACCTGGCCGGTTGGAATTTGAACTGTCGCGTCATGCGCCTAAGGTGCTTGACGGACAGGTAACAACCCGTCGTAATGACCCCAAGTGCCGACAACCCGGAGGAGGGCCCGTGAGGCACGGTGTGCACGACTCCGTCGCGACCGGGGTCCCGGAGCTGCGGGCGGAGGCGGCCCGGGTGCCCGCCCAGGCTCTCCCCGCGGACGGGGGCCGGGAGCGGGGCGCGCCGCCGCCGGGCGTCCGCGGCGAGCATACGCACAGTGAGCGGCCCATTCCGCAGCCGCGCCCCGTCCAGCGGGCGTCGGTGCGCGGACAGATCCTGGACGCGCTGCGCACCGCGCTGGTGACGGGTGACCTGGAGCCCGGCGAGGTGTACTCGGCGCCGGCGCTCGGGGAGCAGTTCGGGGTGTCGGCGACGCCCGTGCGGGAGGCCATGCAGCGGCTCGCGCTCGAAGGCGCGGTCGAGGTCGTGCCGAACCGCGGGTTCCGGGTGGTCCGGCGGGGCGCGCGGGAACTGGCCGAGCTGGCGGAGGTCCGGGCGCTGATCGAGGTGCCGGTGGTGCTGCGGCTGGCCCGTACGGTGCCGGCCGAGCGCTGGGCGGAGCTGTGGCCGCTGGCCGAGGACACCGTGCGTGCCGCGTCCTCCGGGTGCCGGGCGACGTACGCCGAGTCGGACCAGGTCTTCCACCGGGCGGTGCTGTCGCTGTCCGGCAACGAGCAGCTGGTGCAGATCGCGGAGGACCTGCACCGGCGGTCCCAGGGGCCGCTGGCCGACGGTCCGGCCCGGCTCCAGCGCGCCGACCTGCTGGCGGACGCGGTCCAGCACACGGCCCTCCTGGAGGCCCTGATCGCCCACGACCTGAACGCGGCGCAGACCCTGACGACAGCCCACTTCACCCCCACCCCCTGACCTCACCTGGCAGAAGCCCTTCACCCCCCTGCGAGCACCCGACGAACGGTCGGGTGCGGCCACGGTTCGGTGCGTCCCCAGGCGGCCGCGGGCCGGGGTGGCCCATGTCCCGCGTGGGGCCCGGGGCGGTTCGGTCGTGGTCGGGCCGTGCCGCGTCCGCGCCCTTTCGCCTCCGCTGCCCGTCGCGCTTTTGCGGCCGGCGGGTGCCTGGCGGGCGGTCGGGTGGCTGCGGTTCGGTGCGTCCCCAGGCGGCCGCGGGCCGGGGTTGCCCAGGTGGCGGATGGTGTTCGTTGTGGGGGTCAGGCCGTTGCTGTGTCCGGGGCGGGTGGGGTGAGGTGCTGGGCGAGCCAGGTGGGTACGCCGCCGAGGAGGCGGAACAGCCGGAGGGCCTCCTCGCGGAGGCGGGACGCCTCCGGCTCGGGTGAGGTGTCGGCGAGCGAGGCCAGGGCCGGCGCCGTGCCGACCAGGTAGCCCAGCTCCTCGCGGATCCGCAGGGATTCGGCGAAGCCATGGCGTGCCTCGGCCACCTCGCCGTCCCGCAGGGCGAGCCCCGCGAGGTGCCGCCAGGTGAAGGACAGGAGCAGCGGGTCGCCATGCGCGGCAGCGCTCGCGTGGGCCCGGTGGTACGCGGCCCGCGCCGCCTGCGGGGAGCGGGCCAGGTTCTCGGCCAGCAGACCCCGGCGGAAGTCCAGCAGCGCCCGGCCGGCCGCCCCGGGCGGGATCAGCGCCGCCGCCCGGCCCAGCGCGGCCCGCGCCTCGTCCGCCCGGTCCCGCACCCCGTGCAGCGTGGCCGCGTAGGCGAGCTGGCCGCGCTCGCAGGCCGCCGCGCCGCGCTCCTCGTCGCTCTGGGCCACCGCCTCCGCCGTACGCAGCGCGTCCTCGGCCTCGGCCCAGCCCCGCTCGGTGTACAGACAGCGCTCCACCAGCAGCCCGGCCCGCTGGAGCGCGGCCGGCGCGGTGTCGGGCCGGAGCAGGGCCGCCGCGTCGGCCCAGCAGGCCCGCGAGCGCAATCGCCATACCGCGGTCTGGAGCGGATCGTCACCGGCGGTCGTTCCGTTACCAGACATGGCGGAATGCGCCACATTGCCCTCCCCGAGCGCGCCGTCGAGCTGTTGAGTGGTGGCGGCATTCCAGCACCCTTTCCGGGGCCGGGCCAAGAGGGTGGGTGAAGGATTTCACAAAGTCGTGGGACAGGACGTCACCCGACGTCCACCCGGCGCACGCCCGCGTGACCTCAGCTCATGCGCAGCGCCAGGAAGAAATCGAGCTTGTCCTCCAGCCGCGAAAGGTCCCGTCCCGTCAACTGCTCGATCCGGCCCACCCGGTACCGCAGCGTGTTGACGTGCAGGTGGAGCCGGGTGGCACAGCGGGTCCAGGAGCCGTCGCAGTCCAGGAACGCCTCCAGTGTCGGGATCAGCTCGGCCCGGTGCCGGCGGTCGTAGTCGCGCAGCGGGTCCAGGAGCCGGGCGGTGAAGGCCCGCCGTACGTCGTCCGGCACGAAGGGCAGCAGCAGTACGTGCGAGGCCAGCTCCTGGTGGCCCGCCGCGCACACCCGCCCGGGGCGCGCCGCGGCCACCCGGCGGGCGTGCCGGGCCTCCTCCAGCGCCCCGCGCAGCCCCTCCGCCGAGTGCACGGCCGCGCTGACGCCCAGGGTGACCCGGCCGTCGTCGTTCAGACCCGCCGTCAGCGGGTCGCGTACGGACGCCAGGAGCGCGTCGGCGAGGATCCCGGACTCCGAGCCGTCGTGCTCGGCGGAGACGGCCGGGAGCGGGACCAGCGCGACGGCCTCGTCGCCGGTGTGGGCGACGGCGATGCGGTCGGCGGGCTCGGGCCCGGTGGCCAGCGGGTCGACCAGGATCTCCTCCAGCAGCGCCTGGGCGACCGGGCCGCCCGCGATGTCGCTCGCCCGGTGCCCTCCGGCGCCCTCGGCCGAGGCCGCCGCGGGCCCGCCGGGCAGGTCCTCCCATTCGACCCGGGCCACCACCACCTGCCAGTGCGGGGCCGCGCCGAGCCCGGGCAGCAGCACGGGCGCGGTCACCCGCAGCCGCGCGGCGATCTCGGCGGGCGCCGCACCCGCCTGCACCAGCTCCACCACCTCCTGCGCGAGCCGCCGCCGCACCGTGCGCGCCGCGTCCCGCCGGTCCCGTTCGACCGCGATCAGCTGGGTGACGCCCCGGAGCAGTTCGAGCCGCTCCTCGGGCCAGTCCCCGGCGTCGGCCTCGACGGCGAGCAGCCAGTCCGACAGCACTGTCTCGCGGACGTCCCGGGCGGCCTGCGGGGAGCGGCCGCTGGAGCGGATCGGGAAGAGGGAGTACGTCGTGCGGCCGAGGACCAGCCGGTGCGGTCCGCGGCGGCCGGTGCGGACGGCCGCGAGGTGCTCGGCGGCCAGCCGGGCGCCGGTCTCGGCGGGCAGGTCGGCGCCGGCGACCTTGGAGCCCGCGATGAGCCGGCCGGTGGGGGAGAGCACCCAGGCCCGCAGGTCCAGGTCGGTGCCGAGCAGGTCGAGGACCACATCGGGGCCGCCGCCCGCGGGGCCCGCGGTCATCATCCGCCGGTGCCGGTCCACGACGGCCGCGAGGTCCCCGGCGCGCTCGCCGGACACCTGGCGCACGACGTGCTCGGTGATCGTCGCGAACGACACCGCCTCGATCACGGCGAACAGCGGCAGCCGGTGCCGCGCGCAGGCCAGCACCAGATCGTCCGGGACCATGCCGAGCTCGGCCTCGCCGGCGGCCAGGGCGGCGACGCCGGCCTGTACCAGGATCCGTACGAAGCGCTCGGAGTCGGTGGCGTCCCGGCGCCAGGCCAGCCCCGTCAGCACCAGCTCGCCGCCCGAGAGATAGCGGCTGGGGTCCCGCAGGTCGGTGGTCATCACGCCCCGTACGGTCCGGTCCAGCTCGTCCTCGCCGCCGAGCAGCCGCAGGCCCAGCGCATCGGTGTCCAGCAGTGCGCGCAGCCGCATTTCGTCGCCGCCGTTCTGTGTCTCGAAACCTACGATGAATCTTGGTGGGAAGTCGTGGGAGGAGCCGGCGACCGGTGCGCGGACCGCTCTGCATGACGGCCCGGCCGTGTCCCGCGTTTCCTCGGGAAAACGGAGAGGTTACGGATGACCTCCGTTCATACGAATCTACAAGATGCCCGTCCTGGCCAGCCAACTCCTTCATGGTTTCGGTGACTGACCCGCTCGGAGCACAGCCCTGTGTACTGACCCCGCTGCGCGTAAACAGCTCATGAACGAGCCGGGCCCGCCGCACACGGATTGGCTCAATCTGTACGCCCCGCACGACGACGAAGAAGAGAGCCGGTCATGGACTTCCTTCGCCCCGCCAGCTGGGACGAGGCGCTCGCCGCGAAGGCGGAGCACCCCACCGCTGTGCCGATCGCGGGTGGCACCGATGTGATGGTCGAGATCAACTTCGACCACCGGCGGCCCGAGTACCTCCTCGACCTCAACCGGATCGGTGATCTCTACGAGTGGGAGGTCGGCGCGGACACCGTGCGGCTGGGCGCCTCCGTCCCGTACACCAGGATCATGGAGCACCTCCGCGCCGAACTGCCCGGCCTCGCGCTCGCCTCGCACACGGTCGCCTCCCCGCAGATCCGCAACCGCGGCGGCGTCGGCGGCAACCTCGGCACCGCCTCCCCGGCCGGGGACGCCCACCCTGCGCTGCTCGCCGCGGGCGCCGAGGTCGAGGCCGAGTCCGTGCGCGGCACCCGGCTGATCCCGATCGACGACTTCTACACCGGCGTGAAGCGCAACGCCCTCGCCGCGGACGAGCTGATCCGCGCGGTGCGGATCAAGAAGGCCGACGGGCCGCAGCAGTTCTCCAAGGTCGGCACCCGCAACGCCATGGTCATCGCCGTGTGCGCCTTCGGGCTGGCACTGCACCCCGAGACCCGGACCGTCCGCACCGGCATCGGCTCGGCCGCGCCCACCCCGGTGCGCGCCAGGACCGCCGAGGACTTCCTGAACGCGGCGCTCGACGAGGGCGGCTTCTGGGACAACGGCAAGGCCGTCACCCCGTCGGTCGCCAAGCGGTTCGCGGACCTGTGCGCCGCCGCGTGCAACCCGATCGACGACGTCCGGGGCACCGCGAGCTACCGCCGCCACGCGGTCGGCGTCATGGCCCGCCGGACGCTCACCTGGACCTGGGAGTCGTACCGCGGCGCCCGCCGCACCACCGAGGGAGCTGCCTGATGCGCGTCACCTTCACCGTCAACGGGCGGCCCCAGGAGGCCGACGACGTCTGGGAGGGCGAGTCCCTGCTGTACGTGCTCAGGGAACGCCTCGGCCTGCCCGGCTCCAAGAACGCCTGCGAGCAGGGCGAGTGCGGCTCGTGCACGGTCCGCCTGGACGGCGTGCCGGTGTGCGCGTGCCTGGTCGCCGCCGGTCAGGTCGAGGGCCGCGAGGTGGTCACCGTCGAGGGCCTCGCGGACCACGCCGAGCAGCGGTCGGGCGAGGCGCCCGCCCGCGGCACGTCGCTCGACGGGGCCCGGCGCCGGCAGGCGAACGGTACCGGCGCGCGGACCGGCGAGGGCACCGGGCTCTCCCCGGTCCAGCAGGCGTTCATCGACGCGGGCGCCGTCCAGTGCGGCTTCTGCACCCCCGGTCTGCTGGTCGCCGCCGACGAGATGCTGGAGCGCAACCCCGATCCGACCGACGCGGACATCCGCGAGGCGCTGTCGGGCAACCTGTGCCGCTGCACCGGCTACGAGAAGATCATGGACGCGGTCCGGCTCGCCGCCGCCCGGCAGTCCGAGGGGGTCTGACCATGCCCAACGGCGCTCCCACCAAGATCACGCAGGGCACTCCGACCAAGGGCGGCATCGGCGAGTCCACGCTCCGTCCCGACGGCATCCTCAAGGTCACCGGAGAGTTCGCCTACGCGTCCGACATGTGGCACGAGGACATGCTCTGGGGCCAGATCCTGCGCTCCACGGTCGCGCACGCCGAGATCGTGTCGATCGACACGAGCGAGGCCCTGGCCATACCGGGCGTCCATGCCGTGCTGACGTACGACGATCTGCCGGCCGACGTGAAGCACTACGGCCTGGAGATCCAGGACACCCCCGTGCTGGCCCACGGCAAGGTGCGCCACCACGGCGAGCCGGTCGCGGTCATCGCCGCCGACCACCCGGAGACCGCGCGCCGCGCCGCGGCCAAGATCAAGGTCGACTACCGCGAGCTGCCCGTCATCACCGACGAGGCCTCCGCGACCGCCCCGGACGCGCTCCTCGTCCACGAGAACCGCACCGACTCCCACATCGGGCACGTCGCGCACCCGAACATCGTCCACCGCCAGCCGATCGTCCGCGGCGATGTGACGGAGGCCGCGAAGAAGGCCGACGTCGTCGTCGCGGGCGACTACACCTTCGGGATGCAGGACCAGGCCTTCCTCGGCCCCGAGTCGGGCCTCGCCGTACCGGAGGAGGACGGCGGCGTCCACCTCTACGTGGCCACCCAGTGGCTCCACTCCGACCTGCGCCAGATCGCGCCCGTGCTCGGCCTGCCCGAGGACAAGGTCCGGATGACGCTGTCCGGCGTGGGCGGCGCGTTCGGCGGACGCGAGGACCTGTCGATGCAGATCCACGCCTGCCTGCTGGCGCTCCGCACCGGCAGACCGGTCAAGATCGTCTACAACCGCTTCGAGTCCTTCTTCGGGCATGTCCACCGCCACCCGGCCCGGCTGCACTACGAGCACGGCGCCACGAAGGACGGCAAGCTCACCCATGTGAAGTGCCGCATCGTGCTCGACGGCGGCGCCTACGCCTCCGCCTCCCCGGCCGTCGTCGGCAACGCCGCCTCCCTCGGCATCGGCCCGTACGCCGTCGACGACGTCGAGATCGAGGCCGTCGCCCTCTACACCAACAACCCGCCGTGCGGCGCGATGCGCGGCTTCGGCGCGGTCCAGGCGTGCTTCGCGTACGAGGCGCAGATGGACAAGGTCGCCGACCGCCTCGGCATGGACAGGGTCGAGTTCCGTCAGCTGAACGCGATGGAACAGGGCACGGTCATGCCGACGGGCCAGCGGGTCGACTCGCCGGCCCCGGTCGCCGAACTGCTGCGCCGCGTCAAGGCGATGCCCATGCCACCGGAGCGCCAGTGGGAGTCCAGCGAGGGCGCCGACGTACGGCAGCTGCCCGGCGGCCTGTCCAACACCACCCACGGAGAAGGCGTCGTACGCGGTGTCGGCTATGCGGTCGGCATCAAGAACGTCGGCTTCTCCGAGGGCTTCGACGACTACTCGACCGCCAAGGTCCGGATGGAGGTCGTCGGCGGCCGGCCGGTGGCCACCGTGCACACGGCGATGGCGGAGGTCGGCCAGGGCGGCGTCACCGTCCACGCGCAGATCGCCCGCACCGAGCTGGGCGTCGCCCAGGTGACCATCCACCCCGCCGACACGCAGGTGGGCAGCGCCGGTTCAACCTCGGCATCCCGGCAGACGTACGTCACCGGCGGCGCCGTCAAGAACGCCTGCGAGCTGGTGCGCGAGCGGGTCCTGGAACTGGGGCGCCGCCGGTTCGGCACGTACCACCCCGCCTGGGCCACGGCCGAACTGCTGCTGGAGGGCGGCAAGGTCGTCACCGACGGCGGCGAGGTGCTCGCCGATCTGGTGGATGTCCTGGAGGGCGAGGCCGTCGAGGTCGAGGCGGAGTGGCGGCACCGGCCCACCGAGCCCTTCGACCTGCGCACCGGCCAGGGCAACGGCCATGTGCAGTACTCCTTCGCCGCGCACCGCGCCGTCGTCGAGGTCGACACCGAACTGGGCCTGGTCAAGGTCGTCGAGCTGGCCTGCGCCCAGGACGTCGGCAAGGCGCTCAACCCGCTGTCGGTCGTCGGCCAGATCCAGGGCGGCACCACGCAGGGCCTGGGCATCGCGGTGATGGAGGAGATCATCGTCGACCCGAGGACGGCGAAGGTCAGGAACCCGTCCTTCACGGACTACCTGATCCCCACCATCCTCGACACGCCGACCATCCCCGTCGACGTGCTCGAACTCGCCGACGACCACGCGCCGTACGGGCTGCGCGGGGTCGGCGAGGCCCCCACCCTGTCCTCGACGCCGGCCGTCCTCGCGGCGATCCGGGACGCGACCGGGCTGGAGCTGAACAGGACGCCGGTCCGGCCGGAACACCTCACCGGCACGGCATAGCTCCGCTGGGTCGGCCGGGCTGTGCCGTCGTTCGGCTGCGGCCCGGATCGTGGCTGGTCGCGCAGTTCCTCGCGCCCCTTTGGGGGCGCGGTCCGGCTGCGCCCTTCATCCGATGGCCGTGAGGAGACCGAGACATGCTGGACATCGCCGACGAGCTGAACCGGTGGGTCGAGCGGGGCCGGGACGCCGCCGTGGCCACGGTGGTGGCGGTCGGCGGCAGCGCGCCGCGACTGCCCGGTGCCGCCCTCGCGGTGGACGCCGACGGCACCGCGATCGGCTCGGTCTCCGGCGGCTGTGTGGAGAGCGCCGTCTACGAGCTGTGCCGCCAGGCGCTCCAGGACGGCGAGACCGTTCTCGAACGCTTCGGCTACAGCGACGCGGACGCCTTCGCCACCGGCCTGACCTGCGGCGGCGTCATCGACGTCCTCGTCACACCGGTGCGGGCGGCCGATCCCGCCCGCCCGGTGGTCGCCGCCGCGCTGGCCGCCGCCGCGCGCGGGGAGGCGGCGGCGCTCGCGCGGATCGTCGCGGGCCCGGCCGGGCCGACCGGCCGGGCGCTGCTGGTGCGCGCCGACGGCACCGTCGAGGGCGGCTTCGGCGGCCACCCGGCACTGGACCGCACCGTCGCCGCCGAGACCCGTGCCTTCCTGGACGCGGGCCGCACCGGCACCCTGCAGACCGGCGAGCGGGGCTCCCGCTGCGGGGCGCCGCTCACCGTCCTGGTCGAGTCGTCCGTGCCGCCGCCGCGGATGATCGTCTTCGGGGCGATCGACTTCGCGTCGGCGCTGGTGCGGATCGGCAAATTCCTCGGCTACCACGTGACGGTGTGCGACGCCCGACCCGTCTTCACGACGAGGGCCCGGTTCCCGGAGGCCGACGAGATCGTCGTGGAGTGGCCGCACCGGTATCTGGAGCGCACCGGCGTCGACGGCCGGACCGTGCTGTGTGTCCTCACCCATGACGCCAAGTTCGACATTCCGCTCCTTCGGCTGGCGCTGCGCCTGCCGGTCGCGTACGTCGGCGCGATGGGCTCCCGCCGCACCCATCGGGACCGTACCGAGCGGCTGCGCGAGGCCGGCGTCTCCGAACTCGAACTGGCCCGGCTGCGCTCACCGATCGGCCTCGACCTCGGCGCCCGCACGCCCGAGGAGACGGCCCTGTCGATCGCGTCGGAGATCGTCGCGCACCGCCGCGGCGGCACCGGTGCCGCCCCACCGGGGCCCACACCCCGATCCACCACGACCCCGCCGCGCCCCCACCCCACCGGATCGGCTCCGTGGCCTGACCCGGTCCCGCGGCGGGGCTCGTCAGGCCCTTCTGAGCAGGGAGTTGACCGCCCGGCCGAAGACGGCTCGGGCGGCTCGGGTCAGCAACGGGTCGAAGAGCGGCGGGAGTCCGCGGATCCGCAGGTCCTCCCGCCACAGCACCCGGGTGCGGCCGCCGGGGCCCGGGCGGACCTCCAGTTCGGCCCAGCCGAGGACCACCCGGCCCCGCTTGGCCAGATGGACGAGGCCGGGCTCGCCGTCGGCCGGCGGGCACCACACCGTGACCTCCATCGGATCGTCGAAGGCGAACGGCCCGATGCCCGTGCGGGCCACGATGCGCGTGCCCACCCGGGTCGGCGGACCGGTGACCACGGCGACGCGGGTCAGCGGCACCGCGTCGCCGTGCCGGGGCCACTGAGTGAGCCGACGCCACGCCTCGTCGACGGGAAGCGGTGCCGTGCGCTGGAGAAGGAAGTCGGCCACGCGACGATCTTAGGGAACCGACCGTCCGGAACAGGGTGTGTATAGCCCCGGTGGGGTCGTCGTACCACCATGGGAGGAGAGGGGAGCCACCTCCGGCGGAGAGGACGGACCATGCGGTTCCAGAACCGGAGCCAGGCCGGACGGGAACTCGCCGGGCGGCTGACCGTACTGCGCGAGCAGGGCGGCCTGCCGGACCCCGTCGTGCTGGCCCTGCCGCGCGGCGGCGTCACGGTGGCCGCGGAGATCGCGCGCGCCCTCGGCGCCCCGCTGGACGTCCTGCTCGTCCGCAAGATCGGCGCCCCGCACCACGAGGAGTTCGGCATCGGCGCGATCGCGGGCGACGATCCGCCCCTCTACGACGCGTACAGCCTGGAGCGGCTCGGCCTGAGCGAGAAGCGCCTCGCCCCCACGGTGGCACGGGAACGGACCGAACTACACCGCCGTGAGCGGCGCTACCGCGAGGGCCGCCCGCCGCCCGGACTGACGGGCCGCACGGTGATCGTCGTCGACGACGGGCTGGCCACCGGCTCCACCGCGCGCGCCGCCCTGCGCCATGTGCGCCGCCAGGCGCCCGCGCGCCTCGTCCTCGCCGTCCCCGTCGGCGCGCCCGAGTCGCTCGACGCCCTGCGCCATGAGGCGGACGACATCGTCTGCCTGTACGCGCCCCCCTCCTTCAGCTCGGTCGGCCAGTGGTACGACGAGTTCGGACAGCTCACCGACGACGACGTGATCGACGCGCTGCGCCGGAACTGACGCGCCGCCCACGGGAACGAAGGAGGCCCACGGTGCCGGAGATGCCCGCCGACGAGGCGCGACGGCGGTTCGCCGCCGCCCGGGTGGCACGGCTCGCGACGGTCGACGAGGCGGGCCGCCCCCATCTGGTGCCCGTCGTGTTCGCGATCGCGGCCGGGCCGGGCGGGCACGGCGCCGACGGCATCGTCACGGCCGTGGACGGCAAGCCGAAGACCACGACCCGGCTGAAGCGGCTGCGCAACATCGCCGCCCACCCCGCCGTGTGCCTGCTGGCCGACGTGTACGGCGAGGACTGGGGCCGGCTGTGGTGGATCCGGGCCGACGGCGAGGCCCGCATCCTGCGGTCCGACGCCGCCGAACCCGCCGCGCGGGCCGAGTGCCGGGCCGCACTCGGCCGGCTGCGCGACAAGTACCCCCAGTACCGCGACCGTCCGCCGGCCGGCCCGGTCGTGGCCGTCACTGTCCTGCGCTGGACCGGCTGGCGAGCGGGCCCCGAGGCCTGACGCCCCGCCGGGTGCCGTGCCCTGCCTACTCGCCTTCCTCGGCCTTCCTGACGGTGCCGTTCTCGTCGATCACATGGGTGTTCCAGTACCGCTCCCACTTGTCGTCGACCGTCTTGGGGACCTTGCCCTCGGGGTAGCGGACGTAGCCCTTCGGCGGGTCCTCGCCCTTGGGCGCGCAGGCGCTGCCGGTGCTGCCCACGGCCTGGACGGGGTACTCGCCGCCACCGCAGACCGCTTCGTCCATCGAGCAGCCGGTCAGCATCACGGCGGCCAGCGCCGTGGCCACCAGCGCGGCAAGAGGAAGGGGGCGGAAACGTAACATCTCTCTCCTTGAAACACGTGCGGGAGGGCCGTCTCGGCCGGCCTCCGGGACATGACCGACTCTATAAAACCTGTACCGCTCGTTTTCTTGAAGCATTCGTGTTTGGGGCGGTAGGTTGGCCGCCATGACCGCAGCCCAGCCTCCGACCGCCGCCGACGAGCTGCGCGGTGCCGGTCTGCGTGTGACGGCCGCCCGTGTCGCCCTGCTCGACACCGTCCGGCGCGGCGACCACCTCGGCGTCGAGGCCATCGCCTCCGGGGTGCGCGAGCGCGTCGGCCACATCTCCCTCCAGGCCGTGTACGAGGGCCTGCACGCCCTCACCGCGGCCGGACTCATACGCCGTATCGAACCGGCAGGCAGCCCCGCCCGGTTCGAGGGCCGCATCGGCGACAACCACCACCACGTCATCTGCCGGTCGTGCGGTGCCGTCGCCGACGTCGACTGCGCGGTCGGCGACGCCCCCTGCCTGACCGCCTCCGACGACCACGGCTACGTCATCGACGAGGCCGAGGTCATCTACTGGGGCCTGTGCCCCGCTTGTTCCACCGCCCGCAGTTCCTGAGCACCAAGATCCGCCCAGTCCGGAAGGATTTCAATGTCCGAGAACCATGAGGCAATCGTCACTGACGCGAAAACGGAGGAGACAGGCGGCTGCCCGGTCGCGCACGATCGCGCCCCGCACCCGACGCAGGGCGGCGGCAACCGCCAGTGGTGGCCGGAGCGGCTCAATCTGAAGATCCTTGCGAAGAACCCCGCCGTGGCCAACCCGCTCGGTGAGGAGTTCGACTACGCCGAGGCCTTCAAGTCCCTCGATCTCCCGGCCGTCAAGCGGGACATCGAGGACGTGCTGACGACCTCACAGGACTGGTGGCCCGCCGACTTCGGCCACTACGGCCCGTTCGTCATCCGCATGGCCTGGCACAGCGCCGGCACCTACCGGATCAGCGACGGCCGCGGCGGCGCCGGCGCCGGCCAGCAGCGCTTCGCCCCGCTCAACAGCTGGCCGGACAACGCCAACCTGGACAAGGCCCGCCGTCTGCTGTGGCCGGTCAAGAAGAAGTACGGCCAGAGCCTGTCCTGGGCCGACCTGCTGATCCTCGCCGGCAACGTGGCCCTGGAGTCCATGGGCTTCGAGACCTTCGGCTTCGGCGGCGGCCGGGCGGACGTCTGGGAGTCGGAGGAGGACGTCTACTGGGGTCCCGAGACCACCTGGCTCGGCGACGAGCGCTACACCGGCGACCGCGAGCTGGAGAACCCGCTCGGCGCGGTCCAGATGGGCCTCATCTACGTCAACCCGGAGGGCCCCAACGGCACCCCGGACCCGATCGCCGCGGCCCGCGACATCCGCGAGACGTTCCGCCGTATGGCGATGAACGACGAGGAGACCGTCGCCCTGATCGCCGGCGGCCACACCTTCGGCAAGACCCACGGCGCCGGCCCGGCGGACGCTGTCGGCCCCGACCCCGAGGCCGCCCCGCTGGAGGAGCAGGGCCTCGGCTGGAAGAGCGGCTACGGCACCGGCAAGGGCGCGGACACCATCACCTCCGGCCTTGAGGTCACCTGGACCAGCACCCCCACCCGGTGGAGCAACGGCTTCTTCGACAACCTCTTCGGCTACGAGTGGGAGCTGACCGAGAGCCCGGCCGGCGCCAAGCAGTGGAAGCCGAAGGACGGCGCGGGCGAGGGCACGGTGCCCGCCGCCCACGACCCGTCGAAGAAGATCGCCCCGGCGATGCTCACCACCGACCTGGCACTGCGCTTCGACCCGGTCTACGAGCCGATCTCCCGCCGCTTCCACGAGAACCCCGCGGAGTTCGCGGACGCCTTCGCCCGGGCCTGGTACAAGCTGACCCACCGTGACCTGGGCCCGAAGTCGCTGTTCCTCGGCCCGGAGGTGCCCGCGGAGACCCTGCCGTGGCAGGACCCGCTGCCGGCCGCCGAGGGCGCGGCCATCCACGCCGCCGACATCGCCGCGCTCAAGGCCAAGCTGCTCGACTCGGGCCTGACGGTCGCGCAGCTCGTCTCCACCGCGTGGGCCTCGGCGTCGACCTTCCGCGGCAGCGACAAGCGCGGCGGCGCCAACGGCGCCCGTATCCGCCTGCAGCCGCAGAGCGGCTGGGAGGTGAACAACCCGGACGAGCTGGCGACCGTGCTGCGCACCCTGGAAGGCATCCAGCAGGAGTTCGACTCGGGCGCCAAGAAGGTCTCGCTGGCCGACCTGATCGTGCTCGGCGGCAGCGCCGCCGTGGAGCGGGCCGCCAAGGACGCCGGTCATGACGTCGAGGTCCCCTTCACCCCGGGCCGCGTCGACGCGACGGACGAGCACACCGACGCGGAGTCGTTCGCCGCGCTGGAGCCGGCCGCCGACGGGTTCCGCAACTACCTCGGCAAGAGCAACCGGCTGCCCGCCGAGTACCTGCTGCTCGACCGGGCGAACCTGCTCACCCTGAGCGCCCCCGAGCTGACGGTCCTCGTCGGCGGTCTGCGCGTCCTGGGCGCGAACCACGACAACACGAAGCTCGGCGTCCTCACCGACGCCCCCGGCACCCTCACCAACGACTTCTTCGTCAACCTGCTCGACCTGGGCACGACGTGGAAGGCGACCTCGGAGGACCGGACCACCTTCGAGGGCCGGGACGCCACCGGCGCGGTCAGGTGGACCGGCAGCCGCGCCGACCTCGTGTTCGGCTCCAACTCCGAACTGCGGGCGCTCGCCGAGGTCTACGCGAGCGACGACGCCGCGGAGAAGTTCGTGACGGACTTCGTCGCGGCCTGGACGAAGGTCATGAACCTCGACCGGTTCGACCTCGTCTGACCGCTCGCACGCTCGGACGTCCGGGCCGGCCCACGGTGGCCGGCCCGGACGTCTGTCTGTGTTTGTATTCGTTTTAACCGCCACCGCCGCGCCGGGACCGCGGGTCACAGGGGCTGACGCGCGACCGCCACCACGAACGTCCCGTACGCGAGCGACACGGCCGTCAGCGCCCCGCCCAGCAGCAGCGCCCTCGCCCGCTTCGCGCGCCAGGTCCGCACGAGCGCCAGGGCGAGGGGCACGAGGAGCGGGAACGCGGGCAGCAGAAAACGGGGCTTGGACGCGAACGGCCCCGACACCGCCACCACCAGCAGGAGCAGGGTGCCCGCGAACACCACCAGCGGCAGCGGGGCGCGCTCCAGACACAGCAGGCCGAACAGCAGGATCCCGGCGCCCACCACCACCAGGGCCAGCGGGTAGACGACCCCGCCGCCGTGCAGGAACAGCGCCTTGAGGAAGCGCAGGGCGCCCATCCCGAAGTCGAGGCGCGAACTCCAGGCGCTCTGCACCCGGAAGTAGCCGTGCAGCAGGTCCCCGGTACGCCACCCCACCCACAGCACATAGCCCGCCCAGCCCAGCGGGGCGAGGACGGCGCCCGCCCACAGCCCGGCCGGCGCCCGGCCGCGGCGCCGCACGATCGCGTACCCGGCCGCCGCGACGACGGCCACGGCCGCCGCGATGCCGCTCGGCCGTGACAGCCCGGCCAGGGCCGCGAGCACACCGGCCGTCAGCCAGCGGTCCTTGAGCACGGCGTACAGACACCAGGCCGCGAGCGCGGCGAACAGCGGCTCGGTGTAGGCGAGCGTGAGGACGACCGAGTGCGGCAGCGAGGCCCACAGCGCCACCAGCGCGGTGGCGACCGCCCGCCCGTACAGACGGTGGCCGACGGCATAGATCCCCCAGGCGGCCACGGCCGCCGCGCACCAGGCGATCAGCAGGCCGGCCCCGGCGGGGGAGAGGGGCAGCACGGCCGTGAGCGCCCGGATCAGGGTCGGATACAGCGGGAAGAACGCCCAGTCGGTCTGCACGTCGCCCGTGGGAGTGATCCAGATCAGGTGTCCGTAGCCGTGCGTGGCGATATGCAGGTACCAGTTGGAGTCCCAGGAGTGGGCGAGGTTCTTGGTGAGCGGCCGGCCGTACAGCCGGCTCGTCACGACGACCGCGACGACACCGGCGGCGCGGACGGCCACGAACAGGGCGAGGGCCGGGAGCACACCGGCCGGAGCCGGGTGCCACGGCCGCAGCGCCCGGCGGGGAGCGGGACGCCGCACGGACGGGTACGGCACGGCGGGTTCGGGCAGCGGTGCGGAGGGCGTGCTCACTCTTCGACCTTGGGCACGCCCCGCCCCGCACGCAATCGGGACTCCGCCCTTCTCACCCGCCGTTTACGTCGCCGGAGGGAGCCCCCGACGGGAGTCCCCCGCAGAGCCTTCGGTGCGGGACGCCCCTGAGAACGGGCGGGGGGTCAGCGAGTGCGGGGCTGGTTGAAGCGGAGCATGTTGCCCGCCGGGTCGCGGAAGGCGCAGTCCCGGACGCCGTAGGGCTGGTCGATCGGCTCCTGGAGGACCTCGCCGCCGGCCGCCCGGATCCGCTCGAAGACCGCGTCGACATCGTCGGTGGAGAAGATCACACCGCGCAGCAGGCCCTTGGCCAGGAGCTCGGCCATGGCCTGCCGGTCGGCCGGCGAGGCGTTGGGGTCGGCGAGCGGCGGTTCGAGGACGATCTCCACGTCCGGCTGCGCGGGCGATCCGACGGTCACCCAGCGCATCCCCTCGAAGGCGACGTCGTTGCGCACCTCCAGGCCGAGGACGTCCCGGTAGAAGGTGAGCGCCTTGTCATGGTCGTCGACTGCGATGAAGCACTGCGAGAGCTTGATGTTCATGCCGTCGACGCTACGAGGCGGCGGCCGGATCCGCTTCTCCGATCCTGACCGGTCGCCCGCTCGCGCCCGGCCGGCCGGCTCTGACCGGTCGCGTGAAGACCTTGGCCACGCACGCCGGGATCGCGGCGCCCTCCTCGTGCCGGCGGGCCCGGTACGCGCTCGGGCTCTCGCCGACCAGCTCCGTGAAGCGCGAGCTGAACGACCCCAGTGACGTACACCCCACCTCGAAGCAGACCTCCGTCACGCTCAGGTCGCCCCGCCGCAGCAGCGCCTTGGCACGCTCGATACGGCGGGTCATCAGGTAGCTGTACGGCGTCTCGCCGAAGGCGGCGCGGAAGCTGCGGGAGAAGTGCCCGGGCGACATGAGGGCGACGGCGGCCAGCGCGGGCACGTCCAGCGGGCGGGCGTAGTCGCGATCCATCACGTCCCGTGCGCGGCGCAGTCTCACCAGGTCCTCGAGCGTCACGCAAACCAGCATCGCACGGGCCACCGACAACGCCACCGCAGCCGCCGTACCGCCCGGCGCCGGGCGGTCACCGACCTGAGCGGCCGATTTCCGAACATCGAGGTACCGGGCTGTCCGTCGGTGGGACGCGGGGCTCGGGAGCCGCCGGACCGGCGGGGTGGCGGGTGGTTGTCGACCTGGGCGGCCGATGCCTGGAGGCCGAGGTGCGGGGCGGCGGGGTCGGTGGTGTCCCGGTGGTGGCGCCAGCTGTCGTGGCACGTGGTGCCGGGCTGCCCGTCGGTGGGACGCGGGGCCCGGGCGGCTTCGACGGTCGTGCCGTGGCAGTCGTCGTTGGACCCGGTGCCGCCGGACCGGCCAGGGGGGCCTGACGGCCCGTGACGCAGCCGAGAAAAAAGGGGGTAGCCACGCCGGCGAGGGGGCGGGCTATTCTCTGACCGCAGCCAGGCGGCCCCGCGCCGCGCCCCGGGTCGGCAGCGCCCGGAGCCGGTCCCCTCTCCGCCGAGGTCGGTCCTGGCTCGGCCACGCCCACCCGCACACCGCGTCCGGTCACCTCCCGACGGAGGGCCTCGGCTCCCGCGCCGAGCGCGCCCGGGCGGCGTCGGAGGGGCATCGCGCAGCCCCGGCCGAACCCTGATCAGCCCCGGTCACCGGCGGACCGTTGCCGCGCCCGCCCCGACCACGCCGACGCGGACCGCGACGGCGGCCCAGCCCACAGAGGGAGAGACGATGAGCAAGGCCCCGAGGACGGACCCGCAGGCGCCCGCGTCGCACGCCGCCGACAGCCACGAGCTGATCCGCGTGCACGGCGCGCGCGAGAACAACCTCAAGGACGTCAGCGTCGAGATCCCGAAGCGCCGGCTGACGGTGTTCACCGGGGTGTCCGGCTCGGGCAAGAGCTCACTGGTGTTCGCCACGATCGCCGCCGAGTCGCAGCGGCTGATCAACGAGACCTACAGCGCCTTCGTACAGGGCTTCATGCCCACCCTCGCCCGCCCCGAGGTCGACGTGCTCGACGGGCTGACCACCGCGATCATCGTCGATCAGCAGCGCATGGGAGCCGACCCGCGCTCCACGGTCGGCACGGCCACCGACGCCAACGCGATGCTGCGCATCCTCTTCAGCCGTCTCGGCGAGCCGCACATCGGCCCGCCCGGCGCGTACGCCTTCAACGTGCCCTCGGTGCAGGCGAGCGGCGCGATCACCGTCGAGCGCGGTACCAAGAGGACCGAGAAGGCCACCTTCAGCCGCACCGGCGGCATGTGCCCGCGCTGCGAGGGCCGGGGCCGGGTCTCCGACATCGACCTGACCCAGCTCTACGACGACAGCAAGTCGCTCAACGAGGGCGCGCTGACGATTCCCGGCTACAGCATGGACGGCTGGTACGGCCGCATCTTCAGCGGCTGTGGCTTCTTCGACCCGGACAAACCGATCCGCAGGTTCACCGAGCGGGAGCTGAACGACCTCCTCCACAAGGAGCCGACCAAGATCAAGGTTGATGGCATCAACCTCACGTACGAGGGACTGATCCCGCGGATCCAGAAGTCGATGCTGTCGAAGGACATCGACGCGTTGCAGCCGCACATCCGGGCGTTCGTGGAGCGGGTGGTGACCTTCGCCGTCTGCCCCGAGTGCGACGGCACCCGGCTGAGCGAGGGCGCCCGGTCCTCGAAGATCGAGGGGATCAGCATCGCCGACGCCTGCGTGATGGAGATCCGCGATCTCGCCGAGTGGGTCCGCGGCCTCGGCGAGCCGTCGGTGGCCCCGCTGCTGGCGAAGCTCCAGCACACCCTGGACTCGTTCGTGGAGATCGGCCTCGGCTATCTCGCGCTGGACCGGCCGTCGGGCACGCTGTCCGGCGGTGAGGCGCAGCGCGTGAAGATGATCCGCCACCTCGGCTCCGCACTCACCGACGTCACCTATGTCTTCGACGAGCCCACCGCGGGCCTGCACCCGCACGACGTCCAGCGGATGAACGACCTGCTGCTGCGGCTGCGCGACAAGGGCAACACCGTGCTGGTCGTGGAGCACAAGCCGGAGCTGATCGCCATCGCCGACCATGTCGTGGACCTGGGTCCGGGCGCCGGCACGGGGGGCGGCACCGTCTGCTTCGAGGGCACCGTCGAGGGGCTGCGGGGCTCCGACACCGTCACCGGCCGCCATCTCGACGACCGGTCGGCCCTGAAGGGGACGGTGCGCACGCCCACCGGCGCGCTGAAGATCCGTGGCGCGTCGGTGAACAACCTGACCGGCGTGGACGTCGATGTCCCGCTCGGTGTGCTCACCGTCGTCACCGGCGTCGCCGGGTCCGGCAAGAGTTCGCTGGTGCACGGCTCGATCCCGGCCGACGAGGGGGTGGTCTCGGTCGACCAGAGCCCGATCCGCGGGTCGCGGCGGAGCAATCCGGCGACGTACACCGGGCTGCTCGAACCGATCCGCAAGGCATTCGCGAAGGCAAATAGCGTCAAGCCTGCGCTGTTCAGTGCCAACTCCGAGGGCGCCTGTCCCGCCTGCAACGGCGCCGGGGTCATCTTCACCGACCTGGCGATGATGGCCGGCGTCTCCTCGCCCTGCGAGGACTGCGAGGGCAAGCGGTTCCAGCCGTCGGTCCTGGAGTACACGTTCGGCGGCCGTGACATCAGCGAGGTCCTCGCGATGCCGGTGTCCGAGGCCGAGGAGTTCTTCGGCGCGGGCGAGGCACGCACCCCGGCCGCGCACCGGATCCTCACCCGGCTCGCCGACGTCGGGCTCGGCTACCTCACCCTCGGCCAGCCGCTCACCACGCTCTCCGGCGGCGAGCGGCAGCGCCTCAAGCTGGCCACGCACATGGCGGAGAAGGGCGGCGTCTACGTCCTCGACGAGCCGACAGCCGGCCTGCACCTCGCCGACGTCGAGCAGCTGCTCGGCCTGCTCGACCGGCTCGTCGACTCCGGCAAGTCGGTGATCGTCGTCGAGCACCACCAGGCGGTCATGGCGCACGCCGACTGGATCATCGACCTGGGACCCGGCGCCGGTCACGACGGCGGCCGGATCGTCTTCGAGGGCACCCCCGCCGACCTGGTGGCGGCCCGCTCCACCCGCACCGGCGAACACCTCGCGGCATACGTCGCCTGACACCCACGCGGCCCCGCCGGGACACCCTCCGGCGGGGCCGCCGGGCCGTACCCGGGCGGTGTCCGGCACTGCGGTGAGCATTCCTCTCCCGGGTGACGCCTCGTCAGATGGCTGCGGCAGGCGGTCGGTTGCCGGTCCGCCGCAGCCGCGCACGTGACGCTCCCCGGTGTCGGACGCCCCCGCAATGGGCGCTGTACGCCACGCCGAGTGCGCTCCACGCCCAGGGCCGCCCGGCGCCCGGATGACAGGCGGGGCGCAGCCCGGTGGCGCGGCACGGGGGCCGCGCCACCGCACCGGCACCCGGCCCTGTCGGCGGCGGGCGGCGCGTGCCCCCGGGCTGAGGGCTACCCGGGCGCGCCCCGGTCGGGCGGTACGGCCTCGAACTCCCGTTGCAGATGCCCGGTGTCCAGCCGCAGCCGCCAGGCATTGCGGCGGTGCACGGCCGCCAGCGCCGACTCCAGCGGGGAGGGCGGCACCGCGAGGACGGGGCAGCCGGCGTGCGCGAGGCAGTGGCGGCCGACCGAGGGCCACAGCCCCCGGTGCAGCAGCCCGCGCTGCCCGGCGCCGACCACGAGGAGGTCGGTGTCCCGGTCCGCGGTCCGCACCAGCACCGGCCCCGGGACGCCCCGGACGACGAGCGCCCGTCCGGGCAGCCCCGGGCCCGTTTCGCCGAACACCGCGCGCAGCGCGGCCTCCAGCCGTTCCCCGGCCAGCCGTTCCCAGTCCTCGGCGAGCACGGCCGCGGCCGGTGACCTGCGGCTCGAGAGATCCCCGCCGGGCGGCCGCCAGGCCAGCACCGGCCAGAGTTCGGCCCCGCGGCGCCGTGCCTCGTCGGCGGCCCGGCCCAGGGCGGTGCGGCTGCCCGGTGAGCCGCTCACCCCCACCACGACACGAGCGGCCGAGGGCGGACGGGACTCGGACATCGCAACCACCGTTCTGCACCCACCGGCCGGAGCCCCGGCCGGTGAACCTCCTCTTGGGCCGCCTCCATCACACCCCCGCTCCCCGGCCCCCGGCCACCCCGGACCCCCGTTCTTGGCATCCTCCTGACGCCCCCGCCCCGCGCGACACCGGTCTCCTCATGCGCGCGCCCCTCATGCCACGCCGAGTCCCGCCGGGAGTTCGACGACCGTGCCGGTGGTACGGGCCCGTTCCGCCGCCCACACCACACGGTGGGTGGCGAGGCTCTCCGCCGCGTCGGACAGCAGCAGCGAGGCGTCGCCGGTCGCCACGGCGGCCAGGAACGCCTCGGTCAGCGCCTCGTCCCCGCCGCCGTGCCCGTCCCGGGCGCTCGGTCCCGCCTGGGCCGCGGCCTCGCTGTGCGGATCCGGTACGCGGGTGTACGGGCCCACCACCCGCTCGGAGCCGTCGCGGAAGTCGACCAGCCGCAGTGTCTCGCCGTCGCCGTCCAGGAAGCCGTGCGTCCCGAGGATCCGGGTGCGCCGCTGTTCCATGGGGGTGAAGGCGCTCATGGTGAACGAGCAGGTGGCGCCCGAGGGGAACTCCATGGCGACCACCTGGTGGTCCACGACGTCGTTGTCGCACGCGTAGACGCACCGTCCGTACGGCCCGGTCCGCAGCGCCTCGCGCACCCCTGCCTCGGTGTGGTCGTCGGTCACGGCCGACAGCGGCCAGAACTCCCGTTCCGGGTCGCCGAGGCAGCCCAGATAGAGCCGCTCGGCCGAGTACGGGCAGCCGGCCTCCACCGCGCAGTCCGCGCAGCGCGCCGCGGCCCCCGCCGGCGCGGACTCGGGACGGAAGTGCGTCAGGCCGCCGAAGGAACTCACCCGCCGTGGGGGCTGCCCGAACAGGTGGACCAGCCAGTCGATGTCGTGGCACGACTTGGTGAGCAGCATCGGCGCCGAGGTGTCCTGCCGGCGCCAGTTGCCGCGTACGAACGAGTGCGCCTGATGCCACCAGCCGACCGGTTCCAGGTGCTGGACGCTGACGACGTCCCCGATCCGGCCGTCGTCCAGCAGCCGCTTGAGGAAGCGGGTGTACGGGGTGTACCGCAGCACATGGCACACGGCCAGCAGGATCCCGTTGCGCCGCGCCGCCTCCGCGATCGCCGTGGCCTCCGCCTCGCTGGTCGCCATGGGCTTCTCCAGCAGGATGTGGTGGCCCAGGTCGGCCAGCGCGACGGCCGGCTCGGTGTGCTCGCGGTCCTGGGTGGCGACGACGCACGCGTCGGCGAGCCGCCCGTCCCGTACGGCCGCGCGCCAGTCCGGGTAGGTGCGCTCCGGCGGGACGCCGAACTCGGCCGCCGCGCGGGCCCGCCGCCGCGGGTCCGGTTCGGCGACGGCGGTGAGGCGCGCGGATCCGGTGGCCACCGCGTGCCGTGCGTAGGTCATGCCGCGCAGACCGGCACCGACGAGAGCCAGCGTCACCTGGGCCATGGGAGTACCTCCTGGGGTGGGGCGAGAGCCGGGGCACGTGTGGACGGCGGACCGGGGCGGGTCCGCCGCCCGGCGGGTCAGTGCCCGAGGGTGGCGCGCAGCGCGGGCTGGAGCAGCTCGGCGTGGGCGCGGACCATGTCGTCGCACAGGTCCCAGATGCGTTCGACCGGCAGGGCGGCGGCCGTGGCCGGGTCCGCCATGGCGGCCTGCCGGATCGACCGCGGGTCGTCCTCCAGCGCGGCCCGCACGACCAGGTCGTTCATGCTCAGATACGAGCGGTTGAGCGCCGCGCACTGGGCGGGCAGCGCGCCCACCCGGGTGGGCTGGACGCCCAGGCCGTCGACGAGGCAGGGCACTTCGACGGTCCCGGTGGCGGGGAGGTTGTCGATGAGCCCGCGGTTGGGGACGTTGCCGTACACCGTGCGTGGGGTGCCCGTGGTGATGCTGTGGATGATCTGCGGGGCGTACTCCATGGTGCCCTCCACGGTGAGCGGGGTGCCCTCGGCGAGCGCGTCGCGGGTGTGCTCGTAGGCCGCGATGTTCTCGTCGACGATGCCGAGGTAGGCCCCGACCGGCAGCCGCAGCCGCTCGACCTCGCTGTCGTGGTGCAGATACCAGGGGACGTACTCGGAGGAGTGCTCGCTGGTCTCCGTCGGGTAGTAGCCGAGCCGCCGGTACATGTCGACGCGGACCCGCCGGCGCAGTTCGGGGTCGTCCGCGATCAGCTTGTCGAGGCGCGGGTACAGGTCGACGCCCTGGTGTTCCAGGCGCAGCACCCAGGCCTGGTGGTTGACGCCGGCGGCGCGGTACGTGACCTCCCGGTGCGGGACGCCGAGCAGGTCGGCCAGGTCATGGACGGTCCAGTACACCGAGTGGCACAGGCCCACGACCCGGGTCAGGCCGGTGGCCTGGGTGAGGTACTGGACGTTCATGGCCATCGGATTGGTGTAGTTGAGCAGCCAGGCGTCGGGGCAGACCTCGGCGATGTCCTCGGCCAGCGACTTCAGCAGCGGGAAGGTGCGCAGCGCGCGGAAGATGCCGCCGATGCCGAGGGTGTCCCCGATGGTCTGGCGCAGCCCGTAGCGGGCGGGGACGTCGAAGTCGGTCCGGGTGGCGGCGCGCATCCCCACCTGGACGATGTTGATGACGAAGTCGGCGTCCGCCAGGGCGGCGCGGCGCTCGGCGTGCGCGGTGACGCGCGGCCGGAGCGCGCCCTCGCCGGTGAGGCGGTCCGCGATCTGCCGGGCCGCGCCGTCGGCGGTGGCGAGCCGTTCGGCGTCGATGTCGTGCAACGCGATGTGCGCGCCCTGCAGTTCGGGGAAGGCCAGCAGGTCGGCGAGCAGGCCCTGGGTGAACACGACGCTGCCGGCGCCGATGAACGCGATTTTCGGGGCGGTGAGGGTCATCAGAGGTTCTTTCCGTTCCGAGCGAGTGCGGCGGCGGCCGTGGTGAGCCGGGGGAGCAGGTCCGGTGAAGTCCACTGCGGTTCGACAGCGCTCCGAAGGGGCGCGGGGAACTGCGCGACCGGCCACGACGATGCCGCGGACGACCGACGGCACATCGCGGCAATTCCAGCGGAGCGCTTGGTGGTGAGCCGGGCATCGGGGTTGGCGTCCTCGATGACGAGCAGGTCGAAGGTGTGCGCCATGCGGCTTCCTGTGAGGTGCGGGTGCGGGTGGTGGCCGTACGGGTGCCGGTGGCCCGCGGGCCGGCGCGGGCGCGGTGGGACGGGGCGCGTTCGGGGTCATCCCTTGAGACCGCTGGACGTGATCGACTGGATGAACGACTTCTGCGCGAACAGGAAGGCGAGCAGGACGGGCAGGACGGTGACGACGTTGCCCGCCATGACCGCGGACCATTTGGTGTGGTGCTGCCCCTGGAAGGTCGTCAGGCCCAACTGGAGCGTGTACTGGGTGTCGTGGTTGATGGCGATCAGCGGCCAGGACAGGTCGTTCCATGTGGTGAGGAAGGTCAGCACGGCCACCGTGCTCAGCGCGGGCCGGGACAGCGGCAGCACGATGCGGAAGAGCACCCGCAGCCGCGAGCAGCCGTCCAGCCACGCGGCCTCTTCCAATTCCCTGGGCAGGGAGAGGAAGAACTGGCGCAGCAGGAACACCGCGAACGGGGTGACCAGCGACGGCACGATCAGCGCGCCCAGGGTGTCGATCAGCCCCAGCCGCTTCATCACCAGGAACGTCGGGATCATCGTCAGCTGGAACGGGATCACCATCGTGCCCAGCATCAGGGCGAGCAGCAGCCGGGAGCCGGCGAACCGCATCCGGGCGAAGGCGTACCCGCCCAGCGAACCCAGCAGCAGGTTCGACACCACCGCCACCAGCGACACGATCAGCGAGTTGGCGAACCAGCGCGGGAACATGGCGTTGCCGAGGACGTACCGGTAGCCGCCCAGGTCGATCCCCGAAGGCCACAGGGCGGGCGGGAAGCGGTTGATCTCGGCGTCGCTCATGGCGGAGCTGAGCACGACCCAGATCAGCGGCAGCGCGAACAGCAGGGACAGCGGCGCGAGCAGCAGGTGCCAGGCGTGGAAGGGCAGCCGGAGACGCGGCGAGGGCCGGCGGTCCGGTCGCGCGGCGGCCGGCGCGGGGTGCAGGGCGGAGGGCGAGGGCGATGTGGCCGTCATCGTGCGGCTCCTTCGAGGCGGTGGTCCGCGCGGGCGCGGCCCCGTACGGCCCGCACCGTCCGGGGGACCGTGCCGAGGACGAGCAGGGCCAGCGCCAGGGCGTAGGCGGCTGCCGCGCCGTAGCCGGCCGTGAAGTTCTTGAAGGCCTGTTCCCAGATGAAGTAGACGATGACCGTGGTCGAGCCCAGCGGGCCGCCCTTGGTCGTCACGTACACCAGGTCGAAGACCTGGAGGGCGTTGATGGTCTGCCACACCGTGAGGAAGGTGAGGACCGGGGCGAGCGCGGGGAGGGTGACGTGGCGCAGCAGGTGCCGTCGTCCCGCGCCGTCGAGGCGGGCCGCCTCGACCAGGGAGGGCGGTACGTCCTGGAGCGCGGCGAGCGTGACCACCACACAGAAGCCGGTGCCGCTCCACAGGGAGATCGCCACCAGGGCGAGCAGCGCCTGTCCGGGATCGGTGAGGAAGCCCTGCGGTGAGATGCCGAGCTTGTGCAGCACGGAGTTGGCCGCGCCGAACTCCGGGTCGAGGATGAAGGAGAACAGCACGCCCTGCGCCGTCGCCGAGACGACGAACGGCACGAAGATGAGCGTGCGGTACAGGCCGACCAGGCGGATGCGCTGGTTCAGGGCGAGCGCCAGCGCCAGTCCGAGGGCGATGCTCAGCGGGACGTAGAGCACCGTGTACAGCACGGTGTTGCGCACCGCCTGGCTGAAGTGCGGGTCCTGCACGAGGGCCCGGTAGTTGTCCGGGCCGACCCAGCGGCTGGGGGTGACGAGATCGTCGGCCTGGAAGGACAGCAGCAGCGACCAGGCCACGGGTACGACGCTCAGCCCGAGGATGACCAGGACGGACGGGGAGACGAACGCCCAGGCGGTCGTGGTCTCCCGGCGCTGCCGGCGGCGCGCGGCACGCCGGCCTCGTCCGGTGTCCGTGTCCGTGCCGGGGTCCGCGAGGGTGAGGGGAGTGGGCAGGCGGGGCATGGTGATCCTCTCAACGCGGAATGAGCAGGGCGGCGTTGGCCTCGTCCGCGCAGTCGCGCATGGCCGCGGCGGGCGAACTCCTGCCGAGCAGCACGGCGGCGATCGCCTGCCCGAGGGCCTGCGAGATCTGCGGATAGGCCGGGTGCACGGGGCGCACCCGGGCCGAGTCGAGGGCCCGGGTGAACACCCGCAGCCCCTCGGTGCGGGACTCCTGCGTCCGCCACGCCGCGAGGGCCTGGGTGCTGCGGCTCAGCGGGAGGCTGCCGGCCTGGACGTCCCAGCGCACGTCCTGCGCGGGGCGGGACAGCCAGGCCACGAACGTGCGGGCCGCCCGAACCCGGGCCGGACCGTTGTCGAACACGGTCCAGGTGTCAGGACCGGAGATGGTGACGGGGCGGCCGCTGTAGCTGGGCAGCGGGACGACGTGGTAGTCGATACCGGCCTGCCGGACGTCGGGCAGCTGCCACGGCCCGGTGACGACCATGCCCATCCGGCCGGAGGCGAAGACCTGGTACATCTGCTCGCTGCCCGGCTTGGGGTCGACGTAGACGCTCTTCGCCCGCGTCAGCTCCGCCACCGTCTCCAGCGCCTTGACGCCGGCGTCCGCGAACCCGATCCGCCGCCCGCCCTCGCCGACGACGTCGCCGCCGAGGTCCCACACCATCGGCCACAGCCGCCACACGGTGTCCTCGTCGCCGACGCCGGGCCAGCCGGTGCCGAAGACGCCCCGCCGCCGGCCGGTGAGCCGCCCGGCCGTGTCCACGAACTCGTCCCAGGTCCAGCCCGCCCGGGGCAGCGGCAGTCCGGCGTCACGGAAGGTCTTCTTGTTGCAGACCACGGCGAGCGAGTCGAGCAGCGCGGGCGCCGCGCGCACCTGCCCGTTGAGGGTGACGGCCTCGCGTGCGGGCGCCCAGAAGTCCTGCCAGGGCACGGGCCCGGAGCGGACCGTGTCGGTCAGGTCGACCACCGAGGGGCTGCGCGCGACGCTGGCCAGGTCGGAGCCGAAGACGTAGGCGACGTCGGGGAAGGAGCCGGACGCGAGCGCGGCGGTGATCTTCTGCAGCATCGCGTCGGCGAGCACGCCGCCGCCGGCGTCGACCCGGATGCCGGGGTGGGTCCGGTTGAACTCGGACACCAGCCCCTCGATCGCCTTGCGGCCGGTGTCCGTCTGCCCGTGCCACAGCTCGACCGTGACCCGTCCGTCGGCCCCGATGCCGTCGTCCGCCTGCGCGCCGCAACCGGCCAGGGGAGCCGCCGCGGCGCCCAGCGCCAGGGCCGAGCCCCGGCGCAGGACCGTACGGCGCGTCGGCCCCGGTCCGGTCCCGGCGGGTGGATGTGCTGCGCTCATGTGGAAGCCCCCAATGAGTACGCGGTGCGGGAGACGCGTCGCGCGCGGCGCGTCCCTGCACGGCAGAAGGTGTGGATGGGCGGCGCACGGCGCGGCGGGCGCACGGTGTGCCGGAGCGCGCTCCCTCATGCGGGGGAGCAGGCGGTGGGGGGTGGGGGAGGAGGCGGCCCCGGCCACCGGGCGGGGGACCCGGTGGCCGGTACGCCGGTCCGTCGGCGCCGGCCGGAGAGCGGCCGGTTCAGCAGGTCTTGCGGACGTACCCGCTGTCGCCGGGCGCGCTGACGTTCACGTCGCGCAGGACGACGCTGAGCCGGTCGCCGAACTCGGCGCACGTCTTCCGGAAGGCCTTGTCCTGGTACTCGATCACGATGACGTTGTCGTTGAAGCCCGCGGTGTAGTCACCGCACTCGTCCCACTGGCCGCACTCCTCGGCGACGGCGAAGTCGAGTCCGGTCGTCGCGCGGTCCGTGGAGAAGCCCGGGGTGTTCTTCTGCGCGATGGCGAGGCCCTTGGCGTGGGCGTGGTCGGCGAGCAGCTTGACGTACGCCTTCGCGTTCGACTCGCTGATCAGGTTGGTGCGGTCGAAGGTGTCCAGGTTGTCGGGCTCGACGGCGTTGAAGCCCTTGCCTGCGCAGCCGTCGATCCACGCGTCCACCTTCGCGGCGATCTGCTTCCGCTTGGCGTCGGTGCGGATGTCCAGCATGGCCTCCCCCCAGTCCTCGTCGTAGACGACGTTCCCCTTGGCGTCCCGCAGCAGCAGGTCGCCCCACTCGCTCTCGGCGCCGGGCTGGGCCTGGAAGGCGTTGACGTAACAGATGTTGTAGAGGCCGGCCGCGGGTGCGGCGGTGTGGTCGCGGCTGACGACCTGCACCCCGGCCGGCGGGGTGTAGGGCGAGCCGATCTGGTAGTCGAAGCCGGCGTGTGCCGGCGGCGGCACCACCGCCTGGGCGGCGGCGTCCGCGGTCGGGGCGAGGAGGAGAGGACCGACTACCGCCGCCGCCGAGGCCACCGCGGCTGCGGTGAACGCACGGGTCCGGGCACGGGGGTTGAAGGGCATCGCGAGCTCCAGAAGATGGGGGGTACGTCCCCGCCTCGGACGCCGCGTCCACGCGGTCGTCCTGGCGACAGTGTCCGGACTTACGGTGCGTGCACCGCGCTACCGGCTGGGCGTACCTCTTGCGCCAGGTGCTCAATTTTGGCGTTGCATGGAGTAAAGCGAGCAGCAATCATCATGTCAACAGATCGAAGTTGCGCATTTTGTTCAAGTGGGCAGCAACCTGTGACGGGTGGCCGCCGCCGGAGCGCTCGGGCCGGTCCGGGCATGTCCGGGTCTATGCTCATTCCATGCTGAAATCCGAGCGTCATGCGCGCATACTTGAGCATGTCTCAGCGCGCGGCGCCATCGACGTCACCGAGCTGTCGCGGCTGCTGAACGTCTCCGGCGCCACCGTCCGGCGTGATCTGCAGCATCTCAGCGGCCGGAACCTGCTGCGCCGGACCCATGGCGGGGCGGTCCTCGGCAGCGCCGGACTCGAACTTCCCGTCGAGCACCGTACCGAGCACTGCCGCCCGGAGAAGCAGGCGATCGCTCGTGCCGCGGCCCAACTGGTGCCCGTGGGCGCGGTCGTCGGGATGACCGGCGGCACCACCGTCACCGAGGTGGCGCGCGTGCTCGCCGGGCGGGGTCCGCTCACCATCGTGACCAACGCCGTCAACATCGCCGCCGAGATGGTTCAGCACCAGGACGTCACCCTGGTCGTCGTCGGCGGCTACGCGCGCACCAAGAGTTACGAACTCGTCGGCCCCATCGCCGAGAAGACCCTCGCCGACCATCACACCGACATCACCTTCCTGGGCGTCGACGGCATCAGCACCGCGCACGGCTGCACGACACACGACCAGTTGGAGGCCGCGACCGACCGCGCCTTCGCCGACAGCAGCAGCCGGACCGTCGTCGTGGCGGACCACTCGAAGATCGGAAAGGTCACCTTCGCCAAGATCTGCCCGGTCACGGACATCGACCACCTGGTCACCAGCAAGGGCGCCCCCGCCGGCACCCTGACCGCCATCGCCGACACCGGGGTCACCGTCACGACGGCCGAATGACCACGCCAGCCCACCGGGCCCGGCCGTCGGCCGGACGCACACACCGACGACATCGCCCCGGCCCGGTCCGGGGAGAAGAACCGTGCCGGGGCGGCTGTGCGTGGGGCAGGTGGTGGTGTGCTGCCCGTGTTGCCCATGGCGCCCGCCGCCAGGAACACGCCCGTGTTGATACCCGCCGGGACGGCGGGGAACTTTCCGGCTCCGGGTGTCGCGGCGCCAGGCCCGCCTGGACGTGTGTGTCGACGATGTTGCCCCGGTGTGGTCCGGGGAGGGTGCCGTGCCGGGGCGGCTGTGTGTCGGTCAGGTGGTGGTGTGCTGCCTGCGGTGCCGGGTGAGGTAGGTGCCCGTGGCGCCCGCGGCCAGGAGTGCGCCCACGCCGATGCCCACCGGGACGGCGGGGAACCGGTCGGCGCCGGTCGTCGCGGCGGCGTTCTGCATCGCCGGGCCGGGTGTGATGCCGGTGGCGACCGGGGCCACATGGTGGATCGGGCCGACGGACTTGACCGAGCCGTCCGCGTTCAGCAGCACCTGCTTGTCGTTGGGGTGCCGGAAGTCGAACATGCCCCGCAGGGAGCCGGCGGCGGCGTCGAAGGAGTGGTCGCCGACGCGGCCGGTGCGCCAGTTGTCCTCGATGAAGCGGAGGACGGACGCCTGGTCGGTCCTGGTGTGGTCGACCTTGTCGACCTTGCTGTACGGGGAGATCACCAGCAGGGGCTGGCGGGTGCCAGGACCGCAGCGGTCCGCGTAGCCGCCGGACGCCTTGGGACCGGACTGGCAGGCGGGACCGTCGGTGGCCTTGTTGTCGGAGCCGGGCGAGGTGTCCTTGGAGCCGTTGCGCGGGGCGACGTAGGCGTGGTCGTACCAGCCGTCGGAGTCGTCGTAGGCGACGACGATCGCCGTGGACTGCCACTGCGGGGAGCTCTGGATCGCGTTGATCTCGCTGACCAGGAAGTGCTGTTCGTCGATCGGGTCGGAGTAGGCGGCGTGGCCGTCCTGGTACTCACCGGCCTTGACGAAGCTGACGGCCGGCAGCTTGCCCGCCTTGGCGACCGCGGTGAAGTCGGTCAGGTCGTAGTTGTGGTTGGCCTGGCCGTCGTGGCCGACCTCGTCGACGTTCTTCGGCGGCAGGTGGTGCGGGTTGGCCGTCGACCGGTAGTAGGAGAACGGGTTGTGGTGCGGGCTGTAGTCGACCACGGACGCCCCGCCGACGTTGGTGTGCGTGGTGTCGCACTTGGCGTAGCCGCTCTGCTTGCCGTCCCAGGCCGTGGAAGGCCGGAAGCCGCCCTGGAACCAACCCCACGTCACCTGCCGGGTGTTGAGCAGGTCGCCGATGTTCTTGCCCTGCATGGCGGCCAGGGCGTTGCTGCTGGTGTGGTCCTTGTCGGAGCAGTCGTCGTAGGCCGGGTCCGGGTCGTTGATCACCGTGCCGACGCCCTTGGCGTCGGGTGACTTCACGGCGTACGCGTCCGGGGCCGAGGTCCGTCGGGGGTTCTCGGTGCCGGAGGCCGGGTCGGTGGAGACGACGCCGTGCGTCTGACCGGAGATCAGGTTCAGCGCGCCGGGCGTGGAGGGGCCGTAGACCGAGCTGTAGGAACGGTCGTTGAGGGAGTAGTTCTGCGCGTAGTTCCACAGCGCGGTGACGGTGTTGCCGTCGTAGTAGTCCATCACCAGGCCGGGCTCGCCGAACAGCCCGCCGCTGCACTTGTCGACCTCGGTGTTCTGCACGTACTGGTCGGCCTTGCCGCCGTTCGCGGCGTACTGCTCGGGGCCGTACGAGTGGTTCTGGTCGCAGGTCATCGCCTGGGACGGGGTGAGCCGCTTGGGCGGGTACTGGTTGGGGTTCTTCGTCAGGAGCCCGGCGTGCGCGAGCGTGTCGATGTCCTCCGGCGTCTTCTCGGCCGCCGTGAACGCCGTGCCGTCCGTGTTCGCGGCCTTCGGGTACGTGGCGAAGTAGTGGTCGAAGGAGATGTTCTCGTCGAACAGCACGACCACGTGCTTGATCGGCGTGGCCGTCGAGGACCGGTCCTGGTGGTGGCCGGCGGGCACGGCGGCCCAGGTGGGCGCCGCGGCGCCGAGGACCGTGAGCGCGGCGGCGCCCGCCAGCGCGCCCAGGCTCCTGATCGTTGTTCTGCTTGCCCTGCTTGTCATGCTCGTTCACCCTCCGGGCGGGAACCGCAGTGAGCTGTACGGCCACGGATCCTTCGCCGCTCGGACGGCAGGTCGGCGGAGGCGCCGTGGCGGGTGAGTGAACACGGAGTCAGGGAAAAAGAGCCGAACTTTGACCGGTTATTGACCGGTCTGGCCCGCTGGTTGTCCGGACAGGTTCAGGTGAGGAGGGCGCGCCCGTACCAGTCGTTCCGGTCCCGTACGCCGGGCAGAGCGAAGAAGTAACCGCCGCCGAACGGCGATATGTAGTCGACGAGCGGCTCACCCGCCAGGCGCTGCTGCACGGTCTCGAACTGCCGGGCCAGGTCCCGCTGGTAGCAGCAGAACAGCAGGCCCATGTCGAGGTTGCCGTTGCTGTCCATGCCCCGGTCGTAGTTGTAGGCGCGGCGCAGGATCCGCCGGCCGTCGGTGGCCGGGGTGCGGGGGTTGGCGAGCCGGATGTGCGCGTCCAGGGGGATGACGTCGCCCTTGGGGTCGTCGGCGTAGTCGGGGGTGTCGTGCTCGGCGTTGCCGTCGAGGGGTGCGCCGGTGTCGCGGGCGCGGCCGAACATCCGCTCCTGCTCACTGAGCGAGACGCGGTCCCAGAACTCGACGAGCATGCGGATCAGCCGGACCACCTGATAACTGCCGCCGACCGTCCAGTCGGGCTCGTCCGACCCCCGGCCCACCCACACCAGGCGGTCCATCTCACGGGCGCTCGTGATGTCCGGGTTGGCTGTGCCGTCCTTGAAACCCAGCAGGTTGCGCGGGGTTCCGGCGGGCCGGGGCGGGCTGGTGAAGCCGTCCATGCGCCAGCGCACCTGCATGCCGCCACGGGTGTGCCGGGCGATGTCCCGCAGGCCGTGCAGCACGGTGTCGGTGTCGTCGGCGTGCAGTTGCAGGCTCAGATCGCCGTGGCACCACTCGGGCCGAAGGTCGTCGTCGGGGAAGGCGGGCATGGCCGTCAGACGGCGCGGCGTCAGTCTCCGGAGCCCGAACCGGTCGTCGAACAGTGCGGCGCCGACCCCGACGGTCACCGCCAGGGCACCGGACGGCAGCCGCTCGCCGAGGACGCCCGAGTCGGCGGGCGGGGCGGTGATACCGGCCGGGTCGGGCGTGCCGCCCGTGGTCAGGAACCGGGCGCGGTCGGTGAGCGTGCGCAGCAGACCGGCCAGCTCGGCCCGGTTCTCGACGGTCACGTCGCAGGAGGCGAACACGGTCGCCCGCCGCGGCGCCGCGATCACAGACTCCTGACGGGCGCCGTGGAACGGGGCGACGGGTGATGCCTCGGCTCCGGCCGCGGTTCCTGCGCCGCCCGCGGCCAGTGCGGCGCCCGTGAGGGCCGCGCCGCGGAGGAAGTGGCGTCGGTCGACTCTGCCGGTTGTGTCGGTCATGCCGTTCTCCGTGGGTCGCACAGGGTTGCCACGGATGCGAGTCGTTCCACCAGGTCGCCGAGGACGGCGTCGACGCGCTCGCGGTCGGCTCGGTTCAGCTGGGCCGGCGGAGTCCACCGCCCGCCGTGCCGGAAGCCGTCGAGGAGGTGTCCGGCCCGGTCCAGCCGGCTGTCCAGGCCGGGCAGGTCCGCGTAGCGGGTGGTGAGGACCGGGCGGAGCCGGGACAGCACCTCACGGGTGCCGTCCAGGTCGGCCCGTGCGGTGGCGAGATTGCTGCCGCTGCCGTAGTCGGTCCGGCCGGTCAGCTCGAACTGCACGGTGTTCTCCAGGATCTCGTGCGCCCGCAGCCCGAGCTGAGCGGGGTCCATCCGGGTCTGCGCCCACGCGTCGCGCAGCGCGGTGACCGCCTTCACCAACGCGGCGGCCGGGCCCCGCAGGGCGTCGGCGGACGCGCCGTGCCACAGGCCGTACTCGACGCGGTGGAAGCCGGTGAAGTGCCGGTCGCGCACCCCTTCGGGCAGCCCCGCGTCGATGCCGTTGATCTGCCCGTCCGCGTCACCGAACGCGCCGTACGCCGCGCCCATCCGCTCGTACTCCAGATGCGCCGGCAACCAGGCCGTCCGCGCCGCGGCGAGGTCCCCGCGGTCGACGGCGTCCCGCAGCTTCGTCGTCAGACGCACGACCTCGCCCAGTCCGCCGCCGATCCACTTCTGGTAGACGAGCGCCGGCGGGATCAGGTCGTGCTCGGTGACCGGAGCTGCCGCCGGGCCGCCGCTCCCGCCGGCGATACGGACCGTGGGCCCGGTGACCGCGTCGGCGTCGTCCGGTACACACTTGAAGGCGTACGTGCCCGTGCCGAGGCGGACGGTGAGCTCCCGTGTCGTGCCGGGGCCGATGCCCTCGACCTCGCCGTAGACGGCCTGGCTCCCGGGGTTCTCCAGGAACACCTCGGCGGATTCACCGGACGTGTTGTGCAGGTCGAACACCTGGATGCCCGGCCCGGGCGCGGTCCAGCCGCGACCGCAGCGGCTCGGTGACACCTCGACGGCGGTGTGCGGCAGCCCGGCGGACTCCGGGTGTGCCGGACGCGATCCGTGTGTGCCGGCGAGGACCGCGGCCGACAGGCACACCAGCGCGACACCCAGGACGCCCCACAGCCGCCATGACCTCCAGGTGCGGCCGGACAACACCATCCGGAGCCTCCCGGGGCCGTACCGTACGTGACCGCCTCATGCTAGGCAGCGGCCGCCGCTCGAACGGCCGGCCAAAGAAACCCATGACCAAGAGTTCCCTCCCGGTTCATCGGGCACCCCGCGGGACGGGCACCCGTCACTGGGCGGGGAGACGCACGGAATAGATGGACGGGGTGTCGATTCACGAACAGCACGCTCGGCAGGAGGCCGTCGGCCGTCGCCGGGCGGTCGGGCATGTGGACAGGGAGGCGCTGCGGGCCGCTCGTGGTGGCCCGCAACGCCTCCCCGGCTCTACCTGAGGGGTACTCAGGAGTTCGCTCCCCGGTGGCGAGTGCTCCGCCTGGCTACGCGTTGACCTGCGCGGTCACCAGGTTGGAGAAGGTGGTCAGCCGGGTGTAGACACCCGGGTAACCCGCGCGGGCGCAGCCCTCGCCCCAGGAAGTGATCCCTGCCAGGACGCCCCCGATGAGCAGGGGACCGCCGCTGTCGCCCTGGCAGGTGTCGACGCCGCCGGAGGTGTATCCGGCGCAGACCATGTCGGTCTGGACGAAGTCCGAACCGTAGGAGGTCCGGCAGCTGGAGTCGGACACGACCGGCACGGTCGCGGTCCGCAGCTGGTTGGAGGAGCTTCCGTTCTCCGAGGTGGTGCCCCAGCCGACGACGCGGGCCGTGGTGCCGGCGGCGTACACACCCGTCTGGGCGGAGGAGACGTACGAGGCCGTGGTGTACGGCATGGACGTCGACAGGGTCAGCACGGCCACGTCGTCGCCGTTGGTGGCGTCGGTGTAGCCCGGGTTGATCCAGATCCTGCTGACCCGGCTGACCGTGCCGTTGGTGCCGTTGAGGTAGGTCCGGCCGCCCACCACGCGCACGCTGCCGGTGGATTCGCCGACCATACAGTGCGCGGCCGTGACCACCTTGGTGGGAGACACCAGGGTGCCGCCGCAGAACTGGTTCTGCGAGGCGTCGGTGATCTGCATCATGAACGGGTACGCGGTCGTCGTGGTCGTCGTCCCGCCGACGATGGGCTGCGGGGCCGCGAGCGCCGTGGGGGCGGCGATCAGCGCGGTCGCGGCGGCGGCAGCGGTGGCCACGAGGGCGGCGGCGGTCTTTATGGCGCGGTTGAGCCCGAACATGAGTCTCCTCAGTGGGGGTTGCCGGTGGGGGGGCGCGCGGGTGGGGTGATCCATGAGGGCGGCGGGACCGACCCCCATGTGCCCGGGCGAGCGGCACGCCCTTACGCTAGGACCCGGGACGTACGACTCCCAATGAGGGAACCCCCTAGGGGAGTAGGGCAGGGAAAACCCTCGGTCGGGCACAGTAAACCGGCAGTGTTCTCACTTCGCTCGGCGGCCCGCCGCCAATCGGACGATATCCACGCGCGAACGGATCCCGAGTTTGCGGTACACCCGGGTGAGGGTCGCCTCGACCGTCTTGACGCTGATGAACAGGCGCGCGGCGATCTCCCGGTTGGTCGCGCCCTCCATGACCAGACCGGCCACCTGACGCTCCGTCGGGGCCAGTCCTTCGAGCCCGTCGAGCCCGTCGAGCGCGGCCGGGGCGGCGGGCGGCTGCGGATCGGGCGCGGTCAGGGCCTCGTCCACCCGGCGCAGCCAGGGCAGCGCGCGGCACCGGCGGAAGAGCCGGGTGGCCTCGTCGTACGACGCCGCCCGTCCGCGGGCCGTCTCCGGGGCGTCCGGGTCCGCCGGCCGGGTGCGCAGCTGGGCCAGCGCGAAGGCGGCGCGGGCCTCCTCCAGGCCGTGACCCAGCTTGCCGAGCCGGTCCTGAGCGGAGGTCAGCCGGGAGACGGCGGCCTCCCGGTCGCCGTGGGCGGCGCGCACCAGGGCCTCGGCCCGGTCCAGGACGCCGAGGACACTTTCCCGGCCGAGCCGCAGTGCGTGCTTCCGGGTGACGCCGATGACGTCCTGCGCCTCGTCCGGCGCGCCGATCCGGACGAGCGCCTCGGCGAGGTCGCCGTGCCAGCGGCCGCGTGCCGGGTCGGTGATGCCGAGCCGTTCCTCCAGTTCCCGTACCCGGCGCAGCGAGCGGACCGTGCCCGCCGGGTCCCCGGCCACCAGTTGGGCGTACCCGAGGGCGCCCAGGGCCCGGGACAGATACATCTGGTCGCCGTCCTCCCGGGCGTGGTCCACCGCCTCCCGGGCGAGCGCGAGCGCCCGGTCCACGTCTCCGCCGGAGGCCTCGGCCAGCGAGGTGAGCATGGCGGAGGCGGTCTCGCCGATGCCCGAGTCCCGGGCCAGCCGCAGGCCTTCGCGGGCCAGGTCGAGGGCCCGGCCGCAGTGCCCGGAGCGCAGTTCGGTCTCGGCGAGTCCGCGCAGGAAGTGCACCTCGCTCTCCACCGATCCGCGCCGCCGTACCTCGCGCAGCAGCGCGGTGACGGTGGTCCGCGCCTCGGCCAGCTGGTCGCCCATGACCAGCCAGCGGAACCGGGCGCTGCCCGCGCCGTTGTGGTGGCAGGCCACCGCGGGGTCCTGAGGCTCTTTCAGGGCGCGTTTGATGGTGGCGGGCGCGTTCGGATGGCCCATCAGGGTCTCGGTCTGGGCCTGGAAGGCCAGGGAGAGGAGCTCGGTGCGCCGGTCGCCGCCGCGGGCGGCCAGCTCCGCCGCGTGCGCGGCCGCCGCCCGCGCCTCGGTGAAGTCACCCTCCACGATCAGCCCGCGCCAGGCCAGCTGGTAGTGGACCAGGGCGAGCAGCCGCGGGTCGTCCCCGGCGTCGGCCAGGGCCTGCGGGAAGACCGAGTCGACCTCGGTCATGGTGTGACCGGCCGTGTCGATCACGATCATCCAGGCCCGCACCCGGTCGGCGGGCACGGTGGCCCGGGTCAGCACCTCGTGGGCGATGTCCCGGGCGAGGTCGACCTCACCCGCGGTGATCGCGTCCTCGGCGGCCTGCAGCCGGCGCTCCTCCGGTCCTGGCACGGTGTCGGCGGGGCTGTGCCGGGCGGCGAGCAGGCCGAGTTGCGCCGCCACGGCGGGGGCCCCGCGGTCCCGGGCCTGTGCGGCGGCCTCGGCGAGCCGGCCGGCGACCTCCGGGTCGGTGCCGGTGGTGGCCAGGGCGAGATGGCGGGCCCGCTCGATCGGGTCGGAGGCCGCGGTGGACAGCGCGGCGTGCGCGGCCCGCCGCTCGGGCGGGGTCGCCTCCGCGTACAGCGCGGCCGAGATGAGCGGGTGCGCGAACCGGATGGCGGGTCCGGAGGGGCCGTCGAGGTCGGTGGCCAGCAGGCCCAGTTCGGCGGCCTGGGCGCATTCGGCCTCGGCGTCGTCGCGGCCGGCCGCGAGCAGCAGGGCGGGCGTGGGGCGGGCGCCGGCGCTCGCCACCAGCAGGGTGCGGCGGGCCTCGACCGACAGCAGGTCGAGGCGGCTGAGCACCAGGGCGCGCAGCGAGGTGGGCACGGGCAGCGGTTCGCCGGGCCGCGGTGGGGTGGGGCTCTCGGCCAGGGCGCGGCCCAGCTCCAGGGCGAAGAGCGGGTTGCCGCCGCTGGTGCGGTGTATCTCGCGGACCGTGGCGCGGGACAGGCGGTGGCCGCGGTGGTCGAGCAGCGTGGCCACCTGGGTGCGGGAGAGCGGGCCGAGGCGTACGGCGACGGTGTCCGGCGGGGACGCGCGTAGATAGCGGTCGTACTCCGGCCCCTCGGTGCGCACGGCGCACAGCAGTTGCACCGGGGTGCCGCCGAGCCGGCGGGCGGCGAAGCCGAGCAGTTCGGCGCTGGCCGGATCGAGCCACTGCAGGTCGTCGGCGACGATCAGGACGCTGCCCTCGGCGGCGAGGGCACGCAGCGCCGACAGCACCGCGAGGCGCAGCGCCAGGCCGTCGCGCTGGAGGGTGGACTCGCCGCGCCCGGTGAGGGCCGACTCCAGGGCGGTGCGCTGGGCCGCGGGGAGCCGCCCGGAGACCTGGTCGAGGACCAGTCCGAAGAGGTCGGCGAGCGCGAGGAAGGGCAGATGGGATTCGGACTCGGTGGCGGAGCAGCGCAACACGGTACGGGCGGCAGCGGCGTATTCCGCCGCCAATGACCGCAGGACGGTCGATTTCCCTATTCCGGCGGGGCCGTGCAGCAGGACGCTGCCGCCCGAGGCGAGGTGGTCGCGCGCCGCGGCGAGCGGTTCGTCCCGGCCGAAGACCAGGTCGGGGCGGCATCTCGCAGGCTCCTGGAAGTCCCGTCGCACGGTCGCCGCTCCCCTCGTGTCGTGTTCGGGCCAAATTCTAGGCAATGATCAATGAAATTCGGACGGAAGGCGTGGTGAGGGAAATAACAGCCGCTACACGCAGGGAAATGCAAAGCCCCGTCCGCGTGAATGGACGGACTCCCGGCTACGGCAGCAGCCCGGCCCGGCGGGCCGCCGCCACCGCCTCACCACGGGTGTGGGCGCCCAACTTGCGCATCGCCGAACGGAGATAGCCCTTGACCGTCTCGGGGCGCAGCCCCAGCCGGTCCGCCACCGCCGCGTTGGTCGCGCCCGCGGCCACCCAGGCGAGGACATCCAGCTCCCGAGGTGCCAGGTTCGCGCCCCGCGCCGCCGGCTCCGGCGCGGTCAACAGCCCGCAGGCGGCCAGCAGTTCGGCCCGCAGCACCGGGTCGGCGATCCTCGGTGCCAGCGCGCGCAGCGCCGCGTGGGCCTCGCGCACCTGCTCCCGGCCGGGACCGGAAGGAGCGGGGCCGCCGTCGGCCGGGCGCTGTGGGCGGGCCGCCGCCAGCAGCGCGTGCGCCTCGTCCCGCCTCACGAGCGCCTGCTCCACGTCCCGGGCCGCGGCCACCGCCGCGCTCAGCGTGCGGTCGCCCAGCGGCTGCGCCGAGCGCAGCGCGCCGTACAGTACGCCCCGTACCCGCCGGCGCACCACCACCGGCACGGCGAGCACCGAGCGCAGGCCCTCGGCGGCCACCGGCACGTCGTACTCGTGGGTGATCTGCCGCGAGGAGGAGTAGTCCGTCACGGCGCACGGCCGGGCGAGCGCCACCGCCTTGCCGCCGAGACCGTTGCCCGAGGTCACCGCGAGCGCGCGCAGTGCCGGCGTGGACGTGCCGCTCAGCTCGCTGATGCGCACCCGAGGCCGGCCGGCCTCCACCAGGCCGCCGAAGGCGACCGGCAGCCCCGTGACGCGCCGCAGCCGGGCCAGGGCACTGCTGATCTCCACCGCCCCCGCGACGTCTGCTGCCACCTGTTCGCCCCTTCATCGCGGCTCTCGTGCGACCACACCCCCGTTCGGGGGTAGTGAGACCTGCATCACGGATTACACGATGCGGGAGAGCCGCCCGGCAATGGTCCGGCACCCGGAGAAACCGGAGATACCCGGAGATGACCGGAGTAACCCGTAGAAACAGGGAGTGCAGATGACGACGGCGACGGAGCTGTTCCGCAGGGCACGGGACTTCCTGCTGGACCACCGCGAGGACTACGCCACGGCCTACGAGGGCTTCGAGTGGCCGCGCCCCGAGCACTTCAACTGGGCCCTGGACTGGTTCGACGTCATCGCGGACGGCAACGGGCGCACCGCCCTGCACATCGTCGAGGAGGACGGCGCCGAGACCCGGCTGTCCTTCGTCGAGCTGTCCGACCGCTCCGACCGGGCCGCGAACTGGCTGCGCTCCCGCGGAGTGGCCGCCGAGGACCGCGTCCTGGTCATGCTCGGCAACCAGGCCGAGCTGTGGGAGATCGCGCTGGCCGCGATGAAGCTGCGCGCCGTGGTCGTCCCGGCGACCCCGCTGCTGGCCCCCGCCGACCTGCGCGACCGCGTCGAGCGCGGCCGGGTCCGCCATGTGCTCGTCCGCACGGCCGACACCGGCAAGTTCGACGACGTGCCCGGCGACTACACGCGCATCGCGGTCGGCGGCGCCCCGGCGGGCTGGCAGCCGTACGAGGACGCGTACGCCGCCTCCGCGGACTTCGCCCCGGACGGGCCCACGCTCGCCGACGACCCGCTGATGCTGTACTTCACCTCGGGCACGACCGCCCGCCCCAAGCTGGTCGAGCAGACCCATGTCTCGTACCCGATCGGGCACCTGGCCACCCTGTACTGGATCGGTCTCAGGCCCGGTGACGTGCACCTCAACATCTCCTCGCCCGGCTGGGCCAAGCACGCCTGGTCCAACCTGTTCGCGCCGTGGAACGCGGAGGCGACCGTCTTCATCCACAACTACACGCGGTTCGACGCGGCCCGGCTGATGGCCGAGATGGACCGGGCCGGGGTGACCACCTTCTGCGCCCCGCCGACCGTGTGGCGCATGCTCATCCAGGCCGATCTGAGCCAGCTGCGCACCCCGCCGCGCGAGGCTGTCGCCGCAGGCGAGCCGCTCAACCCGGAGGTCATCGAGCAGGTCCGCCGGTCCTGGGGCGTCACCGTCCGCGACGGCTTCGGGCAGACCGAGACGGCCGTGCAGGTCTCCAACAGCCCCGGGCAGCCGCTCAAGACGGGCTCCATGGGCCGGCCGAGCCCCGGCTACCGGGTCGTCCTGCTCGACCCGGTCACCGGCGCCCCCGGTGCGACGGAGGGCGAGATCTCCCTCGACCTGTCCGAGCGGCCGGTGGGCCTGATGGCGGACTACCACGGCGACGCCGACCGTACGGCGGAGGCGATGGCCGGCGGCTACTACCGCACCGGCGACATCGGCTCCCGGGACGCCGACGGCTACATCACCTATGTCGGCCGCGCTGACGACGTGTTCAAGGCGTCGGACTACAAGATCTCCCCGTTCGAGCTGGAGAGCGCCCTGCTGGAGCACGAGGCGGTGGCCGAGGCCGCCGTGGTGCCCGCGCCTGACGAGCTGCGGCTCGCGGTGCCGAAGGCGTACGTCGTGCTCGCCGAGGGCTGGGAGCCCGGACCCGACACCGCGAAGGTGCTGTTCGAGCACTCCCGCGAGGTCCTCGCGCCCTACAAGCGGATCCGCCGGCTGGAGTTCGGCGGCCTGCCCAAGACCGTCTCCGGCAAGATCCGCCGGATCGAGCTGCGCGAGGCCACGGCCGCGGGCTCGGGGAACGAGTACCGCGAGGAGGACTTCCGGTGAGCGAGTGGTCCTATGCGCACGGGACGAGCGGCAGCACACTGCTCGGCGACACCATCGGGGCCGGCCTGGACCGGACGGTCGCCGCCTGGCCGGACCGGGAGGCGCTGGTCGACGTACCGTCCGGGCGCCGCTGGACGTACACCGAGTTCGCCGCGGACGTCGACACACTGGCCTGCGCACTGCTGGCGAGCGGGGTCGCCAAGGGCGACCGGGTGGGCATCTGGGCGGTCAACTGCGCCGAGTGGGTGCTGGTCCAGTACGCCACCGCGCGGATCGGCGCGGTCCTGGTGAACATCAACCCCGCCTGTCGCACGCACGAGGTCGCCTATGTGCTGCGGCAGTCCGGCGTCTCCCTGCTGTTCGCCTCCCTGCGGCACCGGACCAGCGACTACCGGGCCATGGTCGAGGAGGTGCGCGGCGACTGCCCCGCACTGCGGGAGGCCGTCTACATCGGGGACCCGGGCTGGGCGGCGTTCACCGGGCGCGCGGGGGCCGGGCAGCGCGCCGAACTTGCCGCGCGGGCAGCCGAGTTGTCCTGCGACGACCCCATCAACATCCAGTACACCTCGGGCACCACGGGCTTCCCGAAGGGGGCCACGCTCTCCCACCACAACATTCTCAACAACGGCTATTTCGTGGGCGAGTCGATCGCCTACAGCGAGCAGGACCGGATCTGTATCCCGGTCCCCTTCTACCACTGCTTCGGCATGGTCATGGGGAATCTGGCGGCCACCTCGCACGGGGCGTGCATGGTGATTCCGGCGCCGTCGTTCGACCCGGCGGCGACGCTGGCGGCGGTCCAGGACGAGCGGTGCACGTCGCTGTACGGGGTGCCGACCATGTTCATCGCGGAGCTGAACCTGCCCGGCTTCGCCGACTACGACCTCTCCACCCTGCGCACCGGCATCATGGCGGGCTCGCCCTGCCCGATCGAGGTGATGAAGCGGGTGGTCGCCGAGATGCACATGGCGGAGGTCGCCATCTGCTACGGCATGACCGAGACCTCCCCGGTCTCCCTGCAGACCCGGATCGACGACGACCTGGAGCATCGCACGGGCACGGTCGGCCGGGTGCTGCCGCACCTGGAGGTGAAGGTCGTCGACCCGGTGACCGGCGTGACCCGGCCGCGTGGCGCGGCGGGCGAGCTGTGCACCCGCGGCTACAGCGTGATGCTCGGCTACTGGAACGAACCCGAGCGGACCGCCGAGGCCGTCGACGCGGGCCGCTGGATGCACACGGGGGACCTCGCGGTGATGCGCGACGACGGGTACGTCGAGATCGTCGGCCGGATCAAGGACATGATCATCCGGGGTGGCGAGAACGTCTACCCGCGCGAGATCGAGGAGTTCCTGTACGCCAACCCCAGGATCAAGGACGTCCAGATCATCGGGGTGCCGCACGCGAAGTACGGCGAGGAGGTGCTGGCCTGCGTCGTCCCGCGGGACCCGGCCGATCCGCCGACCCTCGCGGAGCTGCGGGCATTCTGCGAGGGCCGGCTCGCGCACTACAAGATCCCGAGCCGGGTGGAGATCCTCGACGCCTTTCCGATGACGGTGTCGGGGAAGGTGCGGAAGGTCGAGTTGCGGGAGATATACGGTCGCGCTCCGCTGGGTGGGGCGAGATAGGCCGTTGTCCGGCTGCGGGTTCGTTGTGGTTGGGCGCGTGGTTCCCCGCGCCCCTTTGGGGCGCTGGTTGGGGCTTGGTGGGGTTGTTGTGTGTGGGGGGGGCGGGTCCGTGTTCGGCTGCGGGGCCGTTGTGGTTGGGCGCGCAGTTCTCCGCGCCCCTTTGGGGCGCTGGCTTTGTGCTAGGCGGTTTCGTTTGGATCAGCGGGCGGACCAGAGGAAGATGCCTGCCACGTGGAGTCCGGCCAGGTAGATGGTTGCGGTCTTCTCGTAGCGGGTGGCGATCCCGCGCCACTGTTTCAGGCGATT
>NZ_PENI01000026.1 GCF_003688995.1 Streptomyces shenzhenensis | reverse complement strand
GGGTGTAGGCGGCCGGTGCCAGGCTCATCGCCGTACCGGGATGGCCGTTGCCGACCTTCTGTACGGCATCGGCGGCCAGGACGCGCGCGGTGTCCACCGCCCGCTGATCCAACTCGGTCCACTCGAGGTCTGTGGTGGTCGGCTTGGTGCTCACCCTGAGTCAGGGCTCCTCTCCACATGTTCGAATGCCGGTGCACTGGGCGCCCACCGGCCGTTGTTGAGCCTACCCCCGTAGGTACGTGCGTTTTCTCCCCACATTCCAGACTGCCGGGACTCGCGGCGATCCGCCTCCCGACCGGGGGGAACGACGGTCGACAACTGAATACGGAGCCGCTCATCCGACTGCTCAATCGAGCCTCCTCGCGCACCTCGGTCAACCCCCATAAACACGACCCGACCCCCGCGAAGGCCGAGGTATGGGCAACGTCTACAGTGGCGTGGTACGCGCGAGCCTTTGCCGGGACTTCACGGGGGGAGGCTTGCTGGGAGTCTCTGTCAGGGGTGTGCGTGACGGCCGTCGAATCCCGTCCAGCGGGGCTAATCGGTGCGAGCCAGAGCCCGGTCCGTCAGCCGTTCGGGGCCCGTGTCAAGGCCTTTGTGGCGCTGACCAAGCCGCGGATCATCGAGCTGCTGCTCATCACCACCGTTCCGGTGATGTTCTTGGCGCAGCGTGGGGTGCCGGACCTCGGTCTGGTGCTGCTCACCTGCCTCGCCGGCTATCTGTCCGCGGGCGGCGCCAACGCGCTGAACATGTACATCGACCGCGACATCGACGCGCTCATGGACCGCACCTCGCAGCGCCCGCTGGTCACCGGCATGGTGAGCCCCCGCGAGTGCCTGGCGTTCGGCATCACGCTGGCGGTCGTCTCGACGCTGCTGTTCGGGCTGACCGTCAACTGGCTGTCGGCCTGGCTGTCACTCGGAGCGCTCCTCTTCTACGTCGTCGTCTACACGATGATCCTCAAGCGGCGTACGTCGCAGAACATCGTCTGGGGCGGCATCGCCGGCTGTATGCCGGTGCTCATCGGCTGGTCGTCCGTCACCGACTCGATGTCCTGGGCGCCGGTCGTCCTCTTCCTCGTCATCTTCTTCTGGACGCCGCCCCACTACTGGCCGCTGTCCATGAAGGTCAAGGAGGACTACGCGCGCGTGGGCGTGCCGATGCTGCCCGTGGTCGCCTCCAACAAGGTGGTCGCCAGGCAGATCGTCCTCTACAGCTGGCTGATGGTCGTCGTCTCCCTGCTCCTCACCCCCCTCGGTTACACCGGCTGGTTCTACACGCTGGTCGCCCTGGTGGCGGGCGGCTGGTGGCTGTGGGAGGCGCACGCGCTGCAGAACCGGGCGAAGGCAGAGGTGACGGGCGCGAAGCTGAAGGAGATGCGCCTGTTCCACTGGTCGATCACCTATGTGTCGCTGCTGTTCGTGGCGGTGGCGGTGGACCCGTTCCTGCGCTGACACACGTTCCTGCGCTGACACACGTCACAGCGCGCTGCCCTCGCCAGTCGGTCTACTCGTGAGTAGCATCCTGGCCATGGCAGACACGCAGCAGGTTGACCAGAAGGCCGAGCGCACGGCGGCGCGCCTCGCCAGGCGGATCGGCGCCTTCGCCAAGGCCCACGGCGGCGCCGAGGGGCAGGTGTCCTACATCGGGGAACGCGGCGCCCGGATCGTGCTCGTGGGCGAGGACGGCGGCTGGGGCGACCTGGTGGCCCCGACCTATGCGATCGCCGAACAGGCGGTGGCGAAGTCCGGCATCACGGTCCATGAGTCCTTCGACGGCGAGTTCGCGGCGAAGGTGATGACGGGCGCGTACGAGTGGAAGCGGATGGCGGGCCTCCAGATCGGGGGCTGAGCAGGCGCTTCTTCGGGGACGCGGGCATCCGCGCGATCAGCCGTGGACGCCCCGCGGCGGTCGGACGACCCGCAGTCCCGAACTGAGCCGCGACCTCAGTCCCGGTTCACCCGTTAAGACGGTAGGCACGCACACCGTCCACGCGGGGAGCCCGGATGATCGACACGCCGTCCCTGGTGGACCAGTACTGCCACGGCGTCCTGCGCACCGAGCTGGGCCTCGGCACCTTCGAGGCGCAGCTCGCCCGCACCGAGGGGCCGCCCGCCCCGGGCACCACCCTCTTCGACACACAGACCGGCTTCGCCGTGCGCCGCTGGTGCCCCCCGCTGCTCGGCCTCGAACCGCACTGCCCGCCCGCGCGTTATCTCGCCCGGCGCCGTGAACTCGGCGCGCTGGAGGCGGGCCGCAGGCTGCTGCGGGGGAGCGGCATCACCACCTACCTGGTCGACACCGGACTGGCCGGCGACCTCACGGGCCCCGACGAGATGGCGTCCGCCGGCGAGGCCGAGGCCCGCGAGATCGTGCGCCTGGAACTCCTCGCCGAGCAGGTCGCCGACACTTCGGGCACTGTCGAGTCCTTCCTCGCCAACCTCGCCGAGTCGGTGCACGGGGCCGCCGCGAACGCCGTCGCCTTCACCTCCGTCGCGGGGGTGCGGCACGGGCTGGCGCTCGCGCCCGAGCCGCCCGGGCCCGGCGAGGTGCGCGGGGCGGCGGGCCGCTGGCTGGCCGGGCGCCGGGTCGGCGGGGAACTCAACGATCCGGTGCTGCTGCGCCATGTGCTGTGGATCGCGGTCGCCTCGGGCCTGCCGCTCCAGCTGCATGCCGGGCTCGGCGAGCCGCGCTCACGCATCGACCGTACGGACCCGGTGCTGCTCACCGACTTCGTGCGGGCCACCGCGGGCCTCGGCACGGACCTGGTGCTGCTGCACGGCTATCCGTACCACCGGCACGCCGCCCATCTCGCCGGGGTCTTCCCGCATGTGTACGCCGACTCGGGCGCCGCGCTGGTGCGCACCGGCGCCCGCGCGGCCGGCGTCCTCGCGGAGATGCTGGAGCTGGCCCCCTTCGGCAAGATCCTCTTCTCCAGCGGCGCGCACGGGCTGCCCGAGCTGCACGTCGTGGGCGCCCGCCTGTTCCGCGAGGCGCTCGGGCGGGTGCTGGGCACCTGGGTCGCCGAGGGCGCGTGGTCGCTGGGGGACGCGCAACGGGTGGCGCGTCTGATCGCGGCGGAGAACGCGCGACGGATCTACGGCCTGGCGGACTGAGGCGCCCCCACGGGCGGGCGCCTGTCACCCGCAGGAGTGCGCGAGTGACGTCCGCTCACGCGCGCGTGCCCGCCCCACATGTTCACGCGCGCGTGGCGACCGGTGTCTCCTGTGCGGGGCCCGGCAGCGTGGCCGTCGCTTCGGGGCGCTCCCGCAGCGACAGCAGCACGCGCAGCACCCAGATCCACGTCACGCAGGAGCCCAGCATGTGCGCTCCCACCAGCACCTCCGGGAGATGCGTGAGGTACTGGACGTAGCCGATCGCCCCCTGGCACAGCAGCACGACGAACAGCTCGCGCGTGCGGTCCCGCGGCCCCTTGGGCGCGTCGACCGCCTTGAGGACGAACCACAGGGCGAAGGTCAGCGTCACCACGATCCAGGCGAGCACGGCGTGCAGCTCGGTGACGTTCTCCCAGTCGATCGGGATCCGTTCGACCTCGCTGGAGTCGCCCGCGTGCGGTCCCGCCCCGGTCACCACCGTGCCGACGGCGATCAGCAGGACGGACGCGATCACCAGGACCCGCACCAGCTGCTGCACGGCCGAGCCGACCAGCGGGCGCGGTGCCCCGCCGCCCTCGCGGCTGCGCTGCCACATCACGGTGGCGACGGCGATCAGCGCGGTGGACAGCAGGAAGTGGGCCGCGACCGTGTACGGGTTCAGCCCGACCAGGACGACGATGCCGCCGAGCACCGCATTGCCCATGACCACCCAGAACTGAGCCCAGCCCAGCCGGGTGAGGCCGCGCCGCCACGGCTTCTGCGCGCGGGCGGCGATGATCGCCCAGCCCACGGCGGCGCACAGCACGTAGGTGAGCATCCGGTTGCCGAACTCGATGACACCGTGCAGGCCCATGGCCCGGGTGGTGGTCAGCGAGTCGTCGGTGCAGGTGGGCCAGGTCGGGCAGCCGAGGCCCGAGCCGGTCAGCCGGACGGCACCGCCGGTGACCACGATGACCACCGACATGACGAGAGCGGTGAGCGCCGCCCGTTGGACCGTCCGGGGGTCCGGGGTCCAGCGTTCGGCGATGAAGGCGAGCGGGTTGCGCACGGCCGCTGCGGCATCGGCGCGGGTCAGCTTTGGCACGCGCACCATGGTAGGACGCCGCTTGTGCACGCGTTCACGAGGGTCCCGTCCAGCCGCCCGGCACCGCCGTGAAGCCGCGGCGACGTCGCCCGCACGGCGTACGCGCGGACCGCGCCGGACCCGTCACTCCCAGCGGAAGAAGCGTCCGGCCGCGGTCAGCCCCACGACCGCCCACGCCGCGAGGATCCCCAGGTCGCCCCACGGCATCCCGGCCCCGTGCTGGAGCACGTCCCGCAGCCCGTCCGACAGCGCCGTCACGGGCAGCAGCCCGAGCACGTCCTGGACGCCGGAGGGGAACTTGTCCAGCGGGACGATCACGCCGCCGCCGACGAGCAGCAGCAGGAAGACCAGATTCGCGGCGGCCAGCGTCGCCTCCGCCTTCAGCGTGCCCGCCATCAGCAGCCCGAGCCCCGAGAAGGCGGCCGTGCCGAGGACCAGCAGGAGCAGCACGGCGGCCACGGTGCCGGTCCCGCCGTGCGGCGACCAGCCGAGCGCGAAGGCGATCACCGTCAGCAGGACCACCTGGAGGACCTCCGTGACCAGCACGGACGCGGTCTTCGCGGTCATCAGCCCCCAGCGCGGCAGCGGCGAGGACGCCAGCCGTTTCAGCACGCCGTAGCGCCGCTCGAAGCCCGTGGCAATCGCCTGGCCGGTGAACGCCGTCGACATCACGGCGAGCGCCAGGATGCCGGGCGCGAGGAAGTCCACCGCCTTGCCCGCGCCGGTGTCCACGATGTCCACGGCGCTGAACAGCACCAGCAGCAGCGTCGGGATCACGGCCGTCAGCAGCAGCTGCTCGCCGTTGCGCAGCAGCAGCCGGGTCTCGAACGCGGCCTGGGCCGCGATCATGCGGGGGAGGGGTGCCGCGCCGGGCGCGGGGGTGTAGGTGCCCACGGTGGTCATGAGCGCAGCTCCTTGCCCGTCAGTTCCAGGAACACGTCTTCGAGGGTGTGCCGTTCGACGGAGATCCGGTTCGGCATCACCCCGTGCTGGGCGCACCATGAGGTCACCGTCGCCAGCAGCTGCGGATCCACCTTGCCGATGACGCGGTAGGAGCCCGGTGTCAGCTCGGCGGCGGCGCAGTCCGCCGGGAGCGCCTTCAGCAGGGAACTCACGTCGAGGCCCGGCCGGCCGGTGAAGCGCAGGGTGTTCTCCGCGCCGCCGCGGCACAGCTCGTCGGGGGAGCCCTGGGCGATGACCCGCCCGGCGTCGATGATGGCGACGTCGTCGGCGAGCTGCTCGGCCTCCTCCATGTGGTGCGTGGTGAGGATCACGGAGACGCCGTCGGCGCGCAGATCCCTGATCAGGTCCCAGGTGGCGCGGCGGGCCTGCGGGTCGAGGCCGGCTGTCGGCTCGTCCAGGAAGACCAGTTCCGGGCGGCCCACGACGGCCATGGCGAGCGCGAGCCGCTGCTGCTGCCCGCCGGACAGCCGCCGGTACGTGGTCCGCCCGCAGCCGCCGAGCCCGAGCCGCTCGATGAGCGCGTCCACGTCCAGCGGACGAGCGTGCAGCGCGGCCACATGGCGCAGCATCTCGTCCGCCCGGGCGCCGGAGTACACCCCGCCGGACTGGAGCATCACGCCGATGCGGGGGCGCAGCCGGGCGGCGTCCCGGACCGGGTCGAGGCCCAGGACGCGCACCGTGCCGGCGTCCGGCTTCCGGTACCCCTCGCAGGTCTCGACCGTGGTCGTCTTGCCCGCCCCGTTGGGGCCGAGTACGGCGGTCACACCCGCCTCGGCCACCAGGTCGAGGCCGTTCACCGCGGTCTTCGTGCCGTACTGCTTCACCAGGGCCTGGACCTGGACCACAGGCTCACTTCGCATGGCTCCAGAGTCTAGGGACGCCGCGCGGTGCTCAGACCGGCGGGTGCAGGAACTCGTCCGTGCGAGGCCGGTGCATCGCCAGCCACCGCTCGGCGTACGCCACGGCGTCCGCCAGGGGGAACAGCCGTGCGTCGGCGGCGCCCACCGTGCCCCGTACGACGGGCCGGTCCCGTTCGAAGTCGTGGCCCAGCTCGTCGAAGCGGTCCGAGCTGATCGACACCTCGATGATCTGCTCCCAGCCGTCCGGTCCCGGTCGGCCCACCTCGACCAGCGGAGCCGGGATCCGGTATTCGGCCAGGTGGAAGGCGGTGCAGCTGTCGTAGCCCGCGCCGAGCAGCAGCACCCGTGCGCCGAGCTGTTCCAGCCGGGCCAGCGGGCTGCGCTCGCCCAGCCGGCAGTCGGGCGCGTGGCTGTCGACGATCTCGGCGGCGCGCGGTCCGAGGGCGGCGAAGGAGGTCTGCGGGTGCGCGCTGCGCAGGGCGCCGGGCCAGGTCCGCACGGTCTCCGGGATCATGCCGACCCCGCGGGTGGGCGTGGTGCGCGGGTCGTAGCGGGGCATCGAGGCCCGGATCGTCTCCCACCACTCCTCGGGCACCGCCGGGCTGCGCCAGAGGGCCGGATCGGAGAGGTCGGCGGACTGGGCGGGCACCACGAGGGTGCCGTCAGGCCCGAGCGCGTCGAGCAGGCCCTGGACCACCGCGACGGCGCCGCCGCACACCCAGCCGAGCGAGCTGAGCGAGGAGTGCGTCAGCAGGATCTCGCCGGGTTCGACGCCGAGCGTGCGCAGCCGGTCCGCGACGGTGTCGCGGGTGACGAGCGGGCCGGTCACGGTTTCGGGCATGGCCCGGGAGTCTGCCCGAAGCGGGGGCGCGGCGCCATCGAATTGACCGTTCGATGATCGATCAAAGATCGTTTCCGCAGGTGAGATTAGGTTTGCCTAAGTGACACAGGGCACCGTCCACTCGGCGGGACGCGGCTTGTCAGGCTCCGCTGAATTACGCAACAATGGCGTTGTGAAAAACGTCGGCGAGACTCGGGAGACTCCCCGGAGGACCCCTCAGGAGGAGCTCGCGGTCGGGTTGCGCTCGGATCGCTCCACGCGCAACCGGGTCGCGCGGTCCATCCTGGACCACGGCCCGTCGACGGTCGCCGAGCTGGCGGGACGGCTGGGCCTCACCCAGGCCGCCGTGCGCCGGCACCTGGACGCGCTGGCCGCCGACGCGGTCGTCGAGGCGCGCGAGCAGCGGGTGTACGGGGCGCGGACCCGTGGCCGTCCGGCCAAGGTCTTCGCGCTCACCGACTGCGGCCGCGACGCCTTCGACCAGTCGTACGACAAGCTCGCCGCGGACGCGCTGCGCTGGATCGCGGACCGGGAGGGCGGCCCGGAGGCGGTCGCCGCCTTCGCCCGTGCCCGGATCGCCGCGCAGGCGAGCGCCTACCGCAAGGCGATCGAGGCCGCCACGCCCGACAAACGCGCCGAAGCCCTGGCCAAGGCCCTGAGCATCGACGGGTACGCTGCTACGGCGCGCAGCGCACCGGTCGGCGAGCAACTGTGCCAGCACCACTGCCCGGTCGCACACGTCGCAGAGCAGTTCCCGCAGCTGTGCGAGGCGGAGACGGAGATCTTCGCCGAACTGCTCGGAACGCACGTCCAGCGACTGGCGACCATCGCCCACGGCGACGGCATCTGCACGACGTTCATCCCCAAGATTTCCACTGACACATCTGCAAGCACGGCCGGGAGGAACCCCGCATGACTCTCCCCACGGAGACTGCCCACCCCGAACTCGAGGGCCTGGGCACGTACGAATACGGCTGGGCCGACTCCGACGAGGCCGGTGCCGCAGCGAAGCGCGGCCTGAACGACGAGGTCGTCCGGGACATCTCGGCGAAGAAGTCCGAGCCGGAGTGGATGACCAAGCTGCGCCTCAAGGGTCTGAGGCTCTTCGAGAAGAAGCCCATGCCGAACTGGGGCTCGGACCTGTCGGGCATCGACTTCGACAACATCAAGTACTTCGTGCGTTCCACGGAGAAGCAGGCGGAGTCCTGGGAGGACCTGCCCGAGGACATCAAGAACACCTACGACAAGCTCGGCATCCCCGAGGCGGAGAAGCAGCGCCTCGTGGCCGGTGTCGCCGCCCAGTACGAGTCGGAGGTCGTCTACCACCAGATCCGTGAGGACCTGGAGGAGCAGGGTGTCATCTTCCTCGACACCGACACCGCGCTGAAGGAGCACCCGGAGCTCTTCAAGGAGTACTTCGGGACCGTCATCCCCGCCGGTGACAACAAGTTCGCCTCGCTGAACACCGCCGTGTGGTCGGGCGGCTCCTTCATCTACGTCCCGCCGGGCGTGCATGTGGAGATCCCGCTCCAGGCGTACTTCCGCATCAACACGGAGAACATGGGCCAGTTCGAGCGGACCCTGATCATCGTCGACGAGGGCGCCTATGTGCACTACGTCGAGGGCTGCACGGCACCGATCTACAAGTCGGACTCGCTGCACTCCGCGGTCGTCGAGATCATCGTCAAGAAGAACGCCCGCTGCCGCTACACGACCATCCAGAACTGGTCGAACAACGTCTACAACCTGGTCACCAAGCGCGCCGTGGCGTACGAGGGCGCGACCATGGAGTGGATCGACGGCAACATCGGCTCCAAGGTGACGATGAAGTACCCGGCCGTCTACCTGATGGGCGAGCACGCCAAGGGCGAGACCCTCTCCATCGCCTTCGCGGGCGAGGGCCAGCACCAGGACGCGGGCGCCAAGATGGTCCACATGGCGCCGAACACGTCGTCCAACATCGTCTCCAAGTCGGTGGCGCGCGGCGGCGGCCGCACCTCCTACCGCGGCCTCATCGAGATCGGCGAGGGCGCCCCGGGCGCCAAGTCGAACGTGCTCTGCGACGCCCTGCTGGTGGACACCATCTCCCGGTCCGACACCTACCCGTACGTCGACGTCCGTGAGGACGACGTGTCCATGGGCCACGAGGCGACCGTCTCCAAGGTCTCCGAGGACCAGCTGTTCTACCTGATGAGCCGCGGCCTGTCCGAGTTCGAGGCGATGGCGATGATCGTGCGCGGCTTCGTCGAGCCGATCGCCAAGGAACTGCCCATGGAGTACGCGCTGGAACTCAACCGGCTGATCGAGCTGCAGATGGAGGGCGCGGTCGGCTAGCCGCCGGCCCGCAGCCCCGTCACGCCCTTACGCAAGAAAGCGAGCAACACGACAGCCATGGCTGAGGCCCAGACAATCCCGGTGGGCTCCACCACCTCCGGCCAGATCGCGGTGGCCGCCGAGTCGACCGTCGCCACGCGCATGAGCGCGCCGCCCTCCTTCGACGTGGCGGACTTCCCGGTGCCGCACGGCCGCGAGGAGGAGTGGCGCTTCACCCCGCTGGAGCGGCTGCGCGGCCTGCACGACGGCAGCGCGGTCGCCACCGGCGACGGCATGAAGGTGGAGATCGAGGCCCCCGAGGGCGTCACCGTCGAGACCGTCGGCCGCGAGGACGCGCGGGTCGGCCGCGCGGGCACCCCGGTGGACCGCGTCGCCGCCCAGGCGTACTCCGCCTTCGAGAAGGCCACGGTGGTGACCGTCCCGAAGGAGACCGTCCTCACCGAGCCGATCCGCATCGCCGTGCACGGCGAGGGCGGCACCGCCTTCGGGCAGCAGATCATCGAGCTGGGCGCCTTCGCGGAGGCCGTCGTCGTCATCGACCACACCGGCGACGCGGTGCTCGCCGGCAACGTCGACTACCTCCTCGGTGACGGCGCCAAGCTGACCGTCGTCTCCGTCCAGGACTGGGACGACAAGGCCGTGCACGTGGCGCAGCACAACGCCCTCGTCGGCCGGGACGCCTCCTTCAAGTCGGTCGTGGTCACCTTCGGCGGCGACGTCGTACGCCTGCACCCGCGCGTCACCTACGCGGGCACCGGCGGCGAGGCCGAGCTGTACGGCCTGTACTTCACGGACGCCGGCCAGCACCAGGAGCACCGCCTCCTGGTCACCCACAACACCCCGCACTGCAAGTCGAACGTCGCCTACAAGGGCGCGCTCCAGGGCGACGCCGCGCACGCGGTGTGGATCGGCGACGTCCTGATCGAGGCCAAGGCCGAGGGCACCGACACCTACGAGATGAACCGGAACCTGGTGCTGACCGACGGCGCCCGCGTCGACTCGGTGCCGAACCTGGAGATCGAGACCGGCGAGATCGTCGGCGCCGGCCACGCCTCCGCGACCGGCCGCTTCGACGACGAACAGCTCTTCTACCTGATGGCCCGCGGCATCCCGGAGTACGAGGCCCGCCGCCTGGTGGTCCGCGGCTTCTTCGCCGAGCTGGTCCAGCAGATCGGCGTCGCGGACATCGAGGAACGCCTTCTCTCGAAGATCGAAGAGGAGCTGGAGGCGTCGGTCGCATGAGCGCCTTCGTACGCGTCTGCGGGCTGAGCGAGCTGGCGGAGGACACCCCGAGGCGGGTGGAGATCGACAGCACGCCGGTCTCGGTCGTCAGGACCGAGGGCGAGGTGTTCGCGATCAACGACATCTGCTCGCACGCCAACGTCTCGCTGTCCGAGGGCGAGGTCGACGACTGCCACATCGAGTGCTGGCTGCACGGCTCGCGCTTCGACCTCCGCTCCGGAAAACCCGACGCCCTTCCCGCGACGCGCCCCATCCCCGTATACCCCGTAAAGATCGAAGGGGACGACGTGCTCGTCTCCCTCACCCAGGAGTCCTGAGGCACCCATGGCAACGCTTGAAATCCGAGACCTGCACGTCACCGTCGAGGCCGACAACGCCACGAAGGAGATCCTCAAGGGCGTCGACCTCACCGTGAAGCAGGGCGAGACGCACGCCATCATGGGCCCCAACGGCTCGGGCAAGTCGACCCTCGCCTACTCGCTCGCGGGCCACCCGAAGTACACGATCACCGAGGGCACCGTCCTGCTCGACGGCGAGGACGTCCTGGAGATGACCGTCGACGAGCGCGCCCGCGCGGGCCTGTTCCTGGCGATGCAGTACCCGGTCGAGATCCCGGGCGTCTCGGTCTCCAACTTCCTGCGCTCCTCCGCCACCGCGATCCGCGGCGAGGCGCCCAAGCTGCGCACCTGGGTGAAGGAGGTCAAGGAGACCATGGAGCAGCTCCACATGGACCCGTCCTTCGCCGAGCGCAACGTCAACGAGGGCTTCTCCGGCGGCGAGAAGAAGCGCCACGAGATCCTCCAGCTGGAGCTGCTCAAGCCGAAGATCGCGATCCTCGACGAGACCGACTCGGGTCTGGACGTCGACGCCCTGCGGATCGTCTCGGAGGGCGTGAACCGCGTCCGCGAGACCGGCGCGGTCGGCACCCTGCTGATCACGCACTACACGCGCATTCTGCGCTACATCAAGCCCGACCACGTCCATGTGTTCGCCGACGGGCGGATCGCCGAGTCCGGCGGCCCCGAGCTCGCGGACAAGCTGGAGAACGAGGGCTACGAGGCATACGTGAAGGGTGGCGCATCCGCGTGACACAGCTGCCGGGCCTCCTCGACACCGAGGCGATCCGCAAGGACTTCCCCGTCCTGGACCGGCTGGTCCACGACGGCAGGAAGCTCGTGTACCTGGACAACGCGGCGACCTCGCAGAAGCCGCGCCAGGTACTGGACGCCCTGAGCGAGTACTACGAGCGCCACAACGCCAACGTCCACCGCGGTGTGCATGTGCTCGCCGAGGAGGCCACGGCGTTGTACGAGGGCGCGCGCGACAAGGTGGCGGAGTTCATCAACGCCCCCAGCCGCGACGAGGTGATCTTCACCAAGAACGCCTCCGAGTCGCTGAACCTGGTCGCGAACATGCTCGGCTGGGCCGACGAGCCCTACCGGGTGGACCACGAGACCGAGATCGTCATCACCGAGATGGAGCACCACTCCAACATCGTCCCGTGGCAGCTGCTGTCGCAGCGCACGGGCGCGAAGCTGAAGTGGTTCGGCCTCACCGACGACGGCCGGCTCGACCTGTCCGACCTCGACGCGATCATCACCGAGAAGACGAAGATCGTCTCCTTTGTGCTGGTCTCCAACATCCTGGGCACGGTCAACCCGGTCGAGGCGATAGTGCGCCGCGCCCAGGAGGTCGGCGCCCTGGTCTGCATCGACGCCTCCCAGGCCGCCCCGCACATGCCGCTGGACGTGCAGGCGCTGCAGGCCGACTTCGTGGCCTTCACCGGCCACAAGATGTGCGGCCCGACCGGCATCGGCGTGCTGTGGGGCCGCCAGGAACTGCTGGAGGACCTGCCTCCGTTCCTCGGCGGCGGCGAGATGATCGAGACGGTGTCGATGCACTCGTCGACGTACGCTCCCGCCCCGCACAAGTTCGAGGCGGGCACCCCGCCGATCGCCCAGGCGGTCGGGCTGGGCGCGGCGATCGACTATCTCACCGCGATCGGCATGGACAAGGTGCTCGCCCATGAGCACGCGCTCACCGAGTACGCGGTGAAGCGGCTGGGCGAGGTCCCGGATCTGAGGATCATCGGGCCGGCCACGGCCGAGGACCGGGGCGCGGCGATCTCCTTCACACTCGGTGACATCCACCCGCACGACGTGGGGCAGGTCCTCGACGAGCTGGGCATCGCGGTACGCGTCGGACACCACTGCGCGCGACCCGTCTGCCTCCGCTACGGAATTCCCGCGACCACGCGAGCGTCGTTCTATCTGTACTCCACGCCGACCGAGATCGACACTCTGGTCGACGGACTGGAGCACGTACGGAACTTCTTCGGCTGAGGGGACGAGCGCTCGCATGAAGCTGGACTCCATGTACCAGGAAGTCATTCTGGACCACTACAAGCACCCGCACGGGCGTGGTCTGCGGGATGGCGACGCCGAGGTGCACCATGTGAACCCGACGTGCGGTGACGAGATCACCCTTCGCGTGAAGTACGACGGGACGACGATCGAGGACGTCTCGTACGAGGGCCAGGGCTGTTCCATCAGCCAGGCATCGGCCTCCGTGCTGAACGACCTCCTCGTCGGCAAGGAGCTGGCCGAGGCGCAGCGGATCCAGGAGACCTTCCTGGAGCTGATGCAGTCCAAGGGCCGGATCGAGCCCGATGACGCGATGGAGGACGTCCTGGAGGACGCGGTCGCGTTCGCCGGTGTCTCCAAGTACCCGGCCCGGGTCAAGTGCGCCCTCCTGAGCTGGATGGCGTGGAAGGACGCGACGGCCCAGGCACTGGGCGGAGCCGACGCCGAAAGGAAAACGGCATGAGCGACACCGTGGAGATGAAGCCGGTCTCGGAGGAGGAGCTCCGCGAGGCCCTGATGGACGTCGTGGACCCCGAGCTGGGTATCGACGTCGTCAACCTCGGCCTGATCTACGGCATCCACATCGACGAGTCGGCCAACATCGCCACCGTCGACATGACCCTGACGTCGGCGGCCTGTCCGCTGACGGACGTCATCGAGGACCAGGCCAAGTCCGCCACGGACGGCCTTGTCGACGAGCTGCGGATCAACTGGGTCTGGATGCCCCCGTGGGGCCCCGACAAGATCACGGACGACGGCCGCGAGCAGCTGCGGGCGCTCGGGTTCAACGTCTGAGACCCGGCCGGGATTCACCCATGGCGTGAGCGGAAGCGAAACGGCGGCACCCCTGAGGGCGCCGCCGTTCGTGTGTGCGCGGGGCTGGTCAGCTCAGCCCGTCCTGCAGCCGGAACGCCGAGTCCGCGCGGTACAGGTCGGAGTCCTGGTACGGATCCAGCCTGAGCTGGAAGTCCTGGTGACGCAGAAAGCGGCCCGGATAGTTCACCGACTCCAGCACGACCGCGCCGGAGCGGGCCGCGGGGCGCGGGCAGAACGTGGCGTCCTTGCGGTACAGCGCCGAGCCGTCGTCGCGCTCGGCGCGCAGTACGAAGGAGCGGTGGCGCAGATAGCCGCCGTCGGCCGTGGCGAACGAGTAGCAGGATCGGTCGGCCAGGCCGTCGACCAGCCGGAAGGTGGCGGCGCGGCGGTCCGCCGGTGAGGTGACGGGGTCGAGCTTCACCAGGCCGCCGCGCACGTGCCAGTAGCGGTCGGGGTAGTTCACCGAGCGGACGGACCGCCGGACGGGGGAGCCCTTCGATGCGCCGGACGAGCCGCCGTGCGCGGCGCCGGACCCGGCCGGGCGGGACGAGGGGGACAAGGGAGCCGAGGGCACCGAGGGGGACGCGGTGGCCCGCGCGCCGCCGTCGGGTGCGGGGGCGCCCGGCGCGGTGGCGCTGGGCGTGGCCGGCGTCGGGCCGCTGCTGCCATGCGGCGATGCCGTCGTACTCGGCGAGGGCGAGGCGAAGGAGAGCAGCCCCGGGCCGGCGTCCGTGGGTACCTCGGACCGCACCGGGGCCGACGACTCGTCGGTGGCCGGGCGGTCCATGGATATCGCCGTCAGGCAGGACACGACCGTGGCCGCGGCCAGCCCGCCGGCCAGCCAGAGTCTTCGGGTTCCCGGTGCCCGGGAGGTGTCGGGGGACCAGCCGTGCTCCCAGGACGGGAGCCGTGGTGGCCGGGGGGTGGTTTTTGGCATGCGCTGTTCCTCCAGCGGCGCCCTGGGCGGCGGCCGGGGATGGGGGGCGGGGTGATCGAGGGGGGAAACACTAGTGGAGCCGGGGAGCGGTCGGGAACCGTTTCCGTGCACTCAGGGTTCGTCGGACGTGTGCCGGGCGGGCGCTCGGCGCACAGTGGCTGACGCCGGATCAGTTTCCGCTGGCCGAAGCCGTGTTGGGCGACCGGCCGGTCCCGGGCGGCCGAACTCCTGCGCTGCCGCCGTGTCCCGGCGCCGTGCCGCGCGGCCCGTGCCAGGCCGCCGCCTTCGCGCTCGGGAGTCGATCCCCGGCCGGGTGTCGGCCGCGCGCACCGTTATGTACGCTCGTACACATGGGGTATCTGCTGCTCTCCGGAGCCATCGCGGCCGAGGTGGCCGCCACGACCGCGATGAAGTACAGCGACGGTTTCAGCAAGCCGGGGCCCGCGCTGCTGACCGCCGTCGGCTATGTCGTCTCCTTCGTCCTGCTCGCCCAGACCCTGAAGAGCCTGTCGATCGGCACGGCGTACGCGATCTGGTCCGGGGTCGGCACCGCGACCATCGCGGTGCTCGGTCTGCTGCTGTTCGGGGAGGGGCTGAACGCGGTGAAGATCGCCGGGCTGCTGCTGATCATCGGCGGCGTCGTGGTCCTGAACCTGGGCGGCGCGCACTGATGGTCCGGCGCCACGACCCGGACCGGCGGCAGCGGATCATCGACGCCGCGATCCGGGTCGTCGGGGAGAAGGGCATCGCCGGGCTGAGCCACCGGACCGTCGCGGCGGAGGCGGACGTCCCGCTCGGCTCCACCACGTACCACTTCGCCACCCTGGACGAACTGCTGGTCGCGGCCCTGCGGCAGGCCAACGAGGGGTTCGCCGAGGTGCTGGACGGCAGCGGCGTGCCGGACGACACCGAGGGCGACCTCGCGGCCGGGCTCGCGCGGGTGCTGGGGGAGTGGCTGGGCGGCGAGCGCACGGGCGTCGAGCTGGAGTACGAGCTGTATCTGGCGGCCCTGCGGCGCCCCGCGCTGCGGCCGGTGGCCGCGGAGTGGACGGAGGAGACGGCCCGGCGGCTGGCCGCCCGGACCGACCCGGTGACGGCCCGGGCCCTGCTCGCCCTGATGGACGGCATCTGCCTCCAGGTACTGCTCACCGGAGGCGAGTACGACGAGGGGTACGCGCGAGAGGTACTGGCCCGGGTGATTCCTTGACGGGCGGGACTGGGGTCAGATGCCGGAGGGGCGCTGTCCGCGGACCAGAACCGGGATGCTTCGCCGACCGGTACCTGAGATGCTTCGCCGCCGGTTCGCCCGTGCGGGCCCGCCCACGTTAGGTTGCCCTCATGACCGACACGACTGCTCCTCGCACCACCGGCGCCGTGGCCGCCGGCCTCGCCACCGTCGCCGCCGACGGCACCGTTCTCGATACCTGGTTCCCGGCGCCCGAACTGGCCGCCGAGCCCGGTCCGTCCGGCACCGAGTCGCTGTCGGCCGAGGAGACCGTGCGGTTGCTCGGCGAGGGCGCCGCGCGGGCCGTCGGCCCCGACCCCCGCCGGAACGTCGAGGTCGTGGCGGTACGCACGGTCATCTCCTCCCTCGACGCGAAGCCGATCGACGCCCACGACGTCTATCTGCGGCTGCACCTGCTCTCGCACCGCCTGGTCAAGCCGCACGGGCAGAGCCTGGACGGCATCTTCGGCTTCCTCGCCAACGTCGGCTGGACCTCGCTCGGCCCGGTCGCCGTCGACGACATCGAGACGGTGCGGCTCAACGCCCGCGCCGAGGGCCTGCACCTCCAGGTGACCTCGATCGACAAGTTCCCGCGCATGACGGACTACGTCGCGCCGAAGGGCGTCCGGATCGCCGACGCGGACCGGGTGCGCCTGGGCGCCCACCTCGCCGAGGGCACCACGGTCATGCACGAGGGCTTCGTGAACTTCAACGCGGGCACCCTGGGCACCTCCATGGTCGAGGGCCGCATCTCCGCGGGCGTCGTGGTCGGCGACGGCTCGGACATCGGCGGCGGCGCCTCCACCATGGGCACGCTGTCCGGTGGCGGCAATGTGATCATCTCCATCGGCGAGCGCTGCCTGATCGGGGCCGAGGCGGGCGTCGGCATCGCGCTCGGCGACGAGTGCGTCGTGGAGGCCGGGCTGTACGTCACCGCGGGCACCCGCGTGACGATGCCCGACGGCCAGATCATCAAGGCCCGCGAGCTCTCCGGCGCCTCCAACATCCTCTTCCGCCGCAACTCGGTCACCGGCGCCGTCGAGGCCCGCCCGAACAACGCGGTCTGGGCCGGCCTGAACGAAATCCTCCACAGCCACAACTGACCTGCCGCTGAGCGGTTGGCAGTCGCCGGTGTCGGCCACCGTCGAGCGCCCTTCGCGGCCCCAGGACGGCCGTGGAGGGCGCACACGACTGAGCGCCCCCTCCGGAACGCTCGCGGCTCTGAGCAAACGGCCGAACCGTGACCTCACCGGGCGCAGTCGCTCGCTCAGCGATTCACCGCCGTTCCTCGGCCCTACCCGCTGCGAACGCGGCGCGGCTGGGCGTGGCTACAGCAGGCTGCCAAGCACCTCATAGGTGCCCTTTGGCGGCTCTGACGAGTGCGCTGATGCCGTCACGCGTTTGTACTCTGCGCTCGTCGAGTTCACTTCTGCTCGCTGCCTTGGAGAGCGCTGTCACGTCGGCCAATATGACTTCCGCAGCCTGGCCCAGTGTCTCGTCAGCAGAGAGCATCTGTACGCGGAACAGGGTTTCCTGGGCGTTGGAGCGCAGGTCGTAGGCGCGGATTCGCACCTCGGTGGGGTCTTCCGGTGGGGGCTGTTCGTGCTCGCAGATCCAGAGGTGCACGAGGCAACGGCGGTAGTTGATCAGGGCGCCGGCGTAGGTCGAGTAAGCATCGAGTCGTTCCTGTCTGAGCTTCTCTCGGCGCGTGAACTGGTGGCTCCTGTCGGCGGTTCGCTGTTGAAACGCCAGGGTGATGCCTGAACCGAGCAGGGTGCCCAGGACAGCTATAGCGCTGGCGATGATGGTCTCCACGTCCTCAAGACGATCACACTTGCCTCGGCTCGAAGGCGCGCAAGCGCAACTCCGCCCAACTCGCTTTCCAACGGCGGCGATGGGCCCCGCAGCCGCGAACGGTGCCGTTCACCTGCGTTCACGGGAGGTCGGTCGCGCACCCGGTATCGGCTCCGGGTCACCCGTGAACGTCGGTGAACCAGTGATCGCTGGCCGATGGCGAACGCGCCTGGTACCTCACCTACGCCTCCGCCGACACCCTGCTGGCTCCGGTCGGCTCGAAACCTCCTCGAACGACCGACATCAGCGTTTGTGGTACGAGGACCAGTCGGAGGTCTCAGGATGTACGTACCACCGTGAGAGGCCACACATGACCACCACTCTTACCAAAGGCGGCAATGCAGCCCTGCCCGCCGGGATCTGCCGTGTCTCCCTTACATCGCCCACTACCGGCATCGACGTCTCTGCCGTCCTCCTCGGGCCGGACGGCAAGGTAAGGAGCGATGACGATCTTGTCTTCTACAACCACCTGTCGCAGGACGGGATCACTCTGAAAGGGCAGACCATCGTTGCGGATCTGGCGGCGGTCCCTTCCACGGTCGACCGCATTGCGGTTGTCGCCAGCATCGACCCCGAACTACAGGTCCCCCACTTCGACGTGAGTAACACTCCACATGCGGTCATCGAGTGTGACGGTGTACGGATCGGTTTCATGCCACCGCCTCTCATAAATCGGGAGACGGTGGCCATCCTGATCGAGCTCTACAGGCGAGCAGGTGCGTGGAAAGCACGAGCAGTGGGCCAGGGGTGGGACACAGGATTGGCCGGCCTGGCCATCGACGTCGGCATCGTCGTAGACGACCCAGGGCCGTCCTCCGCGCAGGTCCCCATCGCGGTGACGGCATCTCCGACCCGGCACACGGCATCTGTGCCGCCGCCCACCTACGCACCGCACATCCCACCTGCGGCTGCACCAGTCCGGCAGGGGAACCCTCCTCGTCCTCTCGTCCCCCTGGGCAAAGTCGCACTCGCCAAAGCCGGTCAGGCAACCATCGACATGCGCAAGGACGACCCGACCCTCGTCGTGACGGCCACGCTTGAGTGGAACGGTGGCAGCGCAGCCCGACGACGAGCGGGCGCCGACCTCGACCTGTACGCCCTCTACGTCCCCGGAAGTCTCGTCACCCCGCAAGGAAAACGCCCGAACAAGACAGACCAGGTCGTTTACTACCGCCAGCTCGGATCGCCCTTCGCGCCGCCCTATATTGCTCTGGACGGTGACTCCCGGGTGCCTGGCCGTGAGACCGTCACGATCCGTCGTCCCGACCTTCAGGGCTACGTCCTGTTGTGTGCCTACAGCGCGGTAGAGAACGGCGCCGGTTCGTTCAAGTCCTACGGGGCCCGGGCGGTCATCACTGACGGACGGGGCTCCACCGTTACGGTTCCGCTGTTCAACAACCGCAACTTGTCCTACTGGGTAGCCATTGCCTTGATCGACTTCACCGTCCCCGGCGGCGCTCAGATCCGACATGTGGAGAAGTACAGCGGGAACCATGTTGAGGCCCGCCCCACGCTGTACTCCAACGGGAACTTCAGAATGAGCACCGGAAAGGTCGAATTCAAAACCAGATAGTGGTTACGAGAAGTAGGCAAGCCTCAAGGGCCCAGACAGGCTTCCAGATTGTTTGCTGCGGTGCTCTGATCTTACTGGCGCACTTGTGGTGCGGCTCTCGTCACCGGCTGTCCCGTTCGCGGCGCGGGCTCCCCGTACAGTCGGTGCACCTCGGTCAGGCGCCAGCGACTGAGATGGCGCACCAAAAGTTACGGATAAACCATTAGTCATGCATCTGTGGTTCCTGGAGTTACCGTAATAGCGACAGCGTCCTGCTCAAAGCTGCTGAGGACTCTGATGCTCAGCTGAGTGATGCGCTCGAAGAACTAGAACGGCCCGGATGCTTCAGGTTCTTCCCAAAGCGTGTCGCAGAAGGCCGTGATCAGGGCATTTCCCGTGTATGCGGGGGGTATTGAGGGCTGATCCGTTGTGGGTGGAGACGTTCACGGGTCTGCGGATGAAGCAGTTCGAGGGATTGCTGAAGGTCGTGCGGGAGCGGGGTGGCGACGGGCCGCGGATCGGGCGCCCGTGGTATCTGCCGCTTCAGGACCGGGTGCTGGTGGTGGCGGTCTACTACCGGGTCATCCAGCGGCTGCGACCCTTCCTCGCGATCGAGCCGGTCTCACGTCCCGTCGATGTCGCGAACCGGCTGTGGATCGTGGACGGCACACTGGTCCTGGCCCGTGACCGTAAGGTCGATGCTTCGAGCCGCAACTACCGGTTCTCCGCGAACATGCAAGTCATCATCGACGCCGACACCCGCCTGGTCGTGGCCACCGCCCGCCCGGCCCCGGGCAACAAGGCCGACGCTCACGTATGGCGCGACTCCGGCCTGCCGCAGCACTGCCAGGGCGTCACCGTGCTCGGCGACGGCGCCTACATCAACACCGGTCTGGTCGTCCCGCACCGCAGACGATCCGGCCGGTCCCTCCTGGCCGGCGAGGAAACCGACAACGCCGAGCACCGCCGGGTCCGTGCACGGGTCGAGCATGCGTCTCAACGGCAGCGGGGTAGCTGGGCGTTGGTGTCCGGCTCTTCGCGCGAGGGGTGGCCTGCGGGAGGGTGTCCTTGCCATCATCGTTCGGTGAACGATGACCAGCGCATACGCCCCTCGAAGGTGGCCGACGACCGTGCGTCGCTCACCTCGTTCCTCGACTACCAGCGGGCCACCCTGGACATGAAGTGCCAGGGGCTGACCGGCGAGCAGCTGAAACAGAAGGCGATCCCGACCTCAGGGCTCACACTCTTGGGCCTGGTACGCCACGCAGCCTCCGTCGAGCGAAGCTGGTTCCGCTTCGCCTTGAACGCCGAGGACGTCAGGCCGCTCTGGCCTGGCAAGGCCGACGGCACGTCCGCCGAGTTCCACGTCGAGGACGCCGACGTGGACGAGGCGTTCGGAGTCTGGCGCGAGGAGTGCGTCCGTGCCCGCGCAGTCGCTTCCTCCTTCGCTTCCCTCGACGACACCGTCACCTGCGGCGGCGTGACCATCTCGCTCCGCTACGTCCTCACCCACATGATCGAGGAGTATGCGCGGCACAACGGCCACGCCGACCTACTGCGCGAAGCGACAGACGGAGCCGTCGGCGAGTAAGCGCTGTCCAGTAAATGATCGCTAAGGCACTGAGGCAACGCCTGACCAACGGCGCCAAGCCCCCTATGAGCGCGGGGGACTGTGCAGAACCCCGCCACTGCCGGACCAGGTTCATGGACGGCGGATCGCAGCGGCTGCCCCACTCGATGACTCGACGTGCCGGCGCTGAGAGGCGATTCCCGCCAGTCTCTGTCGTTGCAAGACAGGTGCTCGGCGCTCCGACTGACTTACCTCATGGGCACCAGGGGCATCGGCGTTAGCTCGTCCTTAACACTTGTCTGTGAGGCCAGCGTGCATGCAAAGGGCTTCGGGAATGGTGCTCTCGCGTTCGAGAACACCACCCCGTGGCTCACAACGACGAAGACCCCGTTCTGTGGTCCATCCAGGCTGAGAAAGGGGGCCTGTGCTCCGGGCTCGGGGCTGCTCAGAGGGCCGTGAAGTTCTTGTACAGGGACAGGAGTTGGGTCGTGGTTTCGGGGGTGGCCGGGCGTAGGGGTGGGCGCACCGGGCCCGCGGGGTGGCCGAGGGCGTTCAGGAGGGCCTTCACGGTGACCGTGCCGGGCAGGCCCGCCGCCGTCGTCGCCTCGATCAGGGGCGTGGCCCGCAGCTGGAGTCGGGCCGCGCGCGCCGTGTCGCCCGCCTCGAACGACGCCAGGATGTCCGCGACTTGGCGCGGTACGACGTTCGCCACCGTGCTGACGCAGCCCGCCGCGCCCACCGCGTACAGGGCGAGGATGTGCTCGTCGCAGCCCGCGTAGTACGCCAGTTCCGTGCGCGCCAGCACCTTCTGGGTGCCGAGGAAGTCGTACGAGCAGTCCTTGACGGCCACGATCCGCGGGTGGTCCGCGAGCCGGAGCATCGTCTCGGGCTCGATGCGGGTGCCGGTGCGGCCGGGGATGTCGTACAGCATCACGGGCAGCCCGCTCGCGTCCGCGACCTCCCGGAAATGTGCCTCCAGCGCGTCCTGCGGGGGCCTGCTGTAGTACGGCGTCACGACCAGCGCGCCGTCGGCGCCCGCCTGTTCGGCGGCCCGGGTCAGATCGACGGTGTGCCGGGTGTCGAAAGTGCCGACGCCCGCGACGATCGTCGCCCGCCGGCCGACGGCCGCCCGGACGGCCCGGACCAGCTCCGTCTTCTCGTCATCGGTGAGGGTCGGCGACTCACCCGTCGTGCCGCCCAGCACCAGCCCGTCGCAGCCCTCCGCCACCAGCCGTTCGGCCAGCAGCCCGGCGCCGTCGAGATCGAGCGCACCCGTCGGGGTGAAGGGCGTGACCATGGCGCACAGGGCGCGGCCGAAGGGCGGAGCGGGGCGGTCCGGGTTCGTCATGGGTACAGTCTCGGCAGCGCGATGATGTAGCTCCACTTAATTTTTCTACCAGGTATCGATAAGCGCTGCTGTGGGGTGGGTGGGCGTGCGATCCGATGCCCTGTGTCCGACTCGGCCCTTCTGGGTCACCATGGGTGGAACGGTCACCTACGGCAGTCATGGGAGGCACCATGAAGCTGGGCAAGGCCCTGGCCACCGGAGTCGCGCAGGAACAGCCGCTCGACCAGCCGCTCGACCACGACGAAACACGTGAACGTCCCGAGGACACCACGGCGCGGGCCGCCGAACCGCAGACGCCCGCGCCCGAAGAGGTGCCGGCCGCCGGATGAGGCTGCGGCTCCCCGTAGAACGCCCGACGGAGCCGCCGACCGGATACAAGATCGCCCACCCGGTGCTGTCCCAGGACGGCACCCGGGCCGGCTTCACCGGTGTGTCACTGGGCGGCGCGCTGCCGTACGGGGTGCTCGACGACGCGTCCTGCGTCTACGGCCGACGGCACCGCCCGCCCGTGCGGCTGTGCGACTGCGGTTTCCACTGCGTGCACGACCGGGCGTCCGCCGAGGCGCTGCTGTGCACCGCCGAGCACCGGGCGGCGGTCCTCCTGGAGGTGTCCGTCCTCGGCGCCTACATCCGCTTCGAGCGCGGCTTCCGCTACGCCCGGCAGCGGGTGCATACGGCGACCGTCGGCCCGTGCGGCTGCGGCGGGCGGGCCGCCGCCCTGGCCGACGCGGGCTGGGGCCGCCCCGGCTGGCGTGCCCTGGCGCCCGCCTGCGCGGGCTGTGTGCGCGCCCGTACGTCCGTCTCGCTCGCCGGATTCGCCGGGCTGGCCGGTGACGGGGTGCGGGTGGCGGCGGCCGGCGGTCGGATGCCGCCCGGCGGTCCGGCCGGCGTCGACGGGTGCGGCGTGCCGGAAGAGGTCCGGGTGCCGGAGGTGGCCGGGGCGCCCGAGGGGTTCGGCGTGCCCGAACTCGTCGCCGAGGCGGCCCTGTTGCAGGCCCGCCTCGACTGGTTCCAGACCCAGTTGGCCCGGCTCGGCGACCGCGGCGCCGAAGGGGGCGCCGAGAACTGACCCGCCGGGGACCGATCCGCCACGGCCCGGCCGCGTCCACTCCACATGTCCACGCACAGGAGCGTCCACTAACCGACAGCTTCAGTCGTCTGGACAAAAAAAGTTTTCGGTGACAGGGTGGGCGCATGCTGGACGTGACCGTGATCGAGGACCCCGAGGCCGCCGCCGTGTCGCTGGACCCGACCAGGGCCCGGCTGCTCGCCGAGCTGGCTTCCGCGCCCGCGTCGGCCGCCATGCTGGCCGGCCGGGTCGGGCTGCCCCGGCAGAAGGTGAACTACCACCTCAAGGCGCTGGAGCGGCACGGCCTGGTCGAGCTGGCCGGCGAGCGCCGCAAGGGCAATGTCACCGAGCGGCTGATGCGCGCGACCGCGGCGTCGTATGTGATCAGCCCGCTCGCGCTGGCCGCCGTACAGCCCGACCCGGACCGCTTCCGGGACCAGCTGTCCGCCCGCTGGCTGCTCGCGCTCGGCGCCCGGCTCGTCCGGGACGTCGGCACGCTGATCACCGGCGCGGCGAAGGCCCGCAAGCGGCTGGCGACGTACGCCCTGGACGGCGAGGTCCGCTTCGCCTCGGCCGCCGACCGTGCGGCCTTCGTCCAGGAGCTGACGGCGGGCGTGAGCGCCCTCATCCGCAAGTACGACGCCCCCGACGCCGAGGGCGGCCGGGACCACCGGATCGTCGTCGCCGTCCACCCGACGGTCAAGGACCAGCCCACGGCCGACGGCCGGCCCACGGTCGACGACCGGGCCGCGGCTGAGGGCCGGTCCGCGGTCGACGGCCGTTCCGAGCCGGCCGACGACCGGACCACCACCCGGGACCGCAGGCCGGCCCGGGATCACACCTCGGTCCGGGAGCGGTCCGCCCCGGAACTGGACCCGCAGTGATCAGGAGCTCCGCCATGTCCAAGGAATTCGAGATCGTCAGTGAGTTCGAGGTCGACGCCACCCCGGAGGAGGTGTGGCAGGCCGTCACCACCGGCACCGGGGGCTACCTGTGGCCGATGGAGCCGCCGGAGCCCCGGGTGGGCGGCCGGGGCCCCTTCGGGTCCGCCGTCACCGCCTGGGACCCGCCGCACCGCTACACCAACCGCGTCGAGAACGTCGAGGGCATCTCCGAGCAGACGCTCAACCAGCTCGACTACACCATCGAGCCGCGCGACGAGGGCCGCCGCGCCTGGGTGCGCTACGTGCACAGCGGCATCTTCGTCGACGACTGGGACAACCAGTACGACGGCGCGAGCAAGCACACCGAGTTCTATCTGCACACCCTGCGTGAGTACCTGGCCCACTTCGCGCCCCGCCCGGTGGCCTTCGCCACCTTCGACGGGCCCGAGGCGTCCGAGGCCGCCGACGCCTTCACCGCCGTCGGCCGGGCCCTCGGCCTCGGCGACAGCGCACAGGGCGCCCGCGTCCGGGCGCACGGCCCGCAGGGGCGGCTCCTCGACGCCGTCCTCGACTTCCGCAACCCGTACTTCATCGGACTGCGCACCGACCACGCCCTGATCCGCTTCTTCGGGCGCAACCACTGGGGCGCACCCGTCGGCATCTCCGTGCACGACTTCGCGCCGGACGCCGACGCCAAGGCGAACGAGACCGCCTGGCAGGGCTGGCTGAACGAGGTGTTCGGCCGGTCCTGAGCGAACGGTGCCGTGGGCGGGCCCGCCGGACAACGGCGGGCCCGCCCACGACGCCGTTCCGTGCCCGCTTCTACGCGCGTCAATCTCCGGGCCGGTCGAGCGGGGCCACCATGGTTTCGGCCAGGTACGGACCCGGTGCCGAGAGGAACCGGGCGGCTTGGGTGGAAATCCGTCTAGGCTGAGCGGCTGAGTCCTATACGGCCGCGAGGAGAACCAGCCGATGTCAGACAGCTCCCCCCTGCCGCCTGTGCGGCTGCACTCCGAAGCGGAGCTGGCGCGCGCCGCGCTGTCCACGCCGTCGCTGTCCCGGGCCGCTCGGCTCGCCCGCTGGGCCGGGCCCGACACCAGGGTGGACGTCGGCGGCAGCCTGGTCGAGGAGCAGCTGCCGGCCGCGGTCGAGCTGCTCGGACTGACCGGGGACGACGCGGCGGCCTGGGCGAGCGAGGCCTGGCGGGTCGCCGTGGACACCGGCCTGGTCGAGATCCTCGACGAGGAGGACGGGACCGTGACGGCGGGGGAGGAGCTGGCCCTGCTCACGTCCGGCTCGCCGCACGACGTGCTCACGGTGTGGCTCGCCGCCCTGGAGACCGTCGTCGCCGACGCCGGCGTGCCCGACATGGACGGTCTGGTGGCGGCGCTGGACGCCGAAGGCGAGGTCGATTTCTCGTCACTCGACTGGGACCCGGAGGCCGAGGCCGACTTCCTCGACGGCGTCCTCGGCAACCTGTATCTGCTGACCGCGGGCGAGGACGGACCCGGCGACGGCACGGTGCCGCTGCCCGCGCTCGCCGCCTCCATGATCGTGCCCAACGACATGGGCGAACCCAGCAACGACGTGCTGGAGCAGGTGTCCGACGCGATGATGCGCCTGGACGACCAGTTCCGGGTGCTGGAGCCGATCGGCATCGTGGAGTACCAGCCGGTCGACGAGGCGCTCATGGCCGAGGCCGACGACGAGCCGGCCACCCCGGTGGACGACACCGACGTCTCCCGCTACGGCCTGGTGCGGCTCACCCCGCTCGGTCTGTACGGGCTGCGGGCGCGGCTGCTGGAGGCCGGGTACACCGCGCCCGCGGTCGGTGAACTCGTGGACAAGGGCGCGGACGTCCTGCTCGACAGTACGTCCCGCTTTCCGCAGGCGGCGGCCAGGGCCGAGACCGAGCAGTGGCTGGCCCGCCGCGAACCCCTCGCCGCCGCACGGGAGTTGCTCGCCGCGGCGCGGGGCGGCGACGCCGGGGCGCCGCTGCGCAGGCTGTGCTGCCAACAGGCGCTGTCCCTGGTCGGCACGGAGGCCGAGCCGGCGCTGCGGGAGGTGCTCGACGATCCCGAACTGGGCGGGCTTGCCCGGGTGTGGCTGAGCGAGCGGGACATCCCCGGGGTGCCGGCGCCTTCGCAGGAGCTGGTGTTCTGGCTCACCATCGACACGGTGGCCGCACAGCTCGCCGCCGAGGGGAACTCCGACGAACTGCGCGCCCTGGTGGAGGGGCTCGCGGCCCAGCACAGCGGGTTCTTCACGGCGGCATGGCGGGTGGAGCACCCGGCGACCGCGGATGTGCTGGAGGCGATGGGCCGGCTGCACCCGGACAAGAAGATCGCCAAGGCGGCCCGCAAGGCGGCCTTCAAGGCCCGCTCGCAGCACGGCATCTGACCGCCCCGACACCGGGGCGTCGACGTGGGCCCGGGTGCGGGTCGGCACGGGCCGCCGGTACGGCGCCTGCGGCGGGCGTCGGCCGGTGGTGGGCTGGGACCGCCGACTGGCGGATGTCGGCTGCTGGGGGCGCGGGCCGGCGGGTGGCGACGGTGGAAGGTGCGGACCGGTGGGGGCCTCGGCCGGAAGGCGCCGACTGTGGCCCGGATCGGCCAAGGACGCGGATCGGCGAGGGCGGGCGTGGGGTCCGGTGGCAGGTTTTCGCCCGTGGCAGGAGATGCACGGGCCGCGGCGCGGTCGCATCGGTCAGTGAGCCCGGTGCGTGGAGCCTGACCGGGGCCGGTTGATGGCCACATCGATGGTCTCGGCGCGGCCGCCCCGCAGGGGAAGCGTGCTGCGGGTGGTGGCCCCGGGCGCGGCCCGTGGCACCGGCGGCGTCCGGTCGAGGCAACGGCCGTCGAACGGCCCGGATCCGGAGGCCGGGTTCGCCGCGATGCCTGTGCCCGGTGGTGCCGGTTCGTGTTCGCAGCCCACCCCACGCCCGACACACCAGTGGCGAGGTGCCGGAGCGGCGGTCGCTGATGTGCGGGGAGTCGGCGCGGGCTCCTGGGAAAGAACGCACGGGCAGGGCAGTTCTCCGTTTCATGAGATGCCGCGTACGGGTTCATGGAAGCGGGGATCCTGAAGTCGACCGGTGTTCAACTGCCGTTCAGGGGGAGGCGGCAGTGTGTCCACGCACCGTGATCCGCCACCGTCCATGGCACTCCCACCGTCACAGGAGACAGCATGTCGCTCACCCGCAGGGACTTCGCCAGGACATCCGCGATCACCGGTGCCGGGGTCGCGCTGACGGGCGGCGTCGGCGCCCTCGCCACCGCCCCGAACGCCCTGGCCTCCACGGACACCGAGAGCGTGGGGGAGGAGCAGGCCGCCGCGCACCCCGGGGTCGGCTACGGACCCCTGGTCCCCGACCCGAACGGCATCCTCGCCCTGCCCGCCGGCTTCACCTACCGGGTCATCACCCACAGCGGCAGGACCAGGCTGGAGTCCGGGGAGTTCACGCCCTCCAACCATGACGGGACCGCCACCTTCGACGGCCCGCGCGGCGCCACCCTCCTCGTGAACAACCACGAGCTGAAGGGCCCGCGCGCCAACTGGGCGCACCCCGTCCCGCTCACCGAGGGCCTCGTCTACGACCCGGCCGCCTCCGGTGGCTGCACGGTCGTCGAGGTCCGCCGCGACCATGTCGCCGAGTGGGTCGGCATCGCCGGCACCTCCACCAACTGCGCGGGCGGCAACACGCCGTGGGGCACCTGGCTCACCTGCGAGGAGACCGAGGACACGGCCGGCCGGAACGGCATGACCAAGGACCACGGCTATGTCTTCGAGGTCGACCCGGCCGACCGCCGCGCCAACCGCGACCCGCAGCCGATCAAGGCACTGGGCCGCTACGCCCACGAGGCCGTCGTCGTCGACCCCAAGCGCGGCCACCTCTATCTGACGGAGGACGCGGACTCCCCGAACGGGCTGTTCTACCGCTGGACCCCGCCGACGGGCTTCCAGCACGGCCGGGGCAGGCTGCGCACCCTCGCCGCCGACGCGGGCCGGCTGCAGGCCTTCAAGTGCTTCGACTCCGGCGGCACGTTCGTCGACGACCTCTCCCGCGCCACGCGGATCGGCACGGTCTACGGCGTCGACTGGCTCGACGTCCCCGACCGCGACGCGCGCACCACCTCCGTCCGCAAGCAGTTCGACACCGGCCAGGTCACCCGCGCCCGCAAGCTGGAGGGCATGTGGTGGGGCGACGGCGGCGCCTACGTCGTCTCCTCCTACGCCCGCGAGGAGAGCCCCGTCCAGCACGACGGCCAGATCTGGTTCTACGACCCGAAACGCCGCACGCTCACCCTGAAAGTCCTGCTCGGCGTCAACCCCGACCCTTTCGTGGAAGGCGCCTTCGACGGCCCCGACAACATCACCGTCTCCCCGTACGGCGGCCTCGTCATCGCCGAGGACGGCGACGGGATCCAGCACCTGTTCGGCGCCACCGACCGCGGCCGTACCTATCCGATCGCCCGCAACGAACTGAACATCGGCACCGCCGAGGAGCCGGAGTACAGCGAGTTCACCGGGGTCACCTTCGCGCCCGACGGCAGGACCCTGTTCGCCAACATCCAGGAGCCCGGCATCATGCTCGCCATCACCGGGCCGTGGAAGCGGCAGAAGCGGTAGTGGGCCGAGCGGGGGGACTGGCGGTCGCGGCCGGCGCGTGCCCGGTGTCGACGCCTCCGCGGACCCGGCTCGCACCGAGGGCATGATCACCGACCCCGTCCGCGAGGGGAAGTCGCTGGCCGCGCTCGTGGATCTCGTCACCCGGGGCGAGATCGGCCGGGACGCCACCGTCCTCTGCGCCCATCTCGGTGGCCGGCCCGCGCTGAACGCCTGCAGCGCGCTGTTCCAGGACGGCCGGCGGGCGCCCCCTCCGCGGTGGGGGCGCCCGTGCCGTCGTGCCGCCGCCCTACAGCGCCTGGCTGGCCGGCTTCACCATGTTGCGGACCGTGCGGGCCTTGACGAAGTCGCCCATCGCGGTCATCTCCCACTCGCCGGAGAACTGGCGGATCAGCTTGGCCATCATCACGCCCGTCTGCGGCTCGGCGCCGGTCAGGTCGAAGCGGACCAGCTCCTCGCCGGTCGCTGTGTCCACGAGGCGGCAGTAGGCCTTGGCGACCTCGGTGAACTTCTGGCCGGAGAAGGAGTTCACGGTGAAGACCAGGCCGGAGACCTCCTGCGGGATCCGGCCGAGGTCGACGACGATCACCTCGTCGTCGCCGCCGCCCTCGCCCGTGAGGTTGTCGCCCGAGTGCTTGATCGCGCCGTTCAGGATGGTCAGCTTGCCGAAGTAGCAGCTGTCGATGTGGTTGCGCTGCGGGCCGTAGGCGATGACCGAGGCGTCCAGGTCGATGTCCTTGCCGCGGAACGCGGGCTCCCAGCCGAGGCCCATCTGCACCCGGGACAGCAGCGGACGGCCGCCCTTGACGAGGGAGACGGTCTGGTTCTTCTGGAGGCTGACCCGGCCCTTGTCCAGGTTGATCTTCCCGGTGCCGGGCGCGGGGGCGGGCGGCGCCGGGGGAGCGGCGGGCATCGGGGGCGCCGCCGGCTGCGCGGCGGGCATCGGCGGTGCCACCGGCTGGGCGGCCGGTGCCGGTGCCGGCTCCTCCACCGTGACGCCGAAGTCGGTGGCGATGCCGGCGAGTCCGTTGGCGTACCCCTGGCCGACGGCGCGGGCCTTCCACTGGCCGTTGCGCAGGTAGATCTCGACGATCACCAGCGCGGTCTCGGTGCCGAGCTGCGGGGGCGTGAAGGTCGCCAGGACGGCGTTGTCGTCGGCGTTGCGGATCGTCGCCGTCGGTTCGACGCCCTGGAAGGTCTGGCCCGCGGCGTCCGGGCTCGCGGTCACGACGATCTTCTCGATGCCGGGCGGGACGGCGGCGGTGTCGACGATGATCGCGTCGGGTGCCGTGCCACCGCCCGAGCGGTAGGTCACGCCCGGGCCGGTGGGCTGGTTGTAGAAGATGAAGTCGTCGTCGGAGCGCACCTTGCCGTCGGCGGTGAGCAGCAGGCCCGATACGTCGAGCCGCACCGGGGCGGTGACGTCCACCGTCACACGGGCGGCGGCGAGAGGGATGTTCGAGCCGGGGGTCATAGCTGTCATGCCAGAGGTAACGAGCGAGGGCGCTTTACCGTTCCCTTACCTGGCGCTTCGCTGGTTGGTCGCGCAGTTCCCCGCGCCCCTTCGGGGCGCGGGGTGGCTACGGGACCACCACGATCTTGCGGCCCACGCCTGCCGCGAACTGGTTCAGTGCCTCCGGGTAGCGTTCCAGTGGGATGCGGTCGCTGATGAAGACCTCGGGGTCCAGCACCCCGTTGGCGAACAGTTCCGCCGCCCGCTCGTAGCTGTGCAGGACCGCCATCGAGCCGGTGATGGTGATCTCCTGGTTGTAGATGCGGTACGGATCGATGGTCACGCGGGTCGCGTAGTCGGCGACCCCGAACTGCAGGAACGTGCCCGCCTTGGCCACCCGGTCCAGGCCGTCCTGGATCGCCGCCGCGTTCCCGGTCGCGTCGATCACGACGTCCCAGCCCTGCGCCCGCTCCAGCTCGTCCGCGCTCGCCGCGGCCGCCGAGACACCGAGCAGGCGGGCCGTCTCCAGCCGGGCCGGGTTGATGTCGACCACATCCACACGGGCCGCGCCCGTCCGCTTGGCCAGCTCCAGCATCATCAGGCCCATGGTCCCGGAGCCGTAGATCAGCACATGGGTGGCGAGCCGGGACCGCAGGATGTCGTAGCCGCGCACCGCGCAGGACAGCGGCTCGATCAGGGCCGCGTCCTGGGTGCGCACATGCTCGGGCAGCTTCACGCAGTTCGCCACCGGCGCCACCGCGTACTGGGCCGCGCCGCCCGCGGTGGTCACGCCGATCGCGGCCCAGCGCTCGCAGAGGTTGTTGTGGCCGCTGCGGCACTGGCGGCACTCGTAGCAGTACAGCGACGGGTCGACGGCCACCCGGTCGCCGACGGAGACCTCGGTGACCTGGGTGCCCACGCCGACCACCTGGCCCGCGAACTCATGGCCGGGCACGATCGGCAGCTTGGGCGCGAACTCGCCCTGGAGGATGTGCAGATCCGTGCCGCACAACCCGCAGGCCGCCACCTCGACGACCACCTCGCGAGGCCCTGGTGTCGGGTCGGGGACCTCGGTGACCACGGCGCGGCCCACGGACTCGATGACGGCGGCCTTCATTTCACGGCTCCCAACGACAGGCCCTGGACCAGCTTGTCCTGGGCGGCGAACCCCGCGGCGAGCACCGGCAGGGAGATGACGAGCGACGCGGCGCACACCTTCGCCAGGAACAGGCCCTGGCTGGTGATGAAGCCGGTCAGGAAGACGGGGGCGGTCTCGGCGACCACGCCCGTGAGCACCCGGGCGAACAGCAGCTCGTTCCAGCTGAAGATGAAGCAGATCAGCGCCGTCGCGGCGATGCCGGGCAGGGCGATGGGGGCCACGATCCGGCCGAGCACCGTGGGCAGCCTGGCGCCGTCCACCCGGGCGGCCTCGATCACCGCCACCGGGACCTCGGCGAGGAACGACTGCATCATCCACACCGCGATCGGCAGATTCATGGCCGTGTAGAGGATGACCAGGAGCCAGATGTTGTCCAGCATCCCGGCGTTCTTCGCGAACAGGTAGATCGGCAGCAGACCGGCCACGACCGGCAGCATCTTCGTGGACAGGAAGAAGAACAGGACGTCCGTCCACTTCTTCACCGGGCGGATGGACAGCGCGTAGGCCGCCGGGAGCGCCAGCAGCAGGACGCAGAGCGTGGAGACCACCGACGCCACCGTCGAGTTGAGCAGCGCGGGCCACGGGCTGGCCCCGCCGCCCGTGCCGAAGAACTCGCGGTAGCCGTCCAGGGTCAGGGCGGCGGTGAACGACGGCGGGTTGGTCGCCGCGTCCTGTTCGGAGTGGAAGGACGTCAGCGCCATCCAGGCGATGGGCAGGAAGAACAGGATGCCGGCCAGCCAGGCCACCAGGCCCAGGCCGACGCCCTTGCGGCGGCGGGCGGGAACGACTGCGGCGCTCATGCGCGGGACACCTCCTCGCGGAACAGCGACGACACCACGCGCAGCGCGAAGGTCGCGATGATGATCGAGCCGATGACCACCAGGACGCCCGCGGCCGAGGCGAGGCCGTTCTCGTGGGCCTGGTAGAAGCTCTGGTAGACGGTGTAGGGCAGGTTGGCGGTGCCCAGGCCGCCGGACGTGATCGTGAAGACCGCGTCGAAGTTCTGGACGATGTAGATCGAGCCCAGCAGGGCGCCGAGTTCGAGGTAGCGGCGCAGATGGGGCAGGGTCAGATGGCGGAAGATCTGCCAGTCGCTCGCCCCGTCCACCCGGGCGGCCTCGATCTGCTGCTGGTCGCGGCTCTGCAGCCCGGCGAGCAGGATCAGCATCATGAACGGCGTCCACTGCCACACCAGGGCCGCCTCCACGGCGAGCAGCGGGGTGTTGGAGATCCAGTCGGGCTGGGGCCCGCCCACATAGTGCAGCAACCCATTGAGCAGACCGTATTCAGGGTTGTAGAGCACATGTTTCCAGAGCAGGGCGGCGGCCACGGGCACGACCAGGAACGGTGCGATCAGCAGCGTGCGGACCACGCCCCGACCGCGGAAGCGCCGGTCCAGGAGGAGTGCGAGCGCCAGTCCGAGCACCAGGCTGACCAGCACCACCGCCACCGTGAGCAGTACGGTCGTCCACACCGAATGGCGCAGGTCGGCGTCGGTGAGGACCTGCCGGTAGTTGTCGACGCCGGTGAAGTGGCGGGCCTTGGGATAGAGGGCGTTCCAGTCGAAGAAGGAGATCACCAGCGTGGCCACGAAGGGCAGCTGGGTCACCGCGATCATGAAGATCAGGGCGGGCAGCAGCGGGGCCCGGGTCGCCCAGTCACGCAGCCGGGCGGGTGGCCGCCCCGTGGCGCGCACGGGTGTCGCTGTCGTCGGTGCTGTCGTCGTCGCGGTCATCGTCCCTCGTACTCCTTGGCGATCTTCTCGGCGAGTTGCTGGGACTTCTTGAGGGCCGAGTCGACGGACTGGCGCCCGGCGATGGCCGCGCTGATCTCCTGGGAGACCTTGGTGCCGAGGTCGGTGAACTCGGGGATGCCGACGAACTGGATGCCGGGTGCGGGACGCGGCTGCACACCGGGGTCGCCCGGCCGGGCGTTCTCGATGGCTTCCTTCGTCATGTCCTGGAAGGCGGCGGCCTCCGCCCGGTAGGCGGGGTTGGTGTAGGTCGACGCGCGCTTGCCGGACGGCACGTTGGACCAGCCGATGGTGTCGCCGACCAGCTGCTCGTAGCCCTTGCCGGACGCCCAGGAGACGAACTGCCAGGCCTTCTCGGCGTTCCGGGAGGCGTGCTGGATGCCCCAGGCCCAGGTGTAGAGCCAGCCGGCGGACTCGGTCTTCTCCACCGGGGCGGGGGCGTAGCCGAGCTTGCCCTTGACCGGGGACTTGTCCGCCTCCAGGAGACCGGCCGCGGAGGTGGCGTCGTACCACATGGCGACCTTGCCCTGGGTCATGTTGTTGAGGCACTCGGCGAACCCGGACTGGGCGGCGCCGGACTCGCCGTGCTCGCGCACCAGGTCGACATAGAACTTCGTCGCCTTCACGAACTCGGGGGAGTCGAGGTGTGCCGTCCAGTCCTTGTCGAACCAGGTGCCGCCGAAGGTGTTCACCACGGTGGTGAGCGGCGCCATCAGCTCGCCCCAGCCGGGCAGACCGCGCAGACAGATGCCCTTCATGCCGGGTTCCGCGCCGTCGACCTGGGCGGCGAGGTCGGCCACCTGGGTCCAGGTCGGGTGCTCGGGCATCGTCAGGCCCTTCTGGGCGAACACGTCCTTGCGGTACATGAGGAAGGACGACTCGCCGTAGAAGGGCTGGCCGTAGAGCTTGCCGTCGTCGCCGGTCAGGGACTCGCGCATCGGTTTGAGGACGTCCTGCTCGTCGTAGGCCGGGTCCTTGGCGACGTACGTGTCCATCTCGTGCAGCCAGCCGTTGCGGGCGTAGATGGGGATCTCGTAGTTGCTCAGCGTCGCCACGTCGTACTGGCCCGCCTGGTTGGCGAAGTCCTGGCTGATCTTGTCGCGGACGTCGTTCTCGGGCAGGACCGTGAAGTTCACCCTGATGCCGGTCTCCTTGGTGAAGTTCGCGGCGGTGAGCTTCTGCAACTCGGTCATCTGGGGGTTGTTGACCATCAGCACGTTGATGGAGTCGCCGCCGGAACCGGACCCGCCCGCGCCGACCCAGCAGCCGGAGAGCAGCGGGGCGAGCAGCGTCCCTGCGGCGGCCATGGCGAGTGTGACGCGCGGCCTCCGTCGGCTCTGGGTGCGCATGAATCGCTCCTGAAGGTGTGGGGACGAAAGGAGATAGGGGGATACAAGGGGCGCCGCTCGGTGTGCGGAACCCCTGGGGAACACCTGGACATGTGCAGTTCGGACATGTGCAGTTCGGACATGTGCAGTTCGGACTTGTTCAGACCCGGATGACCTGCGGCCCCAGCAGTGAGTAGCGGTGGGCCTCGGTCGCCGGGAGCAGCGTGCTCGTCACGATCGCCTCCAGCGCGCCGACGTCGGCGAACCGGCAGAAGCTGACCGCGCCGAACTTGGTGTGCGTGCCCGCGAAGACGGTGCGCCGGGCGGCCCGGATGGCCTGCGTCTTGACCTCGCTGACCGCCGGGTCGGGGGTGGTCAGACCGTGTTCGCGGGAGATGCCGTTGGCGCCGATGAAGGCGAGGTCGACCACGAAGCCGCTGAGCATCTTCGTGGTCCAGTGGTCGACGGTCGCCAGCGTGCCGGGGCGGACCCGGCCGCCGAGGAGCAGCACCGAGACGTTCTCGGCCTCGGCCAGCGCGCCGGCGACCGGCAGCGAGGCGGTGACCACGGTCAGCGGCCGGTCCATGGGCAGCGACTCGGCGATGAGCTGCGGGGTGAAGCCCTCGTCGACGAAGATCGTCTCCGCGTCCCCGACCAGCTCGGCCGCCGCGACGGCGATCCGGCGCTTCTCGGGCACATGGCTGGTGGCCCGGAAGGCGAGCGTCGTCTCGAACCCGGCGCTCTCCACGGGATAGGCGCCCCCATGGGTGCGGCGCACCAGTCCGTGGTCCTCCAGGGCGCGCAGATCGCGCCGGATGGTCTCCTTGGCCACACCCAGCTCGGTGGCGAGCGCGGTGACGTCGACGGAGCCGGCGGCCCGCGCGGCTCGCACGATCTCCCGCTGGCGCTCTTCGGCCGTCCGGGCGCTCATCGCTTCACCTGCCTCCACGCCGAGGTGTGCCCGTTCGGGCCCGGTGGGGCCCATGGGGGAAGTTCTACAGCGGACGTGCGGCGCTGACCAGGTCTGTTACGGGCCCGATGCTGCCCGTGTATGCCCGATCGCCGAGTGGAGTGACCGCCACGGACCTGCGCGGCTGTGCCGGGAGGGGGTGAGAACGGGCAGCGCGGCTGCCCGAATGAGCGGGCGGGCGGGCCCGTTCGGTGCCCGCTCGCCCGTGTGAGCGGCATTTTTCCGCCGCCGCCGGTCCGCTGCCCTCGGCCGCCTGGGCCGTCGTCAGTACGGCCAGATCGGCGGGTCGTTCACGAAGTGCCCGCCGAGGCGGGTGTGGGCCGGGTTGTCCGGGTCCGGTTCCCCCTGCTCGGCGATCAGTCCGGCGGCGTACGGCTCCGAGTCGTCCTGCGGTGCGTAGCCGAGCGCCCGCGCGGATGTCAGGTCCCACCACAGGCGCGTGTTGGCCGACGAGCCGTGCACCACGGTGTGGCCGACGTGCTCGGCGGTCAGGGCCGCGTGCAGCAGCCGGGCCCCGTCGGCCGGGCTCATCCACACCGAGAGCATGCGCACGCTGGTCGGCTCGGGGAAGCAGGAGCCGATGCGGATGGAGACGGTCTCCAGTCCGTGCTTGTCCCAGTAGAGCTGGGCGAGGTCCTCGCCGAAGGACTTGGACAGGCCGTAGAAGGTGTCGGGGCGGCGCGGGGTGTCGATCGGGATCAGCGGGTCGTCGCCGCGCGGGACCGGGGTGAAGCCGACCGCGTGGTTGGAGGAGGCGAAGACGATCCGGGGCACGCCCGCCCCGCGGGCCGCCTCGTACAGGTGGTAGGTGCCCTCGATGTTCGCCTTCAGGACCTTCTCGAAGGTCGATTCCAGGGAGATGCCCGCGAGGTGGATGATCGCGTCGACGCCCCGCACGGCCGCGCGCAGTGCCTCGGTGTCCGAGAGGTCCGCGGTGATCGCGTCCGGCTCGCCCTCGATCGGGCGCACGTCGAACAGCCGCAACTCGTAGCCGTGGTCCGGGAGCAGCTTCCGCATCAGGGTGCCGAGTCCGCCGGCGGCGCCGGTGAGCAGAACGGTGCGGGGAGCGGGCATGCTCGGTCTCCTTGGGTCACCATGAGTCAAGGGCCGCATTCGTGGCCGGCATTCACATGCGTGGACACGCTAGGGAGTGGCGGTCCGGCCCGTCAAGTGTCGCGTGGAGTGCGGAAATCCGCCCTCGTGTTGCGGGTTTGCCCGCTTGACCGGCCGCGAGCGCGGCCCGTAGCGTGGTCGGGTTCAGAAATATAGACGCTGATCATAAGCATGCACCCACAGGGAGTGCCCGTGACGTCAGCCCCTCTCGCCGCTCGACTCCGCAACCCCAGCGGGCCGCTGTTCTTCCCTGTCACCGCGTACGGCCGCGACGGCTCCGTGGATCTCGACGTCTACCGCGCGCATGTGCGCAGGGGCGTCGAGGCCGGGGCCGCCGCCGTGTTCGCCTGCTGCGGCACCGGGGAGTTCCACGCGCTCCTGCCCGAGGAGTTCGAGGCGTGCGTACGCGCCGCCGCCGAGGCGGCCGGCGGACGGGTGCCGGTGGTCGCGGGCGCCGGCTACGGCACCGCGCTCGCCGCGCGCTACGCGGGGCTCGCCCGGGACGCCGGCGCCGACGGGCTGCTCGCCCTGCCGCCGTACCTCGTCGCCGCCGGCCAGCAGGGCCTGCTGCGGCACTACCGGGAGGTCGCCGCCGCGACCGAGCTGCCCGTGATCGTCTACCAGCGCGACAACGCGGTGTTCACCCCGCCCACGGTGGTCGGACTCGCCCGCACGGACGGGATCATCGGCTTCAAGGACGGCCTCGGCGACCTCGACCTGATGCAGCGCGTCGTCAGCGCCGTACGCACCGAGGCCCCCGGCGACTTCCTGTACTTCAACGGCCTGCCGACCGCCGAGCAGACCCAACTCGCCTACCGTGCCCTCGGTATCACCCTGTACTCCTCGGCCGTCTTCTGTTTCGTGCCCGAGATCGCCCTCGCCTTCCACCGGGCCCTGCGGGACGGCGACGAGACCACCGCGCACCGGCTCCTGGACGGCTTCTACCGCCCCTTCGCCGAACTGCGCGCCCAGGGCCGCGGCTACGCCGTCGCCCTCGTCAAGGCGGGCGTGCGGCTGCGCGGCTTCGACGTCGGCGAGGTCCGGCCCCCGCTGCACGAGCCGAGCGAGGAGCACGTCGAACAGCTCGCCCGGGTCATCGAGCGCGGGTACGCACTGCTGGCGGAGGGCGCGTGAAGACCTCGGCGTTCGTCTACCCCTGGGACGTCAACGGCGACCCGGAGGCGCCCGCGCGGCTCGCCCGGCTCGGCGCGGCCCAGGTCACCCTCGCCGCCGCCTACCACTCCACGCGCGCGCTGACCCCCCGCCACCCGCGCCACCGCGTCGTCACCGCCGAACACGCCGCCGTGCTCTACCCCCTCGGCGACCGCTGGGCGGGCCGCGCCCCGCGCCCCTGCCCGGCCGGCGACTGGGCGTCCGGCGATGCCTACGGAGAGGCCGCCGCGGCGCTCGCCGCGGCCGGCCTTGAGGTGCACACCTGGGTCGTCCTCGCGCACAACTCCCGCCTGGGCGCCGAATATCCGGACACCTCGGTCGTCAACGCCTACGGTGACCGCTATCCGTGGGCGCCCTGCATCGCCCAGCCCGCCACGCGCGCGTACCTCGTCGACCTGGCGGCCGAGGCCGCCGTGCGTCCCGGCGCGCGCGGCACCGAACTGGAGTCCCTCGGCTGGTACGGCCTCGCCCATCTGCACGCCCACGACAAGATCGGCGGGGTCGGGCTCGGCGCGGCCGGGCAGTACCTGATGTCGCTGTGCTTCTGTCCCGACTGCCGCGCGGGGTACGCGGAACGGGGCCTGGACCCCGGCCGTGTCGCCGCCGCCGTGCGGACGGCGCTGGAGCCGCTGTGGCGGGGCGCGCCCGACGACGGGGGCTGGGCGGGTGTCGTAAAGCTCCTCGGCGAGCCGCTCGCCACCGCCACGCGCGCGTGGCGCGACGAGACCGCCCGCACGCTCCAGGAGGCGGCCGTCGCCGCGGTGCGCGCCGCCGCGCCCGGGGGCTTCCAGGTGCTGCTGCACGCGGACCCGGTGTCGTACCACTGCGGCGCCAACGCGGGCGTGGACCCCGCGCACATCCTGACCGTCGCGGACGGGGTCGTCGTGCCCTGCACGGGCGGCACGGGGCCGCTCGCGCCCTTCGCGGACCAGCGGCGCGCGGGCGCCGTGCTCGCGGCCAACTTCACCGTGGTGTCCGGCATGGGCGGCAGCCCCGGCACCCTGGCGGCGGACGCGGCCCGGGCCCGCGCCGCGGGCGCCACCGAACTGCGGCTGTATCACGCCGGATTGGCGTCGGACGCAGACCTGGCGGCGGTACGGGAGGCCCTCACCGGGCGCTGAGCCAGCGGCAGCCGTCAGCGGCAGCGGGCCGGGCGTCTCGGCCCGTACGGCGGCGAGCGCGGCGACCAGCACACCCGGCAGCCAGCGCTCGCCGGGCCGGTGCCTCCGGCCGGCGCCCGGTGTCGCGGCGGTGTCAGGCCGTCCCGCCGGTCCGGGTTCGGCGGCCGGTGTTCGTGGCAGTCCGGTGCGGGCCCGGGCCGGTTCCGTCTCCGCCCTGGTGAGCGCCGACGGCACCAGTGCCGCGACACTGGGCGGCGACCAGCACACCCGGCAGCCAGTGCTCACCGGGTCGGCACCCCGCGCGGCGCCTGTCGCCTTCGGGGGGACCGCCGGGGTGGGACGGTCATGCGAGGGGTGAGTGCCCGGGTCGGTGTCTCCGGTCGGCCGCCCGGTGTCGCGGCGGTGTCAGGCCGTCCCGCCGGTCCGGGTTCGGCGGCCGGTGTTCGTGGCAGTCCGGCGCGGGCCCGGGCCGGTTCCGTCTCCGCTCCGGTGAGCGCCGAGGGCACCAGTGCCGTGGCCTCGGCCGGCTCCCGGGCCGGCCGTTCGACGCCGGTCACGAAGACGTCCGCCCAGGGCGACGGCGCCCTTGGCCGCCCGCAGCCGGCGGACCGCCCGTTCGGCGTCGTCGGAATCGGCCGCCCGGCGGGCCTGGTCGAGTGCGGCGGAAATGGCAGACACCCGGCCATGCCGCACACCGCGGGCTGGGGCGCGGGGCGCGAGAGCCGGCCGATCGGCCGCCGGAGCGCCGCGGCACGGGGACGGCTTCGCGGCCCGGAGGCATGGCCTCTCAACCCCTCCGGTGGGTGGCCCTCCAGTCGTCGAAAGTTTCGGAAAGTCTTCGGTGGTGGGCTTCTTCTGTGTGAAGCATTGACGAAACATGCGGCCCCTCTTACCTTCATCGCGTCGTACTTCGTACGTCATATATGAGACGCGATATGCGAGATGACATACGCGAGATCCGAGAGGCGCGCATGACCTCTGTGCCCATGCCGATCCCGTCCCGTACGCAGTTCGTGCTGGACGCGATCAAACACCGCATCCTCACCGGGCAGTTGACACCCGGTCAGGCCCTGGTCGAGACCGAGTTGGCCGCGCAGTTCGGGGTGTCCAAGACCCCGGTGCGCGAGGCGCTCAAGACCCTGGCCGGGACCGGACTGGTCGTGATGAGCCAGTACAAGGGCGTCACGGTGCGCATGGTGGACGCGGACATGGCGCGCGAGGTCTACGACGTACGGCTGCTCCTCGAACCCGAGGCGCTGCGCCGGGCGGTGCGTCGCGGCGCCTCCCTGGACGAGGCGCGGGACGCGCTCACCCGGGCCGACCGCGCCACCGACACCGCCGAACGCTCCCTGGCCAACCGGGAGTTCCACCGCGCCCTGTATCTGCCGTGCGGCAACCCGCTGCTCGGCCGGATGCTCGACGAGGTCCGTGACCAGGCCGCCCTGGTCTCCGCGGTCGCCTGGGCCGCCGACCCCTCCTGGGAGCGGGAGGCGGGCGAGCACCGGGAGATCCTGCGGCTCGCCCTGACCGGCGACGCGGACGCCGCGGCGGACGCCCTGCGCGCCCACATCGCGTCGTTCGTGCGGCGCGCGTTCCCCGGGGCGGAGCAGGAACAGCCGGCGCAACAGCACCAGCAGGCACGGCACCAGCAGGCACGGCAGGAGGAAGGGCAGGAATGAGCGCGAGGTTCGAGGCCCAGCGGACCGCCCTGGCCGACGTGGTGGCCATCCCGGTGACCCCGTTCGCCGAGGACGGCACCGTCGAGCAGGACACCCACCGGGCCCTGCTGCGGCGGCTGCTCGACGGCGGCGTCGTCACTCTGACCCCCAACGGCAACACCGGCGAGTTCTACGCCCTCACCCCCGAAGAGCGCCGGCTGGTCACCCAGTTGACCGTCGACGAGGTCGGCGACCGGGCCGAGATCCTGGTCGGCGTCGGCCACGACGTGCCCTCTGCCGTCGCCTCCGCCCGCGAGGCCCGTGTGCTCGGCGCCTCGATGGTGATGGTCCACCAGCCCGTCCACCCCTATGTCTCGCAGCGCGGCTGGATCGACTACCACCGCGCCATCGCCGAGGCCGTCCCCGAACTGGGCGTCGTCCCCTACATCCGCAACGCCCAGCTGACCGGCGCCCGCCTCGCCGAACTCGCCGACGCCTGCCCGAACGTGATCGGCGTCAAGTACGCCGTCCCGGACGCCGCCCGCTTCGCCGCCTTCGCCCGGGACGCGGGCCTCGACCGCTTCGTGTGGGTGGCCGGACTCGCCGAGCCCTACGCACCGTCCTACTTCTCCGCGGGCGCCACCGGCTTCACCTCCGGCCTGGTGAACGTCGCCCCGGCCGTGTCGCGGCACATGATCGAGGCGCTGCGCGCGGGGGACTACCCGACCGCGATGAAGGTGTGGGAGCAGATCCGCCGGTTCGAGGAGCTGCGCGCGGCGAACGGCTCCGCCAACAACGTCACCGTCGTCAAGGAGGCCCTCGCCTCGCTCGGCCTGTGCCGCCGCGAGGTCCGCCCGCCGAGCAGGCCGCTGCCCGAGGGCGAGCGGGCCGAGGTCGCCGAGATCGCCGCCGGATGGTCGATATGACCGGCATCCCGAGAAAGGCTCCGGAGGAGCTGCGCAGCCACCAGTGGTACGGCACCGAAGGACTGCGCTCCTTCAGCCACCGCGCCCGCACCCGCCAGCTCGGCTACCTGCCCGAGGAGCACCTCGGCAAGCCGGTCATCGCGATCCTCAACACCTGGTCCGACATCAACCCCTGCCATGTCCATCTGCGCGACCGCGCGCAGGCCGTCAAGCGCGGGGTGTGGCAGGCGGGCGGCTTCCCGCTGGAGTTCCCGGTCGCCACCCTGAGCGAGACCTTCCAGAAGCCGACCCCGATGCTGTACCGCAACCTGCTGGCCATGGAGACCGAGGAGCTGCTGCGCTCCTACCCGGTCGACGGCGCGGTCCTGCTGGGCGGCTGCGACAAGTCCACGCCTGCGCTGCTCATGGGCGCCGCGAGTGTCGACCTGCCGACGGTCTTCGTGCCCGCCGGGCCGATGCTGCCCGGTCACTGGCGGGGCGAGGTGCTGGGCTCCGGCACCGACATGTGGAAGTACTGGGACGACAAGCGGGCCGGACTGATCGGCGACTGCGAGATGTCCGAGCTGGAGAGCGGTCTCGCCCGCTCGCCCGGCCACTGCATGACCATGGGCACGGCGTCCACGCTGACCGCGGCAGCCGAGGCGCTCGGGGTGACCTTGCCGGGCGCGTCCAGCATCCCGGCCGTGGACTCCGGGCACGACCGGATGGCCGCGGCGTCCGGGCTGCGCATCGTCGAACTGGTCCACCGGGACCGCCGGTTGTCCGACATCCTCACCCGTGCGGCGTTCGAGGACGCGGTCACGACCGTGCTCGGCCTCGGCGGCTCCACCAACGCCGTGATCCATCTGATCGCCATGGCGGGCCGGGCGGGCGTGCGGCTCACCCTCGACGACTTCGACCGCATCGCCCGTACGGTCCCGGTGCTGGCGAACGTCCGGCCCGGCGGACGGACGTACCTCATGGAGGACTTCCACTTCGCGGGGGGCCTGCCGGGCTTCCTCTCCCGCATCCCGGACCTGCTGCACCTGGACCGGCCGACGGTCGCGCACGACACCCTGCGCGAGCAGCTCGCCGGCGCCCGGGTGCACGACGACGACGTGATCCGGCCGCGCGACAACCCGGTCGCCGACGAGGGCGGGGTGGCCGTGCTGCGCGGCAACCTCTGCCCGGACGGCGCCGTCATCAAGCACATCGCCGCCGAGCCGCGGCTGCTCGAGCACACCGGACCCGCCGTCGTCTTCGACGACTACCGCACCATGCAGCGCACCATCAACGACCCCGAACTGGGCATCACCGCGGACAGCGTGCTGGTGCTGCGGGGCGCCGGACCCAAGGGCGGCCCGGGCATGCCCGAGTACGGGATGCTGCCGCTGCCCGACCATCTGCTCAAGCAGGGCGTGCGGGACATGGTGCGGATCTCCGACGCCCGGATGAGCGGCACGAGTTACGGCACGTGCGTGCTGCACGTGGCCCCCGAGTCGCATGTCGGCGGGCCGCTGGCGCTGGTGCGCACCGGGGACACCATCACCCTGGACGTCGCGGCCCGCACCCTCCGGCTCCATGTGTCCGACGAGGAGCTGGAGCGGCGCAGGGCGCGGTGGACACCGCCCCCCGTCCGCTACGAGCGCGGCTACGGCGCGCTCTACAACGAGCAGATCACCCAGGCCGACACCGGCTGCGACTTCGAGTTCCTGGCCCGACCGGGCCGCGTACAGGACCCCTACGCGGGCTAGGCCCGCCTCCGCTGTGCCGCGCTCGCCCGCGGCCGGACCGCCGAACACCCGGAGAGAAAGCGCTTCACCCGAACGCATATACGAGCCGTATCAGATCGGAGAACAGTCATGGCCCAAGCCGCAGCCGTGGCGAAACCGCCCGCGCCACCCCGGCGGCGCCGTGCCTCCGCGACACCGCGCAGGCTGCCGTACCTGCTGATCGCCCCCGCGGCCCTGCTCATGCTGGGCTTCATCGCCTACCCGGTGATCAGCGTCTTCTACTACAGCCTGCAGAACTACAACCCCACCAAACCGTGGCGGAACGGCTACGCGGGCTTCGACAACTTCGTCCACGCCTTCACCGAGGACCCGCAGTTCTGGCAGACGCTGACCTTCAGCGCCAAGTGGGTCGTCGTGGAGGTCGGGCTCCAACTGCTCTTCGGCCTCGCGCTCGCCCTCATCGTCAACCAGACGTTCGTGGGCCGCGGGCTCGGCCGCGCCCTCGTCTTCTCCCCGTGGGCCGTCTCCGGCGTGCTGACCTCCGCGATCTGGGTACTGCTCTACAACTCCCAGACGGGCATCACCCGTTACCTCGCCGACCTGGGCATCGGCTCGTACGGCACCAGCTGGCTCTCGGACACGTCGACCGTCTTCCCGGCCGCGGTGGTCGCCGACCTGTGGCGCGGCGTCCCCTTCTTCGCGATCCTCATCCTCGCCGACCTCCAGTCCGTCTCGAAGGACCTGTACGAGGCCGCCGAGGTCGACGGCGCGAGCCGGCTCAAACAGTTCTGGCACATCACGCTGCCGCACCTGAAGGACGCGATCGTGCTGTCCACGCTGCTGCGCATGGTGTGGGAGTTCAACAACGTCGACCTGCTCTACACCCTCACCGGCGGCGGCCCGGCCGGCGAGACCACCACCCTGCCCCTGTACATCGCCAACACCAGCGTCGACGCCCACAACTTCGGCTACGCGTCCGCCCTCACCACGGTGGCGTTCGCGATCCTGCTCTTCTGCTCGATCGTCTATCTGCGACTGAGCAAGTTCGGAGGTGAGACCAAGTGATCACCGAGATCGCTCCCGCACCCGAACGGGTGGCCGCAGAGCCCGCCCGGCCGCACCACAGGCGCCGCGCCTGGGACGAGGTCCCGCGCTGGCAGATCTACCTCCCCCTGTCCGTCTACCTCCTGTTCACCCTGATCCCCTTCTACTGGATCCTGCTCTTCGCGCTGCGCCCGGCCGGCTCCACCTCGCTGGTGCCCTGGCCGATGACCTTCGACCACTTCCAGAAGGTGTGGACCGAACGCAGCTTCGGCACCTACTTCGCCAACAGCGTGTACGTCGGCATCGCCACCCTGCTGCTGACCACCGTCGTCGCGCTGGCCGGCGGCTACGCCCTCGCCCGGTTCGACTTCCGCCTCAAGCGCGGCTTCATGCTGGCCCTGCTGTGCTCGCAGTTCGTGCCGGGCGCGCTGCTGCTGGTCCCGCTCTTCCAGATCTTCGCCGAGCTGAAGATGATCAACTCGCTCGGCAGCGTCATCATCGCCGAGACCGTCTTCCAGCTGCCCCTGTCGATGATCCTGATCAGCGGCTTCATCCGGAACGTGCCGTACTCCCTGGAGGAGGCCGCCTGGGTCGACGGCTGCGGCCGGCTGACCGCCTTCCGGATCGTCGTCCTGCCGCTGCTGCGCCCCGGGCTGATCGCCGTCGGCTCCTTCGCCTTCGTGCACGCCTGGAACCACTTCCTGTTCGCCCTGATGTTCCTGTCCGACCAGGGCAAGCAGACCATCCCGGTCGGCCTCAACACCCTGATGAGCGCGGACAGCGTCGACCTCGGCGCGCTGGCCGCGGGCGGCATCGTCGCCGCCGTCCCCGTCGTCGTCGTGTTCGCGTTCATCCAGAAGTGGCTGATCACGGGCTTCAGCGCGGGGGCGGTGAAGGGATGAGCACGGTCGTACCGGTGGTCCTGGCGGGCGCCCGCGGGCACGGCCGCCGGCACCTGGACACCATCCACGGGCTCCAGCGGCGCGGGCTGGTGCGGCTGGTGGGCATCTGCGAACTGGCCCCGCTCGCCCCGCACGAGATCCCCGACGGGCTCGGCGCCCCGCTCCAGTCGGCCGACCTCGGCGCCCTGCTCGACGCCACCGGCGCCCGGATCGCCGTCATCTGCACCCCGATCCCCACCCACACGGACCTCGCCCTCGCCGCGGCCGAGCGGGGCGTGCACCTCCTCCTCGAGAAGCCGCCCGCGCCGTCCTACGCCGAGTTCCGGCGGCTCTGCGACGGGATCGCGGCGGCGGGGGTGGCCTGCCAGATCGGCTTCCAGTCGCTGGGCTCGCTCGCGCTGCCCGCGATCCGCAAGCTGATCGCCGAGGGCGCCGTCGGGGAGGTCGCCGGAGTCGGCGCGGCCGGGGCCTGGGCGCGCGACGAGGCGTACTTCCGGCGGGTGCCCTGGGCCGGCAAGCGGCGGCTGAACGGCGTCGACGTGGTCGACGGCGTGCTCACCAACCCGCTGGCGCACGCCGTCGCCACCGCGCTGGCCGTGCTCGGCACCACCCGCGCCGACGACGTCACCGGCATCGAGACCGAACTGCTGCGCGCCAACGACATCGAGTCCGACGACACCTCCTGCGTCCGCGTCCGCACCCCCCGGGGCCCGGTCACCGTGGCCGCGACCCTGTGCGCCGAGCGGCCCGGCGAGCCGTATGTCATGGTGCACGGCGACCGCGGCCGGATCACCTTCTGGTACAAGCAGGACCGGGTGCTGCTGCAACGCGCGGACCACGGGCCCGAGGAGACCGAGTACGGCCGCACCGGTCTGCTGGAGAACCTGCTCGCGCACCTCACCACCGGGGAGGAACCACTGGTGCCGCCGGCCGCGACGGGCGCCTTCATGCGGGTCGTCGAGGCGGTCAGGCTGGCCCCCGACCCGGTCGCGCTGCCCGCCGGGACCTGGCGGTTCCTCCCCGCCGAGAACCGCCGGGCGGTGCGCGGCGTCGACGGGCTCGTCGCGGCCTGTGCCGACACCCTCGCCCTCTACTCCGAGCTGGGCGCCCCCTGGGCCGCGCCGAAAGAGGTGAGCACCTGATGACGGCCGACGACACCCTGGTGCTGCGCGTCGCGGGCCGCCCGGTCGGCCGCTATCTCACCCGGCCCGAACTCCCGGCCCGGCTCGCCCCGCGTCCCTTCCTGCATCCCGTCACCACCCTGGCCGGCACGGCGGTCACCGAGCTGAGCCCCGCCGACCACCTCCACCACCTCGGCGTCGGTGTCGCCGTTCCCGACGTCGAGGGGCACAACTTCTGGGGCGGCCGCACCTTCGTCCGCGACCGCGGCCCCACCGAGCTCGACAACCACGGCACCCAGCGCCACCTCGCCTTCCAACTGCGCGACCCCGACGGCTTCGTGGAGGAACTGCGCTGGGTGGCCGCCGGAGGTGAACTGCTGCGCGAGCGGCGCACCGTCGCCGCCACCGAACTCACCGGCACCGCCTGGGCGCTGGACTTCACCTTCTCCCTCACCAACGTCACCGCGGGCCCGCTGTCGATCGGCAGCCCCGCCACCAACGGGCGCCCCGGCGCGGCCTACGGCGGCTTCTTCTGGCGGGCCCGCAAGGAGGACCGCGCGCCGGAGGTCTTCACCGCCGACCGCGCGGGCGAGCCCGCGGTGCACGGCCGGCCCGCCGACTGGCTGGCCCTGGCGGGCGCGGGCTGGACCCTGGTGTTCGCCGGGGCCACCGCGGACACCCGGCGCGACCCGTGGTTCGTGCGCACCGCCGCGTACCCGGGGGTGGGCTCCTCGCTGGCGCACGCCGAGCGGCTGCCCGTCCCGCCCGGCGGGACCGTCGTACGCCGCGTCGTCACCGTCGTCGCCGACGGCCGCCCGGACCGGGACGAGGCCGCGGCGCTGGTGCGCAGGGCGGTGCGGCCATGAGCCTGCACGGCGCCGACCTCGGCGACGGCACCTACCGCAACCCGGTCCTCGACGCCGACTGGTCCGACCCGGACGTCGTCCGCGTCGGCGACGACTACTACCTCACCGCCTCCAGCTTCGGCCGCGCCCCGGGACTGCCGCTGCTGCACTCCCGCGACCTGGTCAACTGGACACTGGTCGGCCATGCGCTGCCCGCCCTGGAACCGGCCGGGCGGTTCGCCGTGCCGCGCCACGACTGCGGGGTCTGGGCGCCGTCGCTGCGCCACCACGACGAGCATTTCTGGATCTTCTGGGGCGACCCCGACCAGGGCATCTTCCAGGTCAACGCCCCTGAGATCCGCGGCCCGTGGACGGCGCCGCACCTCGTGAAGGAGGGCAAGGGACTGATCGACCCCTGCCCGCTGTGGGACGAGGAGAGCGGCGAGGCCTACCTCGTGCACGCCTGGGCCAGATCCCGCTCCGGCATCAAGAACCGGTTCACCGGCCACCGTATGCACCCCGACGGCACCAGCCTGCTGGACGAGGGCAAGGTGATCGTCGACGGCGACCGGATCCCCGGCTGGTTCACCCTGGAGGGCCCCAAGCTCTACCGGCACGACGGCTGGTTCTGGATCTTCGCGCCCGCCGGGGGAGTGGCGACGGGCTGGCAGGGCGCCTTCCGGTCCCGCGCGTTCTTCGGGCCGTACGAGGGCAGGTCGGTCCTGGAGCAGGGGGACACCGACGTCAACGGGCCGCACCAGGGCGGCTGGGTGCGCACCCCGTCGGGCGAGGACTGGTTCCTGCACTTCCAGCAGCGCGGCGCGTACGGCCGGGTGGTCCACCTCCAGCCGATGCGCTGGACCGATGGGGACGCCTCCGGCTCGGGCGAAGCCGAGAGCGGGGGAGGCTGGCCGGTGCTCGGGCACGAGGGCAGCCCGGTCGCGGTGCACCGCAAACCCGCGTTGCCGCCGCAGCCGGCCGTCGCGCCCGCCACCGACGACGACTTCCCCGGCGGACGGTACGGGCGGCAGTGGCAGTGGACGGCCAATCCGCAGGACGGCTGGGCCACCCAGCACTCCGGGGACGGGCTCAGGCTCGCCTGTGTCCGCTCGGCCGGCGCGCACGATCTGCGCGCGGTGCCGAACGTCCTCACCCAGCGGCTGCCCGGCTCGCCGTGCGCGGCCGAGGTCGAACTGCGCCTGGACGGCGCGGAGCCGGGCGCGCGGGCGGGGCTCGCGGTGCTCGGGGACGCATTCGCCTGGATCGGGCTCGAACGGGACGCCGACGGCACGGTCCGGCTCGTGCACCGGTTCGCCGAGTCCGTGGCGGAGCGGGAGCGGGACGCCGCCCGGCCGGTCCCGGTGCCCGCGGGACGGGTCCGGCTGCGGATCGAGGCCGGACCCGGCGCGCGCTGCCGCTTCGCCCACGACGCGGGGGCCGGGCTGCGCCGCTCGGGGCCCGTGTTCGCCGCCACGCCCTGGCGCTGGGTCGGCGCCCTGCTCGGCCTGTTCGCGCTGGCGCCCGAGGGACCGGGCCAGGCCGGGGCGGCCGTCTTCACGCACTTCCGCATCACCCCGTCCTGAGCCCCCGCGGACCAGGACACGGCACCACGGTCGTCGGTGCGCACCGGCGACCGCGAGATCGGACACACCCCCCACACCGTCACATCCCCGTTGGAACCAGAATGAAGAGAGCCGACAATGATGAAGAGCATCCGCAGAAGCAGGCGCGCCGCCACGGCCGTCGCCCTGGGCTCCGTGCTCGTGCTGACCGCCACCGCCTGCGGTGACGACGGCAGCGGCAGCGCGGGGGACAAGGGCGACGAGGGCTCGGGCAAGGGCACGATCACCTTCTGGGACAACAACGGCGGTGTGCGCACCGACATCTGGAAGCAGGTCATCGCCGACTTCGAGAAGAAGTACCCGGACATCAAGGTCGAGTACGTCGGCATTCCCGCCGCGAGCGCCCAGTCGAAGTACGACACCGCCATCCAGGGCGGCGGGCTGCCCGATGTCGGCGGCGTGGGCACGGCGATGCTCGCCGCGGTGGCGGTGCAGGGGGCGCTGGAGCCGCTCGACGACCGGGTCGCGAAGAGTTCGCTGAACGGCAGGCTGAACGACGGCCTGCTGGCGATCTCCAAGTCGGCGGGCGGCGGGGACGACCTCTACCAGGTGCCGACCTCGGCCAACAACGGCACCCTGTGGTATCGCACCGACCTGTTCGAGCAGGCCGGCCTCGACGCGCCGACCACCTGGTCGAAGTTCTACGACGCCGCGGACAAGCTCACCGACCAGGGCAAGAACCGGTTCGGCTTCACCATCCGGGGCGGCGAGGGCGCCATCGCGCCGGCCCTGGACGCGGTGTACGGGCAGACCGGCATCACCTCGTTCTGGAAGGGCGACAGGACCACCGTCAACGACCCGCGGAACGTGGCGGCCCTGGAGAAGTACGTCGCGCTGTACAAGAAGGTCACCCCGGCGGCCGACGTCAACAACGACTTCACCAAGATGGTCGCCCAGTGGGACAGCGGCACCATCGGCATGCTGAGCCACAACCTGGGCTCCTACCAGGACCATCTGAAGGCGCTTGGCGACGGGAAGTTCCGCGGGATTCCGAACCCGACGCTGGAGGACGGCACTCGCGTGCAGGTGTCCAACCCGGTCGACGGGCTGAGCCTGTTCAAGTCGAGCAAGAACAAGGCGGCGGCCTGGAAGTTCATCGAGTTCGCGCTGTCGCACGAGGAGAACTCCAAGTTCAACGAGTCCGCGGGCCAGGTCCCGGCCAACACCGACGCGGCCGGGGACGCCTGGATCCAGCGGGCCGAGCCCACGAAGCTGGCGGCGGAGGCGCTGAACGGGACCGGCACCAAGATCGTGCAGCTGCCGTACTACCTGCCCGACTGGAACACCATCTCGAAGGCCGACAACGAGCCGAACTTCCAGAAGCTGCTGCTCGGGAAGATGAGCGCGAAGGACTTCCTGGACACCCTGGCCGACCAGCTCGACAAGGCGCAGGCCGACTGGAAGCAGAACCACTGACTGCCCGACGGGCCCCGGCGGCGGGGAGCCGCCGGCCGGCGTGGGCCGGGCGCACGGCTCCCCGCGCGCCCCGCCTTCCCCACCCCCTGTCCCGAAGACACACCATCGTGTCACTCACCCGCAGACAGGTCGGGCCGGCGCACAACGACGAGACGAGCGCCGAGCCCGCAGGTCGCCGCGCGACGTCGTGCGGCTGTACGACGTGGACATCACCTGGCTCGTATCGGACTAACCGAGGAGACCCGACCGTGCGTATCTCTGCATGTCATGAACGTGCCACTCGTGCCACTCGTGCTCGTGTGGCCGTCGCCGTGAGCTGCACCGCCCTCGTGCTCGCCGTCACCGGCACCGCTGCCGCGCAGCCCGCCCACCGCGCCGACGTCACCCGCCAGGTGCTGCCCGCGAACGACGGCTGGGGCGCCCACGGCACCGGCACCACCGGCGGCGCCGCCGCCGCCCGCGCGCATGTCTACACCGTCACCACCTGGGAGGAGTTCAAGGCCGCCCTGGCCGACGGCGGCAGCGCGCCGAAGATCGTCAGAGTCAGCGGCACCATCGACGCCGACGGCCCGGACTGCGCCTCCTTCCAGGCGCCGGGCTACGACTTCGCCACCTACCTGGACACCTATTCCCCGGAGAAATGGGGCCGCGAGAGGACCCTGGACGAGGAGCCCGCCGACAGCCCCGAGGGACTGCGCCGCGCCTCCGCCGCCCGCCAGGACGCCTTCATCAAGGCGTTCGTCCCGGCCAACACGACCATCGTCGGCATCGGCAGGGACGCCGGCTTCAAGGGCGCGAGCCTGCAGATCAAGGACGTCGACAACGTCATCGTCCGCAACCTGACCTTCGAGAGCCCGCTCGACTGCTTCCCGCAGTGGGACCCGACCGACACCGCCGACGGCAACTGGAACTCCGAGTACGACAGCGCGGTGATCTACGGCTCGACCCAGGTGTGGATCGACCACAACACCTTCACCGACGGCGACCACCCCGACAGCACCCACCCGTACCACTACGGACGGATCTACGAACAGCACGACGGTGAACTGGACATCGTCAAGGGTGCCGACTACGTCACGGCCTCCTGGAACGTCTTCAGGGACCACGACAAGACGATCCTGATCGGCAACAGCGACAGCGCCGCGACCGCCGCGGTCGACCGGGGCCACCTCAAGGTCACCTTCCACCACAACCTGTTCGCGAACCTGGTCGAGCGCGCGCCCCGGGTCCGCTTCGGACAGGTCGACTCCTACAACAACCACTTCGTCGCCGAGCCCGGCTACGGCTACAGCTTCGGCATCGGCATGGAGTCCCAACTCGTCGCCGAGCACAACGCGTTCACCCTCGCGGACGGCGTCACGGCGGGGTCGATCCTGAAGAAGTGGAAGGAGGCGCCGCTCACCGCCGACGACAACTACGTCAACGGCGTACGGACCGATCTGATCGCCGTCCACAACGCCGAGGTACCCGGCGAGACCCTCCAGTCCGGCGCCGGCTGGACGCCCACCCTGCGGACCAGGGTCGACCCGGCCCGGGCCGTGCCCGGCATCGTCGACCACCGCGCGGGCGCCGGCCGGCTCGGCTGACCCGCCCCGCGCGCACGGGCCGGGGCCCCGCCGCCCCGGCCCGCCCCCACCACCGGCGGGGCCGCGGCGAGGCCCCCGCCCGTTCGGCCGGCACGGCTCCCCCCGGCGCCACGGTCACCGTCCCTGCGGACCGGCCGCAGTTCACCGACGCCGAGGCCGCGTCGCACACCCCGGCCGGCGACCTCGGCGACTGGCGGCCGCCGACCGCGTCCACGGGCTCCGAACCGGCACGCCCGCGGACGGCGCGGTGGCGCTCAGGAGCCCGGGCCGAGCCGGATTCCGCCGTGCACATCACGGCTCTGGACGAGCGAGGTGACCGTTCCGCTGTTGTTGTTGCTGTTGCTGTTGTCGTGCAGGGCTCCGGCGGGTGTGCCGAGTTCGCGGACGAGGCCGAGGAGTTCGGGCCGCTCGGCGACGGCGGCCAGCAGGAAGGCGGTCCAGCGGGCGGTGAGCCGGGCCCGCGCCGCACCGTCGTCCGGGTCCTGGCCGTCGTCCGGGTCCCGGCCCGCCGGCTGCCGGTGCGCGTCGTCGAGCCGCCGCTCGATCTCGTCCGCCGGCTCGCCGGTCCGCCCGCTCCACCGGGCCGCGAGCCAGCCGCGCACCCGCTCCCACCCGTCGGTCATGATGGCGGCGACCAGCGCCTGGGCCCCCGGTGTCACGATCGGCGTCAGATCCATCGCGGTGTCCCCCTCCGTCCGCTCCCGGCTCGGCGGTCACCGTCGGCGACGGCTCCCGCCTCTGCATTGTGTCCGCCGCCCGGTGCCGTCAACCGCCCGGGCGTCCCCCGCTCCGTCCCGTCGGGTCCGCCTGGTCATCGCGCGGTGAAGTCGCCTGTCACGGTGGCGCGTTGCCCGTCGTGCCGGTGATCGTGTAGCGGTCGTCCCCGGCGTCCCGGCCGCCGCGGTCGTGGTCGTACTGCCCGGCGAAGATCCAGTCCCCCGCCGGGACCGTACGCCCCGCTCTGAGCGTCCAGGTGAAGACGAGGAAGCCGCCCCGCTCCCGGGCGGTCAGCGTGAAGTCGTCCTCGGGCAGCGTGCGCCAGGCCCCGGTGGAGGTCACACCGCCGGTCCGGGCGACCGCAAGCCGCACGCTCAGGGAGGTCAGCGGCCGCGCCGTGCTCAGGGTCACCTCGCTCTGCGCCCAGAACGCGTTGCTGTGCGGGTCGACCGCGCCGCCGGGGCGGGCGAGGCCGCGACGGTCCGCCGCGGGGGCGGGTCCTACCGTACGCCGGACGCCACCCCGTAGCCGCAGACCGCGAGCACCCCGGCGACCGCCGCGGTGGCGCCGGCCACCCGGACCCAACCGCCCCTCGGCGTCGGTGCGTTCCCTGGTCCGGGCCGGTCACCGGCGGCCCTGCCCCGCTCGGTCCGGGCCAGCATGCGCGCCCGGTCCGGGCGGTGCGCCCCGGCCGCCGCGCGCAGCCGGGCGCGCACCTCCTCCGGCACCCCCTCGGGCACCTCCCGCCGCCGGGTACCCGCAGGGCCGCGGCCGTCCCCGCGCGGGGCGGCGCCCCCACCGCCGCGGGCACCGTCCGGGGCAGGTCCCGGGAGCCGAGCCGCCGCTGGAGCTCGGCCATGCCCTTCGACGTCTGGCTCTTCACCGTACCCACGGAGATCCCCAGGGCGAGCGCGGTCTCCCGCTCCGACAGGTCGAAGGCGTGCCGCAGCACCACGCACGCCCGTTTCCTGAACGGCAGTCCGCGCAGCGCCTCCTGCACATCGACGACGCCCGCCACATCGGGGTTCTCGGTGCGCTCCTCGCGGTGGTCCCAGCGGTGCCACAGCGCGAGCAGCGCGTCCGCGGCCAGATCGTCGGCGGCATCCGGCTCGCCGGTCAACAGGTGCCCACGCGGCGTGAAGTAGCCGCCGGGCAGGGCAGCGCCCTGAAGGGGCGCGGGGAACTGCGCGGCCGGCCCCCACCGGCCGGCACCGAACCACGACCGGACCTCGGCAGCACAACAGCGGTCACCTTTTCAGCGCCGCCCGCATCATCGCCTGCGCAACCGGCGCAGCCAACCCGTTGCCGCTGACCTCCGAGCGCGCCGCGTCCGACTGCTCGACCATCACCGCGACGGCGACCTCCTTGCCCGACGTGTCGGACGTGCCGTAGGAGGTGAACCAGGCGTACGGCGTCTTGCTGTTGTTCTCGCCGTGCTGCGCGGTGCCGGTCTTGCCGCCGACGGTGACACCCGGAATCCGCGCGTTGGTGCCCGTGCCCTGCTCGACCACCGTCTGCATCGCAGACCGGAGCTGTTCGGCGGTAGTGGAGCTGACGATCCTGGTGCGGCCGGCGCTGTCGTCGTAGTTCTGCAGCACATCGCCGCCGCTGTCGGTGATCTGCGACACCATATGGGGCGAGACCAGCTCACCGCCGTTGGCTATGGCGGCCGACACCATGGCCAGCTGCAGCGGGGTCGCGGTCACGTCGAACTGGCCGATGCCCGACAGGGCGGTCTGCGCGTCGTCCATGCCGGACGGGTAGACGCTGGTGTAGGCCCGCACCGGCACGTCCCGCTTGTCGTCGTCGAAGCCGAACTTGTCGGCCATCGCCTTCACCTTGTCCTGGCCGAGGTCGACGGCCATCTTCGCGAAGACATTGTTGCAGGAGTACCGCAGGGCGGTGCGGATCGAGGCGTTCTCGCAGGGCGCGGAGGTGTTCTCGTTGGCGAGGTCCCGCGTGGTGCCGGGCAGCCGGTACGGGTCCGGGCTCTCGGTCCGCTCGTCCACGTTCGGGTACAGCCCGTCCTCCAGCGCCGCCGCCGCGACGACCAGCTTGAACGTCGAGCCCGGCGGCAGCGGCTGGCGCAGCCCGCGGTTGGTCAGCGGCTTGTCGGGGTCGGCGTTGAGCCGCTTCCAGGCGGACCCGGCGGTGTTGGCGTCGGTGAGCGTGGCCGGGTCGTACGACGGGGTCGACACGACCGCGAGGATCCGGCCGGTCTTCGGGTCGATCGCGACGGCGCCGCCCTTCTTGTCGCCGAGCGCGTCGTACGCCGCCTTCTGCACGTCCGGGTCGATCGTCGTGATCACATCGCCCGGGGCGGCCCGTTCGCCGGTGACCGTGTCCATGACGGTCTTGAGCCGGGTGTCCGTGCCGTTGAGCAGGTCCTGGTAGATGCCCTCCAGCTGGGTGGGCGCATAGCTCTGCGAGGCGTAGCCGGTCACCGCGGCGTACAGCGCGCCGTCCTTGTAGGTGCGCTTGTACGCGAGATCACCCCCCGACGTGCGCGCCGAGCCGGTGACCGCGTTCCCGGCCACGACGATGTTCCCGAGCGGTGCCGCGTACGTCTGGATCGCGTTGCGCCGGTTGTCCTTGTCGTCCGCGAGGGCCTTGCCGTCGTAGAACTGCACCCAGGTCGCCCGCATGAGCAGGGCGAGCACGAGCAGCAGCGCGAAGACGGACGCCCGCCTGATCGTCTTGTTCATCCCGCACACAAGGACGAGGAGACGGCGGGAAACGTTCCTGTTGACCCCGTTTTCTCATCGTGTGCTCAGAGAACCGTGTCCCGTGAGCCCGGTGTTCGGCAGGCCGCGATCGCGACGGACCGCAGCCGCCGGCGTCCGTCACAGCCTGCGCGTGGCCAGCGTCAGCCGGTCGCGGGCGTCGAACAGGGCGTCCTTGACCATCTGTTCGTGGGCGGGCGTCAGCCGGGCCACCGGCACCGAGCAGCTGATCGCGTCGCGGGCGGGGGTGCGGTAGGGGATGGCGACGCCGAAGCAGCGCAGCCCGAGCGTGTTCTCCTCCCGGTCGACGGCGAAGCCCTGCTCCCGGACCTGGTGCAGCTCCTCGATGAGCTTCTCCCGGTCGGTGATGGTGTGCTCGGTCAGGGCGGGCAGGGTCTCCGGGAGCAGCTTGCGCACCTGCTCGTCGGTGTGGGTGGCGAGCAGCGCCTTGCCGAGGGACGTGGAGTGCGCGGGCAGCCGGCGGCCGACGCGGGTGAACGGGCGCAGATAGTGCTGCGACTGGCGGGTGGCCAGATAGACGATGTTGGTGCCGTCCAGACGGGCCAGGTGGATGGTCTCCGTCGTGTCGTCCGACAGGCGGTCCAGCGTGGGGCGGGCCGCGGCCACCACCTCGTCGCCGTCGAGGTACGACGTCCCCACGAGCAGCGCCCGCACCCCGATGCCGTAACGCGTGCCGGTCGCGTCCGTCTCCACCCAGCCCAGCTCCACGAGCGTGCGCAGCAGCATGTACAGGCTGGACTTGGGGTACCCGACGGCCTCCTGGACGGCCGCGAGGGAGTGCATACCGGGCCGGCCGGCGAAGTACTCGAGCAATTCGACGGTCCGCACCGCGGACTTGACCTGCGCCCCGCCACCTGTCTCGCCTGCCGACATCGCCCTTGACCCCTTCGTTGGACGGGAAATAGTCTCCAACAGCATATTCATCACCTGAGACGGCGTTCAGCATATCGAACGAACCTGGTGAATGACCCTGATACTTGTGGAGGGACCCGCGGTGGCAGCAGCACCAGTCTGGAGTGTCGACCCGCGTACCGGGAAGCAGCGTGAGCAGGTCGCGGTGGAGGCCACGGCCGAGGAGGTCGACGCCGCCGTCCGAGCCGCCCACGCCGCGCGCGCCGCACTGGCCGACCGCGCGGTCCGCTCGGCCTTCCTGCGCTCGGCCGCGGCGGGCCTGGACGCGGCCCGGGACCGGCTGATCGAGGCCGCCGACGCGGAGACCGCGCTCGGCCCGGTCCGGCTGACCGGCGAGCTCGCCCGCACCAGCTACCAGCTGCGGGCCTTCGCGGACATCGTCGACGAGGGCGCGTTCCTCGACGTCATCATCAACCACCCCGACGCCACCGCCACCCCGCCCGTCCCGGACCTGCGCCGCATCAAGGTCCCGCTCGGCGTCGTCGCCGTCTACTCGGCGTCCAACTTCCCCTTCGCCTTCTCCGTCGCCGGCGGCGACACCGCGAGCGCGCTGGCCGCGGGCAACCCGGTGGTCGTCAAGTCCCACCCCGACCACCCGGCCCTGTCCGAACTGGTCGCCGACACGCTGCGGCGGGCCGCCGCCGAGCACGGCATCCCCGCGGGCGTCGTCGGCCTGGTGCACGGCTTCGGGGCGGGCATCGAACTGATCAAGCACCCGCTGGTCGCGGCGGCCGGGTTCACCGGTTCCGTGCGCGGTGGCCGTGCCCTGTTCGACGCGGCGGCCGCCCGGCCGGTCCCGATCCCCTTCCACGGCGAGCTGGGCTCCCTGAACCCGGTCGTCGTCACCGAGGCCGCCGCCGCCGAGCGCGCCGAGGCGATCGGCACCGGCCTCGCCGGGTCGATGACCCTCGGCGTCGGCCAGTTCTGTGTGAAGCCGGGCCTGGTGCTCGCGCCCTCCGGCGCGGCGGGCGACCAGTTGGTGAAGTCCCTGACCGACGCCGTGAGCGACACCGAGGCCGGGGTCCTGCTGGACCACCGCATGCGGGACAACTTCATCGCCGGGGTCGCCGAACGCACCGGACTCGACGGCGTGGACTCGCCGGTCACCCCGGGCGCGGGCGGCGAGCACACGGTGAGCCCGGGCTTCCTCACGGTGCCGGCCGCCAAGCTGGCCGAGGAGGGCGCGTACGACCTCCTCCTGGAGGAGTGCTTCGGACCGGTGACCGTCGTGGCCCGCTACGAGGACGAGGCGGAGGTCCGCGCCGTGCTGTCCCGTCTGCCCGGCAACCTCACCGCGACCGTGCAGCTGTCCGCCGAGGAGGCGGCGGGCGCCGGCCGCGGCGCCGAGATCCTGGCCGAGCTGACCCCGCTGGCCGGGCGCGTCCTGGTCAACGGCTGGCCGACGGGGGTCGCGGTGGCGCCCGCGCAGCACCACGGTGGCCCGTACCCGGCGACGACGTCCACTTCGACCTCCGTGGGCGGCACGGCGATCGAGCGCTGGCTGCGGCCGGTCGTCTACCAGAGCACCCCCGAGGCCCTGCTCCCGCCGGAACTGCGGGACGACAACCCGCTGGCACTGCCCCGCCGGTTCAACGGGTCCCTGGAACGTTAGCCCCACCGGGGTCACGGGGAGCGCCCCGGCCCCCGCCACGGTCTCCCGGGCGACCGGGGCGCGGCCCCGCCTGCCCGGCATGGGGGGTCCGCACCCGGGGATGGCCTGGCCCACGGGGGCGCGGGGTGTCGGGTGGCCGGGGGAGCGTCCCGGGCTCCGGTGTGGTTTTCCGCGTTCCTCGGGTGGCCGGGGTATCGCCCCGCCGGGCCGGCGGTCTCACCGCGACCATGGGGGTCCGTACCCGGCCCACAGGGGCCGCGGGGTGTCCGGTGGCCGGGGGTGTCCCGTCTGTCCGGCGATCTTTCTGCGGCCGTGCAGGTGTCCGCCGGGGAGGCGGCTGGTGGCGAGATCATGGCCGAGCCAGCCCCGCCGGCGGGGCGGGAACGGCTGGCCGTCGGGGGTGTGAGGTGGCGCCCGCGCCGCACCATGGGGGTCCGTTACCCGGGGATGGCCTGGCCCGCAGGGGCGCGGGGTGTCCTGTGGCCGGGGGGAGCGTCCCGGTCCCCGGTGTGGTTTTCCGCGTTCCTCGGGTTGCCGGGGAGCGGGCGGGTTCGGTGTGTGGTTTTCTGTGGCCCTCGGGTGGGTGTCGGCGGGGGGCTGCGAGAATCGGGTGATGGACGTGGAACTTTCCGAACTGCCTTTCCCGCTCCGTACCTACGGACCCGACGGTCACTGGTCCTACGAGGACGGCGTGCTCACCGGGTGGGCGGGCCCCCGGCAGGACCGCTTCGTGCCGCCGACCGGGGAGGCCCTGGACCCGGCCTCCGACGCGCCCCGGCTGCTCGGGGCGCCGGAGGGGGACTTCCAGCTGATCGCCCGGGTCACCGTGGGGTTCCGGGCCGCCTTCGACGCCGGTGTGCTCTACGTCCACGTCGGCGACCGGGCCTGGGCCAAGCTCTGCCTCGAGTACTCCCCGGACCTGCCCACCATCTGCACCGTGGTCACCCGCGGCCACTCCGACGATGCCAACTCCTTCACCGTGGACGGCAGTTCCGTCTGGCTGCGGATCAGCCGCACCGGCCGCGCCTTCGCCTTCCACGCCTCCCGCGACGGCGAGCGCTGGACCTTCGTACGGCTGTTCACGCTGGGCGGCGAGAAGGAGACGGACGCGGCCCTGGTCGGCTTCCTGACCCAGTCGCCGATGGGGGAGGGCTGCGTCGTGACGTACGACCACATCCGGTTCAGGCCCGCCTGGCCGAGCGATCTCAGAGACGGCAGCTGACCGCGCGGACCCGCACCCGGTGCGGCGGACCGCCCGCCGCGGGGCGACCGGCCGGGGAATGAACCAGGCTGCTTGAACGTTCACCCGAATCGCGGGGACCGCCTCCGCACCGCCGGACCTGGAGAGAGCCGAGACCATGCGCGTCGAGATCTGGAGCGACATCGCCTGCCCCTGGTGCTACGTGGGCAAGGCCCGCTTCGAGAAGGCGCTCGCGGCCTTCCCGCACCGCGACGGCGTCGAGGTGGTGCACCGCTCCTTCGAGCTGGACCCGGGCCGCGCCAAGGGCGACGTCCAGCCCGTGCTGACGATGCTCACCCGGAAGTACGGCATGAGCGAGGCACAGGCCCAGGCCGGCGAGGACAACCTTGCCGCGCAGGCCACCGCCGAGGGACTGGACTACCGCACCCGCGGCCGCGACCACGGCAACACCTTCGACATGCACCGCCTGCTGCACTTCGCCAAGGAACACGGCCGCCAGGACGAACTGATCCAGATCCTGTACCGGGCCAACTTCGCCGAGGAGCGCTCCGTCTTCACCGAGGGCGAGGACCGGCTGGTGCAGCTGGCTGCCGAGGCCGGACTCGACGCCGACGCCGCCCGCGCGGTGCTCGCGGACCCCGCCGCCTACGCCGACGAGGTCCGGGCCGACGAGCGCGAGGCCGCCCAGCTCGGCGCGAACGGCGTGCCCTTCTTCGTCCTCGACCGCAAGTACGGCGTCTCCGGTGCCCAGCCCGCCGAGGTCTTCAGCCAGGCGCTCACCCAGGCGTGGGGCGAGCGCTCCCCGCTGAAGCTGATCGACCAGGGCGCCGCGGACGCCTGCGGCCCGGACGGATGCGCGGTGCCGCAGAACTGAGAAACCGCAGGCCGGGGCCGACGTATAAGCGCCGCTGAGGGGAACCCTGTAACCATCCGCAATGGACGGTGACCGCACGGGGCCGCACAGTGGACCCATGGAGACCTTCGAGAGCCTCGTCCGCGCCGAGTTCGCCCCGAAGAACACCTTTCTGAACACCGCGAGCAGCGGCCTGCTCCCGGCCCGGTCCGTCGCCGCGCTGCACGAGGCGGTGGCGCTCCGGGCCGCGGGCAGCCCGCTGGACCCGCTGTTCCAGGACGTCGAGCTGGCCCGGGCGTCCTTCGCCCGGCTGGCCGGCGTCCCGGCCACCCGGGTGGCGGCGGGCCCCTCCGTCGCCGCGCACACCGGCCTTGTCGCCGCCGCACTGCCCGCCGGCGCCGAAGTCCTCACCGCCGAGGCCGACTTCAGCTCCGTGGTGAACCCGTTCCACATGCGCGGCGACCTCAAGGTACGGGCCGTACCGCTGGACCGGCTCGCCGAGTCCGTCCGGCCGGGCACCGCACTGGTCGCGGTCAGCGCCGCGCAGTCCGCGGACGGCCGGATCGCCGACCTGCCCGCGCTGCGCGCCGCGGCGGCGGCCCACGGTGCCCGCACCTATGTCGACTTCTCGCAGGCGGCAGGCTGGCTGCCGATGGACGCCGACGCGTCCGACTTCACCGTCTCCACCACCTTCAAGTGGCTGCTCGGCCCGCACGGCGCGGCCTTCCTCGTCGTACCGGAGGACTTCGGCGCGCTGACACCGGTGCTGGCCGGCTGGGTCGCGGGGGAGGAACCCTGGGCGAGCTGCTACGGGCCCGTCGAGGAACTCGCCCACTCCGCCCGGCGGTTCGACGTGAGCCCGGCCCTGTTCAGCTACGCCGGGCTGCGCCCCTCGCTCGCGCTGATCGAGGAGATCGGCGTGGCCGCCGTGCACGCCCACGACACGGCACTCGCCGTCCGCTTCCGCGCCGGACTCGCCCGGCTCGGCCATGAAGCCCGGCCCGCGCCCGGCTCGGCGATCGTCTCCGTGCCGGGGCTCGGCCACCGCAGGCCCGAGCTGGCCCGCGCGGGCATCGAGGTGTCCGACCGCGCGGGCCAGCTGCGGGCCTCCTTCCATCTGTACAACACGCCCGCGGACGTCGACCGCCTGCTGGACGTGCTGGCCGGCTGACCCCGCGCCGGGGGCCGCGGGCCGCTCAGCGGACCGGCGTGAAGTCCCTCGCGCCGATGAACTCCGGCCGCCGCACCGGCGCCGCGAAGGGTTCGACCGCCGTGTTCTCCACGCTGTTGAACACGATGAAGACGTTGCTGCGCGGGAACGGGGTGATGTTGTCGCCCGAGCCGTGCATGCAGTTGCAGTCGAACCAGGTCGCGGAGCCCGCCGGGCCCGTGAACAGCCGGATGCCGTGCTCGCCCGCCAGGGCGGTCAGCGCCGCGTCGGACGGCGTGCCCGCGTCCTGCATCTGCAGCGACTTCTTGTAGTTGTCCGCGGGCGTGGCCCCCGCGCACCCGAGGAACGTGCGGTGCGAGCCCGGCATGATCATGAGCCCGCCGTTGGTGTCATGGTTCTCGGTCAACGCGATCGACACGGACACCGTCCGCATGCGCGGCAGCCCGTCCTCCGCGTGCCAGGTCTCGAAGTCCGAGTGCCAGTAGAAGCCGCTGGCCCCGAAGCCCGGCTTGACGTTGATCCGGGACTGGTGGACGTACACGTCCGAGCCGAGGATCTGCCGGGCCCGGCCGACCACCCGCTCGTCGCGGACGAGCTCCGCGAACACCTCGCTGATCCGGTGGACCTCGAAGACGGAGCGGATCTCCTTCGACTTCGGCTCCACGATCGAGCGCTCGTCGGCGCGGACCGCCGGGTCGGCGATCAGCCGGTCCAGCTCCTGCCGGTAGCGGACGACCTCGGCGTCGTCGATCAGCTGCCCGACGGTGAGGAAGCCGTCGCGCTCGAACGCCCGCAGATCGGCGGCCGGGACGGGTCCCGGCGCGTCGGGGGAGCCCCAGACGACCGGGTCCTGGCGGGGTACGGACACCTCGGTGGCGCCGCGGCTGGGGTAGAGGTCGGTGACCGTCATGTGCTCAGACCTCCTCGGGCTCGGTGAGCAGGGGGTAGACGCCGTTCTCGTCGTGGTCCTCCCGTCCGGTGACGGGCGGGTTGAACACGCAGATGCAGCGGAAGTCCTCCTGGACCCGGAGCGTGTGCCGCTCGTGGCCGTCGAGGAGGTACAGGGTGCCGGGGGTGATCGAGTACGTCTTCCCGGTCTCGTGGTCGGTGAGCTCGGCCGCGCCCTCGACGCAGACGACGGCCTCGATGTGGTTGGCGTACCACATCGACGTCTCGGTGCCGGCGTACAGGACGGTCTCGTGGAGGGAGAAGCCGACCCGCTCCTTGGCGAGCACGATCCGCTTGCTCTCCCAGGTGCCGGACGCCGCCTTCACATGACGGTCGGTGCCTTCGATCTCCTTGAACGAACGGACGATCACGGTGGTGCACAGCCTCCTCGGTGGAAGTGTCGTGGTGACGGCGCCGGGCGGCGCCGCTGGTGCCGGACGGGTCAGACGGTCTCCCGTACGGCGCGGGCGAGGATGCTCAGCCCCTCGTCCAGCTCGTCCGGGGTGACGGTGAGCGCGGGCAGCAGCTTGACGACCTCGCTCTCCGGGCCGGACGTCTCGATGAGCAGCCCGAGTTCGAAGGCGCGCCGGGCCACCCGTTCCGCGCGCCCCTTGTCGTGGAACTCCAGGCCCCACACGAGCCCCCGCCCCCGGTACTCCTTCACCTCGGCGGGGTTCTCCTCGGCGACCGCGATCAGCTCCCGCTCGATCCGCTCGCCCCGGGCCCGGGTCTGCTTCTCCATGACGGAGCCGTCGGCCCAGTACGTCTCCAGGGCCGCGGTGGCGGTGACGAACGCGGGGTTGTTGCCGCGGAACGTGCCGTTGTGCTCGCCCGGCTCCCAGATGTCCAGCTCGGGCTTGAACAGGCACAGCGACATGGGCAGTCCGTAGCCGCTGATGGACTTCGACACGGTGACGATGTCGGGCACGATGCCGGCCTCCTCGAAGGAGAAGAAGGCGCCGGTGCGGCCGCAGCCCATCTGGACGTCGTCGACGATCAGCAGCATGTCGCGGCGCGCGCACAACTCGGCCAGCCCGCGCAGCCATTCGGGCCGGGCGACATTGATGCCGCCCTCGCCCTGCACGGTCTCGACGATCACCGCGGCGGGCTGGTTGAGCCCGGAGCCCTGGTCGCCGAGCAGCCGCTCGAACCAGAGGAAGTCGGGGACCCGCCCGTCCAGGTAGTGGTCGAAGGGCATCGGCGTGCCGTGCACCAGCGGGATCCCGGCCCCGGCCCGTTTGAACGCGTTGCCGGTGACGGCCAGCGAGCCGAGGGACATGCCGTGGAAGGCGTTGGTGAACGACACGATCGCCTCGCGGCCCTTCACCTTCCGCGCCAGCTTCAGCGCGGACTCGACCGCGTTGGTACCGGTCGGGCCCGGGAACATCACCTTGTACGGCAGGTCGCGCGGGCGCAGCACCAGGTCCTGGAAGGTCTGCAGGAAGGTCCGTTTGGCCGTGGTGGACATGTCCAGGCCGTGGGTGACCCCGTCCCGCATCAGATAGTCGATCAACGCCCGTTTGAGTACGGGGTTGTTGTGGCCGTAGTTGAGTGAGCCCGCACCGGCGAAGAAGTCGAGGTACCGGTGCCCGTCCTCGTCGTACATCAGGCTGCCCCGGGCACGGTCGAAGACGGTGGGCCAGCCGCGGCAGTAGCTGCGCACCTCGGACTCCAGGGTCTCGAAGACGCTCAGGTCGGGCTGCGTGATGGTCACGGTGATCGCTCCTCAGTGCGACGAGTGGGGGGTCAACGGGCCGATCCGGTACAGGACTTCCGGCTGGTGGGGGCCGTCGGGGAACAGCCCGGAGTCGAACAGCACCTCGCGGGTGACAGGGGCGCCGTGCCGGGCGGCGTACGAGGTGAACAGGCGCTCGGAGGCGGTGTTGCCGGGGGTGATGGTCGTCTCGACGGAGGCGATGCCGTGCCCGGCGCCGAGCCGCGCGGTCAGCCCGTCGAGCAGTGCGGCCGCCACGCCGTGGCCGCGGTACGCCGCGTTCACCGCGACCTGCCAGACGAGCAGGGTCCGCGGGCGCTCGGGCCGTACGTACCCGGTGACGAAACCGACGGGTGCGCCGTCCGCTCCGCGGGCCACCGCCGAGGTGCCGGCGAAGTCGCGGCACCACAGCAGATAGCTGTACGAGGAGTTCAGATCGAGGGTTCCGGAGTCCTTGGCAATACGCCAGAGAGCGGCCCCGTCCGTCACCTCCGGGCGGTCGATGAGCAGGTCTGCTTGTGCGGCAGTCATGCGCATTGAATTTAGCGAGCCGAATTCAGAAATGCACGGTTGCGGGCGGGCGTCGATGCGTAAGGGGGCTTGATATGTGGCGTTTTGTCCTGCATGAATAGTGACAAATCGCCCCCCGATGTGGAGTGCGTCACACGGGCGAAACCTGCGCGAAAAACTTCTTGTTTAGCCTCGGAGAAAGCGGGCAGAAGAACTCGGGAAAGCTATCCGAAAATAGGGACCCGAATTGTCAATGATTTCAGCCTCCGGCCATGCGGCCGATAGGGAGGATTATCGGCCCGCAGAGTCGGCGGAGCCGGCGGCGCGGTGGGCGGCCGCCAGGTCGACGGTCAGTCCCTGCGCGGAGAGGGCCGCGCCCAGTGCCGCCAGGGAGCCGCGCACCGCCTCGACCGTCGCGTCCGCACCGTAGTGGTTGACCCGGATCATCTCCTTGGCCAGCGCGCCGCCCCCCGCGGCCAGCGGCAGCGCGGGGTCGCTCGCCAGCGCCCGGTCCACCAGCTCCGACGCGACCACGCCCGGCGGCACCCGCAGCGTCGTGGCCACCGGCGCCGCGTCCGCGGCCTCGTGCACATACGGCTCCAGACCCCCGCCCAGCGCCAGCGCCCCCGCCCGCGCGGCCAGTGCGGCGCTCCGGTGCCGGGCCGTCACCGCGTCGAGACCCACGCTCTCGATCCGCTCCACGCACGCCTCCAGCGCCAGCATCTCCAACTGCGCCGGCGCGTGCGGCAGCGCGGTACGGCCCGTGTCGATCCAGCGCTCCTTCCAGTCGAGCAGGGAGAGGTAGGAGCGGCGCGGGGCGCGAGGGTTCGCCGCCATCCGGGTCCAGGCCCGCTCGCTCACCGACACCGCCGACACCCCCGCCGGGCCGCCCATCGCCTTCTGCGCGCCGATCACGCACAGGTCCACGCCCCAGGCGTCCGGCAGCACCGGCTCGGCGCCGACGGAGGCCACCGCGTCCAGGTAGAACAGCGCGCCGTGCGCCCGCACCACCTCGCCGATCTCCGCGACCGGGTTGGTGTTCCCGGTCGCCGCCTCCGCGTGCACCAGGGAGACGAAGTCGATCTCCGGGTGTGCGGCGAGGGCCGCCCGGATCCCGTCCGCGGTGACCGCCGTGTGGAACGGCACCGCCAGGTCGACCACCGTCGCACCGCAGTCCCGCAGCCAGTTCCCGAAGGTCTGCCCGTACGGTCCCGTGATCACGTTCAGCGCAGTGGTGCCGGGACCGGCCGTTCCGCGGATCGCGCCCTCCAGCGGCAGCAGCGCCTCGCCCTGCATGATCACGACGTCCTGCCGGGTGCCGAGCAGCCGGGCCACCCGGTCCTCGACGGCGGCGAACCGCGCGGCGGTCAGCGGGGGCAGATCGAGGAAGGGGTGGGTCACGGCGGTGCTCTCTTCGCTCACGAGGGGTCGGTTCCGACGAGCGTAACCGGCCACCTCCCGCTCCCGGCGGCCGGTGACTTCTCAGGTCAAAAGCCCCGTACCCATGGGATTGCTTGGGGAGACCCCAAGATATTCTTATAATCGGACGTTGATTTTCAGAAGCCGCACTCCCCCCACAGGAGGTCCCGTGATCACGCTCCCCGGGCGCCGGACCCGTGTCCTGGCCGCCACCGTCGCCGCGGCCGCGCTGGCCCTCGTGGCCGGCTGCTCGTCGGACGACAGCTCCGGCGGCGCCGCCAAGACCGCCGCCGGCGGGGTCGAACTGGTCAAGGCCGGGCAGCTCACCACCTGCACCCACCTGCCCTACCCGCCGTTCCAGTCCGAGATCGACGGCACGGTGCAGGGCTTCGACGTCGCCCTGATCGACCTGGTCGCCAAGAACCTGGGCGTGCGCCAGCAGATCCTCGACACGCCCTTCGAGAACTTCAAGACCGGGGCCTTCCTCAACTCCGGACAGTGCGACCTGGGCGCCGCCGGCATGACCATCACCGCCGAGCGCAAGAAGAACGTCGACTTCTCGGACCCGTACTTCGACGCCACCCAGGCCGTCCTCGTCGACAAGAAGAGCGGCATCACCTCCTTCGCCGCCGTCAAGGCCAAGGGCGGCAAGCTCGGCGCCCAGGCGCAGACCACCGGCGAGGACTACGCGAAGAGCAAGGGCTACGACCCGGTCTCCTTCGAGTCCTCCGACGCCGTGCTCAACGGCCTGCGCACCGGCCAGGTCCAGGCCGTCGTCATCGACTACCCGGTCGTCCAGGGCTGGCTGAAGGACAAGGCAAACGCCGACGCGTTCCAGGTGGTGGACAACCTCGACACCGGTGAGCAGTACGGCTTCACGGTGAAGAAGGGCAACGCCGAGCTGCTCGCCGCCGTCGACAAGGCCATCGGGGACGCCAGGGCGGACGGCACGTACAAGAAGCTGTACGAGCAGTGGATCGGCCCCTACGACGCCTCCGCCGCGTCGCCCGCCGCCTCATGACCGGTCCGGAGCACACCGACGTCACACCCCGCAGAAAGGGACTGACCCGCCGCCAAAGACGCGGGCTGGCACGGGGAACCCAGTACGCCGTCTTCGCCGCCGCGGTGACCGCCCTGGCGGTCGCCGCGGACTGGGGCCGGCTGCGGAACCAGTTCGCGCAGGCGGACATCGCCCGGCAGATGTTCCCCGACGTCATCACGCTGGCGCTGAAGAACACCGTGCTCTACACCCTGTCCGGCTTCGTCTTCGGACTGGTGCTCGGCATGGTGATCGCCCTCATGCGGCTGTCGTCCGTGGGCCCCTACCGCTGGCTCGCGAGCGTCTACATCGAGATCTTCCGCGGCCTGCCCGCCCTGCTGATCTTCATCTTCGTCGGTGTCGCCGTGCCGCTCGCCTTCCCCGGCACCGAGATCCCCGGCGGGACGTACGGCAAGGTCGCGCTCGCGCTCGGCCTGGTCTCGGCCGCCTACATGGCGGAGACCATCCGCGCCGGCATCCAGGCCGTGCCCAAGGGGCAGCTGGAGGCGGCCCGTTCGCTGGGGTTCTCGCCCGCGAGGGCCATGGTCTCGGTCATCGTCCCGCAGGCGTTCCGCATCATCCTGCCGCCGCTCACCAACGAACTGGTGCTGCTGTTCAAGGACTCCTCGCTGGTGCTGTTCCTCGGCGTCACCCTCCAGGAGCGCGAACTGTCCAAGCTCGGCCGGGACCTGGCCAGCCAGACGGCCAACTCGACGCCGATCCTGGTGGCCGGCCTGTGCTATCTGCTGGTCACCGTCCCGCTCAGCCTCGTCGTCCGCCGTATGGAGTCCAAGGCCCAGGAGGCCGTCAGGTGAGCCGCCCCGAGATCCGCGTCCGCGCACTGCACAAGTCCTTCGGCGCCGACGAGGTGCTGCGCGGGATCGACCTGGAGGTCGGCCGGGGCGAGGTCGTCTGCGTCATCGGCCCCTCCGGCTCCGGCAAGTCGACCCTGCTCCGGTGCGTCAACCTGCTGGAGGAGCCGACCCGGGGCCAGGTGTTCGTCGGCGACGCCGAACTCACCGACCCCGACGTGGACATCGACGCCGTACGCCGCCGTATCGGCATGGTCTTCCAGCAGTTCAACCTGTTCCCGCATCTGACCGTGGCCGAGAACCTCACCCTGCCGCAGCGCCGTGTGCTGCGCCGGGACAAGGCGGAGGCCGCCCGGGTCGCCGCCCGCAACCTGGCGCGGGTCGGTCTGTCCGAGAAGGCGGACGCCTACCCCGCCGCCCTCTCCGGCGGTCAGCAGCAGCGCGTCGCCATCGCCCGCGCGCTCGCCATGGGCCCCGAGGTCATGCTGTTCGACGAGCCGACCTCGGCGCTCGACCCGGAACTCGTCGGGGACGTCCTCGCCGTGATGCGCATGCTCGCCGACGAGGGCATGACCATGATGGTCGTCACCCACGAGATGACCTTCGCCCGCGAGGTCGCCGACCGGGTCGTCTTCATGGACGGCGGGGTGATCGTCGAGGACGGCACCCCCGACCAGGTCATCGGCGCCCCGCGCCACGCACGCACCCGTCACTTCCTCTCCCGCCTCCTCGACCCGGCGACGGCGGCCGTCCGGAAAGAGCCCCCCGACCGGGTGGGCCACGGGGACTGAGCAGGTCCGGTGAAGTCCGCTGCGGTTCGACAGCGCCCTGAAGGGGCGCGGGGCTGTATTGATATGCGGCTCCGCCGCGATGGGGGTCCCCCCTGTTCGAGCGAAGCCGAGAACTTGGGGGAGCGACCAGCCACGACGGTGCCGCAGCCGACCGACGGCACATCGCGGCAGGTTCAGCGCAGCGCTCAGGCCCTGTCGTCGAACTCCAGGACGCCGCAGGGCCCGTCCTCCGGGCGGACGACGGGGGCCTGACGACAGGGCCCCAGCGGCTCACTAAGGTGCCGTACATGAGCGATCACGCGGTGCTGCACGTGAAGGGGCGGATCCTCGTCGGTCCGGACGAGGTCCGCGACGAGCTGTGGGTGGTCGGCGGGCGGATCTGCTACGACCGTCCGGCCGGCGCCCGCGATCTGACGACCGTGACCGGCTGGGCGCTGCCCGGACTGGTCGACGCCCACTGCCATGTGGGCCTCGGCACGCAGGGCCCGGTCGACGCGGACGCCGCCGAGAAGCAGGCGCTGACCGACCGGGAGGCGGGCACCCTGCTGGTCCGCGACGCGGGCTCGCCCTCGGACACCCGCTGGATCGACGACCGCGAGGACCTCCCGAGGATCATCCGGGCCGGCCGGCACATCGCGCGCACCCGCCGCTACATCCGCGACTTCGCCCATGAGATCGAGCCGGACGAACTCGTCGCCCACGTCACCCAGGAGGCGCGGCGCGGCGACGGCTGGGTCAAGCTGGTCGGCGACTGGATCGACCGCGACCTCGGCGACCTGGCCGCCTGCTGGCCGCGCGAGGCCGTGGCGGCGGCGATCGCCGAGGCCCACCGGCTCGGCGCCCGGGTCACCGCGCACTGCTTCGCGGAGAGCTCCCTGCGCGACCTGGTCGAGGCGGGCATCGACTGCATCGAGCACGCCACGGGGCTGACCGAGGAGCTGATCCCGCTGTTCGCCGAGCGCGGCGTGGCGATCGTCCCGACCCTCGTCAACATCGCGACGTTCCCGCAGCTCGCCGCGGGCGGCGACACCAAGTACCCGCGCTGGTCGGCGCACATGAGACGGCTGTACGAGCGGCGCTACGACACGGTGCGCGGCGCCCACGACGCCGGCATCCCGGTGTACGTCGGCACGGACGCGGGCGGTTCGCTGGCGCACGGCCTGGTCGCGGCCGAGGTCGCCGAACTGGTCGCCGCGGGGATCCCGCCGGTCGACGCGCTGTCGGCGACCAGCTGGGGCGCCCGCGCCTGGCTCGGCCGGCCCGGACTGGCCGAGGGCGCGCCCGCCGACCTGGTCGTGTACGAGGCGGATCCGCGGGCGGACGTACGGGTGCTGGCGGCCCCGCGGCGGGTGGTGCTGCGGGGGCAGATCATGGGGTAGCTGTGGGGTGGTTGCGGGGTAATTGTGGGGCAATCGTGGGGCAGGGGAACGCGGGGGAACTCCTGTGCCGTGGGATTCGAAAGCCCCTGCGGAAAGTCCACGAACGAGTGAAGTAACTCAGGATTGCTGTTTGTTCACCCACAGTGCGTAATCCTGGCCGGGTCCCAAGCAGATTCCAGTGGGGGTCCCACCGCCTTGAACAGCAACGATTTCCGTATGTCCGCACGCCGTCTGGCCGCCGTCGCGACGGCCACGGTCCTCGCCGCGGGCCCGGCAGCGCTGGCCGGCGCGAGCGCCGCGCACGCGACCACCGACCAGGGTCGCGCCAGCGCCGTCGTCCTGCGCACCGGACTTGATGTTTCCCTGCTCAACAAGACCGTGAACCTTCCGCTCGCGGTCTCCCTCAACGAGGTGCAGGCGCCGCAGAGCGCCGACAAGACGGCGCTGTCCGCCCGGCTCGACGGCGTGGACGGCGGCAAGCCGTTCACCGTGCTCGGCGCGGACGTGGCCGCCGCCAAGGCCACCGTGGCCGACGGCCGAGCCGAGGGCTCCGTCGACCTCGCCCACGTCAAGCTGCACGTCCCAGGGCTGCCCCTGCTGTCCCTCGTCGAGATCGACGCGGTCACCTCCAAGGCGACCTGCGAGGCCGGCAAGCAGCCCACCGCCTCCGCCAACGTGCTGGGCGCGGTGACGGCGCTCGGCAAGCGGATCACGCTCAGCGCGGGCGGCCCGACCGTCGTCCAGGTACCCGCGGTCGGCGAGGTGCGCCTCGACCTGTCGAAGCGCGAGACCACCTCCCGTACGGCGGCCGCCACCGCCCTCGAACTGAAGGTCTCCGTCAACCCGTTGAAGCTGAACGTGGCCGAGGTCGAGGGGACCGTCACCCTCGCCAAGGCGACCTGCGAGTCACCCGCCGCACCCGCCAAGCCCAGCGAGCCGGCCAAGCCCGCCGACCCGGCGGACCCGGCCAAGCCCGCGGCGGACGTGAAGCCCCAGGGCGCCCCGGCGCAGGCCGACCTCGCGGAGACCGGCGGGAACTCGGCGACGCCGTACATCGCGGGCGGCGCGCTCGCGCTCGTCCTCGCGGGCGGCGGCGCGGTGGCCCTGGCACGCCGCCGGAACTGACCGTCCGACGCGCCTGAGCGCCGGCCCCTCCCGTGGGGGATGGGGGAGGGGTCAGTCCGGGTGCCGTCCGGTCGGGGGGCCGGACGGACCGGGCAGCGCTGAGACCAGGGCGCGCAGCAGCCCGTCCGTGGTGGCCCGGTCGCGCACCGCCATCCGGACCCAGTCCGCGCCGAGCCCCGGGAAGGTGTCCCCGCGGCGCACGGCGTAACCGAGGTCGCGCAGCCGCCGCCGCACCCCGGCGGCGTCCGCCATGCGGACCAGGACGAACGGGCCTTCGGCCGGTTCCGCCACCCGCACCCCGCGCGCGGCGAACGCGGACAGGCCCGCCACCAGGTGGGCCCGGTCGGCCGCGATGAGATCCGCCGCGCGCGCCGCCTCCGCCAGCGCCCGCGGTGTCACACACGCCTGCGCCGCCGCCAGCGCCGGTGTGGACACCGGCCACAGCGGCTGGGTCCGCGCCAGCTCCGCGACGGTCTCCCGGGCGGCCAGGAGGTAGCCGATGCGCAGCCCGGCCAGGCCCCAGGTCTTCGTCAGGCTGCGCAGCACGACGAGTCCGGGCACGTCCGTCCGGCCGGCCAGCGCCTCGCGCTCGCCCGGCACCGCGTCCATGAACGCCTCGTCCACCACCAGCGTCCGCCCGGGACGGGCGAGCCGGGCGATCGTCGCGGCCGGGTGCAGCACCGAGGTGGGGTTCGTCGGATTGCCGATCACCACCAGATCGGCCTCCTCCGGGACGGCCGCCGGATCCAGCCGGAAGCCGTCCTCGGCACGCAGCAGCACCCGGTCCACCGTGTGCCCCGCGTCCCGCAGCGCCGCCTCCGGCTCCGTGAACTGCGGGTGCACCACCACCGGCCGGCGCACCTTCAGGGCCCGGGCGAGCAGCACGAACGCCTCGGCCGCACCGGAGGTCAGCAGCACCCGGTCCGCCCCGACCCCGTGCCGCGCCGCCACCGCCGCCCGCGCGGCCCGCCCGTCCGGGTAGGCCGCGAGACCGGTCAGCGACGCGGCGATCCGCTCCCGCAGCCAGTCCGGCGGGGTGCCGGCGCGGACGTTGACCGCGAGGTCGACCAGCGCCGAGCCGTCGTCCCGGACCTCGGCGTCGCCGTGGTGGCGCAGATCGGGTCCGGCACCGTCCTCAGTGGGCATGGGCGTGGCCGCCGTGGTGGTGCCCGTGCTGGGATCCGTGGTGGTGTCCGTCGTCGTCCGGGTGGAAGTGCGGCTGCTGCGGCAGGCCCACCTTGTCCTCGAAGCCCGGCAGCGCGATCCGGTACACGCACGAGTCGCAGTTCATCCGCAGATCGCCCCGGACGGCCTCCGTGTACCGCTCCATCACCAGGTCGAGCAGCTCCGGCTCGGGCCCGATGACATCCGCGCAGCGCACGTCCAGGTCCGGGTGCGCGGCGGCCCAGCCCTCGGTCTGCTGCCGCACCCGCTCCGGGAGGATGCCGGTGAACAGGAAGTAGGGCAGGACCACGATCCGGCGGGCCCCAAGACGGGCGCACCGGTCAAGGCCGAACGGCACGTCCGGCGCCGCCAGCGACACGAACGCCGGCTCCACGCCCGCGTACCCGCGTCCCTCCCACAGCAGCCGCGCCGCCTTGTGCACCTCGGCGTTGGCGTCCGGGTCGGTGGAGCCCCGGCCGACCAGCAGCACGGTCACATCGGCCCGGTCGGCGGGCGTGCGGGTGGCACCCCCGAGCGCCTCGTCGAGCCGCCGCTCCAGCACGCCGAGCAGCGCCGGATGCGGGCCCAGCGGGCGGCCGTAGGCGTACGAGATGCCGGGGTGCCGCTCCTTCTCGCGGGCCAGTGCCGCCGGAATGTCGCCCTTGGCGTGTCCCGCGGACACCAGCATCAGCGGCACGGCGGCGAACCGGTGCACGCCCCGCCGCACCAGCTCGGTCACGGCCTCGCCCAGCGGCGGCGCGGACAGCTCGATGAAACCGCCCGCCACGGGCAGTTCGGGGTGGCGGCGCCCCAACTCCCGTACGAAGGACCGGAACGCCTCGGCTCCGGCCTGGTCCCGGGTGCCGTGGCCGGCGATGAGCAGAGCGGGCGGCGGGGTGGTCACTGATTCTCCTCGGTCGGTGAAGTCGGGTGGTACAGAAGGGCGTTGAGGGCAGCGGCGGCCACCGCGGAGCCGCCCTTCTCGGAGACGTTGCTGACGGCGGGCAGCCCGCTCGCACGCAACGCGGCCTTGGACTCGGCCGCGCCGACGAAGCCTACGGGCAGGCCGATGACGAGCGCGGGGGAGGCGTCCAGCGTCAGCAGCTCCTCCAGGGCGGTCGGCGCGCAGCCGATCACCCAGAGCGCCCCGGGGCCGACGTCCTCGTACGCGAGCCGGACCGCATGCGCCGAACGGGTCAGGCCGGGCCCGGAGCCGGCGTCCCGCAGCCGGCAGACGGTCTCGCGGCGGGTGATGCCGGCCGCGACCATCTCCACGTCCACGACGACCGGCGCCCCGGCGTGCAGCGCGGCATGCGCCCGCACCAGGTCGTCCTCGGCCATGACGAGGTCGTTCGCGTACTCCAGGTCGGCGGCGGAGTGGATGACCCGCTCCACCACCGCCCGGGTCAGCGGCGCGAAGCCCGAGGTGTCCAGGCGGGCCCGCAGCCGCCGGAAGGACTCCTGCTCGATCGGGTGGATCACACGGTTCACCGGGTCTCCTCCTGCCGGGTGTCCTGCCAGCGGTAGCCGCGCGGGGTCACCATGCGTCCCGCGATCTCACGGGTCGCCGTGTTGCCCACCGTCACGACCGTCATCATGTCCACCCACGCCGGGTCGAGCGCACCCAGGGTGGTCAGCCGGCTCGACTCGTCGGCCCGCGACGCGTTGCGCACGACACCGACCGGCGTGCCCGGCTCGCGGTGCTCGGCGAGGATCGCCAGCGCCTTGGGCAGCTGCCAGTCGCGGCCCCGGGAACGCGGGTTGTAGAACGTCACCACGAGGTCCGCCGCGGCCGCGGCCCGTACCCGCCGCTCGATCACCTCCCACGGCGTGTGCAGGTCGGACAGGCTGATCGACACATGGTCGTGGCCCAGCGGCGCGCCCAGGACCGCCCCGGCGGCCAGCGCCGCGGTCACGCCCGGCACACCGACCACGTCGATGTCGTCGGACGCCTCGGCGAGCGCGGGCGATGCCATGGCGTACACGCCCGCGTCCCCGCTCCCGATCAGCGCGACCGCGTGGCCCGCCCGGGCCTCGGCGACCGCCGTCCGGGCCCGCTCCTCCTCGGCGCCAAGACCCGACTCCAGGATCCGGGTGCCCGGCCGCAGCAGGTCACGGATCTGGTCGACGTACTGGTCGAGACCGACGAGCACGGAGGCGCGCCGCAGTTCGGCCGCGGCGCGTGGCGTGAGCAGATCGCGGGCGCCGGGTCCGAGACCGACGACCGCGAGCCGCCCGCGCGCGGGCCGCCGGGCGACGGCGCAGGTCACCATGGCGGGCCGGGCGGCCGACTTCCGCTTGGGTACGAGGAGTTCGCCGCTGCGCAGCAGGGCGGCGGCCTCCGCGACGGACGGGGTGCCGACGGCGGCGAGCGGCGCGGCGGACGGGTTCGGCACGTCGACCCGCGCCAGCTCCTCGGCGGAGCAGGTCACCAGGGGCACGCCGAGCCGTGCGGCGGCGGCCACGATGCCCGGCTCCCCGGACTTGGCGTCCACGGTGGCGAGTTCGGCCACGGACGCGGCCGAGAGCCCGGCGTCCCGCAGCGCGTCCGCGATCAGCTCCAGCACCTCCTCGACCGGGGCGCCGCGGGAGGCGCCGACGCCGACCACCAGCGTCGGCGGGCGCACCACCACCTCGCGCGGGCCGGGTGCCACGTCCCGGTCGGTCACCCGGATCGTGTACGCCCCCTCGGCGGCGACCGGCAGCGGCGGCAGCGGCCAGCTCACCTCGGCGGCCAGGGCGACCGGCTCGCCGTCCAGCAGCGCTCGTGAGACGGCCGCGACGGCGCCCTCGACGGGGAGGCCGAGGGTGTCCAGGCCGGGCAGGTCCACCGCGTCCGTCGCCGTCGTCACCACCGGCGTCGCCCCCAGCAACTCGCCCACCTCCGCGGCGAGCTCGTTCGCCCCGCCGCCGTGCCCGCCGGCCAGCGACACGGCGAACCGGCCGCCCTCGTCCACGCACACCACACCCGGGTCGGCCGTCTTGTCGCCGAGCAGCGGAGCGATCAGCCGCACCACGGCCCCCGTCGCCAGGAAGCACACCAGCTGCTCGCACTCCGCGAACGCGGCCCGTACGGCGTCCTTGACCGGGCCGCCGTACACCCGGGTGCGGTCCGGCCAGGCCGCGGCCAGCCGGTCGCGGGCCGCCGCCCCCGCCGCGGTGGCGGAAATCAGGCCGATCACTGGGCAACTCCTTCGACACTCGCGCGGGGCCGCTCGCCCCACAGCAGGAACACGGGATTGGTCGCGGCCAGCCGGGTCACATCACCCGGCAGCGGCGCGAGCCGCGACGACTGCAACAGCACGCCGTCGCAGGAGAACCCGGCCGCGGTGAGCGCCGCGCGCGCCACCGGCACCCGGTCCAGGGCGGCCATGGCGACCACGACCGCCCGCCGGGCCCGGCGGGCGCACTCCGTGAGGACGGCGGGCAGCTCCCGACCGCCGCCGCCGACGAACACGGTATCGGGGTCGGGGAGTCGGGCGAGCACCGCGGGCGCCGTCCCGTGCACCGCCCGTACGTCGACGCCGTGCGCCCGCGCGTTGGCGCGGATCCGTTCGATGCCGTCCGCGGTCCGCTCCACGGCGACGGCGGCGGCGCCGAGCCGTGCGCACTCCACGGCCACCGAACCGGAGCCCGCGCCGACGTCCCACACCAGGTCGCCCGGGCGCGGCCCGAGCCGGGCCAGGGCCAGCGCCCGCACCTCGAACTTGGTGATCATCGAGTCGCGGTGGGTGAACTCGGTCTCGTCCAGGGCCCATCGGTTCGGCCGGGCGCCCGGTCCGGCCACCGCCCGCAGCTCGCCGGGCGCCCGGGACTCGTCCAGGCAGAGGACCACGCTCACCGCCGTGCCCCAGTCCCGGGCGGCGGCCTCGGCGGGCGTCACCCGCTCCACCCGCTCACCGGCGGGATCGCCGAGCGCGCTCGCCACGACGAGGACCCGGCCCGCGCCGAGCGCGGACCCCAGTTCGGCGGGCCCGGCGCCCGGCCCGGTCAGCACGGCCACCTTGGGATGCGCCCGGCAGACGTTGACGGCGGTGCGCAGCGCACGCCCGTGCGCGCTGACCACGACCGCGTCGTCCCAGGACAGCCCGACGCGCGCGAACGCCGTCGCGACCGACGAGACACCGGGCCGTACGTCGAGCAGCCCGGACCCGAACCGCTCGGCCAGCGCCCGCACGATCCCGAAGAACCCGGGGTCCCCGGAGGCCAGCACCACGACCGGCCGGGCCTCGGCGACGTACGCCGCGATGGTGTCGAGGGCGGGTCCGAGCGGTCCGAGCACCAGCTGTTCGGCCCCGTCCGGCAGCCGTACGGCCGCCAGGTGCCGCCGCCCGCCCACGACCAGCGCGGCACCGGCCAGGGCGTCCTGCCGGACCGGCGCCCCCGTACCCGTGCCGACGACGGTGATCAACGGCGTCATGTGCTCGCGCCCCGCTCGCGCAGCGCCCTGCGGGCCTCGGGGTCGGCCTTGCGGAAGCCGTGGAAGTGACCGGGGTGGTAGAGGTGCGAGCGGGTGCCCCGCGCGTCCAGGGCCGGGCCGACCAGGAAGAGCGTGTGCTTCCACAGCCGGTGCTCCTTGACCGTCTCCTCCAGCGTGCCGATCGTGCAGCGCACCACCAGCTCCTCGGGCCAGGTCGCCTGGTACGCGACCACCACCGGCGTGCCGGTCGGATAGCCGCCCTCCAGCAGCTCCCGCACCAACTGCCCGCCGCGCGCGGCGGACAGGAAGATCGCCATGGTCGTGCCGTGCCGGGCGAACTCGCGCACCTCCTCCCCGGGCGGCATCGGCGTCTTGCCCCCGCCGAGCCGGGTGAGCACGACGGACTGCGCCACCTCGGGGACGGTCAGCTCGCGCCGCGCGATCGCGGCGACCGCGGAGAACGCGGAGACGCCGGGCACGACCTCCGTCTCGATCCCGATCTCCGCGCACCGGTCGAGCTGTTCCTGGGTGCCGCCCCACAGGGCCGGGTCGCCGGAGTGGACGCGCGCGACCCGCAGCCCCTCGGCGTGGGCCTGCCGGTAGACGGCGACGACGTCCTCCAGTGCCATGGTCGCCGAGTCCAGGATCCGCGCGCCCTCGCGGGCGTGGTCGAGGACCTCGGCCTGGACCAGGCTGGCCGCCCAGATCACCACGTCGGCCTCGGCGATGGCGCGCGCGGCCCGGAACGTCAGCAGGTCGGCGGCGCCGGGGCCGGCACCGACGAAGGTCACCTTGCCGCTGGGGGCATCGGCCATGGGAACGGGTCCTCTCGTACGAAATGTCAGGGTTGGTGCGGTGGGTGCGCGGGCCGGATGTGCGCGGGCGGTGGCTGATCGGATAGCAAGGGCCCATGGCTGTCTTCGTCGCGCTCGGCGCGTTCCTGATGACGCTGGCCGGCGGCTGGACGGCACAGCGGGTGACCGACCGCCGCCACCTGGTCCTGGGCCTGGCCGGCGGCCTGATGCTGGGCGTGGTGGGTCTCGACCTGCTGCCTGAGGCGCTGGCGGCGGCCGGACGGGAGGTGTTCGGCGTGCCGGCCGCGCTGCTGCTGTTCGTGGCCGGCTTCCTCCTGGCCCATCTGGTGGAACGCCTTCTGGCGGTCCGCCGCGCGGCCCACGGCGCCACGGAACACGCGGGCACCGAGCCGCCCGCGGTGGACCGGGCGGACGTCCCCGTGCGGCCCGCCGGGTCGCCGGGCTCCGCCGCGCCGGGCCTCGTTCCCGCGGGGGCGGCCGCAGCGCTGCCGGACACCGGCGCGCCGCCGCGGCCCCACGATCACCGCTCGCCCGAGGTCGGGCTCACCGCGGCCGGCGCGATGGTCGGCCACAGCGCCATGGACGGCGTGGCCATCGGCGCCGCCTTCCAGGTCGACGGCGGCATGGGCGTGGCGGTCGCGCTCGCGGTGATCGCCCACGACTTCGCGGACGGCTTCAACACGTTCACCCTCACCAGCCTGTACGGCAACGCGCGCCGCAAGGCGCTCGCGATGCTGTTCGCCGACGCGTGCGCCCCGCTGGCCGGCGCCCTGTCGACGGTGTTCTTCACCATCCCCGAGCATGTGCTCGGCGGCTATCTCGGACTCTTCGGCGGCGTGCTCCTGTACCTCGCCGCGGCCGAGATCCTCCCGGAGGCGCACCATCAGCACCCTGCCCGCTCGACCGTGCTGTGCACCGTTGCCGGGGCCGCGTTCATCTGGCTGGTGGTGGGCATCGCCGGCTGAGCCGCCCCGGCGGCGGTCACAGCTTGCCGCCCCGCGGGCCGTCGCGCCGGGCCGGCGCGATGAGTGTGGAGAGATACGGCAGCGGCGCCCCGTCGAGGTCGGCGGCGGGCCGGATCGACTCCTCCGGCAGGCCCAGCGCCGAACCCCACACGGCGTCCTGGAGCCGCCCGGTCTCCCGCAGCGCCTCGGCCACCTCGCCGGCCCGCCGCCCGAACTTGTACGCGACGACCGTGCCGGGCCCGGCCAGCGCGTCCTTGAGCACGGCCGCCCCGGCGGTCACCGGCACCAGCGTGAGCGGCTCGGTCCCCTCGGTCAGCACGGCGCCGGACCGGGCCGCGAGATCCTGCATGGCGGTGATCCCGGGTACGGTCTCCACGACGGTCCCCGGCACCAGCTCCACGATCGTCTGGGCGAGATAGGTGAAGGTCGAGTACACGTTCGGGTCGCCGATGGTCGCGAAGACCACGGACCCCGCATCCCGCAGCAACTGCGCGACCCGCTCCCCGGCCGCGTCCCAGGCGGCCTCCCGCCGGGCCCGGTCCGTGCGCTCGTTGAGCGCGAACACCACCCGGACGACCTTCTCCGCGGGCACGTAGTGCAGCACGGTCGCCTCCGCGCGCCCGCGCTCCCCGGTGTCCATCACCGGGACGACCACGACATCGGCGGCGCGCAGCGTGTGCACACCCTTCACGGTCACCAGCTCCGGATCGCCGGGGCCGACCCCGACCCCGATCAGCCTGCTGCTCATGACGTCCGGCACCTCTCCACGAACCGACGGGCCACGCCGGGCCGCGCGGCCCAGTGCGTGTGCAGATAACTCGCGTGCACCCCCTGGTGCACAAAACCCTCGACGCGCGGCTTCGGGCCCCGCACGCCCCACGCCGGGGCCGCCCCCGCGCCCGGCGCGACGACGGTCCGGTGGAACTCGTGCCCCCGCATCCGCGTCCCCGCCTCGGCCAGCACACTGTCGCTGACGGCGACCGCGTCCCGGTAGCCGAGGGTGAGCCGTTCGGTCATCCGCGCGCCGGCGTCCAGCACCCCGCACATCGGCCGGCCGTCCAACTCCCGGCACAAATAGAGCAGTCCGGCGCATTCGGCGGCGACGGGGGCGCCGCGCCACGCGAGTTCGGCGATGGCGTCGCGCAGCGGCGCGTTGGCGGACAGCTCGGCGCCGTACACCTCGGGAAAACCGCCTCCGATGACCAACCCGGCCGTCCCCTCGGGCAGTTGCTCGTCCCGGAGCGGGTCGAAGGTCACCACCTCGGCACCGGCGGCGCAGAGCAGCTCGGTGTGCTCGGCGTAGGAGAAGGTGAAGGCGGGGCCACCGGCGACGGCGACCGTCGGCACCGGCCCGTCGGCCGGCGGCAGCGGGTGGAGCGCGGGCGAGGCGGGTGTCCAGGGGGCGGAGCCCTCCGGCAGGGGACCGGCGGCACGGGCGAGTGCTTCCAGCGCGCCCAGGTCACACCCCTGGGACACCAGCGCCGCCATCGCCCGCACGGCGTCGACCGCCGCGGACCCCCGTTCCGCGACCGGCACCAGCCCCAGATGCCTGGACGGCGTCGACACGGCCGTGGCCCGCCGCAGCACCCCCAGCACCGGCACCCCGACCGACTCCAACGCCTCCCGCAGCAGCTCCTCGTGCCGGTCGGACGCCACCTTGTTCAGGATCACGCCGCCGATCCGCACCTCCGGATCCCAGGACGCGAACCCGTGCACCAGCGCCGCCACCGACCGCGACTGCGCGGACGCGTCCACCACCAGCACGACCGGCGCCCGCAGCAGCTTCGCCACCTGCGCCGTGGACCCCAGCTCGCCCTCCCCGGCGGCACCGTCGTACAGCCCCATCACGCCCTCGACGACGGCGATGTCGCAGCCGCGCGCCGCGTGCGCGAACAGCGGGCCGATCAGCTCGGGCCCGCACAGATACGCGTCGAGGTTGCGGCCCGCCCGCCCGGCGGCGAGCGTGTGATACCCGGGATCGATGTAGTCCGGCCCGACCTTGTGCGGGGACACGGCGCGCCCCCGCGCGGCCAGCGCCGCCATCAGCCCGGTGGCGACCGTGGTCTTGCCGCTGCCCGACGCGGGCGCGGCGACGACCAGACGGGGTACGGACGTCACCACTCGATGCCCCGCTGGCCCTTCTGGCCCACGTCCATGGGGTGCTTGACCTTCGACATGTCGGTGACGAGGTCGGCGGCGTCCACCAGCTTGCCGGGCGCGTTCCGCCCGGTGATCACTACATGCTGGGAGCCCGGCCGGTCGCGCAGCACCGCGACCACCTCGTCCGTGTCCACCCAGCCCCAGTGCATCGGGTACGCGAACTCGTCGAGCACGTACAGCCGGTACGTCTGCGCCGCCAGGTCCCGCTTGACCTGCTCCCAGCCCTCCCGGGCCTTCTCCTCGTTGTCCAGCTGCGCGTCCCGCTGGACCCAGGACCAGCCCTCGCCCATCTTGTGCCAGGCGACGGACCCGCCCTCGCCGGAGTCGCCGAGCACGCGCAGCGCCCGCTCCTCACCGACCTTCCACTTGGCCGACTTGACGAACTGGAACACCCCGATCGGCCAGCCCTGGTTCCAGGCGCGCAGCGCAAGACCGAAGGCGGCCGTGGACTTGCCCTTGCCGACGCCCGTGTGCACCACGAGCAGCGGACGGTTGCGCCGCTGACGCGTCGTCAGACCGTCGTCCGGCACCACACTCGGCTGTCCCTGCGGCATCAGCCGGCCCTCCTCGACGTCCCCTGCACATCCCTGACCAGACCGGCGATCGAGTCCGCCCGCAGCTCGTCCAGCGTGACGGCCGTACCGCCCAGCTCGTCCGCGAGCCGCCCGGCGAGCCCGAGCCGCACCGGCCCGGACTCGCAGTCCACGACCACGGACGCGACCTGCCCGGCCGCGAACAGCCGCGCCGCGCGCCCGGCGAGGGCGACCGGCTCGGGGCCGCCGGTGGCGCGCCCGTCGGTCACGACCACGAGCAGCGCCCGGCGCGCCGGATCCCGCAGCCGCTCCACCCGCAGCACCTCGTGCGCCCTGAGCAGCCCCGCCGCGAGCGGCGTCCGCCCGCCGGTCGGCAACGACTCGAGCCGGGCCGCCGCCGCGTCCACCGACGAGGTCGGCGGCAGCGCGACGTCCGCCGCGGTGCCCCGGAACGTCACCAGCCCCACCTTGTCCCGCCGTTGGTAGGCGTCGAGCAGCAGCGACAGCACCGCGCCCTTCACGGCGCCCATCCGCTGCCGCGCCGCCATCGATCCGGAGGCGTCCACCACGAACAGCACGAGATTGGACTCGTGCCCCTCGCGCACCGCTTGCCTGAGATCGTCACGACGCAGGAGCAGCCCGGGTCCGGTGCGGCCACGCGCCCGCTGGTGCGGGGCGGCGGCCCGCACGGTGGCGGCCAGATGCAGCGCGGTCAGCGCGCCCTGGGGCCGGCGGGCCCCGGTGGTGCGCCCGTGCTCGGTGCGCGCCCGCGACCGCCGCCCGGCGGCGCCCTCGCCGATCCCCGGCACGCTCAGCACCTTGGTCCGGAACGGCTCGGCGGCCCGTGCGGCCGGCTGCTCCCGCCCGCCCGAGGTCTGCGGTTCCCCGCCCTCACCGGCCTCGGGCCGTGCGGTGCCGTCCCCGCCGTCCTGGCCGCTGTCGGGCGCCGGCTGTCCGCCACCGCCGCCGGGCCCATCGGGATCGGGATCGTCGTCGCCCTCGTCCTGCCCGGAGAACTCCTCCAGCGTGTCGTCCAGTCTGTCCTCGTCCAGGCCCGGCGCGTCGAACGGATTGCGCCGCCGCCGGTGCGGCAGCGCGAGCAGCGCCGCCTGCCGCACGTCCTCGGCGAGCACGTCGGTCCGCCCGGCCCAGGCCGCCAGCGCAGTCGCGGTGCGCGCCATCACGATGTCGGCGCGCATGCCGTCCACCTCGAAGGCCGCGCAGGTCGCCGCGATCTGCCGCAGCGCTCCGTCGCCCAGCCGCACCGACGGCAGCAACTCCCGCGCCGCCACGATCCGTTGCCGTACGGCGGCCTCTTCGCCGGCCCAGCGCGCGGCGAAACCGGCGGGGTCGTCGTCGTAGGCGAGCCTGCGCCGCACGACCTCCACCCGCTGCTCCGGCTCCCGCGAGGCGGCCACCTCGACGGTCAGCCCGAACCGGTCCAGCAACTGCGGGCGCAGTTCGCCCTCTTCGGGGTTCATGGTGCCGACCAGCAGGAAACGCGCGGCATGCCGTACGGAGACACCCTCCCGCTCGACGTAGGAGGCCCCCATCGCCGCCGCGTCCAGCAGCAGGTCGACCAGGTGGTCGTGGAGGAGGTTGACCTCGTCCACGTAGAGGATGCCGCGGTGCGCCTGCGCCAGGAGGCCCGGCTCGAAGCTCTTCACGCCTTCGGCCAGCGCACGTTCGATGTCCAGCGCGCCGACGAGCCGGTCCTCGGAGGCGCCGACAGGCAGTTCGACCATGCGCGCGGGGCGGACGGCGCCGGTGCCCGCCTCGTGCGGCCCGTCCGGGCACGCCGGGTCAGGCGAGGCCGGGTCGCAGGAGAAACGGCAGCCCGGTACGACGGCCACCTCGGGCAGCAGCGCCGACAGCGCCCGCACGGCGGTGCTCTTCGCGGTGCCCTTCTCGCCGCGAACGAGGACTCCGCCGACCGCGGGGCTCACCGCGTTGAGCAGGAGTGCCAGGCGGAGGTCGTCCTGCCCGACGATGGCAGTGAATGGGTACGGCGCGCTCATGCGGTGAACACTCCTTCAGGTGACGCGTCACAGAACGAATCACGCTCTGGCTGTAGGCATGCCATGGTCGAGTCTTGGTCCCCGCCGACGCGGGGGTGGTCCCGCGGCAGAGCTGCACCAAGACCTACACGTCGAGTGCTCCCCGCCGACGCGGGGATTCGCAGGGAGATCACGCGTCTCCCTCCAGATCTCCCTCAAGTTCGAGGTAGGTCGCCCGGAGCCGGTCCAGGGTCTCTTGGTCCGGCTCCGCCCACAGCCCGCGGTCCGCGGCCTCCAGGAGGCGCTCCGTGATCCCGCGCAGCGCCCACGGGTTGGACTTCTTCATGAAGTCCCGGTTCTCGGCGTCGAAGACGTACTCCGCGCTGAGCTTCTCGTACATCCAGTCGTCGACCACGCCCGCCGTCGCGTCGTAGCCGAAGAGGTAGTCCACGGTGGCCGCCATCTCGAAGGCACCCTTGTAGCCGTGCCGCCGCATCGCCGCCATCCAGCGCGGGTTGACCACGCGCGCCCGGAAGACCCGGTGCGTCTCCTCGCCGAGGGTGCGTGTCCTGACCTGGTCGGGCACGGCCGAGTCGCCGACGTACGCCTCCGGGTTCGCCCCCGTCAGATGCCGCACCATGGCGACCATGCCGCCGTGGTACTGGAAGTAGTCGTCCGCGTCGGCGATGTCATGCTCTCTCGTGTCGACGTTCTTCGCCGCCACGGCGATCCGCCGGAACGCCGTCTCCATGTCGCCGCGCGCCGCCCGCCCGTCGAGCCCGCGCCCGTACGCGTAGCCGCCCCACACCGCGTACACCTCGGCGAGGTCCGCGTCGGAGCGCCAGTTGCGGGCGTCGATCAGCGGCAGCAGACCGGCCCCGTACGCGCCCGGCTTGGAGCCGAAGATCCGGGCCGTCGCGCGCCGCCGGTCGCCGTGCTCCACGGTGTCCTCGTCGGCGTGCGCGCGCACGAAGTTCCGGTCGGCCGGCTCGTCCAGCTCGGCCACCGCCCGTACCGCGTCATCGATCAGCCCGACCACATGCGGGAACGCGTCCCGGAAGAAGCCGGAGATACGGACCGTGACATCGATGCGGGGCCGGCCGAGTTCGGCGAGCGGCACGATCTCGAAGCCGGTAACCCGGCGCGAGGCGTCGTCCCAGACCGGGCGGCAGCCGAGCAGTGCCAGGATCTCCGCGATGTCGTCGCCCTGGGTGCGCATCGCGGAGGTGCCCCAGACCGTCAGGCCGACGGAGCTGGGGTACGCGCCGGTGTCCTGGAGATAGCGCTGCACCAGCGAGTCCGCGAGCGACTGGCCGACCTCCCAGCTCAGCCGGGACGGAATGGCCTTGGGGTCGACCGAGTAGAAGTTCCGGCCGGTCGGCAGGACGTTGACCAGCCCGCGGGTGGGGGAGCCCGACGGGCCCGCCGGCACATAACCGCCGTCCAGCGCGTGCAGGATGTGCCCGATCTCGTCGGTCGTCCGGGCCAGCCGCGGTACGACCTCGGTGCACGCGAACTCCAGCACGGCCAGCGCGTCCGGCAGGTCGCCGCCCAGTACCTCGCGGACCAGCGGCGCGCTCTCGGCCGTCGCCCAGCCGCGGGCCTCCATCCCTGCCACGATCCGCCGGCACAGCTGCTCCAGCAGGTCGATCGCGTCGGCGGCGGTCCGGGACGGGCCCGCCACCAGGTCCGTCAGCTCGGCCGGCACCTTCACCGGCGCGCCCGGCGCGGCCAGCAACTCCTTCTCGTCGAGCCCGAAACGAGCCGCGAGCGCGGCCCTGAGCCCCGGCAGCGCGTTGGCCTGCCCGCCCCACACCTGGGAGGCGCGCAGCACCGCGAGGACCAGGTTGACGCGGGGCTCGCCGACCGGGCCGCCGCCGAGCACATGCAGGCCGTCGCGGATCTGCACGTCCTTGATCTCGCACAGATAGCCGTCGATGTGCATGACGAACTCGTCGAACTCATCGTCGTCCGGCTGCTCGTCCACATGCAGATCGTGCTGGAGTTCCGCTGCCCGCACGAGCGTCCAGATCTGGCTGCGCACCGCCGGTGCCTTCGCCGGGTCCAGATCGGAGACGAGCGCGTACTCGTCCAGCAGCTGCTCCAGCTTGGCCAGGTCGCCGTAGGTGTCGGCGCGGGCCATCGGCGGCACCAGGTGGTCGACGACGGTGGCGTGGCCGCGCCGCTTGGCCTGGGTGCCCTCGCCGGGGTCGTTGACGATGAACGGGTAGACGAGGGGCAGGTCGCCGAGGACGGCGTCCGGGGCGCAGCCGGCGCTCAGGCCGAGGCCCTTGCCGGGCAGCCACTCCAGCGTGCCGTGCTTGCCCATGTGCACGATCGCGTCGGCGCCGAAGCTGTTCTCCAGCCAGCGGTAGGCGGCCAGATAGTGGTGGGACGGCGGCATGTCGGGGTCGTGGTAGATCGAGATGGGGTTCTCGCCGAAGCCGCGCGGCGGCTGGATCATCACGACGACGTTCCCGAACTGCAAGGACGCGAGCACGATCTCGTCCCCGTCGACGTACAGGCTGCCGGGCGGCTCGCCCCACGCCTCCAGCATGGCGCCGCGCAGCTCCGGGTCGAGCCCGTCGAACCACGCCCGGTAGTCGGCCAGCGGCACCCGCGCGGGCGCGGCGGCCAGCTGCTCCTCCGTCAGCCACTCCACGTCGTGCCCGCCGGCCTCGATCAGCCGGTGGATCAACTCGTCGCCGCCCGCGGGGTATTCGGTGAGCGAGTAGCCGGCGTCGCGCAGCGCGTCCAGCACCCGCACCGCCGAAGCGGGCGTGTCCAGGCCGACCGCGTTGCCGACCCGGGAGTGCTTGGTCGGGTAGGCGGTGAAGACGAGCGCCAGCTTCTTGTCGGCGTTCGCCAGGTGCCTCAACCGCGCGTACCGTACGGCGATCCCGGCGACCCGCCCGGCCCGCTCGGGGTCGGCGACGTACACGGGCACGTCGTCCGGTCCCTGCTCCTTGAAGGAGAACGGCACGGTGATCAGCCGCCCGTCGAACTCCGGGATGGCCACCTGCATCGCCGCGTCCATGGGGGACAGGGCGGCATCGGACGCGGCCCAGGCGCTGTGCGAGGAGGTCAGGCAGAGCCCTTGCAGCACGGGGATGTCGAGATCGGCGAGCGCCCCGACGTCCCAGGCCTCCTCGTCGCCGCCCGCCGACGCCTGCGAGGCGTGGCTGCCGCCCGCGGCGAGCACGGTCGCCACGAGCGCGTCGGCCCGGCCGAGGATCCGGTACAGCCCGGCGTCCGCGCCGCGCAGCGAACCGCAGTACACGGGCAGGGCGTTGGCGCCGCGCGCCTCGATCGCGTCGCACAGGGTGTCCACGAAGGCGGTGTTGCCGCTGAGTTCGTGGGCCCGGTAGAAGAGCACGCCGACGGTCGGGCGGTCCGCGACGTGGGCGCGCTCGCCGTGGACGCCGTACTCCGGCATCTGCCGCGGTCCGTCGAAGCCCTCGCCGGTCAGCAGCACGGTGTCGGACAGGAACCGGGCGAGCTCGGTGAGGTTGGCGGGGCCGCCCTCCACCAGGTAGCGCAGCGCCTCCGCGACGACCCCCGCCGGCACGGACGACTCGGCCATCAACTCGGCGTCCGGGACGGCCTCGCCGCCGAGCAGCACGGTCGGCACGCCGGACGCCCGCAGCGCGGCCAGCCCGTCCTCCCAGGCCCGCTTGCCGCCCAGCAGCCGCACGACGGCGAGGTCGGCGCGGCGCAGCAGCCCCGGGAGTTCCTCTGCGACATCGATCCTGGTCGGGTTGCCGATCAGATAGGACGCGCCGGAGGCACGCGCCGCCAGCAGATCCGTGTCGGCGGTCGACAACAACAACACTGTGCTCATGCGGGCGCTCCCGGTGGGATGAAGGGCAGTCCTGTTGGCGCGCCCGACTCGATGAGCCGCCACAGCGCGTCCGTGTCCGCGTGCTGTTCGATCAGGTCGCCGAGCCGGTCGAGCTGCCGCTCGCGCAGCGCGGCGAAGGACGTGTCGCCTGCCGGTACGAAGCGGCGGTCCGCGGCGGCCGCCACCTCGCGCAGGAAGGCCCGCCGGAAGCCGTCCGACTCCAGCGCGCCGTGCCAGTGCGTGCCCCAGGTCCGGCCGGCCCGGCAGCCGTCCAGGAAGGGCTCGCCGCCCGTGACGTCGGCGACGCCGTGGTGGATCTCGTAGCCCTCGACCTGCTCGCCGAGGGCCTCGCCGGTGGGCCGGGCGAGAGTCTTCTCGCGGGCGAACCGCACCCGCACCGGGAGCAGACCGAGCCCCGGCACCTGCCCGGCGCGCGACTCGACCTCGTCCTCGATGTGCTCGCCGAGGATCTGGAAACCGCCGCAGATGCCGAGGACGGGCCGCCCCTCGGCGGCCCTCCGGACGATCGCCTCGGCCAGCCCGCGCTCCCGCAGCCACTCCAGGGCCCGGACCGTGCCCCGGGTCCCGGGGACGACGACGAGGTCGGCGTCGGCCAGCTCCTCCGGCCGGTCCACGAACCGCACCACGACGCCGGGCTCGGCGGCCAGCGCGTCCACGTCGGTGAAGTTGGACATGAGGGGGATCGCGCAGACGGCGACCCGCAGGACGTCCTCGCCGACGGGCGGGGAGACGGCCGACTCGCGCACGGTCCCCCGCAGGGACACCCTGAGTCCGTCCTCCTCGTCGATCCCGAGTCCGTGCCGGAAGGGGAGCACCCCGTACGTCCGCCGCCCGGTGAGGCCGTGCAGCATGTCGAGGCCCGGCTCCAGCAGGGAGACGTCCCCCCGGAACTTGTTCACGAGGAAGCCGGCGACCAGTTCCTGGTCCTCGCGCGACAGCAGGGCGGCCGTGCCGAAGAACGAGGCGAACACGCCCCCGCGGTCGATGTCGCCCACGATGAGCACGGGCAGGCGCGCGCCCCGCGCGATCCCCATGTTGACGATGTCGGTACGCCGCAGATTGATCTCGGCCGGACTGCCGGCGCCCTCACAGATCACTGCGTCATACGTGCCCCGCAACGTGGCGAGGCAGTCGAGGACGGTGCCGAGGAGCCGCTGCTGCCGCCCGCCGTGGTAGCCGCGCGCGCTCAGTTCGCCGACGGGCTTGCCCAGCAGGACGACCTGACTGCTCTGCTCGCTCCCGGGCTTGAGCAGCACGGGGTTCATCAGCGCGGTCGGCTCGATCCGGCACGCCTGGGCCTGCATGGCCTGGGCCCGCCCGATCTCGGCGCCCTCCTGGGTGACGAACGAGTTCAGGGACATGTTCTGCGCCTTGAACGGCGCGACCTTGACCCCCTGCCGCACCAGCCACCGGCAGATCCCGGCGGTGACGACGCTCTTTCCGGCGTCGGACGTGGTGCCGGCGACGAGCAGACCACCACCGGTCATGACCTGTGTCCCTTCGTGGCGAGGCGCGCGGCGGCCACGACGCCGAGCGCGAGCAGGCCGACCCGGCGGGAGAGCCGTACGGCGCGGTCGATGTCCGGGGTGGTGACGGCACGGCCGCCGCCGTTGAGCACGGGCCGGTGCTCGACGCGCCCCCCGTACGAGAGGGTCCCGCCGAGCCGGACGCCCAGCGCCCCGGCGAAAGAGGCCTCGACGGGACCGGCGTTGGGGCTCGGATGGCGGTGGGCGTCGGCCCGCCACGCCCGTACGGCGCCCCGCGCATCGGGTCCGCAGGCGGCGGCGAGCGCGGCGGTGAGCCGCGCCCCCGGCCAGCCGGCGACGTCGTCGAGCCGCGCCGCGGCCCAGCCGAACCGGCGGTGGCGCGGCGAGCGGTGCCCGACCATCGCGTCGAGGGTGTTCACGGCCCGGAACCCGACGAGGCCGGGCACTCCGCCCAACGCCCCCCACACCAGGGCCCCGACGACCGCGTCGGAGGTGTTCTCGGCCACGGACTCCACGACCGCGCGGGCGATCCCGGCGGCGTCCAGGGCCTGCGGGTCCCGCCCGCACAGGTGCGGCAGCCGGGCCCTGGCCGCCGCGATGTCCCCCGTGTCGAGGGCTCGTTCGACGGCCCGGGCCTCCCGGGCGAGCGACGTGCCGCCCAGTACCGCCCAGGTGACGGCCCCGGTGAGCGCCACGGAGGCGGCGGGTGAGGCGCGTACGGCCCGCTGGGCCACGGCCCCCAGGGTTGCGGCGCCGCCGACGCACACGGCGGTGTGCAGGGCTCCCCACCCGCGGTGGTCCCGCCACAGTGTCCGCTCCGCCGCGCCGGCCGCACGCCCGAACGCGGCGACCGGATGCCCGCGGCGCGGATCGCCGACGAGCAGGTCACCGAGGAGGCCGAGGGCGGCGCCGTACGCGAAGACGCGATCGGCACGCACCGGCTCAGCCGGCCGTGGGGTCGGGAAGCGACCTGGTGCTGTGCCTCGATCCGCAGCCGAGCATGGCGATATGTCCTCACTCAGGGTGTCCACGCCCTGGTTCGACGAGACCGGCGGTGAGAGTTCCTGGCTCCCGGGGGTTCTTCCCCGGTGACAGTGGCGGGACCGCGCCGGATTCGCACCGGCTTCCTCTCGTGCCGCCGTACATGGCTCCGGCAGTCCACCACGGCCCCGGAAGGGCCGTCAACTTGCCGTTGACCTGCGAGGGGAGAGTGTGCCGAGGCTCATATCGGCACCCGCAGACCGGCCTAGGCGGTGATCAGAAGGATGCCGTAGGCCACCGCGGCGACGCACGCCGCGAAGCACGCGTACGCGGCGGTCAGCGCGAGGCCGGCGGAGCCGCCCTCGGCCGCGGCCCGTTCGCGGCGCGACAGGCCGGCCACGCCGAGGGTGAAGAGGGCCACCAGCGCCACGGTGACCGCGAGACTGACGCCGAAGACGGAGCCGAGGGCCGCCCAGTCGATCTTCATGGTGATGCTTCCTTGGGTACCGAGGGGGAGGGGAACGGAGGATCAGACGGCGGCAGGCGGTGCGGCCTGGTCGGGGGCGGCCGGGGCCGCGGACACCGGCGGGGACGGGATGGTGGCCGTCAGGTCAGCGGCCGGGGTGCCCGCCGCCGGAGGTGCCACGGCGGCGATCGCGGCGGTCACCACACCGGCCGGCTCGGCGGTGTCGTTGACGTTGCTGTGGTCGACGACCTCGCGCCGGGAGATCCGCCAGATCGTGGCGGCGGCGGCGACCAGGAAGACCGCCACGCACGCGGTGCCCCAGTCGCCCAGGTCCGTGACGGTCTCCGCGAGCGCGCCGACCAGCGCGGCGGCCGGCAGCGTCAGCGCCCAGGCGACGACCATCCGGGTCGCCGTGGACCAGCGGACCACGCCGCCCTTGCGGCCCAGGCCCGCGCCCATCACGGAACCGGAGACGACATGCGTGGTGGAGAGGGAGAAGCCGAGGTGCGAGGAGGCCAGGATGGCGGTCGCCGCGCTGGTCTGGGCGGCGAAGCCCTGCTGCGGCTGAAGGTCGGTCAGGCCTTTGCCCATCGTGCGGATGATCCGCCAGCCGCCCAGGTAGGTGCCGAGCGCGATGGCGAGACCCGCGGAGAGTATGACCCAGGTGGGAGGGTTGGAGCCGGGGGCCAGGGCGCCGCCGGCGATCAGCGCCAGGGTGATGATGCCCATCGTCTTCTGGGCGTCGTTCGTGCCGTGGGCCAGGGAGACCAGGCCCGCGGAGGCGATCTGGCCGGCCCGGTAGCCCTTCTCGGCGGCCCTGCCGTCCGCCTTCGCGCCGAGCCGGTACGACAGGCGGGTGGCGAGCAGCGCCGCCACGCCCGCGACGACCGGGGCGGCCAGCGCCGGGATGAGCACCTTGGTGACGAGCGCGTCGCCGTGGACGGCGCCCGCGCCCGCGGAGGCGACGGTGGCGCCGATCAGACCGCCCATCAGGGCGTGCGAGGAACTGGAGGGCAGGCCCACCAGCCAGGTCAGCAGGTTCCAGAGGATCGCGCCCACCAGGGCGGCGAAGATGACCTCGGGACGGATGCCGGTCTCGTCGACGAGACCCTTGGAGATCGTGTTGGCGACCTCCACGGAGAGGAAGGCGCCCACCAGGTTGAGGGCGGCGGACATGGCCACCGCGACCTTGGGCTTGAGCGCACCGGTCGAGATGGTCGTGGCCATCGCGTTGGCGGTGTCGTGGAAACCGTTCGTGAAATCGAACGCGAGTGCGGTGATCACCACAATCGCGAGGATCAGCGAGAAGCTTTCCATTTACCCAGGCAATCGTTCGAAGTCATTGGCCGGTTGAACGTAGGCAACCTGGGTGAACGGGAGATGAACTGAGGGGGGATTCATGGTGTCACCGAGGAAGGTGGGGGTGCGGCCCCCCGGAGACTGCCGCACACCGTTGAAGAGATCCTGGTCACCCGGCAGGATCACGGCATGACGGAACAGCGGCGGGAGCGGCGGACGGCACCGCGGGACGCGGGCCAGGAGGCGGCGCGGGCCTGGGAGGAACTGGTCGGCACGGCCCGCCGCACCGTGTCCGACGGACTGGTCGTCGGCACCTCCGGGAACGTCTCGGTACGGGTCGGCGACACCGTGCTGGTCACACCCTCGGGCGTGCCGTACGACCGGCTCACACCGGACGACATGACCGGCGTGGACCTCGACGGCCGGCAGGTGCTCGGCACGCTGGTGCCCACCAGCGAACTGCCCATGCACCTCGCCGTCTACCGCGCCACGGACGCGCGCGCCGTCGTCCACACCCACGCCGTGCACGCCACGGCCGTCTCGACGCTCGTCTCCGAACTCCCCTCGATCCACTACATGTCGGCGGCGCTCGGCGGCCCCGTCCGGGTCGCGCCGTACGCCGCCTACGGCACCGAGGAACTCGCCCGGAACATGCTCCACGCCCTCGCCGGCCGCTCCGGCTGCCTGCTGCGCAACCACGGCACCCTCACCTACGGCAGCACCCTCGACCAGGCCTACGACCGCACCGCCCAACTGGAGTGGATGTGCCGTCTGTGGCTCACGGCGTCCTCGGTACCGGGCCACACCCCCACCCTTCTGACCCCGGAGCAGCTGACGGAGGTGGCGGACCGCCTGCGCGGCTACGGCCAGCGCCCCTGACGCACCCGCCCGGTCCGCCGCTCCGCGCCCGTCCGGGTCTCCGTACGCTCCGGCTGGCCGACCGCGCGGTCCGCCGGGAGACTGGTGACGTGCGCACTGTCACAGCGACGGCCGCCGCCGTCACCGCGGCCCTGGCAGCCGGCGCGGCCAGCGTGGCCGCCGGGCGGCTGGCCAGCGACGCCGCGCTCAAGGCACCGGCCGGCCGGCCGCTGCCCACCGAACCCCGGCTCACCGTGCACGGCACGGCCGCGGGACAGATCACCCTCACCCGCGATCTGGCCTCCCTGCGCCCAGGCGTCTACGGCCTCGCGGGCGACGGCTCGCACGCCGTCGTCGGACCCGTCCTGGAGTCCGTCCGGAGCACCGCCGACACCGTCGTACGCCGCCTGCAAGGCGTCACCCACGGCACGCTCAGCACCGGCGACAAAGTCTGGCTCACCCCGAACGTGCACGTCGGCAACCCGGCCTCCGCCCTCGACCTCGACCACACCGACGTCGACGTGCCCGGCGAACTCGGCCCGCTGCCCGCCTGGTTCGTGCCCGGCCGGCGGGACATCTGGGTGATCGCCGTGCACGGCCTGGGCACCACCCGCGAACAGGCCCTGAACATCATGGAGTTCCTGCACCGCAGACGTCTGCCGGTGCTCGCCCTCGCCTACCGCGGCGACCTCGGCGCACCCCGCCGACCCGACGGCCTCAACCACTTCGGCGAGACCGAGTGGCGCGACCTGGACGCGGCGATCCGGCACGCCGTCCGGCACGGCGCCGACCGCGTGGTCCTGCTCGGCTGGTCCACCGGCGCCACCATGGCCCTGCGCGCCGCCGCCCGCTCACCCGAACGGGACCGCGTCGCCGGTCTCGTCCTCGACTCACCGGTGCTCGACTGGCCGGCCACACTGCGCGCCCTGGCCTCGGCCCGCCACGCGCCGGACGCCGTGCTGCCGCTCGCCGTGCGCGCCGCGCAGGGCCGCACCGGTCTGCACCCCGACGGCCTCGCCGACCCCGCCCGGCTCGATGTGCCCACCCTGATCATCCACGGCCCGGGCGACACCGTGGCCCCCTGGGTGCACTCCCGGCGCCTCGCCGCCCGCCGCCCGGACCGGATCGCCCTGCACACCGTCCCGGACGCCCCGCACGCGGCCATGTGGAACGCCGACCCCGAGGCGTACGAGGAACAGTTGCGCCGATTCCTGACGCCGCTCATGTAATCCATTCCGTTTACCGTCGTACCGGTGGCCTGAACATGGCCCATCCGCCCCAGCCGGAGACCGTGCGTTGGCCACCCCCGTCGCCCGCCGTGACATTCCGTTTGGGTTTTCGGACCGTCAACCGGAAGACTGCCCCCGTGACGTCCCGTATCCCGCGCGACTCCAGGCTTCGACTCGTCCGACCGCGACCCCTGGCCGCCGCCCCCAGAGCTGTGAACCAGCGGCGCCCACGCCGCCCCGCACCCCGGCCGCCGGAAGGCACACCCGCCCCGGCGGAACTGGCCAGAATGGCACGCTCCGGCCTTGCGGGCGCGGCCCGCGTAGCCCACTGGGCCGACGCCGCCCTCGGCCCCGGCCGCACCGGTGCCACCGAGGACGGCAAGGCAACCCTCTCCGACGCGACCGCCGAACGGGCGGCCGACGATCTGAACCTGACCGCGGCCCAGGTCCGGGCCGACTGGGACACCGCCCGCCTCGCCGGCCTCGTCGAGGTGCACGGCGACAGCGCCCGCCCCGGCTGGCGGCTGCGCGCCTGGGACCGGGACGACAGCGCCGTACTGCGCGGCTGGGTCGCCCTCTTCGACGCCTGGTCGCTGGCCCACCCGGAACCCGCCGAGCACGAGCACGCGGTCGTCGCGGACGTGGTCTCCGCCATGCCCCAGGTGCTCTCCTTTCTCCAGCTGTCCGCCGGCCCGGTCCCGGTCGAGCAGCTCCTCGACCTGCTCCAGCAGCGGGTCACCGAGCTGCGTACCGAACGCTGCGAAGTCCCCTACGAGCCCGGTCCCGGCGACGCCCCCGGCGCCGCGCTCCCGACGGCCGGCGCCCCCGCCGCCCAGGCGCCCGCGCCCGCCGAGGACACCCACCTCGCCCCGATCCTCGACTGGGCCCTGCACGCCCTCGGCTCCGTCGGCGCCCTCACCCACGGCGCCGGCCAGGTCACCCTCACCCCGCTCGGCAGCTGGGCGGTGTGGGTCAAGCTGGAGCAGATCTGCGTGGCCGCGCAGAGCCCCGCCGGGAACATCGAACAGTCCGCCGAGGACATGCTCCGCGGCTGCGCCCAACTGCGCCCCAACGCCGCCCGCGCCGAGTACCGCGCCTGGCTCGCCGCCCGCCCCGTCGGCAGCGCCGTCACCGAACTGATCGAGGCCGCCCGCGGCGACGACGCGCTGCTGCGTGGCCTCGCCTTCGAGGCGCTCCGGGTCGTCGGCGCCCCCGCCGAACCCGACGTGCGCGGTGTCGTCGAGGAGCCGACGCTGCGGCCCTACGCCCTGCTGTGGCTCGCCGAGCACGACGGCGCCGACGCGGAGGACGCCCACGAGGTCCTCACCCGCGAAGAGGCCACCTGGCTGTGGGTCGACACCGCCGCCGCCGTCACCGACCACGGCGAGGCGTCGATGCTTGTGCGCCATCTGGAGTCCGCGGTGCAGCCCACCGTCCCGCGGTTGCTCGCCGAGGTGCGCGCGGTGGGGCACCCGCGCACCGTGCAGGTCCTGGTCGCGCTCGCCGCCGCGCACCCCGACCCGGCGCTGGCCAAGGCGGTACGCCGGGCCGCCTTCCAGGTGCACACCGGCGGATAGGGCGCGCCGGAGCGGGTCAGATCCCTATCTCGGGGGCGTACGTCCCGAAGCTCCAGATGTTGCCCTCGGCGTCCCGGGCCGTGTAGTCCCGCGAGCCGTAGTCCTGGTCCGTCGGGGGCAACAGGATCTCCGCGCCGTGGTCCACGGCCCGCTGGTGGTGCGCGTCCACGTCGTCCACCACGATGTACACCCCCGCCGGGCCCGCGTCCCTCATCAGCGTGTCGAAGACACCGCCGCGGCCCTTGGAGCCCAGCATCACCGCGCCGTTGCCCTGCACCAGCTCGGCGTGCACCACCGAGCCGTCCTCTCCCTCGTACACCGACAGCTCGGTGAAACCGAAGGCCTCGGTGAGCTGCTCGATCGCCGCTTTCGCGTCCGCGTACAGCAGCGTCGGGTAGATGCTCGGACGCCCTCCGCCCGTGCCTGCCATGCCGATCACTCCCCTGTGTACATGCCGCACCGAGGCCCGCTCACGGGCCGGTCCGTCGCACGGATCCGATCTGCTGCCCAGTCTTGCACCCGGCACTGACAACGCCTGGCGGCAACCGGCCCGTGCTTCACCGGAACGTGTCGCAGCACCCCAAGCCCTGGTCTTCGCGTCCCACCCGAGCCGATGGCGGCCGACCCCGAGGAAGCGGCCGAGGAACGGCGCCCGCCCGGCGCCCTGCGGGGGTCGCGCGGCCGACGGGCGCGCCCCGCCGCCCCGGCACCGCCTGGCTACGCTCTGCGCCTGTTCGGTGGGCCATCGGCGCCGAAGGGGGCGTGGTCGTCCACCGCGGCGCGGGGCACCATCCTGCCCGGCGGGGGAGGACCGGAAGGGGCGCGGCGCCGCCGCCCGGGCCGTGCGCCCACCCCCGCTCCGGCCCTCGCCCTCGTACTCACCCTTTCTCCTCGTGGCCGGGCTCCTCGCCGTGCCCCACCGCGCACGGCCCCCAGGGCCACGCCGCCCCGGCGCTCCGCACCCGCGGCGCGGCCGTGGAGGCATACGACCCGACCGACGGCGAGCGGCGCCGGCGCCATGCGCACGAGGGCCGCCGCCCGCTAGGCCCTGTCGTCAAATTCCCTCCCCCAGCCTCCGGCCGGGAGGTGCCCCCAGCCTCGCGACGCCATGCACCCCCACTCGCCGCACCGGACACAGGCCCAAGTACATCCAGTACGAGGACCCACGCCCGGCACACCGAGAGCACGCTCCCCCAAGCTCTCGACTCCGCTCGACCAGGGGGGACCCCTGCGACGCCGCAGGACCCGCCCTCCGGGCGGACGACGGGAATCTGACGACAGGATCTCGCCGTGCTCCCCGCGCGCGGGCACGCGATCGCCCTCTGGGACGGCGGACTCGTCACCGACACCGACGGCCGCTCCGTGCGCTGGCACCGCCCGCTGCCCCAGGGCATGCCCGCCGTGGTCACCTCGCACCGCATCGCCGACGGGGACCTGCGCCGGGTCCCGCCCGCGCGCGAGGGCTGCGCGTTCCGCCCCGGCCGCGCCTTGCGGCGGGGCCCGAACCTGCGAACAAGCAGCCGACGGAGGGAGCCAGCCCGAGTGCTGGACCCGGGCCGCGCAGGCGGCGCCGGGGCACGGCGGGGCGCTGCCCGCAGCGGGGGAGCGGGTCGCGATCGTCGGCTGCGGCACCTCGTCGCGCAGCCCTGCGCACGGGGTGCCTGGACCGATCAGCTGGTCGCCGTCGGCGACCTGGGGCCCGTCGCCCCGCACCGGGACCCGGGAAAACCGCTTGCGCCGCCCCGTTAGACTGACCCCTATGGCCATTCTCCTCGCGCATTAGACGGCGGGAACGTCCTCAGCCGCCCATCCCGCCAACGACTTCGCCCTGGAGTCTGTCCATGATTTCCGCCTCCGGCATCGAGCTGCGCGCCGGTGCCCGCGTTCTCATCGAGAACGCCACCTTCCGTGTCGCCAAGGGCGACCGTATCGGCCTCGTCGGCCGCAACGGCGCCGGCAAGACCACCCTCACCAAGATCCTGGCCGGCGAGGGCATCCCCGCCGCCGGGACCGTCACCCGCTCCGGCGAGGTCGGCTATCTGCCGCAGGACCCGCGCACCGGCGACCTCGACGTCCTCGCCCGCGACCGCGTCCTGTCCGCGCGCGGCCTCGACGTGCTGATCCGCAAGATGCGCGAGAACGAGCAGCGCATCGCGACCGGCACGGGCGCCACCCGTGACAAGGCGATGAAGCAGTACGAGCGCCAGGAGACCGAGTTCCTCACCAAGGGCGGGTACGCCGCCGAGGCCGAGGCCGCCACCATCGCCGCCGCGCTCAATCTGCCCGACCGGGTGCTCGGCCAGCCGCTGCACACGCTCTCCGGCGGTCAGCGCCGCCGTATCGAGCTGGCCCGGATCCTGTTCTCGGACGCGGACACGCTGCTGCTCGACGAGCCCACGAACCACCTCGACGCCGACTCCATCGCCTGGCTGCGCGACTACCTGAAGACCTACCGCGGCGGCTTCATCGTCATCTCGCACGACGTCGACCTGGTCGAGACGGTCGTGAACAAGGTGTTCTACCTGGACGCCAACCGTTCGATGATCGACGTCTACAACATGGGCTGGAAGCTCTACCAGCAGCAGCGCGAGGCCGACGAGAAGCGCCGCAGGCGCGAGCGGCAGAACGCCGAGAAGAAGGCCGCCGCGCTCAACGCCCAGGCCGACAAGATGCGGGCCAAGGCCACCAAGACCGTCGCCGCGCAGAACATGGCACGCCGCGCCGACAAGCTGCTGTCCGGCCTCGAAGCGGCCCGCCAGTCCGACAAGGTCGCCAAGCTCCGCTTCCCGGAGCCCGCGCCCTGCGGCAAGACCCCGCTGATGGCCGAGGGACTGTCGAAGTCGTACGGCTCGCTGGAGATCTTCACCGACGTCGACCTCGCCATCGACAAGGGGTCGCGGGTCGTCATCCTGGGCCTCAACGGCGCGGGCAAGACCACCCTGCTGCGGCTGCTCGGGGGCGTGGAGCAGCCGGACACCGGCATGGTCGTCCCCGGCCACGGCCTCAAGCTCGGCTACTACGCGCAGGAGCACGAGACCCTGGACGCCGACCGCACGGTCCTGGAGAACATGCGCTCGGCGGCGCCCGACATGGACCTGGTCGAGGTCCGCAAGGTGCTGGGTTCGTTCCTGTTCTCCGGCGACGACGTCGACAAGCCCGCCGGTGTCCTCTCCGGCGGCGAGAAGACCCGGCTCGCGCTCGCCACGCTCGTCGTCTCCGCGGCGAACGTGCTGCTCCTGGACGAGCCGACCAACAACCTCGACCCGGCGAGCCGGGAGGAGATCCTCGGCGCGCTGCGCACCTACGCGGGCGCGGTCGTCCTGGTCACCCACGACGAGGGCGCGGTGGAGGCGCTCCAGCCGGAGCGGATCATCCTGCTGCCGGACGGCGTGGAGGATCTGTGGGGCGCCGGCTACGCGGACCTCGTCGCCCTGGCTTGATCGAAAGAATGATCCACAGGCTATGGATCATTCGGCCCATCGGTGATCCATCATCTGTGTGAGATCTCCTCGTATCCGGGTGTGTCCTACATCCATTTCACGGCCGATCCCTTTGTCGACAAGGGGTCGGCCGTGCTGCGTCTCTGACCTGCTGCTTCGCGAATGAATCCGTTCGGCGGTATCGACGGCACCCATCGGAACCAGTGATTCCACTTGTGGGGATGTGCTCCTGTCGTCAAAACCGTGTCTCACGGACCTTGCCGAATGGGTGGCCATCGGGCCCGGGAGGGGTGATCATGAGGGGACCAGAGCGCACTTCCCATGAGGAGGCACGGGTGGCCGAGACTCTGAAGAAGGGCAGCCGGGTGACCGGCGCCGCGCGCGACAAGCTCGCGGCAGACCTGAAGAAGAAGTACGACTCCGGTGCGAGCATTCGGGCGCTGGCCGAGGAGACCGGCCGCTCGTATGGCTTCGTACACCGGATGCTCAGCGAGTCGGGTGTAACGCTGCGCGGGCGTGGCGGAGCGACCCGGGGCAAGAAGGCCGCATCGTCCTGACCACCGAGCGGCCCATCGGCTTCGACGGTGGCCACCCGGCCGGTCCTCCCGCAGTGCCCCAGAGGGGCCTGGGAGCACCGCAGACCGGCGGGGTGGTTACTGTGCAGTCACTTAGCATGCCGTACGGCACTGCGTGTTGACCGCACTCATCGGAGGCGCCCCATGGCTTCGCCCGACCAGGACCTCGCTCCCGCACTCGACAAGGACGGCGTACGGCTCACCGTCGACGACACGCTCGCCACGGTGACCCTGACCCGTCCGGCCAAGCGCAACGCCCAGAGCCCCGCACTGTGGCGGGCGTTGGCCGAGGCCGGGCGGTCGCTGCCGGGCACCGTCCGGGTCGTCGTGCTGCGCGGCGAGGGCAAGTCCTTCTCCGCCGGGCTCGACCGGCAGATGTTCACCCCGGACGGCATTCCGGGCGAGCCGACGTTCACCGATCTTGCACGCCGCGACGACGCCGAACTGGACGCGAGCATCGCCGGCTTCCAAGAGGCATTCACCTGGTGGCGGCGGAACGACCTCGTCTCCGTCGCCGCCGTACAGGGGCATGCCATCGGTGCCGGCTTCCAGCTCGCCCTCGCCTGTGACCTGCGCGTCGTCGCCGACGACGTGCAGTTCGCGATGCGCGAGACCAGCCTCGGGATCGTGCCCGACCTGACGGGCACCCACCCGCTGGTCGAACTGGTCGGATACGCCCGCGCGCTGGAGATCTGCGTGACCGGACGGTTCGTCGGCGCCGAGGAGGCGGTGAGCTGCGGGCTCGCCAACCTCGCGGTGCCCGTCGGCGAACTCGACGCCGCCGTACGCGACCTGGCCGGGGCGCTCCTGGCCGCGCCACGCGACGCCGTGGTGGAGACCAAGGCCCTGCTGCGCGGGGCGGGCGCACGCGGCTACGAGGAGCAGTGCGCCGCCGAACGGGCCGCCCAGGCGCGTCGGCTGCGGGATCTGGCCGGCGTCGGCGAGTGAGGCGCGCACCGGCCCGGCGGGACGGCGCTCAGCCCACCGCGGTGACCAGCACCGCCACCGTCGGACGCCCCTCCAGCGCCGCCGCCACCGCCGTACGCACCTGACGGACCACGTCCCGCGGCCGGTGGCCCTCGGCCACCGCCAGCTCCACCCGGACATGCCGGTGCGGCAACGCGGCGGACCCGTCCCGCCGTTCGTCGCAGTGCACGCCCCGGCCCCGACCGCCCAGGCCGCCGGTCAGCCGGACCACGCCCGGCACGGACCGGGCCGCCGTCGCCGCGCGGATCTCGTCGGGGTCCGTGCCCTCCCGGGCCAGGGGCGGCTGCGGCATCCGCGCCTTCGTAGGTTCCGCCGGCCCGTCCAGCAGCTCGGTGACCCGCAGGTCCACGTCCCTGACCGTCAGCCCGAGCCGCCGGTCAGCGGCCGTGGACAGCGCCAGCCGGAGCCGGGACGCCGCCTCCGGCAGCGGCGCGGCGGCCGTCGCCGCGAAGTCCGCCGCCACCCGCAGCGGCCCCGGCGGCAACGCGCTCGGCGGCGGCGGTACGGCGGGCTCGGCCACCTCGTCCGGATCGGCGAGCGTGATCCGCAGCGCCCCCAGGCGCACCCCCGGCACCTCCGCCGCCGCGCGCCGCAGCACCGCCCGCGCCGCCGCCTCCGTGATCCAGCCGCCGTCCCGCGCGCCGCCGAGCGGCAGCAGCCTGCCGAGCCCCACCTGTTGCCGTACCGCCCGGGCCCATGGATCCTCCGCTGTCATTCCTTCAGCCTGCCCCATTCCCGGCGCACGATCCGGTCACCGCACATACCGTGGTCGAAGGACGACGACCGGAAGGGACGCACGGTGATGAGCGACACGACGGAGCAGAACCGGACGACGGGCTCAGAGGACGAGAACGAGACACCGGTGCAGACCCGCAAGGCCACCAAACGGGGCGGCGGGGACCCGGCGACCCGCGGCCGGACCACCATCGCGGACGGCGTCGTGGAGAAGATCGCCGGGCTCGCCGCGCGGGACGTGCTGGGCGTGCACGCGATGGGGAGCGGGCTGAGCCGGACCTTCGGCGCCGTCCGCGACCGGGTGCCGGGCGGTTCGAAGTCGGTGACCCGCGGGGTGAAGGCCGAGGTCGGCGAGGTGCAGACCGCGCTCGACCTGGAGATCGTCGTGGACTACGGCGTGTCCATCGGCGACGTGGCCCGGGACGTCCGGGAGAACGTGATCGCCGCCGTGGAGCGGATGACCGGCCTCGAGGTGGTCGAGGTCAATATCGCGGTGAGTGATGTCAAGCTCCCGGAGGAAGAAGAAGAGGAGCCGGAGCCGCGGATCCAGTGACGCTCGGGCGGTGACGGGACCACGCGGTTGTTGGAGCGGAGGAGGGCGGCATGAGCATGGCCGTGGTCGGCATGATCGCCGGGATGGCGCTGGGCTTCGCCGGGTACTTCGGCGGATTCGGTGCGTTCCTGCTGGTGGCGGCCCTGGGGGCGATCGGGTTCGTGGTCGGCCGGTTCCTGGAGGGCGACCTGGAACCGGGTGACTTCTTCAGGACCCGTGACGACAAGGGCGAACGGCGCCGATGACGACGGTGAGCGGTGCCGTGGGCGAGCCGGTGAGCGCAGGGGCCGACGCGGCGCGCGGTCCCGTGACCGGCGTCGTGCCCGGCGAGCGCGGCGCCACCCGGATCGCCGACCGGGTCGTCGCGAAGATCGCCGCGCAGGCCGCGCGGGAGGCCGTCGGCCGGCTCCCGAAGGACGCCGCGCCCCCGCACGCGACCGTCGTCGTGCGCCCCCCGGTCGTCGAGTCCGCCAGGACCAGGGGCACCGCCACCGCCTCGGCCCGGGTCCGCGTCCATCTCGAACTCGACTACCCGACCGACATCGGCGCCCGGTGCGCGGCCGTGCGTCGTCATGTGGCCGAGCGGGTAGGCGCGTTGGTGGACATGGAGGTGCCGGAGGTCGCCGTGGAGGTCGAGCGGCTGCATCCGGCACCGGGGCACGGCGCGGACGGGAGGACGCGATGAGTGAGCCCCAGGGCGCGGAGACCGGGGTCGTCGAGAAGTCGGCCGGCCCGGCACTCGATCAGTCCGCCTCGGCCGCGGACTACGATCCACCGCCCGCCGCGCCGGGCCCAAACGGCCGGGACGGCCGGTTCTGGTCCGTGCGCCGGGTGCCCGCCGGCATCGTCGCGCTGCTGCTCGTGCTCGGCGCGGGTGTCTTCCTGTACGACATCGCCGCCGTACGGGTCCACCAGCCCGCGATGCACTGGCGCCGCGCACTGGCCCACCAGCTCGCGCAGCGGCCCCTCGACGACATCTGGGTGCTGGCCGGCGCCGGTGTCGCCACCCTCCTCGGCCTGTGGCTGATCGCGCTCGCCGTCACGCCGGGCCTGCGGAACCTGCTGCCGATGCGGCGCAGCCACCCCGATGTCCGGGCCGGGCTGCAGCGGGCCGCCGCCGCCCAGGTGCTGCGCGACCGGGCCATGGAGGTCTCGGGCGTGCGGTCGGTACGGGTGCGGATGCGGCGCCGGAAGGCCGACGTCCGGGCCGTCGCGCACTTCCGTGAACTCGACGAGGTACGCGCCGACCTGGACCTCACGCTCGCCGCGGCGGTCCGGGGACTGGGCCTGGTCCGGCCGCCCGCCCTGTCGGTGCATGTGGCCCGGCCCGGACGGAGGGGGTGACGCGGTGCTCCGGATCGTCAACCGAGTGCTGATCGGGATCATCGGGCTGCTGCTGGTCGCCCTCGGCGGCCCGGTGCTGGCCGTGGGCCTGGGCGTCCGGCCGCCGTCCTGGTGGATCCACGGCGGGCCGCACGACGTGCTGCTCAGCGACGCCCGGCGGACCCGGTGGCAGCACGCCGGCTGGTGGTGGCCCGCGGTCATCGCCGGGCTCGCCGTCCTCGTCCTGCTCGCGCTGTGGTGGCTGACCGCGGTGCTGCGTCGCCGTCGGCTGGCCGAGGTGCTCGTCGACACGGGCGACGGCGCGGGTGCGCTGCTGCGCGGCCGGGCCCTGGAGACCGTGCTCGTCGACGACGCGGCCCGGCTGGACGGGGTGGCCCACGCCCAGGCGACGCTGACCGGCCGCCGCACCGCCCCCGGGGCCCGGATCTGGCTCCAGCTGGAAGCGGACGTCAACCCCGGCACGGCCCTGCGACAGCTCGCCGACGAGTCCCTGGCCCGCGCCCGCGACTCCGCGGGCCTGTCAGCGCTGCCGGCGGAAGTACGCCTACGCGCGGTCAAGCACCGCGCGGAGCGAGTGACTTGACGGCCGGGGCTCGCTCGGCGTCGGTGTTGTGGGGTCAGAAGCCGTGGCGCATTCCGCCGTCGACCGGGATCATGATGCCGGTCAGGTAGGAGGCGGCCGGGGACAGGACGAACGCGGCCACCCGGCCGAACTCCGCCGGCGTGCCGTACCGGCGCAGCGGGATGCGTGCCTCGTTCGCCGCCCGGGTGACCGCCGGGTCCGCGGACAGCCCGTCCAGCTCGCGCACCCGGTCCGTGTCGATACGGGACGGCAGCAGCCCCACGACCCGGATCCCGCGCGGCCCCAGCTCGTCCGCGATCGACTTGGCGAAGCCGGCCAGCCCGGGCCGCAGCCCGTTGGAGACCGTCAGCCCGGGGATCGGCTCGTGCACCGACCCGGACAGCACGAACCCGATGACACCGCCCTCCGACAGCTCGGCGGCCGCCGCGCGAGCGACCCGCACCGCGCCCAGGAACACCGCTTCGAACCCCGCCCGCCACTGTTCGTCCGTGTTGTCCGCGACGAACCCCGGCGGCGGCCCGCCGACGCTGATGAGCACGCCGTCGAAGCCGCCGAACCGCTCGCGGGCGGTCGCGATCAGCCGCGCGGCGGCGTCCGGGTCGGCGTTGTCCACGGCGACCCCGACCGCGTCGCCGCCCAGCTCGGCCGCCGCGTCGGCGACCCGCTGCCCGTCCCGCCCCGTGATGACCACCTTCGCCCCGTCGGCGACCAGTTCGCGCGCGGCGGCGTTGCCAAGGCCGCGCGTGGCCCCCGTGACGACGTACACCCGGTCCTTCAGTCCAAGATCCATGGCCCCTATCCTGCCCCGCCGCCCCCGAGCTGTACGAGGGCGGTGTTCACCAGAGCGATATGGCTGAACGCCTGCGGGAAGTTGCCCAGCTGGCGCCCGGCCACCGGGTCGTACTCCTCGGACAGCAGCCCCACGTCGTTGGCGAGTCCCACCAGCCGCTCGAACAGCTCCCGCGCCTCCTGGGCACGGCCCGTCAGATGCAGCGCGTCCGCGAGCCAGAACGAGCAGGCCAGAAAGACGCCCTCGCCGCCCGGCAGCCCGTCGATGCCGGTGCCGGAGCCGGCATAGCGCCGAACGAAGCCGTCGTGCCCCAGCTCCGCGCGGACCGCGTCCACCGTGCCGATCACCCTCGGGTCGTCCGGCGGCAGGAACCCGACGCGGGGGATGAGCAGCAGGGCGGCGTCCAGCTCCCGCGAGCCGTAGTACTGGGTGAAGGTGTTCCGGTCCGGGTCGTAGCCCTTCTCGCACACCTCGCGGTGCACCGCGTCCCGCAGCTTCCGCCAGCCCGCCATGTCCCCGGGGAGCTCGGGGTACTCCTCCAGCGTGCGCACCGCCCGGTCGGCGGCCACCCACACCATCACCTTCGAGTGCACGAAGTGCCGGCGCCCGCCGCGCACCTCCCACAGCCCCTCGTCCGGCTGCTGCCAGTGGGTGCGCAGCCATTCAAGCAGGATGTTCTGCATCGACCACATGTGCGGCTTCGGCGACAGCCCGGAACGCCGGGCCAGCCACAGCGAGTCCAGGACCTCGCCGTACACGTCGAGCTGCAACTGGCTGACGGCGCCGTTGCCGATCCGCACCGGCGCCGAATCGGCGAAGCCGGCCAGCCACGGCAGTTCGAACTCGGGCAGCCGCCGCTCACCGGCCACGCCGTACATGATCTGCAGGTCCGCCGGGTCGCCCGCGACCGCGCGCAGCAGCCAGTCGCGCCAGGCCTCGGCCTCCCTGTGGTAGCCCGCGGACAGCAGGGCGCCGAGGGTGAGGGTGGAGTCACGCAGCCAGCAGTAGCGGTAGTCCCAGTTGCGCACGCCGCCCAGTTCCTCGGGCAGCGACGTGGTGGCCGCGGCGACGATGCCGCCGGTCGGCCGGTAGGTGAGCGCCTTGAGGGTGATCAGGGAGCGTACGACGGCGTCCCGGTACGGGCCGTCGTAACGGCACCGGGCCGCCCAGCGCCGCCAGTCCCGGACGCTGGAGCCGAGCGCCTCGTACGGGTCGACCAGGCCGGGCCGCGGCTCGTGCGAGGGGTGCCAGGTGAAAACGAAGGCGACCCTCTCGCCCTCCGCGACGGTGAACTCGGAGTGCGTGCCGAAGTCCTTGCCCCAGGTCCGCACCTCGGGCTCGCTGCGCAGCCACACCGAGTCCGGTCCGGCGACGGCGACGCGGTGGCCGCCGGAGCGGCGCATCCACGGGATGATCGAGCCGTAGTCGAAGCGGAGGCGGAGCGCGCTGTGCACGGTGACGCGCCCGCTGACGCCCTCCACGATCCGGATCAGATCGGGGGCGCGGTCGCGCTGCGGCATCAGGTCGGTGACCCGGACCGTCCCCTGCGGGGTGTCCCACTCGGTGTCGAGGACCAGCGTGTCGGGGCGGTAGCCGCGGCGGGTGCACCTGTCCGCGCCCACGGGCGCGATCCTCCAGTGCCCGTTCTCCTCGTCGCCCAGGAGCCTGGCGAAGCAGGCGCCGGAGTCGAAGCGGGGCAGGCACAGCCAGTCGATCGAGCCGTCCTTGCCGACCAGGGCAGCGGTCTGTTCATCGCCGATGAGGGCGTAGTCCTCGATGCGGGGGTGCACGGGAATCCGGGTTCCCGGTGCGCCGACGGGGCAATCCGGGGCGCGGCCGGGCGGGTGATGCGCCCGGCGGTCACACGGCGGCCGGCTCCGCCCGCGGTGTCGACTCGCCGTCCGCCGTCCTGGCCCGCTCCCGCGCCTCCCGGCGGGCCAGGACGACCCAGCCGACCGGGACCGCGGCGGCGAACAGCCACCACTGGACCATGTACGCGTAGTTCAGCGGGGCGTCTTCCTTGCCCGGGTCGGAGATCTGCTGCGGGGTGTCGCCCTTCGGTTCGGGGGCCGTCTGCTCGACGTAGCCGCCGAGCACGTCGGTGCCGAGCCGCCGCGCCTCCTCCGCGCTGTTGATCAGCATGATCTGGCGGTCCGGCAGCCCCTCGACGTTCTTGATGCCGCTCGCCGCGGTCGTCTCGTCGGCCTTCAGTCGCCCCGTGATGGTGGTGCGGCCCGCGGGCGGCTCGGGGACCTTCGGGAAGGCGGTCTGGGACCCGGTCGCCGGGATCCAGCCGCGGTTGACCAGCAGCACCTTGCCGTCGCCCAGTACGAACGGGGTGAGGACATGGAAGCCGACCTCGTCGTCGGAGTTGACGCGGCGGCGGACCACGACCTCGTGGCCGGTGTCGAAGGTGCCGGTCGCGGTGACGCTGTGGTAGCGCTCCGTGCGGGTCACCCTGTGTCCGGGCGAGGTCAGCTGCTCCACGGGTACGGGCTCGGCGGACAGGGCGTCGGTGACCAACTGGTTCCGGGCGCTGCGCTCCTCGTACCGGTGCTTCTGCCAGAAGCCCAGCTCGATCATCACAGGGATCAGGAGCAGGGTGATCAGGGTGAGGATCACCCACTGCCGGGTCAACAGGAAGCGGTACACCAGTCGACCGTACAACTCCGGCGTCGGGTGCATTCAGTCGGGTACCGGTTCACACCCGGTCCACGATCCCCGTCTTCCCCGCGGAGCGGGCGCAGTGGGCGCCGCAGTACCACTGGCCGTCGGCCTCCACGCCCTGGCCGATGATCGAGACCTGGCAGTGCTCGCAGACCGGGGCCATGCGGTGGATCGCGCAGGAGAAGCAGTCGAAGACATGGACCGCGCCCTGGGCGTGCACCTCGAATGTCATTCCGTATTCATTGCCGCAAACTTCGCATTTCGCCATGGGGCTCAGAGTGGGTGGTCACTGTCGCCCGAGCGAGCGACAGCCGGGCGAGTCGCCCGCCAATCACCCGTCCGTACGGCGGCCTGCCGGCCTGGCATGCAGCTGGCTCCCGCACGGTGGCCCGGACGCGCACTGGGCCGCCCGCCGCCTGACCCCCGGCGTACCTCCGCCCGTCGCCCGCCGCACCGTCGTCCGTCGCCCGGTACGCAGTCGGCCGCCCGTCGTACGGCAGCCCGGGCGTGTGGTGTTCCGCTGTCGCGCCGTCGCCTGACACCGGCCGCACCGACGCCCGCCGCACCGACGCCTGACCCCCGGTGCACCGACGTCCGTCGCCCGGTGCGCAGTCGGCCGTCCGTCGCGCTGTCACCCGCAGGCCTGGCGTGCAGCAGGCCGCCTGTCGTACGGCGCCCCGGACGTGTGCTGGACCGCCCGGCGCACCGTCATCCGGCGCGGTGCGCAGTCGGCTGCCTGCCGCACCGTCGCCCGACACCCGCCCTCGCACCGACGTCCGTCGCACCGCGCGCAGTCGCCCGCCGCACCGGCGCCCCGCGCACCGTCCATCGCGCGGTCACTGCCGTGGGGGCGCCGGTTCCACGTCTCTCAGTAGCTGGCCGAATGCCGCCTCGTCGATCACCGGTGTCCCGTACTGCCGGGCCTTGACCACCTTCGAGGTGCCCGAGTCGGGGTCGTTCGTGACCAGCAGGCTGGTCACGCGGGACAGGCTCGTCGCCACATGCAGCCCGGCCTCGGTCGCCCGGTCCTCCAGCAGCTCCCGGTCGACCGACGTGTCCCCGGAGAACGCGACCCGCATGCCCTGCTTGAGCCGTCCGCCCACCTCCCAGCGCCCCGGGTTGGGGTAGGGGCACGCGGGCCGCCTGCGGGCGGGACGCCAACTGCTCGGCCCGTAGCCGCCGCCCGCCTGCCGGCCGATCCGCGGCGCGGGCGTGTCGTTCCACTCGGTCAGCGGCCGGCACTCCAGCAGCGGCAGGCGGACATCACCCTGTGCCGCGGCCCGCAGGCTGGGCCGGAAGGCCTCCGCGAGCACGCGCGCGTCGTCCAGCGCGTGGTGCGCCTGCCGCTGTACGACGCCGAAGTGCGCCGCCAGCGACTCCAGCTTGTGGTTGGGCAGCGGCAGCCCCAGCTCCTTGGACAGCGCGATCGTGCACAGCCGCTGACGCACCGGCGCCTCGCGCTTCGCGCGCGCGTACTCGCGTGCGATCATCTGCCAGTCGAAGACGGCGTTGTGCGCGACGAGCACCCGGTCCGCCAGCCGGTCGGCGAACTCCTCCGCGATGTCCGCGAAGAGCGGCGCCTCCGTCAGTACCTCGCTCGTCAGACCGTGGATCCACACCGGGCCCGGATCGCGCTCCGGGTTGACGAGCGTGTACCAGTGGTCCTCGACCTCGCCGTGCGCGTCCAGCCGGTAGACGGCCGCGGAGATGATCCGGTCGTCCCGGGCCAGGCCGGTGGTCTCCACGTCAACGACCGCGTATCCCCTCGGATACGCGGCCGGCCACCGGGTGGGGGAGGACGCTGCGGTCGTACGGTCTTCGAGCATGGTCACTGAGGATACGGGCCGGGACCGACAGCCCGGTCCCCGAGGCTCCCGGCGCCGCCCGTCGTACCGGATCCGGCGTCAATTCGCCTCCCGTACCACACGGTTCGGGCGCTGGTGCCGCGTCAGGCCGGCAAGGTGCGCTCGCGCCACGGCCGTTGCGCGCCCGGCGCCCGGGAGCGTCGCTGCGGGCGCGCCGGAGCGCGGGGTGCGATCCTCCGTCCTGTGACGGAACCGACGCAACCCCCGCACGACGAGCCGCACGGCGGCGCGCTCGGCTCCCGGCTGAACTGGCTGCGGGCGGCCGTCCTCGGGGCGAACGACGGCATCGTGTCCACGGCCGGACTCGTCGTCGGCGTGGCCGGGGCGACGAGCGACCGTGCCGCCCTGCTCACCGCCGGACTCGCCGGACTGCTCGCCGGTTCGATGTCGATGGCCGCGGGCGAGTATGTGTCCGTGTCGACCCAGCGGGACTCGGAGCGGGCCGCTCTGGCCCTGGAGAAGCGGGAGTTGAGGGAGCAGCCGCAGGCCGAACTGGAGGAGCTGACGGGGCTGCTGGAGGAGCGCGGGCTGTCCCGGGAGGTGGCGCGGGAGGCGGCGGAGCAGTACACCGCGCGGGACGCGCTGCGGGCCCACGCGCGCGTGGAACTGGGGATCGACCCGGACGAGCTGAGCAATCCCTGGCACGCGGCGTGGGCGAGCTTCCTGGCCTTCACGGTCGGCGCGCTGCTGCCGCTGCTCGCCATCGTGCTGCTGCCCGCGGACCGGCGGCTCCCGGTCACCGTGGCGGCCGTCCTGGCCTCCCTGGTGCTGACCGGTTGGAGCAGCGCCCGGCTGGGCGCGGCGGCCCCCGGCCGCGCGGTGCTGCGGAACGTGGCCGGCGGAGCCCTGGCCATGGGCGTCACCTACGCGGTCGGAACACTGCTCGGGGCGGTCGGGGTCTGACCCGTACGCCGGCCGACGCGCGGGGCCGCCCGACGCCGGCGGGCGGGTGGACGACGTACCGTGAAGTGGGCTCGATCACTCCCGGGCGCACCACACCCGCACCGCACCCGAAGGACCTCCGCCATGCGCGCCACCACCATCCACGCCCCGTACGACATCCGCGTGGAGAACGTGCCGGAGCCGGTCGTACGGCTGCCCACCGACGCGGTGGTGCGGGTCCTGCGCGCCTGCATCTGCGGCAGCGACCTGTGGGCCTACCGCGGCGAGGCGCCCCGGCAGCCGGGGCAGCGGATCGGACACGAGTTCCTGGGCGTCGTCGAGGAGACCGGCTCCGAGGTGGACACCGTCCGCCGCGGCGACCTCGTGGTGGCGCCCTTCAAGTGGTCCGACGGCGTCTGCGACTACTGCCGCGAGGGCCTGACCACCTCCTGCGAGCACGGCGGCTTCTGGGGCTCCGTCGGCTACGACGGCGGCCAGGGCGAGGCCGTGCGCGTGCCCTTCGCCGACGGCACCCTCGTGGCGCTGCCCAAGGACGCGGCCGGCGACGACCGACTGCTGTCCGCCTTGGTGACCCTCTCCGACGTCCTCGGCACCGGCCACCACGCCGCCCTCGGCGCCGGGGTCCGCCCCGGTGCCACCGTCGCCGTCGTCGGGGACGGCGCCGTCGGCCTGTGCGCCGTCCTGGCGGCCCGCCGGCTGGGCGCCGAACGGATCATCGCGCTCGGCCGGCACCGGGCCCGTACGGACCTCGCGCGCCGCTTCGGCGCCACCGACGTCGTCGCCGAACGCGGGGAGGCCGCCGTCGAGGCGGTGCGCGCGCTCACCCGGGGCCGGGGCGCGCACGCCGTCGTCGAGGCGGTCGGCACCGAGCAGTCGATGCAGACGGCCGTGCGGATCGCCCGGGACGGCGGCGCCATCGGCTACGTCGGCGTGCCGCACGGCAGCGGCACCGGCCTCGACCTGGGCGTCATGTTCGACCGGAACATCGCGCTGCGCGGCGGGGTCGCACCGGTGCGCGCGTACATCCCGGAGCTGCTGCCGGACGTCCTCGACGGCACCGTCGACGCCTCGCCCGTCTTCGACCTGACGGTCGGTCTGGAGGGCGTACCGGAGGGCTACAAGGCGATGGACGAGCGCACGGCCCTGAAGGTGCTCGTCACCGCCTGAGCCGTCACCCCCACCGTCCGAGCCGTCGTCAGGACCGCCTGGCTCGCCCTCAGGCCGGGTCACCAGCGGATCGGCAGCGGCAGCGCGGTCAGCAGCCCCGACACCGCGACCGCCACCCCGAGAACGATCACCTCACCCCGCGCGGGTACGTACGCGGTCAGCGGGTCGGGCGCCCGGCGCAGCCGGATCCGCGCCCACAGGGCGAGCACGGCGACGGCGGCCACCAGGATCACCTTGGCCAGCAGGGTGCGCCCGTAGGCCGTCTCCGTCAGCTGGGGCAGCACCGTGTCCGCGGGCATCCGGCGCAGGGTGCTCCACACGCCCGTGGCGGTGACCGCCGCGAGCAGGCCGGTGGCCACGCGCGCGTAGCGCCCCAGCAGCCCGGCGCCCGCCGCGCCGGCGCCGGCCCGGCGCCACAGCCGCAGCGTGCGCAGCGCGTGCAGCAGGCCGCCGGTCCACAGCGCCGCGGACGTCAGATGCACGAGGGTCAGGCCCGTACCGATCAGCGGGGTGTGCTCGGTCGTCGGGTGAGCGCGCAGCGCCTCCGCGCAGACGACCGCGGCCAGCGGCCAGAACTGGCGGCCGGGCCGGCGGCCCAGGGCGCACAGCCCGGCCAGGACGAACGCGTTGACCTCCAGCAGGGCGAGCGCGCCGTCCCGGGTGCCGTAGAGGCCGCCGATGTCGATCTGGGAGGGGCTGTGCGGCACCAGGTTGCCGGTCGCCACGACCGAGGCGAGCCCGAGCGCGGCGAGGAAACCGGCGACGGCCGCGTACGGCGCCCAGCTGCGGGGAGCGTCGGACGGCGCGCCCGGCAGCCCACGGGCCAGCCGGTTCACGAACAGCTCGCCCACCGGTACGCACAAGGCGGCGAACAGCACCGTCCGCAGCAGGGCTATGCCGCCGGCGCCCGGGGCGGCGGCCTCCCCGGTGCCGTGCAGCGCGGCGGACGGTCCCAGCAGGGGTATCAGCGCGGCCGGCGCCAGCAGGGCCAGCACGGCGGCGGCCCGGCGCGTCCCGGTCCGGCGGCCGGTGCCCCGCGTGCCGTCCGCCTCGGCGGTCGGTCGTATCGATGTCACCCCCGGATCTTCGCCAGCCGCCCCGAACGGGAGCAAGCCGGGGAAAGCAGCCGACGAAGGGACCTCCGTCCGCCCGTACGTTCCCGGCCACTTCACCCCGCCCCGCCGCCCGCGCCCCGTGCGCCCCGGTGCGCTCAGGCCCAGCGCGGTGCGTCCGTCCCCCAGGGACCGGGCGGGCGGGGCCAGTCGGCCGGGCCGTCGGTGAAGGAGAGCGCCGGTGGGGCGTACCGCAGCCGTCCGAGGGCGCTGTCCCGCTCGATGAGTCGGGGTGGGGTGCCGTCGTCGGCGTCCTGTGCCGCGTCGCCCGGCGCGTCCCGCTCCACCCCGCCGGTCAGCCAGTCCGCGGTCCGGGCCAGCGCCAGCCGCACGAACCGGCCCCGGCCGTCGTACGACCGCTCGGTCAGCGCCCGCAGCACGGCGGCGGCCAGCAGATAGCCGGTGCCGTGGTCCAGGGCCTGCGCGGGCAGCGCGCCGGGCCGTCCCGCCGTGCCCTCGACCGCCGCGATGCCGGTCGCGACCTGCACCAGGCTGTCGAAGCCGCGCCGCCCGCCCCACGGCCCGTACGCGCCCCACGCGGACACCTGCGCCACGACCAGCCCCGGCCGCCGCTCGGCCAGTGCGTGCGGGGAGAGCCCGAACCGGTCCAGGGCGCCCGGCCGGTAGCCGGTGACCACGACGTCGGCCCGGCCCAGCAGTTCCTCGAAGGTCTCGCGGCCGGTCCGCAGGTCCAGCGTCGCCGACCGCTTCCCGAAGCCGGTGTCGGCGTGCTGGTCGGGGAGTTCCGGCAGCCACGGCGGGTCCACGCGCAGCACGTCCGCGCCGAGCAGCGCGAGGGTGCGGGTGCCGACCGGGCCCGCGATGACCCGGGTCAGGTCCAGCACGCGCAGCCCGGCGGCCGGGAGCAGGGGAGAAGCCGCCAGGGGCCGGAGCACGCGCGCGTGGGCCGGGCCGGTCGTGCCGCGTTCGGCCAGCGGACGCCGGGACACCTCGGCGGCCTGCTCGTGCGCGGCCCACTGCGCGGGCGTGCGCAGTGCGACGGCGAGGCCGCCGGCCGCGTACACGCGCTCCTCCACGTCCGTCGCGGACCGCTCGGCGAGCGCGGCGGCGACCCGCTCCACGGCGGCGTCCGCCGGGAGTTCCAGCGCGCCCAGGAGCCGCCTGCGGTGGTGGGGGTAGTTGGCGTGGGTGCGCACCCAGCCGTCCGCGGTCCGCCAGAACCGGGACAGCGGCGCGAAAGCGACCGGTGCCCGCCCGTCGATCCGCAGGAGCCGCTCGCTGTGGAAGGCGGTCGCCACCGCACCGTCGTCGACCCGGACCGCGGGCACCTCGGCGAGCCCGGCCCGCCGCGCCCCCAGCTCGGCGGCGGCCAGCGCGCACACCCCCACACAGGCCCGCGCCAGCTCCCGCACCGGCAGCCGGGCGTCGAGCGCTCCCCGCCGCACGACGGTCGACACACGCGATACGAGAGCCGGATCCCCGCCGAGCGCCGCCCAGGCGAACGCGATGTCAGTCATGACTGCACTATGCAGGAGTGATGCAGGAGTTACGGGGGATCGATGCGGGCCGGTGGTGATTCGGGCACCCCGTCCACCGGGAGCGGACAGCGGCACAGGCGGGCGGCCCGGACCGGTGTGCCGGTCGCCGCCCGCCTGTGCCCGGTGTCACTTCGTCACGGCGGCCAGGGCGTTCGCCGTGCCCCAGCCGTAGAAGCCGTTGTGGTTCGTCGAGCCCTCGCACACCGCGTCGATCTTGCCGTCGCCGTTGATGTCGTACGGGTCGGTGCACGGCGTGGCGGTGGCGCCGGCGTACAGCAGCGCCTTGACCAGGGCCGGCGAGGCGTGCGGGTGGGTGGACTTGATCAGTGCGGCGACACCCGCGACGTGCGGGCTGGCCATCGAGGTGCCGGCCATGTAGCCCCACCTGCCGCCGGGCAGCGGGCCCAGGATCAGACCGCTGGTCGCCGGGGGCTCAGGCGTCTGGTAGGCGGTCGAGTCGCCGCCGGGCGCGGCGATGTCGATGACTCCGAGGCCGTGGTTGGAGAAGGAGGACTTGATGCCCTTCGCGCCGGTGGCCGCGACGGTCACGACACCCGGCAACTGAGTCGGTATGTCATAGCACTTGGAGGGGTCGATCACCCGGTCGGACGGGGTGCCGTCGTTGGGCGAGACCGGGTCGGTGATCGAGTCGGCCGCGAGGTCGTAGTTCTCGTTGCCCGCCGCGGCGACGTTGACCGTGCCCTTCTTCTCCGCGTACCGGGAGGCCCGGCCGACCGCCTCCACGAGGGCCTTCTGGTCCGGGTCGTTCTTGCAGTTGAAGTACCACGGGTCGGTGTAGTAGCTGTTGTTGGTCACGTCGACGCCGTGCTCGGCCGCCCACACGAAGCCGCAGACCACGGCCTCCGTGTAGAAGTAGCCGTTCGGGTTGGAGACCTTGATGCCGGACACCTTGACGCCCGGCGCCACGCCCGTCATGCCCACGCCGTTCTTGGCGCCCGCGATCTCGCCGGCGACATGCGTGCCGTGCGGGCTCTCGGACGCGCTGGGCCGCCAGGCGCCGTCGGTCGTGTCCGGCTTGCCCGTCACACAGTTGACGGAGGCCCGCCGGTCGAAGTTGGGCGCGATGTCGGGGTGGGTGTCGTCCACGCCGGTGTCGATGACGGCGACGGTCACCTTCGGGCTGCCGAGGGTCTTCTCGTGCGCCTTGTCCGCCTTGATGGCGGGCAGGTCCCACTGCAGGGGCTCCAGCGGGTCCTGACCGTCGACTGCCTGCGCCTCGGCGACCTCCTCGGCGCTGAGCACCTTCGGGGTGCCGACGTCCGTGGTCGACTGCGCGGGCAGCGGCGCGTTGCGCGTGGCACCGGCCGACTCGACGCCGCGCACCGTGCGGATGGTCTTGGCGAAGTCGGGGTTCGACGAGTGGACGACGATCACGCCGATCTGGTCGTACGAGGTCACCACCGTGCCGCCGGCCCGGCCGATGGCCTTCTGCACCTGCTTCGAAGTGCCGGGTCCCGGGCGGACGTTGACGACGAAGCTGAGCGAGGTCGCGTCACCCGAGGCGGCGGCCGCGGCCGTGGTCGTGGCGTCCGCGGCGGACGCGGTGACGTTCGGCAGGAACGCGAGGGCCGTGGCCATGGCCATCCCGACCGGGATCGACAGGGCGCGGACGTGGCGCGGCTTGGGTGCGGTCATATGTCTGTGTCTCCAGTTCGTTCGCTGTATGAGATACGAGCGTGCCGTGCGGGAATCCTGACGTGGGGGGGGGAGACTGCGACGTGGGGCGCAGCGGGAAACAGGCGTCAGCGGACCGCGCGGAGCGCGTTGACGATGCCGGACCCGTAGAAGCCGTTGACGTGCTTGCCGCCGACGCAGGTCGCGTCCACGACGCCGTCGCCGTCCCCGTCGTACGGGTCGGCCGGGCATCCGGGGTTGTCCGCCTGGGCCTTGAGCAGCGCCTGCAGCCGGGCCGGGGTCGCGCGCGGGTGGGTGGACTTCAGCAGCGCGGCCACCGCGGCCACGTGCGGGGAGGCCATCGAGGTGCCCTGGAGGAAGCCGTACTGGTTGTTCGGCAGCGTGGAGAGGATCCGGCCGTTCTGCGACGGCGTGTCCGGGATCTGGTACCGGTCGCCGCCGGGGGCGGCCACGTCGACGACGCCCTTGCCGTAGCTGGAGTAGTACGACTTGGCGCCCTTGACGCCGGTCGCGCTGACGGTGACCACGCCCGGCAGCTGGGTCGGCACGTCGAAGCACCGGTGCGGGTCGACGGTGCGCGGCACCGGGGTCGAGTCGTCGGGGCTCGAGTCGTCGACGAGGGCGCGCGCGTCCAGGTCGTCGTTGGAGTTGCCCGCCGAGGCGACATTGAGCGTGCCCTTGCGCTGCGCGTACAGCTGGGCCCTGTTGACCGCGTCGACGATGGCCCGCTGATCGGGGTCGTCCATGCAGTTGTACAGCCACGGATCGACGTAGTAGCTGTTGTTGGTGATCTCCACGCCGTGGTCTGCGGCGAAGACGAAGGCGCACACGACGCTCTCCGGGTAGAACAGCTGCGTCGAGTCGGGCTGTGCGACGGTGATGCTCGCGACCCGCACGCCGGGCGCGACACCCGCGACGCCTGTTCCGTTGCGGGCCGCGGCTATCTCGCCCGCCACATGCGTGCCGTGGTAGTGGTCCGCGTCCACCGGCCGCCAGGCGCCGTACGTCGTGTCCGCCTTGCCACTCACACAGTTCGCGGACTGCGCGGCCGAGAAGTTCGGGGCGATGTCCGGGTGCGTGTCGTCGACGCCCGTGTCGATGACGCCCACGGTCACCGACCTGCTGCCGGGATCGATCCGCGCGGCCTTGTCGGCGCCGATCGCCCGCAGGTCCCACTGGTCGGCCTCCAGGGGCTCCTGGCCCGGGGCCGAGCGCTGCGCGAGGCTCGCGGCCTCCGCCTTCGACAGGACCTGAACGGCGCCCTCGTCGGTGGTGCCCGCGGCGCTGAGCGGCGCGGTGCGGGTGGCGCCGGCCGACTGCACCCCGAGCACGGCGCGCATCGTGCGGCCGAAGCCGGGGTTCGACGAATGGACCACGATCACGCCGATCCGGTCGTACGTCGCGACGATGCTGCCGCCGTTCGCGGCCACCGCCTTCCGCACCGACGCGATGGTGCGATGGTCCGTCGTGGTGTTGACGACGTACGCCAGTGCCGGACCGTCCGCCGCCCGGGCCGCCGATGCCGCCGCCGGGGCAGCCGACGCCGCCGACGGCAGGAAGCCGAGCGACGCGGTCAGCGAGAGCACGACCGGCACGGCGAGGCCGAGCCGGCGTCTGGAGCGCAGATGAAACATGGGGTCTCCACATCATCCGAAAACGAAACCGCCCGAGACACAGGTGCTGCTCGGGCAGGTACATGACGGGTGGCGCAGGGCGAAACTATCTCCCCACCTCGCTGGCCAGCAATGACTTCGGAAGACGACTTCGGAAAGAACTCATAGGACTTGAACCTGTCCTCGCGTGGCGCCGTGGACCTTCGACAGGGAGCACGCGCACGATCGAGCCCCCGTCCGCACACCACTTGCGACTCGAGGAGAATCCGTGGCTACCGAGACACCGCCCCACTCTGAACCCCATCACCGACTCCCCACCACCGAGGAGTTCGTCGCGGTGCAGGAGAGCGCGGAGTTCGGTGAACTGCGCCGCTCCTACCGCTCCTACGCCTTCCCGCTGACCGTCGCGTTCATCGTCTGGTACCTGCTGTACGTGCTGCTGTCCAACTACGCGGGCGGCTTCATGGGCACCAAGGTGTTCGGCAACATCAACGTGGCCCTCGTCTTCGGACTGGCCCAGTTCCTCACCACGTTCCTCATCGCCTGGTGGTACGCGCGGCACGCCGCCGCGCAGCTGGACCCCAAGGCCGAGGCGATCAAGTCCCGGACGGAGGGCGGCGCATGAGCCCCGCGATCACCCTGGCCGCGGGCGAGGCCAGCGAGCACCGCACGCTGATCATCACCCTGTTCGCGGTGTTCGTCGCCGCGACCCTCGTCATCACCGTCTGGGCCGGCCGGCAGACCAAGGACGCCAGCGACTTCTACGCGGGCGGACGGCAGTTCACCGGTTTCCAGAACGGCCTCGCCGTCTCCGGCGACTACATGTCAGCTGCGTCCTTCCTCGGCATCGCGGGCGCCATCGCCCTGTTCGGCTACGACGGCTTCCTGTACTCCATCGGCTTCCTGGTCGCCTGGCTCGTCGCCCTGCTCCTGGTCGCCGAGCCGCTGCGCAACTCCGGCCGCTACACCATGGGCGACGTGCTCGCCTACCGGATGCGCCAGCGCCCCGTCCGCACCGCGGCCGGCACCTCCACGATCGTCGTGTCGATCTTCTATCTGCTGGCCCAGATGGCCGGCGCGGGCGTCCTGGTCTCCCTGCTGCTCGGCATCACCAGCGACGGCGGCAAGATCGCCATCGTCGCCCTGGTCGGCCTCCTGATGATCGTCTACGTCACCATCGGCGGCATGAAGGGCACCACCTGGGTGCAGATGGTCAAGGCCGTGCTGCTCATCCTGGGCGCCCTGCTGCTGACCTTCCTGGTCCTGCTGAAGTTCAACTTCAACATCTCCGACCTGCTCGGCTCGGCCGCCGACAACAGCGCCAAGGGCAGCGCCTTCCTGGAGCCCGGCCTCAAGTACGGCCTCACCGGCACCACCAAGCTGGACTTCATCTCGCTCGGCATCGCCCTGGTCCTGGGCACCGCAGGCCTGCCGCACATCCTGATCCGCTTCTACACGGTGCCCACCGCCAAGGCCGCCCGTAAGTCGGTGATCTGGGCGATCGGCCTGATCGGCGCCTTCTACCTGATGACCCTCGCCCTCGGCTTCGGCGCCGCCGCGCTGATCAAACCGGACGAGATCATCGCCTCCAACAAGGCGGGCAACACGGCCGCGCCGCTGCTCGCGCTGCACCTCGGCGGAGTGGACTCCAACTGGGGCGCGATCCTGCTCGCCACCATCTCCGCGGTCGCCTTCGCCACGATCCTCGCGGTCGTCGCAGGCCTGACCCTGGCCTCGTCCTCCTCCTTCGCCCACGACATCTACGCCAACGTCATCAAGAAGGGCGAGGCCACCGAGCAGCAGGAGCTGCGCGCGGCCCGCTGGGCCACGGTCGGCATCGGAGCCGTCTCCATCGTCCTGGGGGCCCTCGCCCGCGACCTGAACGTCGCCGGTCTGGTGGCCCTCGCGTTCGCCGTCGCCGCCTCCGCGAACCTGCCGACCATCCTCTACAGCCTGTTCTGGAAGCGGTTCACCACCACCGGCGCGCTGTGGTCGATCTACGGCGGCCTGGTCACCGCGGTCGGCCTGGTGCTGTTCTCGCCGGTGGTCTCGGGCAAGGAGACGTCGATGTTCCCCGACGTCGACTTCCACTGGTTCCCGCTGGAGAACCCGGGCATCATCTCCATCCCGGTCGGCTTCCTGCTGGGTGTCGTGGGCACGCTCCTGTCGAAGGAGACACCGGACGCCGGCAAGTACGCTGAGCTGGAGGTACGGTCCCTGACCGGCACCGGAGCACACTGAACGACCCGCAGGGACGGCCGCGTCGCAGGGATCCGCGACGCGGCCGTGTGCTGCCCCGGGGGACGGGCCGTCGGCCGATGTCAGCGGTGTCACGTAGGCTCACAGGAGACGGAAGAAGCGTGTTCGGGACGAGGGAGCGGGCCCACGTGCTCATCGACACCTACGGCCGAGTGGCCACGGACCTGAGGGTCTCGCTGACCGACCGGTGCAATCTGCGCTGCACCTACTGCATGCCCGAGGAGGGCCTGCAATGGCTGGCCAAGCCCGACCTGCTCACCGACGACGAGATCGTCCGCCTGATCGACGTCGCCGTCACCTCCCTCGGCATCAAGGAGGTCCGCTTCACCGGCGGTGAGCCCCTGCTGCGCCCCGGCCTGGTCGGCATCGTCGAGCGCGCCGCGGCCCTGCAGCCACGGCCCCGGCTGTCCCTCACCACCAACGGCATCGGCCTGAAGCGCACGGCCGCGGCCCTGAAGGCGGCCGGCCTGGACCGGGTCAACGTCTCCCTCGACACACTGCGCCCGGACGTCTTCAAGGCCCTCACCCGCCGCGACCGTCACCAGGACGTGCTGGACGGCCTCGACGCCGCCCGGGCCGCGGACCTCACCCCGGTCAAGGTCAACACGGTCCTGATGCCGGGCCTGAACGAGGACGAGGCCCCGGACCTCCTCGCCTGGGCGCTGGAGCACGGCTACGAGCTGCGCTTCATCGAGCAGATGCCCCTGGACGCCCAGCACGGCTGGAAGCGCGAGGGCATGGTCACGGCCGGGGACATCCTGGCCGCCCTGAACACCCGCTTCGAGCTGACCCCGGAGGGCGCCGGGGAGCGCGGCTCGGCCCCGGCCGAACGCTGGCTGGTGAACGGCGGCCCGCAGCGCGTCGGCGTCATCGCCTCCGTCACCCGCCCGTTCTGCGCGGCCTGCGACCGCACCCGGCTGACCGCCGACGGCCAGATACGCACCTGCCTGTTCGCCCGGGAGGAGACCGACCTGCGCGGTGCGCTCCGCTCCGGTGCGCCCGACGAGGAGATCGCCCGCATCTGGCGGCTCGCGATGTGGGGCAAGAAGGCCGGTTCCGGTCTGGACGACCCGTCGTTCCTGCAGCCGGAGCGGCCCATGTCGGCGATCGGCGGCTGAGGCGTCCGCCCGGGAGGCCCCCATGGGGGCGCGGGGAACTGCGCGACCGGCCACGACGCCGCCGCAGACGACCGACGCCCGTCCCCCGCGGCTCTCCCAGCGGAGCGCCGGAGCGCTCAGCGCTCCTCCCACTCCCGCAGCGGTACGACGTCCTTCAGGAACCCCCGCACCCCGAGAAACTGCGAAAGGTGCTCCCGGTGCTCCTCGCAGGCCACCCATGTCTTACGGCGCTCGGGCTGGTGGATCTTCGGGTTGTTCCAGGCCAGCACCCACTCGGCGGCGGCCCGGCACCCCTTGGCTGAACAGATTGCGTCACTCACCGGTCTGTCTCACAAAAGGCCCCGCACACAAGGCGACGCCGAGCAGCCACGGGGGGAGCTGCCCGGCGTCGGTCCGTCGCTCCGACGGGGGATGCGGAGCGCGTAGGAAGTATGTCACGGGCGACCCGTCACCCGGCACCGGAACAACATGATTGATCTGAAGCATTTCTTTGCGCCGGCCATGGGCCGGACGCCCGCCTCCCCGCGTCCGCGGAGCTCATGCCGGGTCGGTCCGTTCACCGCCCACCCCTGTCGCCGGATCGGCCCGCGCATGCTCCGGGTCGGGTTCCGGCCGTCCCTCCCTCGCACGCGGCGGCGTGATCATCGGCCGCAGCGGCGTGGTCACAAAGGTCGACGGGAGCGACGGCGGCCGCTCCCGGCCCGCGTTGGCGATCACCACCGCGACATAGGGAAGGAGCGCCCCGAGCACCAACGCCACGATGGCGACAGGCCGTTCGACGTTCCACAGCGCGACCGCGAGGATCACCGAGACGGTACGGACGGACATCGAGATGACATACCGGCGCTGCCGGCCGCGCACGTCCTCGGCCAGCCCGGTCCGGGCTCCGGTGATCCGGAACACCTGGACGCCGCCGTCGCCGCGCTGCTTCCGCATCACATTCCACCATCCGCCCGCTTCGGGACTCTTCCCGGCCCGTACCCACACCCGGTGTGGCACACCCGGCCAGGACAGAATCCACGTTACGCCGCCCCTGCGCCGCCTTCGAGACCGGGTCGCCTGCCGCTCGGGCGAACGTTGTGCGCCGTCTCGCGTAGCGCGCGTGCCCCATTCGGCCGTACCCGACATGCGCCGTTCGGCGGACGGTCCGACACTGGCCGTAATGCTCATGTGGAGCGGGACGAGGAGGCAGCCATGGGTTGGTTGTGGGCGATCATCGTGGGGTTCGTGCTGGGCGTGATCGCCAAGGCGGTCATCCCGGGCAGGCAGCACAGCCCGCTCTGGCTGACCACCATTTTCGGCATGCTCGGCGCCATCGTGGGCAACGCGGTCGCCCGCGCTGCCGGCGTCGCCTCGACCTCGGGGATCGACTGGACGCGGCACCTCTTCCAGCTCATCGCCGCGATCATCATCGTCTTCCTCGGGGACATGGCGTACATGGCGCTGTGGGGCAGAAGGAAGCAGCAGCAGCGGCGGGCCTGAGACCGGCGGCGGACAGGAACGAAGGGCGGCCCCGGGCGAGGGGCCGCCCTCCGTTCTCGCCTCAGGCGGACGTGACCTCGACCGCCGCCAGGTTCTTCTTGCCCCGGCGCAGCACCAGCCAGCGGCCGTGCAGCAGGTCCTCCGTGACGGGGACCGCGTCCTCGGCGGTGACCTTGACGTTGTTCACGTAGGCGCCGCCCTCCTTGACCGTGCGCCGCGCGGCCGACTTGCTGGGCACCAGGCCGACCTCCGCGAACAGGTCGGTCACCTGGCCCAGCTCGGCCACCCGGACATGCGGCACCTCGGACAGGGCGGCCGTCAGCGTCCGCTCGTCGAGCTGACCCAGCTCGCCCTGGCCGAACAGCGCCTTGGACGCGGCGATCACCGCGGCCGTCTGGTCGGCTCCGTGCACCAGCGTCGTCAGCTCCTCGGCCAGCGCGCGCTGCGCCGCCCGGGCCTGCGGACGCTCCTCGGTCTGCCGCTCCAACTCCTCCAGCTCCGTCCGGGACTTGAAGGACAGGATCCGCATGTATGCGGAGATGTCCCGGTCGTCCACGTTCAGCCAGAACTGGTAGAACGCGTACGGCGACGTCATCTCCGGGTCGAGCCAGACCGCGCCGCCCTCGGTCTTACCGAACTTGGTGCCGTCCGCCTTGGTCATCAGCGGCGTCGCCAGCGCGTGCACGCTCGCGTGCGGCTCCAGCCGGTGGATCAGATCGAGCCCGGCCGTGAGATTGCCCCACTGGTCGCTGCCGCCCTGCTGGAGCGTGCAGCCGTACCTCCGGAAGAGCTGGAGGAAGTCCATGCCCTGGAGGATCTGGTAGCTGAACTCCGTGTAGCTGATGCCCTGGTCGGACTCCAGGCGCCGGGCCACGGAGTCCTTCGTCAGCATCTTGTTGACCCGGAAGTGCTTGCCGATGTCCCGCAGGAACTCGATCGCGGACAGCCCCTCGGTCCAGTCCAGGTTGTTGACCATGACCGCCGCGTTCTCCCCCTCGAAGGAGAGGAACGGCTCGATCTGGCCACGCAGCCGGTGCACCCAGCCGGCCACCGTCTCCGGGTCGTTCAGCGTGCGCTCCGCGGTCGGGCGCGGGTCACCGATCAGCCCCGTCGCGCCGCCCACCAGCGCCAGCGGCCGGTGCCCGGCCTGCTGGAGCCGGCGCACGGTCAGCACCTGCACCAGATGCCCCACGTGCAGTGACGGCGCGGTCGGGTCGAAACCGCAATAGAACGTCACGGGACCGTCCGCGAGCGCCTTGCGCAAGGCGTCCTCGTCGGTGGACAGGGCGAACAGCCCGCGCCACTTCAGCTCGTCGACGATGTCCGTCACGGTTCTCGTGTCTCCTCGGATGATCTTCGGCCGGCCGGCCGTCGGCCGACCGGGAACGCCTACGAGGTTATACGCCCTGGCTGACAGAGCTCATGTTGAAATCGGGGATGCGCAGCGCCGGCATCGCGGCCCGGGTGAACCAGTCGCTCCACTCGCGCGGCAGCGTCTTCTCGGTCCGCCCGGCCTGCGTGGCCCGCCCCAGCAGATCCACCGGCGACTCGTTGAACCGGAAGTTGTTGACCTGCCCGGTCACCTCCCCGTTCTCCACGAGGTACACGCCGTCCCGGGTCAGCCCCGTCAGCAGCAGCGTCGCCGGGTCGACCTCGCGGATGTACCAGAGGCAGGTCAGCAGCAGCCCGCGCGCGGTGCCCGCGACCATCTCGTCCAGCGAGCGGTCCTCGCCCCCGTCCAGGATCAGGTTCCCGATCGCCGGGGCCACCGGGAGCCCGGTCAGGGCCGCGCTGTGCCGGGTGGTCGTCAGATGCTTCAGCTCGCCGTCGCCGATCCACTCCGTGGTGCGCACCGGCAGCCCGTTGTCGAACACCGACTGGTCGCCACCGGAGGAATGCGCGACCACGAACGGGGCGCTCTCCAATCCCGGCTCGTCCGGGTCGCTGCGCAGGGTCAGCGGCAGCTCGGTGAGCTTTTCGCCGAGGCGGGTGCCGCCGCCCGGCTTGGAGAACACCGTCCGGCCCTCGGCGGCGTCCCGGCCCGACGCCGACCACAGCTGGTAGATCAGCAGGTCCGCCACCGCGGTCGGCGGCAGCAGCGTCTCGTAGCGGCCCGCGGGCAGCTCCAGGCGCCGCTCGGCCCAGCCGAGGCGGACGGCCAGCTCGGCGTCGAGCGCGCCCGGGTCGACGTCCTTGAAGTCCCGCGTCGAGCGCCCCGCCCAGGCCGAGCGCGTACGGTCCGGGGACTTCGCGTTCAGCTCCAGCGTGCCGGTGGGCTGGTCGTGCCGCAGCCGCAGCCCCGTGGACGTGCCCAGATACGTGGAGACCAGTTCATGGTTGGCGAAGCCGTACAGTTCCCGGCCGCCCGCACGCGCGCGTGCGAACGCCTCGCCGAGCGCCGGGGCGAAGTCCGCGAACACCGCCGACGAGGTCTCGGCGGGCGCGTCCGTGAAGTCCGGTGCCTCCGGCACCCCCGTGATCAGCGGCTGGGCGTCCTCGGCTGGTCCGGCGCCGCGCGCGGCGGCCTCGGCGGCCCGCACCAGGGGCTCCAGCTCCTCGGCGGTCACGGCCGAGCGGGAGACCACCCCGGACGCCGTGCCCTCCTTGCCGTCCACGGTGGCGACGACGGTCAGCGTGCGCCCGCGGGTGACGCCGTTGGTGGTCAGCGCGTTGCCCGCCCAGCGCAGGTTGGCGGTCGAGTGCTCGTCGGCGATCACCACGCAGCCGTCGGCCCGGGAGAGCGCGAGGGCCTGCTCGACGACCTCGTGCGGCTTGTTGGTACGGGCGCTCATCGACCGGCCTCCTGCGTGGTATTGAGGATGTTGACGCCCTTGAAGAGGGCGGAGGGGCAGCCGTGGGACACGGCTGCCACCTGTCCCGGCTGGGCCTTGCCGCAGTTGAAGGCGCCGCCCAGCACATACGTCTGCGGGCCGCCGACGGCCGCCATGGAGCCCCAGAAGTCGGTGGTCGTGGCCTGGTAGGCGACGTCCCGCAGCTGACCGGTGATCCGCCCGTTCTCGATCCGGAAGAAGCGCTGCCCGGTGAACTGGAAGTTGTAGCGCTGCATGTCGATGGACCAGGACCGGTCGCCGACGACATAGATCCCGCGGTCGACGCCCCCGATCAGGTCCTCCGTGGCCAGCCCCGCCGGGTCAGGCCGGAGCGACACGTTGGCCATGCGCTGCACGGGCACATGCCCGGGCGAGTCGGCGAACGCGCACCCGTTGGACCGGTCGAAGCCGGTCAGCCTCGCGATGCGCCGGTCCAGCTGGTAGCCGACCAGCGTGCCGTCCTTCACCAGGTCCCAGGACTGGGCCGCGACGCCCTCGTCGTCGTAGCCGACGGTGGCCAGGCCGTGCTCGGCGGTGCGGTCACCGGTGACGTTCATCAGCTCGGAGCCGTACTTGAGCTTGCCCAACTGGTCGAAGGTGGCGAAGGAGGTGCCCGCGTAGGCGGCCTCGTAGCCGAGGGCCCGGTCCAGCTCGGTGGCGTGGCCGATGGACTCGTGGATGGTCAGCCACAGGTTGGACGGGTCGACGACCAGGTCGTACGGGCCCGGCTCGACGCTCGGCGCGCGCATCTTCTCGGCGAGCAGCTCGGGGATCCGCGCCAGCTCGTCGTCCCAGTCCCAGCCGGTGCCGGTCAGGTACTCCCAGCCGCGGCCGACCGGCGGCGCGAGGGTGCGCATCGAGTCGAACTCGCCGCTGGACTCGTCGACCGACACCGCGGTCAGCTGCGGATGCAGCCGCACCCGCTGCTGCGTGGTCACGGTCCCCGCGGTGTCGGCATAGAACTTGTTCTCGTGCACGGTGAGCAGCGAGGCGTCCACATGGTTGACGCCGTCCGCCGCGAGCAGCCGGCGGCTCCAGTCCGCCAGCAGCGCCGACTTCTCCTCGGCGGGCACCGAGAACGGATCGATCTCGTACGACGAGATCCACGTCCGGTCGGCGTGCACCGGCTCGTCCGCCAGCTCCACCACCTCGTCCGACCCGGCGGCCCTGATCACCTGGGCGGACAGCTTCGCCATCGCCACGGCCTGCGAGGCGACCTTGGCGGCGGCGTCGAGGGTCAGATCGACCCCCGACGCGAAGCCCCAGGTGCCGCCGTGCACGACCCGCACCGCGTACCCGAGGTCGGTGGTGTCGGACGATCCGGCCGGTTTGGCGTCCCGCAGCCGCCAGGACGCACTGCGCACCCGTTCGAACCGGAAGTCCGCGTGCTCGGCCCCCAGCGCACGCGCGCGTGCCAGCGCGGCGTCGGCGAGGGCCCGTAGCGGAAGCGCCGTGAAGGCTTCGTCGATGGAATGAGGCACGGAGGTCTCCCTGCTGTCGTGGCCTGTCGGTCCGATCATGTCGCGCGACCGCGCCCGCGGACCACACGTTTCCCTCCGCCGCCCGTTCTTTCTGTAGAGACCCGACAGCGACCCGCGTGCGCCACTGTCGGTGCCGGCTTCCTCGCCGAAGGGGCGCTACCGATAGATTTTCGGTGAAGCCGCCTGTCATCCAGGTGTTCGGGCGGATGTGTCAGACCGCAATCGAAAGGGTGATCCGTTGAGCCGCTCGGTTCTCGTCACCGGAGGCAACCGGGGCATCGGCCTCGCCATCGCCCGCGTTTTCGCCGACGCCGGCGACAAGGTCGCGATCACGTACCGCTCGGGCGAGCCGCCGTCCGGCTTCCTCGCCGTCAAGTGCGACATCACCGACCCCGAACAGGTGGAGCAGGCCTACAAGGAGATCGAGGCCGAGCACGGCCCGGTCGAGGTGCTGATCGCCAACGCCGGCGTCACCCGGGACCAGCTCCTGATGCGCATGTCCGAGGAGGACTTCACCTCGGTCGTCGACACCAACCTCACCGGTACCTTCCGGGTGGTCAAGCGCGCCAACCGGGGCATGCTGCGCGCCCGCAAGGGCCGCGTCGTGCTGATCTCCTCCGTCGTCGGGCTGCTCGGCTCCCCGGGACAGGCCAACTACGCCGCCTCCAAGGCCGGACTGGTCGGCTTCGCGCGCTCCCTCGCCCGCGAGCTGGGCTCGCGCAACATCACGTTCAACGTCGTCGCGCCAGGTTTTGTGGACACCGAGATGACGCAGGTGCTCAATGACGAGCAGCGTGCGGACATCGTCGCGCGGGTGCCGCTCGGGCGTTACGCGCAGCCGCAGGAGATCGCCGCGGCGGTGCGATTCCTCGCCTCGGACGAGGCCGCGTACATCACTGGAGCCGTCATCCCTGTTGACGGCGGACTGGGAATGGGTCACTGATCACCATGAGCGGAATTCTCGACGGCAAGCGTGTCCTGATCACCGGTGTGCTGCTGGAGTCCTCCATCGCCTTCCACACGGCCAAGCTGGCCCAGGAGCAGGGCGCGGAGATCATCCTGACCGCCTTCCCGCGGCCGACGCTGACCGAGCGTGTCGCCAAGAAGCTGCCGAAGCCCACCAAGGTCATCGAGCTGGACGTCACCAACAACGAGCACCTGAGCCGGCTGGCCGACGTCGTCGGTGAGGAGCTGGGCGGCCTCGACGGCGTCGTGCACTCCATCGGCTTCGCGCCGCAGGACGCCATGGGCGGCAACTTCCTGAACACCCCGTTCGAGTCCGTCGCCACGGCCATGCACGTCTCGGCGTTCTCCCTGAAGTCCCTCACCATGGCCTGCCTGCCGCTGATGCAGAACGGCGGCTCGGTCGTCGGCCTCACCTTCGACGCCCAGTTCGCCTGGCCGCAGTACGACTGGATGGGCCCCGCCAAGGCCGCCCTGGAGGCCACCAACCGCTACATGGCGCGGGACCTGGGCAAGCAGAACATCCGCTGCAACCTCATCTCCGCGGGCCCGATCGGCTCCATGGCCGCCAAGTCCATCCCGGGCTTCGAGGGCCTGGCCTCCGTGTGGGACTCCCGTTCCCCGCTGGAGTGGGACCTGAAGGACCCCGAGCCGGCCGGCCGCGGTGTGGTCGCCCTGCTGAGCGACTGGTTCCCGAAGACCACCGGCGAGATCATCCACGTGGACGGCGGTCTGCACGCCGTCGGCGCCTGAGCCCGCACTCCCGGCCCACGACCGAGGCCCTCACCCGCGCGGGTGAGGGCCTCGGCCCGTGCGGGCATCACCCGTTCGGCCCACCGGCCGGGCGCGGACCAGCCGTGACCGCGCACCCTGGAGTAGGCGTTCCCCTCGCGCATTCCCTCCCCAGCCCGGCCGAGGAGGTTCCCTTGTGCGCCTGCCCCGCAGCCTGGCCTCGGCGACCGCGGCCCTCGCGCTCGTGCTGTCCCTGCCGTACGAGGCGATGCTCCACGCGCGTCTGGACGACGACGAGGCCGCTCCGTCACCGTTCGGGGCGGAGTGCCGCACGACCGTCAGCGGGTCCCATGTGGTGGCCTACTGCCACAACCCGTACATCGACACCGATCGCGTGCGCCTGCACATCGAGTGCGCCCGCTGGTGGGACCTGGACACCGACGGCGCACCGGTCGACACCGGTCCCGCGCTGACCGTACGGCTGACGGGCCGCTGCTGGAAGGAGGTCGGCGCGGTGTGGATCAGCCACGAGAAGGCGGACTGAGCGGGCCCGGTCGGCACCGGAACGGATAGCTCGCCGCCTCCCGCCCGGCCGTCTCCGCGTCACCCGCGCGGATCGCGTCGACCAGCCGGGAGTGGTCCATGTGCGTGCCGGGTGTCAGATCGGCGCCCACGTCCGCGCGCAGCCAGTCCCGCAGCACCTCGCCCAGATCGGCGTACATGGCCGTCATGACGTCGTTGTGGGAGGCGGCCACCACCACCAGGTGGAAGGTGGTGTCGGCGGTCACGAAGGCCTCCGCGTCGCCCGACTCCCAGGCCTCCTCGCGCCGCACGAGGAGGGTCTCCAGCTGCTTCAGGTCCTTCTCGGTGCGCCGCTGCGCGGCCAGCCTCGCGGCGGCCGGCTCCAGCGTGGAGCGCAGCTCGGCGATGTGCCACGGGTCGGCCTCGGCGAAGCGCCGGTGCATCACGCCCGCCAGCTCGCTGGTCGCCACGACATAGGTCCCGGAGCCCTGCCGGATGTCCAGCAGGCCGTTGTGGGCGAGCGCGCGGACGGCCTCGCGGACCGTGTTGCGGGCGACGCCGAGCTGTTCGACCAGCTCCGGCTCGGTCGGGATGCGTGAGCCGACCGGCCACTCGCCGGTGGTGATCTGGTTCCGCAGCTCGGCGATGACCTGCTCGGACAGCGCCGAGCGGCGGGGGTGGCTCAGAGGCATGGCACACCTTCGCACGCGGGGGCCGGGTGGCGGCGACCCGGGAATGGACAACCAATCATCCCATCATTCTATGATGTCTCTCATGGCAACCGAGGAAACCCGCACGACAGACACGGCGACGCGGACCGGGGACGCGCCGCCCACCGCCTCCGACGGCGCGGCCGGCGCGCCGCACGGCGCCCCGAAAGCCGTGGCGGGCGCCACGCGCGCGTGGGGCACGCGTCTGGTCGTCGTCGGTATCGTGCTCGCCGCGCTGAACCTCCGCCCTGCCATCACCAGCCTCGGTGCCCTCCTGGAGGAGGTCCGCGACGGCCTCGGCATGAGCGGCAGCGTGGCCGGGCTGCTCACCTCCGTGCCCCCGCTCTGCTTCGCCGTCTTCGGCGTCATGGCGCCGCGGCTCGCCCGCCGCTTCGGGCCGGGCGCCGTGGTGTGCGCCGGTATGGTCGCGATCACCGCGGGTCTGGCCGTCCGGCCCTATGTCGGGGGCACCGCCGGATTCCTGGCCGCCAGCGCCCTGGCGCTCATGGGCATCGCGGTCAGCAACGTCCTCATGCCGGTCATCGTCAAGCGCTGGTTCCCGGACCGGGTGGGCTCCATGACCGGCCTGTACTCGATGGCCCTCGCCCTCGGCACCTCGCTGGCCGCCGCGGTCACCGTGCCCATGACCGACGCGCTCGGCGGCAGCTGGCGCACCGGGCTGGCCGTATGGGCCGCGCTCGCCGCCGCCGCGGTGCTGCCGTGGCTGTCGCAGGTCCGGGACCGGCGGACCGACTCCGCGCGCGAGCCGGCGCACGCGGCGGACCAGCGGCCCACGGCGGCTCCGCTGCGGATCACCCGCAGCCGTACGGCCTGGGCACTCGCCGTCTTCTTCGGGCTCCAGGCCACCGCCGCCTACATCACCATGGGCTGGATGGCGCAGATCTTCCGCGACGCGGGCGTGCCCGCGGGCACGGCGGGGCTGCTGCTCGCCGTCACCATGGTCATGGGCGTACCGCTGGCCTTCGTGATCCCGCGGCTGGCCACCCGGCTGCCCCGCCAGGGACCGATCGTGCTGGCGCTCGGCGCCTGCGGCCTGGCCGGCTACGCGGGCCTGTACCTGGCCCCGGCCGGCGGCGCCTGGGCCTGGGCACTGCTGCTCGGCATCGCCAACTGCGCCTTCCCGCTGGCCCTCACCATGGTGGGCATGCGGGCCAGGACCGGCACGGGTGTCGCCCAGCTCTCCGCGTTCGCGCAGAGCACCGGGTATCTGATCTCCATCCCCGGGCCGCTGCTGGTCGGGGTGCTCTACCAGCACAGCGGCGGCTGGGGCCTGCCCATCGCCCTCATGGCCGGCCTGATGATCCCGCAGATGGCAGTGGGCGTGCTGGCGGGCCGCAACCGAACGGTCGAGGACGAGGCAGCCCGCTGACAGCCTGGGTGCTGTCTGGTGGTCTCGGTCCGGGATCCGTCCGGTGCTGTTGACGGTCCGGGTTTCGTCCGGCCTCGCGGACGGCCGGGGAGTTGCCGGGTGCCGCTGATGGCCCGGATCATCTGGCTCCACCCTGTTCATGGCCCGGGATCCGGCTGGTGCTTCTGATGGTGCGGGCGTCGCCCGGCCTCGGCCGCGGTCCGGGTGCCGCACGGCGCTGCCGACGCCCCGGGAGCCGTCGGGCCCCGGCGGCCCGGGGACCGGCAGATGAGCCGATGGCCCCGGGAGCCGCCTGGCCCGCTGTGACAGCCCCCGGACCCCGGCCGGCGTTCGGCCGCGACCCGCCGTGTGGTTTCCGGTGCCCCGGCGGTCCGGGCGTGGGTCCGGGGTGCGAGACTGACCGCATGCCCGTGCTCGATCCGAACCCCCAGAACGGCCAGAAGAAGATGCTGATCGTCTTCGGCTCGTTCTTCGCCATCTTCGTGCTCATCGCCATCGTCGCGACCATCGCGTCCCCCTGATCACACCTCCGGCGGCCGATGGTGGGGCCAGCCCCACCATCCCCTAGGGGGTCAGTGTCAGGGTGAAGTGGGTGGATCACCGGATGGGTCGGCACCCGCGGATTGCCTACCTTCGAGAGGTGACCGCGACAGGCGGTCACCGACCACTCGGAGACCAGCGGAGGCGATCATGCCGGCCCGTACGCACACCCGGCCTCACCCGGCGACCACGGGCGGCGTCGACATCCGGCTGCCCTGGTGGGCGCTGGCCCTGCCCGTGCTCGCCTTCGTCTCCCTGCTGGTGCTGCTCCTCAACCCCTCGGACGCCCAGGCGGCCACGGGCGACCCGGCCGTCACCCACCTCCTGGAACGCGTGCAGCAGGTGCTGACCCGCTGACCGGGGGGCGGCCGGGCCGGTACGGCCGCGTGTCAACTCCCTGCGCCCCATGGCCTGTTTCATGCGAAGCTGGATCTCATGAGCGTCGCAGAACCCCGTAGGATCGTCCTCTTCCGGCATGCGAAAGCCGACTGGCCCCAGGTGACCGACCATGAGCGGCCGCTCGCCGAGCGGGGCCGCATGGACGCGGCAGTGGCCGGCCGCAGACTGGCCGACAGCGGAATCTCCTTCGACCTGGCCCTGTGCTCCACCGCGGTCCGGACCCGCGAGACCTGGAAGCTCGCCGTGCAGGAGCTCCCGCACCGGCCGAGGACCGTCTACGAGGAGCGGCTCTACGAGGCCTCGCCCGGCGAGATCATCGCCGTCCTGAACGAGGTCCCCGACGACACCCGGAACCTGGTCCTGATCGGCCACAACCCCGGTGTGCACGGCCTGGCCGAGATCCTGTCCGGTGCCGTCGACGGCGCCGCGGGCGAGCGGATGAAGCGCCGCGGCTTCCCCGCCGCCGCCTTCGCCGTGCTGACCTTCGACGGCTCGTGGAAGGGCCTGGAGCCGGGCGCCGCGGCGCTTGCGGACTACTGGGCGCCCTCCGACTGACCTCCGTACGACCTCGACGGGGCCCGGCGCCGCCGGACCCCGAGCCGGGCCGGAGGCTCAGTCCTCCTCGTGGGCGTCCGCCGCCTCGACCTCTTCGCGGGTGATGCCCAGCAGATACAGGACCGTGTCCAGGAAGGGAACGTTCACCGCGGTGTGCGCGGCCTCGCGGACGACCGGTTTGGCGTTGAAGGCGACGCCGAGACCGGCCGCGTTCAGCATGTCCAGGTCGTTGGCGCCGTCGCCGATCGCCACCGTCTGGGCGAGCGGTACGCCGGCCTCGGCGGCGAACCGGCGCAGCAGCCGCGCCTTGCCCGCACGGTCGACGATGTCCCCGATGACCCGGCCCGTCAGCTTCCCGTCGACGATCTCCAGGGTGTTGGCGTGGGCGAAGTCCAGCCCCAGCCGTTCCTTGAGATCGTCGGTGACCTGGGTGAACCCGCCGGAGACCACGCCGACTTGGTAGCCGAGCCGCTTCAGTGTGCGGATCAACGTACGCGCGCCCGGCGTCAGCCGTACATCGCCGCGCACCTTGTGCACGACCGAGGCGTCCAGCCCCGCCAGCAGTGCCACGCGCGCGTGCAGCGACTGCTCGAAGTCCAGCTCCCCGCGCATGGCGGCGGCCGTCACCTCGGCGACCTGCTGCTCGCAGCCGGCGTGCGCGGCGAAGAGCTCGATCACCTCGTCCTGGATGAGGGTCGAGTCGACGTCCATGACGACCAGCCGCTGCGCCCGCCGGTGCAGGCCCGCGGCGACGACGGCTATGTCGACACCGAGCGCCGCCGCGTCGGCCACCAGGGAGGTGCGCAGCGGTTCGGTCTCCACGCCGGACACCGCGAACTCGACCGCGGTCACCGGGTACTTGGCGAGCCGGAAGATCCGGTCGATGTTGCCGCCGACCTTCGCGATCCGGGCGGCGATGGCGGCCGTCGACTCGGCGGTGAGCGGATGGCCGAGGACGGTCACCAGGGAACGGCCGAGTCCGCGCGGACGGTTGTCGCCGCGCCCGGAGATGATCTCCGCCTGCATCCTCATCGAGTCGGCCCAGCTGTGCACCGTGGCCCGCAGATCACCCTCCAGCCCGGCGGTCGGCTGGGTCACGAGCGCGCAGAGCACCAGTCGGCCGCGGGTCACGACCTGCTCGATGTCGACCACGTCGACGGAGAAGGCGGCGAGGGTGTCGAAGAGGCCGGCCGTGATGCCCGGCCTGTCCTTGCCGAAGATCTTGACGAGGAGGGTGGGGACCTCGGAACTCTGCGAAGTGCTCATGGTGCGTCCACCGTATCCGGCACCCTGTGCCTTATGCCCCTGAGGTCCGCCTGGCGGACACGGAACAATAGGTGTCGAATCGGTGTCGGAAGCCTTGCGCCCACGCTTCTCTTCACCCACGCCCCCGACTGACCGGCCCCGTCACAGCACGCGGCCCGCAGTGACGACAGGACGACCGCGCGCCGCCGCCGGGAGACGCGCTCCTGGCGCCCGTCCGGTTCGCGCTTGCACGGCTTGCCCCGTCATCGGGCGCCCTCGCGTGTTCGCGTCTCCGCACTAGGTGCCGCTGCGGTCCGTAGCTGCGACGGGGTGGTCGCGTGCTGTCGCCCGGACGACGTGGTTCTGGCGATCGGTCGTTCCCCGTCCGGATGGGGCCGTGCGGGCCGCTCCGTCGTCGCCTGCCTTCGCGCGCATGGGCCGTCCCGCTTGCCCCTGCGGTGACCGCGGTCGGCAGCGGCGACGCGTGCCGCCGCCGGGGCCTGGCGCCCGGCCAGTTCGCGGTCGCACGGCCCGCCCCATCATCGGCCGCCCTCACACGTCCGTGTTCCTGCACCAGGTGCCGCCCGGCTCGCCCGCGTGCCGTCCGTCGCGAGGCGCGCTCCTGGATCGGTCGCGCCCGTCCGGCTGCGGCCGCGTAGGGCTGCCCTGTCGCCGACCGCCCTCGCGCGTTCGCGTCTCCGCACCACGTGCCGCCCCGTTCACCCCGCGGCGAGCGTGGTCCGCAGTGGCGACGGAGTCACCCCGTGTCGTCGTCGTGGACGGTCGGTGGAGCGTCCGGTCTCGTTGGGGGAGGCGGGTCCTCGTCGGGGCGGTACCGGGGCCGGGGCGGCGGGTCGAGCGGACGGGGCACCGTGGGGGCACCGTACGTATCGCCGGGCGGCCGGAGGTAGGGATTCGTACCGGGGTCGGGCGGTCGGTACGGCGCCCCGGGCCGGTACGGCCCGCTGCCCACGGCGTCGCCGAGCGGCCCGTACGCAGGCCCGCCGGCACCGCTCGCCGGGTCGCCCAGGGCCAACGGTGCCGCCTGCCGGCCCGCGGCCCCGGACACCCAGGCGAGCAGCGCGCCCGCCGCCCCCGCCCCGGCACCCCACGCGGCCCCGAGCAACAGGGCCGTACCGAGACGCCCATGCAGTTCGACGCCGGCGCCGAGCGCGTCGAGGCCCAGCACGGACAGCGAGGCGCCCACGGAGACATCGGCCAGCCAGGCGAGCAGCGGCAGCGTCAGCGCGGTCGCGACCCCCAGCCGCAGCGCACAGCGCCCCGCGAACCCGGCGACGCCAAGACCGTACGGACCGGGACCTCCCGCCGTCCCCGGGCCGCCACGCGCCCCCACCGGAGTCCGCACCGCGGTCAGCACCCCCGCCGACAGCATCATGAGCGCCGCCGCCACCCCGAGCAGCCACACCCGCCCGTCCAGCTCGGCCAGCCGCCCGAGCGTCACCGGCTGCTCGGGCCGCCCGGCGAGGAGCCGGTCCAGCGGATCGGGCAGCAGCACGGTCAGGGCGCCCATGGCCCGGCCGTCGAAGGGCACGAACAGCCCGAGGGGGACGCCCAGCCACACCCCGTTGGGCGCGCCGAGCAGCGCCGCACCGGCGATGCGCCGGGGACGGTCGTCGCCGATCGCCGCGTACGCCGCCGCCGCGAGCCCCGCCACGACGGCCACGACGAGCACACCGACGAGGGCCGAGACCGCCGGCCGGACCACCCGGTGCACGGCGTCCAGGCCGCGCGGCAGGGGAGTGCGGCGCGAGGCGAGCAGCGCGATCAGCAGCACGCCGGTGGACCAGCCCAGACCGCCGAGCAGGGTGGGCGCCGTGTCCACGGTGAAGCCGACCGCCGCCTTCGCGTCGATCAGGTCGCCGATCCGGTCGGGCAGCAGCCCGCCGATGTCCCCGAGGTCACCGAGCCCGGGGACACCGAGGCCACCGCCGCCCGAACCGGGCAGCTCGTCCAGCCCGAGCGCACCGCCGTCGATCGTGACGACATCGTGCCCGGCCCAGGCGAGCCCGCCCAGCATCGCCACGAACAGCGCGACCACCGCCCCGGCGCGCGCGAGGAGTTCGGACGGGGCGAGCACAACTGCGGACGCGCGCAGGGACCGCAGGAAGAACCACGACAACAGCAGGGCACCCACGAGGCCCACGCCGAGTGGCGTGATCTCGACGGCCGTATGTGTCGCCGCGCCTTTCAGCCCGAAAGCGGACAGATCTCCGGACGGCGAGAGGGAACCACCCGCCCCGAGCGCCACAACCGCCGCCGTCATCGGGCCCAGTGAGCCGGTCGAGTCGGCCTCCAGCAGATGCAGACCGAGCGCGGCCGTGCCCGCCATCCCGATCAACGCCCAGCTCACGGCGGCGATCGCGGACAACAGGACATCTCCCCACGGCAGCCGCCCGCCGTGCCGCTCGGTCCCGACTCCCATGGCAGACCCCCCGATCCGCGGCGCGGCCGTCGGCCGCGCATGCCCCCCTCGCGGGGGATTACCACTCTCCGGGCCGGTTTCAACCCCGTCAATGGAGGAAGTCGAAGCGCTGGTACGCGCTCGTGACAAGGCCCGACTTTCGGTCAGAGGTACGAGCCTGGAATAGTTCCCCACGATGTTCGACATCCCTAGACTCCCTGCGACGGGGGAAAATCGGGGGACAACTCAGTGGGGCATGGAGTGCCGGAACTCGTACTGCAATCAAACGGACAGACCTGGACGCTCGACCCGTCCAGGCCCTACACCCTCGGACGCGATCCGCAGGGAGACATCGTGTTCGACGACGCCAGGGTCTCCTGGCGGCACGCCACGGTCAGCTTCAACGGCCGCAGTTGGGTCATCGAGGACCACGGCAGCACCAACGGCACCTTCGTGCAGGGCCAGCGGATCCAGCAGCGGGAGCTCGGTCCCGGCTCGGCCGTGCACCTCGGCAACGCCACCGACGGGCCGCAGGTGACCCTGTCCGGTGCCGCGGCCGTGGCCGCGCAGCCGCAGCAACAGCCGTACGCGGCCCAGGGCGCGGGGGCCGGCTGGGCCCAGCAGCCGCAGCAGCCGGACCGGCAGCAGCCGCAGCAGGCGGTCCAGCAGCCGTCTATCCCGCAGCAGCAGGGCCCCGACGGTGGCGCGGGGGCGCCGCCGGTCTACGGCGACCGCAGCCCGACCACGTTCCACCAGTTCGCGCTCGGCCGCGTGATGCGCATCGGCCGTGCCCTGGAGAACGACCTGGTCGTCTCCGACCTCCAGGTCTCCCGCAACCACGCCGAGTTCCACGCGACGCCCGACGGCCGGATGGAGATCCGCGACCTCGGCTCCCACAACGGCACGTACGTCAACGGCCAGCCGATCGCCAAGGGCGGCTCGGCGCTGCTCGGCCCGAACGACATCGTCGGCGTCGGTCACTCCACCTTCCGTATCATCGGCGACCGGCTGGAAGAGTTCGTCGACACCGGTGAGGTCTCCTTCTCGGCCCGCCATCTGACCGTCACGGTCGACGGCGGCAAGCAGATCCTCAAGGACGTCTCCTTCGGCGTCCCGGAGAAGTCCGTGATCGCGGTCATCGGCCCGTCCGGTTCGGGCAAGTCGACGCTGCTCAAGGCGCTCACCGGCTACCGGCCCGCCAACCAGGGCGAGGTCCTCTACGACAACCGCGACCTGTACAAGCAGTTCGCCGAGCTGCGCCAGCGCATCGGTCTGGTCCCGCAGGACGACATCCTGCACAAGGAGCTGACCGTCAAGAAGGCCCTCAAGTACGCGGCCAAGCTGCGCTTCCCGGCCGACACCACGGCCGCCGAGCGCGAGGCCCGCATCGACGAGGTGCTGCGCGAGCTGAAGCTGGACATCCACAAGGAGAAGAAGGTCACCTCCCTCTCCGGCGGCCAGCGCAAGCGGGTCTCGGTGGCCCTGGAGCTGCTCACCAAGCCGTCGTTGATCTTCCTGGACGAGCCGACCTCCGGTCTCGACCCGGGCATGGACCGCGATGTCATGCAGCTGCTCCGCGGCCTCGCCGACGACGGCCGCACGGTCCTCGTCGTCACCCACTCCGTCGCCGAACTGGCCCTGTGCGACAAGCTCCTGGTGATGGCCCCGGGCGGCGCGGTCGCCTACTTCGGCCCGCCCGAGGAAGCGCTGAACTTCTTCGGCTACGACACCTGGGCCGACGTCTTCTCCGCCTTCGAGAACTACCGCGACTACGACTGGGCCGGCCGCTGGAAGGGCTCGCAGCACTACCAGATGTACGCCGCGGACATCGACGCGGTCGCGCCGCAGTCCGTACAGGTGCCGCCGATGCAGGCGATGAGGCCGCCGAAGCCGCAGGGCTGGATGTCGCAGTTCGGCACGCTGGTACGCCGCTACGTCTCGGTGATCGTCTCCGACCGGGGCTTCCTCGCCCTGATGGTGATCCTGCCGGCCGTGCTCGGCGCGGTGAGTCTGCTGATCGACGCGGATCGGGGGCTGCTGCCCAACCCGCCGCGCGCCAACGGCCAGATCGTCCCCAACGGCACCGCGACCACTGTCCTGCTGATCCTCGCGGTCGGCGCCTGCTTCGCCGGCGCCGCGAACTCCGTCCGTGAGCTGATCAAGGAACGGGTCATCTACGAGCGGGAGCGCGCGACCGGCCTCTCGCGCTCGGCCTACCTGATGTCCAAGGTCTTCGTGCTCGGCATGATCACCGTGCTGCAGGGCCTGCTGGTCGGCGTGATCGGCTTCGCGAGCCGGGAGCTCCCGGAGGAGGGCCTGGTCCTCGGCGGCGCCACGCTGGTCGAGCTGTCGCTGCCGATCATGGCGCTGGGCTTCACCTCGATGATGTTCGGCCTGATCATCTCCTCGCTGGTGAAGACGGCCGAGAAGACCATGCCGCTGCTGGTGATGTTCGCGATCATCCAGGTGGTGTTCACGGGCTGTCTGTTCGCCCTGCACGGCTCGATCGGTGTCAACGAGTTCTCGTATCTGATGCCGTCGCGCTGGGCCGTCGCCGCCGCGGGCGCCACGCTGGACTTCAACAAGATCAGCCCGCCGGAGACGGCCGGGGACACCGACCCGCTGTGGGACCACACCGTCGGCGCCTGGGGCATGGACATGGCCGCGCTGATCGCCCTCGGTGTGATCTGCGGCTTCTTCGTGGCGCGCTTCCTGCGCCGCCACGAGCCCGAGGTCATGCGCAAGTAGGCGCGTTGCGGGCTGTGAAGACGGGCCAAGGGCGGCACCCGGTCACCGGGTGCCGCCCTTCGGCGTTCACGACTGAGGCCCGCGCCCGCCTCAGTACGCGCTGTTGACGTTGTCGATCGAGCCGTACCGGTGGGCCGCGTAGTTGGCGGCAGCCGTGATGTTGGCGACCGGGTCGTAGATGTTCCAGGACGTGCCCGTGACGTGGTACGCCTTGAAGGTCGGCGGGATGACCTGGAGCAGCCCCTTGGACGGGATGCCGTTGATGGCGTTGATGTCCCAGTTGTTGATGGCGTTCGGGTTGCCGGAGGACTCCCGCATGATGTTGCGGTGCAGCCCGTAGTAACTGCCCGGGATGCCCTTGCTCTTCATGATGTCGAGGGACTCCCGGATCCAGCCGTCGAGGTTGTTGCTGTAGGTCTTCGCGGCGACCGGCTGGACGTCGAGACGCTGCGCGGACCGGCTCGCGGTCTGCTGCGCGGCGCGCTCCTGGGCGGCCTTCTTGGCGGCCGCGTTCTTCGCGGCGGTCTCGGCCTGCTGCTTCGCGGTCTCGGCCGCGGCCTTCTTCTGCGTCGCGATGGCTTCCAGCTTCACGTTCTGGGCGGCGAGCTGGTCGGTGATGGTTCCCTTGACGTCCTTGATCTGCTCGCCGCTGTACGCCACCTGGGCGGCGGGGACGGGGGCTGAGGAGGAGGTGACGGTCTCCGCGCTGCTGGGAACAGCGGAGAAGGCGACAGCGGCGGCACCGAGGGCACCGACACCGGCGATCGCGATCTTGTGCTGCTTGGTCAGCGTCCGACCGAGATCTCGAGTGCTGATGTTCTTGGGCATGGCAGATGGACCTTTTCGAATAGCGCGGAGGCCGCTTCCGTACTGCGGGGGAAATCGGTTCCTCTCCGCACGGCCGCCGCGGACGGAAATCCGCGGCGTTGAGCGACGGCAGCCATTCTTAGCGGTCGCAAAAACCCATGGCAAAGATGTGACGTACGATTCGCGGTAGTGGATGAGTGAGGGGCAAATCGGGACAAGCTGGAACGTCTTTCCCGCTCGCAGCAGTCCTATTTATCTCCTATATGTCTTCGTAAGTGATCCGCGCCCTATGTGCGGGGTCACACGGACCCGGTGTTACTCTCACGGAGAGTTGCTGTAGCAATGCTCTGTGTGAGGCTTCTCCTCCAGGAGGACGAGATGCACACCGCCGAACTCCTGCCACGGGCAGAGCCCACCCAGCACGACCTCGTGACCCCGGCTGCCCGCCCCGTCCGGCATCGGCTGTGCGAACGCCGTCCGACATGCCGACTACGGCTGGTCCCGCTCCGTGCAGGCGTAGCGGATGGGGCGCCCGTGCTCCCGCAGCAGCCCGGTGACCTCCGTCCCGGACTCCCGCGCCTGCCGCAGCCGCATACACCCGCTCGCCCAGCGGCTCCTCCAGCGCCGGCCGTGTGCCGTCCGGCAGCCGCCCTCATGTACCCGCGGGCCCGCCCGCACGCGCGCGTGGTGTCTCCGCCGTCCGGATCCCAGGGGTCCGCCCGTCACCGCGGCGGCCAGCGTCGGCGAGGCGTTCACGACCGGCAGACCCCCGGCCCACAGCAGCCGCGCGACACGAGCAGCCGTACGGCTCACCCGACACCCGCAACGCCGGCCCCGTCACCTCTCCAGCAGCGACGACGCCCCGTACCGGCCGCTCGCCGGGCGCTTGTCCAGCAGCCGCAGGAGCGCGGGCGCCCGCAGCCCCGGCTCCTCCTCGCCCAGCACCGCCGCCAGCTGCTCCAGGGCCGCCTTCGAGGCCCCGTAGCCGCCCCACGTCCTGTACGCCCCGGCCGCCGCGTCCGCCCTGCGCAGCCCGTCCAGGGGCAGCGCGGCCAGCCGCACCAGCGGCCCCGCGCCCAGCGCACGCGCCGCGGCCACCGGCTCGGACCCGTGCCCGGCGTCGGCGACCTCCCCGGTCCTGGCCTCCCCTTCGACGCACCCGTGGTGATCGCTACCGGCATGACAACCGGCCCCTCGGTCTCACCCGCCTCGGAGACGGGCCGCAACGCTCCGGGGCCCGGTACCTACACCGGTGGTCCTACGCCCACCGGCCCAGCCTCGGTGGTCACCGGGCCGATCCGCGCTGTCGTACCCCGCCGGTACCGTGAGGACATGAGTCACGGCCCCCGGTCCGGCCTCGCCGCGGTCAGTTCCGCGCTCCTGGCCATGAGCAGGCACCTGGAGGTGCGCGACGTCCTCAAGACGATCGTCGCCTCGGCCCGCGAGCTGCTCGACGCGCACTACGCCGCACTCGGCGTCCCGGACGACCACGGCGGGTTCGCCCAGTTCGTGGTCGACGGCGTCAGCGACGCCCAGTGGAAGGCCATCGGCCCGCTCCCGCGCCAGCACGGCATCCTGGCCGCGATGCTGCACGAGACCACCCCCGTGCGCCTCGCCGACGTCCGCAAGGATCCGCGCTTCGAGGGCTGGCCCGCCGCCCACCCCGAGCTGTCCGACTTCCTGGGCCTGCCGATCCGCGACGGCGACGAGGCCATCGGCGCGCTGTTCCTCGCCAACAAGCGGCGCCACCCGAAGGAACACCACCCGGACCCCGGGCAGGCCGGCGACTGCGGCTTCACCGAGGAGGACGAGGAACTCCTCGCCATCCTCGCCCAGCACGCCGCCATCGCCCTGACCAACGCCCGCCTCTACGAGCGCAGCCGCGAACTGACCATCGCCGAGGAACGCTCCCGCCTCGCCCACGAACTGCACGACGCGGTCAGCCAGAAGCTCTTCTCGCTGCGCCTGACCGCCCAGGCGGCGGCCCGCCTCGTCGACCGCGACCCGTCCCGCGCCAAGGGCGAGTTGCAGCAGGTGGCCGCGCTCGCCGCGGAGGCGGCCGACGAACTGCGCGCCGCCGTCGTCGAGTTGCGGCCCGCGGCCCTCGACGAGGACGGCCTGCTCGCCACCCTGCGCACCCAGATCCAGGTCCTCGACCGCGCCCACACCGCGCGCGTGACCTTCGCGAGCACAGGCTTCCGCGCCCTGCCGGCCGCCCAGGAGGAGGCCCTGCTGCGCGTCGCCCAGGAAGCCCTGCACAACGCCCTGCGGCACTCCGGCGCCGGGCACGTCGACGTGACCGTGAACCGGCGCGGCGGCGGGGCCGTGCTGCGCGTCACCGACGACGGCGGCGGCTTCGACCCGCACTCCGTGCACCGCGCGGGACGCCATCTCGGCCTGGTCTCCATGCGCGACCGGGCGAACGGCGTCGGCGGCGCGCTGACGGTGGAATCGGCGCCCGGCAAGGGCACCACGATCGAGATGGAGGTCCCTGGTGGCTGACGCAATCAGAGTCGTGCTCGTCGACGACCATCAGGTCGTCCGCCGGGGACTGCGCACCTTCCTGGAGGTGCAGGACGACATAGAGGTCGTCGGCGAGGCCGCCGACGGCGCCGAAGGGGTCGACCGTGCCGAGGAACTGCGCCCCGACGTCGTCCTGATGGACGTCAAGATGCCGGGCATGGACGGCATCGAGGCGCTGCGCAGGCTCCGGGAACTCGGCAACCCCGCGCGCGTGCTGATCGTCACCAGCTTCACCGAGCAGCGCACGGTGGTCCCGGCCCTGCGCGCGGGCGCCGCCGGATACGTCTACAAGGACGTGGACCCCGACGCGCTCGCCGGCGCCATCCGCTCCGTGCACGCAGGACACGTCCTGCTCCAGCCGGAGGTGGCCGGCGCGCTGCTCTCCCAGGAGGAGACCAACTCCGGCCAGGGCCGCGGAGGTTCGCTCACCGAGCGGGAGCGCGAGGTGCTCGGCCTGATAGCCGACGGCCGCTCCAACCGGGAGATCGCCCGCGCCCTGGTGCTGTCCGAGAAGACGGTCAAGACGCACGTCTCGAACATTCTGATGAAACTGGACCTCGCGGACCGCACCCAGGCCGCGCTGTGGGCCGTCCGACACGGCGTGACCGGCTGAAACGCCCGCCGAGAGGCTTCGACACCGGCAGCACGAATGGTTCCGTCGCGGGCTGAGATTCATACCGTCGTGGGAATGTCACCCGCATGGCGCACCCTCTGTGGATCTCCGGCGTTCTCCAGTGCGTGCCGCGGCGACTTGCCGCGGTGATCGCCAAGGAGGGCTTAGAAGTGAAGAACCTGAAGAAGGCAGCGGCCGTGACGATGGTGGCCGGTGGCCTGCTTGCCGCCGGCGCCGGGATGGCCTCCGCCACCGACGGCTCGTCGGCCGACGGCAAGGCCGAGCACTCCCCGGGCGTCGTCTCCGGGAACGTCATCCAGGCCCCGGTGCACATCCCGGTGAACGCGGTCGGCAACAGCGTGAACGTCATCGGTCTGCTGAACCCCGCCTTCGGCAACCTCGGCCTCAACGGCTGACAGCGGCGTCAGCGACCGCCGGCCTCCCGGAACCCCGGGAGGCCGGTCTGTTTGTCGTCCGATTCATTCGATCGGGCTGTCGGTCGCGCAGCTCCGTACCGCCCGGACCTCACCGGCGTTGATCAGCGTGCGACCCACGTCGGGTCGGATACGCACACGCAGGAGGAACGTTTCCATGAACATTGCCAAGAAGGCCGCCGTTGCCATGACCGTCGCCGGTATCGCCGCGGGCGCTTCGGCCGGTGCGGCCTTCGCCGACTCGGGAGCCGTGGGCGCGGCCGAGAACTCCCCGGGCGTCGGCTCCGGCAACGTGGTTGAGGCCCCGGTCCACGCCCCCGTCGATGTCACCGGCCTCAGCGTCAACGTGATCGGCCTGCTGAACCCGGCGTTCGGCAACCAGGGCGCCAACGGCTGACAGTCGAAGCGGGGGTCTGGGGGCGACAGCCCCCAGATACGCCCGCACCAACAGCCCAGAACACCCGGGCACCGCTCACCGCACCCCCCGCTCCCGCTCCTCCACAACGGAGTTGTACGCAGCGACCTGTGCCCGCCGCGCCGTCCGCTCCACCGGTCGCAGCGCGGCCCCCCGCGCCGCCATCTCCGACGCGCTCACCGCCCCGCCGTGCCCGTTCTCGTACGCCAGCGAGACCAACAGGCCCACCCGCCGCGCCAGCTCCAGGACCCGCACCGCCCGCGGCGGATACCCCGGCGCCAGCACCTCCCCGCCCAGCTCGGTCCGTGCCCGGTACGCGTCGATCGCCGCCTCGGCCACCGGGCCCGACCCGGCGAGATCAAGCTGCGACAGCACCTCAGTCGCCTCCCGCAGCGCCTCCGCCAGCTCCCGCTCGGCCTCGCCCAGCGACGGCACGTCGGCGGGCGGCGCCTCCCGCACCGGCAGACAGCGCCAGACGACCTCGACGTGCGCATCGCCGTCCGGCCCCGCCTCGTACACCTCGGGCACCAGCCCGAGCGCCGCACCGTGGCAGACCACCGCCTCCTCGGCCTCCAGCGCCCGCGCGTTGAACTCGGGCGGCCCGCTCAGCCCCAGCGGATGCCCGGGCTGCGGCAGCGCCACCCGCAGCCCCGTCACCCCGAGCGCCCGCAGCCGGCCAAGACCGAGGGTGAGACCGACCGGCGCCGGCTCACCCGGCAGCCCCTCCAACCGGTGCACGGCGTCCTCGGCCACGATGGCGAGCACGGCGTCGTCCGGGGAGACAAGTCCGGCCAAAAGGGCATTTCCCCAAGCGGCGAGGCGTCCTGAACGCGGTTCCGAGAGCATGCCCCCACCCTAAGGACCGGACCGATGGAATGGAGCGCGGCACCGGTGGCGTAGATTTCGTAGGGGCTGCGCCCACCGGCGCGGCGGACCGAGCCACTGGCGACCGCGACAGCGCCGAGACCGGCCACAACGACCGGCCACAATGCAAGGGGAGACAACGCGCTCATGAGCGATGTTCTGGAACTTCAGGACGTATCGGTGGTCCGCGAGGGCCGGGCTCTGGTGGACCAGGTCTCCTGGTCGGTCAAGGAGGGCGAGCGCTGGGTCATCCTAGGCCCCAACGGCGCCGGCAAGACCACCCTGCTCAACGTCGCCTCCAGCTACCTCTATCCCAGCAAGGGCACCGCCACCATCCTCGGCGAGACCCTCGGCAAGCCCGGCACGGACGTCTTCGAACTCCGCCCGCGCATCGGCGTGGCCGGCATCGCCATGACCGAGAAGCTCCCCAAGCGCCAGACCGTCCTGGAGACCGTGCTCACCGCCGCCTACGGCATGACCGCCCACTGGCAGGAGGACTACGAGGAGGTCGACGAGCAGCGCGCCCGCGCCTTCCTCGACCGCCTCGGCATGAGCGACTACCTCGACCGGAAGTTCGGCACCCTCTCCGAGGGCGAGCGCAAGCGCACCCTGATCGCCCGCGCTCTGATGACCGACCCCGAACTGCTCCTCCTCGACGAGCCGGCCGCCGGACTCGACCTCGGCGGCCGCGAGGACCTGGTCCGCCGCCTCGGCCGCCTCGCCCGCGACCCGATCGCCCCCTCCATGATCATGGTGACCCATCACGTCGAGGAGATCGCCCCCGGCTTCAGCCATGTCCTCATGATCCGCCAGGGCAAGGTCATGGCCGCCGGCCCGCTGGAACTCGAACTCACCTCCCGCAACCTCTCCCTGTGCTTCGGCCTCCCGCTCGTCGTCGAGCAGGTCGGCGACCGCTGGACCGCGCAGGGCCTGCCGCTGTCCTGACTTCCCTCGCACCCTGTCCGACCGGGGACCCACGGCCCTACCATGACCACGTGGACAACATCGACGCATGGGTGTGGTGGCTGATCGGCGCGGCGGCGCTCGGAATTCCGCTCGTCATCACCGCGATGCCGGAGTTCGGCATGTTCGCGGTGGGCGCCATCGCCGCGGCGGTACTCGCCGGCCTGGGCTTCGACGTGGTGGTCCAGGTGCTCGCCTTCGTGGTCGTCTCGGTCGCCCTCATCGCCGTCGTACGGCCCATCGCGAACCGGTACAGCAGACAGCGGCCCGAACTCGCCACCGGGGTGGACGCGTTGAAGGGCAAGCAGGCCGTCGTACTGGAGCGCGTCGATGCCTCCGGTGGCCGGATCAAGCTCGCCGGGGAGGTCTGGTCGGCACGCGCCCTCGACACCGGCCGAGCCTATGAGGTGGGTCAGGAAGTGGACGTGGTGGACATCGAGGGGGCCACGGCGATCGTCATCTGACCTGGCGGGACTCAACTGCACCGAACAGACCACGAGTTGTCCGACGGTCTGTCAGACTCGACCAGCAAGATCTTCAACAACATAAGATCTTCCGAAAGCGCCGAGGCGGAGAAGGGTACGGGGAACGACGATGGAACCGGTCATCATCGTCCTGATCATTCTGGTGGTGTTGGTCTTCATCGCCCTGATCAAGACGATCCAAGTCATCCCACAGGCCAGCGCGGCCATCGTCGAGCGCTTCGGCCGCTACACGCGGACACTGAACGCGGGCCTCAACATCGTCGTCCCGTTCATCGACACCATCCGCAACCGCATCGACCTGCGGGAACAGGTCGTCCCGTTCCCACCGCAGCCGGTGATCACCCAGGACAACCTGGTCGTCAACATCGACACCGTCATCTACTACCAGGTGACCGACGCCCGGGCCGCCACCTACGAGGTCGCCAGCTACATCCAGGCCATCGAGCAGCTCACCGTCACCACCCTGCGCAACATCATCGGTGGCATGGACCTGGAGCGCACCCTGACCTCCCGCGAGGAGATCAACGCGGCCCTGCGCGGCGTCCTCGACGAGGCCACCGGCAAGTGGGGCATCCGCGTCAACCGCGTGGAACTGAAGGCCATCGAACCGCCCACCTCCATCCAGGACTCGATGGAGAAGCAGATGCGCGCCGACCGTGACAAGCGTGCGGCGATCCTCACCGCGGAAGGTACGCGCCAGGCCGCCATCCTCACCGCCGAAGGTGAGAAGCAGTCCCAGATCCTGCGCGCCGAAGGTGAGGCCAAGGCCGCCGCGTTGCGCGCCGAGGGCGAGGCCCAGGCCGTCCGTACGGTCTTCGAGGCGATCCACGCCGGCGACCCGGACCAGAAGCTGCTGTCCTACCAGTACCTCCAGATGCTCCCGAAGATCGCCGAAGGCGACGCCAACAAGCTCTGGATCGTCCCCAGCGAGATCGGCGACGCCCTCAAGGGCCTGTCCGGCGCGATGGGCAACTTCGGCCCCCTGGGCGGCGGTTCGGGCAACAGCGCCCCGAGCACAGAACGCCGCGAGAAGCCGAGCATCGACTGATCGACCGGCGGACACCGAGGCCGAGTTCCTCCCCGCGCCCGTCAAGGGCGCGGGGAGCCGCGCGATCAACCACAGACAACCCACGCAGTCGACACCCGATACAAGCCGCTACGGCGACGGGTCAGGCAGCGTCCCGAGCCAACCAGTCAGGCAGCGCCTCGAACTCCTCGGCACCCAGCGCGAGCAGCATCGCATCGGCCGGCGTCGGCTCGAACGGCTCCCGCAGCAGCGGCATCCCCGCCTGCTCCGGAGTCCGGTCGGCCTTGCGGTGGTTGTCCTCGGCGCACGAGGCCACCGTGTTCAGCCAGGTGTCCTGGCCACCCCGGGACCGCGGCACCACATGGTCCACGGTGGTCGCCCGCCGCCCGCAGTACGCGCAGCGGTGCCTGTCCCGCACCAGCACACCCCGCCGCGACCACGGAGCTTGTCTTCGGAAGGGCACCCGTACGTATCTGCACAGCCTGATCACCCGAGGCGCCGGTATGTCCACATCGGCGCCCCGCATACGCAGTTCGGGGTGGGCCTGCTCGACGACCGCCTTGTCCTGGAGCACCAGCACGACGGCCCGGTTCAGCGTCACCGTCGACAGCGGCTCGAAGCTCGCGTTCAGCACCAGCGTGTCCCGCATCCAGCCCACCTCCCGTGTGCACCGCCCACCCCCCGGCGGGCTTGGATCAACTCTGGACGGGCGCGCCGAGATGGACAACGCAATAAAAAATGCCCGCCCCTGATCACTTCCAAGACCGGGGGCGGGCAAACGTTCCATGAACGATCGGCTGATTCGGTGCGCCGGATCAGCCCTTCGCGGGGTTCTCGTACTCGCCGATGAGCTGGGCGCGCGCGATCGCGTGGAAGCGCAGGTCGAAGCCGACGACGGCGGGGGTCACGTCGGCGTCCGCACCCAGCTTCTCCTGGTCCACCGCGTACACCGTGAAGACGTACCGGTGCGGGCCGTCGCCGGGCGGCGGCGCGGCACCGCCGAAGTCCTTCGTGCCGTAGTCGTTGCGTACGTGCACCGCGCCCGCCGGCAGACCCTCGAACGTGCCGCCGCCCGCGCCCGCCGGCAGCTCGGTCACCGAGACCGGGATGTCGAATACAACCCAGTGCCAGAAACCGCTGCCCGTCGGCGCGTCCGGGTCGTAGCACGTCACGGCGAAACTCTTGGTCTCGGGCGGGAAGCCCTCCCATCGCAGCTGCGGCGAGGTGTTGCCGGCCGCGTAGCTCTGAGCGTCCTTGAGCGCCCCGCCCTCCTCGATGTCCTCGCTGGTCACCGTGAACGACGGCACGGGCGGGTGGAAATCATGGGGGAGCGGCCGCCGCTTGAGCTCGGTCACCTCGGTACCTCCTGATCCGTTCCTGCAGAGGGACCCGAGCCTAAGCGCTCCGCTGGACATGCCGCGATGTGCCGTCGGTCGTCTGGCGGCACCATCGTGGCTGGTCGCGCAGTTCCCCGCGCCCCTTCAGGGCGCTGCCGAACCGCAGCGGACTTCACCGGACCTGCTCAGAACCAGTTGCGCCTGCTGCCGACCTCGGACAGCCACTGGTTGAGGTACGCCGCCCAATCGGTCCCGTGGAAGTCGTGCAGCCCCACCTGGAAGGACCGGAAGGTGTCGCTGCCCTCGCTGAACAGCCCGCCCTTCTTGTCCATTTCGAGCACGACGTCCATGGCGTGCTCGTCGGCCACGAAACTCAGCTCGACCTGGTTCAGACCGTGGTACTGCGACGGCGGATAGAACTCGATCTCCTGGTAGAAGGGCAGCCGCTGCCGCGTGTTCCGGATGTGACCGCGCTCCATGTCCGCGTTCTTGAAGCGGAAGCCCAGGTGGATGAACGCGTCCAGGATCGCCTTCTGCGCCGGCAGCGGATGCACATGGATCGGGTCCAGATCACCGGAGTCCACCGCGCGTGCGATCTCCAGCTCGGTCGTCACCCCGATGTGCATCCCGCGCAGCGCCTGCCCGTCGATCATCGTGACCGGCGTCTCCCAGGGGATCTCCAGCCCGAACGGCACCGCGTGCACGGCCCCCGCCTGCAGCTCGAACGCGCCACCGAGCCGCACCTTGGTGAACTCGATGTTCTGCTTGTACTCCTCGTCGCCGCTCTCCACCTCGACCTTCGCCTGCAGGCCCACGGTCAGCCCCTGGATCTCCTGGTTCACGGACCCGCCCTGGATCCGCACCTCACCCTGGACGACGCCGCCCGGCACCACGTTCTCCTCGGTGAGCACCGTCTCGACCGAAGCCCCGCCGGCCCCCAGACTCGCGAGCAGCCTCTTGAACGCCATGACTCTCCCTTTACGTACGGACCCTTGACCCCTACAAACGCGATCAGGGCGCGGCCGGTTCCGCGGCACACCCCGGCACCCGGAAGGTCCCCCGACCACCCCTGGCACCACCCGGCTGGACTACGCTCGAGGGCCATGATCGTGCCCCCGGACCGTACGCCGCTCCCCAGGAGCTTCTACAGGCGGTCAGCATGAACTTCACGGATCTTGCTCACCCGGCTGAAGAAGTCGCCCCCAAGCTGCTCGGTGCCGTCCTCACGCACGAGACCCCCGAGGGAGCCGTGAGCATCACCATCACGGAGACCGAGGCGTACTCCGGTTCGGCCGACCCCGCCTCCCACGCCTACCGAGGCAGGACGCCCCGAAACGCCGTCATGTTCGGACCCGCGGGACACCTGTACGTCTACCGGTCTCATGGACTCCACTGGTGCGCCAACATCGTCACCGGGACAGACGGCATCGCTACGGCTGTCCTCATCCGGGCAGGCAGGGTCGTCGAAGGGGAAGAGCTGGCCCGCGAGCGGCGAGGGGGCAAGGTCGAGAGTGCACGTCTCGCGCGGGGTCCGGGGAACTTCTGCCAGGCGCTCGGCATCACGGCGGAGCACAACGGCACAGACCTGCTGACCGGCGCCTCGGTCACGCTGTCCGCGGGCGAGCCAGTACCCGCCGCACTCATCCGGGTCGGTCCTCGGGTGGGCGTGAGCAAGGCGCACGACTGGCAGCACCGCTTCTACCTCGCCGGAGATCCAACGGTTTCGGCGTACCGACTGAGCCCAAGAGCCAAGTAAACGTCGGGTCTCGGCCCGAAATAGCAAGGAACTGGCCAAAGGGCCGGCCTGCCTCGTCACGGTCCTGGGCGTGGACCGAGCCCTCGACGGCACCACGCCTGTGCCCCCGGTGAGACCCCGCTGAGGGTGGCCACCGGCACCCCCGTACCCCCCGACCAGGTACGCAAGGGTCCGGGTACGGGAGTGTCCGGTGACGGCGGCGTCCACCCCTGGCGCTTCTGGGCCGCCAACGACCCGACCATGAGCCCCTATCGGGCCCAGGTACCCCGGCGTCGCTCAAGTTGACGCGTTCTGGGAAGGTGCGTAACGTAGCCCGAGCCGCTTGACCCGGGTACGGCATTCGCCAGCAGCCGGAAGCGGCCAACCCACTACTTGCGACACCCCTCGGCGAGGGCCGATTCAGCATGTCTGCATGTCTGAATTCAGGAACTCGAACTCGATTATGAGTTGCCGAAGGAATCCGCTAACGTAGTGAATGTCGAAAGGCCCCGCCGACCGGGAATCAGAGCCGAAAGGGTCTGATAGAGTCGGAAACACCGAAAGGGAAGCGCCCGGAGGAAAGCCCGAGAGGGTGAGTACGAAGGAAGCGTCCGTTCCTTGAGAACTCAACAGCGTGCCAAAAGTCAACGCCAGATATGTTGATA